>NZ_JAWRKF010000008.1:0-229890 GCF_040307045.1 Anaerotignum sp.
CAGTTCGGATTGTAGTCTGCAACTCGACTACATGAAGCTGGAATCGCTAGTAATCGCGAATCAGAATGTCGCGGTGAATACGTTCCCGGGCCTTGTACACACCGCCCGTCACACCATGGGAGTTGGAAGCACCCGAAGTCGGTGACCTAACCGTAAGGAAGGAGCCGCCGAAGGTGAAGCCAGTGACTGGGGTGAAGTCGTAACAAGGTAGCCGTATCGGAAGGTGCGGCTGGATCACCTCCTTTCTATGGAGTATTGGTTGTGACTCAACGCTATTCTATTTTGAGAGTTTACAGGACTTTTTTTTTAGAAAATTTTTTTAAATATCACGCAATTGAATTATTTGGGTGGATTCCCGAGCGGCCAAAGGGGGCAGACTGTAAATCTGTTGCGATAGCTTCGAAGGTTCGAATCCTTCTCCGCCCATTATTTAACAAACCGAAAGGTTTGTTTTTTTTGTTTTGTGATTTTTACATAAAAGGTCTTTTTTATTGTTGGACTGGATTTATGGTAACAACTATGTTAGGATAAACGTATCGGAGTGTTTCTAATAAATGGGGACGAAAGGATGAGTTTAATGAAAAAAATGGTTGGGTTTTTAACAGCAGGGGCATTGGTATGCTCTTTGGCAGTACCAGGTTTTGCCCAAAATGTGACAAATGCAGAATTAAGGTCAGATTTTACAATTGAAATTGATGGGGATCAGTACTTTTTTACCCGTGCAGATGGTAGCGTTGCCCTTCCTATATTGTATAAAGATACAACTTATTTGCCCTTACGTTCCATTGGCCAAGTTATGGGCAAAAATGTGAACTGGGATGAAAGTAACAAAACAATTACATTAAGTGGTTCTAGGGAGGAATTAACGGAAAAAGGAGAGTCGGCCAGAGCAGAATCAAAGGATGTTATGGTGCAGGAGAAACCGGATTTCACAATTGTAATTGACGGTGACCAAAAAGAATTTAAAACTCCTTCAGGTGATAAAGTAAATCCCATTGTATATAATGGTTCTACCTATCTGCCATTGCGTGCAATAGGTCAAATTATGGGAAAAAATGTTGCCTGGGATAGTGCAGAGAAAAAGGTAAGTCTTGCTCCTGCAAATAGCACAGTAACAGATGCAGATAGCTTTGTTACAGAGGGCGAAGAAGGCACTAATCTTGAAAAAGGCGATATTGGAATGGGCAAGGCGAAGGAAATAGCACTGGCCCATGCGAAACTAGATGCGAAGGATGTTCGATTTGTAGACACAAAAATGGATAAAGAAGATGGTAAGAAGGTTTATGAAATCGAGTTTTATCATGGCAACAATGAGTATGACTATGAAATTGATGCATTAACAGGAGCAATTTTGTCTGTTGACCATGAAATTGAGGATTTTAATGTAGCAGAGGAAGGAAAATTTATAAATGCTGAACAGGCCAAAAAAGCAGCGTTAGGCCATGCCAATGTAAAAAACAGTGAAGCAACATTTACAAAAGTTGAAAATGACGATGATAAAAATATAGAGGTTGCTTTTTATACCTCAAGTGCTGAGTATGAATATACCATTCATAGTATCACTGGGGCAGTTATAGACTTTGAAATGGAGGATAAAGAAGGAAACACTGTTGAAGTCACCATTACATTAGCCGAGGCGAAAAAAACAGCCCTTTCCCATGCTGGAGTTAAGGAAAAAGATGTAACTTTTACAAAGGCAAAGCTCGATACAGACGATAAGAACAAGATTTATGAATTAGAATTCCAGACCGATAGTACTGAATTTGAATATACCATTGATGCAAAAACAGGTAAAGTAGTAGAGTTCGAAAAGGATGAGAAAGACAGCAAAGAAAGCGATAAAGGTAAGAAGGAAGATAAAAATAAAGGCCAAAATGAAAAAGATGATGACGATGAAGACTAAGTGGAGTTTCAACGTCAATTAAATCAAACAAAGTCCCTCTCTTTTTAGAAGATTTCTGAAAGAGAGGGACTTTGTTTTGGAAAATGGGACTTGAATCGATTTTTCTTGACATACATAGAACATCTAGGTAATATATTATTTAGATGTTCTATGTATAAATGGAGGCTGAATCAATGGACAAAGGATTGATTGGTGGTAGCACCTTTTTGATGGTGTTATCCTTACTGCAGGAAAAAGATTATTATGGTTATCAAATCATAAAAGAAATTGAGCTACGAAGTAACCAAGTTTTTCAATTTAAAGAGGGAACATTATACCCTGTTTTACATCGTATGGAGAGCCAAGGGTTAGTGAAATCATATAAGGCTAAGGCAGAAACAGGAAAGGAACGTAAGTACTATCAAATTACGACAAAGGGCAAAACCCAGATGGCCGATGAACGCAAACAGTGGAACGAGTTTACTGGTTCTGTGCAAAAGGTTTTAGGGGGTGCGGGGTATGCGTGTACCTGACTGGGAGGATTATATCAAGCGAGTATTATCTCACGTTAAGTTTAAATATGACCATAATACCATCTATTTTGAACTCAGGGATCACTTAGAGGATCGCTATGACGATTTTCTTTCTGAGGGGTTGACTGAGGAGGAAGCCGCTAAGGCAGTTTTAACCTGCATGGGTGATCCTGACATGATAGGCGAGGAATTAGATCAGGTTCATAACCCTGTGTTGGGCTGGATTTGGCGGTGCTTGAGAATGGTGTTCATAGTTTTAGTTATAGCCAATATATTGCCTATTTTTTCCTTAGCAAGCACAGGGATTTATTCTGCATTGGAAAGATATGATAAAAAAGAGGATAGTGCCCTGGTATATACCATTGATGTAGATTATCGGGAAAAAATATATGATACTACATTGATCATAGACAAAGTTTTGTATTATGAGGATAACACTTTAGAGGTACGTTATGCTACTTGGACAAATCCTTTTTCAGACAGTATAAAGTGGAATTCTTCCATAGGGGTTAAGATATTTGATGATAACGAGGATGTATATTCTGGGGGAAGTGGATGGAAAAGCGGTGGATATTATGGGAGAGGACAACAATTTTTAAAAAATGTACCACCGACCGCAAACAAAATTATGATTTCATTTGGACAAAATGAAGAAATACCAATTACATTAACAGAGGGGCGGGTGATGGCCCATGAGTCGTAAAAAACATGTACTATTTTTCATCATTCTGATTCCAGTATTTTTATTTTCATTTATGCGATTGGGCAGTTACTTCTTTACTGCAGAAGACGTATTCTATGCTTGTGAGAGAGGATTAGGATATGGCCCTTCTGATAAAATTCTAGGTGAATACGATCTAGAGGGAAGAAGTAAATTAATTGTTGGCAAGTGGAATGGGGATCTATCGGTAGTACCAGCAGAGCCCGCATTTGTTGTTTTGTGGAAGTTAAAGGATGGCGGAGTGAGTGGTTTTATTCCCTGTGAAAAGATTGTAACAGGGAATTTGCTAATTGATGGTAAAATCCTAGGGCTTGTATCAGACAGAGAAATTTCTGAAGTGATATGCCAAGTAGAGTATGGTGACTATGAAAATCCACTTACACAGCAGATATCTATGGGTGTGGATGAAAATGGTTTCTTTGGCGGTGAGTGGAAAAACCAAAATCCAGACGATAGCTACGCAAGGATTACATATATAGAGGGAATAAATGAACAGAAAGAGGTTGTATATCGTGATGGGATGAGTCCGGAGGGAGTATACTATAATAATGGGGTTCAAGAAAACTGGGGAAAGTGAGGCTTTTGAAAAGCAACTGTTCTATTCCTGAAAGCTAAATTTTGGTAGACATAAGGTAAAGTTATATTTTGTTTAAAAATTCATGCAAAATAAAAAAATCATGTAAAAAAGTATTGACAAATTAGGCTGTCTTTGTTATATTAAATGAGCGGTTTGGAAAGAGCAAGAATTTGCCCGAGTGGCGGAATTGGCAGACGCACAGGACTTAAAATCCTGCGAGGTAACACTCGTACCGGTTCGACCCCGGTCTCGGGCATAACCGCTTAAATTTAATATGTGCCCAGATAGCTCAGTCGGTAGAGCAGAGGACTGAAAATCCTCGTGTCGCTGGTTCGATTCCGGCTCTGGGCACCATATATGCGCGAGTGGCTCAGTGGTAGAGCATCGCCTTGCCAAGGCGAGGGTCGCGAGTTCGAATCTCGTCTCGCGCTTAAAAAGTGTCTAAAGTATTAGGCACTTTTTTTGTGTTTGATACAAGGGCGTAAGGGATAGTATCATACTTTTCGTAGGCATCTATTCTGTAATACATTTTTTGTTTGTATTCATTTTTATACCAATAGGTTATGTTAAAAATTACCTTAATTCTGTGTTAGAATTGTAAAATTTTATATGAATCAGTGAGAAGATTATACTTGACGGAATGAGTTAGGCGTGGTAAACTTGAAATAAATATTAGATAGAACTAACGAATGTTAGCTGGGAAGGGGGAATAAAGATGCCACTTACATTAGCAAATTTGGGAATTCCACAAATTATCAAACGCATTGGCGGAAAAGATGAAACGCAACGGTTTTTGGCTTCCCTTGGATTTGTAACAGGAAGTGAAGTGACTGTAATTTCCGAATTTCAAGGAAATGTAATTGTAAATGTAAAAGAATCCAGAGTTGCAATCAGCAAGTCCATGGCTTGCAGAATTATGGTATAAGGATGGGATGACATGAGAACATTAAAAGATGCAAAAGTTGGCGAGCATATCTCTGTGCTTAAAATTACGGGCGAAGGGCCTGTAAAAAGAAGAATTATGGATATGGGCATCACCAAGGGCGTTGAAGTTTTTATTCGTAAAGTTGCACCCCTGGGCGACCCAGTTGAAGTTACGGTAAGAGGATATGAGCTTTCGTTAAGAAAAGCGGATGCCCAGATGGTGATTATTGAGTAAAAATTTTGGATAAGAGTTAGCATTGACTAATTTACGATGGGATGTTAGCTAGGGCTAACGATGAGGAGGATTATTATGTCAGTAAAAATTGCTCTTGCCGGAAATCCTAACTGCGGCAAGACAACACTATTTAATGCTTTGACTGGTTCCAATCAGTTTGTGGGTAACTGGCCAGGAGTAACGGTTGAAAAAAAAGAAGGTAAACTAAAGGGTCAGAAGGATGTAACCATAACAGACTTGCCAGGTATTTACTCCTTATCTCCTTATACATTAGAAGAAGTTGTAGCTAGAAATTACTTAACCAACGAGAAACCTGATGGGATTTTGAACATCGTTGATGGTACAAATCTTGAAAGAAATTTATACTTAACAACCCAGTTGGCAGAGTTGGGGATTCCAATGGTAATTGCTGTGAATATGATGGATGTGGTTAAGAAAAATGGTGACACTATCCAAATAAAACAGTTGGCAGACAAAATTGGTTGTCCTGTGTTAGAAATTTCTGCCCTGAAAGGAACTGGTGTTAAGGAAGCGGCCCAAGCTGCAATTGAAGCTGCAAATGCAGGTGTGCTTTGTAAGGCACATAGTTTTGCAGTTGAAGTGGAAGGGGCAATTTCTGCTATTTCTTCTCGTTTGTTCCAGGGAATTGAGGACAGTCAAAAGCGTTTTTATGCAATTAAACTTTTTGAAAGAGATGAAAAGTTACTACAGGATAAAACCAAATATCCTGATGTAGAGGATATTATTGCTAAGGTAGAAACTGAAATGGACGATGATAGTGAAAGTGTTATTACAAATGAAAGATACCTTTTTATCGGCGAAATTGTAAAAGGGTGTTATAAAAAACACAGCAAAGGAAAATTATCCACTTCCGATCGTATTGATCAAATTGTTACCAACCGTTGGTTGGCATTGCCTATCTTTGCATTTGTAATGTTCTTGGTTTACTATGTCTCCGTTTCTACCATTGGTGCTTCTGTAACAGATTGGGTTAACGATGGTGTCTTTGGTGAAGGTTGGTCATTATTTGGTGCGTGGGTTCCAGGTATCCCTACAGTTGTTGGCGATTTCTTAACTCAAATCAATTGTGCTGACTGGATGCAAGGTTTAATTCTGGATGGTATCATTGGTGGTGTTGGTGCTGTGTTAGGCTTTGTGCCCCAGATGTTGGTTTTGTTCTTATTTTTGGCATTTTTAGAGGCATGTGGTTATATGGCTCGAATTGCATTTATTATGGACCGTATTTTCCGTCGTTTTGGTTTATCTGGCAAATCCTTTATCCCCATGTTAATTGGTACAGGATGCGGCGTGCCGGGAATTATGGCCTCTAGAACCATTGAAAGTGACAGGGATCGAAAAATGACAATCATTACCACCACTTTTATTCCGTGTGGAGCAAAGCTTCCTGTTATTGCATTGATTGCCGGTGCTCTTTTTGGTGGAGCGGCATGGGTTGCACCTAGTGCTTATTTCATTGGGATTGGGGCAATTATTATTTCTGGAATTATTCTAAAGAAAACAAAGTTATTTGCAGGGGATACAGCCCCCTTTGTTATGGAACTTCCGGCTTATCACATGCCTACGATTTCAAATGTATTGCGTAGTATGTGGGAAAGAGGATGGTCCTTTATTAAAAAAGCAGGTACCATAATTTTGCTTTCTGCAGTGCTAATTTGGTTCTTATCAAATTTCGGTTTTGTGGATGGCTCACTGGTAATGGTAGATGATTTGAGTGATGGTTTACTTGCTATGTTTGGCAGTGCAATTGCTTGGATATTTCAGCCTCTTGGTTGGGGTAACTGGCAGGCGGCAGTGGCGGCAATTATGGGCTTGGTAGCAAAAGAAAATGTAGTAGGTACCTTTGGTGTTCTTTATGGTTTTGCGGAAGTTGCAGAAGATGGTATGGAGATTTGGGGAACTTTAGCTTCAAGCTTTACTCAGATTTCTGCATATAGTTTCTTAGTTTTCAATTTGTTATGTGCACCTTGTTTTGCGGCTATTGGTGCCATCAAGAGAGAAATGAACAACGCGAAATGGACATGGTTTGCAATTGCATACCAGACAATTTTTGCTTATGCGGTTTCTTTCTGTGTATACCAGATTGGTTCCGTATTGACAGGTGTTACTGCTTTTGGCACTGGTACAATCATTGCAATTTTGGTTGTAATTGGATTCATCTATTTGATGGTTCGCTCTGGTGGCAAACCTAAAGAAAATAAGGTTTCTGTAGGCCTTGTAGGATAGGAAAGGAGGCTATGACTATGTCACTGGGAACAATTATTGTTGGTATCGTATTAATTGGTGTGGTGGTTGCCATTGTTAAACATTTGAAAAAAGAAAAAGGGTGCGGTTGTGGTGGAGATTGTTCTTCATGCACCCACTGTGATCACTCGTAACAATAAATAAGCAATAGAAAAAGGTACTACCGAAAATTATCGGTAGTACCTTTTTGTGTTTGAGGGGGAATTGGAGCAGTCGAACACAACAGTGGAGCTGACTGATAAAACAGTAAAAGGAGGAGAGCATTGGTTAGGGGCAAAAAATTCACATATGGCAAAGGTGTAGTTCTAGTGAATATAATTTTAATTATTTCTTTCGGAGTATACGTAGGTCTACAACAATGAGTACTTTGACTTTCGTTGCTCCTTGCAGCAGTTCTAGTGTAAAGGCATATGAAATAGTTAATTTGTCACGAGCGATATTATTGCCTATATACCCTAGAGGAGGCAGCAAAACACTTACTTTCAGAATTATGCATTTATTAACTCTGACACCCATAAAGGAATTCCTGCAAACAATCATTTATGCACACCGATTCCTAACCTCTTAGTTAAAATATCCTAGATAAAAAGACAGACTTCCGCTTTGTATAGCTAATCCAGAGTCATCCTTTTTGTTTTTACAAGTATTAAACTTAACGTATGGTTTGAAATGACTCCCCCGCCCAGTTAGGGCAATATGTCTTAATTAAATGCTATGGTTTAATTTGGGAGAAGGAACTTTTAAACTTCATATTAAATAGTGTAATTTAGCAAAATTTATATAAGATCAGGAACAATTGGGTCATTGCCTTTAAGGGACGAAGTAGGAATACATAGGAAAAGACACCTGAATTCACAGGTGCCTGAAAGGAAAAGGATTGAAAAAGGATGCTATGGATTAGATCCTTCTTAGTAAGCTAAGAAGTCCTGACCAAACTTTAAGCAACGTGCTTTGCCATGTGCGTCGGGGAATCCACAGATAATCAAACCCTCATCAAAGAGGTTCATACCTGCTTTTTCGCATCTAGTGCACCAATCGCGCATCCACTGGCCATCACCCCATCCATAAGAGCCAAACAAAGCCACTTTTTTGCCTTTTAAGGTGTTTTCGATGGAGGAGAAGAATGGTTCAAATTCACCTTCTTCCAAAACTTCATCGCCCATGGAGGGACAACCAAATGCTATTTTATCATAATCACTAATGTTGCCGTTAAGTGCATCAACTGAAATGAGCTCAGTGTCTGATCCCATGCCCTGGGCAATTTCTTTCGCCATTACTGATGTATTTCCTGTTCCACTCCAATAAATTACTGCGTTTTTCATTTACAAAACCTCCTGTAATGTTAGTTTTGCTTCTAAAAGAGAAAGAATTGGTATCCCTTTGGAAGCCTGTTTTAATAATTTTTTTCTACAATTTGTATACTGCTGAAAAGTTGCTACAGCTGCTTTTTCGTCACCGTAAACTTTCCAATAACCACAGAGCTTGTAATTTTGCCCTTTCTCATCAATGAATGCAAATACATCTGACGATGGATAACCAAGAAAGAAACCAATTTCATGAGGGAATTCATTGCATTTCTGGATACGTTGGCGTAAAAAGGCTAGCGTATTCATAAGGGAAGATTCCTGATCTACTGTTTGGGGATACCCAGTTTTTACAAGGAAGTCTTTTACTTTAGGGTCGCTAAAATATTCTAAAAGTGCTTCCTTTCTGTATACCAAGAAGAATACACGTTTTTCGCAGCAGTAAAGATACTGCAACGAAATTTCTTTTTTTTCCAGTTGTTTTTGGTAATTTGCCACTTCATCTTTCAGGTTTTGCAGACGAGGTAAAGGTAGAGAAAATAGATTCGCCTGCTTAATTCCATAAAGGGTAGGGGCGCCATGATAAAGCATCTGCATCTCAAAATCAGACATAAGTTTACCTCCTTTTGTTAGTTTAGGCTAACTTAAGCCTGACAGTAAGAGCTAAGAATTTTATTTAAAGCCGAGGAAGAAGAACTATGAGAACGAGCAATCGTGATTTGATTACGTTCTGCCTCTTGAACTGCACCAGCAACCATAATGTGAGAAACTGTGCTGGTAAAAAGAACAATTAAATCTGCTTTGCCAATCTGGCTGCGGAAATTTCCTGGCATTTGAGTGAAAACTTTACTTTTACACTTATATTTTTTACATATATCCATATATTGACGAACCATGCGATCATGGCCGCCTACAATAACAACGCTCATGAGAGACCTCCAAAAATTGAATTTAGTTAGTTAAAGCTAACTATGGGAATATGCTACCATTGTTAGATATAATTGTCAAGATATTTTTTCAAAAATAAATTGAAAATATTTTGACGATGGAATAATATAGCAAGGTATTCCTGTTGTATGTTATACTGACATAAGGAGGGGTAGTTATGTTGATGACGGAACGTTTAATACTTCGAAATTTAACAGAAGAAGATGTATTTGATCTTTTTGAATATAGTAAGGATACAGATGTTGGTAAAAATGCAGGGTGGAAACCCCACGAAAACATTGAAGAGTCAAAACAAATTATTGAAACTGTATTTTTGGGGCAAGAAGATATATTTGGGATTATCCAGAAGGAAAGCAACAAATTAATGGGAACGGTAGGACTTATACCAGACATAACTAGGGAAAACGAAGAATGTAGAATGATTGGATATGCTTTAGGAAAAGCGTATTGGGGCAAGGGCTATATGACAGAAGCAGTGAGTGCGGTCCTTTAATATGGATTTGAGAAAAAAAATTACTCCTTAATTTCAGTGTCCCATTATCCCGATAATTTGCGTTCTCAAAAAGTGATTGAAAAATTTGGTTTTTATTATGAAGGTTTGCAGCGTCAAGGAGAAAGGCGTTACGACGGGGCTATAATGGATAAAAAATGGTATTCAATGACCAAAGACGAGTATTTTCAGGGCTTAAAATAATGGCATTTGGTTTCTACATAAATTTTAGCAATCATAGACTGGGATTTAAACTTAAATAAAAGTCAACACGAGGAGAAGAGGTGCCATTTTGGAAATAATCAACTGGAAAGAACTTTTATATCCTTATGAACAAGCTATGGATGAGTTGCTTTTAAAATTTCGTTATCTAGATAAGGAATGTAGACATCTAGGTATATATTCCCCTATCGACTCTGTCACTGGGCGTTTGAAGAAACCAGCAAGTATATTGGATAAAGCAGGGCGAAAGCAAATACCTCCTGAACAAATTGAATCAAAAATTGAGGATATTGCGGGGATTCGAATCCTCTGCCAGTTTGTAGAGGACATTGAAAAAGTTGTTGATATGGTTCGCAGTAGAAAGGATATGCGTATCATTGAGGAACGAGATTATATTACCAATACTAAACCTAGTGGGTATCGTAGTTATCATATCATCATACGTTATCCCATAAGTACTGCATTAGGGTCAAAGGAGGTATTGGCGGAAATTCAAATTCGAACCAATGCTATGAATTTTTGGGCAACGGCGGAACATTCCCTTAGATATAAATATAGCGGTAATATTCCTGAGAATTTACAAAAAAGACTTACCAATTGTGCCGAGGCGGCCTTTCATTTGGATCGAGAGATGGCAACCATTCGTGAAGAAATCACAAATGCCCAACGCCTTAATGAAATTAGGGGGAATTTGGTTTCCAATATTCTGGATAATATTCAAAGTTTGCATTTTGGGGCAAAATTAGAGGAAATGGATGAAATCAATAAAGAGTTTGTAGATATATGGAATAAAGAGGACATAGATGAATTAAAGGCATTTAATGAAAAGTTAAATGTATTAGCAGAGGTTTATCGTGTGTAAAAAGGAGCAAAGCAATGGGATTATTTGCAATTGCCGATCTTCATTTTGGGTTTTCAGTTAATAAACCTATGAGTATTTTTGGATCCCACTGGGAAGGTCACAGTGAAAAAATTATAGCGAACTGGAAGAAAGATGTGGGTGTTGAAGATACGGTTTTGTTGCCTGGTGATATTTCTTGGGCGATGAAAGAAGAAGATGCACAGGTTGATTTGCAGATTATCAATGATTTACCTGGACGAAAGATTTTTTTAGAGGGGAATCATGATTATTGGTGGAAATCTGCCTCAAAGTTAGAAAGAAAGTATGAAAAAATGCGTTTTTTGAAAAATGATTGTGAACTTTATGAAAATGTATTCATTTGTGGAACAAGAGGATGGCTTTGTCCCAATGATACACATTTTACACCCCAAGACAAAAAGTTGTATGAAAGGGAGCAGATTAGGCTAAAACTTTCTTTGGACACAGCCATGAGAAAAGGTGCAGAGGAAATACTACTGATGTTGCATTTTCCACCCACCAATGAAAAGCAAGAGAAGTCTGCATTTCTTCAAATAATTGAGGAATACCCAATTCGGCAGGTGGTGTATGGCCATTTACATGGCAAACAAAGCCATGACATGGGATTAAAAGGGGAAAGAAACGGGGTTCATTATCAATTAGTATCTGCTGATTATTTGAATTTTTGCCCCAAAAGAATACTGTAAATGCATAATAAAACGGCTATTGAATATTCAATAGCCGTTATTTTTTAATCTTCGTAGTCATTTGCAGCTTCAACAATCCACTTTTTCAATGCTCGTAGGTCGTAATCCTCTTCCAAATCCAATTCTAAGGAAAGATTTTCCAACTCGTCTTCTTCCGCAAGATAGGTTGCCTCAAAGGCTGAGGTTAAATCGTCTTCAAATAAAATTTCTCCTTCGATTGCCCAGCTATCATCGCCTTTATCGATAGAATAGATATTGACTTCTGTGATTCGTAACATTGCAAAAGATCCTCCCTTTAATACGTTTACGTTCTTATTTCTTCTTCTTTGTTGTTTTTTCCGGTTTTTTAACGGAATAGCCAAAAGTCCCCAATTGTTCACCGATGGTGAAGTATGCGCCGTGAGAATAACAAACAGGTTCTGTGGCATTAAAGTGGAATTTACCTGTCTTGTCTAAATAATCATCGCTCACGCTAACAGAAACGACTTCTGCTAAAAACATATGGTGAGTGCCCAGAGGAATTACTTCTTTTACTTTACACTCAATGTTTACAGGGCTTTCGTAAATAATAGGTGCACTTACTTTTTCGCCCTTTTTTGCAGTAAGGTTCATTTCCTTAAATTTATCCATATCACGTCCGCTTCTCACTCCACAAAAATCGCAGGCACGAGCCAAGTCTTTGGTAACCAAGTTGATTACAAATTCCCCGCTCTCTTTAATTAGGTCAAATGAGTGGCGTGAGGGACGAATGGAAACATAGGTCATTGCTGGGTCGCTATTTATGGTTCCCGTCCATGCAACTGTGATGATATTTCCTTTTTCCTGCGTACCGCAAGATACCATAACAACGGGCACAGGATAAAGTACGGTTCCAGGTTTCCATATTGCTTTTCCCATGGAATAACCTCCTTGTTAGATTGTATTAAATATAACTTAAAGTGACGATATTTATCTTATACGAGATATGGCACTTTGTAAAGATAAAAATCGCTAGAGTTTTGCTTTGTTTTTTTGGCTATTTCTTGTATTCTATGCAGTTTTTCAGTATGATGTTAAAAGGAAATTGATTATTTGGAGGAAAACTATGGAACTACCCATGCAGTATACGGAAAAGATGAAGGAACTTTTGGGAGAAGATTACCTAAAATACCTGGGTTCTTTTGAGGAATCAAGATATTTTGGCTTACGTACTAACACATTAAAATTGCAGCCAGAAGATTTAAAGGATAAAAAAGTATTTTCCCTTACACCTGTGCCTTGGTGTAGAGAAGGATTTTATTATATCGAAGGGGAACGCCCTGCCAAGCATCCCTATTATCATGCTGGATTATATTATTTGCAAGAGCCAAGCGCAATGAGCCCTGGGGCAGTTCTGCCAATCGAACCTGGTGACAGAGTTTTGGATATTTGTGCTGCTCCTGGAGGTAAATCAACCCACTTAGGGGCAAGACTCCAGGGGGAGGGTCTTTTGGTTGCCAACGACATCAGTGTAGGGCGTGCAAAAGCACTTCTTAAAAATATTGAGTTATTTGGCATACGCAACAGTGTAGTTATGAGTGAAACTCCTAACAAGTTGGGAGAACGGTTCCAGGGATTTTTTGATAAAATATTGATTGACGCACCCTGTTCTGGTGAAGGGATGTTTCGTAAGGAACCAGATATGGTGAAAAGCTGGAATGAAGAGATGCTTTCCTTTTGTCAAAAAGAGCAGACGAAGATATTGGAGTCGTGTGCCCATATGCTTCGTCCTGGCGGGATGATGTTATACTCCACGTGCACGTTTGCAGTTGAGGAGAATGAAAAGAGTATCGAGAATTTTTTGAAAAGCCACCCCGAGTTTTCTTTACTACCTATAGTTAAAGAGTATGGTTTTGTTGACGGCGTAAATGAATTTAATCAATGCGCACGCTTATATCCACATAGGTTAAAAGGGGAAGGACACTTTCTCGCATTGATGCTAAAAGGGGGAGAGGCACAAAGGGTTGTCTTGACCGGTGAAGCGGAAGAAGGGGAAAGGGACTTGGCACCGTTTTTTGAATTTGCCAATAAGACATTGCAGACGAAATTTGTTGGAACCTACAAAATATTTGGGGATAGCCTCTATCTCCTGCCAAAAGAGATGCCTGCGATGAAGGGATTGCGGATATTACGCACTGGTTGGCAACTAGGGACAATAAAAAAAGGGCGTTTTGAACCCTCTCAGGCTTTTGCTATGGGATTGTCCAAAGGAGATGTAATGAATGCGTCTGATTTTCCTTTGCAGGATGAAAGAGTCATTCGATACTTGAAAGGTGAAACAGTGGAAGCTGATGGCAAAGATGGATGGACATTGGTCTGTGTTGATGGGTATCCCCTTGGTTGGGCAAAGAGACAAGCTGGTAGATTAAAAAATAAATATGCAGTTAGGTGGAAATGGGAATGATTTGTCCTTTAATAGTGGACATATGTATAATGGTGGTTGACAAATGACGAAAAATTTGTAAAATGGAACTATCATATATTTTTTTGAAAGAGGAAGAAGGTAAATGGCATGGCAAATTTGACATATATCGGAACGAGAGATAAGTCTATTCAGGCAACAGCATCCCAAGCTATTTTAAAAGGTATCTGCCCAGATGGTGGACTTTATATACCTGAGGTGATTCCTACCATGGATCAATCTTTGGAGGAGTTAAGCAAGCTGAGCTATCAGGAATTGGCGTATGAAGTATTGAGTAAATTCTTAGATTTTACGGAAGATGAGCTGAAGTCGTGCATCAATGGGGCATATGACGAAAAATTTGATACCACGGAAATTGCTCCAGTGATCAAAAAGCATGATGCATTATTTTTAGAATTATTTCACGGTAGAACATTAGCTTTTAAGGATATGGCATTATCTATTTTACCATATTTGATGAAAACAGCAGCCAAACGAGAAGGTATCGACAAAGAAATTGTTATTTTAACTGCAACCTCTGGTGATACAGGTAAGGCGGCCTTAGAGGGTTTCGCAGGTGTGGATGGAACGAAAATTATTGTGTTTTTCCCTGAAGATGGCGTCAGCCCTGTACAAAAATTGCAGATGACGACCCAAGAGGGGGATAATACTTGTGTGGTTGGCATTTTAGGCAATTTTGACGATGCACAAAGTGCAGTGAAGAGTATCTTTACAGATAAAGACTTAGCTGAAGTACTTGAAAAAAGAGGATACCTGTTCTCTTCTGCAAACTCAATTAATATTGGCCGTTTGGTTCCTCAAATTGTGTATTACTTCCATGCATACTTAAGTGCTGTAAAACAAGGTGCTTTGAAGATGGGGGATGAACTAAACTTTACAGTTCCCACAGGAAACTTTGGTGACATTTTAGCGGGATGGTATGCAATGAAAATGGGCTTACCTGTTGGACACTTTGTTTGCGCATCTAACGACAACAAGGTACTGTATGATTTCTTCCGCACTGGTACGTATGATAGAAACAGACAGTTCCATGTGACAGTATCACCATCAATGGATATTTTGATTTCCAGCAATTTGGAGCGTTTGTTATGCCATATGGCAGGACAGGAAATTACAAAGGCAGGCATGAATCAATTAACACAGGATGGCAGTTACTCTGTTGAAATTACAGAAACAAAAATTAGCGGCGAATTTGCAACAGAAAAAGAAACTTATGATGCAATCAAGAGCTTCTTTGAGAAAACTGGTTATGTTATGGATACCCATACAGCAGTTGCATATGCTGCTTATCAGAAATATAAGATGGAAAGTAAAGATAGCAGACCAATGGTAATTGTTTCAACTGCCAGCCCTTATAAATTTACCAAAGATGTTATGATGGCTTTGGACGAAAAGTATGCTGCTGAGGATGCCTTTGAATTGATGGATGTTTTGTCAAAATTAAGCGGTGTTTCCATCCCTGAACCGATTCAAGGTATTGAAAAGAGAGAAATTTTACATAAAAATGTGTGTGACAGGGATAAAATTAAGGACTTTGTAAAAGGATATCTTTTGTAAGATTCATGAATTAATTTAAAAAACCGAGGGTGTTTTTTTCTAACACCCTCCTTTGTATTATGCAGATATGACAAGAAAAGTCCCGCTTTGGGTATGGGCTTTGCTTGCCTTTTAGAAAGTGTAGGTGCAAAGGGGAAAGCCGTTGATTTTGTCGTTTGGATGCATTACAATGTAAAAGAAACGCATTGTCAGCAGTTTTTAGAGTGTGTTTTTGAGTTTACACGCCGTCATTTATAATGGTGTGGAGTAAAAAATTAGGAATCTAAAAAGGACAAAAAGGAGATAATACCATGAAAATGTTCATCGACACAGCGAATGTGGAACACATCAAAGAGGCAAATGATTTAGGCGTTATTTGCGGCGTTACGACAAACCCTTCCCTTATTGCAAAAGAAGGTAGAGACTTCGTTGAAGTAGTAAAGGAAATTACAACAATCGTTGACGGCCCAATCAGTGCAGAGGTCATCAGCCTTGAGCATGAAGGCATGGTAACAGAAGCTAGAGAACTGGTTAAAATCCATAAAAATATTGTAATCAAAATCCCCATGACATTAGAAGGCTTAAAGGCTGTAAAAATTTTAACTGCAGAAGGGATTAAAACAAATGTAACTTTGATTTTTTCCGCAACACAGGCTTTAATGGCAGCAAGAGCAGGTGCAACATATGTTAGCCCTTTCTTAGGCAGAGTAGATGATATCGGTGCAGTAGGCATGACATTGATTGAAGAAATCGTTGATATCTTTGATGTACATGGCATTGAAACAGAAATTATTGCAGCGAGTATCCGTAATCCTTTGCATGTTATTGATGCAGCAAGAGTTGGTTGCCACATTGCAACAATTCCTTATAACGTATTGATTCAGATGGCAAAGCACCCTTTGACAGACATCGGCATCGAGCGTTTCTTGAAAGATTGGGAAACTGTACCAAAAAAATAATGAAACGTAACTGAGGTTTTAATTTTGTTTTCGGAGGTAAAAACATGAATCCTATGGATCAATTAACAATTAACACTCTGCGTTTTCTTTCCGCAGAAGCAATTCAAAAAGCAAATAGTGGCCACCCTGGTTTGCCCTTGGGTGCAGCACCTATGGCATACACATTATGGGCTAAAGGAATGAAGATAAATCCTAAAAATCCTGCATGGGATGATAGAGACCGTTTTGTTCTTTCTGCTGGTCACGGCTCTGCTTTGCTATATTCTTTGTTGCATGTGTTTGGTTATGGATTGACCATTGAAGACTTAAAGAATTTCCGTCAGAGAAACTCTTTGACACCTGGTCATCCAGAATATAAGCACACCGTGGGTGTAGAAACAACCACTGGTCCATTGGGACAGGGGATTGCAAATGCCGTAGGTATGGCTTTAGCAGAAAGTCACTTGGCTGCAAAGTTCAACACACCTGAATTTAAAATTGTTGACCATTATACTTTCGCGCTTTGTGGTGACGGTTGTTTGCAGGAAGGCGTTGCTTCTGAAGCGGTATCTTTGGCAGGCACAATGGGTCTTTCTAAATTAGTTCTTTTATATGACTGTAACAAAATAACAATTGAAGGTAGTACAGACACAGCATTTACAGAAGATGTGAAGGCTCGCTTTGTTGCATACGGTTGGGATGTATTTGAAGTGGAAGATGGCAATGATGTAGATGTCCTTGCAAAAACCATTGAAGAAGCAAAGGCTTCGGACAAGCCCGCTTTATTGAAAGTAAACACTCAGATTGGTTATGGTGCACCCAATAAACAGGGTAAGGCCTCTGCCCATGGCGAGCCCTTGGGCATGGAAGAAATTGGATTTGCAAAAGAAAACCTGGGTTGGAGCTATAAAGATGAATTCTTTGTGCCTGATGAAGTTAAGGCTCATATGGCAGAAATCATTGCTGATGGTGAAAAAGCAGAAGCAGCTTGGAACGAAATGTTTAAGGCTTATGCTGAAAAGAACCCTGAATTGGCAAAGGAATATGTTGCTTGGCATAGCGATGAATTAGCAGTTGATCTTTTAAACGACGAAGATTTCTGGAAAAATGAAGGTGACATTGCTACCCGTGCCGCTTCCGAAAAAGTATTGCAGAAGGTAGCGAAGGTGGTACCAAACTTGTTTGGTGGTTCTGCTGACCTAGCACCTTCCAATAAGTCTTTGATGAAAGATAGAGAATACTACAGCAAAGAAAACCCTGCAGGCTCCAATGTCCATTTTGGTATTCGTGAGTTTGCAATGACAGCTATGGCAAACGGTATTGCGGTGCATGGCGGTTTGCGCCCTTATGTAGCAGGCTTCTTTGTTTTTGCTGATTATATGAAGGCAGGACTTCGCATGGAATCCTTGATGGGATTGTCTGTAATTAGTATTTTGACCCACGATAGCATCGGCGTTGGTGAGGATGGCCCTACCCATCAACCTATTGAACATTTGGCAATGTTACGTAGTATGCCTAACTATATTGCCTTCCGCCCTTGCGATACAAGGGAAACAGCAGCCGGTTGGTATACCGCATTAACTAAAGTTAACACACCTACTGCTTTGGTTCTTTCCAGACAGAACCTGCCTGCTTTGGAGGGTACCGGAAAAGGTGCTTTAAAGGGTGCATATGTTCTGAAGGATTGCCAAGGAACCCCGGATGTATTATTAATGGCAAGTGGTTCCGAAGTGGAACTTATCTATAAAGCTTATGATCTATTGGCAGAAAAAGGCGTGAAAGCAAGAGTTATCAGCATGCCTAGCTGGGATTTATTCGAGGAGCAGAGCGCAGAATACAAAGAAAGCGTTATGCCTAAGGCGGTAAGAAGCAGAGTGGCTGTGGAAGCAGCAGCTGACTTTGGCTGGTTTAAATATGTTGGATTGGATGGTGCAGTAATTTCTATGGAAGGTTTTGGTGCATCCGCTCCTGCTGGATTGTTATTTAAAGATTTTGGTTTTACAGTTGAAAATGTAGTAGAAAAAGCTTTGACACTGGTAAAAGCATAAGCAAATTGAAAAGATATAAAAAGCTCTCGGTGGGATGCCGGGAAAATCATAAGGTTTACCCCATCCCCACGGAGCTTTTTTATTAGGAAGGAGGGGCGATATGCGTACGTTTATCGCCATCGAATTGTCACCTGATGTGCAAGAATATCTTTCGGGTGTGCAAACGGAAACACAAAAATATTGCCGTCGTGGCAATTATACCCCACAAGACAACTTTCATATCACCTTACATTTTTTGGGCGAAATTGACCCATCAGATGTGGAATATATTAAGGAAGCTATGTTCGAGGTGGGTCAACGAAATCGTATTTTTGACTTGAAGTTGGGACAGATTGGTTTTTTTGGAAAAGGCGACAGGGGTATTTTATGGGCTGGCTTGGAAAAAAGTGATTCCCTGCAGCGACTGTTTTTTAACTTAGAAAAAAGCTTGGGAAGACAAGGCTTTGCTAGAGAAAAAAAGGGGCTTAGCCCCCATATCACTTTAGGGCGAGAAGTGGAGCCCCAAAGAAGTTTTAGTGATGTGCAAAAAGCAGTTGCATTAGAAGGTAAAAGCATAACAGTGGAAAAGATCACTTTAATGGAAAGCGTAAGACGTGGTCCTAGGTTGATCTATAAGCCTTTATATCGTCAACTATTAAAAGGTTATCGAACATGAGTTAGGATTTTATCTTTTGAACTTATGATTTATGTTGGATATTTAATGAGGTTAAATTTTTATTGTGTAACGAAAGATAAGACAGGGGAAAAAGCTTTTTGTCTTTCAAAAAGATCAAGGAGGAGAAAGAGAAATGCAGGAAATGGAAAAGGCAGTTATTACCGTTTTGGGACAGGATAGGGTTGGCATTACTGCTAAGGTGTGTACAGTTTTAGCAGAAAACAATATTAATATTTTGGATATTTCCCAAACAATCGTTGGCGGATATTTTAACATGGTTATGGTTGTTGATATTACAAATACTACAAGCGATTACAATGAAATTTCTAGGAAATTTGATGATCTTGGAAATGAGATGGGGCTTAAAATTAAAATTCAGCACACTAAAATTTTTGATGCAATGCATCGCATTTAATCAGGGAGGGCTGAAGGATGATTACAAGAAATGAAATTTTAGAGACCAACCGCATGATAGACGATATGAACTTAGATGTTCGTACCATTACAATGGGGATTAGCTTATTAGACTGTGCAGATGCGGATGTTGATAAGTTTAACGAAAAAATTTATAACAAAATCACTACCTACGCAAAAGATCTAGTTCGCGTTGGTGACGAGCTAGCAAAGAAATATGGCGTTCCTGTCGTAAATAAGAGAATTTCCATCACACCAATTGCAATTGCAGCGGCAGGCTGTAAAACCGACTCCTATGTTAGCATTGCAAAAACATTGGATAAAGCTGCAAAGGAAGTTGGGGTTAACTTTATTGGTGGCTTCTCTGCCTTGGTTCATAAGGGTTATACAGAAAGCGATAGAAAGTTGATTGCGTCCATTCCGGAGGCAATGGCAGTAACAGAACGGGTATGTTCTTCTGTAAACATTGGTACATCTAGAAATGGGATTAACATGGATGCTGTGAAAGAGATGGGCGAAACCATTATAAAAACAGCGGAATTTACAAAGGACGCAGAATGCATTGGCTGTGCAAAGCTAGTGGTGTTCTGCAATGCAGTGGAAGATAATCCATTTATGGCAGGTGCATTCCACGGTGTTGGTGAAGCTGATTGTGCCATTAATGTTGGGGTAAGTGGCCCCGGTGTTGTAAAAAAAGCATTGGAAGAAGTGCGTGGTGCGGATTTCGAAACACTTTGCGAAACAGTGAAGCGTACTGCTTTTAAAATTACCCGTGTTGGACAAATGATTGCTAGAGAAGCATCAGAAATATTGAATGTGCCTTTTGGTATTATTGACCTTTCTTTGGCTCCCACTCCTGCTGTTGGTGATAGTATCGCAGAAATTTTTCAGGAAATGGGCCTTGCTGAACCAGGTGCGCCTGGCACAACAGCAGCTTTGGCTCTATTAAATGACAATGTAAAGAAGGGCGGCGTTATGGCATCTTCTTATGTGGGTGGTTTGAGTGGTGCTTTCATTCCTGTTAGCGAAGATCATGGTATGATTGAGGCCGCTGAAAAGGGTGCGTTAACTCTGGAAAAACTGGAGGCTATGACTTGTGTATGCTCCGTTGGGTTAGATATGATAGCAATCCCTGGGGACACTCCTGCCTCTACAATTTCGGGTATTATTGCTGACGAAGCAGCCATTGGTATGGTAAATAACAAAACCACAGCAGTTCGTTTGATCCCTGTAATTGGTAGACAAGAAGGGGGACATGTTGAATTTGGCGGATTATTGGGTCATGCTCCTATTATGCCTGTTAACCGCTACAGCTGTGAAGCTTTCATTGCCCGTGGTGGTAGAATACCTGCCCCTATCCATAGTTTTAAGAATTAACAGGATTCTTAAAGTGGCTGTAAATTTTTAGAGAATTTAATTGAAAGTAGTTCTGATCATATTTCAGAATGTAATGCATATTTTTGCTTTTGGAAAATATGATGCGTTCAAAATATGACGGAGCTACTTTTTTTGAGGAAGGAAGAAGATTCAATTTTTTTTGTTCCTTAGGGAAGATTGAGCTTGTTATTGCCTGTGTATTTTCTAAGACTTTCAAAATAAATAGTTCAAAAAGGGGATTCTACAAAATGAGCAAAGATGCAATTAATAAACAATAAATGTATGAGGGACACTAAATATAAAAGATATGTTGAAAAACCCATGTATATGGGGTGAGATAAAAATTTTGAAAGAAAGAGTTTCTCTCACGTTTGTCGTGATAGTTAGATCAAAAATATTGAAAAAAAGCCCTTTCAGTTTTCAAAGGGGATAGGGATACTGTTTGAATATGATATTTCCATTTGTAACAATATATAGAAATGCTTTAGACAGAAACATATTACCATATTCAGTAAGGATTCGGATGCCATTGGTGAGAAGGGAGCTTTTAATGCATCTCAAAAATTTGCCAACAAGATAAAGATTTTAAAAAGAGATTTAAGAGAATATAAGAAACATACAAGACATTCTTCTTGTACTTGTGATGGTTTTACTACCTTAAAGAATTGGCTTTAGAAAGAAGTTTAATGTTACAAGATCGTGAGGGGAGAAGGAAGATTTAGGTTTCCGATGTAGATAAGGTGGAGGAACATTTGCAAAGGGCAGACAAATAAGTAAGTAAAAGATACTTTGTTTTTAGAGAGACAGCAGTAAATAAGAATAGTGCCTATGACAAAAGGCAAAATGATGAATAGAAAAGTAGCCAAAAGGTGAATGATTGAGATATGATGAAATTTATTGAGCAAAATGCTTAGAAAGTACTAGAAATTGGACTGAAAAATTTATTAAACTTTGAAGAAATTTCTAAAAAAAATACGTAGAAAAGCTTGCAATTCCAGTTGTTTTCGTGTATACTGATTACTGTTGTGACATAGAGTGTTGAGGTAGAAGGTTGCCAAAAGCCTATAAAATCAAGGCTTACGGGTTTTTCTACGGAGCGATGTCCAGTTCAAGAAACCGGGCGACAAGGTCACTGTACTGAATATTAGGGAAGTGCTGTCCTCTTTTGAGGCGGTTACTCGTGTCCAACGTTGCAGGACACACCCGGATAAGTGTGCAGTCACCACTTGTCGTGCTGAAATCAAAAAGTACGAAAAGGAGGGGACTTTTTTTATGGCTAACCCAAAAATCAGAATCAGTCTCAAAGCTTACGATCATAAATTGATCGACCAGTCTGCTGCGCAGATCATCGAAACAGCGAAGAAAACAGGAGCGCAGATCAGTGGTCCTATACCACTTCCCACAAAAAAGGAAGTTGTGACCATTATCAGAGCGGTACACAAGTACAAAGACTCTAGAGAGCAGTTTGAGATGAGAACGCACAAGAGATTGATTGATATTCTTAGCCCCACAGCAAAAACAGCTGACGCTTTAAGTCGTTTGGATTTGCCTGCTGGTGTAGATATCACATTGAAAGTAATGAAATAATTTTTGAAGTATAAACGGGCTGCAACGAACCGAACATATTTCTAAGAAAGAAAATATCCAAAACTGGTTTATATAAGAAGTATACGCTAAGTAAAAGTATCAGCAACAACTCTTATATGAATCTAGAATGATTTCCCTCAAAAGGGGCAATCCGCTGTAGAAAATTAGGAGGTGCACGAAATGAAAAAGGCTATTATGGCTAAGAAAATCGGTATGACACAGGTTTTCACTGAAAACGGCACGTTAGTACCGGTAACAGTTCTTGAAGCAGGCCCTTGCGTTGTTGTTCAGAAGAAAACAGCTGAAAACGATGGCTATGAAGCAATTCAGGTTGGTTTCGTGGATGCGAAAGCAAAACATGTAACAAAGCCTGCGCAGGGTCACTTTGACAAAGCTGGTGTTACAGCTAAAAAGTATGTAAAAGAATTCAAATTGGAAGACGTAAGCGCATACGAAGTTGGCGCTGAAATCAAAGCCGATGTATTCGCAGCTGGCGAAAAAGTTGACGCAAGTGGCGTATCCAAAGGTAAAGGCTTCCAGAGTACAATTAAGAGATATAACGCAAGCAGAGGCCCTATGGGACACGGTTCCAAATCTCACAGAGTAGTTGGTTCTATGGGTTCTTCCGCAACACCCAGCCGCGTTAAAAAAGGCAAAAGAATGCCTGGTCACATGGGTAGCGACAATGTAACAATCCAGAACCTTGAAATCGTTCGTACTGATGCAGAAAAGAACTTGATCTTAATCAAGGGTGCAGTTCCCGGTGCAAAGGGTTCTATTCTGGTTATCAAAGACAGCGTAAAGGCTTGATAAACTTTACGAAAGGAGGAAACTAACATGGCAAATGTTGCAGTATTAAACATGAAGGGCGATCAGGTAGGCACAATCGAACTGAACGACGCTATTTTCGGTATAGAAGCAAATGAACATGTAATGCATCTGGCAGTTGTTCAATATCTGGCTAACCAGAGACAGGGCACACAGAGCACAAAGACACGCGCGGAAGTTCGCGGTGGTGGTAGAAAACCTTGGAGACAGAAAGGTACAGGTAGAGCAAGACAGGGCTCCATCCGTTCCCCTCAGTGGGTAGGCGGTGGTGTTGTATTCGCTCCAAAGCCTAGAGATTATTCCTTCAAGCTGAACAAGAAAGTTAAGAGATTGGCTCTTCAGTCCGCTCTTTCCGTGAAAGCAGCAGAAGGCAAAATCATCGTTATGGATGATTTGACATTAGCGGAAGTAAAGACAAAAGAAATGGCTAGAGTACTTGAAAACATCAAATGCGGCAAGGCTTTGATCGTTATGGACGGTGCAAACAGCAATGTAATGCTTTCCGCAAGAAACATTCCTGAAGTAAAAACAGCTTCCGTAAGTACAATTAACGTATATGATCTTTTGAAGTACAACACATTGGTTGTCACAAAAGATGCGGTAGCGAAGATTGAGGAGGTGTACGCATAATGGCTGACTTAAAATATTATGACGTAATCTTGAAGCCCGTTATCACAGAAAACAGTATGTCTGTTTTAGATGAAAAGAAATACACTTTCATCGTACACCCTGAAGCAACTAAGGCTCAGGTTAAAGATGCGGTTGAAAAAATGTTCGCTGGTGCAAAGGTTGCAGCTGTAAATACAATGAACTACGATGGCAAGCCTAAAAGAAGAGGCGTGCACTTTGGTAAAACACCTAAGTTCAAAAAGGCAATCGTTAAGTTGACAGCTGACAGCAAAGACATCGAAATCTTCCAGGGAATGTAATTTTGGAAGATTGTTAAGCTAAAAGCAAAAACACACGGAAACGTGTAGATAGATAGAAACTCGAAAGGAGTGCAGAAGATGGCAATTAAAAGATATAAACCATATACACCATCTAGAAGACACATGACAGTGTCCGCTTTTGATGAAATCACAAAATCAACTCCTGAAAAATCTTTGGTAGTACACCTTAAGAAAAATTCAGGTAGAAATAACCAGGGCAAATTGACAGTACGTCATCACGGCGGTGGCTCCAAAATCAAATACAGACTGGTAGATTTTAAACGTAATAAAGACGGTGTTCCTGCAACAGTTACGGCAATCGAATACGATCCTAACAGAACAGCTAACATCGCGTTGATTGTATACGCTGATGGCCAAAAATCTTACATTTTAGCACCCGCAGGTTTGCAGGTTGGCGACAAAGTAATGAACGGTCCTGATGCAGAAGTGAAATTAGGTAACACTTTACCTATGAGCAAGATTCCTGTTGGTGCCAGCATTCACAACATTGAAATGAAACCTGGTAAAGGTGGTCAGTTGGTTCGTTCCGCTGGTAACGTAGCTCAGTTGATGGCAAAGGAAGGCAAGTATGCAACAGTAAAACTTCCTTCTGGCGAAATGAGAATGCTCCCTATCGAATGTAGAGCAACAGTTGGTCAGGTTGGTAACTTAGATCACGAATTGATTCACATCGGTAAAGCTGGTAGAAAACGTCACATGGGCGTTAGACCTACAGTAAGAGGTTCCGTAATGAACCCTAACGATCACCCTCACGGTGGTGGTGAAGGTAGAGCACCTATCGGTCGTCCATCTCCTATGACACCTTGGGGCAAACCTGCTATGGGTTATAAAACAAGAAACAAGCACAAAGCTTCCAACAAGTATATTGTTCGCCGTAGAAACGGCTAATAGATCGGAACGTGTAGAGGCAGTAGCCTAAAACACAAAAACACGAAACAAGGAGGATTAAAACATGAGCAGATCACTCAAAAAGGGACCTTTCGCTGATGATCATCTTTTAAAGAAGATTGATGCTATGAATGCAGCTGGCGAAAAGAACGTAATCAAAACATGGTCTCGTCGTTCAACAATTTTCCCCGATATGATCGGTCATACAATCGCAGTTTACGACGGCAGAAAACATGTGCCTGTATATATTACCGAAGATATGGTAGGCCACAAACTTGGTGAATTTGCGTTGACAAGAAGTTACAGAGGTCATGGCAAAGACGCAGAAAAGAAATCAAGAGTTCGCTAATATCTGATGAGGAAAGGAGGTTTCGTTCATGGCAAAAGGTCATAGAAGCCAAATAAAGAAAGAAAGAAATATTGCAACAAAAGAAAGAAGACCCCACGCATCTGCTAAGTATGTTGGCATCCCTGCCACAAAAGCGAAGATCGTTTTGGATCAGATCAAAGGCAAAGATGTAGTTACGGCAGCAGCGTTGTTAAATTATTCCCCAAGATATGCATCCGAAATCATTGCTAAGGTTCTGAAATCTGCAATGGCTAACGCAGAAAACAACTTGGGTATGGACGTAAACAAATTGTATGTGGAAGAGGTAAGTGCTGATCAGGGCCCCACAATGAAGAGAATCCGCCCTAGAGCACAAGGCAGAGCATATCGGATCCTGAAAAGATCCTGCCATATTTCCATCATTCTCAATGAGAGATAAGGAGGTACGAAATGGGACAGAAAGTAAATCCTCATGGATTAAGAGTCGGTATCATCAAAGATTGGGATACTAAATGGTATGCAGAGAAAGATTTTGCTGACTACCTGGTAGAGGACGTTAAAATTAGAAAGTTTATTAAAGCAAAATTATACACTTCCGGCGTTTCCAAGATTGCAATTGAAAGAACAGCTGGCAGAGTTAAAATTACAGTACACACAGCAAAACCCGGTATTGTTATTGGTAAGAATGGTCAGGCAATTGAAGAATTGAAGGCTGAAATTCAGAAGATGACAACACAGAAAGTTGCTGTAAACATTGAAGAAATCAAAAAACCTGAACTGGATGCACAGCTTGTAGCTGAAAACATTGCATTACAGTTGGAAAACCGTGTAACATTCCGTCGTGCTATGAAGCAGGCAATGGGCAGAACTATGAAGTTCGGCGCAAAAGGTATCAAAACATCCGTTAGCGGTCGTTTGGGTGGCGCAGATATGGCTCGTACAGAAAGCTATCATGAAGGTACTATTCCTCTTCAGACACTGCGTGCAGACATTGACTACGGCTTTGCAGAAGCTGATACAACATACGGCAAACTCGGCGTAAAAGTATGGATCTACAAAGGTGAGGTACTTCCTGTAAAAGCAGCGAAAAAGGAAGGAGGCGCTAAGTAATTATGTTAATGCCTAAAAGAGTGAAATATCGTAAGCAGCAAAGAGGCTCCATGAAGGGCAGAGCTTACAGAGGTAATAAAGTAACATATGGTGAATTCGGTATTATGGCTATGGAGCCTAGCTGGATCACATCTAACCAGATTGAAGCAGCACGTATTGCTATGACAAGACATATCAGACGTGGTGGTGATGTTTGGATTAAGGTATTCCCTGACAAACCCGTATCCGCAAAGCCTATCGGCACTCGTATGGGTTCTGGTAAAGGTGCACCTGAGTACTGGGTAGCAGTAGTTAAGCCCGGCAGAGTAATGTTCGAAATTGGCGGCGTTGCTGAAGAAACAGCAAGAGAAGCATTGAGATTGGCTATTCACAAGCTTCCTATCAAATGTAAAATTGTTTCCAAGGCAGAGGCGTTAGAAATGGCAGGTGATCAGCAGTGAAAACAAAAGGTTATGTAAATGAATTGATGGGTAAAACTGCGGATGAATTACAGAAGGACCTTGTTTCTGCTAAAAAAGAATTATTCAACCTGAGATTCCAGAACGCAACAAACCAGTTGGATAATACAGCAAGAATCAAGGAAGTTCGTAAGAGCATCGCAAGAATCCAGACAGTGATTACGCAGAAGGCTAGAACAGCAGAATAATAATCCGGTCTATGAAAGGAGGCACTCATCGTGGAAGAAAGAAATCTTCGTAAAACCAGAATTGGTAGAGTAGTCAGTGACAAGATGGACAAGACAATCGTTGTTGCTGTGGAAGATAAAGTAAAACATCCTTTGTACGGTAAGATCGTAAACAGAACTTACAAGTTGAAAGCTCATGACGAGAACAATGAATGTGGCATCGGCGACCGTGTAAAGGTTATGGAAACCAGACCTTTGTCTAAGGACAAGAGATGGAGACTTGTAAGTATCATCGAAAAAGCAAAATAATCCTTTTTGGAGAGGAGGCATTCACATGGTTCAACAGGAAACCAGATTAAAAGTAGCAGATAATTCCGGAGCAAAAGAACTCCTTTGCATTAGAGTACTGGGTGGATCTACAAGAAGATATGCAGGCGTTGGCGACATCATTGTTGCTGCAGTTAAAGACGCAACACCTGGTGGCGTTGTAAAGAAGGGTGATGTAGTTAAAGCAGTAGTAGTTAGAACTGTGCACCCTGTAGGTAGAGCAGACGGTAGCTATATTAAATTCGACGAGAATGCAGCGGTTATCATCAAAGAAGATAAAAACCCCAGAGGTACACGTATTTTTGGACCCGTTGCTAGAGAGCTGAGAGAGAAACAGTTTATGAAGATTCTTTCTCTGGCACCTGAAGTATTATAAGGAGGTGTGCTAGGTGGCGAACTTGAAATTGAAAAGCGGCGATAAAGTCGTTGTAATTACAGGTAAAGATAAAGGCAAACAAGGTAAGATTCTTGCTGTAGATAAAAAGAACAATAGAGTTCTTGTGGAAGGCGTTAACATGATTTCTAAGCATACAAAACCCAATGTGAAAAATCAGCAGGGTGGTATTATTAAGAAAGAAGGTTACATTGACGCTTCTAACGTAATGTATCTGCATAACGGCAAGGCAACACGTCTTGGCGCTATGTTGAAAGACGGCAAAAAAGTAAGAATCGCAAAAAAGACAGGCGAAGTTATCGACTGATCCTTGGAAAGGAGGTAAACAATGAGCAGATTAAGAGATTTTTATGAAGCAGAAGTTATTCCCGAAATGATGAAGAAGTTTTCATATTCAAATAAATTGGCTGTGCCCAAGTTGGAAAAAATCATTATCAACATGGGTGTAGGTGAAGCAAAAGAAAACGCGAAAGTATTAGATGGCGCGGTAAGAGATATGACGATTATCGTTGGTCAGAAGCCTGTTGTAACAAAGGCTAAAAAATCTATCGCAGCTTTCAAACTTCGTGAAGGCATGAACATTGGTTGCAAAGCAACACTGAGAGGCGACAGAATGTACGAATTCGCTGACAGATTGATCAACATCGCTCTTCCTCGTGTACGTGACTTCCGTGGTGTTAAAGCAAATAGCTTTGATGGTAGAGGTAACTACACAATGGGTATCAAAGAACAGCTGATCTTCCCTGAAATCGAATACGATAAAGTTGACAAGATCAGAGGTATGGACATCGTATTTGTTACAACTGCAAATACAGATGAAGAAGCAAGAGAATTGCTTAGATTATTTGGTATGCCATTCGCAAAATAAAAGGGAGGGACAAAAATGGCTAAAAGATCTATGATCGTAAAGCAGCAGAGAACCCCTAAGTTCTCCACAAGAGCTTACACACGCTGCAGAGTGTGCGGTAGACCCCACTCTGTGCTTAGAAAATATGGAATTTGCCGTATTTGCTTCCGTGAATTGGCATATAAAGGCCAGATTCCCGGCGTAAAGAAAGCAAGCTGGTAAACAGAAAGGAGGAATTCGTAATGTCAATGAGCGACCCTATCGCAGATATGCTGACAAGAATCAGAAACGGTAACACAGCAAAACACGATACAGTAGATGTTCCTTCTTCCAAGATGAAGAAAGCAATTGCTGACATTTTGACTACAGAAGGTTATGTAAAGGGCTATGAAGTAATTGAAGATGGTGTTAAATCTACAATTCGCGTTAGCTTGAAATACGGCGCAGACAAAAATGAAAAGGTTATCACAGGTTTAAAGAGAATTTCCAAACCCGGCCTCAGAGTTTTTGCTGGCAAAGATGAATTGCCTAAGGTTTTGGGTGGATTGGGTATTGCAATCATCTCTACAAGCCAGGGTTTGATGACAGACAAAGAAGCGAGAAAAGCTGGCGTAGGCGGCGAAGTTATCGCTTTCATCTGGTAATAAATTAGATAAGTATAGGAGGTGCAGACCATGTCAAGAATTGGTAAATTACCTGTTGCAGTACCTGCTGGCGTTGATGTTAAAATCGGCGAAGGCAACCTGTTGACAGTAAAGGGTCCCAAGGGTACTCTTGAAAGAAAATTATCCCCTGACATGCATATCGCAATGGAAGAAGGACAGATCGTTGTTGAAAGACCTAGCGATCTGAAAAAGCATAAAGCGTTACACGGCTTAACTAGAACTTTGATTTTCAATATGGTAGTCGGTGTAACTCAGGGTTATGAAAAAACTTTGGAAATCAACGGTGTTGGTTACAGAGCAGCGAAGTCCGGTAAGAAGTTAGCACTTACTTTAGGCTATTCTCATCCAGTAGAGATGGAAGATCCCGAAGGTATCGAATCTATCGTTGAAGGTACAAACAAAATTATTGTTAAGGGTATTGATAAAGAAAAAGTTGGACAGTTTGCAGCTGAAATCAGAACAAAACGTCCCCCTGAACCTTACAAAGGTAAAGGTATTAAATACTCTGATGAACGCATTAGACGTAAAGTTGGTAAGACCGGTAAGAAATAATCAACAACTAGTAGCTTGATCTATTTATATCGGAAAATGACTAATTTTGAGAAACGGAGTGAAATACTATGATTAGAAAGCCATCTCGTGCGGCGGCTCGTGTAAAAAGACACTATAGAATCCGCAACCATGTGACTGGTACTGCTCAGAGACCTAGACTGGCTGTGTTCAGATCCAACAAGCATATGTATGCACAGATTATTGATGACGTTACACATCACACACTGGTTGCAGCTTCCACGATGGAGTCTGAAATCGCAAGCAAGGTAGAATTTACTTCCACTGTTGCTGCAGCAGCTGTTGTTGGTGAAGTAATCGCTAAGAGAGCAGTTGAAAAAGGCATTAGTGAAGTTGTTTTCGACAGAGGCGGTTTCGTTTACCACGGTAAAGTGAAAGCTTTGGCGGATGCAGCAAGAGAAGCCGGATTAAAATTCTAAGGCAAGGAGGAAAGTAAGTTGAAGAGAATCGATCCAAGCACTTTAGATCTGAAAGATAAAGTAGTAACTATCAACCGTGTAACTAAGGTTGTTAAGGGTGGTCGTACATTCAGATTCGCAGCTCTGGTTGTAGTTGGCGATGGCAATGGTCACGTTGGTTGCGGCATGGGCAAGGCGGCTGAAATTCCCGATGCGATCCGTAAAGGTAAAGAAGATGCAATGAAAAACATCATTAAAGTTGATAGAAATGATGTTGACAGCATCTATCATGATGTTAAAGGTGTATTCGGCAGCGCAAGTGTATTATTGATGCCTGCTGCTGAAGGTACTGGTGTTATCGCTGGTGGTCCCGCACGTGCGGTGCTTGAACTGGCTGGTATTCGTAACATCAGAACAAAATCCTTGGGTTCAAACAATAAACGCAACGTTGTAAGCGCAACGATTGAAGGTTTGTCCAGAGCGACAACACCCGAAGCTGTTGCAAAACTACGTGGCATTACTGTAGAAGAACTCTTAGGTTAAGGAGGAATTGACAGTGGCTGAAATTAAAATCACATTAGTGAAATCTACAATCGGAGCAGTTCCGAAACATAAAAAAACAGTTCAGGCTTTGGGACTGAAAAAGACAAACAGCAGTGTCGTTCAGCAGGACAATGCGGCTATCAGAGGTATGATCCATCAGATTAGCCACCTTGTAAAAGTTGAAGAAATTTGATTTGAGGAGGTGCCAAAATGAACTTATGCGAATTGAGACCTGCAGATGGCTCCAAAGAAAAAAGTTGGAGACGCGGCAGAGGTCATGCGACAGGCAACGGTAAAACAGCAGGCAGAGGCCATAAAGGCCAGGGCCAGCGTTCCGGTTCCGGCGGTAAGTGCGGTTTTGAAGGCGGTCAGATGCCTTTATATAGAAGACTTCCTAAAAGAGGCTTCACATGCAGAAACAGCAAGGAAATCGTTGCAATTAATGTTTGTATGTTAAACGTTTTTGAAAACGATACAGTAGTTGATATCGATGCTTTAAAAGCCGTTGGTCTAATCAGCAACCCTAGAGATGGTGTTAAAATTCTCGGTGAGGGTGAGCTTGAAAGAAAGCTTACAATTAAAGTGAACCAGTTTAGCAAAACTGCACTTGAAAAAATTGAAGCTGCCGGCGGAAAAGCAGAGGTGATTTAATTGTTTAAGATTTTCGTTAATTCCTGGAGAACGAAAGAAATTAGAAGCAAAATTTTGTACACACTGATGATTTTTGCAATCGTTAGATTAGGTACATTAATCGCACTGCCCGGTATTGATGCTGCTAGCGTAATAGCGGCAAGAGGAGCAACCGGCATGGGTACGCTGTATAGCGTAATTGCCGGTGGCGCAAACTCAGGATGGTCCCTGTTTGCAATGGGTATCGGTCCTTATATTACTGCATCCATTATCATGCAGTTGTTAACGATCGCTATTCCAAAGTTTGAACAGCTTTCGAAAGAAGGTCCAGAGGGCCGTAAAAAGCTACAGTCGTACAGCAGATATCTGACAGTTGTGTTAGCGCTGATCCAGGGTGCGGGTCTCACATATACTTATCAGAATATGTTCTTGACCGATAGCCCGCTGGTTTATGTAGCTTCTGTTTTATGTCTGGTTTGTGGTTCTACATTTGTAATGTGGTTAGCAGAGCAGATTACAGCAAAAGGTATTGGTAATGGTTCTTCCATGATTATCTTCATCAACATCGTGTCTAACTTGCCTCAGGGTATTGCCAGTATGTATTATACAATTTCTGGATCCGGTGCAATTGGTATTGCGAAGGTGGTAGCAATCTTGGTAGTCCTGCTTATTGTTTTGGCCTTTATTGTTTGTGTGAACAGCGGTGAAAGAAGACTGCCTGTGCAGTATTCTTCCAAGATGGCTGGACATAAACAGATGGGTGGAAGCAATACAACAATGCCTATTAAGGTGAACACAGCAGGTGTAATTTCAATTATCTTTGCAATTTCCCTGTTACAGTTTCCACAGCAGATTGGTAACTTTATCCCAGATAAAGGACCAACATTTACAAAGATTATTGAAGTTCTCAATATGACACATCCCGTTGGTGCGTGTCTGTATGTACTGCTTATCTTATTCTTCACATATTTCTATACTTCGATTGTGATTAATCCAAACGAAATTGCCATGAATATGAAGAAGAACGGCGGTTTCATTCCTGGTATTAGACCAGGTCAACCTACAAGTGCCTACATTACAAGAGTTGTAAGTAGAATCACATTGGTTGGTGCAATCTGCTATGCAATCTTAGCAATGGTCCCCGTTGTTCTGCAATGGATCTTCAAGATTAACGTAGGCTTCGGTGGTACAACACTCATCATCGTTGTTGGTGTTGCACTGGATATTGTTAAAGCATTGGAAAGCCAGTTGCTTATGCGCCACTATAAAGGTTTTTTGAGTGAATAATCTCGACCTGATGGGAAATGCATTTGCATTTCCCCAAGGTTGAGCGGGGAGTTCTGAAAAAGAGAAGGGCTATCTGAAGAAAAGAGGTAATGATTGTTATGAAATTGGTTCTCATTGGTGCGCCCGCTGCAGGTAAAGGTACACAGGCTGCACGATTGGTTAAGCATTATGGTATTGCTCATATTTCTACGGGCGATATGCTGAGAGAAGAAGTTGCAAAAGGTACAGAATTAGGAAATCAGGCAAAAAGCATCATGGCTTCTGGTGGATTAGTTTCTGACGAATTAATCATTGCTATTGTAAAAGAGAGAATCCAGAAAGATGACTGTAAAAACGGTTTCATTTTAGATGGTTTCCCTCGTACAGTGGTTCAAGCTGAAAAACTTGACGAGATGGTAGCTCTGGATAAAGTTGTTTATATCAATGCACCCGACGAGGTTATGCTGGCTAGATTAACAGCAAGAGAAACTTGCCCGAAGTGTGGTGCAACTTACAATAAATTGTTCTTGCCTGCCAAGGTTGCTGGGGTTTGTGATGTGTGCGGCGAAGCTTTAACACAGCGCAAAGACGATACGACAGAAGCAGGACTTGCAAGAATCAAAACATTCCATGATCAGAGCGAGCCTTTGGTTGACTTCTATGGAAGCAAAGGTATCTTAATCGAGGTGGATGGAACACAGGCGATTGATGATATTACAAAGACGATCGTAGAAGGTCTGGAGAGATAATATGTCTATCACGATCAAAACAGAAAATCAGATAGGAAAGATGCGCAAGGCTGGAAAGTTACTGGCTGAAGTGGAAGCTTTGATTGCAAAAACCGTTGCACCTGGTGTAACAACTGCTTATCTGGATAAGCTGGCTGAAGATTATATTCGTAGTCATGGGGCTATTCCATCTTTTAAGGGGTATGGCGGATTTCCTGGAACACTATGTACCTCGGTAAACGAGGAGGTTGTTCATGGAATTCCCAGTAAGCGTATATTAAAAGAAGGGGATATCCTTAGTGTTGACATGGGTTGCATCTTGGATGGCTACCATGCAGATATGGCAAGGACATATGCAATTGGTGAAATTTCCATGGAAGCAAGAAAGCTAATTGAGGTGACACAGCAAAGCTTTTTTGAAGGTATAATTTTTGCAAAAGAGGGCAATCATCTCAATGATATAGGTACAGCCATTCAAAAGTATGTAGAAAACAATGGATTTTCCGTTGTTCGCGCATACGTTGGGCATGGGATTGGTACCAAATTGCATGAAGCTCCAGAAATCCCTAATTTTAAGACTCTGGGCAGAGACATTCGTTTGCAAAAGGGAATGACTTTAGCAATTGAGCCCATGGTTAATATGGGAGACTACAATATTCGCCTTTTAAAAGACGGATGGACCGCAGTCACAAAAGACGGAAAATATGCAGCGCATTATGAAAATACCATTCTGATAACAGATGGTGAACCCGAAATTCTTACGTTACCACGATAGACAAAGGAAAGACTGAGGTGATTACGTTGGAATACAAAGTAGGGCAAATCGTTTACTCTAAAGACGGACACGATAAGGGCGAGGCAATGATGGTTCTTTCTGTTGAGGATAGATATTTATATCTGGCCAACGGTAAAACCCGTAAACTTGGGAAACCAAAGCGTAAAAAAATCATTCATGTACAGCCAACCCACTATGTGGACGCAAATATGGCCGAAAAATTGACCCAAAATGATTTTATTTTGGATGCAGATATTAGGAAGGCTTTAAAGTCGTATCAAGTAAAAGCAGTAGATTGTTAAGGAGGTTCTTGGCTTGTCAAAAGATGACGTAATTGAAGTAGAAGGAACCGTACTGGAAAAATTACCAAATGCCATGTTCCAGGTGGAGTTGGAAAACGGCCATCAGATCCTGGCGCATATTTCCGGGAAATTGCGTATGAACTTCATCCGTATTTTACCGGGTGACAAAGTATTAGTAGAAATGTCTCCCTATGATCTGACCAAGGGCAGAATTATCTGGAGAGCGAAATAAGGAAGGAGCGATCACAATGAAGGTAAGACCATCTGTAAAACCCATGTGTGAAAAATGCAGAATCATTAAGAGAAAAGGTCGTGTAATGGTCATTTGTGAAAATCCCAAGCATAAACAAAAACAAGGCTGATATATATTATATGGCTAACCTAAAGGGAATACCTTTAAGAGTCGTTTGATAAATCCGTCAATATACCGGAAGGAGCATACAGTTAATAGCGGAGGCGGCGTGCAGGCTGACGGCTGTTCACTCTGTTTGTAATGCCCAACGGGTATGAAGTTATTTATGCGAAATATAATTGAAAATTAAACCATAGATTGAGGAATTTTATAGGAGGTGCAAGATATACATGGCACGTATTGCTGGTGTAGACTTACCAAGAGAAAAACGCATTGAAGTTGGTCTGACTTATGTTTATGGCATTGGTCATCCCAGTGCAGTTCGTATCCTGAACGAAGCAGGTGTAGATCTGAACACAAGAGTAAGAGACTTAACTGACGATGAAGTAGCTAGAATTCGTGACGTAATTGACAAATCTCAGAAGGTTGAAGGTGACCTGAGAAGAGAAGTTGCGCTCAACATCAAACGTCTGATTGAAATCGGCTGTTACAGAGGCATTCGCCATAGAAAAGGCCTGCCTGTAAGGGGACAGAAGACAAAGACAAACGCAAGAACGAGAAAAGGTCCTAGAAAGACCGTTGCGAATAAGAAGAAATAATTGATTTCAAAGGAGGTTTGAGTAATGGCTAAGAAAACTGTGAAAAAGACAACAACTCGCAGACGCCGTGATAAAAGAAAAGTAGAACGTGGCCAGGCTCACATTCAGTCTACTTTTAACAATACAATCGTTACAATCACTGATGCTGTAGGTAATGCACTTTCTTGGGCAAGTGCAGGCCAATTGGGCTTCAGAGGTTCCAAAAAATCCACACCTTATGCAGCACAGATGGCTGCAGATACAGCTGCTAAAGCTGCTTCTGACTACGGTCTGAAGACTGTTGAAGTTTTTGTAAAGGGTCCTGGTTCTGGCCGTGAAGCTGCAATCCGTGCATTGCAGGCTGCTGGTCTGGATGTTACAATGATTAAAGACGTAACACCCGTTCCTCACAATGGTTGTAGACCACCTAAACGCAGAAGAGTATAATCATCAGGAGGTGTAGATAAATGGCAAGAGATAGAGTACCCGTACTGAAGAGATGTAGATCTTTAAACTTGGATCCCATCTACCTTGGTATTGACAAAAAATCAAAAAAGCAAAACTTGAGAGCAAACAGAAAAATGAGCGAATATGGCCTTCAGATGAGAGAAAAGCAGAAAGCTAAGTTCATCTACGGCGTTTTGGAAAAACAGTTCAGAGGCTACTATGCACAGGCTGAAAAAATCGCTAAAAAAGAAGGTATTCCTGGTGAAAACCTGCTTATGTTGCTGGAAATGAGATTGGATAACGTAATGTTCCGTCTTGGTTACGGCAGAACAAGAAAAGAATCCAGACAGATTGTTCGCCATAAACACGTTACTGTAAACGGTAAACCCGTTGACATCCCTTCCTACCAGGTTAAGGTTGGTGACGTAGTTGAAGTGAAAGAAAAATATAAAACCATCCAGAGATACAAAGATGTTTTGTCTGTTACAGACGGCAGAATCGTTCCTGAATGGTTGTCCGCAAACCATGACGCGTTGAGCGGTACAGTTTTAGCTAAACCCACCAGAGCACAAATTGACGTTCCTGTTGAAGAAACATTTATCGTCGAATTGTACTCCAAATAATCTGAAACGGTTGTGCAAAAAAGTCAATCAAAAAGCTGTGGGGTTCAATGCCCTACAGCACCTTAATATAAAAAAGGGAGGTTTGAATGAGTGTTTGAATTTGAGAAACCTCGCATTGAGATTGCTGAGATGGCACCGGACGGAACTTATGGCAAGTTTGTGGTAGAGCCTTTGGAAAGAGGCTATGGCACAACATTAGGTAATTCCCTGAGAAGAATTTTGCTTTCCTCTCTTCCCGGGGCGGCTGTCAGCAACGTAAAGATCGATGGTGTACTTCATGAGTTTAGTGTAATTCCTGGCGTTAAAGAAGATGTGACAGAAATTATTCTGAATTTAAAGGGGCTTGCAATTAAAAACACCAGTGAAGGAAATGAACCCAAAATTGCGTATATCGACATTGAGGGCGAAGGGGAAGTAAAAGGCTCTGACATCAAAGCAGACAGTGATATTGAGGTTTTAAACCCCGATCATCACATTGCAACACTTTCCGGTGGCGCTGGCAGTAAGCTTTATATGGAAATTACCATCAACAAAGGACGCGGCTATATTGGTGCAGACAAAAATAAAAAGGATGACCAACCTATTGGCATGCTTCCTGTTGACAGCATTTTCACACCCGTTACTAGAGTAAATTTCCTTGTGGAAAATACTCGTGTAGGTCAAATCACTGATTATGACAAATTGTCATTAGAAGTGTGGACCAACGGCACCATCGCACCAGACGATGCAGTAAGCTACGGTGCGAAGATTTTGAATGAGCATCTGAACCTGTTCATTGACCTTTCTGACAATGCAAAAGATGCTTCCATTATGGTTGAAAAAGAAGAAGGAAAGAAGGAAAAAGTTCTTGAAATGAGTATTGAAGAGCTTGATCTTTCTGTTCGTTCTTATAACTGCTTAAAGAGAGCAGGTATCAACACAGTGGAAGATTTGGCTAATAAGACAGAAGAAGAAATGATGAAGGTTAGAAACCTGGGACGCAAGTCTTTGGAAGAAGTATTAAACAAAATGGCAGAGCTTGGCTTGGCATTAAGCCCTAGCGACGAATAAGCTTTGCCCGTTACTATTATTTACCGTGCGATTACGCCCTCACATAAGCCCGATGAGCGGTGATGGCGGGCACTATCGTGCGGGCATCAACAAGGAGGATACTAACCATGCATGCATCCGGTTATAGAAAACTTGGTAAAACAACACCTCAGAGAAAGGCGTTGTTGAGAAACCAGGTAACAAACTTGCTGTACCACGGCAAAATCAAAACAACAGAAACAAGAGCGAAAGAAGTAAGAAAAATCGCTGAAAAGCTTATCACATTAGCTGTAAAAGAAAAAGACAACTATGACGAAGTAGAAGTAACAGCTAAAGTTGCTAAAAAAGATGCAAGTGGCAAGCGCGTAAAAGAAGTTGTAAACGGCAAAAAAGTAACTGTTTATGATGAAGTTAAGAAAACAGTTAAGAAGGATAAACCTTCTAGACTTGCTGCAAGACGTCAGATGTTGGCATACCTTTACCCTGTAACTGAAGTTCCTGCTGATGGCAAGAAAGTAAGAAGCATGAGCAAAAAGGTTGATATGGCAGCTAAGATGTTTGACGAAGTTGCTCCTAAGTATGTTGACCGTAACGGTGGTTACACAAGAATCGTTAAGCTGGGCGCTAGAAAAGGCGACGGCGCGATGGAAGTATTCATCGAATTGGTTTAATATAATAAATAAAAGAGGTTTCTCTATGAGAGACCTTTTTTTGTTGTTTCTTTATGCTAAAGGGTGAATGGCTATTGAATCTTACCCTTTATCATTTCAGTTATAGGGGGAAACAAGGCAGAGAAGGTATGGAAAAAAGGTGATATAGGGCTAACATATCCACTTTTATATATAAATATTTTCAACCAATCTCTATTTTGTTGGATAAATGCTTAGAGGACTTTTTTACCTAAGCAGTTATGTAGCATTTTAAGTTGAAAGTTTGCCCAGCCATTTATACATTTCTCTTAGAAATCAGGTAAAGCAGATAAAAGAAAGGAATTACTGATTTAAAAAAAGGGGCTTCTGTGATAGATAGGGGTTGATTTTAGATTGCGATCAGACCTTGTATATTGGGGTATATTATGCTAAAAGATTTGGATCGTATTGAAAGTGACTGTGTTCATTTATCTATGCAAAAAGAGCTTCTCAAAGGATGGGAATGAACAATCAGTTTATCGGCCTATGCTCGTGCAACGTCTTAAGAAGATGAATGAAACCCTTATTATTGTAGAAGTGGTGAGGGAACTACCACAGTCATTTTTGGTGAACTTACTGATAAAATTCTATGTAGTTACACTATATAGCTTAAAAAGGAAAATGTTTCTAGTAAAATCACATTCAAATGATGATTAGGTTATTCCAAAAGAGGCTTTGAATCAAAATAGCTTTTTCAAAAAATCAAATGTAAATAACATAATTATATCAAAAAAATCCCAGACACAGAAACTGTGCATGAGATTTTTTATTTAAGGAAAGGGGGGTTAAAGTTTAGTGAAGAACAGATGCTACAGTGGTGTCATTTTCATAGGTCTGCTGGGTTTCAACCGCTGTTATGTTTTTTCTTTCGTTTATGTCTTGGGCAATTAAGGTCAGAGACATAAATGTAAAGAAAGAAAGGGAAAATGCAATGATGGAGGCGCCTGCTAATTTTAAAAGTTGTGTTTTCATAAATGTCTCTCCTTTCAGAACTAAAACTTGTTTTTGTATTGTATCATAAAGAAAGAATTTGTAGGTTACGGGGAGGTTACATTGACATTACAGCTACCTTACTTCTATGTTACCAACACGTTACAAGTCCTTCTTTTAATGTGTAAAGTATAGCATTAAAAGTAAAAGACACAATTAAGATGAGATTACAATGAAATTACGAAAAATCGAAGATTTTATTAAGCTATTTGAGGCTTTGTTTTTTCTAAGTAGGGGCTGTTTTCCTTGACTTTTTTAATGAAAAAACGTATCCTATTGATAGCTGTGAGCATTATTTGTCATAGACTTAAGAGGGGTAACCCTTTAAAGAAAAGGTGAAGTTATGAAGATGGTGAAGGCCGAAGGTCTAACGTATGAATATATTAAGCTGCTTGAAACAGACCACGGCACTGAAGAAGAGAAAGTTACTGCTTTGAAGTCAGTGAACTTAGAAATAGAAAAAGGTGAGTTTGTGGTTGTCTTAGGGCACAACGGTTCGGGGAAGTCCACTTTTGCCAAACATATTAATGCACTATTAGAACCTACCCACGGAACTTTGTGGGTAAAAGGTATGGATACTAAGAATGGCCAGTTAATTTGGGATATTCGTCAGACGGCAGGCATGGTGTTCCAAAATCCTGATAACCAATTAGTAGCCACAGTAGTTGAGGAAGATATTGCTTTTGGTCCTGAAAACATGGGAATAGCACCTGAGGAAATTCGTCGACGTGTGGATGATGCATTGGCAACGGTTCGTATGCAGGAATATGCAACCCATACACCATCCAGATTATCAGGAGGGCAAAAACAGCGTATTGCCATTGCTGGAGTGTTAGCCATGAAACCGGATTGTATCGTTTTGGACGAGCCAACGGCTATGTTAGATCCTGTTGGTCGAAAAGAGGTAATGGAAACCATTGAGCGTTTAAATAAAGAAGACGGCATTACCATTGTACTAATTACCCATTATATGGACGAGGCCGTTCGTGGTGATAGGGTATATGTGATTGATGATGGCGAGGTTGTCATGAAGGGTAAACCCAAAGAGATATTTTCTCAGGTTGAAGAACTTCAAAAGTACGGCTTAGATGTGCCCCAGGTAACAGAAGTTGCGCATCTTCTCCGCAAAGAAGGCATTGACTTACCCGCAGATATTTTAACAGTCGAGGAAATGGTAGGTGCACTATGTCAATTAAAATTAACCACTTAACGTATATATATAATCCAGGAACTGCTTTTGAAAAAAAGGCGCTTGACGATGTTTCCCTGGAAATAAAAAAAGGCGAATTTGTCGGATTGATTGGACATACCGGTTCGGGCAAGTCCACACTGATCCAGCATTTAAATGGCATTGTTTCCCCAACAAAAGGTGAAATTTTGTTAGACGGTGAAAATATTCATAAAGATAAGGCAAAACTTAAGGAGGTACGTCGGCGTATTGGTTTAGCTTTTCAATATCCTGAATATCAACTTTTTGAAATGACGGTTTATAAGGATGTGGCCTTTGGACCCACAAATATGCAGTTATCCAAGGAGCAAATCCATGCAAATGTGGTGGCAGCGTTGGAGACGGTAGGCATTGCCCCAGAATTGTATGAAAAATCTCCGTTTGAGTTATCAGGAGGACAAAAGCGTCGTGTGGCAATTGCAGGTGTATTGGCTATGAACCCTGAGGTTTTGATTTTGGATGAGCCTACGGCTGGCTTGGATCCAAAAGGACGGGATGAAATTTTGCAGGCTATTAAACGCCTTCATGAGGAAAGAGGTATTACGGTTATCCTTGTGAGCCATAGCATGGAGGATGTTGCGAAATTGGTTGATCGTATCATTGTAATGCACAAAGGGAAAGCAACTATGACCGGTACACCAAAAGAGGTTTTCTGTCATGTAAAAGAGTTGGAAGCAATGGGTTTGGCGGCACCTCAGGTGAGCTATGTTTTTGCTGCCCTAAAGGAGAAAGGCTTGAATGTGCCCTTAGATGTGTTTACAGTGGACGAGGCAAAGAATGTATTATTAAATTTGGTAAAGCAGGTGAGCGTATGATTCGGGATATTACCATCGGGCAATTTTACCCTGTGGATTCCCCAATCCATCGGTTAGATGCCAGGGTAAAACTAACGGTAACATTTATTTATATTATAACCCTGTTTTTAATAAACTCTTTTTTAGGATATTTTTTTGTTATTGCTGTGTTGGGAGCAACTATAAAAGCATCTAAGGTACCTCTTAAGTTTATGTTAAAGGGTATTAAGAGCATAATGATAATCATATTATTTACAGCATTTATTAATCTTTTCATGACCAGGGGTGAGCAAGTTATCTGGCAGTGGGGATTTTTAAGTCTAACGGTAGAAGGCGTCCTTTTGGCAATTAAAATGTGTATTCGCTTGGTTCTTTTAATTGTTGGTTCATCTATTCTAACATTGACAACCACACCAATTCAATTAACGGATGGCATTGAATTTATGTTGCGTCCCTTTAAGAAAATTGGTGTTCCAGCCCACGAAATAGCAATGATGATGACCATTGCACTACGTTTTATTCCAACATTGTTGGATGAGACGGATAAAATCATGAAGGCACAGCAAGCCAGGGGGGCAGATTTTGACACAGGCAGCTTAATGCAAAAAGCAAAAAGTCTAATTCCAATTTTGGTACCATTATTTATTTCAGCTTTCCGCCGGGCAGAGGAATTGGCAATGGCGATGGAGGCGAGATGTTATCATGGGGATGAAAATAGAACCAGAATGAACCAAATGCATATGCAGAAAAAGGATTATCAAGCTTTGGCGATTGGGGTTCTTTATATTGGGGCAATCTTTGGGTTAAGGTATGCTGCAAATATTTTTCCTTTTATGATTTAAGTGTCTTTGTTTGTTATTTCAGATGCAAAGCCTAAGATTTTTTGTACTTCAAAATCATACTTAAAAGGGGGATTGTTTATCTCCCTTTTCGACGTGGTAGGAGGAGTTTCTGTGAAACGTATATTATTAACCATTGCATATGATGGAACAAGATATAGCGGATGGCAAAAGCAGTTGTCTCCTGAGGTAAATACCGTGGAGGGAGAGCTAGAGAAAGCCATAAGAATACTTTTTCACTCACCGGATTTAACATGTATTGGTGCCAGTAGAACGGATAGGGGAGTACATGCTTTGGCTCAAAAAGCAACAATTGATGTGAAAACCACAATACCAGTGGACAAAATCCCTTTGGCCATTCGCCCATTACTTCCTGATGATATTGTGGTGGTTAAGGCAGAAGAAGTTGATGCTAACTTTCATCCCCGTTATGATTGTGTAAAAAAAACATATGAATATAAAATTTACAATGGAAGGATAAAAAACCCGAAAGAAAGATTATATTCTACTTTTGTATATAGTCCATTAGATGTGGAAAAAATGAAAATAGCTGCGAAAAATTTCATAGGAACCTATGATTTTGCTGCTTTTTGTGCAGCTGGAAGCACAGTAATCTCAACTGTGCGTACAATTTTTGATTGTTTTGTAAAGCAAGAAGGCGATATGATTTATATTTATGTTACGGGGAATGGGTTTTTGTATAACATGGTACGAATTATGGCGGGTACGTTGATATCTGTTGGTCAAGGGAAAATCAATCCAGATGAGATCTTGTCAATTATTTTGAGCAAAGATAGACAGAAAGCAGGGCAGACAGCAGAGCCACAAGCCTTGACTTTACAGGAAATATATTATGATTTTGGCAGGAAATCTGTTGACACTGACCAATGAATGTACTATAATAATAAAGCTGTACTTTGATTTTAAGACCAACTGGTTTTAAATATATGTTTCTCAAGGTGGGATCCAATAAGTTATGTGAAATCACATAATGGAGATTGATCGTTTTGTACCCGCAAAACGACAAAGTCAACGGATCAAACAAATAATTTTATAGGGAGGTAGAAACCATGAGAACAACTTACATTGCGAAGGAATCTGATGTAGTAAAGAAGTGGTATGTAATCGATGCTACTGATATGACTCTGGGTCGTATGTCCACAGAAATCGCAAATATTTTAAGAGGCAAGAACAAACCCCAGTATGCACCTAACGTTGATATGGGCGACTATGTTATCGTTGTAAATGCAGAAAAGGTTGCTGTAACAGGCAAAAAATTGGAACAGAAAATGTACTACAAGCACTCCGGCTACACAGGCGGCTTGAAAGAAACAAGATTAGACAAGATGTTAGAAACACACCCTGAAAGAGTAATTGAACATGCTGTAAAAGGTATGCTTCCTAAAAATGCTCTGGGTAGAAAAATGTTCGCTAAATTGCATGTATATGCAGGTGCAGAACATCCCCACGCAGCACAGAAACCCGAAAAATTGGAAATTAAATTTTAATAGGAGGAGGAAAGCATAATGGCAGCAGCTAGATATTACGGTACAGGCAGAAGAAAATCTTCCGTAGCAAGAGTATACTTAGTACCCGGCAACGGTAAAATTACAGTAAATAAAAGAGATATCGAAGATTATTTCGGTCTTGAAACATTGAAGCTGATCGTTCGTCAGCCTTTGGAATTGACAGAAACAACAGCTAAATTTGACGTTTTAGTAAACGTTAACGGTGGCGGTTTTACAGGTCAGGCAGGTGCAATTAGACACGGCATTTCCAGAGCTTTACTTCAGGCTGATGGTGATTACAGACCTGCTTTGAAAAAAGCTGGATTCTTAACACGTGATCCTAGAATGAAAGAAAGAAAGAAATACGGTCTCAAGGCAGCGAGACGTGCGCCTCAGTTCTCCAAGAGATAATTATTTCAACTTTATACGAAATATCAAAACCCCGAAAACCTTGTGTTCTCGGGGTTTGTTTTGTTTTTATGAATGGGTGAGAATGGGTGGGAATTTAGCTACTAGTAACACACTAGTAACATACTAGTAACACTATATTTTATTGATTTCTTCAAGTAATTCTCCAATTTCTACATGGGTATATACTGCCTGTGTAACACCTTGCCCCTTGTGGCCAACAATCTTTTTTATGATACGTTCATCTACTCCTGCAGCAGTTAAAAGTGAAACGCAAGTATGCCTTGTATCATGTGGGCGGTGTGTCATTCCTAACTGCTCAATGATTGGTATCCAATAGCTTTCGTAATAATTCCTGTAGTCCATTTGCTTTCCATCGGGAGTAGAAAGCAAATATTCACAATCATTCTTATTAAACCATTCTTCAAAAAACTTATGTGTTTTGTCTGCAATAGGAACACGTCTTATCCCGGCAGTTGTTTTGGATGCAGTTACATCAAACCACTTTTCTTTGAGATTTATATTTTCTTTTTTTAACTCAAGCAACTCTCCAATACGTACTCCGGAGTAAATTAACATCAATATTACTGAAATGTACTCATTTGCTTTTACATTGCTCCAAAGTTTCTTTATCTCACTTTTTTTGAAGGGGGTGCGGTCAATGGCATTTGGGTTTCCGGCCCTGCTTATATTTACATATTCAACAAAGTTACGTTCCTTGGGGATGATTTCATTTATAATAGCGTACTCGTAAAGCTGTCCAAACAAAACTTTGACTTTTTTTAATGTTGGATAATTTTTACCTGAATTATCTATAACAGCCTGTAGATCGGCAAGTTTTAATTCTATAAACTTACGGTTGTGTAATGGTTCACATACTTTATAGGATGCTTTATACCCGTTTATATTTGATTTCGATATTTCCTCAAACTTCCGTTTAGACCATTTATTATATACTTCTGAAAATGTAATTTTATTACTTTCAATTGAATAAGGATTCTTATTGAAATCAGCTAAAGCGGTAAGTGCTTGTTCTCGTTTTTCGAAATATCCTATAATTTGATATATGGGGTAGGCGGTTTGTTTTTCATCGTTCATTTTAAATCCTGTTGTTTTACGTGCCACGAATGGTCGCCTGCGGTTTCCTGATAGTTTATACACAGAACCGTATCCGTTTGGTAATCTCATTATATCATCCTCCTTATTTTTGGGTAAAAAAATAAAACCCTTTAATTTTGCAAAGGATTTTGATATAATAAATTTGCACAGATATTATATTAAATCCTTTGATTTAATTGGTATCAGAACCCCTCATTCCATTGCAGTGGAGTGGGGGATTTTTTATTAATTAGTTTTGGATGAATCTTTTTAGTGATTCTATGAGTTCAGCCTTGTATTTGTATAAGTCTGTAATATTGTCAAGCGAATATTTTATGTCATGATTATCTCCGGTAGGAAGAATTAACAGTTTCCTTTTCGCAGATAGCTTTAGTCTGCAAATCCATTTCCTTGTATTATTTTCGTAAAGAATACCAAAATATGACTCGGTGTCTTTAGCTATAATTTTGTCCAGTGAAACAGCTTCTGCAAAGATACTTTTAATAATGTAAAATGCTTGAATTTCTTCATCGGTCGTAACAATACGAGATTCGCCGGTCTCAATTTCCTGCTCAGATGTAATAACAGGCGTGTCCAATATTGTACTTTGCGCTTGGCTCTCTGGATTGATGACAGAGCTTAGTCGTTCATTAAGAATTTCATTTACGAACTGATTTAAAGATTTTTTTACAATTGGTGTAAATTTTTCTATAACTGATTGAGTCTTTATTCCATCATAAATATTTCCTAAGATAAGTCTAACAAAATCTTCGCTAGGGGATGTCATTTGTTCAGAGAGAAATAGTTTGATGTTGTTAGCATATTTTAGTTCTGATGCTGATGAAAATACGGCATCAATGTCAAAATTTTCTTTAACGAATTTTTTTAATTCTATAACCTGACTGTCCTTAATGTCGAGTAGGTTGATTTCTAAGAATGGTTTACTATCCATTACATTCGGTGATTCTAAGTCAGTAAAAAACTTATAAACAATTCCGTTAGTTAGAATGGCAAACTTCGCGTTTGTAGAAGTAAAGTATCTATATAGCTGATCATCGTGATTTGTTAATGCATCATTCCAGCCTTTTGCCTCAACCAGTATAATCGGGGTTCCATCTCGCATTATAGCATAGTCTACTTTCTCACCCTTCTTATTGCCAACATCAGCAATAAATTCAGGTACAAATTCAGTGGGATTGTAAACATCATAACCTAGTGCTTGAAAAAAAGGTACAATAAAAGCCATTTTTGTTGCTTCTTCTGTTTTGATATGCTCTTTTGTTTGCTCGATTCTGTTTGCTAATTGATAAAGCTGTGCAGCAAAATCTGTTGACATTCTGTCCCCTCCCTTTATTTGACAATAATTGACATTATATGATATATTTATCGAGGAAAGGGTGTTTGAAAAACTTCCCGACACTCTTACATATCCTTCGCAGTATTCGCAGTACTGTGGGGGATTTTTTTATTTAAAATTTTTTCACAACATTCATTAATCTACCTTGAATGTGAATGTGATCCAATTCTTTTCCTATAAAAATCTTTGTTTCATATACCGGGTTCTCTGGTTGCAGAATAATAGCCTTGTCTTTTTTAATCACACGTTTCAGTGTTTCTTCGTCCCCGTTTATATTCACAATGGCAATATCTCCACTATTCACATCAGATTGCTTTCTTATTAATAGCAAATCTCCTTCATTTATTCCAGCATTTATCATGCTATCTCCTTTGGCTCTCAAATAAAAGAAATCGCCGCCTCCCCTTAATGTTTCGATATAAGTGTATTCATATCCTTCTATATTGCTTTCAGCGAGCATTGGCTCTCCGCAGCGAACAGACCCGATGATTGGAATTTTTACAAACATAGACGCATCAACAGGGATTGCACCTTGGGGTAGTTTTTCTGATGGCTCTTGCCCTGTCATTAAATAATCCAACGACACCCCAAAATAATCACATACAATTTCAGCAAGTTCAGGCCTAGCCTTTGAATTTTTCTTTTTCCATGTACTTATGGTGGATGCGTTAACTCCTGCTTCTTTACAAAATTTATAGGCTGTTATTCCGCGCATCTTCAATAATTTTTCAAATATTTCGTACATACTCATTTTCCTTTCAAAAAAATATTTCGGCATTACGAAATAAAACTATTGACTAATTTGGAATAACGATATATACTTAGAGCATACTTCGGTATAACAAATTAAAAATAGCTATATTCGGTACAATGATATAATTCGTTCGACAAACAAAGTATATCACTAAACCGAACTATAAGCAAGTAAAAAATATGGAAAGGAGGGATATTTTGACCAAGATGTACAGTTGTGAAGAAATTTCAGAGCGTTACAATGTCAAACTTATTACAGTTTGGGATTGGATTCGCAAAAAAAAACTGCCTGCAATTAAAATCGGCAGAGAGTACAGAATCAAGGAGGAAGATTTAAAAACCTTTGAAGATGAGCGTAGAACAGTTCCAGTAAGAAAAGAATAGGAGGTACATATGGAAGAGCTAATTGTAAACGGAACGCAAAACTTTATGGGTAGGCCAATCCCAGTAGTAAGCGGTGGTTTTGGACAAGGAAAAAAGTGTATGAGCGATAAGACTATTGCAGAAATACACGGTGTGAAAGTCATTCATGTAAGAGAACTGATTGGCAGAAATTTTCAAAGGTTCAAAGAGGGCGTAGATTTTGTTGATTTAAAAGTTATCGTTCAGAACGATAACAATTTATTCACACAACTTGGCTACTCTCAAATGCAGATTTCAAAAGCCGAACACATCTACATATTATCAGAAAGAGGATACTCCAAGCTTATCAAAATTATGGATACTGACCTCGCTTGGAAAATCCATGACAAGCTTATGGATGAATATTTTGAAATGCGAGATGAAAAGCAGAGTGCTCAAAAAGAAGTTTCTTCCCAAAGTCAGAAAAAGCTTGCATCTGTAAATAATGCCGCAAAAATTATTATGCCCCATCTTATTGAGGCTGGTGTAGACCCAATACAAAGAACTTATTTCCTAAAAGATATGTATGCACCTGTAGGCATTAATGTTCCAATGATTAGGGTTGAACAGGAAAAGCTGTATGAGCAAACTGAAATGGCTGAAATTTTAGGTGTATATTCTAAGTCCGGTAAACCTCATGCACAAGCTATTGGAGCAATTATCAGTAAATTAAATATTTCTGAAAGTGATATTGTTCAAACCAGCTATTCCAGAAATGGACACACTGATATTTCAAATCAGTACAAAGAGCCAGTATTGCAACAAGTGGAGAAGTGGTTTATGGATAACGGCTATCCGACAGCAATATCCAAGGGCACAAAAGAATTTAAGGTCAACTACCGATAATGTCATTTTAGAATATAAAGGAGGCGTTACTGTGAAAAACAGACTGTCAGTAAAAGAAGCCGCCGACCTTATGGGTGCAACACAACAGTTCGTTAGGGTGGGTTTAGTGCAAGGTATTTTCCCTTGGGGATATGCAGTAAAGACAAGTAGCAAATGGACGTATTTTATCAGTGCACCTAAATTCCAAGAGTACACAGGAATAAAAGTTGGGTAAGCCTTATATCGGACAAACAGTATAGGGGGTGCATCATCATGAACCGCCAACAGTTCCGTTACATATGTTGCAGTTGGTGCGGTAACAAATGGAACATAGCAAACATAACAGATACCAGTCACGGTTATTTATGCCCGAAATGTCGGGAGAGGAAAAGGAGGAAATCAAATGAAAGCAACAGGTATTGTTAGAAGAATTGATGATTTAGGAAGGGTAGTTATTCCGAAGGAAACTAGAAAAATGATGGGTGTCAAAGAAGGTGATCCCATGGAAATCTATGTAGATAATGGTGCGGTTGTTTTAAAACCCTATTTTGCAACAGAGGAATCTCTTGACTTGATTTCGCTGCTCAAAGAAAAAACTTTAAGTTATGCGTACCTTGAAAATAAAGAAGAACTTTTGCAAAAACTTGACGAGGTTGAGGCGATTTTAAAAAGGAGAGGGGCTAATGCGTAACTACGAGGATAACCCTGTATATCGTGCTATTCTAAACCGAAATGACAGGCGCCGTTCTAGGCGTGTTGCGGAAAGAGAGAAAAACATTAGAAGGACATGGTTGCTGGCAAACATCAAGATGACATTATTATGGTTGTTATATCTAGTTGTGCTATTCCTTTTTATTTCGATGGTTGAATCAGCTATACCACACAGGATTGTACTAAAATGGTTTATTATTTTTACCTTCTTTGGAGTGTCTGTGACAGCAGTTCGTGATATAGAAAAGAAAATAAAAAAGTCCCCGAGGAACGGCCATTCCGACAGGGGACACATGGAAAAATAAACACTTTGAGGATAACAGAAAGGATGGTATTTGTCAATGGCGCAAATAAAAAGTGAAGTAGTCCAGCATCTCGGTGTTATTTCACAAGGCGAGTGGACCAGAGAACTTAATCTTGTTAGTTGGAATGGCAGAAAAGAACTCTATGATATTCGTGGATGGAGTGACAATTATACAAAGTGTTCTAAGGGAATTACCCTGAACAAAACAGAGCTGGAAGCTCTAAGAGACTTATTAAACAGTATTGAGCTATAAGGAGGTAAACGTGGGCAGATGGGACAAAGAAATCGCCAAAGCAAAAGCAGATTTAAAACCCAATCGGGGGACGGTTAAAGTGGAACACGAAAAAGGTTTTATCCTTATGGATGTTGATGCGTTCATGTCCCTACCGAAAACCAAGCAAACAAAAATTCTAAAATTAGGAGGAAATTAATATGGAAATTACAATCAGAATCACAGGAGAGGATATCTTAAAATATCCTGATATTACGAAAGACATTATTGATGATTTGAAAACATTTAGCCATTTGATTGAGGGTGCTGTTACACCCGCCCATACAATGGCACCACCAGTAATGCTGTACCCAGCTCCAACAGCACCAGCTGTGTCTATGCAAACACAAGTGGCACCCACTCAGGCAATGCAAAGTCCTGCTCCAACGGCGCCAATGCAGATGCCCGTACCTGGAATGCAGAGTCCTATTCCTACTGCAGCACCCACAGCACAGCCGGCAGTATATACCTTGGAGCAACTTTCGTTGGCTGCAGCTCCCCTGATGGATGCTGGGAAAACTGATGCGCTGGTGGCACTAATGCAGTCTTTTGGTGTACAAGCGTTACAGCAACTTCCTCAAGAAAAGTATAACGATTTTGCTGTAGCCATTAGAGGGATGGGGGCGCAGATATGAGCCATGCTTTATTATCTGCAAGCTCGGCCGAAAAATGGTTACATTGTACCCCTTCGGCCAGAATGGAATCCAGTTTACCCGATACTGCGGGGGAATCAGCACAAGAGGGTTCCCTTGCCCATGAGTTGGCTGAGTTAAAAGCAAGACGGCATTTTCACGGAATGGATAAAGGTGCTTTTACTCGGAAGTTCAATAAAATTAAGAACCATGAACTTTATGCTGTGGACATGGACAACTACACAGATGATTATGTTGAATACTTAAAAGACGTTGAAATGATGTTTTCTTCTAAGCCCTATGCAGTGTTTGAAACTAAGGTAGATTACTCCCATATTGCTCCTGAAGGGTTTGGGACTGCCGACTGTATCATGATTGGTGGAGGATATCTTCATATCGTGGATTTCAAGTATGGTAAAACGGTACAAGTTGATTGTGTGGAAAACCCACAAATGAAACTATATGCCTTAGGTGCGTTGAAAAAATATGGCCTTTTATACTGTATCGAACACGTTGTTTTACATATCGTTCAGCCTAGAATGAGCAATATTTCTTCTTGTGATATTACCTGTCAAGACCTGAAGGCTTGGGGCGAGAGTATTAAACCTGTTGGGCTGCTGGCATATGACGGTGCTGGAGAATGCATCGTAGGGGAATGGTGTGATAATCATTTCTGTAAATGTCGGGCTACCTGCAGGGCATATATGTCCCAGATGCAAGAGGTGGTACCCTTTGTGGACAAGCTACCCCCAGTGCTTACTGACGAAGAAGTAGGATATTGTCTTACCCTTGCTACGAATATTAAAAAGTGGTATTCCATTTTGGAAAAACACGCAATGACTGCTTTGCTTGCGGGTAAAGATATTACTGGCTGGAAGGTGGTGGAGGGCCGTAGCAACAGGGCATTTAATGATACAGATGCTGCATATAAGGCCCTTTCAGAATCGGGCATCGACGAAGCATTACTTTATAAGCGAGTACCAATTACGCTTACGGATTGTGAAAAGATGCTAGGTAAGAAAGAATTCACAGAAAAGTTGGCCGACTTTGTAGTAAAGCCTCCAGGCAAGCCAACAATCGCACCTTTAAGCGACCCACGAGAACACTACAATCCTGCAATGGCAGACTTTGCTGGACTTGAATCTAATAATTAATTACACATACGAAAGGATGATTTTATGTATCAGAATATCGCAACAAAATGCCTCACAGGTGAAGTTAGAATTTCCTTTGAACACCTTGCTAAACCTTATAGCAACAATGGGGGAGATCCCAAATATAGCTGTACTATCTTAATTCCAAAGGCAGATACAACTACATACAATGACATTCTTTCTGCTTTGCAGACTGCATATGAACAAGGCGTAAATGACAAATGGAAAGGTTCTCGCCCCCAGCTAAGATATCCGGTTATCTATGACGGTGACGGTGTTAGACCTTCTGGGGAGGCTTTTGGTGCAGAATGCAAAGGTCACTGGGTTGTGACAGCATCAAGTAAGCAACAACCAATGGTTGTCCATGTTTCTAATACAAAGGTGCAATTAGCGGAAACAGATATTTACAGCGGAATGTATGCCCGTGTAACAGTGAATTTCTTCCCCTATGATAGCAGTGGCAATAGAGGTGTAGGCTGTGGTCTGGGCAATGTTATGAAAACAAGAGACGGGGAACCATTAAGTGGTAGAGCGAATGCAGAAAGTGACTTCGCAGGTCTTGAAACTCCTGCAGCGATGCCCATGGGAGTTCCTAACACAGCAATGCCTATGGCCGGCTCTGCAATGCCTGGTACTTACAATCCAAACCCTTATGCACCTACAGCACCAACTGGCAATATTAACCCGATCACCGGCTTACCTATGTAATGTGGTATGAGGGGGCATATATCCGTCGATATTGAAACCTTCTCTTCCGTTGATATTACTAAGTCCGGGCTTTACAAATACGTTCAAAGCCCGGATTTTTCTATCCTGCTGTTAGCGTACAGTATCGACGGTGGGGCGGTGGAGATTATCGACTTAACAAAAACAGAGCTACCGATCTTTATACAGAATTTACTTTTAGATCCCAGTTATATAAAGCACGCTTACAATGCTGCTTTTGAGTGGTATTGCTTATCGAAATATTTTGGATTAGAAGAAAAAGAAAGAACGGAATGGTTGAAACAATGGCGTTGTACCATGATGCATGGTCTTTACTGTGGCTATACAGCAGGGCTTGAGGCAACAGGTAAAGCAATTGGGTTACCACAGGATAAACAGAAATTAACAACAGGTAAGGCCTTAATTAAGACCTTTTGTTCACCATGCAAACCGACAAAATCCAACGGCAACAGAACCAGAACTTTACCGAGTCATGAACCTGAGCGATGGGTGCTATTCAAAGAATACTGTAAACAGGATGTTGTTACTGAAATGGAAATAGAGAACAGGCTTTCAAGTTTTCCCGTGCCAGATATGGTACAAGACCAGTGGGTTTTGGATCAGATACAGAATGAGCGGGGTGTTGCCATAGACCTTGGTTTAATAGAGGGTGCTTTATACTGTGATAGTGTAGCGTCTGAAAAAGCTACCAATGCAGCAAAAGCAATTACAGCCCTTGAGAATCCAAATAGCGTGGCACAGCTGAAAAAATGGATACAGGATAGAACAGGCATAGAAGTACCCGGTCTTACAAAAGAAACTGTGGATGAAATGCTGGATACTGAAATTCCCGTTGCTGTTCGTAAGGTTTTGGAATTGCGTCAGCAGATGGGAAAAACAAGTGTAAAAAAATATATGGCTATGACACAAGCAGAGTGCGCAGATGGACGCTTACGAGGAATGCTGCAATTCTATGGGGCCAATCGTACAGGAAGATGGGCGGGGCGGTTAGTGCAAGTACAGAATCTTCCCAGGACATACCTTCATGGATCAGACCTTGACTTAGCAAGAAAGCTGGTAAAACTAAAAAATCCAAATGCCATACAGCTTACGTTCGGTAGCGTGCAAGATACTCTATCTCAGCTTGTTAGGACAGCTTTTATTCCTGAAAAGGGAAAAGTGTTCGTGGATGCTGACTTTTCAGCCATCGAGGCGAGAGTGGTTGCTTGGCTTGCGGGGGAAAACTGGGTACTTGAGGTATTTCGTACCCACGGCAAGATTTACGAGGCCACAGCGGCGCAAATGTTTGGTGTACCTATCGAACGAATTGCAAAAGGGAATCCCGAATATGAACTAAGGCAAAAAGGGAAAGTTGCTACCTTGGCGTTGGGATATAACGGTGGGCCAGGGGCACTTATCAACATGGGAGCACTGAAAATGGGGATACCCGAAGAAGAATTACCCGATATTGTAAGTAAGTGGCGTGGGGCAAATCAAGCAATCGTAAGATGCTGGAGAGCCTTAGAGCACGCAGCTATACAAGCGATTAAAAGTGGCAGGGCTGTTGGAACCCATGGACTTGTGTTTGCTCGTGAAGCAGACATTACAAAAGGACAGGATTTCCTTACGATATTACTTCCTTCTGGGAGAAAGCTTTTTTATGCAAAGCCCCATTTAACCTTAAACCAATGGGGAAATGAATCCATAGGGTACTACGGAATGAATCAGACTTCAAAAAAATGGGAACCAGTTGAAACCTACGGTGGAAAATTAACGGAAAACGTTGTACAAGCCATTGCCCGTGATTGTTTGGCTCACACATTGACAGCTTTAGAGTCTCAGGGGTATAAAATTGTATTCCATGTTCATGATGAAGTTATTATCGAGATAGAAAAAGAGAAAGCTGACCTTGAAAAGGTTTGTCAGTTAATGAGCCAGCCCATACCCTTTGCGCCGGGGTTGCCTATGGCAGCCGATGGTTGGGTAGGAGATTATTTTACGAAAGACTGAGGTGACACATTTTGCAAAATGACAGACAAATAACTATATCTACTGCAGGTAGCAGAAAGGCCACGAATTGGCAACCTCAGACACTGCGAATATCGGAATTATTTGAAAAGCTCCGTACACCTTTAAGGGGGAAAGAGACTCTTTCAGCTTATATGAGCATGAAAAAACATCAACAGGATGAACTGAAGGATGTTGGCGGTTTTATTGGTGGCAGTTTAACAGGAAGGCGTAAAAGAGGCGCAGTATTAAACCGTGATGTAATTACCCTGGATATGGATAATTGTCCACCTGAAAGCACTAAAGCAATTTTACAACGGCTTTCTAGTCTAGGCATGATGTATGCAGTGTATTCCACCAGAAAGCACAGTCCAGCGGCACCCAGACTACGTGTGGTGGTACCAACTGATAGAAATTTGTTGCCTGAGGAATACGAACCTATTGCTCGCAAACTTGCAGCATTAATCCAGCCCGAAATGCACTGGTTTGACCCTACAACCTTTCAAGTTGAACGTCTTATGTATTGGCCTAGTTGCTGTGTAGATAGTGAGTACATATTTGTCTATGAAGATAAACCGCTGTTATCTGCCGACGGGATGTTGGCTACCTATGAAAATTGGTTGAACGTTGCATCATGGCCCCAAGTGCCAGGTGAACAAAAACTAAGGGAGAGGTCGGCAGCAAAGCAGGGTGATCCAACGGAAAAGAAGGGTACTGTGGGTGCATTTTGTAGGGTGTACAGTGTTGTACAAGCTATGGATGCTTTTCTTCCTGGTGTTTATGCACCTACGGAACAATCTGACCGATATACCTTTGTGGGTGGTTCTACCACTGGTGGCGCTATTGTTTACGATGATGAAAAATTTCTTTTCTCCCACCATGCTACGGATCCATGCAGTGGGCAGTTAGTGAATTCTTTTGACTTGGTACGTTTGCATTTGTTTGGTGATCAGGATGAAGAAGCAAAAGAAGGTACACCGATAAATAGGTTGCCTAGTTATGACTTAATGTGCCGCAAGGCAATCGAAGATAAAGACGTTCTTGCTCTTTTACAAAAGGAACGTATGGAACAAGCTGAGGCAGAATTTAAAGATATACAGGAGAGCTTTTCGGAAACCGAGGAAGATAACTTAGACTGGATGCGTAGATTACGGGTGCATCCAAAGACAGGGCTTCCAGAAAGCACCATTGATAATGTTTGGATTATTCTGGAGAACGATAGAAACCTGAAAGGTAAATTTGCTATTAACGAATTTGCCGGGCGCGGTGAGGTTCTTGGAGCATTACCTTGGAATGCAGAAACAAAACGGCGCTTTTGGGATGATAACGACAACCAGGGGCTGTATTGGTATCTTGAAAAGAGCTATAGAATATCAGGCACAGGAAAAATTGACGGGGCACTTTCATTACACAGTAATAAAAACTCCTTTAATGATGTAACGAAGTATTTAGATGGACTTGTGTGGGACGGCACCCCACGGTTGGATACTCTTTTAGTAGATTATTTGGGTGCAGAGGACAGCGTTTATACAAGGGCAGTTACTCGTAAGGCTTTTACTGCAGCAGTGGCCAGAGCTTACATACCTGGGTTTAAATTTGACTATATGACTATTTTTACAGGACCACAGGGAATAGGAAAGAGTACCTTAATTGCAAAAATGTCAAAAGGGTGGTTCAACGATTCCATTAGAACCTTTGAAGGGAAAGAAGCCAGTGAACTCTTGCAAGGAGTTTGGCTGGTAGAGGTTGGAGAGTTGGACGCCTTTAACCGAAGTGATGTTGGCCGCATTAAGCAGTTTTTAAGCCAACAAGCAGATAGATTTAGAGCTGCATACGGTAGGCACGTAAAAGAAATGCCACGTCGATGCGTATTTTTTGGTACCACGAATGATGCAGAATTTCTTACGGATAGAACAGGAAACCGCCGTTTTTGGCCTATTGTTGTTGGTGAAAGAAAAGCTGAGAAGAGCGTATGGGCTGATTTGGATCAGGATTTAGACCAACTTTGGGCTGAGGCTGTTATGCGCTTTAAAATCGGTGAACCTTTGTATTTATCAGGTGCTGCAGAAAAGGCCGCTAAGGAACAGCAGGAAAGCCACAGAAAGACATCTACAAGGGAAGGTATAATCACAGACTTCCTGGAACAAAGCGTACCTGAGGACTGGATAAACTGGAAATTAGAACAGCGAAGAATGTTCTGGGAGGGCAACGCAACTTTTGATGGAGAACTTGTTCCAAGGAAAAAAGTTTGTGCCCTTGAGGTGTGGTGTGAGGCTTTGGGTTGTGATCCAAGAGCAATCAAATATAGTGATGCAATGGAAATCAACAACATTATCGGAAGTATAAAAGGGTGGAAAAGAACAGGGTACCCGGATAAATTTGGGTATTGTAAGAGCCAAAAAGGGTTCAAAAGGGAGTGAACAAAGGTAGGTTTTTAAAGGTAGGTAAGGGCATAAAGGTAGGTACGAAAAAACCTACTTTACCTACGTTCTACCTACTTTAAGGTAGGTGGCTAAAACCCGCACTGCAAAAGGCTTAAAGCCTATTTACCTACTTTACCTACCTTTATATCTATTAAATATAAAAATAGAGAGAATACATAATATATAACCCTCTATCCCCTCTGTACATAATGTGTATACGCGTGTGCACATACGCGCGTAGCAAAAAATATGCCAAAAAAGGAAGTGATCATTTGCAAGAAAAAGAAATAGAGCAATATCTCGTAAAACGAGTGAAAGAAATGGGAGGTAAAGCTTATAAGTGGGTAAGCCCGGGAAACGACGGGGTGCCCGATAGAATTGTTTTCTTTTATGGGATGACGGCTTTGGTGGAATTGAAAGCACCTGGGAAAAAGCCTACACCATTGCAGATAGCAAAGCACAAGGAACTGGAAAAACTGGGACAACGGGTTTTTGTGTTGGACAGTAAGGAAGAAGTGGATCAGTTTATTTATTCGGTGTGGTATGAAGTGGAAATGGGTGGTGGTGCGTATGAAACTAAAGTTAAAGTGTGATTTTTGTGGTAAAGACCTATTCCGGTATCAAAGTCAGGTTAAACGTTTTAATTTTTGTTGTCGGGGTTGTGCATCTAAATTTAACTCTAAAAAATATAATCCTGAAGGATACACATACCGAAGTTTTGAGAAAAACTCTAAGAGGTTTTCCAAGATGAACAAAGAACTCAATAAGTTTCGTATGACAACAGAGACACGAAATAAGCTAAGAGCAGCGCACCTTAATACCGGAAAGACTAGCTCGTATGAAAAGACCTTTGGTGTTCATACGCACAGAGTTGTAGCTGAATGGGCGTTAGGACGAAAGCTTAAACCCGGGGAAGTTGTTCATCATATTGACGGAGACAGGCGAAATAATAACCCTGAAAACATATTGGTTTTTGCTTCGCAGAAAGAGCATGCAAAATTGCATGCAGAGTTAGCAGGGCGTAAGGAGGTGGTGCCGCATGAAGTTCATACCACATAATTACCAGCAGTATTGCATTGACAGGCTTTTACAGGAGCCAGCCTTGGGATTATTCCTGGATATGGGCCTCGGCTGAGCAAAACTGTTACAACTCTTTCAGCGGTAAAGGAACTGAAGTATTACCGATTTGCAGTTCATAAGGTTCTTGTAATTGCACCAAAGAAGGTGGCCGAAGCAACCTGGAGCAAAGAGGCTGCTAAGTGGGAGCATTTACAAAACCTTAGAATATCTACGGTACTTGGCAGTAAAAACAAGAGAGTGGCAGCGTTGGCTGCCACAGCGGACATATATGTAATTAATCGGGAAAATGTGGAGTGGTTGGTAGATTATTACCGGAATGACTGGCCGTTTGATATGGTTGTCGTGGATGAAAGCAGCAGCTTTAAAGACCAGAGTACAAAACGATGGAAAGCATTAAAACGAATCCGGCCAAGAATAAAAAGAATCGTTTTACTGACGGGTACACCAGCACCCAACAACTTAATTGACTTATGGGCACAGCTTTATTTGCTGGACGAGGGAGCAAGACTTGGCCGAACTATTGGCGGTTTTCGTGAAAGGTATTTTAGCCCAGACAAGCGTTCTGCAGAGAGGGTGTTTACATACAAACCCAAGAATGGTGCAGAGGAAAAGATAGAAACTCTTATCGGTGACATTTGTATCTCCATGAAAGCTGAAGATTACTTGGAGTTACCAGATTGCGTAACGGTTAATACACCCGTTGCTTTAGATAGCAAAGCAAGAAAAGCGTATGATACCTTGGAACGGACAATGCTTCTTGAAATTAACGATGAAGAAATCACAGCTGATATGGCAGCTGTCCTTACAGGGAAACTGTTACAGCTTGCTGGTGGTGCTGTTTATGACGGCAATCATAATGCCCAACTTATCCATGATTGTAAGATAGCAGCGTTCATGGAATTGGTTGACGGTCTTGCAGGGGAACACGCATTGGTGTTTTATGGGTATCAGCATGAGAGGGACAGGCTGTTGAAAGAACTCTCTAAAACAAAGCTTCGGGTAAGAGTCTTTGGCGGTGCAACAGATGAAACTGACTGGAATAATGGCGAGATAGATGTTTTGTTAGCCCATCCAGCAAGCACCGCTTATGGGCTTAACCTTCAGGATGGTGGTCACCATGTTATCTGGTATGGACCCACATGGAGCTTGGAGCAGTATCAACAGGCCAATAAAAGACTCCATCGCCAGGGGCAGAAAAAGCCGGTTATCATTCACCATTTGATTGCGGAGGAAACGGTGGACGAGGATGTTATTAAGGCTTTGGATAACAAGAGCGGTACCCAGGAGGCACTATTGTCTGCATTGAAAGCAAGAATTGAAAAATATAAGGAGGGTTAAGTTGTGAAAATGGCTGATTATAGCAAGGGCAGAAATGATGGCCTTGCCCTTGCATTGAAGATAGTAAAAGAGGGTGGCATAGAGGCTTTGGAAAAAGAAATTCAATTTCGCAATGTATCTCAAATCCACACTGGTCTAGCACATAAAGATTTGGAAAAGGCGTTAGATCCAATTAAGCAAATGACCCTTGATACGGTTCTTGCCCTTAGTCTTTTGAGTCTAAGAGATGAATTTGACATGGGTAAGGTGAGATTAGAAAGATTCATGGGCAGGTTTAGCGAGAAAGCAGGTTGTATCGCAGATGATTTATGCAGCTGGCCGGATGTGGTGAAAACTGTACATGATGAAACAGGGATAGGTGTAAAGATTCGGTATAACGAGTAGGGGGTGCAAGAGTTGATAAGACCTGAGTTAATTAGCGAGATTAAGAATTCCGTGGGATTTGAATTAATTTGTGCAAACCAAGAGTTTCCACTGTTTTCTTCTCCACACGAGGGATATGCCGTAATCAAAGAGGAAATTGAGGAGGCAGTAGAGGAAAGCCATGGTGCGGCTGAGAATTTAGAAGTTCTGTGGAGCGTAATCCGTGAAAACGGTATGGGTTTTGAATCTGTTGGGTACATAAAGGAGCGAGCCATAAAGGCTGCGGCAGAATTTGTTCAGGTTGCCGCTATGTGCGATAAGTATTTGGCGAGTGCTAGTAGCAGATAAAACAAGAAAGGAGTAAGAGGTTTGGTCGACCGATAAACAGCTGTTTACTCCTGTGAGATTATGAAACAAGAATTGTTTAGTGACAATATGGATCTGGCGTATTTTATCTTACGTAAATATTTTCCATGGTATAAAAACGACGAAGATGCAAGACAAATTTGTTTGATAGGGCTTTGGAAAGCCAGTGAGAAATTTGATCCAGGCAAGGGGTATGAATTTTCTACCTTTGCATCCACGGTTATTATGAACCAAATGCGTGTGTTTCTTAGAGATGAGAGAAAGCGGAAACGAATCCAATATACTGATAGCGTCGTATACTATGACGGTGAAGAGGTGGATCTTATCGAATCGATTCCAGATAAGTATGCAGGTGAAACGTCACTGGATTTTTGTTTCAAAGAGCTTTCTGAGAAATTAAACGATAAAGAAACACGGGTTTTGCAAATGAAAATCAAAGGCTATAACCAGGTTGAAATTGCAAAGAGGTTGAATATATCACAGCCGACTGTAGCTAGATACTTAAGGCAAATTAAAAGTAAGGTGTAATGGGTTGATGCTATGAAAATTAAATAAAAAAAGGAGCTTAAGCTCCTTAGTCATCCCCACGAAGTAGGTTTTCAGCATAATCCTTCAGGCTTGCAAAGGAATTAACGCCATTTGCACGAGTGCTGATTTGTTCTTGTACATATTCAGGGAGTTTGTCAAAGTATTTTTTCGCTGTTGAATCATCTTTAAACAGCTCATACATATCAGTATATTTTTTCATAATATCACCTCTGGTTTATAAGTCCTGTAGGTCTGCAGCGGGCATGTTGTTTTCGATGTTGTCCCTTGCAAGGTCAGTGTCGATTATTGGGTATGATTTAGAAATAGGAATTTCAATTACTCCATCTAAGACAGGTCGTTTTTTATCTTCATCCATGTTTTTCACCTCAGTCCTAGGGTGCCCGGAAGAGTTTATATTATACTCCGGAAGGTATGTGTTCTCGTTAGTTGGATAAAAGGAGTGATGTATTTGGGGAAAGAATTATTATCACAGTATGCTGACCTTCAAGCGGAGATTGAAGATTTGCAACGGAGAATCAAAAAAACAGAATGCCAGATAGAACGTTTACAGGCTGGTGGTACAGTGTTGGATTCAGTAAAAGGTACAAGGAAAGACGGCACCATTGGAAATATCCGTATCGAAGGTTTTCCTATAGTTAGCCGGGACGAAAAATTAGACCGGCTACGTCGTTATAAAACTCAGCTGCAAGATTCTGAAAAACGAGCGGTGGAATTAGTGAGCGAAGTTGAGAAGTACATAAATTCCATTGAAGACTGTCGTATGAGAAGGATAATTAGATACCGGTTTATTGATAAGCTTTCGTGGAATACGGTGGCAGATAAAATGGGTGGTAACAATACCGAGGATAGCATAAGAAAGGCGGTAACAAGATTTCTCGATAAAAATTCAATGTTGTCCGATATGTCCGTTTTATAAATGCTATAATGGTATTAGTAAGAAGTATAGACATTTGTACAATACCTCCTATGGGGCATTGGCGTAAGCTGATGCCCTGAATTATTTTTCGACAAATGGTAGGAATTTACTATTTTGTGTCGAATTTTAAGGGTGGGAGGGTGATGCATAGTGATTGACATTGATAATGAAAAATGTAGAGAGTATTCTAGCCTACTAAAAGATGAGTGTAGGGGGTACTTAAAAGAGCTGCAAGAGGATTGTTTAAAAGAAAGATTTCATAGGGAGACAACGAAGGATAGAGGCGAGGGACCATATCATAGGGACTATACTCGCATTATGTACTCATCATCATTTAGAAGATTGCAAGGAAAGATGCAATTATTAGGTGTAAAAAATAGTGGATTTTTTAGAAATAGGTTAACTCATAGCTTAGAGGTTGCGCAAATAGCCAGATCGATCGCAAATGAAATTGGTTATAGTCCTGTAGAGTCTTTTGTTGTAGGTGCGGGGGCGTTGGCTCATGATATTGGGAATCCTCCATTTGGTCATGCGGGAGAAAGATACTTGAATGAGGTATATAGAGATGTTGGTGGTTTCGAGGGGAATGCCCAGACACTAAGAATATTAACAAGTATAGAAAGAAAAAAGCCTGATTATAGAGGACTAAATTTGACACCGAGGACACTCTTGTCTTGTATTAAGTATTTTGCGGAAGTAGAAGATAGTTGTTATAATTCAAAAAGCAAGTTTATATACAAAGAAGATTATAATTTTATGAGTGCTTTTATAAATGATAATGGCATTAAGATACGAACGTTAGACGTGCAGGTAGTAGATATTGCAGATGAAATAGCATATGCAGCTCATGACTTGGAAGATGGTTTAAGAGTTAAGGCATTTACAATTGATGAAATTTTGCAGGAATTTTGGAATAGGTCTAGACATGCAAAACCCGAGAAAAAACTGTGTAAAGAATCTTTTGAATTATTTGAGACAATTGTAAATGATGCGCGTAAAACGGCAGGATATAAAAATGATGATGTGGACATAACATCTTCAGAATATTTGCAGATATTTGGAAAAGAACTTGCATCAAAAATTATTAATACGGCCATAATTGGTATTAGAATGATGGATGTTGATAAACAGGCAAAAGAAAAAACACAAACACAAAGAGCTAAAGAGTTAGGTTTTTATGAAGATAAAGTAAGGGATTTAATAAAAGGGCTAAAGGACATTATATTTGAGTGCATAAATCATACTAGTGAGGTATACCATTATGAACAGGAGGGTAAAAAAGTAATTGAATTTTTGTCCGATTTCTATACAAATAATGAGGATAAATATTTACCTCCCGAATACCGTGCATCTAGGTGGAAGGATTGTGGTATGCCAAAGATACAAAAGCGATTAACTTGTGATTATATTGCTGGTATGATGGATACATATGCAATAGAGTTATATACAAAGTATTCTGGGAAAAAATTTGCTAATTAAAGGGAAAAAATATGAATAAATTAATGGGTTTTTATGAACTAAACAACATGAATCTGCCATCAATACCTTGGAGAGAATACTCAAAGGATGTGGTTTTAGATGACAAACTACTCTGGACAATACGTAGTGCAGTCTATCAGGGTAATGATTTGAATCTCCCAAGGTTAGTTGGGATTACATCTTTTGAAGCAAAAGTATTTGCGGATAGTTTATTAGATAGGTTGGGTGGTAATGGAATAGTAATTTATTATCCATTCTTTATTGCCAAAAAGAGCGGAAATCTTAATGTTTTTTCAGATGCAGTGGTTATTGAGGCGGTAAAAGATGATTTATGGAATTTGGTGACACATGCAAAAGTAGATGTCACTATTCAGATTAATGAGGATGGTGAATTTCAGAAGGGAAATGCAGAGTTTTTAACTGAAGATGAAAAAAACAACCTGTTAATTTATGTAGGTGAGATACGAAAACTTTTTAGAGATGATTTATTTGAAGGCAAAAGTATTTTACTTGAATGGAGCTTTGCACAAAATAGTAGTATTGATAAGATGCCTATTGGGAAAGAGTATTTAGTGTTTTATGAAGCAAGGACAGTGTAATAGCCCAAAAAGCCAGAGGATTTTCTGGCTTTTTTTATTGCAACGAAAGTGAGGTGGTATTAATGACCGAAAAACAGAAACGATTTGCAGATGAATATTTAATCGACCTTAATGCCACCAGAGCATATAAGGCTGCATATCCGAATATTAAGAACGATGAAACAGCGGCCGCAGCTGCAGCAAGGTTGTTAAGGAATGTTAATGTATCGACACATATCGAAAAGCGTATCAAGGAGCGGGAAAAACGGACAGAAATCACGCAAGATATGGTCCTTCGGGAGTTGGCTGCCATTGGTTTTGCAAATGGTGCTGACTTTGCTAAGGTAATTGAGAAAATAGTAAAAGACGAGTTTGGGAACGTTGTCATAGATCCAGAAACAGGCGAACCTTTGAAATACAAAACAGTGGATTTAGCCCTTACCGATGAATTACCAGAGGAAAAGAAAAAGGCTCTTGCTGGTATAAAACATGGAAAATATGGGGTTGTCGTGGAGACTTGCGATAAGGTAAAGGCTCTTGAACTTCTAGGCAAGCATTTAGGTATGTTTGATAAGTCTGACAGTAACGAAGATGCAATAAAGAAACTTGATGATATTCTGGAGGGGATTAACCATGCAGCTAAGTAGCAAGCAAAAGGAATTTTGGAACAATGCAAATAGCCGTTGGAACGTGAAATCAGGGGCTACCCGTTCGGGAAAGACCCACCTTGACTATTATGTTATCCCTAGAAGAATTCGTGCTGTATCAGGCAAAGAGGGGCTTGTAGTTATCCTTGGGAATACCAAAGGGACACTGCAACGAAATATCATTGAGCCATTGCAAAAGATATTTACTCCCGCTCTGGTAACGGACATTCGTTCTGATAATACGGCGATGCTGTTCGGGGAGAAATGCTACTGCCTGGGTGCTGACAAAGTAAATCAGGTAGACCGCATCCGTGGTACTAGTATTAAGTATTGCTACGGAGACGAGGTTGTAACGTGGCATGAGGAAGTCTTTAATATGCTTAAGTCCCGTCTGGATAAACCTTATAGCTGCTTTGATGGTACGTGCAACCCTGACAATCCAAATCACTGGTTTTATAAGTTCTTACAAAGTGATGCAGATATTTTCCTGCAAGACTATATCCTCGAAGATAATCCTTTTTTGAGTAAGGAATTTGTTGCAAACCTAAAAAAGGAGTATTTCGGTACCGTCCTTTACGACCGATACATATTAGGGAAATGGGCGTTGGCAGAGGGATTGATTTATAAGGTATTTGCTGATAGCCCTGAAAAGTTCATGATTCCAAAGGACAAACTCCCAAACCAATTTGAAAGTATTAATATTGGCCATGACTTCGGGGGGAATAAATCCAACCATGCTTTTGTAGCCACAGGGATAGGGTATGACAATCATATGTACAAATTACGGGCAAAGAGCATTAAGGCCACTGGAATGAGTTTTAATCAATTAGAGAGGGAATTTATTTCTTTTGTAGATGGGATTATTCATGATTACGGTTATCCCAATGGAGTTTACTGCGATAGTGCCGAACAGACTATGATAAACAGCTACCGACAGCATACACCTTACCCCATTTACAACAGTGTAAAAAGACCCATCAATGACCGAATTCGTTGCACATTACTTCTTATGGGGAGTGGGCGGTATCATATTGTTGAAGGAGAATGCGACGACCTTGTGAACGGTTTGAAAACAGCGGTATGGGATAGCAAAAGCCTAGAGGATAAACGTCTGGATGATGGCACTAGCGATATTGATATCCTAGATGCTGATGAGTACAGCTTTGAATATAATATTTACAGATTGGTAGGTGATTAATGTGCTGAAAACCCTATGGGAATACATATTGCGGCTGTTTGGAGTAGAAAAGTCTAATACTTCCGATGAGCAATTAAAAGAGAATAAGAAATTTACAGATAATTTCGAGTCAACAAAGGATATTAATTTTACAGCCATCTTTGCAAATAAGCTTACAACATTAGCCATTAGCGAAAGCACAGCGGATATTGTAGGCAATAATAGCAGGGTGGCTTTTTTAGATGATTGCATGAGTGATGTGTGGCGCAGAATGAAACGGATTACCTCTCGTATGCTGGGTACTGGGGGTTGTGTTGTGGTTCCTTATGTGCAGGAGGGAGAAATTCATTTTGATATCCTTTCTCAGGAGCGCATTATGATCCACAAAAAGAAAGGCGACCGTATCACAGCAGCAACGGTACTGGCTGATAGCATTAAACAGGGAACAAGAAAATACTTCCGTTGGGTAGATTATCAGGTGGAAAATGATACGATTTACATTACCAATAAAGTCACGGACGATTGCGGTAAGGATGCTTTTGTAGAGCAATGGGCAGATATTGAGGATAGAGCCATTAGTGGTGTTGATCGGGTACTATTTGCTTACTTCAAATCCCCTGTTGATAATCGGAAATTCAGTGACTTCTACGGCGTTCCTATCACCTATGGCTGTGACAGTATTATCACTGAGATATTTGACTGTTTCAAGCAGATTCAGGATGAATACAAACTAAAAGAAGTCAAGGTCTTTGCTGATGATAGAATGTTTCAGAAAGACCCGAAAACAGGGAAATATAATTTGCCTAGTAAAATGTTCTTTGCCGCCCATGGCAACGATACGGGGCCTATGATTGAGACATTCAGCCCCGACATACGAAATAGTAGCTACTATGAGAGATTATTGAACCTTTTTGACCTCCTTGAAAAATCAGTAGGCACAAGTAAAGGTGTTTTGACAGCACCAGAAACAAGAGGGGCAACGGCTACGGAAATTAAAGCAGGGCTTTATGATACTTATGCCATGATTGCAGATATTCGGGCAGTGGTTGAGCGTGGGATGGCAGATTATATTTATTCATGCAATGTCCTTGCCAACTACTACGGTTTGACACCCATGGGAGAGTATGAGATTACTTTCGACTGGTCGTATTCCTTGATTGAAAGTAGCGCAGAAACATGGGGTCAACTTAAGGATGCACAGTCCATGGGTATTAAGAGTAAAGCAGAATTAAGACAATGGTTAAATCCCAATGAAACAGCCGACGAAGCCCAGGCAATGATTGACGAAATTAAGAAGAATGAGCCAACTTTGAAAGATTTGGGAATCGGGTGATTAAATGCTGTCAGAGGAAGAATTAAACCTATTAGCTGATATTTTTGCTGAAAGATTTGGGAATGTCAACGCCCGTATTCTTTTAGATATGGCAGAAACCTTGAAAAAGACAGAGGATTTAATTCCTACCTATTCCAAGAAATTGCAACAGATGTACGCCTTTGGTTATGATGTGGATTTAATTACACAGCAGTTAGCAAGGGAGTCTGGTAAAAGCATTGAAGAGGTAGAAAAACTTTATGAAGTAGTGGCTCAAGAGGGGCTTGATTGGACAAAACCCTTTTACGAGGCAAAGGGAATAAAGCAAATTCCTCTTTCTGAAAACAAAGTATTGCAGAATATTATCCAGTCAGCGGCGGCAGTGACAAAAGACACCCTGCGGAATATCAGTAATACAACCACCGTGGGCATCCGTACAGGAAAAGGATTTGAGCCATTAGGATCCTTTTACAAAAAGACGGTTGACCAAGCGATTACTGCCGCTGCCGCAGGCACAGAGGATTATAAGAAAGTAATTCGTCAAGCGGTAAAAGATATGGGGAACAGTGGTTTAAGAGTGCGATATGAAAGCGGTTATACGAAGCGCCTTGACAGCGCCATACGGCAGAATATTCTTGATGGGGTAAGCTATATCGCCCAAGAGACAGCTCACGCCACAGGCAAGGAATTTGGCGCAGATGGTGTGGAAATATCTGCTCATAGTCCCTGTGCTCCTGACCACATCCCCTACCAGGGCAATCAATACAGCAATAAAGAATTTCAGGAGTTACAACAAAGGCTAACAAGACCTATTGGGGAATGGAATTGCCGACATATTGCGTACCCTATTCTATTGGGTGTTAGCCATCCTGCAAATAGTAAGGCGGAGTTAAAAGAAATGAAACGATACTCCAATGAGAAAATCATGATTGATGGGAATGAGTACACAAGGTATGAATGCACACAGCTACAACGGAAGATGGAAACAAAGCTGAGGTATGCCAGAGAGGAAAAGCAATTATACCAAGCCATTGAAGATAAGGATTTGGTAAGAGGTGCAACGGAAAAGATAAGGCTTTTGTCTAATAAATATGTTGAGGTCAGCGAAAAAGCAGGATTGCCGACAAAGGCAGAGAGAACTAGGATTGTTTCTTCAAAAATGAAAGAAAAGCGTGTTGTACATGATAAAAAAGATGCTATAATAAAATTAGCAAAGGCTCATAAAATTAAAGGTGAGGTTAGCTTAGATTATAGCATTACAGACACGACAGATTTTAAATTTGACGATGCGCATATTAATGTTGGCAGGATCCATGGTGTAACAAAGGATGAGGCTCAAAGGTTTATTGCTGAATCAAAAGTTATGCTTACTCGATGGAAAGGGCAATTCCAATGTTTTTTTGGATCAGAAGGTGCCACTTATATTGATTTGAAAAATAAAAATATCCGTACTTCATTCAAAAGGGAAGAATATGACCCGGAAACATTAAGTTTTATAGAAGGGATTGAGAAAATATTATGATTAAGTGCCCGCTATTGGAAAGAGAAATTGACGATGGTACTTGCTTTGATATTACTATGGTTGCTGAACATATGGCACCAGAAAGGACTGCTCCAAAAGAAGCAACCGAAATCAAAGGGTATAGAGAGATTTGTTTGAACTGCAAAAACCACAGAGATTAACCACTTAGACGATTCCGTTTAGGTGGTTTTTTCATACAATGAATTAGGGAGGTGATTCCAAAGTGAAAAAGTTACTTGTTGGCTTTTAGCATGGAGGTGATCCCTTTTATCTCGTCTTTGGACAATAGACGTTAAACAGGTCTTATTTTTATGCAAGCCAGTAGATTAGGCTTAAAACAGTCGATTCGTGGTGGATAGTAAAACACTTAAAACAACTTAAAACGAAAGGGGAAAATATATGAAAACAGAGCAATTAAAAGAATGGGGTTTGACCGACGAACAAATCAAGCTTGTATTCAAAGAAAACGGCAAAGATATCGAAGCGGAAAAGGTTAAGGTTACAGACGTTACAGCCAAATTGGAAGAGGCCAAGGGCAAAATCACAGAGTATGAAACAAAAATCAGTGAATTGCAGTCTGCCAGTGGTAATGCCGAAAAGTTCAAAACAGAACTGGATGCATTAAAGCAGAAGATTGCAGATGAAAAAGCCGCAGCTGAACAGGCTGCAAAAGAGGCTAAGGAAAACGAGGACTTCCAGAACAGATTCAACAGCGTTGTAGGCGAAAACAAATGGCGTGATGAACTGACACAAAATGCCGTTTTCGCAGAGTTTAAGAAAGCCTTATCTGATGATGCAAACAAGGGAAAAGGGGATAAGGATATTCTCGAATCTCTTACAAAAGATAAAAATTACTGGGATAACCCAAACAAGCCTAAAGACATGAAGAGCATGGGAAGAGTGGATTTCTCTAAGGTTACCCGTGAACAGTTTGGCAAGATGAGCTACAAAGAAAGAATTGAATTATACAACGGAAATAAGGAACTGTATGATTCCTTATCGGCAGAATAAGAAAGGAAAAGGTGAAGAAATATGGGACAGACAAAGTTATCAGATTTAATTAATCCTCAGGTAATGGCAGATATGGTTAGCGCAAAGTTGCCAAAGAAAATTAAATTTTCTCCCATTGCAAAGGTAGATGATTCCCTCAGTGGAAGGGCAGGTAATACAATCACCGTGCCTAAGTATGCATACATTGGCGATGCGGAAGACGTGGCAGAAGGTGTTGCAATGGGTACAACGGTACTGACTGCAAGCACTACTCAGGTAACTGTTAAAAAAGCGGGTAAAGCGGTAGAAATTACAGACGAAGCTGTATTGAGTGGTTACGGCGATCCAGTGGGAGAGGCCACCAATCAGCTAACTATGTCCATTGCGGCAAAAGTTGATGATGATTGCCAAGATGCATTGATGGGCGCATCTTTAAAATATGACGGTACTTCCTCAGTTATTGGTTATACAGGCGTTGTAAGTGCTGTTGATTTGTTTGAGGATGAAGCAGACACGCCTACAAGCAAAATCGTTTTTGTACATCCAAAACAGGTGACACAGCTTAGAAAGGATGCGGATTTTAAAGACCTTAACAAGTATCCTATTCCTGTGATTATGACAGGGACCATTGGTGAAATTGCAGGCTGTCAGATCGTTACTTCTAAGAAAGTAAAGTCATTTACATACGCCAAGGACAATGCAAGTGGAACGATTACCATTGTGGCTGATTCTACCTCCGAGGATTCTACAAACAAGCACTTGAGCACAATTCAGCCTAATTGCTTTGAATCTTTGGTTGTTGGGGATAAAGTAAAATCTATTGAATACTACATTAATCCGATTGTGGTGACTGCTGCGGCTGACCCCAATGAAGCACCCAATGCTGATGGCACTTCCGAAGAGTCTCCCGCTTTGACAATTTACATGAAGCGTGATGTAGAAATGGAAGATGATCGTGATATTCTCGCTAAAACAACAGTTATTTCTGCGGATGAACACTATGCAGCAGTGCTGTCCAATGATTCCAAGGTTGTTTTGGCCAAATTCAAAAAAGCGTAAGGCGGTGAGTGTATGCTGTTAAGACGACATAGAGTAAGGGGACAGGATGCTTTTGAAAAGCAGGAGCATAAGGCTGAGATCAAAGAGAAAATCGAAAAGCCTAAAAAGCCCAAGGGTAAAAAGAAGCAGAAAGAAGCGTCTGCGCAGGAACCCGAAAATGAAACGCCAGAGGGTGGGGAGAAAGACCTAAACGAATCACCTTCCGAGGAAACGAATGCCCCAGAAGAGGGCAGAGAACTTGAAAAGCAGGAGCAGTAAAGGGAGGCGGTTTCATTGAGTTATCTTACCTATAGTGATTACAAAACAATGGGCGGCGGATTAGATGAAGCCGCCTTTATCTGTTATTCGTTTATGGCGCAAAAAGAAATTGATCGTGAGACATTTGGCCGGATAAAAGTCATGGCCCTAGTACCAGATGCAGTTAAAATGCTCACTTTTGAGTTGGTTCAGGTGAATGTAAAGGCTGATTTATCCACGGAATGTGTTACTAGCGAAAGCGTTAGTGGATGGTCTAAATCATTTAAAGACGTGGCCCAAGAGGATTACAGCAAGGAGCGCCTAAGGTTGATATTAAGTTATTTATCAGATGAATATGACGATACGGGTACGCCGTTATTATACAGGGGGTGCTAGAATGTTTCCGCATAATTGTACCTTTTACAGGGAAGTAGATGGTGTATGGGAAAGATTTTATATTTACGGCGTCTTATGGCAAGATGTAGAGGGCGTTAACATGATGAAAAGCGGGATGAAAGATGTCAATAGCCTTGACCTTACCATTCCTTTTTCAGCCTGTTTTAAGCCTCAGAAGAAGGATTTGGCTTTAAAGGGTATTGTTGATTACCAGATTCAAAAAAAGCCCTCAGAATTATTTGAGAGAGGCGAAGTGAGGACAGTTACTACCGTTGATACTTATGATTTTGGTAGCTTGGCGCATTACAGGGTGGGTGGTAAATAATGTTTATTCAGACACCAAGAGGAAGAGTCGTACAAACGAAAAATGGGAAGGCTACCCTAGAGTGGAATCCTAGTTTCCAAAGCAAGTGGGAGGGGCAATATACAAAGGCACAGGTATTTATAGATAGTGAAGTATTGCGTCTATCTGCTCCGTATATCCCTTTTGAAACCAGTATGCTACAAAAAAGCGGGATTCTAGGAACAGTGGTGGGCAGTGGTACCGTAGAGTGGATTGCCCCATATGCAAAGTATCTCTATTACGGCAATGTAATGGTAAGCCCAACAACGGGTAGCCCATGGGCAAAAAAGGGTGAGCGAAAGGTGCTTACTGATAAACCACTTAACTACAATGGTGCTCCAAAACGTGGTCGGCTTTGGTTTGAGAGAATGAAAGCAGACCATAAAAAGGATGTTGTAGAGGGAGCAAGAAAATTGGCAGGAGGCAGTTCGGAATGAGTATTTTAAAATCACTACAAGAGTATCTGGAACAGTTTGCAGGAATGGAGTTGCAGACAATCATGACTGATGGTACTGGTAACGAGCCTAGAAGTTATGCATTGGCACCGTCTGGGAATAGCAAAACAATTACAGATATTGCTGGTAATCGAACCTATATAAACAACTATGTTTTTTATGCCAAAGAGTACGTTGGAAGTGAAGCGGATAGGCAAGATAATTATGAATTTCTCGATGATTTCTTTGAGTGGATTGAAGATAACAACGAAAATGAGATATTTCCTCAGATAATTGGGTATCAGGTAGAGGAAATTAGTGCTACAAATGTACTATTATTTGATGTTGGCGAAGATGGAAAAGGGACGTATCAAATTCAGATACAATTAAAACTGCAGAAAGGATGATTTAAAATGGGAAAAATTAAAAGGAGTAAGTTCGCGACATTCTTAAATACGGGCGGTAGTTCCGGATCAACATGGTCATTAGTTGGCGAAGGTGTTACAGGCATGACAGTAAGCTATAATCCTCAAACAAGCGATGAGACATATATCCATCAAGATAGTGGTACTACAGATGTGGAAAGCTATAAGCCTACATCAAGTGTGCCTATGACTGCGGTACAGGGTGATCCAGTATTTGATTATGTGGATGGATTAAGGAAGAAGCGAGCGGTTTTGGATGAGGCAAGAACCGAAGTTTGCCTTGTTTATCTCTACGAAAAGGAAACAAGCGGAGCATATCCGGCGGAAAAAAATATTTGTTCAATCCAAATTGATGATTTTGGCGGTGAGGGCGGCGGCTCTAATGTGATTAACTTCACGATTAACTTTGTTGGTGATCCTGTGCAAGGAACCTTTAATCCAGCTACAAAGGCATTTTCAGAAAGTTCTTCCAGCGTATAAATTTAGATAAAAAATGAAAATACTTCCCCCAATATTGAAAAGTGCTACTCGATGCACTATGATAAAAGAAAAAGTTTTTAGGGGGAATGGCAAATGGGTGCATATGGTTCGCCAGAGCTATATCCGCATGATTTTCATAAAAGCAAATGCCCAAGTTGCGGAAGGGTTGGCGAGGGAAAGTTTTGTTCTGAATGCGGTACGCCTTATGAATGTAGGAAATACTATTGGAGTAAAGCAGGTGTGGTTGTAGTTTGCATTTCTTTTGCTATATTTATTGCTTGTTTTTTTGCGGGTGGAAAAGGTGCTGACTCTTTCTTACTCTCAATACTTATAGCATCAGTTGCCTGTCTTATTGGAGATTGTATTTGTTTGATGCTTTGTTTTTTTAGAAGGAAAGTGAATAGATTTTATCTAATCCAAGCACTATTTGCGATTGGGATTGGTTGTATTTCCTTTCTGTTATTTGGTTTAATATGCACATGAGTAGAGAGCACTTACCTTTGTAAGTGCTTTTATATTGGTTTTTTAGGAGGGAATTGGCATGGCTGGAATTAAAATTAATACTGGAACTATTCGGCTTGAAGTTGATTGCGATGGGGTGAAAGATGAAATATCATTTAATCCTAATGACGTAGTATTTATGGAAAATATATATCGCTTAATGGGGGAATTGCAGAAGAAGAAGGAAGAATATGCCGAGGTTGAGCGAAAGCTAAGTTCTAACCAAGACACGGACGAAAATGGTATTCCTGTAAATATGAAAGAACGATTGAGTTTGATTCTGGATATTTGTAGTTATATCAAGGGACAGATTGATGGAATCTTTGGAGCCGGAACAAGCAAGAAGCTTTTTGGTAATGCAAACACTCTGGATATGTTCGAACAGTTTTTTAACGGGATTACACCCTATATTCAGAGCGCGAGGGAAAGCAAACTGGCACAATACAAGAATATTAGTTCAGGGAACGTGATGATGTAATGGGAATGTTGATAAATGGGCTACCTACAGCAATATTGATTGATGGGCAAGTTTGCAGGATAAATGCTTCATATCGTGCCTGCCTGACAATCATTATGGCGTTCGAAGACAACTCATTAACAAATGCCGAAAAGGCTATGATACTACTGGATTTGTTGTATATAGATAAACCCCCTGATTTCAGTATAGCGTTTGAAAAGGGAATTCAATTCCTGGACTGTGGCGAAGTGGGCAAGGGGAGTAACGGGGAGTACCAAGGCAGAAGATACTCTTTTTCATATGACGAAAAATATATTTACTCTGGCGTAAACCAAGTGTTAAATGGGAGGCTATCTACGGGTGAATTTGTTCACTGGTGGGAGTTTGTTATGGCCTTTATGGAACTACCGGAAGGTTGTATAATGAGCAAAATATTGTACTATCGTACCCAATTTGCAAAAGGAAAGCTTACAAAAGAAGAGAAACAGGTGTACTATGAAAACCGCAGTATGTTTGAATTGCCTATTGAATTGACAGTCGAGGAGCAGGAAGCTGAAGCAGAGTTTATGGCTTTGCTTGGGTAATGAAGACAAAAACGTTGATTACTTCCATAATTTGGGGTATATTTAAAATATATTACCGAAGGAGGGGTTAAGATGAAATATCACAAATTTAAAGACATGGCGTTAGGTGCCATGGTGGCAACTTTGATTGTTGGGGCAGTTCCTATTGCTTATGGAAAAGTAGCTGATACAATGATTCCAGTAAGCTATAATAGCATAAAGGTGCTTGTTGATGGAAAAGAACTTAAGACAGACAAGGAACCATTCACATACGACGGGACAACTTATTTACCCGTTAGAGCTGTCGCAGAGGCTGTTGGCAAAGAAGTAAAATGGGATAGCGCAACAAAAACCGTTACATTAAGTGAAGCAACGACTGATGCAAAGAGTGATACTCAGACAGAGCCAGTTGCTGCTGATCCAGTGTTATATAATTCCAATGGGATTAAAATAACATATAAAGGGACTGCTGAGGGCAAATTTGGCAAAGATATTAATTTGCTAATTGAAAATAGCACCAACAAGGACTACACTGTACAGGTTCGAGATTTCTCAGTAAATGGATACATGGTCGATCCTATTTTCTCTTGCGATGTGACTGCTGGCAAAAAAGCAAATGATGAAATAACAATTACAAGTAGTTATTTAAAAGATAATTCCATATTGGACGTAAAAGAGTTTGAGGCGAATTTCTATGTTTTTGAATCAGATACTTGGAGCAATTCGTTTGATAGCGGAAAGATTAGTTTTAAAGTAAAGTAAATTTATTAAAGCACTCATTTTATGGGTGCTTTTTTCATGCCCAAAAGAAAGGAGGGAAAGCGATGGCTAGTTATGACGGTAGCATTCGCATTGACACGAGATTAGATTCATCAGGATTTAACGGGGGGATGAAAAGCATTAATGCTGGGCTTGGAGGAATAACAAAGGCATTAAAAGGTGTTGCCATAGCTGCCGGGATTGCCTTTGGCGTAAAAGCAGTAATTGACTTTAGCAAGGCTGCCGTTTCTGCTTCAACAGAGATGGGAAATGCCCTGATAGGCCTGCAATCAATTATGGATGGACAGGGTAGAAGCTTTGGCGCAGCGAAAAAATTTATTAACGAATATATTTCTGACGGCCTGGTTCCAGCCACAAATGCGATAAATGCTTACAAGAATCTTGCCCTGAGAGGATATGATGATGCCCAAATACAAAAAGTGTTGGTCGCCCTTAAGGATAGCGCGGCATTCGGACGGCAATCAAGCTATACACTAGGTCAGGCTGTAGAAACTGCATCAGAGGGTTTAAAAAATGAGAACTCTATTCTTGTGGATAACGCAGGTGTTACAAAAAATGTAGCTAAGATGTGGCAAGATTATGCGAAATCAATTGGCACGACCTCCAACAATCTTACTCAGCAACAGAAGATTCAGGCGGAAGTGAATGGAATACTTGAAGAAACAAAATTTCAAGTGGGCGATGCTGCAAAAATAGCTGATAGTTTTTCAGGCAGGGTATTGCAATTACAGTTTTCATTTAATAATTTGAAAATTGCAATCGGGAATGCGTTAACTCCAATTATTTCAAAAATAATACCCCCTATAAAACAATTGGTAGATTGGCTCACAGTTCTTGCAAATAAGTTTGCTCAAGTTTCCGCGATTCTGTTTGGCAAGGTTGTAAATGTCAACACCAAAACTGCTGACAGCGCAGCAGGCGCGGCAGCTTCCACAGAGGAATTGGCAGGCGCAACAAAAGACGCAGGGAACGCAGCTGAAAAGGCAGGAAAGCAAGCGAAGTCAGCCTTGGCAAGCTTTGATGAGTTGAATGTGTTGTCAAAGCCAGACGCAGCATCGGGCGATGCTGGTGCTCCTGATGTAGGCAATGGAATAACATCAGAGGTTATGACTGAGGATATAGGTACAGATACAGAAATAAGCCCTAAATTGCTAGCCAGCCTTGACCGTCTTAAAGCCTTACTTAGTAAAATACAGGAATACTGTACATTAAACTTTAAAAGTAATATTGAAGAAGCGTGGCAAAAAATAAAAATCCAACTTGATAAACTGAAAGCAACTATGAAGGATGTATGGAGTGATATAAAAACCTTATATGATCCTCTTATGAAATATCTCAAAGAGGATTTTACCGTGTTCCTACAGACATTCATTGATACGTGCGGCATTGTCGTGAGTGGCCTTCTTGATAGTTTTAATATGGTCTTTAAAGATATTTGGGACATAGTACTTTTTCCGTTCACTCAAAAACTTTTAGACACAATCTTACCATTAATAACACAGTTTGCAACGCAGTCGTTATTGACCATACAAACTTTGTTTAGTGGCATAAAAACAATTTTCGATACAGTTTGGAAGGGGGTATTTGTTCCGTATCTTGAGTGGGCAATGAAGGTATGGTCTGACTTAATGGACTTATTTTACGCAAAATGGAAAGAGCATGGAGAACCTATTTTTGATAGCCTAAGATTGGCGATAGAAAATGCAGTTGAACTATGGCAAACTGCGTGGGATGGCATATTGAAACCTGTGTTTGATGCATTTATGGAACATTTAGATTGGCTATGGGAAAAACATTTAAAACCCTTATTGGATAACTTCCTTGAATTTGTAGCTACACTTATCGAGTGCGGGTTACAGATCTATAATAAATTTATCGTTCCTATGTGCAAATGGTTTTATGAAAATTTTCAAATTCCGATTTCTAATGCTTTAACAACGGTAATTGGCGTAATTAGTTCTATTGTTGGAGTAGTAGCTGACGTAGTGAGTGCAGTGTTAACTTCATTGAAAGGATTAATTGAGTTTATAACAGGCGTTTTTACTGGGGACTGGGAACTTGCTTGGCAAGGTATATCGGACTTTTTCAAAGGGATATTTAATGGTCTGGGAGCGATCGTAAAAGGAGCTTTGAATGTAGTAATAGATTTAGTTAATGGTATGCTTAGTTCGGTTACAGAAGGAATTAACTTCGTCCTTAAAACAATGAACTCTATTAAATTTAAAGTTCCCGACTGGGTACCTGGGATCGGTGGCGAGTCTTGGGGATTTGACTTTAAAATGGTAGATTCGCCCAAGATTCCTAAATTAGCCACAGGCGCAGTTATCCCACCTAACCAGGAGTTTCTTGCCATTCTTGGAGATCAGAAAAGTGGCCGCAACCTAGAAGCTCCTGAAAGCTTGATTCGTCAAATTTTGAGAGAAGAACTTGCAGGGCTTGGCGATGTAGGTAATAGCGGTAGCGCAACAGTTATCTTGGAACTAGACAAGCGGGAAATAGGCAGAACCTTTCTTCCCATCATTAAAAAAGAGGAAAGCCGTATCGGCGTTTCCTTGAAGGCAGGAGGTGTTTTATAATGACTCCATTATTTTCGATAGATGGAACTACTTTTAATATACCTGTGGTGGAAATTAAAAGAGAAGCCCCTGTATTAGATAAATATGCAACCAGAACAGAGGGCGGAGACTTGGAACGAGAAATAATAGGGGTGTATTTTAACTATACATTGACATTTCCGAACCTAACTCTTAATAGCACAGAATACGCAAAACTTTGGGATAAGGTTACCGAACCTGTGGAGTTTCATGATTTTGTAGTGCCAGGGACAACGGGAACATATTCATTTAGAGGATACATAACAACCGCTGGTGATGCTTTAAGGCGGGTGCATAACAAGAAAAACTACTGGGGTGGATTAAGTATTAAATTAATTGCCAAAGAGCCTGCGAGGAAGTGATTTTATGGGGAAAACAGGAGTAGATATATCATTCGGACTTGTGGATGTTTCAGCAAAGGCGGATACCACGGCGGCAGCGGTAGACAAGCAGCCTTTTGTAGATATGAATGACTTAAAACTAGAGGGGGTATATCCCCCTAAGGTTGCTACTTTAGAGAAAGATTACTGGAAATTAGATGGCACATTCAATACTTTTCCTAATAATCCACAAGATACTTCGTGGGGGTTATGGTCCTTGTCGATGGCGGGGGCTGACGGTATTTTTGTGCAGCCTATTGTTTTAACACTTACTTTCCAATCGCTGCATGAGAGTATAGGCCTTACTTTTGAGTTTAACCCTTATGACAATAGCTTTTGTAATGACTTGAATATTAGATGGTATCAAGGCGAATCAGTACTATGCAATCTGGATTTCAAGCCAAACGCTTGGCGGTATGCATGTATGCAAAAGGTAGAAAACTACAACAAAGTAGTAATCACATTTCGGGGGATGAATAAACCATATCTCTATTTAAAGGTTCAGAATATCATGCATGGTATTATCAAAGAATTCGGTAGCAGTGAGTTAAGAACAGTAAAAGTATTAGAGGAAATTGATATGACTGGGCTTACATTGTCTGTAAATACCTTGGATTTTAGCTTGTTTAGCCGTGATGATGCATTTAACCTTTTCAATCCTTCGGGAGTTTACACTTTGTTGCAACGAAAACAGCAACTAATTGTTACGGGAACAAAGAATGAAGAAAAGATACACATGGGCACTTATTTTGTTGATGAAATGGAAAGCCAGAGCAATAAAATGCTATCCCTTTCAGCGGTAGATGCAATAGGAATTATGGATGGTACTACTTTTAAGGGCGGCATGTATCAAGAATCAGTTGCAGCGGATGTAATAGAAGAAATTATGAATGATGCAGGCTTTGGCCATACACTGGATGTATCTTTAAGGAATAAGAAGATAACTGGACACATACCAATTTGCTCACACAGAGAGGCATTACAAAACGTAGTTTTTTCCATTGGAGGATATGTGTCAACCTCTCGTGGTGGTACGGTTAATATTCGGGAAATTCCCGATGTAGCAAGTGTGCCAGTTTCACAGATAGGCATGAATAGAAAACATATTGGTACAAAAGTGAAGCTGCGAAACTTGGTAACTGGTGTTGATGTAGTGGAACACAAGTTTACTTTGAAAACGACGATAGAGGAAATTTGCAAGGTGAATTTAGAAGTAGGTATCAATACGATTACATTTAGCGAACCTGCCTCAAGTATTTCTGTTAACATGGGCACAATCACGCAATATGGAGTGAATTATTGCATTGTCGAAAGCACTGTGGCCGGGGAATGCACGGTATCAGGCAAGAAATATGAGGATAGTCAGAAAACAATACAAAAAAGGCTATCCGATATCCCCGCTGGAGAAAAGGAGTTAATAGAAAAGGTAGATAGCTCTCTAGTTAATAGTTCCAATAGTTCAGAGATTGCACAACGGCTACTTGATATTTATCAATACCGTATTGAGCAGTCTCTTTCTTTTGTCCTAGAACGAGAAAGTGTAGGGGACTTAGCAGATGTTGAAACAGATTATGGCGTTTATCGTGGTGCAGTAGTGGAAAGGTTAGACATTGATTTAACAGGGGGTTACATAGCAAAGGCGGTGGTTGTAGGTGTTTGATTTTAGCACTTTAATAACAGACAGAACTGCTTTTGATGTTGTTCAAGGAACATCAAAGGGATTTTATAACTTTGAGGATTTAAACCGTGTAGAACAGGCCGTGGCAGAATTAAATAAAACTTTATCTAATGCGGGTTATCCTATTGGTGCCACTGTAAAGGCAGACTGGGGCAAGACAGACTTTCCTACAGAGAATGAAATGCTACGGTATTTACACAACATTCAATTGTTGCAGGATAGGTTTTATTCTTCTGAGATTGCAACGCCTATTTCTATGAAGTGGCTTGGTTTCGAAGGTGCAAATAATATAGAAAAGATATTATCTAATTTAGAGGATATGCGAAAGAAAATGATAGAAGAGTACCGCTTTTGCGGAACTATTAATTGTGGAGGTGATTTTTTATGAAAGACTTTAGAGATAGAGTTCCAACTAAGCCAAATAGGTACAGGGTTATTCCTGAGGATGGGGGTATTGAATCCTATGTTACCATTGAGCGGGCTGACGCTCCTATTGTTGAGGGTACTCCTTTAAACAGAGAAGCATTGCTTAATGTTCAGGGCTACAGGAGTGCGTCCACATCAATTAATAAGTCTGGAAATGTGACTACTGTGACAATTACTTACCCAGATAAAAGTTCTCAGGTTATTAAAATAACAGAGGCAAGTTCAACTAGAACAACTGTGCTCAATACATTTACTAGTGTAGATGGACTGCAGACAATTAAACAAATAATAATTACAAGTTCTGGTTCCACAACCAATATTGAGGAGGTTATGTTATGAGTTACGATGTCGGTGCGTGGGTAATAAACGTAATAAGCAGTATTTTAACAACAATAAATAGTAAAGTGTCAACCATATCCAGTCAGGTATCAACTGTGGACAGCAAGGTTACAACAGGCTTAGGAGGAGTACAAGTCTTTACATCCAACGGGACATTTGTAGTTCCATCAAATGTCAAGAAAATATGGATAACAGCCTGTGGTGGGGGCTGTGGTGGAATGGATGGTTCAAGTGGAAAAGGGGGCTCAGGTGGAGACTGGATTTATAGGAAAACTTATAGTGTATCTCCTAATCAGTCAATTCCTATAACAGTAGGTGCAGGCGGCGCTGGGGGTAATTCTGGCGGTAGTACCGTAGTGGGAAATTTAATAACTTTGTCTGGCGGTCTTATAACTTATGATTATGATACGCATGGGATAAATGGGGGGCATGGAGGTACTGGTAATGGTACTACGCTAGCTCAGAGTACTGTGTTTGCTCATGGAGGGGATACCAGACCAGATGGTTCTACTGGCGGCGGTGCAGGCGGTGGCGCAAGCCTTGGGCGAGGTGGAGACGGAAACCATAGAAATGGTGGTGGTACATTGCCTGGATATGGTGGTGGTGGCGGTGGTGGCAATTACCGTGCTGAAAGCGGATTGCCTGGAGGCTCTGGATTAGTTATTATAGAATGGTAAGGAGTGATTTTATTGAATTTTGCAATGGTTATAGAAAATAATGTTATTGATGTTGTAAAAAATGTTGATAAAGCACCAGATTATCCTCCTGATATGATTGGAAGACCCGTAATTGCGTTGGAGTGCGACGAAACAGTTAAAATAGGAATGATTTATAATAATGGTGAATTTATCGAGCCTGAGCCAACTCCACCTAAACCTTACCAACCAACAGAAGGTGAGCTTCTACTCATGAAGTCTCAAGCGGCCGTGTATGAGGAAATGCAAGCAAACAGACTTTCGCAAATGAAAGCTAATGCGGACATTTATGAGGCGATTTTATCGAATGGAGGTGCAGTGTAATGGAGGATACATATTTCTATCTAGTTTTAGCAAAAGAACGTACTTGTGATGAGAGTAACAAAATCGTAAAACTTGTACCAATTACTTGCAGAGCAGTAGTATCAGCAATGTTAACAGAAAGAGGTTATGATTTGAATGGTAATAAAGTAGTGTAAGTAAAATTAAAGTTATACAAAATTAAGGGCTGTATTTATTACAGCCCTTTTTATATTAATTGTAGGAGTTGATGTAATGAATCAGGATGAAATTTCGGAAAAACTGGTGGAGGTAGATGCACGAAGTAAGAGCAACAAGTACCGACTTGATAAAATGGAGGATAGGCAGGATTGTTTTGATAAGCTTGTAAATGCTTTTGCAGGGATGCAGACAGAACAGGAATACATCAAAAAAGACGTTAGTGAGATTAAGGAAGATGTGAAAACATTAGCGGAGAAACCAGCCAAGCGGTGGGAGAGTGCTGTTGAAAAGGGACTGACTGTTATCGTTAGTGCAGTAGTAGGGTACTTGCTTAGTGGGGGGCGGTTGCCTTGAAATATGATTTAGAAAGACGAATTGCGGTGCTTGAGGATGGTAATCGCAAGAAAAAAGAGTTTTCGAAACGAATCATGATTATGGAGATGGCATTGCTATGGATTGTCACACTGGCGGTTTTGGGTTTGGCTTTTTACAGCGTAAAGGAAAACTTTGACGCTTCATTCCCTTGGTTAACAGCTATGGTAACATTGCCATGGGCGGCGTGGGGAGTAAGTAAGACGGGTTATACAATGAAAAGCATGAAAGAAAATACCAAAGGTGGAATTGTATATGATTCTGTTATATATGAGAAGGAGGAAGGTTTATGAAAATGATGTGGATGGTTGAGAACTGGTTTTTGGTTGTTGCGTTGGCGGCAGTTCTTGGGGGTATTGGTTTAGCTATATATCGCTTTACAGGAATGCCCACAAAAAAACAGGTGGAAACAATCAAGGAATGGTTGTTGTATGCTTGCATTGAAGCGGAAAAGGAGTTAGGGAGTGGTACCGGGGAGATAAAATTGCGATATGTTTATGATTTATTTATTGCAAGGTTTCCTAGTGCGGCTAAGATGGTTCCGTTTGCGTTATTTTCTTTATGGGTGAAGTCTGCAGTTGATGAAATGAAAGCTATTTTAAGCACGAATGAAAAGTTAAGAAGTTTAGTGGTGGGTGATGTAAATGTTAAAAATTAAGGTGGCTACGGCCAATCGGAAAAACTATGGCAATGTGCGTGATCCAAAGGGTATCAAATACATAGTAATCCATTATACCGCTAATGATGGTGATTCGGATGAAAGTAATGGTAGATACTTTCAGGATCATATTGTGGAGGCTTCGGCACACTATTTCGTGGATGATGATAGCATTACCCAAAGTGTAGCGGATAACTATGTAGCATGGAGTGTAGGAGGGAAGAAATATCCCTCCTGCGCTACAACAGGTGGGGGGGAATGGCATGGAAAATGCACGAATAACAATAGTATATCCGTTGAGTTATGCGACAGTATAAGAAATGGAAAATACGATTTCACACCAGGCACTCTGGAAAATGCGGTAGGACTTGTGCAAGTGTTGATGAAGAAGTACAACGTGCCTATTGAAAATGTGATTCGTCATTTTGATGTTGTGGGAAAAATTTGTCCTAGGCCATTCGTAGAAGATGAAAAGGCGTGGGAGGATTTTAAAGAAAGGTTGGTGGACGAAGAAATGGTATCAAGAGAAAAAATCATTGTGAACGGTAAAGCGTGTGAGGTGGATATGATTCGCAAGGATGGAACTACATATGTTAAGACGAGGGACATTGCTGAGGTGCTAGGGTTGAAGGTTGGTAGTAAGGGCAAGGTGCCGGCGATTGAGACGAAGAGGATATAGATTATTTAGTTAAATAAATGTTAAAAAACTTCTTTTTGTATTGACAAGTCAAAATTGTAAGAGTATAATCGGCTTACATTATGATAATTTCGTTATTTAGAATATATTTGTGCGTTTAGGGCATAATATTAATTGAGGTTTAGCCTCGTGTAAGGAGATTTATTCTCGTAAGGTGTTGCGATATTTTTTTGCAACACCTTTTTTCATTGTAAAATAATGTCTGCTTATGGTATAATGAATCCCTATGAGGGGAGAGGGCGAATTTGGATAATTTTAAGCTTAAACAGCTAAATGTGGGTTTTCCGGATGGCGAATCAGAATCGCAGAGCGAACTCTTTAACAGGCTGTTTTTTAATGCAAACAATATATACGAAGAGTTTTTTGAGAATCGAATTAAATTTATGATAATTGGAAATAAGGGTATGGGCAAAACTTATTTTGCAAGATACATTGCCCAAAAGAATGAGACGTATGAAGTTTTGAGCGCAAGGAATTTTTTGCTTGCGTATCTAAGCAACCTAGATAATTTTGTTGATGAGACCAGCTATAAATACGCTTTGTGCAAATGGTTTCTTTTAGAACAACTTAGTAAGCAAATTGCGAAACTACATCCAGTGAAAGCAAAGTTATTCCTAGGATCGCCAATTTATAGAATTAAGAAAATGCTAGAAGAAGATAATAATATAGACCCGTATAAACCCATCAAAAGGACGCTAGAAAGCGGAACTGAGTACGAAACTAAAGGTGCTCTAGGGGGAAGCACGGGAAAAGATATGAATTTAAGCATTAGCGGAAGCGACAAAAAAAGCAAGAAAAAAACAGTACATATCGAAGAAATTAGAAAAATTTTTTATGAAAAAGTCGAAACTATGGAGAAGCTGTTAATTAATGCTACTTCAGATAAAGATGACTTTGTGATTTTTTTGGATGACCTAGATGAAATTGATGGGTATATAGGCCGAGATAAAGGGAACAATGATATACTTATCAATCTAATTAAATGCACCAAAGAATTAAACGCTAGCTTTAACTTAAAAAGAAAAAAAATAAGAATTGTTTTATTAATGAGAGATGATATATTAGAAAAGCTTCAATTTTGCGATCCTAATTTAGGCAAAATTAAAAGTTCTAATGGGATTGAATTATATTGGCTTGTACAAAATCATACATCGCCGGAAAACCATCCGCTTATGAAAATGATTATACATAAAGCAAAAGCAACATGCCCTGCATTATTTGATCTATCCGATGCCGCAGTATATTCATTTTTGTTTCCAGAGCAAATAGATAATAAAGATCCATTATCTTATCTGTTAGATAATAGTTTTGGACGTCCAAGGGATTTTGTGGCTTATTTGGCTTGTGTGATAAAACAAAATCCATATTTACCAGCCTTTACAGCAACTGCGCTTAAAGATGCCAGGGTGGAGTACTCTGGAATTTTTTATGATGATTTGGTGAATCAAGGAGTTTTCCATAAGGAGTCAGAATATATTTTTCAGTGCTATCAATTGTTGAGCGGCTTAAGGAAAAAAAGTTTCTACTACAGTGAGATACAGCAGCACTTTGAACAAAATAAGAGTAGGTATCCGAAAATTGATAATACGAAGGAATGCCTTGAGTTTTTATATTCACAAGGTGCAATCGGAAACTTGTGGAGAGTAGGCAACAAAAATTCCAATAATTGGTATAGTAGTTGGTCGTATCGGAAAGACTCGCTAGCGAATATTGATTTCGAAAAGAAAATAAGCATACACTTTGCTTTGCGTAAGAAATTTTCTTTATAAACAACTGCACAGATTTTAAATAAAAGGTAATGCATGGTAAGAAGAATAAACAAAAAAGAGCCAGGCCGAAGCCCGACTCTTAGCTAATTGTTCACGATAGACCGTATTTATTCAGCCCTGAAAAGGGCTGTTTTTTTGTTCTTAAATCAGTCTGGGGGCTTTTCAAAAACTAACTTACTAGTAACAAATGGCCTTGAAATACCTATTTATTAAGGGTTTTGTATTACCCAAGAGATAATTATTTCAACTTTATACGAAATATCAAAACCCCGAAAACCTTGTGTTCTCGGGGTTTGTTTTGTTTTTATGAATGGGTGAGAATGGGTGAAAGCCTATAAAAATGACACAAACATCCCACGTATAGGACACAAAAATAATAATTATATCTTATCTATTTCGCTAGGCAATGCTTGTTCTTCCAAATGAGTATAAACCATCCTTGTTGCATTCTGATGATTTTTTTACTTTATACAAAACATCAAACCCCTAGAATGTTGCGTTCTGGGGGTTTGTTTTGTGATGGAGAAAGACTTTACTTTGTTGTGAATATAGGGATACTTCCCTTACTGCTAACTTTAATTCCAAGAAGCTTTGCAATATCTCTGGTTTTAATAAAGGTGGTTCCATCCTTACGAATTATATTAACTTCATATTCCCGACCGTTTACGATGATGATTTCTCTTTTTACTTCTATATCATCATCTTGAACTACGTCTTTTGCTTCAGGAGTGTCAATATATTCAATATCATTTAACAAAAACCAGTGGGTAAAATCTCTTTCTTTTACTTTTGTTTGAACAACCCCATATTGACTTCCTCTGGCTTCTATAATCAATCCGTTGCCCATATAAACGCCAATATGTCCGTTACGCCATACAGCTGCACCAACTGGTGCAGAGGCAATTGAGCTGATAGGTTGAGCACTGCTTTCTAATTTGAACTGGCTTGAGCTTTTATTTTTGCCAATATACCAACTAATTAGGCCAGAACAATCGACACAAACTTTTCCCACTTTTTTTTCATCACTATTCCAAACTAAATCAACACCATATGTCCGTTGTAGATAATTAAAATTGGCTTGGGTCATAACTTCCCCCTTCATACCATACACGTATGGGATACCTAGCTTGGTTTTTACAAATTCAACTAAACCATAGTTTGTGAGTTTCATTATTTCCCTCCTACAACAATTCCTTTAACCACTTCATTTTCAGATAATAATTTTTCCATTTCCTCTAAGGCAGAATCTACCCAGGAAGAAAAAACAGAAAAGGGTACCATTTTTGCGATACTTGGAAAACGTGCAACAAACAAGTCATATACATATAATAGTTTATATTGACCCGTTTCGCTACCTAATTCTTTCTCTGCCTCAATACAAGCGAATAAAAGCCATTCTTTTACTAAGCCAATTTGTTTTTTTGTTGGTTGTTTTAAAAAGTGGTGAATTTCAACTCCTACTAAACATAATACAGCCAATAAGGCAACTATTAAATACCAATTTTCAATAACCCAGTTCATTTTCACTACTCCTTCCCATTTTCCCGATTTCACCGACCAAATTTTATGCAATTCATGTAAAAGTAATATTTAGACTGAGAAACACCAAATATACCGTTTTTAAGAAAAGATGGATTTGTTATGGTTTCTAGTAAAAAGGTTGATGGAAGTTACTCATTATATTATACTTGTCCGGTTGATATTTGTGCTTGTATTTCAGGGAATTTGCGATCATTTTATAAATGACCATTTTAAATTTTCGTATGTGTGATGCCGTTTATAAAACAAAAGGATGTGGGTTTGGAATGAACTGCTGTCGTTATTTATACGATACACGTTAAAGATGAAAGCACACTAACTAACAGAAATTATCTGACGATGCAAAGGCATGAAATAGGATGATTTGTAAGCCTTAAATATATCCTTTAGAAACAGCAAAAAATATTATCGTTGTATCTAATTTCAGTATAAAATAAGGCAATAATGAAAACCTAGATAAAATATAAAAATTTGATGTTAGTAAGAAGGAATAAGGGTTACTCAATGGTCTTTATAGTTATTTAGAAATAATATAGTATGCTAGTTTGTTTGATAAACAAGATCGTTTGTGCATATGGGGAATGAATTTTTGAGGGCAAAGGAACAGAAATGAAACAAAAAAATAGCCACCTTGTAGGTGGCTATTTTAGTGGTTTAGTTTGCGCAAACGTTGACAGCGCGTGTTTTACGGCTATCTTTAGGATCTGCTTCTGTTTCAAAAGTTACTCTCTGTCCTTCGTTCAAGGATTTAAAGCCGTTAGACTGGATAGAAGAAAAATGTACAAATACATCATCTCCACCATTGTCAGGTGTAATAAATCCAAATCCTTTTTCTGCGTTAAACCATTTTACTGTACCGTTATTCATAATCAGTACCTCCTAAAAAAATATTATCTCGGGCATATAAGTAAAAAGCTCTTAAGTTTTAGTCAGATAATAATTATCGACTAGGACTTAAGAGCGAATAATCATACAAACGAAACAACTTTATTATAATCAATACAATACCAAATGTCAATAGGAAATCTCAAATTAATTCGAAAAATTTAAAATAATTATTGCATCATCAGAGAAAGGAATTACATCTGAAATTAAAAATGAGATTATTTTTTGGCTTTATTTATTTTTTAAAAGAAACGAATTGATATAGAAAAAAATCGATAGTAGGTGTAAATTATAAATATAAATTAAGACAGGCATTTTTTTGTGTATTTATACAGGGCTACTAATAAAACTGTTTACTAGAAAGGGGAGGGCGTAATGTATCCTTATCATAATAAAATTAAACAGCGAATTAAAAACGGAGAACTTGAATCCTTTTACTTTTGCAAGAGTTACCCCAAAATAGGGGAGTGTTTAGTTCTGGTTTTTAAGACTGAGCCAGTGTTAAGGCCAATTCGTCCTCATAGATATGAAGAATATAAGGATAAAATAGAGAAGTTAAAAAAAGTACATTCCTCGGAATCAAAATAAAGCAATTTATTCAAATTACTATCTCATCTACTTTTTGAGTGATTGGTGAAAAATTTTTTATAAATAACAAGTCTAATAGGGGGATCTGTGGATTTACTCCTTGGATTACTTTGAGTAATTCTATCAATGAATAGAAAAGTAAGGCAAGGAAAGGCAAGGAAAGGCAAGACGTAGGCAGAATAGATCATTGATTTCCTTGGTTTCTACATTACTATAAGAAAGTTGATTATGATATATAGTTTTTTTAAGATATATGTTAGAATTAGAAATGTTGTCGTTAAGGGATATTTTTACATATCATAATTTTTATGAAAAAGATATTTATTTTAAGAATACAGTATTTCATAAAACAGTAGAAAAGGTGAAAAACAGGCAACTAAGGAGCAGATAAGGCAAAACGAGTCAGAATATTTACTATTTTTTCATACAACCATTGCTAAAAAAAGGATAATATTGTATATTAAAAAAAACAAAACATATCATAATACGAAATATTGTTTCGTATTATGATATAGAGAGAAAGGAAAAAAGAACGCTTATATATTTTCAGGGTGTTTTGACATGACTACTTTATATGGTTTTATGAAAGTTACCCCAGTTATCTACTGACCAGCTAATAGATAGTCGGTTGATTTGGAGAGGATTGAAAAAATGGATACAAATGTAAAAGCAAGTAATCATGTAAAGTCTGTATTAAAGGCATTTCAAATTATAGAGGAGCTAGATAGATTTGGAGAGCTTTCCATTGGGGAGATAAGTCAGGCACTTTCTATGGACAAAACCACCGTACATCGTTTGATTAATACAATTAAAGAGGCTGGGTACATTGTTCAGAATCCTTGCAACAGAAAGTATTCAAATAGCATAAAGATTTTTACCATTGGGACTCGTATTATTGAAAGAACGGGTTTAAAGGAGATTGCTAGGCCGTATTTAGAGACCATTGGGGAACAAACAAAAGAAACCATAAATTTGAGTATGCACAGCGGAAATGACATTGTATATGTGGATAAGATTGAGAGTGACTCTGCCATAAAAGTGGGAATTAAAATTGGCACAGCCCTTCCGATGTATTGTACGGGAATGGGAAAGGCAATTCTTGCTTTTCTGCCAGATGAGAATGTAAACGAAATAATAGACAATACAAGCTTTTGTAGGCGAACTTCCAACACTGTTTCTGGGAAGGAAGCTTTATTAGAGCAACTAGAAGCTGTTCGTAAGAATGGATATGCCAAGGATGCAGAGGAATATGTGGATGGATTAATTTCTTTTGCTGCACCAATTTTTGATTATAGGAATAGTCCGGTTGCTGCAATAAGTATTTCTATGCCAAAAATGAGATACAATGAAACAGAACAAAGAGAATTTTATGTAAATCTTGTTAAGGATACGGCAGGGGCACTTTCTAAAGAATTAGGGCACAAAAGACGATGACATATAAATCACTATTTTCTTAAGGAGGGGTATGGCATGGCAAAGACTAAAATGACAGTGGGAGATTTTAAAAAATTCAAAAGGGAGGGTAAAAAATTTAGTTTTGTAACCGCATACGATTATACTACGGCCACCATTGTTGATGAAAGTGAATGTAACATTATTTTGGTGGGAGATTCTTTGGGAATGATTATGTTAGGTTATAAAGGAACTGAATCTGTTACCATGGATGATATGGTTCATCACATTCGCCCGGTCGTAAAGGGTGCCCCTAATACTTGGGTCATTGGGGATATGCCTTTTGGTTCTTACATCACGCCAGAACTTGCCGTGGCAAATGCTGTTCGTCTGATTAAGGAAACAAATTGCGATTGCGTCAAGCTTGAGGGGGGCGTTGAAATGCTTCCACAGATAAAAGCGATTGTAGGAGTTGGTATTAATGTTATGGGACATATTGGTTTGACACCACAAACGGCATCCTCATTAGGTGGTTTTAAGGTGCAGGGAGGTACACCCGAAAGTGCAGCAAAATTGATAAAGGATGCAATTGAGCTAGAAAAAGCAGGATGTTTTTCCATTGTATTGGAATGTGTTCCTTCGGGTGTAGGAAAAGCAGTTTCTGAGGCGGTGGAGATCCCCATTCTGGGAATTGGGGCGGGGCCTTTTGTTGATTGTCAGGTGCTTGTTACTCAGGATTTACTTGGAATGTACGGAGACTTTAAGCCTAAATTTGTAAAACAGTTTGCCCAGGTTCGCCAAGTTATGATTGATGGATTAAACGAGTTTCATAAAGAAACCATTGAGGGTACATTCCCATCACCCGAATTTTCTTTTAATAAACAGGTGGATATACCTAAATTATACTAATGACTAAAGGGTGATAACATTTTATATTTGACAACATTGGAGGTGGTCAAATGAAAATAGCAATCATTGGTGCAGGGGCCATGGGGTGTCTTTATGGAGGGAAGCTATCTGCTATACCAAGCAACCAGGTTTTTCTTATTGATGTTTGGGAGGAACATATAAGTGCCATTAACAAAGAAGGGCTTTATATGGAGGAAAAGGGTGAGTTGCTAAATTATAAAATGTTGACTGCCACAACGGATCCCACAGAAGTAGGAAACGCAGATTTGGCTTTAATATTTGTAAAGTCCACATTAACAGAGCAGGCTATAAAAGTGAATAAAGAAGTGTTTGGAGAAGATACCATTGCCCTTACCTTACAAAATGGTATGGGAAATATCGAGAGCATTGCTGGCGAAATAGGAGAAAAGAATATTATAGCTGGAACGACTGCCCATGGGGCTACTATGCTAGGGCCAGGAAGGGTTAGGCATGCGGGCGTTGGAAAGACGATAATTGGTGAACTTTTTGGTGTTTCTAGTAGGCGGTTAAAAGAAATAGAGTCCGTTTTTTCTGAGGCAGGATTGGAAATTGAGATTTCAAATAATGTGATGGGATTGATTTGGGATAAACTTCTGGTCAATGTAGGTATTAATGCACTAACAGGAATAACAAAGCTGAAAAATGGTGAACTCCTTCATTTCCCTGAGTTAGAGGAATTACTGGAGGAAGCGGTAAAGGAAGGTGTTGCTGTTGCCAAGGCCAAAGGCGTTATTTTGGGGTTTTCAGACCCCGTGGCACATACGAAAGAGGTTTGCAAAGCTACAGCAGAAAACAGATCTTCTATGCTCCAGGATGTGTTAAATCATAAACATACTGAAATTGATATGATTAATGGAGCAATTGTGAAAGAAGGGAAATTTCTAGGTGTCCCTACGCCTGTAAACCAGGTGCTTTGTGGACTAATTCGTTTTTTTGAAAAGGGTGAGGAATAATTGCAGTATATCTGTGTGAATAGATATGGGGCAATTTGCACTCGGAGTAAAGGAGGAGAAAATATGGTACCAAAATTGACGGAAAGGGAACGGAATCATCAGATTAAAAAAGAAGCATTGATTTCCATTGCTTTATATGTTGCTTTCTTTCTTTGGTGGTATTTTATGGGTTATGGGTTGGCTGGAAATGCCAAGGAACAGGCCTATATTATGGGGTTACCGTTGTGGTTCTTTCTAAGTTGTGTTGTAGGCTATATTTTATTCTGCATTGCCGTAATTGTTGTTGTGAAGGTGTTTTTTAAAGACTTTAGCCTTGATGAAACATTGGATGAGGACAATGGGGAGGAGGAATAAGGATGAGTTCATACACAATTATTTTAATGACAGTTTTAGTACTCTATCTCCTTGCCAATTTGGGTATCGGATTGTATGTCAGTAAAAAGCAGGCGAAGATTGATGCCGAGGCAGGTACGGGATTTATCAATAACTACTTTATTGGTGGTCGATCTATGGGTGGCCTTGTGTTGGCCATGACGCTGGTTGCCACATTTACCAGTGCCAGCAGCTTTATTGGTGGGCCTGGTGTTGCATATACCAAAGGCCTTGTTTGGGTATACTTATCCATTATTCAAGTACCAACAGCTTTCATTATTTTGGGGGTGCTGGGAAAGAAGTTTGCGATTATTTCAAGAAAAACCAATGCAGTAACGGTAACTGATTACTTAAGGGCAAGATACAAATCCCCAGCAGTCGTTATTATTTCCTCTGTTGCTCTTGTATTATTTTTTATTGCCCAGATGATGTCTCAGTTTATTGGGGGGGCTGTGCTATTTCAAACCATTACAGGACTTCCATATGTTTATGGTTTGTTACTATTTGGTGCTATTGTTATCATCTATACAACCATCGGTGGATTTAAAGCTGTTGTTACTACGGATACCATTCAAGGGCTTGTAATGGTATTGGGTGGTTTTATTATTTTATTTACCATTGTTCGTGTAGGTGGTGGGTTTGAGGCAATTGTGGATAAACTTAACATGGTAAATCCCACTTGGAATGATCCGACGGTAGGCGGCACAACACCAAAGGCATATGTTATGTCATTCTGGGTTCTTGTTGGTATCGGTGTTTTGGGTCTTCCTCAAACTGCTGTTAGAGGGATGGGCTTTAAGGATACAAAATCCCTTCACAGTGCTATGATCTATGGAACTATCGTTGTTGGATTTTTGATGTTGGTTATGCATATTTCTGGTGCATTTGCACCTGCTATTCTAGACCCATCTGAAATTGCATCCTCAGATTATGTTGTTCCTACATTAGTATTGAAATATATGAACCCTGTTGTGGCGGGTCTATTCATTGCAGCGCCTTTGTCCGCCGTAATGTCAACAGTGTCATCTTTATTGATTTTGGCTTCTGCGGCAATTGTTAAGGATATTTACCTAAACTATATTGCAAAAGAAAAAGGGAATATTGACAATGCTGATGCAAAGTTCGAAAAGAAAATTGGAAAGATGAGTATGATTACCACGTTAATTGTAGGTATCATCGTATTTGTATTCACAATTTATCCGCCCGATTTAATTGTTTGGATAAACCTTTTCGCTATGGGTGGTCTAGAATGTGCTTTCTTATGTCCTATTCTGTTTGGGCTTTATTGGAAGAAGTCAAATGCCACGGGTGCAATTTTATCGAGCGTTATCGGTGTTATATGCTTCTTACTTATGACAACTTATAAAGTGACTATTTTAGGGGCTTCACCCATTGTTCCATCTATCATAGTTTCTGTTGTTGCGTTTGTTGTGGGTAGTCTGATTGGCAAAAAACCGGATAAAGAAACGCTAAAATTATTTTATTCATAAGTTAAAAAAATACATGTCTGTTTACAACAATGTTTAAGAATCAAATTAGTTTTTAGTTTGACGGAAGGGGTCCCCGCTTTCAGGGTGGGGACTAACTTCTACATATGTAAAGGAGGATGGGAACCTTTGCTTAAAACAGGTGTTGGAAGGCCTTCCACTATGAGTATTTTGTTTTCACAAAAATAGGAATAGTCTTGAATGGGGGAAATGAGACTATGGAATTTGATTTTTCATATATAGACACGGCTTTTATAAATGGCAAGGTGATTACTGTAAATGAAAAAGATGAAATTTTAGAAGCCGTTGGTATCAAAGGAAATAAAATTGTTTTTGTTGGTTTGACTGAAGAAATTTTAAAAATTACAGACGATAAGACAAGGATAATCGACCTAGAAGGCAAGACTTTAATGCCGGGCTTAATTGACTCTCATTATCACCCCATCCTATCCGGTCTTTTGGGAGAGGGTTTGAATGCACCTATGATTGACACTTTCTATGGTAACTGCAAATCCCTAGATGAGATGCTGGGAATGGTGCGCGAGGCCGTAAAAATTAAAAAACCAGGGCAATGGATTTCTATGATGGGCTATGAGCCTACGCTTTTTCCTGAACAACGCCATCCGACCATAGAAGAATTGGATGCAGCTGCACCCGATAACCCTGTGCACTGTATGCATGGTGGTGGGCACATATGTATGTATAACACAAAGGCGTTGGAATATTTAGATGTGTATACCCCGAAGGACGCTGAGAAGTATCCTCAGGATGAAGTTGAGGTTGTTGATGGAAGACTAACGGGAATGGTTAGAGGTCATACCCATTTTTGGCTTTGGGGTAAGGTGGACTATACGCAAGATGACCAAGAAAGAGCTGCGATGAAGGCTCATCAGCATTGTTTGCAAAACGGTATTACCTCCATTCATGATTGTGGTGAATGTGATAAGCCGTCATATCATATCATGCAAAAACTTTGTAGAGAGGGAAAATTCAAAGTTCGTTCTTATATGATGCTACACAGTATTTTTGGAAAAAGATATTCTTTGGCAGATAATAATCATTTTTTAGAGTTAGGGCTAACCAGTGGCCTCGGCGATGAGCACTTTAAAATTGGCAGTTCAAAATTTATGATTGACGGTGGTTCTGGTGGGCCATCGTGTGCAACTAGAGAGCCTTATTGTCATAATCCAAACCTCCCCCGAGAGCGTGATTGGGAGCGGGAGGAGGTTGCGGCTTATATTAAAAAGATAAATGATGCGGAGTGCCAGGCAACAGCCCATGCCATCGGCGATTTAGCAATAGAATTTATGGTTGAGGGTTATGAACAGGCTTTTGCCAAAAACCCTAGGCCAGACCTTAGGCATAGGATTGAGCATTGTACCATTGTGGATCAGGACATGATTAACCGCATGGCAAAAATGAATATTTGTCCCAGCGTAAATGTTTCTTCTATTCAAAAACTGGGGGCAAAGTTTGTAGATTTTTATGGTGAAGAGCGAAATAAATATATTTGTGCTATTCGAAGTATGATCGATGCAGGAGTGAAATGTTCCTTACATAGTGATACACCTTCCTATCCTGCAGGAATCGCCCTATTAGATTCCGCCGTAAACCGATACGACAGGACGGTAGGAGTTCAGTGTGATAAAACGCAGGCTGTTTCAGTTCTTGAGGCAGTTCGATGTGCCACAATAAACGGGGCATACAGTTCCTTTGAAGAGGATATAAAAGGCAGTGTGGAGGTTGGAAAACTGGCGGACCTTATTGTGCTTTCTGATGACATACTCTCTATTTCCCCAATGGAGATTTATAATTTAGATGTAGAAATGACCATGATTGATGGCGTGATTGAATATCAGAAGTAAGAGAGTTACTGTAATATCAAATTTTGTTTGTCAAATCTAATTGAAGTTGTAGCGTGTTGTAATTGTCGAGGAGGAAAGGGGGCACTGCACTATGGCACAAGAACCAAAGACCGTAAAATATGCCACATCGTATAAGGAACAACTAACTGTTCGAGGAATGGCAATTGGTATCATCGGCGTAGTCATTGTAACATGTTCATCTATGTTTATTGCATTGAAAGCATCATCCTTACCATTTCCAATTATGTTTGTAGCACTGGTATCTATGTTTGCCTTGAAAGCTTTGGGGAGGACAAATATCAATGAAATCAATGTAACCCATACAGCAATGTCAGCCGGATCTATGGTTGCTGGTGGTGTGGCTTTTACGATTCCAGCAATTTATATGTTATATCCAGATTCAGAATTAGGGATAGCAAAGCTCCTTGTAATCACAATCAGTGGCACAGTGCTGGGGCTTATTTTTACATCTTTAATGAGAAAGCAGTTTATTGAGACGTCAAAGCTTCCTTATGCTATGGGCCAGGCTGCGGCGGAAACGCTAATTGTTGGTGACGAAGGTGGGAAAAAGGCGCATATACTTTTTGGTGCTTTAGGCTTTGCAGCTATTTGGACAGCACTTCGGGACTGGTTTATGAAGATTCCTGCCGTTCTTTGGTTTGGCGGAGGTAGCTGGATCAACTATGGTTCCTATGGCGGAATATGGCTTTCCCCTATGCTTGTATCTGTGGGCTATTTAGTTGGGCCAATTTTCGTAGGTGTTTGGTTTTTGGGAGCTTTGGTTGGTGATGTGGGCATCTTAATTGGCGGTCAGAAATTAGGATTTTTTGATGCTGCAACGGCGGCAAGCATCAAAAGCGGCCTGGGACTTGGTATGATGGTAGGTACGGGAGTGGGTGTATTTATTAAGAATATCTTCCCTAATTTTAAGGCCATCTTTGGTTCTATGGTTTCCAAGGATTCTATTGGGGATTCTATTGTCCCTCTAAGGTGGGCTCCCATCATTATGGCAATTTTTGCTGCTCTTTATGTAATTGTTGTTGATGTTCCTGTCGTTGCGGCTATTGTAACGATTATCGGTGTTTGGCTAGCAACGGCAATGTCTTGTCAAACAGTTGGTATGTCTGCAATTAACCCAATGGAGGTTTTTGGTATTTTTGTTTTGATTCTTGCGAAGGTATGTTCACCTGGAATTACCGAGGTTGCAGCTATTTGCATTGCAGCTGTTGTGGCAATTGCTTGTGGTCTTGTGGGTGATGTAATGAATGATTTTAAGGCGGGGAGTATCCTGAAATCTAGCCCCAAAGCCCAATGGACAGGAGAAATGATTGGCGGTATTGTAGGGGCGATAATATCTGCTTTTGTTATCATGGCAATCATTCGGGCTTATGGACCGTCAGCTTTCGGAAATCCGGAACTGTTCCCAGCAGCACAAGCATCTGCTGTTGCCGCTATGGCAGGCGGTATTTCCCATGTGCCTGCATTTATGACTGGTCTTGTAGTTGCTGCAATCCTTTATATCGTAGGGTTCTACCCTGTTATGACGTTAGGACTTGGTGTATATTTACCTTTCTATTTATCTTTTACTGCATTTATTGGTGCCGCAATTAGATTTCTGCTTGATAAATTTTATCCTAAATTCGAAAAAGAAGGAAAGGGTACAATTATTGGTGCTGGTCTATTAGGAGGAGAGGCAGTCGTTGGGGTAATTATTGCAATTATAATGGCGGTACAATTTATCGCATAATTGATTATTACCAATTGTAAGGATGAAAGTGAACATCACCTATGAATTCGAGTAAGATAGGATTTTCCACGGAAAAAATTCGTTTTACGGGTTTGTGAGGCAAGATATGTTTCTTGGGAAATTCAACATCAATTTGGGGGCGGCTTTTGCCGCCCTTAGTTAAAAAGGGAGAATGTGTATGAGAGAGATAAAAATATCGGAAATAAAGGGTATTAAGATTGGACATGCGCAGAATGTTGAGGGTGGCACTGGGTGTACGGCAATTATTTGTGAGGATGGAGCAGTAGCAGGCGTGGATGTACGTGGGGGTGGACCAGCTTCTAGGGAAACGGAACTTTTAAAGCCAGTAAACATGGTGCAGCAAATTCATTGTGTGATGCTTTCCGGGGGAAGTGCGTATGGCCTTGCCGCAGGTGATGGTGCTATGCAGTTCTTGGAGGAACGGGGGGTGGGCTTTGATGTTGGAGTGGGTGTTGTGCCAATTGTTTGTGGGGCATCCCTCTTCGACTTAGTTGTGGGAGATGCAAAATGCAGACCAGATAAAGCTATGGGCTATGAGGCATGCAAGACTGCTGGTAAGAATGAGCCTGGTGAGGGAAATGTAGGAGCGGGAACAGGCGCCTCAATTGGAAAATTTTTGGGACCAGATAGAATGATGAAGAGTGGTCTTGGTACTTATGCAGTTCAGCTTGGCGAGGTGCAATGTGGTGCAATTGTTGCGGTCAATGCCCTTGGGGATGTGATTGATTATGATACAGGTAAGCAAATTGCAGGAATTCTCTCGGAGGATAAAACTTCTTTAGCAAGTACTGAAGATATTATGTATAAGGAAATTGGGATGCAAAGGAATGTTTTTTCGGGCAACACAACCATAGGGTGCATTATCACAAATGCTATTCTTACAAAGAATCAAGCAAATAAGCTTGCCAGCATTGCCCACAATGGATATGCTAAGACCATTAGCCCTGTGCATACATCCGCAGATGGGGATACCATTTTTGTTATGTCCACTGGAGAAGTAGAGGTTAGCCCAGATGCCCTAGGGGCACTAGCAACAGAAGTTATGGCAAGAGCCATTTGTAGTGGTGTAAAAGCAGCAGAATGTGCATATGGTCTGAAGGCTGCAAAAGACTTTTTGAAGATATGATAAGACCCTTTTAGATAGATAACTTGCTTTAAGGAAGGATCATACATAATAATCTTGCCCCCTGGGACTATCCCTAGTGGGGGCTGTTTTTTTGGTACAAAAGCCTATCGTATAAATAAAAGGTAATCCTCCATATTAGAATATAACCAACAAAGATATTGTCTTTTTTTGAGAGATATTATATACTGATGAAAAATAATTTTTTTTGTTTCCGTTTTTGAAACAGGTTGGGAGGTAGCTGATTATGATTAAAGAATTTAAAGATTTTGCTTTAAAAGGTAATGTGATTGATCTTGCTGTAGGTGTTATTATTGGTGGTGCTTTTGGTAAAATAGTGACATCCTTAGTGAACGATGTATTAATGCCCATTATCGGGCTACTTTTGGGAGGAATAAACTTTACAGACTTAAAATATGTGATCACACCAGCTGTGGGAGATATTCCGGAGTCCGCTATATTATATGGTTCATTTATACAGTCAATTGTGGACTTTTTGATTATTTCCTTTTGTATTTTTTTCTTTGTAAAAATTATATCTGTTAAGAAGAAGCAAGAGCCAGTAGCACCAGCTCAGCCACCTGCTGAAGTTGTACTTTTAGAAGAAATTAGAGATTTATTAAAGGCAAAATAGTACGGATAAGATCAAAAGAGGCATGAAGGATACTTCATGCCTCTTTTTTATTTCTTAACAATGAAAGGTCAAACATCACCTTTCCATTGTTTTGACCCAATATGTGTATGGGACAGAGAGAAAAATATTTATTGTCAAGGCTATATCTATAATACGATAGAAATTGGATAAAAAGTGTATGTAAATGAGATAGGGAATTATAAAAATTCCCCTTTTGTTAGATTTTTTGGCTAACAAAAGGGGTTATTTCAAGATAGAGGGACATTTTAATTATCTTTTTTTGGTATTTCAGGAAAGGGCAAAACCTCTTTTTCCCGTGCTAGTTTTTTCACTTTATTTTTAGATTTTGGTTCTAATAATTCTTCTCTCGTGTTGTACTGAACATCTTCTTTTGACATAGAATCACCTCTTTCATAGTATGTAATTTTTTTTTCAATTTATCCCAATAATACAGGATTTATAGCAGTTAGGTATCTTTCTAAAATTTAAATTTCGAAATAGGAAAAATTGTTAAGTAACATATACTGGGCGTATATTTTACAATTGCTTTATTCAGGATAATGAAATGCAAGCGCTGTAGCTTCAAAAGTCTTTATCCATTTTTAATCATCTCAATTGAAAAAGTTTCAATATTACTTCGTTGACTGCTTTGGTAGTAGGCAATGGTTTAATAATATACAGCTTTATAGGTGCACCCACAGAGGATTAAGTTGAAATAAAGAAGCAGTGGGAAAAATATTCTAGTTGTGCAAAGACATGTGGTTGCAAATGGCTTGGGAAATGCACCAAAAACAACAGTATTTCATTGAACTTTGAGATGTAGTTAAAACTGGTAAAAATGACCTTACGTAAAAAAATATTAGCCATTGCAGCAGAGCTAGTAAAGAACCTGATGAAAAAATATAATATACCCGTAGAAAATGTTAGTATACATAGATGAAATGATTCAAATCAAGATAAAAAATAGATTGTATGGTAATGAACTTAGAACCAGTGTTAAAATAAACATGGAACAGAAGAATAAAAAAAACACCCGAAAACAAGGTCAAACTTGTTTCGGATGCTGTTTTGAATGGAGATGAGGGGAATTGAACCCCTGTCCGAAAACCCATCCATAAGAACTTCTCCCATCACAGTCAGTCTTTTAACATTCCCTCAGAATACCGCCGATTGACAGGCTTTATCCCTTGGTAGCTTCATGAATCTTTTTACGCCGCAAAGCTTAAGCGAAAAAGTGCCCCGCCTAGTCGACGCCGGTAACTCTGACAGCGAGAGATCAGAGGCCGACGGCTGCCGCAATTAGGCAGCGATTGCTAATTTATTATTGTCTTTTCTTTTTAAAAGAGTTCCGGCTTGTTGACGCAGTTAACCGGTCTGCGGATGGCTATCCCTATTTTCAAGACTCCCGTCGAAACCTTTACATCCCCAAAATAGTATCGTTCAATGCCCAATTACAAGGTGAGGTTACGAATTTTAAAATCTTTCTCAGCTTGGCGCTTTTGATCGTTCTTTGCAATGGTATCACGCTTGTCATAGAGCTTTTTACCCTTTGCAAGGGCAATGTCAATTTTAACCAAACTTCGGTCAAAATAAACCTTAAGCGGAACGATGGTATATCCAGCAGCCTGACTCTCCTGAGCGATTTTACGAATTTGGTTTTTATGAAGCAAAAGCCGTCTTACTCTAAGAGGATCCTTATTGAATATGTTTCCCTGCTCATAGGGGCTAATATGCATATTGTAGATAAAAGCCTCCTCATGCTCTATGCGGATAAAGCTTTCTTTAAGGCTACATTTGCCCGCACGCAAACTTTTCACCTCGGTACCAACCAAAGAAAGGCCGGCCTGGAAAACTTCCTCTATGAAGTAATCGTGGTATGCTTTTTTGTTTTGTGCAATTAGCTTTGTGCCGTTTCCCTTTGCCATAAAGAACCCTTCGCTTTCCTTGGAACAATGATTGGTGAGAAATCTCACATAAGGATGATACCATAAATCTTAAAAAAAGGCAAATGTCAATCATATTACAATTGAGAAAAATCATGGCAATATTATTACAAATAACATAAAAATTATTCAACAAAAATCCTTTTCTTAAAAGATTATGAATTTTCTTTCTTTTTCTGACAAAAAGCAATATAATAGGCCAAGTATAAAAGAAATTTAAGCAAGTATTTTTAAGGAGGAAAAGATGCAAAAGAAGTTTTTAGGGATTCTAATAGTTATAGTATCCTTTACTTGGATAATGCCCCTATATGCAAAGGATGAGGGGTATCCCTACTATATTACAGTTAATTTGACGCAGAATATTGTGACGGTATATAATACTGATGAAGCAGGTAATTATACGGTGGCTGAAAGAGCATTTTACTGCTCTGTTGGAGAGGAGACGCCAATTGGGACTTTCCGCACATCGGATAAGTATGTTTGGCGCCCTTTATTTGGAGATGTATATGGGCAATACGCAACTAGGATTACAGGGCATATTTTGTTTCACTCAGTACCGTATTTACAACAGGATAAAGGTACATTAGAGTATGAAGAATATAATAAGTTGGGCGAAACGGCTTCCATGGGTTGTATTCGTTTAACAGTTGAGGATGTGAAGTGGATTTATGACAATTGCCCATCGGGTACAACGGTGAAGATATATAAAAGTGATGAACAAGAACCAATTGCGCCACCAAAGCCCCAAAAGATTGACCTAGACGATCCCAGAAGAGATTGGGACCCAACTGATCCAGATGAGGCTAATCCTTGGAAAAAAGGTGAAGTGGTTGCACTGAATATGGTTAGCAATAAAGCAAATCGTAAGATTAACGCATATTATAGGGATGGGAGTTACGCACTTCAGGCAGAAGACGCCCAATTAATTTTAGGACACTTGGGAATTACCTTGGTTTTACCTCATAATAACGAGGCGCTTCAGCAAGAGGGGCAATCTGAGGTTTTCTTCCAAGGAAAAAAATATCAAGTACCCTACATAAAACATGAGGGTAAAGCTTTTTTCAGCCTAAGAGAATTAGGCGAAATAACTGAGGCGGAGATAATCTGGGACGAATCAATTGGACAGATCATTTTGGAATACTATGGAGCCTGGGGGAAAAATCTTTTTAGACTATTTTCATGGAAAGATGATTCAAATGCACTTACAAAAACATTGGCTTTCGCAACTGAATAAAATTTTCGTTAAAAAGGAAATGAGGGGAAACATGAATCTGAAAAAAACGGTCATAATAGCTTGTGCTTCTACTGCAATGATTTGCAGTGCAATTGCCCTTTCTATGTGGCTGACCAAAGAACGGGAAATGGAGATGAAGGTTTCCAATCCAAAGCAGGATGGGTTATCACAAGAGCAGACAAAGGTATTTGGAGAAGGCGAAAATACACCTTTGTATTATGATGATGAGGAAATTTTGCTGTTGCCTGTGCGAAATGTGGCCCAAGGGTTAGGGGGGACGGTGTCTTGGGAGAAAGAATCTAATGATGTTACCATTGGCTATAAAGGTAAAACCTTGGTTATTGAGGCAGGTACTACAGAGGCGGAGATGCACGGATATAACATAACAATGACAGAAGAACCCCAGATGATTAACGGATGCTTATATATAGAAGCTTCTATTATATCTGATTTTTTTTCCACAGATGTTTTGTGGGATAGTGCAAGAAGGCAGATTTCTTTAAAGTCAAAGGGAAATTCCATGCCCATTGTTGCCTCTGATGTGTATATCGGAAAAAATGATACGAAAGAATATAACCTAGAGATACCTGTAATTATGGGTTTAAATGATACGAATTTTGAAAAAGGATTAAATAAAGAAATTAGAGTGGAAATCCAAGCCTTAGCTGACGAGTTTATGAGTCAGGAGGGGGAAGGAGTATTCCAACTTCAATTTGAAAAAGGCTTTATTAATAGTGATTTTGTTTCGATTTGTTGGAAAGGAACCAGGGAAGACCAACCTTTTTTTCAAACATTAAACATCGACCTAAGAGAACAAAGGAGAATAACAATTTCTGATGTCTTGACGGAGGAAGGAATGAAAGAGTTAAAAGAGCAAGGGGATTTGACTGAAAACTCGCTATTCTATATTACATCACGTAATGAATTGGCAATTTTTGATGCTTCCAAGGAAGGGGCTATTACCGTTCTTTTTCCGGCAGATGGTGCGTTGTTGGGAAAACAATGGAAACCTAAATATCAAGCTTTATTTCCTGGGATAATTTAGAGGGAAAGAATCTTTTAGTTAAGGATATATGGACAAAGGCAAAAGTGGGGGATCACTTTTTGGATACTGTTGGACTGGCCGTTGATCCAGACAAATCTATGTGGTTTTGGTTGTTTCAATTGAATTGTGGAATAGGAAGCATAGGAAAGAATTCATACGTAACATTGGAATCGAGGTTTATTTTAGATTAGATTAAGAATACTACTATAAAGAAGAAAAGTAAGTATATAGCAATGATTTTTAGAGCCGGTTTCTTTATTAGGAACCGGCTCTAAAAATATAAAACATTAAGAAAACAAGATAAAGTATGTTTTTTAAATAACAATTATTCTTCAAAAAATGTAAAATTAAAAAATTGCTTTTTAAAAAATAAGTTTGAATTTTAATCGATTATTTTGAAGAAAAAGGATGAATTCCTTAAAAAACAAGGTTTTTTGCGACTGTTCTTATGTATACCCCTCGGAGACAAGGGTAGCTGGATAGGGACACTTATTCAGATGGGAAAATGTAAATAAATGTAAATAAAACTACATTTTTTTCCACAGATTTCTTCAAAAATAGAATATTTTTTTTGAAGAAAAAAAGATAAAAAAATTCATTGATAACACATTATCAAACCCCCTTGAAATTGGTAAACTCAAAGTGGTTTATGTCGATAAAAAGATAATCTTGTCAGACATAAAAATGGCTGTAATTCTTCACTTTCCCTGAAAAATGCATAAATAAATTTATTTTTGGTAGAATGTATTAAGCAAAGCACACAAAAAACATTTTGTTAGAAACATAACGCTGAAAATTTTTTTAATAGTTGAAAAGAGAAACGTTTGATTGTATAATGAACGGGTAAAAAAACAACCGTGTTTTTAGATGGAAAGATTGACAATTGTCTGACAAAGACTCTGACAAATCTCTGCCATTCTAGGGAAACGGTAGGAGACTTGATCTGAGAACGGCAGGCAGGTTTTCCCGGCAAAAATAGACTATATTTATAAATTGTAAGGAGGAAGTACGAATGTCTAAAGTAATGAAAACGATGGACGGTAACGAAGCTGCAGCATACGCTTCCTATGCGTTTACTGAAGTAGCTGGCATTTTCCCCATCACACCATCTTCCCCAATGGCTGAAAAAACAGATGATTGGGCAGCAAATGGCAAAAAGAATCTTTTTGGTCAGACTGTAAAGGTTGTAGAAATGCAGTCCGAAGCAGGTGCTTCTGGTACTGTACATGGCTCTTTGGCTGCAGGTGCGTTGACAACAACTTATACTGCATCTCAGGGTCTGTTGCTGATGATTCCCAACATGTACAAAATTTCCGGTGAATTACTTCCCGGCGTATTCCACGTAACAGCACGTGCCTTGGCTGCACAGGCTTTGTCTATCTTCGGTGATCATTCCGACGTTATGGCTTGCCGTCAGACAGGTTTTGCTATGTTGGTTTCCAACAGCGTTCAGGAGGTTATGGACTTGGGCTGTGTTGCTCACTTGTCCGCAATCAAAGGCAGAGTTCCTTTCTTGCACTTCTTTGATGGTTTCAGAACTAGCCATGAAATTCAGAAAATCGAATGTATTGATTATGATGAATTGGCTAAAATCATCGATATGGATGCAGTTAACGCATTCAAGAGAAATGCATTAAATCCAGAACACCCCGTAATTAGAGGTACAGCTCAGAACCCTGATATTTACTTCCAGGCTCGTGAAGCTGCAAACAAATTCTATGATGCACTTCCTGCAGTAGTAGAAGAATACTTGGGTGAAATAAACAGAATTACAGGTAGAGACTATAAGTTATTCAACTACTATGGTGCTCCCGATGCTGACAGAGTAATTGTAGCTATGGGTTCTGCTTGTGAAGCTATTGAAGAAACAATTGATTATTTGATGGCAAAAGGCGAAAAAGTTGGTCTGGTTAAAGTTCACCTGTTCAGACCTTTCGTTGCTTCCAAAATGTTAGAAGTTATCCCTAAAACAGTTAAGAAAGTTGCTGTTTTGGATAGAACAAAAGAACCTGGTTCTCAGGGCGAACCTCTGTACATGGATGTTTGTACAGCAATGTTTGAAGCTGAACAGGCTCCTCTTGTTGTTGGTGGTCGTTATGGTTTGGGTTCTAAGGACGTTACACCTGCGCAGTTCATCGCAGTTTATGCTAACTTGAATCAGGATAAACCTAAGAACCACTTCACAATGGGTATCGTTGATGATGTTACAAACACTTCTTTGGAAGTTGGTAAAGAAATCAGCGTTACTGAGGGCGATGGCACCATCAGCTGCAAGTTCTGGGGTCTGGGCGCTGACGGTACAGTAGGTGCGAACAAGAACTCTATTAAGATTATTGGTGACCATACAGATATGTACGCTCAGGCTTACTTCAGCTATGACTCCAAAAAATCCGGTGGTATTACCCAATCTCACTTGCGTTTTGGTAAAAAACCCATTCGTTCCACATACTTGGTTAAAACAGCTGATTTCGTAGCTTGCCACAAGCAAGAATATGTTTACCTGTATGATATGGTAACAGAATTGAATGATGGCGGTACATTCTTGTTGAATACCAACTGGACACCTGCTGAATTGGATGAAAAACTTCCTGCAAACTTGAAGAAACAGTTAGCTGAAAAGAATGCTAAATTCTATATCATTGATGGTACTGCAATTGCAGCAGAAATTGGTTTAGGTAACAGAATCAATACTGTTCTTCAGTCCGCATTCTTCAAACTTGCTAACATCATCCCTATTGATCAGGCAGTAGAATACATGAAAGCAGCGATTAAAAAATCCTACGGTAAGAAGGGTGACACAATCCTGAACATGAACTACGCAGCTGTTGATAAGGGCGTTGAAGGTATTGTTAAAGTTGAAGTTCCTGCAGAATGGGCTAACGCTGTTGATACAGAAGTTAAGGCAGAAAGAAAATCAACTGAATTCGTTAAGAATGTTGTTCAGCCTATGAACGCACAGGAAGGTGATAAATTGCCTGTTTCCGCATTCTCTGGTAGAGAAGACGGTACATTCCCTTGTGGTACAGCAGCATATGAAAAACGTGGTGTTGCAGTTGACGTTCCTCAGTGGATTCCTGAAAACTGTATCCAGTGTAATCAGTGCTCCTATGTATGTCCTCATGCAACAATCAGACCTGTATTGGTTTCTGATGAAGAATTGGCGAAAGCTCCTGAAGCATTTAAGGCTGTTGCAGCTAAGGGTGCAGGCTTTGGCGAATTGAAATATAGAATTCAGGTTTCTCCTTTGGACTGCTTGGGTTGTGGTAGCTGTGCAGTAGTTTGCCCTGCTCCTAACAAGGCGCTTGTAATGCAGCCTTTGGCAACTCAGGAAGTTGAAGTTGCAAACTGGGATTTTGCTATTGATGAAGTAGCTCATAAGGCTAACCCTATGAACAAGGCATCTGTAAAAGGTAGCCAGTTCGAACAGCCTCTGCTTGAGTTCTCCGGCGCTTGTGCGGGCTGTGGCGAAACACCTTATGCTAAATTGGTAACTCAGTTGTTTGGTGATAGAATGTACGTTGCAAATGCAACAGGCTGTTCTTCTATCTGGGGTGGTTCCGCACCTTCTATGCCTTACACAGTAAATAAAGATGGCCGTGGTCCTGCTTGGGCAAATTCTTTGTTCGAAGATAACGCAGAGTATGGTTTAGGTATGGCAACAGCCGTTAAGCAAATGAGAGAAGGTATCAAGGATAGACTTGAAACTTTGAAATCTGTTGATGCATCCTTCGCAGCAGTTGCAGATGAATGGATTGCAACAATGAAAGATGGCGAAAAATCCAGAGCGGCTTCTGACGCATTGGTTGCAGCATTGGAAGCTTACAATGGCTCTGATGCAGAAGTAAAAGCTCTTATTGCTTACGTACTTGAAAACAAAGATCAGCTGGTTAAGAAATCTCAGTGGATCTTCGGTGGCGACGGTTGGGCTTACGATATCGGCTACGGCGGTTTGGATCACGTTTTAGCTTCCGGTGAAGACGTAAACGTTCTTGTATTCGATACAGAAGTTTACTCTAACACAGGTGGTCAGTCCTCTAAATCAACTCCAGTTGGCGCAGTTGCTCAGTTTGCGGCTTCTGGTAAGAGAATTAAGAAAAAAGACCTGGGTATGATGGCCATGAGCTATGGCTATGTATACGTTGCTCAGGTAGCTATGGGTGCTGACAAGAACCAGGTAGTTAAGGCATTCATGGAAGCTGAACAGTATGATGGTCCTTCTTTGATTATCGCTTACTCTCCTTGTATCAACCATGGTATGAAGGGTGGCATGAGCGGTGCTCAGGAAGAAATCAAACGTGCTGTTGATGCGGGTTACTGGCATATGTACAGATTCAACCCTACTTTGAAAGAAGAAGGAAAGAATCCTTTCACATTGGACTCCAAGGAACCTACAACAAGCTTCAGAGACTTCTTGTTAAGTGAAGTACGTTATAGCTCCTTACAGAGAACATTCCCTGAAGAAGCAGAAGCTCTTTTCACAGAATCTGAAAAGAATGCAAAAGAAAGACTGGAAAGCTATAAGAGATTGGCTAATCAGTAATTCAAAATAAAATAAAATTTAAGGCGAGAGGCATTGCTTCTCGCCTTTTTTGTTATGTGTAAATAGCTGATTCTGTGATTTAAGCGACGAAATAAATTATCGTTAGGTAATTTGATCTATTTATGGAAATTATTTTAAATTAAAGGAATATTAAGAAATAATATGAGACATCTTAGAATTTGCCTTTTATAATAGATACATATGAAAAAAACCGAGGAGGAAATGATATGGCTTTATCAAAAAAGAAAAAAGTTTTAATAGCTGTTGCGGGTTTGATTGTAATAGCTATTGGTGTAAAAGTTGTTCTAGGGGGGAACAAGGTGCCTGAGGGAACGATGGTGAGTACCTCTTTTGTAGAAAAACAGGATGTAGAAGAAGTGTTGAAATTAAAGGCTGTTCTAGAAGGTACTGAAAGTACAGAGGTTGTTTCGAAGAGGCATTACGAAGTAAAACAATTATTGGTAAAAGAAGGAGATAAGGTTAAGAAAGGTCAATTATTGGCCATGCTAGATAGTTCTGACATTACAGAACAAATTAGTATTAGCAAAGGTGAGCTGACATTATTGGAAATGCAGCAAAAAGAGGTGCTTGAGGACAGGCAGGTGGAGTACAAAAAGGCGAAAAAAGAATATGATGATTTGAAGGGCTTATTTGAGATTGGGGCATCTAGCCAAAGTGAACTGGATGAGGCTAAAAGAAAGTTAGACAATATTCCTGTTAAGGATGGAGTTGCTATTTTATCGGAGTCAGAAAGACAGACTATGGACAATGCAAAACGTAAAGTGAGCGTTGAAGCAAAGACTTTGGAAGATTGCGAAATCCGTAGTATGATTGATGGGACGGTGACTAGAGTTAATACAAAAGTTGGTCGTTTTGCCGATGATACAGAGAATGATAAACCTATGTTTGTCATTGAAAATATTGATAAGTTACAGATGAAGGTATTAGTGAATGAAACAGACATATCAAAGGTTCAGGTTGGCCAGAAGGTAGATATTACAGCTGATATTTTGAGTGGTGAAATTGTAGAGGGTATTGTATCCCGTATTTCTCCAACAGGAGAAAGTAAAGATTCAAATTCAAATGATAGAATCATACCTGTTTATATAGAAGTGCTTGGAACAAATGATAAGCTCATTGCAGGGATTACGGCAAAGGCCACGATTTATATTGCCAAGGCGGAACAGGCCATAAGTGTTCCATATGAAGCCGTTAGTGAGCTGGAAGATGGTTCTACCGTAGTGTATACTGTGAAAGAAGATAACACAGTACATATTGTGCCTGTTACAGTAGGGTTAGAAACAGACCTTCTGATCGAAATTAAGGAAGGCGAATTAACCGAGGGCCAGCAGATTATTCTGAACCCCAGCCTTGAGCTGACGGAAGGAATGACCGTTATTCCTCAGTAGGAGGTGGGTTATGAAGGAGATTATTAAAATAGAAAATTTAAATAAAATTTATGATACAGGTGCAATTCAGGTGCATGCGTTACAAAACGTATCTCTTTCTATAACAGAAGGGGAATATGTTGCAATTATGGGTCAGTCGGGATCGGGAAAATCTACTTTAATGAATATCCTAGGCTGCATGGATAGGCATTTTGAGGGAACTTACTTACTAGACGGTATTCCCATTGTAGACCAAGGAGAGGATGACCTCTCAAGAATTAGAAATAAAAAGATTGGCTTTGTTTTTCAAGCATTTCAGTTGATTCCCAGAACATCTGCCTTAAAAAATGTTGAAATACCTATGATTTACGGCGGGATGAAAGGGGAAGAAAGAAAAATAAAAGCAACATCTTTGCTGGAAAAGGTGGGGTTGAAGGATAGAATCCATCACTTGCCTAACGAGCTTTCTGGTGGGCAAAAACAAAGGGTTGCAATAGCCAGGTCGTTAGCAAATGATCCTGCACTAATTCTTGCTGATGAACCTACGGGTAACCTGGATACCCGTTCATCCCATGAAATTATGGATTTTTTCACCAAACTAAATGATGAGGGAGCCACTGTTGTTGTTGTTACCCACGAAGAAGATATTGCCCAGTGTACGAAAAGAATTATACGATTCCAGGATGGACAGATTGTAAGCGATGAGAAGGTGGTGAAAGAGGATGTTATTTGAAAATATTAAGTTGGCCATGTTCTCTATACGTGCCAACAAAATGAGATCCTTTTTGACCATGCTAGGCATGATTATTGGTATCAGCTCTGTGATTGCCATTGTTTCTCTGGGTGACACTATGCGTAGTGTAGTTGCCAGTGAGTATGAGAACTTTGGTACGGGCTTGGCATATGCATATATTATGTCCCCAGATGATTACTACTCAGAAGAACAACTGTTTACAAAAGATGATGCGGAACAGTTAAAGGAAGCTATGGATGGAGATATTACTTATGTAGGTTTTCAAAGTTCTGAGAGAGCAGAGTTAAAAGCGGGTAGAAAGACGGAAAAGGTTTCTTTAACGGGCTTGGCAGAAAATCCCACAGAGCTGAAAAATCCAAAAATCATTTATGGGCGTATGCTAAATGATAAAGATATTATTGATAAGAAGAAATTCGTCATAATAGAAAGTGGGACGGCATTAAATATTTTTGGAAAAGAGAATGCTGTGGGTAAAACTTTGAGAACAACCATTAATAATCAGGGGGAAGAACTATTGGTTATCGGTGTTTATCAAAATACGGATTCAGCGTTAATGAAATTGATGAGCGGTGGGTCTTTTGCAAGTGCATATGTTCCGGAAAGTATTATGCTAAATGAAAACAATGCACAATGGACAATATACTTTAGTATGAACAAGGAAAAAGATATGCAACAATTGCAAGGGCGTATTCAGTCGTATATTGCTAGAATGAAAAATCAGGATATAGAAAATGTTAAATGTTTTTCGTTGATGGAGGAAATGGGTAGTATTGACAAGATGTTAGGTTCACTATCCGCAGTTGTTGGTGCCATTGCCGCAATTTCCTTAGTTGTAGGTGGTATTGGCATTATGAATATTATGTTAGTTTCTGTAACGGAAAGAACAAGGGAAATTGGTATTAGAAAAGCGCTTGGTGCAAGAACCAAAGATATTATGATCCAATTTTTAATTGAGGCTGCAGCCATTTCTGTGGCAGGTGGCATGATTGGTACCATTTTGGGGATTTCCATTGTTGCCATTGGTGGAATGGCAGTAGGCGTTGGCGTTGTTGTAAAGCCTACGGTGGTAATAATTGCTGTGGCTTTTTCAGCTATGGTTGGTTTGGGCTTTGGTCTTTATCCTGCCAAAAAAGCAGCCAAAAAGGATCCTGTAGAGGCCCTAAGATACGAATAAGCATAAAAAAAGCGTACCTAATATTTAGGTACGCTTTTTTTTGAAAGAAAAGATAGGGTATTTTACAGATGTATATGTTACATTAATCTTGGATGTGTTAAAGTATAGATACTTTATTTGGGAAAATTGCAAAGCAATATTTTTAAGCTGACTAGGGGTATATTTTATATAGGATTTTCAAAAAGATGATTGTATATTTTACAAAGAGAAATTATAGTTTTGAGGAATACTACTTAGATACACTTTAGGGTAGTCAAGATAAAGTGGACATTGGGTCAATTATGTCCCGGTGGGACGAAAAATAATTTACCTCTTTTTTATATGGTAAAAATATGATATAATTATTCTGTACCACAAAGTAGTATCATTAGAAATAATATGTGTTTATGGGGTATGGACTATTAAGGTTTACACCTATAAAAAAATAAATGAAGAGGAATTCCCTTTTTGTGGTAAGGGTTAGAGCTCTTTGCATGGTTAAAAGTCAGAATTAAGGAGGTGCAAAATGGATTTTACAGAAACTACAGGTCAATCAAAGCCCTTTGCGCACCTGCATGTTCATACAGAATATAGTCTATTAGATGGCTCAGCAAAAATTAAGGAGCTAGTACAACGTACCAAGGAGCTTGGGATGGATAGCATCGCCATAACGGATCATGGGGCTATGTTTGGTGCTGTAGAATTTTATAAAGCCGCTTTAGATGCAGGGGTTAAGCCCATCATAGGGTGTGAGGTTTATGTTGCAGCTGCGTCTCGTTTGACGAAAGATGGAAAAGGTGGTGGATATTACCACCTTGTACTTTTGGCAGAAAACAATGAAGGCTATCAAAATTTAATTAAGTTAGTGTCATACGGTTTCATTGATGGTTTTTATTATAAGCCTAGGGTAGATAAAGAACTTTTGAGAAAGTACCACAAGGGAATTATTGCTTCAAGTGCTTGTTTAGCTGGGGAAGTAGCGAGAAATATTTTAACTGTTTCCTATGACGAGGCAAAAGATGCTGCATTAGAATATTTAGATATATTTGGTGAGGGCAATTTTTTTCTTGAATTGCAAGACCATGGCATGAGGGAACAAAAACAGGTAAATATGGCATTGGTGCGTATGAGTGAAGAAACGGGAATCCCCTTGATTGCCACGAATGATAGCCATTATATTTACAAAGAAGATGCAGAACCCCATGATATTTTATTATGCATTCAGACAGGGAAAACTGTTTTGGATGAGGATAGAATGCGTTATGAGGGTGGACAGTTTTATGTGAAAAGCCCTGAGGAGATGTATGATTTATTTTCTTATGCGCCAACTGCATTGGAAAACACAGCCAAAATTGCCCAAAGGTGCAATGTATCCTTTTGTTTTCATGAATTAAAGCTTCCCCGGTTTGATGTACCACAAGGAAAAACTGCCCAACAGTATTTAAGGGAAGTTTGTGAGGCAGGTTTTAGGGAAAAATATCCTCAGGCAAAAGCCGAATGGAAACAACGTTTGGAATATGAGTTGACAACCATTGAAAATATGGGATATGTGGACTATTTCCTAATCGTTTGGGACTTTATTAAATATGCTAAGGATAATGGTATTATTGTTGGACCTGGTCGTGGTTCGGCTGCGGGCAGTATGGTATCATACTGCCTATCGATTACTACCATTGATCCTTTAAAATATGATTTGATTTTTGAGCGATTCTTAAACCCTGAGCGTGTTAGCATGCCAGATATTGACATTGACTTTTGCTACGAGCGTCGTCAGGAGGTAATTGACTATGTAATTCGTAAATATGGTGAAGATCATGTGGCCCAAATTATAACATTTGGGACTATGGCGGCTAGGGCGGCCATTAAGGATGTGGGGCGAGCGTTGGCTATGCCCTATGCGGATGTAGATCGCATTTCGAAAATGATTCCTACAGAGTTGGGGATTACAATAAAAAAAGCTTTGGCAATGAATCCGGATTTACAAAAAGCCTATGAAACGGAGGAGGACACCCATCGCTTGATTGACACATCCTTAAGATTAGAAGGGTTGCCAAGGCATTCATCTACCCATGCAGCAGGGGTTGTTATTTGTAAAGAGCCCGTAATGGAATACGTGCCTTTGAGTGCCAATGATGGGCAGGTCAATACCCAGTATACCATGACATTATTGGAAGAATTGGGTATTTTGAAAATGGATTTCTTGGGTCTACGCACCTTAACGGTTATACAGAATGCAGTACAGGAAGTGGAACGTATCCATGGTATTAAAATAGATATTGACACCATCCCTGATGATGATATTGAAGTATATCAGCTCATTAGCCAAGGTAAAACAGAAGGTGTGTTTCAGTTGGAAAGTGCCGGTATGAAGCAGTTTATGCGTGAACTTCAACCCAAGCGCTTGGAAGATTTGATTGCTGGTATTTCTCTTTATCGTCCTGGTCCTATGGATTTTATACCTAAATATGTAAAAGGAAAAAATAATCCTCAGAACATACAGTACACTCATGAGAGTCTAATTCCTATTTTGCAAAACACCTATGGCTGTATCGTATATCAAGAGCAGGTCATGCAAATAGTTCGTGATTTAGCAGGATATAGTCTTGGCCGAAGCGACCTAGTACGTCGTGCCATGAGCAAAAAGAAGGCCTCTGTCATGGCAGAGGAGAGAAACAACTTCGTTTACGGTGTTGGCAAAGAGGTGCCTGGTTGTGTGGCAAATGGAATTCCTGCAGAAATAGCGGAAAAAATTTTTGATGAAATGACAGATTTCGCAAAGTATGCCTTCAATAAGAGCCATGCGGCTTGCTATGCTGTGGTTGGTTATCAAACCGCCTGGCTAAAGGCTCACTATCCTGTAGAGTTTATGGCCGCATTGATGACAAGTGTTATGGATAATGCCAGCAAAGTTTCGGGCTATATTGAAGAGTGTAAAAAAATGGGGATATCCTTGTTACCACCAGACATTAATGAAGGCTACGGACATTTTTCCGTTTCTGATGGAAAAATACGTTTTGGCCTTGCGGCAATTAAAAATGTAGGTAGAGGCGTAGTAAACACATTGGTTACGGAACGGAGGGAAAATGGCTTATTTCAATCTATGACAGACTTTTGCAATCGCATGGAAACAGGTGAGATTAACAAGCGCAGTATTGAAAGCTTAATAAAAGCTGGTGCCATGGACTCTTTAGGTGGCGCCAGAAGCCAGTACATGGCGATTTACAAAAGTATTTTGGATGGAATTGGGCAAGCAAGAAAGAATAACATAGCAGGGCAAATGAATTTGTTTGACATAGATATGGGGGAAGAAAGTTATACACCTCAAGATGATTTGCCAAAGGTGGAGGAGTATGCATCTAGGGAAAAATTGGCTATGGAAAAAGAAGTTTTGGGGGTTTATGTGAGCGGACACCCTTTGACGGAGTATGCCATTAAACTGAGAACAAAAACCAGCCATAGTAGTATTGATTTTCTTCCTGTTGAAGAAGGGGACGACAGACATCAGGTGGAGGAAGAAACAAAGGTTATTGTGGGCGGTATGATTGCAGCTGTTTCGGTGAAATATACAAGAAACAACGACAAGATGGCCTTCCTCACTTTGGAAGATTTTCAAGGCACCATGGAAGTTGTTGTTTTCCCCAAGGTTTATCAGCAGTATCACGACCTTTTTCAGGAAGAAACGGTAATTCTGATAAAAGGCCGTGCAAGTGTATCGGCGGATGGGGAAGCAAAAATCATAGCATCTCAAATTCAATTATTACAATTGGAGGAGGAGGCGAAGCCGACGTCTTTGTGGCTGAAAATTGCAGAAGAAAATGAGGTGCCTTTGCCCCAAATTATTGCGGTATTATTGCAACATAAAGGGAATACCCCAGTTTTTATTTATCAAGAAAAAACAAAGCGAAAGATGAAGGCCGAAAGAAAATATTGGGTTAACGGCTCCTTGGACTTGCAGCAGGAGTTAAAGCTTTTGCTGGGGGAAGCCAATGTAGTGGCTAAGGATATTTAGGAGGAGATGGCGTATGGATGACAAAAGTATGGAAAATACACCTTATATCTGCGTGAAAGCGTTAGAAAAGGGTGTAAGCATAATCGGGGTAACCCGTGGAGAAGTTACGAAAATTCACCATACGGAGAAACTGGATCAGGGCGAAGTTCTGATTGCCCAGTTTACGTCCAACACCTCAGCGATTAAAGTAAGAGGCCAAGCAGAAATTTATACACAGTTTGGCATGATTTTAGCTGAAAAACCAGAGAAGGAATAGCATAACGGATTTTAACAGTTACTTTCTTGCAATATGCTTACTTAAAAGTTATGAGTAGGCAATTGAGGACAGAAAAAATATTGTATTACCATCCGTTATGAGTATTTTCAAATTGCAAAATACGAATTATTTTTTATTGGATAGGAGGAATGGGTCATGGGAGTGAAAAAAATAAAGAAAATTGGGGTTTTGACCAGTGGTGGCGATGCACCCGGCATGAATGCAGCCATTCGTGCTGTTGTAAGAACTGCTATTTACCATGATATTCAGGTAATTGGAATTCGTAAGGGTTATAATGGCCTAATAAACGGTGAAATCAAAGAGATGCATAGTAAAGATGTATCAAATGTGATGAACCTTGGTGGCACAATTTTGCACACTGCTCGTTGTCCAGAGATGATGACAGAGGAAGGCAAAAATAAAGCAGCTGCCATTTACAAAATTTTGGGTTTAGATGCCTTAGTTGTAATTGGAGGCGATGGTTCTTACAGGGGGATGGCAGAGTTAGCAAAGCTTGGGGTTAACTGCATTGGTATCCCTGCCACAATAGACTTGGATATGAACAGCACCGAGTATACCATTGGTTTTGACACAGCGGTAAATACGGGGATGGATGCTTTAAATAAACTTAGAGATACATCAAGCTCTCATGAGCGCTGTTCCGTAGTTGAAGTTATGGGCCGTGATGCTGGCTATATTGCTGTATGGTGTGGTATGGTTGGTGGTGCAGAGGATGTTATGTTCCCTGAGGCTAAGGACATCATTGATAGTCAAAAAGTCATTCAGCAGATTTTAGCAAACAGAAGTGTTGGGAAACGACACAACTTAATTGTAGTTGCAGAAGGTGTTGGGGGAACACAGCAGCTTGCAAAAGATATTCAGGATATTACCGGTATCCAAACCAGAGCAACCATTCTTGGTCATTTGCAAAGAGGCGGCAGCCCAACAGCAGTGGACCGTATGCATGCCTCCATGATGGGCTATCATGCCGTAAAAGCCATTATGGAGGGTAAAGAAAACCAGGTTATATCCTTTAATAGGGGAAGATATGAGATCATTGATTTAGAGGAATCTTTGGGGATGGAGAAAACTCTGGATAAAGAAATGTATGACGTAATCAAAATGCTTGCTATATAACAAATGTGTTAGGGAGAACCCAGCATAACAATGCCGATGTCAATTCAAATTGCGATAATCCTTTATGCAAGATGACGATGATTTAACATTCAGAAATTTTTCGGAATTTTTAGATACTTTGCTTGTATAAAAGTTTTTAAACTTTTGGCAATAGATAAAATGAATAAAAAAGAGGAGGTACTGCAATGCGCAGGACAAAAATCGTTTGCACACTGGGACCAGCAACAGACAGTGTTGAAACTATGAAAAAATTAATTCAGAATGGGTTGGATGCTGCCCGCGTAAACTTTTCTCATGGAACTTATGAATCCCATGGGGAAATGATTAAAAAGCTAAAACAGGCGAGAGAGGAATTGGGTGCGCCTATTCCCTTAATCTTAGATACAAAAGGCCCTGAAATTCGTATCAAAACCTTTGCCGAAGGTAAGATCGTTTTAGAGGCAGGAGACAAATTCACTTTAACTACAGAAGATATTGAAGGTACAAAGGATATTGTATCTGTAACCTACTCGGATTTGCCTAAAGATTTACAGGTTGGCTCTCGTGTTTTGATTGATGATGGTTTGATCGAGCTTAGAGTTGAGAATATTGTTGGACCTGAGGTGCGTTGTGTTGTAGTAAATGGTGGTAAGGTTGGCTCCAGAAAAGGTGTAAACTTACCTGGTGTAAAGGTGAATTTGCCTGCATTGACCGAAAAAGATATTGAGGACTTGAAATTTGGCATTGCCAATGAATTTGATATAGTTGCCGCCTCTTTCATTCGTTCTGCTTCTGACGTAGTCAGAATCAGAAAAGTGTTGGAAGAAAATGGTGGAGAAGGCATTCAGATTATTTCTAAAATTGAAAACCAAGAAGGTGTAGACCGTATAGATGAGATTTTGGAAGTTTCCGATGGTATTATGGTTGCCAGAGGTGATTTGGGTGTAGAAATTCCACCGGAAGAAGTTCCTTTGGTTCAAAAGCAGTTGATTGCCAAGGCAAACAAGCGGAGCAAACCGGTGATTACTGCTACGCAGATGTTGGAAAGCATGGTAAATAGCCCTAGACCAACCAGAGCAGAGGCAAATGACGTTGCAAATGCTATTTTTGATGGCACAGATGCCATAATGCTTTCTGGGGAAACAGCGGCAGGCAGCTTCCCCATTGAGGCAGTTGCAACTATGGCTCGTATCGCTGAAAAAACTGAAAGCAGTATTAATTATAGCAAGTTGCTTACAAGGCAGTTTGATGGTGTCAGAACCAATATTACCAATGCCATTAGCTTTGCCGCTTGTACAACAGCTGCTGAATTGAATACAGCTTGCATTTGTACAATTACACAGTCCGGCTTTACAGCTAGAATGATTTCCAAGCACAGGCCTGTATGCCCAATTGTTGCGGCAACAATGACGGGAAGAGTTTGGCGTCAGCTTAACTTGGTTTGGGGTTGTAAGCCCATGTTGCACACGGCCAAGTTGCAACAGGGTAAGGTATTTGATACAGGCATGGAGGTTGCACAGGCAAGTGGAATAGTGAAAAATGGCGACACCGTTGTGTTAGCTCTAGGAATGCCTGTTGGCGTAAGTGGTGCAACGAATACCCTTCGTGTTGATATTGTTGGCGATGTTTTGTGTAAGGGTATTGGTGTAGGATCAAAAAAAGTAAGTGGCAGAGCCAGAGTCATTAAAATGCGTGAGGATATGGAACGTAACTTCCAAAAAGGCGATATTTTAGTAGCTACAGCTACGGATAACGATTTTATGCCTTATATCCAAAAGGCATCTGCCATTATCGTGGGTCCTATGGATCATAGCGATGATTGTCACGCAGAGATTGCTGGTAGAGCCTTAGATATACCTGTAATCATTTGTAATGCAAAGGTAGTGGATTTTATTCCCAACGATGCATTAATATCGGTGGATGCATCTACTGGATTTATTTATGCAGGGTTGCCTGACGATAAACAAAAAGCATAGTTTTTTTAATATAGTGAAGGTCATGTCATCTGGATATGGCCTTTTGTATTTAAAAAAGTACAAACGATATTTCCGATATGTAAAAAATATGAGTAGTTTTTTTGTTTATTTTGCCATATATGCTTACTTGTCTACAGTATAAAACGCACAAAATTGTGTATTTGCATAAAGCAAATAGAAAAAAATATAATTGAGTAGGGAGGTTTCTCTATTTGAGTCATTGACAGAGGAAGAAAAGGGTGCTAACATATGAACAAGGATTCAACATGTTGAATATTTTCAAAATATTGAAAATATTTCAAGAATCCGAGGTTTGCATTTTGGCTAAGCAGCAACCAAAGTGTAAGCATGGACTTTTACATTATTTTTATTTTTAAAGGAGGAGATATTATGACTGGTACAACATTGATTAGTGCTGACAATACGTGGGCACTTATGGCCATTACTTGTGGCTGGGTTGCGTTTTCTATTTACGCAGAGCAGACATGGTCTTGGGCATCCAAACTTTCAGGTGCAATTATTGCGCTGATTGGTGCTTTGCTGTTAACAAACTTGAAAATTATTCCTACAAATGCCCCTTGGTTCGATGATATTATTTGGGGCTATGTGGTACCACTGGCTATCCCCCTGTTGCTGCTACAGTGCGATATTCGTAAGATTTGGAAAGAATCGGGTAAACTGTTAATTATTTTTCTAATTGGTTCTGTGGGTACAGCTTGTTCTGCGGTTGTTGCTTTCAAATTATTACAAAACAGTGTTCCAGAGGCAGCCGGCGTTGCAGCCATGATGACAGGTTCATACATCGGTGGTGGTGTTAACTTTGCTACTTTAGCAGGTTCTTTTGAAATTCCTGGCGAAGTTGTTGCAGCTACAACAGTAGCCGATAACCTTTTAATGGCTTGCTACTTCTTCGTATTAATTGCAATTCCTAGCATTGGTTTCTTCCGTAAAGGTTTCAAACATCCTCACTTGGATGAAGTTGAAAGTGCAGGCGTTGATGAAGCAGCAAAGACGCAAGCAGCTGCATACTGGGAAAGAAAACCTATTTCCTTAAGAGATATCGCTGTTGACTTTGCAATTAGTGCAATCATTGTTTGGGTTTCCATCGAAATTGCAAAAATTTTCGGAACAGTTATTCCTAAAAGCAACACAGCATTAACGATGATCAACGGTTTGTTGGGTAACAAATACTTGATCATGACAACAATTGCTATGTTTGTTGCAACCTTTGGCTCAAAATATGTAGGTAAAACTGCTGGCACACAGGAAATTGGTACATATTTGATTTACTTATTCTTGTTCGTAATCGGCGTTCCTGCATCTATTGGTCAAATCCTTCAGAATGCACCAATGTTGTTCGTATTCTGCTTAATTATGGTCGTAATTAATATGTTGTTCTGCTTTATTTTTGGTAAGTTGTTTAAATTCAACTTGGAAGAAGTTATCCTTGCATCCAATGCTAACATTGGTGGCCCTACAACAGCGGCAGCAATGGCAATCTCCAAAGGTTGGGTAAAATTGGTTGGACCTATCATGTTGGTTGGTACTTTGGGTTATGTAATTGGTACATACTTTGGTACTTTTATCGGTCAATTGTTAGGTGCATAAGCATAAGAGAGTTTTTTAAGAGACGAAAAGAGGAGTAGTATGATTTTTGACGGACATTCCGACATCTTTACGGATGTCACCATCAAACGCCTGCTTGGGGAAACGCAGGTAATTAAGAATCACCACCTGACTAGATTGCGCAAGGGCGGAATTGAGGGAGGCTGTTTCGTCATCTGGATTGATCCACCCTATGACAAAGAACCATCGAAAAGACTTGCACAAATTTTGAAGGCAACCAAAGATGAAATGGCAGAGTGTGAAGAAGCGGTTTTGGTACATAGTATGGCCGAAATTGAGGCTGCACAAATAGCTGGTAAGTTTTTTATCTTACTTGGTATGGAAGGTCTTTCAGGCATTGGGGAGGATCTAGATCAGATACATAAACTTTACGATTTTGGTGCGCGTCACGCTATGCTAACATGGAATGAGCAAAATGCCTTAGCCACAGGTGTACAGGGTGATCCTGCTAGAGGGGTAACACCGCTTGGCAAAAGAGCTATACAAATGATTCAGGAAAAACATATGATCATGGACGTTTCTCACTTAAATGAGCGCTCTTTCTGGGATGTAATGAGTGTGGCCCAAGGCCCCATTTTAGCATCTCACTCAAATGCCAAGGCTCTTGTTCCTGCGGCAAGAAACTTATCGGATGACCAATTGCTGGCCATTAGAGATACAAAGGGGTTGGTTGGCTTAAACTCCTTTAACCTCTTTGTCTGTGAAGATTTAAAAGGACAAAATGTGGATAACTTGGTGAAACACGCATCCTATATTGCAGACAAAATTGGCGTTGAGCATATTGGCTTTGGGTTTGACTTTTTTGAATTTCTCTCCACAGATTCTATGAAGAGTTATAGCGACCAGGAAACCTCCTTTACCGTAGGACTCGAGGATTGTTCTAAGGTTCCTGAAATGTTAGTGAAAATGAAAAAAGCTGGGTTTACTGATAAAGAGTTGGGAATGATCTCATGGGGTAACTGGTTCAACTTAATTCGCAAGGTGCTTGGTTAAAGGTGAAATGGCTTCCCTACCTTTTTAAAAGGTAATATAAAACGATTCTATGAAGTGAGTCAATAGAGCCCAAAAGAAAGGCGAGCAAATTTTGCTCGCCTTTTTTATAGATATAGATAGGTGTATATTGGAAAAGTGTTTTGACGGTTAGCTATAATGGAAGGGATTGAAGTATAAATAAAAATAAAAAAGGCACTCTGCAATTTTGCAGAATGCCTTTGGTTTAAAAAAATGGGGGTGTCATTGCCCAAATAGATATACATTCTTCATCGGAGTTATTGATATATTTATGGGGGAGTGTGCTATTAAAATAAATACTATCCCCTTCGTAGAGAATATAATCTTTCCCATTCAGATGAACGGTTAAGGTGCCTTTTAGCACATACCCGCATTCTTCGCCTTCATGGCAAAGCGTATCCTTTTCATAGGTACAGCCGCATTTCAGACGGACTTCTGTCATATCCAATAAATGACCAGCTCTTGTGGGGGACAACAACTTATAAAAGCTGTTGTTCCGATGGGTTACGATTGTTTTATGATCTCCCCGCCGGATAAGGATACTATCTTCCTGCTGTTTTTCTTCAAAAAAATAATTTATGTTTGTATCTAAAGCGCTGGCTAAGCGCCAAAGGCTTACCACGGAGGGAACAACCAAATCACGCTCTATTTGGCTAATTAGACCGGTACTCACATCAGAAACTTTAGAAAGTTCTGCAATACTTAATTTTTTCTTATTTCGCAGTTCTCGAAGTCTTGAACCGATTTGAAAATCCATTTTGCTTTCCTCCTATCTCTAAGTGAGTTGATTTTAATAGAAATTTTCAATTATTGTATTAATTTGTTTTAACAAAACAAACAGTATTATTGATAGGCATTTGTTAATACGAACAGAATGTATAAAAGTCATACTAGGTTCTCATTATAACATTACTGTTTTTATTTGTATACTACATTTTATCACTAATGTTTTCGGGGAACAATATTTTTTTGAAAAAAGGAAAGGATGTATAAAGACAGGGCAAATCAGGGTTTTTTCGGGGGCAAGATTGCAAATTAGGTGGGTGTGTGCTATGATGTTAAGGATTATAGAGCGGTATTAAAAAATTGGAGGATTTTATGTTGACGAGTAAACAAAGATCATATTTGCGTTCCATGGCTAATGGAATTGATGCAATTTTTCAGGTTGGGAAAAACGGAGTTACACCTGAACTTCGTGACACAGTGCATAATGCTTTGGAGGCCAGAGAGTTAATTAAGATTAGTGTGTTGGATAATAATATGTTGGGGGCTGGGGAAGCAGCAGAAATGTTGGCCAGCAGAACTGGGGCAGAAGTTGTTCAAGTCATTGGGAATAAGTTTGTTTTGTTCCGCCAGTCAAAAACCAAACCGGTAATTGAGCTTCCAAAAGTAAAAAAGTAATATTTGGGGGAGAGGATATTCGTGACTAACGTGTTTGATTATCTGCTTTGGCGGGGGGATCTAACGTTAGAGCAATCTCCGTTTCAAGACGTAGATGGGCTTATTTTAACGTGTTTATCCTATCATTTTTTTACAGAAGTAATGGAGCAATATGGCGCTACACCTGTGCCCATTGAAGTATTGGCGCAGAGGGTAAAAGACTTACCCCAGGAAAAACTTCGTATGCGAGACCCTCAGGATGTTGTATTATTGCAACTTATGGGCAAGAGCCTACGGTTTAAAAATATGGAAGTATGCTTTTATGTAGATAGGGTTGATTTGGAAAAAGAAGCACAATTTTCAGCCATCACCATTCTTTTGGGAGACGGCACATTTTTTATTGCATATCGAGGAACAGATCTAACGCTTATTGGATGGAAAGAAGATTTCAATATGAGCTTTTTAGACTTTGTACCAGCTCAAATTGCAGCTGCAGCATATCTTTTATACGTTGCAACGAATTTGACTGGGAATATGCGAATTGGTGGACATTCCAAAGGTGGAAATTTGGCGGTGTTTGCGTCAGCAGTAGCTCCCTCAAAAGTGAAGGATCGTATTTTGTGTATCTACAACCATGATGGCCCCGGATTTCAAGAAGGAATGCTTCGTTTTCAAGGATATAAGGAGATTGTGCCCAAAATATACTCTTTTGTACCTCAATCGTCTATTATTGGTATGTTAATGAGCCGACAAGGTGGGTATACAGTTGTGAAAAGTGGAGAAAAGGGTTTGCTTCAGCATGATCCCTATTCTTGGGAGGTATCGGGAAAAGATTTTGTGCGTTTGGAGTCGGTATCCATAGAAAGTAAATTTTGGGATAAAACCCTAAAAAGCTGGTTAAAAAGCCTAACACCAGAAAAAAGAGAAAAGTTTGTGGATGCTTTATTTGAATTGCTTTCAATGACCCATGCGGATGAGCAAGGAGAAGTGGTTTTGTCTCCGTTAAATGCGTACCGAACCCTGCAAACCTTGAAGGATGAAGATGAAGAGACCAAGAAGGTTATTTTGGATGGACTTAGGTTACTTTGGATGGCAGCGAAAAAAACTGCAGGCGACTATGGCTTTGCATTGCAAAAGCTGGCTGGATTGATACTGTTGGATAAGAAAAGATAAAGAGGCGTTCCTATGCGAAATGAAATAGCAGGATTCAAAAATTGCAAAAGCATTGCCATTATGGGTGGAACATTTGACCCCATCCATAATGGGCATTTGGTGACGGCTGAGGCTGTACGCCACCGTTTTAATGTGGACAAGGTTATATTTATTCCCACTGGCAGACCTGCACATAAAACACAGGAGCAGGTGACCCACAATGAACACCGTTATTTGATGACTGTTTTGGCCACTATGCGAAATGAAAATTTTGAAGTCTCGAGAATTGAGATTGACCGACCTGGTGTAACTTATACTATAGATACCATCGAGATGCTAAAAAAGATGTGCCAGCCTGATGTAAGGCTATATTTTATTACTGGGGCAGATGCCATTCACCAAATTATGCACTGGAAAGAGCCAGAAAGGCTATTATCTCTTTGTGATTTTGTGGCAGTTACCAGACCGGGATATGATAGAGCTAGTTTATTTGGTGATATACGAGAAATTAGAGAGAAATTTGCAAGCCGTATTCACTTTATGGAGGTGCCGGCATTGGCGATTTCTTCCTCGGACATCAGAGACCGTGCAAAACGTGGGGCTCCAATTAAGTATTTATTACCTCAGGCGGTGGAGGACTATATCCACAAGTTTTGTTTGTATGAGGATGTAGAAAAGAACGAGGTGAGATTTATGTTGGATTTAGATGTTATGCAGGAAAAATTACAGTCTGCATTATCAATCAAAAGATATATTCACACAATGGGAGTTGCCGATGAGGCTGAACGTTTGGCAGAGATTTACGGAACACAGGGAGACAAACAAAAGGCACGGGTTGCTGCCTTACTTCACGATTGTGCAAAGGATTTTCCCATTGGGGTTAGAGATCGTTTTTGTAAAGAGTATAAAGTTCCTGTGGATGAGTATATGAAAAAAGCAACCGATTTAATTCATCCTTTTTTAGGGGCGGAGGTTGCAAGAAGAGACTATCTAGTGTCTGATGAGGAGATAATAGGAGCCATCCGCTTTCATACAACAGGAAGGGCAAATATGACTTTACTGGAAAAAATAATCTATATTGCTGACTATATAGAGCCAAATAGGGAAAAATTTGACGGGATTGAGGAAGCCAGAAGGTTGGCATACTTAGACTTAGATATGGCAATGAAGTTTATTTTAGAGCAAACCATTGAATATGTTAAATCAAGGGGACGGGAAGTGCACCCTTTTTCCATAGAAGCATTAGAATATTATAAAGATTGTTGAGGAGGAGCTATATGAACGCATTGGAGGCGGCGAAGATTGCTCAGGAAGCATTAGAGGATAAGCTAGGACAGGATATTAAGGTTTTAGATTTACAGGGTTTATCCAATATTACAGATTGCTTTGTAATTGCAAGTGGTAGCAATGTGAACCATTTAAGAGCCATGGCAGATGAAGTGGAGCAGAAACTATTTCAGGAGGGTGTGAAGTTGCATCATTCCGAAGGGTATAGTGTTGCAACCTGGATTTTGTTAGATTTTGGCAATCTTTTGGTGCATTTGTTTAACAAGGAACAAAGAGATTTTTACGGCTTAGATCATGTCTGGAGTGACGCAAAGAATGTGAAAAAAGTGTGAATGTAAAAATTTAAATTTGTAAAATCATCCATTATTATACTCAGATTCCAAAATGTTTGGCAAAATAATTAAGCTACTATAAGGATAGAATTCTGTATTGAACAGGGCTCAGTCCTTTTCATTTGCATTGGATTCTGTGATAATTAAAAGCTTCTATATTTTTCTAGTTCATCTTTAAATTCATGTATTGAACTAAATTTTGTTAGATAACAACTCTGACTGAAGCAATCCAAAGAAGTTTTATCATTGAATTTTCGATACAGCTTCTTTTTCGTGGCATATCCTGAATAATATCTTTTTTAAAAGTATTTTTGATACGCTTGATGTTAGACGGACAGCCTTAATCAGAATGGAAAATATGTTTTGAGAACACAAATTTTCACAATAGCTTTGTCTAACATAGCCATTAGTATCTCAATAAGGGATCCTGACCCATGTTATAATTGATTATTTCATTTATATATCTAGGTTAGGGGATAAGAATAATTTATTTTTTATTTTCTTTTGGCTTTGTTTTTTTCAATTTATCTGACCTAGCCCATGATATACTCTTGCCAGAGATGCAAATCCTTGGTTATCTTCCAAGTAAAGTTGAACGATTTCTACATTTAAAGTTGAGGTATATTTTCTTGACATAAAAAAAACTTTCGTTAGTTTTCTTGCCTAACAAAAGGGGTTCAATTCAGTATAGGGAGTGTTTTTTATATAGCATAAAAAACCATATAATGAGAAATAGAAGATAATTATGTGTTTTTGAATTAAAAACAGATGTCTATCTGCAATGGAATTCAAATAAAATTATCAATCGTTTTTTTTCTCTTTGGTTGTAAAAACGAATATATTTTTGACTAATGTACTCAATATTATATATAATTTTTCCAATATATTTGATTAAAAGTTTAGATTCAATCGTCACAAATGTTCATATTTTTGTTCATTAACAACAACGAGAGATTCTATGCCAGTTTCATGCATTGCAATGAGGAAAAAAATAGATTATAATTGTCCCCAAGATCAAAGGAGTTCTTAAACAGCATGATGTCTGCCTGTTTAAGGGCTTTTTTTTTACTCAAAAATGCAAGGTATAATATTTTTTATGGGAAGGACTGATGGAAAATACTATTTATGCGTTTGGGGAGTTCGAGAGTCTGAACTGTTATATAGAATTTAAATTTAGCTAAAGGTGTAGTGCATTTCAGAAAGGAGTGAGGGGAATGAGTTATAATTTGTATCAACAGCTAAACCAGCCGAAGGGGTTATATGATCCAAACTTTGAACATGATAACTGCGGGATTGGAGCAATTGTAAACATCAAAGGAATCAAGAGCCATCAGACTGTGGAAGATGCATTAAAAATTGTAGAAAACCTGGAACACAGAGCGGGTAAAGATGGTGAGGGGAAAACAGGGGATGGTGTAGGGATCCTTTTGCAAATTTCCCATGGATTTTTTACCAAAGAAGCAAAGAGGCTGGGTTATGATATTGGTGAAGAAGGCGACTATGCAGTTGGTATGTTTTTCTTACCCCAAGGTGAGCTAGAAAGAAACCGTGCAAAAAAAATGTTTGAAATCATTGTAGAAAAAGAAAATCTGGAGTTTATAGGATGGAGGCAGGTTCCAACGAATGCAGCTATTTTAGGGAAGCAAGCTCTAGACTGCATGCCTTTTATTCTGCAATGCTTTGTGAAACGAAAAGCAGATATAAAAAAAGGCTTGGAGTTTGAACGTAAGGTTTATGTTGCAAGGCGAGTTTTTGAACAGAGCAATGACAATTCGTATGTAGTGTCTTTATCTAGCCGCACCATAGTGTATAAAGGGATGTTCTTGGTAAATCAACTTAGATTATTTTTCAAAGACTTGCAGGACAAAGACTATGAATCTGCCATTGGTATGGTTCATTCTCGTTTTAGCACAAACACTACACCAAGCTGGGATAGAGCCCATCCCAACCGTTATATTCTTCATAATGGTGAAATCAATACCATTCGTGGCAACTCTGACCTCATGCTTGCCCGTGAGGAAACCATGGCAGCGGATGTATTTAAAGGAGAGATGCATAAGGTATTACCAATTATTAACCAGGCTGGTTCAGATAGTGCAATGCTGGATAACACACTAGAATTTTTGGCTATGAGCGGCATGGATTTGCCCTTAGCGGTTATGGTTACCATTCCTGAGCCTTGGAGCAATAATAAAAATATGAGTCAGGCAAAAAGAGATTTTTATCAGTATTACGCAACTATGCTTGAACCATGGGATGGGCCGGCATCAATCCTCTTTTCTGATGGTCAGGTGATGGGCGCAGTGTTGGATCGAAATGGATTAAGGCCTTCTAGATACTACATTACCGATGATGATAGATTAATCCTTGCCTCAGAAGTTGGGGTTTTAGACATTCCTGTTGAAAAAATCGTAAAAAAGGATCGATTGCGCCCTGGTAAAATGCTTCTGGTAGACACGACAAAAGGCAGGATTATTGACGATGATGATTTGAAGGAGCACTATGCAACACGCCAGCCCTATGGCGAGTGGATTGACAAGAATCTTGTTCATCTAAAGGATATTTCTATCCCCAATAAAAAAACACCTCACTATACTAAGGATGAGTTAACTAAACTGCAAAAAACCTTTGGATATACATATGAAGAAGTAATGACTGCAATTTTGCCTATGGCAAAGACTGGAGAAGAAGCCATTGCATCTATGGGTACGGATACGCCACTGCCAGTGCTTTCGGATACAAACAAGCCTTTGTTTAACTATTTTAAACAGATGTTTGCTCAGGTTACAAACCCGCCGATTGATGCAATTCGAGAGGAAATTGTAACAAGTACCACAGTATACATTGGTGATGCAGGTAATCTTTTGGAGGAAAATCCAGAAAACTGTAAAGTTATTCGTGTGAATAACCCTATTTTGACCAATACCGACTTATTAAAGATAAAGGATATGAATATCGATGGCTTTAAAATTGCCGTAATCCCAATTACTTATTATAAAAACACCCATTTGGAAAGAGCTCTTGACCGCCTATTTGTGGAGGTAGATAGAGCTTATAGGGATGGCGCTAACATTATCATTTTATCAGACAGGGATGTGGATGAAAATCATGTCCCTATTCCATCTTTGCTTGCAGTTTCTGCAGTGAGCAAATATTTGGTTAAAACAAAAAAGAAAACCAGCGTTGCTTTAGTCTTAGAGACAGCAGAACCAAGAGAGGTGCATCACTTTGCAACTTTACTGGGATATGGTGCGTGTGCCGTGAATCCTTACTTAGCACAGGATACCATTGCAAATTTGATTGATGAGGATATTTTGGATAAGGATTATTATGCAGCGGTAAATGATTATAATTCAGCAATTTTACACGGAATAGTTAAGATTGCATCAAAAATGGGCATTTCTACCATCCAGTCATACCAGGGGGCACAAATTTTTGAGGCTGTGGGTATTGACTCTAAGGTTGTAGATAAATATTTTACCAATACAGTAAGCAGGATTGAGGGCGTTGACCTGGATGATATTCAAAAAGAATTCCATGAGTGGCATAACAGTGCATTCGACCCCTTGGGATTGGATACTGACCTAACGTTAGACAGCGTAGGCAGTCATAAGTATAGAAGCAATAAGGCAAAACATTTGTATAACCCCCAAACAATTCATCTCTTACAAGAAGCAACAAGGACCGGAGATTACAAACTTTTTAAAGAATATACCCGCTTGGTAAATGATGAAACAAAGGTAACACTACGAGGGCTGATAGGTTTTAAGTTTGCAGAAAATCCTGTTCCAATAGAAGAAGTGGAAAGTGTGGAATCTATTGTTAAGCGTTTTAAAACAGGGGCAATGAGCTATGGCTCTATCAGTCGAGAAGCCCATGAAACCCTTGCCATTGCTATGAATCGAATTGGCGGTAAAAGTAATAGTGGTGAAGGTGGGGAAAGCGTGGATCGCCTTACGTCAGATCCGAATGGTGACAGTAGGTGCTCTGCAATTAAGCAAGTTGCTTCTGGCCGATTTGGCGTTACTAGCCGCTACTTAATGAGTGCTAAGGAAATTCAGATAAAAATGGCCCAGGGTGCAAAACCTGGTGAGGGGGGACACCTTCCAGCAGAAAAGGTATACCCTTGGATTGCGAAAACAAGACACTCCACCCCCGGCGTAGGTTTGATATCCCCTCCGCCTCATCACGATATTTATTCTATTGAGGATCTGGCACAGCTAATCTATGATTTGAAAAATGCCAACAGAGATGCAAGAATTTCTGTTAAGCTCTGCTCTGAGGCAGGTGTTGGTACCATTGCCGCAGGTGTAGCAAAGGCAGGTGCACAAGTTATATTAATTTCTGGCTATGATGGGGGTACAGGCGCAGCACCCAGAACCTCCATTCAGCATGCAGGTATTCCTTGGGAGCTAGGATTGGCTGAAACACATCAAACCTTAATTCGAAATGGTCTGCGCAACAAAGTAACTTTAGAGACTGACGGGAAGTTGATGAGTGGTAGAGATGTTGCCATTGCAATGTTGTTGGGAGCCGAGGAATGTGGTTTTGCCACAGCTCCGCTGGTAACTATGGGGTGTGTTATGATGCGTGTTTGTAATCTGGATACTTGCCCAGTTGGGGTGGCTACTCAAAACCCGGAACTTAGAAAAAGGTTTAAGGGGAAACCAGAATATGTAATCAATTTTATGTATTTTATTGCCCAAGAGTTGAGGGAATACATGGCGAAACTAGGATTTAGGACTATTTCGGAGATGGTTGGTCGTAGTGATTTATTAAAGGTTCGCCATGGCGCTAGAACCAGAACCACAAAGGTTGAATTAGCGAAAATCATTAATAACCCTTTTGCTAAACCAGGCCAGAATTTTTGTTTTGATCCCAAACAAACTTTTGATTTTCAGCTGGAAAATACATTAGACATGAGGCTGCTTTTAAAGGAGTTAAAAGATGCCATGGAAACGAAGACTCCGGCATCATTGGAAGTGAATGTAAAAAATACAGATCGTTCTTTCGGTACAATTTTGGGTTCAGAAATTACAAAGAGATATCCTGAGGGTTTGGCAAGGGACACATTACGCATTCGGTGTAATGGTACAGGAGGTCAGAGTTTTGGTGCGTTTATTCCAAAAGGACTTACTCTTCAGCTAGAGGGGGATAGTAACGACTATTTTGGGAAAGGGCTTTCTGGAGGTAAACTAATCATCTGTCCACCGAAAAAAAGCAAACTAAAGGAAGATGATAATATCATTATCGGCAATGTTGCTCTCTATGGTGCAACCGATGGTGAAGCCTACATCAACGGTGTGGCAGGGGAACGTTTCTGCGTTCGAAACTCTGGAGCTAGGGCTGTTGTTGAGGGTGTTGGGGATCATGGTTGTGAATATATGACAGGTGGCATTGCTGTTATTATCGGACATACGGGCAAAAACTTTGCTGCAGGTATGAGTGGTGGTGTTGCCTATGTTTTAGATGAAAATAGAGATTTTTACACTAAGGTGAATAAGGAATTGGTTTCTTTGGAGGAGGTAGTTCATAAACAGGATGTTACCCTTCTAAAAGAATTGCTGACAAACCATGTAAAAGCAACTGGGTCAAAAAAAGCCATGGAAATTATTAATGACTTTAGTGATTATTTGCCTAAATTTAAAAAAGTTCTTCCTCATGACTTCGATAAGATGCATAAAGCTACTGTTCGTATGGAGGAAAAGGGTCTGAGTGGTGATGAAGCGTTAATCGAAGCATTTTATGCGTTCTATTCAAATAAATAAGACAGGGGGGACTAAACATGGGAAAAGCAACAGGATTTTTGGAATATGAAAGAGAAGCTGGTGGTGAGGTGAGCCCGAAAGAAAGAATTAAAAATTTTCAAGATTTTCACCAGCATTTAGAAAGAAGTCAGCAACGCCAACAGGCGGCTAGGTGTATGGACTGCGGCGTTCCCTTCTGTCAGAGTGGAATGATGATAAAAGGAATGACTTCAGGGTGTCCTTTGAATAATTTAATACCTGAGTGGAATGATCTAATATATCTGCAAAAGCCAGAGCAGGCTTTGGGAAGGCTGCTAAAAACAAATAATTTTCCGGAGTTTACAGGTCGTGTTTGTCCTGCACCTTGCGAGGCAGCCTGCACTTGTGGTTTAAATGATTCTCCGGTAACCATTAAGGATAATGAGTGGGGTATTATTGAAAATGGATATGCTTCAGGCTTTATCCAACCCAATCCGCCAAAAGTAAGAACCGGTAAAAAAATAGCAATTGTAGGAAGCGGACCATCTGGTCTGGCAGCGGCGGATCAACTAAATAAAAGAGGACATAGTGTGGTTGTTTACGAACGCAATGACCGTATTGGGGGTTTGATGATGTATGGAATTCCCAATATGAAATTGGAAAAAAGTGTAATTGACCGTAGAATAAACATCATGAAGGCAGAGGGAATTGAGTTTGTTACCAATGCGGATGTGGGGAATACAATTAAAGCAGATAAGCTGACTAAGGAGTATGATAGCGTGATTCTAGCCTGTGGTTCCTCGAACCCTCGTGATATTAAGGTACCTGGTCGTGAGGGAAAAGGAATTTACTTTGCTGTGGATTTCTTGAAAGCCACTACCAAAAGCCTGTTGGATAGCAATTTAAAAGATGAGAAATACATGAGTGCTAGGGGAAAGAAAGTATTGGTAATTGGCGGTGGCGACACCGGAAATGATTGTGTGGGCACATCTATACGTCATGGAGCAAAAAGTGTGGTGCAATTAGAGATGATGACAAAACCTTCTATTAACAGGGAAGACGATAATCGTTGGCCCCAATGGCCTAAGGTTTTAAAAACTGACTATGGTCAGCAGGAATCTATTGTTATTTTTGGAAATGACCCAAGAATTTATGAAACAACGGTAACTGAGTTTGTTTTAGATAAGGATGGGAATGTTACAAAGGCGAAGATCATTAAGCTAGAGAAAAAGAATGATAAAAATGGAGCCATAATATTAGCTCCCCTAAAGGGAAGTGAAAAAACAATTGATGTGGATTTGGTATTGATTGCAGCAGGCTTTGTGGGCGCAGAAAGCTATGTGACTCAGGCGTTCAAGCTTGTGTTGAACGAGAGAACAAATGTAAAAACTGCTGAAAATAGCTTCCGTACAAATGTTGAAAAAGTATTTGTTGCAGGTGATATGCATAGAGGACAGTCTTTGGTTGTTTGGGCAATCAAAGAGGGAAGAAGTGTAGCAAGAGAGGTGGATAAGACACTAATGGGTTATACCAACCTGGTATAGCGTTTGTAAGTAAGCTTTATAATAAGAAATAAGGGGATAGGAAAAAGCTTGTAATCTAAATGATTCAAGCTTTTTCTAATGGTTTTTTTTAGTTGCAATAAAATGTTGGGAAAGCTATAATGGGAACAATTATAAAATGGATGAACAAGAATAATAAAAAAGCTTGAATGCTTTATCAATTTATATTTATGTGATATAGAATTTTTGTTTATATTATTGAAATGTTATTGCAAAAAAAATTTTTTAGCTTTAGAATATTTCTATATATTACCAAAATGAATGCTACTGTCTATTTTTGTATGTAGAGCGAAATAAGCAATGGAGCGTGAAAGTTTGAAAAAAATTCGAAACAGGAAAGAACTCTACTTTGAAATTTTAAAATCTTTTTATCAAGGAAAGTACGTGTATGGCGACAAGTTCATGACACAGTTAGAGGCAAAAGAGTATTACCAAGTTGCCAGGCCTACGGTGGAAAAAGTATATAAAATGCTTCAAGAGGAGGGGTTTTTAACCTCTAAGCGTCATGTCGGATCAATCGTTACATTTAATCCAATTGATGAAACACACTTTAACAGAATACCTATAGATCACAATAATCCCGGAGTTTTAGATTTTTATACATACTATTTTCCCCGAATGACTATGGCCAGGGCGATATATGAGGGGCTATGTTGGGCAAGTGAAGAAGGGTTGAAGGACATACAGAAGGATATCCATGTTATTTTAGAGAGGATAAGAGAGGGAAAACCTTTTGTAAATCTAGTTTCGGATTGGTACCTAAAGTTAATAACTAGCATCCAAAACCCATTTTTAGCAAATATAATGGATCACTACTATCACAGGGTTATTTACTTTAATAGATGTAGAACTTTACCATCGACCTTAAAAAAACAAATTGATCAGGCAATGAAAGATTTTTTTGAAGGCATTCTTGTCATTATTCAAGCTAAGGAGCATGAAAAAATCTTTCCTCATTATTATACCTTTTATGATCGCCTTTTTAGCACACCAGATTTATTATTTTTCTCGAAAGGAGAGTTTAATGAGCAACGTTATTTTGAGCATTCACAGTATAGCAGACTGCTACACGAATTGTTGATTTCCATTCATATAAAAGGTGTGAAAAAAGGGGAAATTTTGCCAACTATAGACAGGATTAGTGAAATGTATAAAGTAAGCGGGAAAACAGCTAGGGATGCTTACGATGTTTTGGTAAAAAATAGAATAGCTGTAAGAAGGCAAAGAACAGGAACAATGCTGATTGCCCAATTAGATGATGACAAAGTTAGGGAATGGACGGCCAAAAACTTTGAAGAACAAAAGGTGGGAATTTATTATATTCTTGAAACATTAAGAATTTTAGCTACCGACTATATGCAGTGTGAATGGGAAACAATACCTTCAAACGTGATTCAGAAGATGAAGGATGAATTAAACATGCAGCATCGGGACGAGGTATATAGCCATGCACCTTATTTTGTTTCAGATATTTTAGTTACACCTATAATAATGAATTTGCCTATGGGCGTTTTACAAAAATATTATTTTTATGTCCATAAACCTGCATCAGAATTTGTGAATGTTTGCGGTTTGGAACTTTGGTTTTATTTCAATAAAAATGACGAAGTATATGATTTACTTGTTCAAGCAATCAGCGCCCTTGAGGAGGGTGATCATAAAACCTTTGTGTATTTTGGGATAGAGGCATTACAATTGAATATGGAAATTATTATGCAGACTTGTGAAAAAGGTTTTGAAAGACACAAAAAACGGTATATATAGATTACAAATATGTGGGACATAACAAAGCAATTAGGCAAAAAAATCTTTTTTGCACAGAATTGAAAAAAATGAATTTCACGTCTAGCAGCTATCGGTTTTTGCTTAGATAAAGTGAGTGAAAAACATAACTAAACATGAATAGGCTTCAAAGGACACAAACGAGCTATAGTAAATTGAAATAAAGCAAAGACAATTCTTTTGAATTGTTCTTTGCTTTATTTGTTGCTATCCAGAAGTTTATAAAGCAGTGTATATAAGATATGGGCTTCTTCTGAGGATAGGTTCATATCTTCTGCCATTTTGGTAGGAATGCAGATTGCGTCATCTTTTAGTTGTGTACCTTTTTTGGTAAGGGTGACAATCAAACTCCGTTCATCTTCACTAGAGCGTTCTCTTGTGATCAAACCCTCTTGCTCTAAACGTTTGAGCAATGGCGTTAGCGTACCTGAATCCAAGAAAAGCTTCTGCCCTAGTTCCTTAACGGTGCAACTTTCATCCTCCCAGAGTACCATCATGGCGATGTACTGTGTATAAGTTAACCCAATATGATCCAGATGGGGTTTATACATCTTTATAATCTCTCTGGAGCAAGCGTATAGAGGGAAGCAAAGTTGATTTTTTAGTTTTAAGTTATCATAGTTCATGTTACACACCACCTTTTTATTATTATAACACGCAATTTAATTAGGGGCAATTTAATGTTTTAAGTTTTGTTTGCTCTGGTTAAGCCAAGCGAGCTGTGGAAAGTTTTGCTAAAAGCTACTTTTTGACCCTTTTAAACTGTTTTGAGAAAGCAAGAACGAGGATATCAAATTATTTGGATATCCTCGTTACATTTTTTTTATTAGAACCGTTTTAAAGTAATTCCTTCAATCTTTCTTCAATCATTTTTATTTCTTCTACCGGTTCAAAACGTTCTACAACTTCGCCAGTTCGATCAACTAAAAATTTTGTAAAATTCCATTTTATATCTGCAGTTTCTTGATAATTCGGATAAGCTTTACTTAAAATATCGTGTAGGACTGGGGTAAGGGGATGATTTTCTAGAAATCCTTGAAAGCCCTTTTGCTCTTTTAGGAACTTAAAGAGGGGTTCAGCGTTCTCACCATTGACATCGATTTTTGAGAAGATGGGGAACGTAACTCCGTAACGAGAACTACAGAATATTGCTATTTCTTGGTTGCTTTCCGGTGCTTGATTCCCGAATTGGTTACAAGGAAAATCTAGAATTTCAAATCCTTGATCCTTGTATTTGTTATATAAAGCTTGAAGGTCTTCATACTGGGGCGTAAAGCCGCAACCCGTTGCAGAATTCATAATTAAAGAGACTTTCCCTTTCATCTCCTGGAGGTCTACAAGATCACCTTTTTGATTCAACACTTGAAAATCATATACATTCATTAATCATCTCTCCTTTTGGATAACAATATATATTAAATTTTTAAAATTAAATTTATTAAAATATAATTTAACACAACTGAATTTTAGCATGATAAAATTTGATTGTCAATCTTTTCTTAAATTAGAAAAATTTAATCGCATCATCCGAACTTCGTTATATAACAAAAGTAAAAACAATAGGGATCTGATTTAACCGTTGTGTTTTGAAGTTCTTAGTGGGCAAAGTTACCTTCCCTCAAAAGAAACTGAGCTTGCAAATAAGGTTTAAAACTCTATTATGATGAGGGAAAAAAGTTTTAGAAAAGTTTGCAAAAAGTGAGAATGTTTAAGAGAAAAAGGAGTAGATATGCGTTTCACATGATTGGATCGTGGTTTATACTATATTTAGGTGTTGCCAAATTATTTGAGAAGGTATATGGTACAGAGGAGCTTGATAGCAATCAATGAGATTTCTTAGATAGTGTTTTTCTGTTAGAAATTCATTGTGAGACGTAGCAAAACAAATTGCGTAAGGCGTATTACGAAATAAACTAGAGAGGAGAACCTCATTATCTGATAAGATGACAGGAAAAGGCATATATGCAGAATCATAAACCCTCCCTAAAGCACATTTTATCTATATAATCCTTCAAAATGAAAGCCACTACTCATTTGGGTAGTGGCTTTCATTGAATGAAAAATACAAAATTTACTTTGGTTAAAAGAAAACTATAAATTCATTTTATTTGGCTGATAAAAGGATGGATCAACCTTTACGAGAAAGCAATACCACGGACTCAACGTGAACGGTTTTTGGGAACATATCCATCAATTGTACTCTCTCAACTTCATACCCTGCCTGTTGGAATACAGCTAAATCCCTAGCCAAAGAGGTTGGTTTACAAGAGACATAAACAATTTCAGGCGCAGCAAAATCAATAATCTTTCCAATTGCCTTTGGGTGAATTCCATCTCTCGGAGGATCAACGATAATTAAATCAGGCTTGTCCCTTAAGTCGTCCACCTTTTGCAAAACGTCACCGGCTATAAAGATGCAGTTTGTGAGGCCATTTTGAGCGGCATTCTCATTTGCAGCAACAACTGCTTCTTCAATTAACTCAATGCCTACAACTTTTTTTGAGCCTGCCTCTGCCATGATTTGTCCAATGGTACCTGTGCCACAGTACAAGTCGAATACCAGTTTATCAGTAACATTCCCAGCGAAGTTTTTGACGATGGTGTACAGTTTTTCTGCACCTTTTGTGTTGGTTTGGAAGAAAGAATATACAGAAACCTTGAACTCTAAATCAAACAATTTTTCAATAAAATAGTCTCTTCCATAGAGGATTCTCATTTCATCACTACGAACGACATCAGCCACACTTTCATTTATGGAATGGAGAATACCGCAAAATGACCCATCTAGAGGGAGAGCCAAAAGCATATTCTTAAATTCTTCTGTGGAGAAGGGGACTTCATTACTGGTAACTAAATTTACTAGAATTTCTCCTGTAGCGGTGCCTTTTCGTACCACCAAATGACGCAGTGAACCTTCATGACGCAGCTTATGATAGAAGGGCACGTTTCTTTCATGGAAGAAGGATAAGGTGCCATTAATGATTTTTAGATAATCGTCATCGATTATGTTGCAGTCTTTCAAAGATACAACCTCATAGTGGCTCATACGCTTTCGCATACCCAATGCTAAGTCACCATCTTTCTGTTCGTCCCCAAAAGAGAATTCACACTTGTTGCGGTATGCTTTGTCGGATGGGGCGGGAACGATGCCTTCCCAGCTTTTTACTTGAATCCCTTCTTGGTCCAAGAGACGTTTTACTTGGCGTTCCTTTAGTTTTAATTCTTCCTCATGTCGAAGGGTTTGATAGGTGCAGCCACCACACAGGGCGTAGTGAGAACAGACGCCGTCCTGTCTTTCCAGAGGAGAAGGCTCAATAATGGCTACCTGTCTGGCTTCAATGCCACTATTTCTTTTCTTTATAACCTGGGCCTGAACTGTCTGCCCGGGAACCCCGTTTTTTACAATAATTTTCTCGCCATCTACAAAACCGTAGGCTTTATTTGGAAAGTTTACATCCTGAATTTGGATGGTAATAATGTCTTTTTTCTTCATAAATTCTCCTCCAAAAGTAGTTGAAAGTAGTTAGATTTTATTTGTATTCAAGAATAATCTATGGTATACTGTTCCAGTAATCTTAAAATTCTGAACGGGAGTGTATATTGGAATGTCTGAAAAATTAGAAGTAGGCAGTATCGTAGAAGGAAAGATTGTTCGCATTAAACCTTTTGGTGCAATTGTTTCTTTAGGTTCTGTACAAGGGTTAGTGCATATCTCTCAAGTTGCCAACAGCTTCGTACAAGATATTAATGACCATGTAAAGGTTGGAGATATCGTTAAGGTAAAGGTTCTTTCAATTGATGAAGAAACCCATAAAATTGCGTTATCTATTCGGGACGCGTTACCAAAGGAAGAACGCCAGCCTAGAGCTGAAAAGCCTTTCCGTAAACCAAATCAGACACAAAAGCCCGCAAGTCCTGCTGAGGAATATTTTCGTCCTCAAGCATCTGTAAATTCATCTACTGACTTTGAAGATAAGATGAAAGAATGGGCGAAGCAGTCTAACGAGCGTCATACCAGCTTAAATAAAAGAGCAAATAAACGCTCCTATTAAAATATTGCTTTAACATCTTACCATGAAACTGTTATAGATGCAATAAACAGACGGCGCAGTGGGAGGGATATCATGTCATTGTTTTTTGTCGTGGGCATATATTTTTATGCACGAGGTGTATTTGCATTGTTTGGTCAGACTATTTTTTATACCAAACGCACATTAGAATTGATTGAGCCGGAAAATTTGCCTGCTTACTTAAAGCAATCGGGGATTTGGCATATGTTAGCAGGAACAATTTTTGTTGGCAAAGCATTGGCAGATATCATGTTTCCAGGAAGTAAGGTGGTTTTATCCATTTTCTTTGTGCTATTGGTCATTTGTGTTTTTTTTCTTGCTCGTTGTAACGAACGATATACTAAGAAATAAATGTAAGCCTATTTGTATATACAAATAGGCTTTTTTTAATCGTTTATCAATTCCCGGGAAATAGCCAGTTGGGGTGTTTGCTCTTTTCAAGAAAGGATAGCTGAATATATTTTACAAAAAGTATGGGTTTTACTGCTAAAAAGTACTAGCATTTTCATTATTTTAGTTAAAGTGGCAATTTGTTTTACTTAAAATATGAATACTAATTGGTCAAACAATGATAAAGATTCTGTAAGAAATGCCAAAAATCAATTCAAACTTGGTTTTTATTCCAGAAAAAAACAATTGACAAAAAAATCATGTTGTATTAAGATTAATCCAATTTCAAACATAAAGACATTGAAGAGAAGAGTAGTGAGCGGATGCTTTTACAGAGAGTCCTCGTTTGGTGGAAGAGGATAGAGATAAGCTGATGAAGATGGTCTTGGAGTTGCATGGTCGAATTTGTTTAGACCATGACGGGCGCACCCGTTATAGTGCCAGGGTATAATCCATAAAATATGGCCGTACTCGTCGAGGTTTGTCTTGTGAGGGACAAATAAAATTAGGTGGTAACGCGAAGTTTAGCTCTCGCCCTAGTGATATATTTCATTTAGGGTGGGAGCTTTTTTGTTGAAACGGTTTTAGAGGTTTGGACGAGGAAAGGAGAATGGTATGATCCAGATGGAAAAAGTTAGCAAAACCTTTCGTGGAGGCAGCGAGCAGGTTCATGCGGTAAATGATGTAAGTTTAAATATAGCTGAGGGAGAAATATTTGGTATTATTGGGTTTTCCGGTGCTGGTAAATCCACGCTGGTTAGATGTATCAATCTTTTGGAAAGACCATCAGGGGGCAAGGTGATGGTTGACGGGGTAAACCTTATGGATTTGCCAGAGATTCGCTTGAGGGAAGAAAGGCGTAAAATCGGTATGATTTTTCAGCATTTCAACCTGCTACGTTCACGAACGGTGTATCAAAACATTGAGTTTCCTTTAAGAAAAAGCAAGCTGTCAAAGGCACAGAAGCATGAGAAAATATTGTCCTTATTAGAACTGGTAGGTTTGACCGACAAAAAAGATACATTTCCATCTCAGCTTTCGGGAGGACAAAAGCAAAGAGTGGCAATTGCTAGAGCATTGGCCAATGACCCTAAGGTTTTGCTTTGTGATGAGGCAACCAGTGCCTTGGATCCACAAACCACCAAGTCAATTTTAAGCCTTTTGAAAAAGGTTAACAATGAATTAGGGATAACCATTGTTTTAATTACCCATGAAATGGCAGTTGTAAAGGATATTTGCCATAGAGTTGCCATAATGGAATTGGGTAGGATGGTAGAAGAAGGGGAAACGGCGGATGTGTTCTCCCATCCTAAGGAAAAACTAACAAAGGACTTCATGGACACTGCAAGCAATATCAATAAGATTTACGAGCTTTTGGAGGCAGACCATGAGTTAACAAGAGTCAAAGAGGGAGAAAAATTGGTGTTGCTCACCTATTCTGGTGGAAACGCAGGGGAATCCGTAATTTCTCATTTGGCAGAGGCTTACCGCATTCAAGCTAATATTATTTTTGGAAATGTGGATATTTTAAAGGATAAGCCTATTGGGAAGTTGGTAGTTGTATTAAGTGGCGAATCCACAGATATGGAAAATGCAATACAGTATATTAAAGGTAGAAATGTTGAGCTGGAGGTGATCAAAGGATGAGTTTTTTATATAAAATAGCCCCGCATTTAGAGACTTTAGGTGGAGAGTTGATTAAGTGTACACAGCAAACTTTTCAGATGCTCTTTATTTCTGGCTCCATTGCTTTTGTATTAGGGTTGCTCTTGGGTATTTTACTCATAGTGACGAAAAAAGGGGGGCTTTTGCAAAATCAGCTTTTGTACAAAGTTTTGGATAAATGCATCGACGTTGTTCGTTCCATTCCCTTTATCATTCTTATGGTATTATTGATTCCTGTTAGCCGTGCTATTGTAGGAACAGGTTCTGGTGTGGCTGGTTCTTATGTGGCATTGATTGCAGGAACAGTGCCCTTTTTTGCAAGGCAGATAGAAACAGTTTTATCTGATGTAGACTACGGGCTGATTGAAGCCAGCGAGGCTATGGGCTTTGGCCCGGTGGAGATTATTTTTAGTGTATACCTGAAAGAAAGTATTCCTGGGATTACCCGTGTAACAATGATTACCTTTGTTAGCTTAATTGGGATTACAGCCATTGCAGGGGCAATTGGCGCCGGCGGATTGGGCGATTTTGCCATCCGTTATGGGTACCAGATGGGTTTTAGCGATATGACTTGGGTTACAATAGCAATTATTTTGATGATTATAACAGTGATTCAATGGATCGGAAATTTTATTATAAAACAAACGACCCATTAATGATTGGCACTTCAATGGAAGCATTTTAAGGATAAAGGAAAACAAGAAAATATACATAAAAAAGGAGAAATGTATTATGAAAAAGAATTTAAAGAAGTTATTTGCGACAACATTGGCAACAGCAGTTATTTTAGGTTTGGCAGGGTGTGGTTCATCCAACAGCTCGGAAGGTGAAGCAAAGGCAGATGAAGATGGGGCAGGGGCTACCATTGTAAAAGTTGGCGTTGTTGGGGAGTATAATGCCCAGTGGGACACCATTAATGAGTTATTGGCAGGTGATAATATTCAAGTTGAGCTTGTAAAATTTTCTGATTATGCTGCACCAAATCGTGCATTAAACGATGGTGAGATTGATTTGAATGCATTCCAGCACAAAGCATTTCTGGCCAACGACGTTGAAACAAAGGGTTATGACATTGTAGATATCGGAGACACAATTATTGCACCATTGTCAATTTTTAACAATAAAGAGAAGCTTGCTTCTATTGAACAAATCAAAGATGGCGATGTAATTGCAATTCCCAGCGACTTGACAAACGGCGGTCGAGCATTAAAATTACTGGAAGCAGCAGGTATCATTGAGTGTGACCCTGCAAAGGGCTATGTTCCAACAAAACTGGACATCACAAAATATAATAAAGAAATCGAAATTTTAGAGGCGGAGTCTGCAACGTTGGCAAATATCTTACCTGACTGTGCAGCAGCAATTATTAACGGTGGTAACGCCTTGACAGCAGGTTTAGACCCTACTAAGGACTCCATTTTTACTGAAAATGTAGATCCATCTGTAAATGAAGCGGTTCCTCAGTTAATCAATGTAATTGTAGCCCGTACCGCTGATAAAGACAACGAAGTATATCAGAAGGTTGTAGCAGCATACCAGACAGATGATGTGAAAACAACAATTAATGACGAATATAAAGGTGCTTTTATTTGCTCTTGGGATAAATAAAACAGGTAGAATCGAGAAGATACATTCAAAAAAATTTTAATGAAGTATTAAGATGGGGTTGCCCGTCCATAGATTGCAGATGGATTTATCTATTTTATTGGTAAATGCATCTGCTTTTCTTCTAAAACAACAGTTAGGGTAAAAATGTAGAAAAGGCGGAAAAAGAAATGGCGCTAAAGGATTATGTTTTACAAGAAAAAGACTATATTATTCATTTGAGAAGGTATTTCCACGCCCATCCAGAGGTTAGTTTGCAGGAATATGAAACCTGTAATAAAATTGAGGCCGAGTTGGATGCATTGGAAATTCCCCATAGGAGAGTAGGGGAAACAGGGGTTTACGCATGGATAGATGGAAAGAAATCCAGTCAAGGAAAAATAGTTGTTTTAAGGGCAGATATTGATGCCCTTGCTATGGATGATTTGAAAATAACTGAGTATCGTTCTCAAAATGATGGTTTTTGCCACGCTTGTGGACATGATGCCCATGCAGCAACGCTATTAGGGGCGGCAAAAATACTAAAATCTAAGGAGCAACTGTTTTCAGGGCAGGTTCGATTGTTTTTCCAACAGGCGGAAGAAATTGGCCAGGGAGCTAGGCTTTTTGTGGGTGAGGGTTTGCTAAATGGGTGTGTAAGAGTTTTTGGTGCCCATGTTGCTAGCAGACTTCCCAAAGGAAAAGTAGCATTAACAAAAGGCCCTCAGTGTGCTAGCTGTGACTATTTTAAAATAACCATAACAGGAAAGGGTGCCCATGTCTCTACACCACAATTGGGTGTGGATGCCGCTTATATTGCATCGCAGATTGTTGTAAATCTACAATCTATTGTGGCTAGAACCACTGCACCACTGGAAACGGTGGTGGTGGGTGTTGGCGTCATTAGAGCTGGTACACAGTATAACATTGTGGCTGAACATGCTGAAATAGAGGGAACAACCAGAAGCTTTTTGCCTGAGGTGAGAACTTATACTAATGAAAGAGTGGTGCAGATTGCAAAGCAAACAGCTCAAATGTATGGGGCACAGGCGGAAGTAACATTTTTAGACTATGCGGCACCTTTGGTGAACGATGATAAGGTTGTAGATGAAGTGACTAAGGTCGCCCAAGAGATTATGAAACAATGTGATATCGTTGGGGATTACGAAAAGGCATTAGGTGCTGATGACTTTGCGGATTACTTGGCGGTAACTAAGGGAATGTATGCATTTATTGGTACAGGGAATGAGGAGAAACCAAACACGATAGTTGCACATCATCACGGTTTGTTTGACATTGATGAGGAGGCATTGTTGCTTTCCTGTAATTTATATGTAGATTATGCTTTGTGGGTTTTGGAGGAATAAATATCTGAATTAAAAAGCAGTCCTTATAGGTAAGTTTCAAAAGAACCCCCAGAATAATTCTATTTTGGGGGTTCTTACTACATAAATACTTTTTCACTCTTCAGAGCATTCATCTTAAAGTGCTTTCTTTTCTCTTAAAGTGCCGTTTTTAAAAATAAAATCAATAACTTTTTCTTGAAAGTCTGTGCCTCCCTGGGGTGAATATTTTGTTTTATTCATATGTTCACCAATTGCAAAATCTTTACCAAATAATAAGACCACCATTTCACCCTCATCGCTATAAAAGTTTAAAATTGCATGTGGGTTTATTGTTGCGGAATATCCAATTGGATTTCCGGCATTAAAGAATTTCTTTCTGTATTTTGTAGATCTCAGAAGTCCAATTAAATCCGTATACTCCTTTGAGCTTGTATCAAATGTAAAATCGAAATAGTATTCTGTATCCTTTTTACCAGTGGCCTCATTTGAGAAAAAGTCTACATTGCAAGTTTGCACCTTGTCAAAATCAAAGTCGTCTGCTGCTTTTTCAAAGTTAACAGGAATCAAAGTTTTAATTAGCATAATGGCAATTAAAACCCCAGCAACAATATTCATTATTGTGTTTTTTTCAATTTTCATATGCACCCCCTATCTACTCTAATAGAGAAAATATAAGCAACCTGAACCTGCTTCCCAATAATTATATCAATAAACAAAGCACGCGTAAAGCGGTTGCATGGGCTTCATGGTGTTTCTCACAGCAAGTTGACAAATATATCATTTTGTATATATAAACAAATTACATATCGAGGATTTACCCTAAATCTTGCAAAGAAAAAAGGACGGATAGCATGCGCCATCCGTCCAAACTTCTATAAATCTAATGCTCTCTTTTTATTTTTAGAAATCTAGCTTTTTCACAATTCTGGTAAGGAAAACAGTACAAAGGGCGAAAGCCACAATTTCTGCAATAGGGAATGCCAACCAAACATTATTTAACTCACCCAGGCGAGCCAATAAATAAGCAGCAGGCATTAAGACTACCAGCTGTCTGGCAATAGAAGTGATTAAGCTGTAAACACCGTTGCCCAAAGCCTGGAAAACAGAACTTGTAATGATGTTATACCCTGCCAGCAAGAAACTGAAAGAGATGATTTTTAAAGCAGGAACACCGATGGAAATCATATTTTCAGATGCATTAAACAAAGCCAAAAGTTGTCTAGGTGCAAATTGGAACAAAGCAAAGCCAGCAACCATAATTAACACCGCAGTGATGATGCTGAGTTTAATTGTTTGGGTGATGCGCAGTTTGTTTCTAGCTCCATAGTTATACGCAATAATTGGTATCATGCCGTTGGTTAACCCAAAAACAGGCATAAAGATAAAGCTCTGAAGTTTAAAGTATACACCGAAAACAGCGATTGCCGTAGGAGTGAAGCTATCCAAAATACGGTTCATACAGAAAATCATGATAGAACCGATGGAAACCATTAAAATAGATGGAATTGCCACGATATAAATATTTTTTAAGATATACTTATTGGGTAGTATATTTTTGAAATCAATGTGGATTTCATGGTTTCTTTTTATATTTAGAATGATGCCGATGATACATCCAACGATCTGTCCGGCAATGGTAGCCAAAGCCGCACCAGCAACACCCATTTTAGGGAATCCCAATAGACCAAAGATTAAAATAGGGTCTAAAATGATATTAACCACAGCGCCAACACCTTGGGTTATCATGGCGTAAACAGTTCGGCCTGTGGACTGCAGTAGACGTTCTACTGCAACCTGAATAAAAATACCCAGTGAACCCATAAGCACAATTCGTAAGTAAATTTCGCCGTCACGGATGATTTCGGGAACATTGGTTTGTCCTCGTAAATATGACTTTGTAAAAACAAGACAAACAACTACAAAAAATAACCAGTTCATTACTGCTAGAAACAAGCTGACACAAGCAGTTTTGTTTGCAGTATCGAATTTTTTTGCCCCAAGGCTTTTTGAAAGCAATGCATTTACACCGACCCCCGTACCGGTGGCAACAGCAATCATAAAGTTTTGCATGGGGAAGGCTAAGGAAACGGCTGACAGGGCATTTTCGCTAATTTGTGCAACGAATGCGCTATCCACAATATTGTATAATGCTTGCACAAGCATAGATATAATCATAGGGACAGACATTGTAAAAAGCAGCCTAGTAACGGGCATAGTGCCCATTTTATTTTCTTTCATTTCAGTAGCAACGGAACTCATCAAAAAACCCCCTTTACCTAATGCAACTCCGAATATAGATGTAATATAAGCTAAAATAAGCGAAAGTATAGCGCTGCCGAAGCAGCGCTTATAAATGGCTCTTTAAGTAATACTTATCTATGATACGACGATATATTTTTATTGTCAATAAGAATTTAGGGGTTCGTCGTAAAACATATTGCAAATATTCTGTTTTATGAGGATGGAATTGCCCTTGTTTTCCACAATAGAAAGTTGTTTTCTACATATGCTTCTATCTTCTCAGTATCATAGAGATAGGATAGGTAGGAACGAATTGTGCTTCCCACCAAGACGTACTGACCATAGTCCATGGTAAGAGAATATCGTTCAAAGACGATATTTAGAATTTCCTCGAAAAATTTAGGTGAAGCACAAATTTGAAGAAGTTCCATAAGGATTTCTTCTGCTTTTTTACGGTTTAAATCCACAAGTGGGCGAATATCCTTTATGGGCTCGCCATGGGAAGGAATGAATAAATCGCCGGTGAGGGTTTCGATAAAGTCAAGGGTCTTAAAGTATGCTGTGACATCATAGTTAAAGCTGATGTGGTATTTTTCCAAAATGGTTTCGCTGAAGACGGAGTCGGCTAGGAAATAAACGTTATCCGGTGTTTTCACGCCAACCATCTGCCAAAAATGTCCACCCAAAGGAAAAATCTCCATGCCTGCAGGAAGATTTGCTTTGGCAATATCCTCTGCTTCAGATGGAGTGGCCATCAAAAACTTGTTTCTTAATTTTTGAAAAGGAAAACCGCCATAAAGAAAAGAAGGCTCTAGAATGGGATTTTTTATGATAGCATTTTCCATAGGGGTGCAAAAGACGGGACAGCCCAGCCTATTCTGCAATAATGTATTACCCCCAATATGATCGGCATTTGAGTGGGTATTAAGTATACCAGTAAGTCTCCAGCCCTGTTGTTCCAAAATCTTCTGGATTTTTCTTCCGGCATCTTTATCGTTGCCGCTATCGATTAATAGAACTTCGTCTGGTGCGATGCGGTACACGCCAATTTTAGATGGTGCGTTGATATAAAAGGTGTTTGGGGCAACTTGAATGAGTTCGTACATCTATATACCTCCTTTTCTTTTAGTGCTTGTAGATTTGAAAACAATATCTAATAGAGTCATCAATTTTTGAGTCTACACCAAAAGTTAACTTTGAAAAAAGCTGCTCCTGCGACAGGAACAGCTATAAACTATTATTGATTAGTCCATAGAGTTTGTGGAACCGATAACATTTTTAATTTTATCTTCCACTAACACCTGAATTAAGTCTCTACCTGCACCTAAATAACCACGGGGGTCAAAAGCTGAGGGATTTTCACCAAAGGATTTACGGATAGCCGCTGTCATCGCCAAGCGAAGATCTGTATCCATATTGATTTTGCAAACCGCCATAGAGGATGCCTTACGTAACATTTCGGTAGGGATGCCCTTTGCGCCAGAGATATTTCCGCCAAATTCGTTACACATTGCAACACAATTTTGGTCAACCGAAGAAGCGCCGTGTAAAACAATGGGGAAGTTATGAATTCCTTCTGCTTCTAATTTTGTTGTGATTGTTTCGAGGCGGTCAAAGTCCAATTTTGCTTCGCCTTTAAACTTATAGGCACCATGGCTTGTTCCGATGGCAATTGCCAAGGAATCAACCCCTGTGCGCTTAACAAAGTCCACAGCCTGATCGGGGTCTGTGTAAGTAGCGTTTGCTGCATCAACATTTACGTCGTCCTCTACGCCAGCAAGCTTGCCTAACTCGGCTTCAACTACAACCCCTCGTGCATGAGCATATTCCACGATGGCTTTTGTTTGTGCTACGTTTTCTTCATATTCTAAATGAGAACCGTCAAACATGACTGAGGTGAAACCATGTTCAATACAGTCCTTGCATACTTCAAAACTAGAGCCGTGATCCAAGTGCAGGGCGATATCTAAACCTGTTTCTTCAACAGCTGCATCAACCATGGCTTTTAAATATTTTGGGTGTGCATATTTTAATGCACTTTTGGAAACCTGAAGGATAACTGCAGAGTTTTGTGCCTTTGCAGCCTCAACTACACCCTGAATGATTTCCATATTATTAATATTAAATGCGCCGATGGCATAGCCGCCCTGAAAAGCTTTTTCGAACATTTTTTTCGTTGTTACCAACGCCATATTAAAACACCTCTTTCTTTTTTTTGTTTACAAATGATTGTTTCCCGTAATAAAATTATAATACGTTACTTTGTTTGTGGCAAGGAAATTTAGAGGTTGATTCCGCCTTTTATGGCAAAAAAACAGATTTGATAATGAAAGGGGTGATGATTTATGAAAAATATTTTGGTGTTTTTAGGAGTTTTGGGGCTGGATTTGGGAAGCAAGAAATGGGCAGATGTAAACTTGCCTCTGGGAAAACCCAAAGAAGTAGCCAAAAATCTCCTGTATTTCCAACACATAAAGAATTATGGGTTGGCGTATCATAAACTTGAAGGAAAAAAGAAAATCATTTTAAGTATTACGGGTGGACTTACAGCAATTTATAGCATTTTCTTTTTAGGTGCTTGCTTTAGCAAAAAGGATGCCAAAAGATATGGTTTCCCTTTGGCCATCACTCTGGGCGGAGCTTATGGAAATTTTTTGGAGAGATGGAAGAAGGGATATGTAACAGATTTTATCTATATCAAAAAAGGGGAAAATGCCCCAATTTTCAATATTGCGGATGCTGCATTGCTTTTTGGAGCAATTTTAGTGGGCATTGTGTCTTTGAAAGATACCTCAAATATGTAGATGTTTTCCTATTGATGTATTGCGAATTGCGTAGTATAATGTAACTACAAATTCCTGAAGTGTTCGAGATCTTACCATATTTGAACCTACACAACTGACTCGGGATTCCTATACGCAAAAGTTATGTCAGGCCCCAAGATAATTCCCATTGGGCGGGGGAAGGCAGAGGCTTTGGCTGCGGTAACCCACCTAGCTAAGGCTAGGTGTCAAGCGGTAAGGACGGCACTTTGGGATCTTTTTTTGCCCATGATCAGAACAGACGATTAAACCGTCTGTTCTTTTTTTATTCCAAAAGCATAGACTTGTACAAAGTCTGATAGGAGAGTGAAACCAATGAAACGGTTACTGATATGGATAGTTGCTTTTGGATTTATATTAGGCGGATGTAGTGGTATGCCTAAACAGGAGGTTACGACCACAACCCAGGCGCCGCAAGGAATTATTGGAGATGATATTCCCATCACAAGAAGCCAAGCGGCAAAAATGTTAGCATTGGCTTTTTATACTCCTGAAGAAGTACAAAATTTACCCCAAGATGTCTCCTTTCCCGATGTGTCAAAAGATAATTGGGCTTATCCATATATTAATGCAGCGGTGGAGCTTGAGTTTTTTTCAGGGGATGGAGAAGGATTTCGGCCAGATGACGATCTGTTGCTTTGGGAGGCACAAATCCTCATGGATCGTGTGGCACCAGATTATGAAAAGCGAATGGTTCTGACCGATGATAACCGAGAAATGGCGGTGGCTTATAGTCTTTGGACACAACTTTTTGAAAAAGCATTGATGGCAAGACGTGCTGAGGATAGTATGTATTCCTACGGAATTGGCAAGAAGACACAGGTTCTATTTATGCCAGGAGAAGAAAATCTTTTCGATGGAGGTATTTATGGTGCAGACGGATACGACCTTTCAATCTATACCGATGAAAAAATTTCATTTTGGGAGAAGGGAGGAGAAATTATTGGCCTAATATCCGTAGATGAGGTAGCACCAACCATAGAAAATATTTATTGCCAAAAAGAGGGCGATCAAATTATACTAACAGGAGCAGGGCGGAAGGAATATTCCTTTGAGGGATCTGAGTTTGAGGATGGGCTTTGTAATGTCACGATAGAAAAGGGTAAGGCTACGGTAAAAGAGGGAAACAAGCTTAGTGGGGAATTCGTAAAAAGGGTAGATGATAAGGAAGTTTATCTAAGTGATAGCGGAGAGCTGCAATGGGCAGAGAATTTCCGTGTTTATGGGCAGGATCTATCATGCCAGAACCAAAATGCTTTGATTTGTGGTACTGACTTAGCAGATTTCTATGTATTAGATGATAAGGTAATGGGTGCAGTAATACAGAAGGATGTCGTCCCTGAAAAGATTAGAGTGCTTTTAGGCGGTGGTCTTCAGGATTCGGTGACGGTAAAGGGGGCAGAGGGTTTCTCTTTATCCAATGGAGTTGGAGAGAAAGATTTTACATCGGGTGCGGCAACGCTTACAGCGGACTTGGCTTGGTTTGACCATGGCATCGTGACTGTTTCAGGGAAGGTTATTCTAACGTTTGATGACGGGCAGGAAAGAGCATATTCTGGATTGATTGAAATGGAGAGAATGGGGGATAAAGTAGCCATTATAAATGAGTTGGGTATGGAAGAATATCTTCTTGGGGTGGTTCCTTATGAAATGCCTGTAAGCTTTGGGCAGTCAGCACTGGAGGCGCAAGCCATCTGTGCAAGAAGCTATGCATATAATCAGTTTTATGCCAACGCATATGGGCATTATGGTGCCCATGTAACGGATACGGTGGCAAGTCAAGTTTTCATGGGGGCTGATACCGCTTTGGAGGCACAAAATGCAGTTGCGGCTACGGAGGGGATGTGTGTTGTGGCAGGGGACCGGGTTGCTCAGACCTATTTCTATTCTACATCTTGTGGCTTTGGTACAAAAGACTCCGATGTTTGGTCTACCGATGGAACCTTTAGCAGCAAGGGCAAAGCTTACTTAGAGGGGCAGGCTTTTGGTGTTACCCAGCAGATGCCTAAAACTGAGGAAGAATGGCTTGCTTTTTGGCAAGATTGGAACATGGAAGGATATGATAAGGAATCCGCATGGTACCGTTGGAAGGTTTACTTTAGTGCCAGTCAGCTTACTGAGATTATGGAAAAAACTTTAGCTGACTTATCAGCGTCAAACCCTGCCTTGGTTAAAGTAAAGCAGGGGGATGGCAGCTGGGCTGCCGCTGCAACTAAGGGCTTAGGGCGGTTGACAGGCATGAACGTAGCGGAGAGAGGCCAAGGCGGTATTATAAAAATCTTAGAGATGGATTTTGAAAAAGGTGCTGTTCAAGTCTATACAGAAAACGCTATTCGAAAAGTGCTTTCACCCACAAAGAGAACCATTGGTGAGACCATTAACTTGCAAAGGCTAAGTGGAGGCACACTAACAGGACAAAAAATGCTACCCAGCGCTTTCTTTGCTATTAAAGAGATGAAAAACAATGAAGGAAAGCTGACGGGAATTGCTCTTTATGGTGGTGGCTGTGGTCATGGTGTTGGTTTAAGTCAATATGGTGCTAAGGAGTTAGCTGCCCAAGGGTTAAGCGGAGCAGAAATTGTACAAAAGTTCTTCCCCAATACAACCGTGGAAAAAGTGATGTGACTAGAGATAGACAGGACACTCTAACTATAAAAGAGTTGAATCATAGCCATCAGGAATGGTGTGATGGAGGATAAGTTTCAAGGGATTGATAGAAGGAACGTGGGGAGTTTTTGTTTATTATTTTAATGAAGTTTAAAAGGCATCCATAATGAAATTATGGATGCCTTTTTTTGCTATCTTAATGAAACATATTTGTTGAGCACATCAACAATTTTTTCAAGATCCATCCTGGATGTATTTAGAATTAGATCGTAGTTTTCTGCCTTGCCCCATTTTAGGCCGGTAAAGTAGCTGTAATAACTAGCACGACGCTTGTCAGTTTTGATTACTGTGGCCTCTGCATTTTTTTCTGAGAGACCATATTGGGTGATTGCTCGCTTCACACGATCTTTTAAATCTGCCTGCAAAAATACATTGATGCAATTTTCCATATCGGAAAGAACATAATCGGCAGAGCGCCCAACAATGACACAACTACCTTTTTCTGCAACTTCTTTGATTACTTGAGATTGAACAAGAAAGATTTTTTCATTTAATGGCAAGCCGAAAGAATCTATGCTGGGGGTTAGGGTGGTTAGAGATAGTAGTAAGTTTCCAGCAGAAGTTTCTTCAGCATTTACGAAGCATTCCTTTGAAAGACCAGTTTTTTCTGCTGCCAAGGTGATTAGTTCATTATCATAAAAGGGTATCCCCAAGCGTTCTGCCAATAGCTTACCTACGATGCGGCCGCCGCTGCCATATTGACGGCTAATTGTGATGATTTTATGTTGGTTCATGTATATCACTCCTAATTTTTGCTTGAAATAAGTTTCAAGTGCTTTTATTTTTGGGCAACTATTAAAGTTAAAATAAGGTTGCACTTTAATAACCCTAGCTTCTCATTATTTTCACTGTGAACGTAGGATTTAGAAGAAAAGCAAATTTTATTCTTATTTCTGTTAACATTATATCATACTTGTATAAAAAAGGAAACTACTCAAGAAAGGGTAAAACCCATAATCATGAATTCTTAGTAAAAGGGGAGAAAAGAACATGAAACTTTTCAGGAAAACTTTACTTTTTTGGGAAAAATGGTATGATAGATAAAGAAAATTAGTATTTGAAGGAGACATCAAAAATGGGCGAAGCATTAACAGGCTTAAAAAGAAGCTGTATGTGTTGTGAAGTGAATGAAAGCATGATTGGGAAGGAAGTAACGGTTATGGGCTGGGTTCAGCGTCGCCGTGACCTTGGACAATTGATTTTTATTGCGTTAAGAGATAAAACAGGTTTGGTTCAAATTGCTATTGATGGTAATGTTGCTGAAAAAGATTTATTTGCTAAAGCAGAAGGCGTTAGAAGTGAATTTGTTTTGGCTGTAAAGGGTCAAGTTGCTCCGAGAACCGAAGGCAACATCAACCCTAATATGAAAACAGGAACAATTGAAATTATTGCTTCTGAAATTCGTATTCTTTCTGAGTCAGAGACAACACCATTCCAGATTGAAGATAATATAACGGTGAAGGATGACCTAAGATTAAAATATCGCTATTTGGATTTACGTCGTCGTAGCCAGTTGAACAATTTGCTTTTGAGACACAAGGTAGTGCAAGTTATGAGAAATTTCTTAGATCAGGAGAATTTCTTAGAAATTGAAACACCGATTTTGGGCAAAAGTACACCTGAGGGTGCAAGAGACTACTTGGTTCCTAGCCGCGTGCACCCTGGTAATTTTTATGGTTTGCCACAGTCACCCCAGCTGTACAAGCAGTTATTAATGGTATCAGGTATGGACCGTTATTATCAGGTGGCAAAATGTTTTCGTGATGAGGATTTAAGAGCGGATCGTCAGCCTGAATTTACACAGGTTGATATGGAACTTTCTTTCGTTGACGTTGAAGATATCATGGATGTAAACGAAAGAATGATGCAGAAGGTATTTAAAGATGTTTTAAATTTAGAGATTCCATTGCCACTAAAGAGGATGACTTACAAAGAGGCCATGGAACGCTTTGGTTCTGACAAACCAGACATTCGTTTTGGCATGGAGTTGGTAAATATTTCAGAGGTGGTCGCTGGTACAGATTTTGTTGTGTTTAAAACCGCATTAGAGGCAGGCGGTAGCGTTAGAGCAATAAATGCAAAGGATTGTGGCTCTTTCCCGAGAAAGAAAATTGACAGTTTGGTTGAGTTTGTAAAAACATATCGTGCAAAGGGATTGGCTTGGATTGTTGTAAACGAGGATGGAACTTTAAAATCTCAGATTGCAAAATTCTTTACAGAAGAAAAATTGCAAGAGATTGTGGATAAAATGGACGGCAAGCCAGGTGACTTAATTTTAATTTGTGCCGATCAGGACAAGGTTGTATTTGATTCTTTGGGTGCATTACGTTTAGAGCTTTCTAAGATGTTAGAGTTGACAAAGTCTGACGATTATAGTTTCCTTTGGATTACTGAATTCCCTATGTTGGAATGGGATGAAGAAGCGGGCAGATTCGTGGCAGTTCATCACCCATTTACAGCACCTATGGATGAAGATTTGACGCTACTGGAAACAGACCCTGGTAAGGTTCGGGCCAAGGCATATGATATTGTATTAAATGGCTATGAATTGGGCGGAGGTTCTATCAGAATTCACCGCAGAGATGTTCAGCAAAAGATGTTTGAGTTATTGGGCTTCAGTCAGGAGGATGCACAAGAAAGATTTGGTTTCTTGTTAGATGCATTTAAATATGGTGTACCTCCACATGGTGGTCTTGCTTTTGGTTTGGACCGTATCATCATGTTGATGTGTGGCGCTACTAGCATCCGTGATGTTATTGCCTTCCCAAAGGTTAAGGATGCATCTTGCCCAATGACAGATGCACCAAATGTTGTTGATCAAAAACAGCTGGATGAGTTGGCGATTCACATCAATCAGGAAATTATGAAAGCAGTAGAAGCAGCAGAAACGGCAGAATAATGCTTTTTCTATGCTGAACATGGTTTCCCTAGGTTTTAACAACGTTGACCCTTAGAAAAATGGCATCATAAAGAAATATTTTTTCGAGTTTTCATTAAAATGGATACGGATGGCTTAGGGTAGGGGGAAACCCCTACTCTTTTTATTGATTGCCATGAGTTGCTAATCATTTGGGAGCATAAACATCCAATCTGACTTGACATTATTGGAAAAAAAGGGCAGAATATAATTATTTCAGAAATCGATGCGTGGCTCAGTTTGGTAGAGCGCGGCGTTCGGGACGCCGAGGTCGCAGGTTCGAATCCTGTCGCATCGAGAAACAAAACGATGGGAAAAGTTTACTTTTCTCGTCGTTTTTATATAACAAGAAGTATTTAGTTCGCTTTTGAACTGAAATGATCATAGATAGGAGAGAGAATTTGAAGTATGATTTGACAACGGGAAAAATCGGCAAATCTCTAATTGTTTTTAGTATGCCGATGATTTTAGGGAACCTTCTGCAACAAATGTACAATGTTGTGGATACGTTAATTGTGGGTAAAACCATTGGTTCCACTGCACTTGCTGCTGTGGGGTCTTCCTATTCGCTTATGGTGCTGCTTACCTCTATTGTTTTGGGTTTATGCATGGGGAGTGGTGTGGTTTTTGCGCAGCTTTATGGGGCAAAAAAGAATGAAAGTATGAAAACAAGTATTTTTAATGCTTTTGTTTTTATTGTCATTATTTCGGCGGTAATCAATGTTTTGGCCTACATACTGTTAGATAAATTTATTATTTGGATAAATATTCCAGTTGAGGCTATCTCTTTTACGGAACAATATTTAAAGATAATTTTTGGGGGGATGATTTTTGTTGCCATCTTTAATTTTGTCTCATCTGTGCTACGAAGCATTGGCAACACATTGATGCCTTTGGCATTTCTAGCAGTTGCCGCTGTGACCAATATTGTGCTGGATATTTTGTTTATTATTTATTTTGATATGGGTGTTGCAGGGGCGGCCCTAGCAACTGTAATTGCCCAAGGTTTATCGGCAATTTTAATTACCATTTATTTTGTTTTAAAAGGAAAGGATATCTGCCCTAACAAAAGTAATATGCACTTTGATAAGTCCCTCATAGGACTTGTGATTCATAACTCAACATTAACAGCCGTGCAACAATCCATCATGAACCTTGGCATTTTGATGGTGCAAGGTCTTGTCAACAGTTTTGGTTTTGCAGCAAGCGCAGCTTTTGCAGTTGTAGTAAAGATAGATGCACTATCCTATATGCCTGCTCAGGATTTTGGAAATGCATTTGCTACATTTGTTGCCCAAAACTATGGTGCCAATAAATTGGATAGAATTAAAATTGGAACTAAAATTTCTATGATGATTTCTGCAGGGTTCTGCATTTTGGTTTCGGCTTTTGTGTGTTTTTTTGCAGAACCACTCATGTTGATATTCATTGATGCAACGGAAGTTGATACCATTCAAATAGGTATTCAATATTTACATATTGTCGGCGCTAGCTACGTTGGAATTGGTATTCTCTTTTTACTATATGGTTTATATAGAGGCATTGGCAAATCACAGATGTCTATTGTGTTAACGATCATTTCCTTAGGGAGTCGTGTTTTACTTGCTTATATTCTTTCTTCCGTCTCTACAATAGGGATAGTTGGCATTTGGTGGGCGGTTCCCATAGGTTGGGCATTGGCTGATGTCTTTGGCATTGTATATTATTTTATGAAAAGAAACCTTTTTGTTCAAAGCAAGGCTTTAGAGTTGTGAGCAAGGCATTTTATTCGGTTTAAAGGAATCAAATAATAACATGAAAAGGGATATCTTTACAGGATATCTCTTTTTTGAATAAGCAAACTATGATACAATACCATATATTGGATGGATTACATAATTTGAAAAACATAGAGAGGGTTGAAAGAATGAGAGTAATAGATTTGACACGCACAATTTCTAATACAATACCAGTCTATCCTGGAACAGAGGGACCAAGTTTGACCATTGCAAACACATATGAAGAAAGTGGGTTTAAAGAAACCCTACTACAAATGTATTCCCATACTGGTACGCACATGGATGCACCCCATCATATTTTTCCTGAAAAAATTTCGCTAGATAAGAAGGATGTATCAGCGTTTGTGGGAAAAGCCTGCATTATTGATGCCAGGGATGTTGGCCCTGGAGGAACGATCGATATTACTTATATCCAACGTAACAAAGAACGAGTAGATGGGGCAGAATTTATTATTTTTCAAACGGGATGGGAAGAATATTGGGGACAAGAGGAGTATTTCGGAGAATACCCGGTGATTTCTAAAGAGGTTGCTGCTTATATTGTAGATAATAATAAAAAGGGAATTGGTTTGGACAATATCGGTTTAGATCCTATTGCCGACCTTGAGCTAAAATTACATCATTTTATGTTAGCCAATGAAAATATAGTAATCATGGAAAACCTTTGTAATTTGGATTTGATTGGCCAGCAGGAGTTTTTACTTGTTGCGTTGCCTTTGAAATTTGAAAATTCTGATGGTGCACCTATTCGTGCCATTGCAATTTTATGATGTATTTTAGGATTTTTCTGTATAAGGTTTGGACTGTTTCCTTGTCCTCTGATTTTAGATAATAAAATAAATAAAAAGCCCTATTTAACCAGTAAAAGTATTGGGGTAAATAGGGCTTTTTTAAGTTTCTATAAGTGGTTCATGCAAAAAGTTTATTCTGCCTCAACCAAGGCTAAAATATCAGATGGAATTTTTTGATAATAGCCAGTACTATCCTCAGATACCATTTCCCCTGTATGTGATGCATAGTACATTTGGCAGGCTTCCACAGGGTCTAAATGATGCTTCTTTGCCAGCATTGACACAACCTGAGAAATTACAGCAGTACGCTCCTTGTAATGTGCATAATCATTTTCATCGGCATCGCTCTCCATGGCAATTATTCCATCGATCATACCTGCATAAAAGCCTAAATCCATGTCTGGAAAATTTTGATTGCTTTCTAAAATCATAGCTATAATAGAGGCTTGTTGAAAGGATTGGAAAACTTTATTTGCGGGGATATTTTTCAAAAAGCTATAATATTCTACGCAAGATACAATCAGTGCTTTTTCTTCCATAATACTTCTCTCCTTTTCTTTTCATCAAGAATTATGATAACTGTTTTTTTGTTGAAATTCAAGGGCTTTGGTCGATAATACATTGTTATCGGTTTTTCAGATAACCGAGTATAAAAAAGGTATAATAACGGGAGACTGTTTATATATGCTATACTTATCATACCAATAAATGGAAAAATTATAAGGGAAAAGGAGTGTTATATATGGCTCATACAAACGGTGGTTTTGGTACAAAGGCTATTCACGCTGGGAATGTTAAAGACAAACAATATGGGGCTTTGACAATGCCTATTTATCAAACGTCTACATTCTTTTTTGAAAACTGCGAACAAGGGGGACGTCGTTTTGCAGGTCAGGAAGAAGGATATATTTATACTCGCTTGGGGAATCCCACAACTACCGTTTTAGAAGATAAGGTTGCCGCCTTAGAATGTGGGGAGGCATGTGCAGCTGCTTCTAGTGGTATGGGTGCTATTTCTTCTTGCTTATGGAGTATTGCCAGTGCTGGTAAGCACGTTTTGGCTGATGAAACCCTGTATGGATGTACATTTGCTTTGTTCAATCATGGCTTAACCCGTTATGGTGTAGAGGTTTCCTTTATTGATACTTCTGATCTAGAAGCAGTCAAATCAAATTTAAAGGAAAATACAGTTTGCGTTTATTTAGAAACACCTGCCAATCCCAATTTAAAGATTTCTGACATTGCTGAAATTTCCAAAATTGCCCACAGCTATAACCCTGAGATTATGGTTGTGTGTGATAATACGTTTGCATCACCTTATTTGCAAAGACCTTTGGAGTTAGGTGCTGATGTTGTGGTTCATTCTGCAACAAAATATTTAAATGGACATGGCGATGTAATTGCTGGTTTTGTTGTAGGTAAGTCTGCTTTTATTCAGCAAGTTAAAATGTTTGGTATTAAGGATATGACTGGAGCAGTGCTTGGCCCCTTTGAGTCGTTCTTAATTTTAAGAGGGCTTAAAACCCTAGAAATTCGTATGCAGAGACATTGTGCCAATGCAAGAATAGTGGCCGAATTCTTAGCTAGCCATGAAAAGGTGGAAAAGGTTTATTACCCTGGCTTAGAAAGCCATGTTGGCCACGAAATTGCAAAAAAACAAATGGATGATTTTGGGGCTATGATTTCCTTTGAAGTTAAGGGCGGTAAGGAAGCTGGAATGAAGTTTGTAAACAGCTTGTCCTTGGCGACAGTTGCTGTTTCTTTAGGAGATGCCGAAACTTTAATTGAGCATCCTGCTTCTATGACTCATTCTACCTACGGCGAGGAAGATTTGAAGGCTGCTGGTATCTCTGCTGGGTTAATTCGTTTATCTGTTGGCTTGGAAAATGTAGAGGATATTATTCAAGATCTAAAATCGGGTTTTGCAAAAATTTAAATGAAGAAGGAAATAGATAACGAAATGCTTAATTTTGAAAGAATAAGCATTTACCTTTCAAGAAAAGTAAAATCCTCACTAAAAAATTATCTTTTTAGTAATGGAAATTAAAAAGCTTTTTTCCTACCTGCTCTCATATAGACGGTCGCCGTAAAAACGGCGACCGTTTAATTTAATATTTTTTTATTTGATCTTCTAAAATGGAAACAAATTCTTTCGCTTTTTGAGAAAGGAGTTCCCCTTTTCTTGAAATCCATCCAATTTGCATATCACAAACGGGTGAAGCAATGGGAATGGCAGATATGCGGGGGTCGTAATAGCCATCGGGTAAAACACCGCTGCCCGTGGAGATCGCAGTAGTGTGGGAGATGATATTATAGGCAGTAGCTCTATCATTCACATAAATGATCTGCTTATAATCAATGGTTTGGCTTAAAACCGCTTCTTCTGAAAAGTTTAAAGAGCTTTCATCTTTTTTAGAAAAAACAACAAAGGGATATTTTTTTAATTCACTGAATGGGATCTCCTTTTGTTGTGCCAAAGGGTGGTCTTTATTCATGAAAACATGGGGGCGAAGTCTTTTCATTTCATGAAATACAAGGTTTTTTGAGTGAAATAATTTGCTTAAAAAAACTTGGGTGATATCTGAAAGGAAAATAATCCCCAGGTCACTCTTGCCAGTTTGGACCTCCTCAATAACTTTACCCATGGGACATTCTTTAAACCCAAAACGAAAGTTTGGGTCATTTTGATTTTTTAAAAATTCTACAAATGCTTTTGCACAAAAAGGATAGCGTTGGGTGGAAATGGACAGGCGAGAAATTTCTTGGGTATTTTTGCCTGAATAAAAAAGTTTTACTTCTTTGGCTTGCTGTAAAAGGAGGTGGACTTTTGAAATAAATTCTTGGCCCTCTTCTGTAAGGGAAATGCCACGATTACTACGCACAAAAATGGTTATTCCTAACTCATCTTCCAGCTCTTTTATGGCAGTGGAAATTGCGGATTGGGAGACAAATAGGTTTTGTGCTGCTTTATTCATAGAGCCACATTGGTATATTTCCATTATGTATTCCAGCTGCATGAGAGTCATGAAGTTGTCCACTCCTTTTCTTTTTATCATAGCACAATTTTTATGTCTATGGGAATGGTTGAATAATGTTTTTTGAAAGGATGGGTTTCTCCTTTTCCCCTTGACAAGAAATTATTTTGTCGTAATCTGTTATAGAGAAGGAAATTGAAAAGGAGATAACCATTATGCGAAATATATCGATAGATGATAGCTTAAAAGAACGATGTGTCGAGGCAGTTTTGGGAGCATTGCAATGCCAGGTGGTTGTGAAGGAAGATGACCCATCATTCTTGGAACTGCTGAATGGTAAGATTGCTGAACTGGCAGAGGTTGAGCTCTCCCAGGCGAACAAGAGGGAAAAAATCCAAGCCACAAGAAAGGCGTATAAGGCTTTGGGGAAGGATGCCAACCGCTATCGTTGTTCGGCCGAGGCGATGTGCCGCAGAATTGCAAAGGAACGTGGATTGTATTATATTAATAATGTCGTGGATATCAACAATTATCTCTCAATAAAATCTGGGTATTCCATGGGCACATACGACTTGGAAGAATTGAGAGGAGAAATTTTATGGGCTCGTGCCCCTCAAGGAACAGCATATCAGGGTATTGGCAAGGATGTTTTAAATATAGAATTTTTACCAGCTTTATTTGATGAGATAGGCCCTTTTGGTAACCCCACTAGCGACAATACTAGAGCAATGATTACAAATAAAACCAAGGAGATTCTTATGGTTTTTTATGGGTTTGATGGTGAAATGGATTTGGGGGATTACATGGATGAGGCGGAAGAACTATTAAAAATGTTTGCCCAAGGAAGGGATATTGAGAAAAAAATTATTTTTTAATAATATGAATATATTTGACGAAAAAAAGTAGTTTTGGAAAAAAGCATGGAGTATCAACCACGATTAGGGTATAGATTTTTCTATGGGGCTATGGTATCATGGGAAAAATATGATTCAATTGAGAGAAGGTGATGGATTGAAATCCTTCGAAGCCCTTTATACAGAGTATTATGACAAGGTATATTGCTTTTTATATCGGCTTTGTGCCGATGGGGATTTGGCAGAGGATCTGACGCAGGAAACATTTTTACAAGCCTATACATCCTTTCACAGATTCCGTGGAGAGTGTGAGTTATTTACCTGGCTTGCTTCCATTGGAAAGCATGTGTATTTTAAGTATTTGAAAAAAAATAAATTGGATTTAGATTCAGCTAACTTAGAGTTAGTTGTTAACACATATTGTGCAGGATGCAATGATCCCGAGGAGCATATGCGAAGAAAAGATGTAGAGGAAGCAGTGAGGGGTATTGTTGAGGGCATACCCAAAAAATATCGTGATGTTGTATTATTACGAATTTATGCTGAATTATCATTCGCTCAAATTGCTTTAGCTTTAAAAATTAGCGAGAATTCTGCGAAGGTTATTTATTTTAGGGCGAAGAAAATGCTTTTGGAGGTGTTGAAGCATGAGTTTGAATTGTGATATTGTAATGGATCTTGTGGCTTTGTATCATGATGGAGAGGCTAGCAAAACTAGCCAATCAGCAGTGAAGGAGCATTTAAGACAGTGCAAAAGGTGTAGGGAGTTTTATAGGCAATATGGAATTACAACTCCAGCATCACAAAGTTTTCATTTTATGTCTAACGGGAATTATAATGAGCTAGCCAAGCAAATGCGCATTCGTCGTTTATGGACTGTTGCAGCGGTATTAGGTTATGTAAGTGCATCTTTATGTGCGTTAATCATGCTTTTAATGCGTGTTCGGGAAGACTGAGATGCTGCTTGTTGCAAAAAAATAGAATAATTAAAAAATTCTAATAATAGCCAGAAGCATTGATATGAGGGGCTTTGTTACCCAATTTTTATTTTTCAGAAAAAGGTTACAAAAAAAAAATATTTTTTTTGTAACCTTTTTCTTTTTTTTTGGTACTAAGTTTGCATAACACAAAAGAAAGCAGTTCGGAGGATTAAAATATGAGTTTTAATGTGCTTGGAACGGGGATGTATGTGCCCCCCAATATTGTGACTAATGAAGATATATCAAAATATGTTGATACCAATGATGAATGGGTAATGCAAAGGGTTGGCGTAAAGCAAAGACATTTTAGCATAAACGAAACGACAGATGTGATGGGGTATCAGGCGGCTTTGGCTGCACTGGAGAATAGTGGTGTAAAGGCGGAAGAATTAGATTTGATTTTGGCTGCCAGTATAAGTGGGGAATCTATTTCTCCCTCTGTTTCCTGTATGATTCAAAAACATTTAGGTGTTTCTTGCATGACTATGGATGTTAGTGCGGCATGTTCTGCTTTTGTTTTTATGCTGGAAACGGCGGCAGGTTTTTTTGCAAGGGGCAAGGCGAAAAAGGTTTTGGTAGTTGGCGCAGAGCGTTTGAGCCGTATTTTGGACTGGGATGATAGAGGAACCTGTGTTATTTTTGCCGATGGTGCAGGGGCAGTCGTTTTGGGGGAAGGGGACTCCTATGTAGACTCTATTTTTGATGTTAAGGGTGGTTCAGACGTAATTGACATCCCTCAAGACATTGGAAAGTCACCTTTTTATAAAGGGACACAGAAAAAGCCCTTTATCCATATGGCAGGTCAGGAAACATTCAAATTTGCAGTAAATGCAATTTGCAATGACACAACACAGCTTTTGGAAAGAAACGGACTTACCTTTGATGATATCAAATATATTGTTCCTCATCAGGCAAACAAAAGAATTATTGATTTCGCCAGCGTAAAGCTGAGGGTTCCGCAAGAAAAATTTTATGTGAATATTGATAGATATGGTAACACTTCTTCTGCAAGTATCCCTATTGCATTGGATGAGATGAACCGAAAAGGGATGTTAGAAAAAGGCGATTTGTTATTGCTACCTGCTTTTGGCGGGGGATTGGCAAGTGCAACCTGTATTTTAAGATGGTAATGAACGCCGCAAGGCTTCATATATAAAAAAAGTTTAATTGGACAAAAAAAGGAGATTAAAATCATGGTATTTGAAAAAGTTGCAGCAATGTTGGCAGAAAAATTGGAATGTGAAGTAAGTGAAATTAAAATGGACACAAAGTTTGAAACTTTGGGTATCGACTCTTTAGATGTTATGGAACTTTTGATGAATGTTGAAGAAGAGTTTGGCACAGAAATCGAATTAGGTGAAAACAAAGTAAATGCCGTAGGCGACTTAGTAGCACTGATCGAAAGCAAATTGCAGTAAGAGAGGAGGAGGGCAGAATGATCCTTTCACCCATCTGTTCTATGTTAGGAATTGAATATCCCATTTTTCAGGGCGGTATGGCTTGGATTGCTGATGGCAAGTTGGCAGCAGCAGTTTCAAACGGCGGTGGATTAGGAATTATTTCCGCCATGAATGCCGGTGGCGATTACCTTCGTGAACAAATCCAGATTGCACGGAGTTTAACAGATAAGCCCTTTGGAGTAAACATTATGCTGATGAGCCCACATGTGGAAGAAGTAGCTAAAATTGTTGTGGACGAAAAGGTTTCTGTTGTAACAACAGGAGCTGGTATCCCAACAAAATTTATGCCAATGTGGAACGAGGCGGGAATTAAAGTGATTCCTGTTGCGGCTTCTGTTGCTGCAGCAAAAATGATGGAAAAGGCGGGGGCAACGGCTGTAATAGCTGAAGGGGGCGAATCTGGCGGTCACATTGGGGATATGAGTACAATGCCATTAATTCCTCAAGTTTGTGACGCTATAAAAATTCCTGTATTGGCAGCAGGGGGTATTGGTGATGGCAGAGGAATTGCAGCAGCATTTATGCTGGGTGCCGTTGGGGTGCAAATGGGCACCAGATTCCTACTGGCTGAGGAGTGTTCCGTTCATCCTAATTATAAAGAGTTGGTTTTAAAGGCAAGTGATATATCAACAACTACAACAGGTAGAAGATTTGGTGGAAACACCTGCCGTTGCTTGAAAAATAACTTTAGCCGAGAATTTTTGAAAAAAGAATATGCACCCGAAACTACAGCGGAAATGGTAGCAGAGTTGGGTGTAGGAGCATTAAGAAAGGCAGCCGTAGAGGGCAATACCAAAGAAGGCTGTTTCTTAGCGGGACAAATTTCTGGAATGGTAAAGAAAGCGCAACCTGCAGCTGAAATTTTGCAAGAGATTGCAACAGAAGCAGAAGCTTTGTTAAAAGGAGGCTCACAATGGGTAAAGTAGCATTCGTTTTCTCCGGCCAAGGCGCACAAAAGGCTGGCATGGGCAAAAGCTTCTATGATACAAAAGAAAATATTCAAAAGTTATTCCAGGGGGCGGAGGAAATTCGCCCCAATACTCTAAACCAATGTTTTTTTGGTACGGACGAGGAATTAAAGAATACAGAAAATACACAGCCTTGTTTGTATTTGGCAGATTTGGCGGCAGCATTGGCGTTAAAAGGAGAGGGGATTATCCCCGATGGTGTGGCTGGGTTCTCCCTGGGTGAAATTCCTGCCCTAGCTTTTGCAGGTGCCTATGATTATTTGGATGGTTTTCGCCTAGCTTGTTTTAGGGGAAAAATTATGGCTAGGGAGGCTGAAAAAAATCCGGGTTCAATGGTAGCAGTGATGAAGCTGGACAATGCCCAGGTGGAAGAAATATGTGAAAAATTTGAAAACGTTTATCCTGTGAATTACAATGGCCCAGGGCAGTTGGTGGTTGCAGGTAAAAAAGAAGAAATGGAGGCTTTCTCTTTAGCAATTCGAGAGGCTGGCGGCAGAGGAATGCCCGTTGCAGTTGGTGGCGGTTTCCATTCCCCTTTTATGAAAGAAGCGGCAAAAGATTTTGCCCAAGTTTTGGCGGAATACCAGGTTCAGAAGCCTGAGATTCCAGTGTACTCAAATTATATGGCAAAGCCCTACGAAGATGATGTTCGGGCGTGGATGGCACCCCAGATTGACAATGCCCTGCGTTGGCAGGAGAGTATTGAACAAATGGCGGCAGATGGTTTTGATACCTTTATTGAAGTAGGGGTAGGTAACACATTGAAAAAACTGATTTCTCGTATCTTACCAGAAAGTAAGGTATATTCTGTTTCTTCTATGGAAGAAGTGCAGAAAATTAAAGAGGAGGATTTTATATGCTCGAAGGAAAAGTAGCAGTAGTGACTGGCGGTTCTAGAGGAATCGGTGCCGCTATTTGCAAATTGTTGGGGAAAAATGGAGCAAATATTGCTTTTTTATATGCAGGAAACACCCAAAAAGCTGAAGAAACCCAAAATACCTTAGAGGGTATGGGAATTAAGGCGAAGGGATATCAGTGCAACGTGGCTGATGCGGCGCAGGTTGCTGGGGTTATAAAACAGATTGTTTCCGACTTTGGTGGTATTCATATATTGGTGAATAATGCTGGAATTACAAAGGATAAATTAATCCCCATGATGAAAGTTGAAGACTTTGATAGCGTGGTGGATACAAACTTAAAGGGTGCCTTTTATACGATTAAGAGTGTATATCCCCTTTTCTTAAAACAAAAAAGCGGCAAAATTATCAACATAAGTTCTGTTTCGGGCCTGATGGGTAATGCAGGGCAGGCAAATTATTCTGCTTCAAAGGCAGGTCTGGTGGGCTTAACAAAATCGGTGGCCAAGGAATTGGCATCTCGTGGTGTTTGTTGTAATGCCATTGCCCCTGGGTTTATCGCAACAGATATGACAGAAACTTTCACTGGGAATGAGGATATAAAAAATGCAATTCCAATGAAACGCTTTGGTCAGGCAGAGGATGTTGCAAAATTGGTTTTATTTCTTGCTTCAGATGCGTCGGATTATATTACCGGTGAGGTGATTCGTATCGACGGCGGAATGGCAATGTAGGAGGTTCATATGAGAAGAGTTGTTGTGACAGGATTAGGGGCAGTTACCCCCATTGGAAATACAGTGGAAGACTTTTGGAAGGGATTGATAGAGGGTCAAAATGGTATTTCGACCATTACTAGATATGATGTTTCTGAAAGTAAATATACTTTGGCAGCAGAGATAAAAGATTTTGATGCGACTTTATACATGGACAAATTAGCGGCAAAGAAGTTGGACCGCTTTTGTGTGTATGCTATGGCTGCAACTGCCCAGGCAATGGAAGATAGCGGGCTGGATGGAACTGTTGATAAAGAAGAGATGTCGGTATACTTTGGCTCTGGCATCGGCGGTTTTGAAACCTTCTGTGAAAGTTCTACAACACTGACAGAAAAGGGGGCAAAGAAAATTTCCCCCTTGTTTATTCCAAAAATGATTAGCAACATTGCAGCAGGAAATATTGCCATTCGTTATGGTGCAGAAGGTGCTTGCGTGTCAGTGACCACTGCTTGTGCCACAGGAACCACTGCAATTGGTGAGGCTTACCGCGCTATTTTACATGGCTATACCACAGCGGCTATTTGTGGTGGTACAGAGGCTTCTATTGTACCTTTGGCAGTTGCCGGGTTTGGTAGTTGCATGGCTTTAAGCCCATCGGAGGACCCAAATGCTGCTTCTCTACCATTTGATAGCAGAAGAGGCGGCTTTATTATGGGCGAGGGCGCAGGTACTTTGATTTTAGAAGAATATGAACATGCAAAAGCAAGGGGCTCAAAGATCTATGCCGAGGTGGTAGGATATGGCTCTACTTGCGATGCGCACCATGTGACAGCGCCATCACCTGAGGCAAAGGCTAGTGCAAAGGCAATTAAGGATGCAGCCAAAGGTTTAGAAGGCATTGAGCCACAGCAGATTTATTATAATGCCCATGGCACAGGAACACCAATGAATGACAAAATTGAAACATTGGCTATCCGTAATGCTTTTGGTGAGGATGCAAAAGAACTTCATATCAGCTCTACTAAGTCAATGACAGGGCATATGCTGGGTGCTGCAGGTGCGGTTGAAGCAATTGCAGCCATATTGGCAATCAGAAATGGAGTTGTACCTCCTACCATTAATTTAAAAGAACAGGATCCATCTTGTGACTTGGATTATACACCCAACATTGCAGTAGAAGCATCGTTAGAAGGTGCCCTTTCTACATCCTTAGGCTTTGGCGGGCACAACGCCTGTGTGGCATTTAAAAAAATAAAGGATTGATGACTATGGAAACCAAAAAAATTGCTGAATTGGCTAAAATATTAAAACAGAATCAACTAACTAAGCTGGATTTAACAGAAGGTGAAGTTCGCCTTGTATTAGAAGCGGCAGGAGGAAAGGTTGTTTTACAAGAAGAAGCCAAAGAAACCCAAGTTTTTGTAGAGGAAACTACAATTACAATGGAAGAAAGAGAAACAGTGAGAGAAACGATGGCTGCATATGAGCAGAAATCCCCCTTGGTGGGCACTGTTTATTTAGCGCCACAAGTAGGGTCGTCTCCATATGTTAAGGTGGGGGATAGGGTGAAAAAAGGCAGCCCTGTTTGCATCGTAGAATCGATGAAAATGTTCAATACCATTGAGGCTGAAAAGGATGGAGAGATTGTAGAAATTTCTGTGGATAATGGCCAGATTGTTGAGTTTGGTCAGGTATTGGTTCGCATTCGCGAGGAGGCATAACATGAATCAGGAAGAAATCAAAAAGATTTTACCTCATAGGGATTCAATGCTTTTGATCGATGAGGCGAAACTAAAAGATGGCATTGCTTATGGTAAAAAAACAATTACAGGGGATGAATGGTTTTTGAATGGCCATTTTCCAGATAATCCGGTTGTGCCTGGTGTTATCCTTTGCGAAATTTTAGGTCAGTCTGCGTGTGTTTTGCTTTCGGAAGGAAATGAAAGCACAACGCCCTTCTTTACTGGGCTTGACAAGGTACGCTTTAAAAATAGCGTGCGTCCCGGAGATACTTTAGAAACACAATGTAAGTTAATCAAACACAAGGGTGTTTTTTATTGGGCCGAAGGAAAAGGCTTCGTGAACGGAAAATTATGTGTTAGTGCAGAATTCTCTTTTGCATTGATAAAGGAGAGCTGAGATAATGTTTACAAAAATTCTCGTAGCAAATCGAGGGGAAGTTGCCGTACGAATCATTCGGGCTTGCAAAGAAATGGGAATCGAAACCGTTGCTGTTTACTCTGAGGCAGATCGCAATTCTTTACCTGTGGCTTTGGCAGATGAAAGAATTTGTATTGGCGGAAAAAGTGCAACAGAAAGCTACCTAAACCAAAAAAATATATTAAGTGCTGCTTTGGCTTGTAATGCTGGTGCAATTCATCCAGGGTATGGATTTCTTTCAGAAAATGCTGAGTTTGCGGCGTTGTGCGAGGCAAATGGAATTGTCTTTATCGGGCCAAAAAGCGAGGTTATGGAAAGCATGGGCGACAAGGATCATGCCCGCAGACTAATGAAAGAGATTGGCGTGCCTGTTGTTCCGGGAACTGAAATTTTAAAAGATGTTAAAGAGGCTAAGATTTTGGCCGAGGAAATAGGATTTCCATTGTTGGTAAAAGCAACAGCTGGTGGCGGTGGAAAAGGGATTCGGGTGGTGTCTTCCAGAGAAGAATTGGAAAACGCATTTCTAACAGCCTCCGCTGAGGCACAGAGTGCCTTTGGCAATGGCCAGGTGTTCTTAGAAAAATATTTGACTCATGTGCGCCATGTGGAGATGCAAATTTTGGCCGATAGTTTTGGTAATATGGTGTGCTTGGGAGAAAGAGATTGTTCTTTGCAGCTAAATAAGCAAAAGGTGCTAGAGGAAACGCCAAGCCCTGTGATGACAGAGGACATCCGAAGCAAGATGATGGCCGCAGCCATTCAGGCAGCAAAGGCTGCAAACTACACCAATGCTGGAACAGTTGAATTTTTATTGGCACCAAATGGTGAATTCTATTTTATTGAAATGAACACTCGTTTGCAGGTGGAGCATCCTATAACCGAAGAAATTAGTGGAATTGATATTGTAAAATGGCAGATTCGTATTGCTTGTCAGATCCCACTGGATTTTGTGCAGGAGGATATTCAATTAAAAGGTCACTCTATTGAGTGTCGGATTAACGCAAGATCCACAGGAAAAATTCATTTCTTGCATATTCCAGGAGGCGCAAGAGTTCATTTTGACACTGCTTTGGTTCAAGAATGTGAGGTTGTGCCTTTTTATGACTCTATGCTAGGGAAGTTAATTGTGTTTGCAAACACCAGAGAAGATGCGATTCGTAAGATGGAAACAGCTTTATGTGAAATGGTTATTCAGGGTGTTGAAACGAATATTGAGGATCAGCTAAAGCTAATTCGGAGCAAGGCTTTTTGGCAGGGAGCGTATGATACGCTGATATTGCCAAGTATTTTAGCGGAAGGAAGTGATTGACTTGCATAACATTGTGGGGTTATTCCGCAAATCTAAAAACGATTTAGAAAAAGGGGGCATTACCCCTATTGTAGAAGAAAAAATGCGCTGTCCCGTTTGTAAATCCACCGAGACAAAGCGGAGAATTGCTAAAAATAAAATGGTCTGCCCATCCTGCGGAAACCATTTCCGAATCGGAGCAAGAATTAGGATTAAAGCCCTTTGTGACAAAGGGAGTTTTCAGGAATTGATTACGGAACTATCTACCAATGATCCCCTTGAGTTTCCCGGGTATGAAGTTAAGCTTGAGAGCGGCAAAATGGGCTCAGGAGAAGACGAGGCGGTGTTATGCGGTCGTGCCTCTTTTCGGGGGCAGGAATGTGCGTTATTCGTAATGGAGCCCCAGTTTATGATGGGCAGTATGGGCTCTGTTGTTGGTGAAAAATTAGCCAGACTATTTGAATATGCAGCAGAAGAAAAATTACCCGTTGTTGGCTTCACCTGTTCAGGTGGTGCTAGAATGCAGGAAGGAATCCTCTCCTTAATGCAAATGGCCAAGGTAAGTGGTGCTGTGGATTACCATAGCAAGCGTGGGGGTTTATACATCACAGTATTGACTGACCCAACCACGGGAGGAGTAACCGCAAGCTTTGCAATGCTGGGGGACATTATTTTATCGGAGCCCAATGCAACCATTGGATTTGCAGGCCGCCGAGTGATTGAGCAGACCACAAAAAAGAAGCTCCCTGATGATTTTCAAAAGGCAGAGTTTTTACTTGAGCATGGGTTTGTAGATGCAATTGTGCCTAGGACTGAAATGAGAGCTACCCTTGCCACATTATTGCGTCAACATGGGCAAAGAGAACATAGCGCCGCCTTAGTGGATGCCTTGTTAAAACAAGAGGTACAGCAGGTTAGGGAAAATACCCTATCTCCTTACGAAAGAGTCATAGCCGCAAGGGCGCAAAACCGTCCTACCACAAGGGCGTATATTGAAAAAATGTTCGCAGACAGAACGGAGTTTCATGGGGACAGAAAATTTGCTGATGATAGAGCCATTATTGGCGGCATTGGTATGCTGGGGGGAATGCCAGTTACTTTTATAGGAATTGAACGGGGCAGAAATCTAGAAGAACGCATCCAGTGCAACTTTGGTAGCCCTATGCCTGAAGGATACCGTAAAGCATTACGTTTGATGAAGCAAGCTGAAAAATTCCAGCGGCCTATCATTTGTTTTGTAGATACTGCAGGAGCCTTTTGTGGCGAGGAAGCAGAGGAAAGAGGCCAAGGGCAAGCAATCGCTGATAACCTCATGGAAATGATGGCAATTAAGGTACCTATTATCACCATTGTAATTGGTGAAGGGGGGAGCGGCGGTGCCTTAGGGCTGTCGGTTGCAAGTAAAGTATATATGCTGGAGAACGCAGTTTTCTCTGTTATATCACCAGAAGGCTGTGCAAGTATTTTATGGGGGGAAGCATCGCCAGAGGCTTCAGCTGAGGCGGCTAGATGCCTATGTATCACCGCTGAAGATATGAAACGATTTGGTGTTGCAGAGCGAATAATTGCTGAAAATTTTTCCGCCTTTGATGATATGTGTTTAGAGCTCAAGGAAATCATCAGGGGAGACTTAAAGGAAATTTACACTTTATCCCCTGAAATCAGTGAAAAAAGATACGAAAGATTTCGTAAACTTGGCAGCTGGAAGGAAAATGGGTGATTTTACAAATACTTTTCACGTTGTGTGAAAAGTATTTTTTTATAAACAAAAAAACCTTGCTAAAGCCAGTGGTTCAAAAAAGCATTAGGTGAAGAAGGGGGAATTAGAAATGCCTTTGTTTTAATTAAATCTTTCATGGACAACTGAGTCAAAAAAATGTAAGGTGTATCGGATGGATCTGAATAACATGAATCGTTTACTTCATAATAAAGGGGTTGAATATATACCACAGGGTAGTTGTAGCCCTATTGGGAAAAATATTTTGTGGTGAAAAGAGTCATTGGGAAAAATATTCCGACACTGAAGGTTTACTTTTTAGGATGCTTGTAATGCGGAAGGAACGTTGTATGACATAAAAAAAGTATTCATAAGTATCTAGAAAGGTTTGAATTTCTCGTTAAATTCATGGTTTTACTTAAAATATGTTTACAAAATATTCTGTTAACAATAAGTTCATTGAGATTAAAAAATAAAACTTGGTGGTTTTAAGTGGGAACAATTGCTAGAACGGTGTATAATTTGAAAAACATGATGCATTTTACCTTTACGAGTATCATTGATTTGTGCTAAAATACGGGAGATAGATAGTATTTTGTATTCAAAGATTGGCATATTGCGCCATTAAGTTGTGCATATTGCCAGATGGAATAGGGAATTTGAAGAAGAAAGGTGAGATAATATGAATAAGTTTCAGGAAATGTATCTTGCGAAAAAAATGAGCCCTGAAGAAGTAGCAAAATTTGTGAAATCTGGGGATATTTGTGCTTGCCCCACAGGGCTAGAGGAACCTACCGCAATTTGTGAGGCTGTCGCACAAAGAGCAAGAAATGGTGAGTTAACAGGCGTGATTCATCACCAGACCCTATCTGTCAAGGGTGGACCATTCATGAATCATGAAGAATTAAAGGGCAAATACGACTACGTTTCTTGGTTTACTGGCGGTGCGGGCAGAAAAGGTATTCAGGAAGGGCACTATACCTATATTCCCAATAATTATAGCACAATCCCTGGTTACTGGAGAGATGTTCAGCCTAGATTAGACGTATTTTATGCTGAGGTTTCTCCCATGGATCAACATGGCTATTTTAGTTGTGCAATGGCTGGTGCAGAGGTTGTTGCTATGCGTGACAAAGCAAAAGTTATACTTTTGGATGTAAACGATAAAATGCCCCGTGCTTTGGGTAATAACCAGATTCACATTTCTCAGGTTACAGCCCTTTGTGAATCATCTAGACCTCTATCAATTTTACCTAACGCACCCTTGACAGATGTAGATAGAAAAATTGGGCAGATGATTGCTGACGAAGTGCCCAATGGTGCAACATTGCAGTTGGGTATCGGCGGAATTCCTAATGCAGTTGGTGTTCTTTTGAAAGATAAAACCGACTTAGGTATTCACACAGAAATGCTAACGGATAGTATGGTAGACCTAATTGAATGCGGTGCTGTTACAAACATGAAAAAGCCAATTAACGTGGGCAAGACCATTGCTACCTTGGCTTGGGGCACTCAGAAAATGTATGATTTTATGAATGATAACCCTGCTTTTGAAATGCATCCTGTTGATTATACAAACAATCCTTATATCATTGGTCAGCATGATAACTTTGTTTCTGTAAATGCTTGTATTGAAATTGATTTATTTGGTCAGGTATGTGCAGAAAGTCTAGGGACAAAGCATTACAGCGGCTCCGGTGGACAGGTTGATTTTGTACGTGGTGCTAACCTATCAAAGGGCGGTAAGGGCTTTATTGCTATGACTTCAACGACGAAGGGTGGCACAATTTCTAAAATTAAGCCTACTTTAACACCTGGTTCTATCGTGACAACAACAAAAAATGAAGTTGACTTCTTAGTAACAGAAAACAACATTGTTCGTTTGAAAGGTCAAACGGCAAGTGATAGAGCCAAAATGATTATTTCCCTTGCTGCCCCTCAATTTAGAGAAGAGTTAGAATTTGAGGCTAAGAAAATGAACCTGATTATTTAATTGGATTTGATTCGGATAATCTTGGAATCAAAACAGAAAAAATTGATTTCAATGCAGTTTTTTTGGAAGAATCAGAATTTCAGTTTTTTAGAAGGACCAAACAATCAGTCCATTCTATCTCTTTTGTTTGATGTGTACTGCCTTTTTACCTGGAAATTTGAAAAAAAACCTTTGTTTGCTGAAGGAATATTTACGGGTAAAAAGGCTTTTTTTAGTGGAAATGTTTTTGACAAAAAACAGTAGATATGATATTTTTGTAGAAATAATGGTAGGGGGAATGATAACGGTGAGAGCGAGTTGGGACGAGTATTTTATGCAGATTGCGGAGATCGTAAAGACCAGATCAACCTGTTTGCGTAGGGAGGTTGGAGCGGTTATAGTGAAGGACAACCGCATTATTACTACGGGATATAACGGTGCGCCTTCTGGCTTGAAGCACTGTACGGAATTGGGCGGATGCGAAAGAGAGAGACTGGGGATTCCATCAGGGCAACGCCATGAACTTTGTCGTGCTTTGCATGCGGAGCAAAATGCCATTATACAGGCAGCAAAGTTGGGGATATCAACGGAAGGGGCAACTATATACATAACCCTTCAGCCTTGTGTAATTTGTGCTAAAATGCTTGTCAATGCAGGCATCAAGCGCATTGTTCACAAAGGCCAATACCCAGATGAATTATCTAGAAAAATTTTGGAAGAAGCGGAAATTGATATTACAGTTATGGCGGACTAAAAAATCCATTTCAGGTTATACGTAGCGTAGTAAAACTAAATTTGCATTGGCAAACTTAAAAATAAAAACGTTGGTATCCCGATTTTTTGAAAGAGACCAACGTTTCTTTTTTTATGCCTTTTTTATTTCAAAGTCAGTGGAAACGGGGGAAGTAAGGGGGAATCAAGAATGCTGTGGCGTTTCTTTCCAATAAAAGGAATGGGTGTCTATGCTACGCATAACAGCTAAGATGCCATCTAGGTGGTCATATTCATGTTGTATCAGTTCGGCTAAGTCCCCCTCTAGTTTCATGCTACAGGGTTGACCATCCATATCAGTATAGTGGATGATGCAGCGTTTATACCTGAGAACTTTCACCAGAAGATTGGGAAAGGACATACAATCGTCTAAAACTTCCATTTGTTCTGAATCGGGGAACGCTAAACGAGGATTTATAAAAGCTATGGGGTGGTCTATGTACATATACAGAATTCGTTTTTGTATACCGATTTGTGGGGCGGCAATGGCTCGTCCGGCACCGTATTTTTGACGAAATGCCAAGAGTGTGTCATGTAGGTCTTCGATAATTTGGGGTAAAGCGGAGAAGTCCTCCCTAACGACAGCAGAGGCGGTCTGATAGAGGGCAGGATTGCCCAAAAGCAATATTTTTTGTTCCATTTTAACAACTCCTTTCTTTTTCAGTGTACACTTCTTTTCTAAAGTCAGCAATGGCGAACGTATTTTCCGTTTTTTTGTGGTTAGGGTTGCTCTTTGAGGGCTTGTCCAGTATAATAATGGAATAAAGAAAGTGAGGAGAAGAAATATGATCTCTTATATAAAGGGTGCTTTGGTGCATCGAGGGGAGAGCTCCATTATTGTAGAAACAGGGGGTATTGGCTATCAAATTTTTGTTTCTGCAGGAATGCTTTCAAAAATGCCTGATTTGGGAAACGAATTAAAGATTTTCACATATATGAGTGTAAAAGAGGATGGCATTTCTCTGTTTGGTTTTTTGTCAAAAGAAGAACAAGAAATGTTTTTGAAGTTATTAACCGTAGGCGGCGTTGGGCCAAAAGGTGCAATGGGCTTTTTATCTCAATTAACGCCCCAGGAAATTGTGATGGCTATTTTATCGGGGGATGTAAAAACCTTATCGAAAGCACCTGGTGTTGGCAGAAAGACTGCGCAAAGGGTAATTTTAGAACTAAAGGATAAGTGTAGTACTGATGATGTCATTGCCATTGGGTTGGATGTAGAGGAAAGCACTGGCTCTATGGGTGGTGGGAAGTTCGAAGCCATTGATGCCATGACAGCATTGGGGTACAGCCGCAGTGAGGCTGCAAAGGTAGTAGGACAGGTTGCTGCTGAAGGCATGACCACAGAGGACATTTTGAAGGCAGCATTGAAGAAAATGATCACATTTTAGATAAAAGCAGGTGTTACCATTGGAGAATCGGCGAATACTAACAGCGGGGTTTCGTGAGGAAGATAAAGACTTTGAACCGAAACTTAGACCGCAACAGTTGGATAACTATATTGGTCAGGAAAGTGTTAAAGAAAATTTAAAAATATTTATTCAGGCGGCACAGCAAAGAGGGGAAGCCTTAGACCATGTTTTGCTTTATGGCCCTCCTGGATTGGGAAAAACAACCCTATCCAATATTATTGCAAATGAAATGGGTGTTCATATTAAGACCACATCGGGCCCTGCTATTGAACGCGCCGGGGACATGGCAGCGGTTTTAAACAGCTTGAACGAAGGGGATATCTTATTTATTGACGAGATACACCGATTAAATCGAATGATAGAAGAGATTTTATATCCTGCTATGGAGGACTTTGTCATAGACATAATGATAGGGAAAGGCCCGGGTGCCAGATCAGTACGGTTGGACTTACCTAAGTTCACTTTGATTGGAGCAACAACCAGAATTGGTCTTTTGACAGCACCCCTAAGGGATCGGTTTGGTGTGGTTCAAAGATTGGAACCCTATGATATTCAAAACCTTAGAACCATTATTTGCCGCTCTGCCGATGTATTGCAGGTAGAGATAGATAACCAAGGGGCAGAGGAAATTGCAAGGCGATCCAGAGGGACACCAAGAATCGCCAATCGACTTCTGAAAAGAGTGCGAGATTTTGCACAGGTACGTTTTGATGGAAAAATAGATGGTGAAGTGGCTCGCTTTGCCCTTGATTTATTGGAAGTGGATAAAATGGGACTAGATCTCATTGACCGCAAGATGTTAATGACCATGATTGATAAGTTTGGTGGTAAACCTGTTGGGCTGGACACCTTGGCCGCTTCTATTGGGGAAGAATCGGAGACGATTGAAGATGTGTATGAGCCTTATTTATTGCAACTGGGATATATTCAAAGAACCCCAAGAGGCAGAATTGTGACTGCCGCAGGGTATGCACATTTTGGCATGAGGCCAAAAGAGACGTAGAAAAGGAGAAGGTTATGAAGTTGACAATTGAAGAATTGATTGAAAATGTAAAAGATGAATTGCTATGTTATGAAAATATGGAAGAACCAACTCAGCGATGGGAAGATGAATTTCGTAGTTGGGTGGAACGAAACAAAGACAGAAACAAAGACCTGGTAGTAGAACACGGTGGTGTTTTCTTTAAAATTCAAGATGAAGAAGAAATATTTGAAATTGCAAATTCTTACATGGATGCTTTGGATGAAGGCAGTGTAAAACAGTACTGGGAAAAATTTTAATGGGCTTTTGAAAGCCCCCCGCCTATTTGGCGGGGGTGCTGACAAGAGACCGTTTTTTTTATTGAAAAGTTTATTCTATTTGGTGCTTACTCATCAATCAAATTCCAAAAATCCTTTTTGGAGACTTTCTTTAAGTCTCTCCACTTCGGTGTTTCATCATAATCGTATCGGCAAATGGACTTATAGCGACAGTAAGAACAAGGTGATTGATCATTTTTTCGATAAGGAGAGGGGCTAATTATTCCATTTTGCATGCTATCTCCCAGCTCAGCGGCCCGCTTTACAACAAAAGAGAGAAGCTTTTCATATTGATTTTCATCTGCAAGGTATGCCGTAGCGGAAGGCTCTCCTTTTTTTGTGTAGCCAACAGGAATGATGGCAGAGCTTTTGCCCTTTACATCATCAATAAAAATGTGGTCAAGGCCTTGAATAACAGATTCATTTTCTAAAATCAAACCTGACATTTGCATTTTTTCATATAATGCTTCTTCTATTTCCTCAGGGGTCATTTCTTGACTAAGGGAAATATTGGGGTCCGTAATTCTAAAATAGAAAACTCCACCAGGTTTCATCGGTGTAGCTGTTTTTTCATAATGCTTCACATAGGCATCCAAATATATTAAAAGCTGCAATTGGAGTCCATAATATATATCTTGAAAGTTAAAGCTTTTGGAGCCAGATTTATAATCAATGATTTTCGCATAGTAATTTCCCTGAGTATCCAATAAATCGACACGGTCGATTTTTCCTGAGAGAACCAGTTGGTTTCCTTGGGCAAGCTCTATAACAATCGGCGGAAGTGCTTCATGGTTTCCAAAGCCGATTTCATAGCCTTGGGGAGTAAAATCACCATTTTTTAAGTGGCGAACGAGGGTCCAAGCAGCACGGGAGGATATTCGTTTGAGTCGATGAATCAGATACTGGTTTGCCGCGGTATCCAGCAGAATTTGGTCACCTAATTTGGGGGCGGCAAGGTCAACGGCTTCGTGGATAAGGGCTTCTGTTTTTTCTTGCGTCAATGTATCCCACGGAATATTTTCAAGTTTTATTTTGTTGGAAAACAACTCTAATACCTCATGAAACAGTAATCCTAGGTCAGGGGTACGAAGTTGGTACAACTTTCGTTCTGTTGCCTTTAAGGCGAATTCTGCAAAATATGAAAAGGGACAAGCGGAAAACCGCTCTAAGCGAGATACACTGGAGAAGATTTTTTCGCCATAAAGAGTTTTTGCTGTTATTGGTGATAGTTGTTCTTGTTTTTTTGTAGTAACAAAACCTTTACGAAGCAAAGAGAGTCGTTTTTCCCACAAAGGCTCTGTGGCGAAAAAACTATAAATATCTTTCCAAAGAGGATCCATGGGGGTTTCTTTTTTATGCTCTCGCATTTTTTCTCCAATTAGGTGGAAGGCGGAAGAGGGAACCATTTCTTCCAAGGAAATGCCAGAATAAAGCTGTACTTGCAGGGTGATATCCATACGGCAAAGTCGGTCAATAATAGGGGAAGGGAACAAAGCTTTACCTTGGGTTTCGCTGTTTGCATAAGTAAGAAACAGCCCCTGAGAAGGACGAGTTAGCCCTCGGTAAATCAAAAATTGTTCTTCAAATGCTTTACGTTTGCCGTCACTTGCCAGCTCCATCCCTGTTTCCGATAACAAATTGCGTTCTGATTCTGTAAAAATACCCTGAGGCTGAGAGGGAGAGGGAAGGATACCTTCATTAACACCCAAAACGAACAAATATTTTATTTCAGGCAGACGTGAACGTTCGATATCCCCCACTACCAGACAATCAATGGTAGGAGGAATTACACCCATGGTGCATTTTTGCATTCCCGCAGAAAGGATTTTAGATGCTTCTGCTAAGGTCATAGGTTCATCACCTAAAATTTCGCCGGCCTTTTCAAAGACTTGCATGAGAAGTTGCCAAATCTGGCGATGTTCTTCGCCTTTGGCACGATTTCCACTTTTCTGTTGGGTTTCTGTCCAACCTATAAGAACTTGTGAAACGCCTTGTTGCTCTAAATGCGCAATGATAAGAGTCATGAATTCTGATAAAGGGCGTTTTACACTCTTTTTCCATTTAAAAAAAGGGAGGAAAGGCTCCATAAAACGTTGGCGCAGTAGGTTTATATAGCGAAGCGTATCTTCTCCTTCTTTTTTCAGACCATATTCCCAAGTCTCCTTTTTCCATTTGTAGCCTTTGATTCCATAGGCCAGAACATAGTTTTCCAAAACATCAATGTCTTCATCGGTAAAAGGGGTAAGTCCTGATTTTAAGTAGGAGAATACACTTTCATAACGGAAGTCGAAAACCAAGCAATCCAAAAGGGCAGTTACCATTGTGAACAACGGGTGGGAGGCGATTTCCCTGCGACTATCGATAAAGCAGGGGATATTATATTCCCGCAGAATTCCACGGATGCTTTTCTCATATACATCCATAGCATTGGTTACGATAGCCATATCTTTAAATCGTAGACCCTGCTCACGCACCAAGCGGATGATATTGCCGGCAGCAAAAGTGATCTCTTCTTGCCTGGTTGGACAGGAGATGATCTGTACACTTTCTTTTAGGTTACACTTTTTGTAGTAACCCTGAAAGTAGAATTTCTCCAAAGCTTTTAAAGCTTCTGTTTTGCTACGATGGTTTTGGGAAAGAAAAATAGGAGGTTCTATGGAGATACCATTTTCTTCAGCCAAATGCACCAATTTATTTTTTGCGGTGCAAGGCTCAAAAAAGGGAGCAGATGGAGCCAAAAATGGAGCAAAGTAGCTTTTTTCATCCATTGGCAAGGTAACGGTTACTCTGAAAGAAAGCTTTAGTAATTTTTCAATAACAGCGTATTCCTGAGGGGTAAAGCCATAAAATCCGTCTAGCCAGATTTCTGTATTTTCAAAGGCAGCAGTGGAAGAAAGCTGAGTCGCCAAAAGGGCAAGGATCTCGTCTCCAGAGAGATAATCCTTTTCTAAAAAAGAAAGATATGCCTGATAAATGGTTGCCAAATCTGTTAACTTATCTTTAACTCCTTGTGTGATTTCGGGGCATTTTGCTTTTTCTAAAAGTTGCTGGGGGTCTATATAATATTGAAAAAACTCGGAAATAGTTAGGCTGAGCTGATCCACAAATCCATTTTTATCCATGGCATTTTTGAAAAAGTGGATATCCTCTTTTTTTTCCATAAGGACCTTTTGAATTGCCATAGACTTCCCTATATCTCCTAGGGGGATTTTTTGACCCAAACCGTTTTTCGAAAAAACTTGATGGGCAAGGCGTCCAAAGCTAAGTACTTCCGCTAAGATAATGGCATTTTGAGGACTATAGGTAATAAGATCACGTTCTGCTTGGGAGGTAAACTGTTCAGGCACAATAAAAATTTGATGGCCATTTCCATCTGTTTGTTTTTTTATAATTTCATCCATACATAAATGGGTTTTTCCTGTTCCTGCGGTGCCGATGATAAAGCGTAAAGCCATGTTGAAACCTCCTTTTTCTTTCCATGATACCCAAGTGAAAGCTTTTTTTCAAGGCAAACTTGTACAGCGGAATAAAGATGAATTGACAAACATATGGTTAGATAAGGAAATGTATTCTAGGAGGGAGTAAGGTGAGCGGCACGAAATTTGTGGTGGTAAAGTTGAAAGAGCTCATCAAGACGGTGGTATTTGCTGTGTTGGGCGTCATTATTCTAGTTGGGCTGATTTGGTTTTTCTTGAGCTTGGGTGATAAGGACTCGGCTACATATCGGGATGGTGTATACCATACCCAGGTTGCCTTAGGCAATGAGAGCGCTATGGTCTCCATTACTATTGAGGACGGAATGATTGAGGATGTTGCTCTTTCTGAAATGTCAGAGACTGCAATGGTATTTTACCCCTTGATGCAATCAGCAGCCGAAGAAGTATGCAAAGAGGTGGTTAAGAATCAATCCTTAACCATTCAGGTTTCCAAGCAAAATGCATATTCAGCACAAGCAATTTTAGAGGCAGTTGCAAAAGGTTTGGAAGAGGCAGAAAAATAAATGATCTGATACAACGAATGCAGTGAAAAAGGTAGGGTTTACACCCTACCTTTTTCATGTATGGCATTATGGTTAAATGTCTTGGCAATCTTTTACGGGAATACCATTTTCAATCAAGGTTTTTGCAAAGAGCCCCTGCCCATTGATCAAAACACCCTGGAAGGTACCATCATAGATTTGATTGACACCGCAAGTTGGGCTTCTGGATTGAAGAATGGCTAGGTCGATTTTTTGGCTATGGATTTTTTCCATGGCAAGGGCAACTCCTCTACGAAAACTTGTGTCTACATTTTTCCCATCTTTGGTCATATATACACCTTGCACCATTTCAACACTATCGCGAGGACAGCCTAGTCCACCCAATAGTTCTGGGCAGAGCGTGATTACATTGTGTCCTGTTATAAACTCCATTACATTTTGATTATAGTTATTTCCACCATTATATTTGCAATTATGGCCTGTGAGGCAAGCGCTGACTAAAATGTTCATCATATCATCCCTTTGAGTTATCGATATTGGTGTATCCAGCTAAGTTTTACTTTTCCGTTTTGCTAAAATTAAAGATTTTATGACATTTTAACAGAGCATAGAAAAATTAGCAACCGTTGGTTGCGAGAAGAAGCACCGTGAAAAAAAGTAAAGTTGACGCTTAGAAACGGTAAAGGGGAAGTGTGGCCTTGTATATAAAACAGGTGACACATATAAGGCTAGTAAATGCTTTTTGTGTAAACCAAGGTTTGCTTTACGTTAATTTACCCCTTTGGTATAGTATAAAAAAAGAATGAATTAGGTAAGTTTATGAGGAATTTCCGTTTTTTAACAGGAGGTAAAATATGGATGAGGATTTCGTGAATATTTCGTTTGAGAACATGGATGAGGAGCATCTTTGTTGTGCCATGGCCGATAAAAAACATCAATGTGGTGTACAAATGAAAAAGGCATGGCTAAAGGAGCAAATTCCAGAGGGACATATTTTTAGGAAGCTAGGCGTAAAAGGAAAGGTTTTTATTGAGTATGCGCCTTTAGAGAAGGCATGGGTACCAATACATGGAGCAAACTATTTATACATTTATTGTTTGTGGGTGGCAGGTGCATTTAAGGGTAAGGGCTATGCCAAATCACTCCTTGAATATTGCATAGAAGATGGGAAAAAACAAGGTAATGCAGGAATTTGCATCCTTTCCTCCCCAAAGAAAAAGCCTTATCTGGCTGAGGAAAAATTTTTGCTGCATAATGGATTTCAGGTGGTGGATTCTATTGGTGAGTATGAATTGCTTGCCCTATCTTTTGATGGGACAAAGCCCTATTTTGCCGAGAATGCAAAACGAGGAACCATAGACAGGGATACTCTTACCATTTACTTTGCAAGGCAATGCCCATTTATTCCAAACTGTGTGGAGCAAATCAAAAATTATTGTGGGTCTAATGGGATATCAGTGGAGTTCATTGAAGTGGATAGCTTAGAAAAAGCAAAGAGTGTGCCGTGTGTTTTTAACAATTGGGCTGTATTTCTAAATAGAAAGTTTGTGAGTGTTCAGTTGTTAAATGAGGGTGGATTGAAGAAGATTCTAGAACGATAAATTGAGTTATATATTTGGCAATTTTTTTGAATAAAAATATTACATATAAAACGCCGCCTGCTGAACTTTCAAAAGACGGCGTTTTGTTGTTGAATAAACAAATTATTAGAGTTATTTTATTGATTCACATGTGTACGAGCAATGGCCATGGTTTGTTTTTGATTATTTGCGGCGTAAAACTATAGCAATAAAGTTCATATACTTACCTGCCCCAGCATTCATCGCCTTTCGATCACCCACTGCATACTCATTTTCACAAGCCAGCCAATCCTTCCAACACTCTTCGTTACTTTCCATTTCTTCGATAGATATAATTTCTACACCTTTGGTATATTCTAAAATATTTCGCCAATAGGCACAGTCGTGGAAGGTTTGTAAATCTTCGACTGTCCAAGACAATAAAAATGCTTCGGGCAGGTTGTGGTGGATATCCTGTTTAAATCCGGGCACTACTAACAGGAGTTGGCCACCATGTTTTACCAAAGGTAGCAGATGCTTGCCCAGGTAGTGTTTATCCAAACCAAAGTAGTGATAAGAATCAATACTGATGACTGCATCGAAAAATTCTTCTGCATAAGGAAGGTCATGGGCTTCTCCTTTTATGGGGATAATCTCATTTTTGGTGAGGCTCATTTGGTCAAACCTTTGTTTGTTTTCTGTAGGAGAGACCCACAAATCTGTGGCAAAAACGTGAAGACCATATTCTTTTGCCAAAAATACGGAGGTGACACCACGGCCGCAGCCCAAATCCATTACCGTTGAACCCTTTGGTAAGGGATGCTTTTCCATTAATTCTTCTAAAAGCTTTATGGGGTTTGGCCCCATAATATTTTTTTGGATAAATTCTTTGCTGTATTTGTTTGATTTGTTGTAATTCATTATAGGCATCCTTTCCGTAATGAAATCTTAATAGCGATTTTGGCTTTTCTTTAAGTTCTTGATATGGTGTTTCGCTTTTTTCATACCACCCACTTCACGGAACATTTCGTTAAGCTTGGTGGTTTCGATTTCTTTTGCGGAAAGGCCTTCATATCTTGCTTCTCGTTTTAGTTTATAGTAGCTTTGCAGGCGTCGCTCATCCAAGTCTCCGTTTAATAGGGCTTGCTGTACAGCGCACCCAGGTTCATTGGTATGGGTACAATCGCTGAATTTGCATTGCTGAACCAAATCTTCGATATCAGCAAAGGTTTTAGCCACATCGGCATGGCTAATGCCCAATTCCCGCATTCCTGGGGTATCAATGACGATTGCGCCGTTTGGCAAAAGGATCATTTCTCGTCCAGTTGTGGTATGGCGCCCTTTATCATATTGGTCAATTTCGCTGGTAGCGAAAAGCTGTTTTCCTGCTAAGAGATTAATCAGTGTGGATTTACCTACTCCTGAGGAGCCGATAAAAGATGCGGTGACTCCTTTTTTTAGAAAGTCATAAAGGCGCTTCACCGTTGATTCGTCAAAGGATGAAGTGGCAATAACATCACACCCCATTGCGACCCTTTCAATTTCAGCCAAAACAGCTGAAATATGCTGGCATAAGTCGCTTTTTGTTAAGAGGATGATGGGTTTTGCGCCACTATCCCAGGCAATAGAGAGATATCTCTCCAAACGGCTGAGATTATAGTTTTGGTTTAAGGACATACAGATGAATACCAAGTCGATATTTGTGGCGATCACCTGTGTTTGGCCAGTAAGGCCTATAGCAGTACGCTCAAAGATGCTTTTTCTAGTGAGAACTGCATGGATGATAGAGGGGCTATTGGCATCCCCATTGGTGACCATTACAAAATCTCCCACAGCAGGATATTGAGAAAGATTTGCAACCTCATAGGAAAATTTCCCCGAAATTTCTGCAAATCGTGCACCAACCTCAGTGATGATGCGGTACATCCCTTTGTGCTGGGCAATAACCCTGGCTAGAGCGTAGTTGGGGTAAAGGGTTGCTTCGTTGATAAAGCGTTGTCCAACGCCATAATTTTCTAATTGATTCAATTTAATTACCTCCGTAAGAATTGTACACTGGTTTTTATATTTGTATACACGCAGGAGGTTTTAGAAGAGCCAAAGAATATTCATTTTTTACTTCGTAAAAATATGAATAACGGAGGGCATCGGCAGATGCCTTTTCATTTTGGGGGAGCTGATACGCTCCACGAAACTTGCTTAGTAAGCATCCTACCCAACAGAGGCGGGTACTTTCTAAAATCCGTTAAACTCTGAAAACCTCCTGATTTCTTACAATATCCATTTTATTCAAATTGTTTTTCATATTCACAATCCCCTTTCTAGTTTTATTTTCTTTATTTAGTTTATCAGAGAAATAAAAAATTATCAATTTAACAATGAATTTGTTTCTACCATTCTTGTATGCTCGTTCATATTTTATGTTTTAAGGCATATATTTGAAATCAGGAGGGATGCGGTATGACGGATAAAGAACGAAAGCGGCGCAGAATAGAAATGGAAAGACGAATGAGAGAAAGGCAAGGGGGGCGTCGTTCTTCAGAGAGTACGTCCAAAAACCTATTGCTTTTTCGTACATATGTAACAGTTATTCTGGCGGGAGCTTTTTTATTGGTTTCTGCGTTTCATACAGATACATCGGAGGAGGTAAGCCGCCGATTGAAAGAAACCATTGCATATCAAATCCCCGTAGATGATATTGCAACGGCAAAGGACAAAATAATGGCTTTCTGGAAGGACAAAGATATTTCTTTGCCTGTATTTCAGGAGGAAGATACACCCTCCCAGGAAAAAGTTTACAAGCCGGATTTAGAGGAGTCGCCCTAGTGTAATGGCGTGGTCATTTCTAAATTGGGAGAAGAAAAAAGAAGGGTGGATTAACCCTGCGGAGGGGATGGTGACATCTTCTTGTGGTGTGAGGGAAAACCCAGTGTTAAACAAAATAGAATTTCACAATGGAATTGACATTGCAGTTGTGGTAGGGACAGAAGTTGCGGCTGTGAGAAGTGGTGTGGTTCGTGTTGTTCGCACATCAGAGACTTTTGGTAAGGTTTTGGAGTATGAAACGGAGGATGGGTATAAAGTTATGTATGCCCATCTTTCCGATGTTTTGGTAAAGCCTGGAGAAAAGATAAAACAAGGGGAGATTGTAGCCAAATCAGGAAATACAGGGCTTTCCACGGGGCCTCATTTACATTATAGCCTCTGGAAAGATGGCAAACTGATAGATCCATTAAGCTATGTCACATTGGAATATACGCAAGAGGTTGAGGCAGAATATGCGGCTCGGGGGGAATCCATATGATAAAGAAGAATAAAATAAAAATTCATCCGTTGTTTTTATTATTTGGGGCCACCTTGTTTTATTTCAAGGCGGGTGGCCTTTTTTGGGACATGCTTTTTTGCTGGACCATTCAAGAGATTGGATATGCTATTTTTTGCTGTAAGAAGGGGCTTACTGTAAGGCACTGGCTTGTTACGCCTTTGGGGCTGCGTGGGGACTATGTCAGGTCGGAATTTATGCCTTTTGAGCAAAAGATTTCCATACATTTTATCGGCAGTGGGATTGGCATTTTATTGAGTGTTGTATTATTTGCGCTGGAGTTAAGGGATTTTGCACGGGTATCCCTATTGTTGGCAGGGGTTCGCCTTTTCCCATTCTTGCCTTTAGAAGGGGGCAGGATTTGGCTTGAAATTTTGGGGAAATGGAAAGGAACGCTGAGGGCGGCCAGTTGGCTTACAAAAGCAGGTTGCGGTGTAGGGTACGGACTATGCTTCATAGGTATCTTATTTTCTATTTTATTTCCCATTGCCTTTGTAGCCGTGCCAGTTGGACTTTACTTAATTTATGTAAATAAGCACGAGTTTTTACAGATTGCTAAGGATTTGTATTTTGGGATGCTGGATGATACAGTGAAGCCCATAAGGGAGGTAATTGTAACCGGGGAAGAAACACCTTTGGAATTGGCTTGCCACCTCAACCCCTATGAGGATATTTTCTTTTTTCGCTCAAACCACAGCGGTGTTTCCCAAGAGCGGGTAATGCTTGCTGTATTTACAGGAAAAGACCGCAATTGGATATGGAAATTGGCAGATGAAAAAGAATTTGGTGCAAAAATCTACGATTTCGGGTATGATGAAATATAAAAGAAAGAACAACGAAAAAAGTGGGTGTTTGCTTGAAAAGGGTGTTATTAGATATTGAAGAAGGGATTACCAGAGTCGCACTAGTTGATGATGGAAGACTGGTAGAACTATATTATGAAACAAAAAGAGATGAGAGCTTAGTTGGAAATGTTTATGTTGGACGGGTTGAGAATGTGATACCCAACTTACAGGCCTGTTTTGTGGAAATAGGCAGTGAAAAGAAAGGTTATTTATATTATGGGAATAGGCGGGCCGTTTCAGACCAAGGCAAAAACTCCGCCAGACCAAAGACGGGGGATACTTTCGTGGTACAGGTAGAGAAGGATGCTACCGGCACAAAAGGCGCTGTGTTAACACAATCCATCTCTTTCCCTGGTAAGTTTCTAGTGCTGGTAAAGGAAGATGGAGAAATTGGTATTTCTCGCAAAATAACAGATGGTCAGGAAAGACAGAGAATTCGCCAAGTGTTAAAGGGCATTTTACCTCAGGGATACGGTGCTGTGGTAAGAACCAATGGGGAAGGAAAAACTGAGGAAGACTATGCAAAGGAAATCAGAATGCTCTTGGATAAAGCAGAGGTCATAGACAAAGGGCAGTTTAGAAAAGCACCTTCCCTTCTTCTTCAGCAGAGTTTGCCCGTTGAAAAGGCAGTTCGTGACTTTTATAGTGAAGCAGTAGAAGAATTTGTTATGAATAACGAAGAAGTTTATATGAAATTGTTGGCTACGGGAGATTTTAATGGAGAGCATCAGCCTACGCTTGTTTTATATCAGGAGAAACTGCCGATTTTTGAGGAATATTTTGTGGAAAGCCAAAGTCAAAAAGCTTTGGATGAAAAAGTGTGGCTCAAAAGTGGAGGTTTTTTGATCATTGAGGAAACGGAGGCTTGTGTTGTCATTGATGTGAACTCAGGCAAAGGTGCAGGCAGGGGTGACTTGGAAAAGGCAATTTTGAAAACAAACCTTGAGGCAGCAGAAGAAGTAGCCAAGCAGTTGCGACTACGCAATCTTTCGGGGATAGTTATCATTGATTTTATCGACATGGCCAGGGAGGAAAATCGAAATGCTGTAACTAAGGCGTTGGAGAAGGCTGTGGAGAAAGACCGAATAAAAACAGTTGTTGTGGGGATGACAGAACTTGGGCTCATGCAAGTAACAAGAAAAAAGACCCGGCCAAGCTTGTCTAAACAGATGACCACAAAATGTCGACAGTGTGAAGGGACTGGAAGAATGCCCTCTATTGAATGGACAGTAACCAGGATGCGACGGGAAGTGGAAAGCATACTAGCCAATACCATCTACACGAAAGTAACCGTTCAGGCTGACAGCAGACTGCTGCTTGCATTCAAAGGACAAGGGGATTCCTACTTAGAAATGCTTTCAAAGAGGTTTGGTGGAGATGTTTTTTGCGTTAACACCAAGGAGTTGGGATTCGCTCAATACCAAATATCAAAAGAAAAATAGAAAAAATTGGATGGTTTGAACCGAAATTCAGATGAATTGTCATTTTTTCGGTTCTTTTTTATTGCTGTCGCTTTAACGAGTTAAATTGTTTCTTGACACGTATGGTAAAAAGTAATAAAATAATAGAGTGTTTTATGACACTGCTTAATGGTATGTGAAAAAAGAAAAATAGAACTTTGAAAAATGAATAAGGGGAGGTGTTTTTCATAGAGCCGATAAGTATTATCTGTGCTGTCGTTGGTGTTCTAGTTGGCGCCGCCTTTGGTATCTTTTATCGTAAACGTATTGCAGAGGCAAAGGTTGGAGTGGCTGAGGAAAGAGCCAAGAAAATCGTAGAGGATGCGGCAAAAGAAGCAGAGGCACGTAAGAAAGAAATTTTGCTGGAAGCTAAGGAAGACAGTATCAGAACAAAAAACGAGTTGGAAAAAGAAGTTCGTGACAGAAGAAATGAGCTTCAGAGAAATGAAAGAAGATTGTTCCAGAAAGAGGAAACATTGGACAGAAAGACAGAAGCTCTGGAAAGAAAAGACGAGCAGATGGCAAAGAAACTGGAAGAATTGGAAAAACAAAAAGAAGAGGCAAAAGCTCTTCATGAGAAACAACTTCAAGAGTTGGAGCGTATTTCCGGTTTGACTACCGAAGAGGCGAAGAATTATATTCTTGCTATGGTAGAAAACGATGTGAAGCACGAAGCAACATTGATGATTAAAGACATTGAAAGTAAGGCTAAACTGGAGGCAGATCGACGCTCCAGGGAGATTGTTGCCAATGCGATTCAAAGATGTGCAGTTGACCACGTTGCAGAAACGACAGTTTCTGTTGTTCAACTTCCAAATGATGAGATGAAGGGACGTATTATCGGTCGTGAAGGTAGAAATATTCGTGCATTGGAAACTTTGACGGGTATAGACTTGATTATTGACGATACTCCGGAGGCAGTTATTCTTTCCGGTTTTGACCCTATTCGTAGGGAAATTGCAAGACTTGCTTTGGAAAAGCTCATTGTGGATGGTCGTGTTCATCCATCCCGCATCGAAGAAATGGTAGAAAAGGCTAGAAAAGAAGTAGAAGTTATCATAAGGGATGAAGGTGAAGCAGCTACTTTCGATACAGGTGTAAACGGTTTGCATCCTGAACTTGTTAGACTTTTAGGTAAGCTGAAATATAGAACAAGCTATGGGCAAAATGTGTTGAAGCATTCCATGGAGGTTGCTCATTTGGCTGGACTTATGGCTGCCGAGCTGGGTGTTGACGTAACACTGGCAAAACGAGCAGGCTTACTTCATGATATCGGTAAGAGTGTGGATCATGAAATGGAAGGTTCTCACGTTAGTATCGGTGTTGGGTTGTTGAAGCGTTACAAAGAAAATCCGTTGATTATCAATGCAGTTGAGGCACATCATGGCGATGTGGAACCTCAAAGTATTGTGGCTGTACTGGTACAGGCGGCAGATGCTATTTCTGCGGCTAGACCTGGCGCAAGACGTGAAACTTTGGAATCTTATATTAAGAGATTACAGAAGTTGGAAGAAATTGCTGACAACTTCAAAGGCGTTGAAAAATCCTTCGCAATTCAAGCGGGCCGTGAGTTGCGAATTGTAATAATACCCGAGGATGTAAATGACGAGGGTATGACTCTTCTTGCAAGAGAAATTGCAAAGAGAATTGAAGAAGAGTTAGAATATCCGGGACAGATTAAAGTAAATCTGATTCGAGAAACAAGAGCGGTTGAATACGCAAAATAAAAATGATAAAGTTCACCATTTGGTGGACTTTATTTTTATTAACAATTTTTATGTGGCATACGCCAGAATTGGAGCGGATCATTGTAACGAAGGGGAACTGAGCAAACAGTTACTAAAAAGAGAATGGTCTGGCCTAAGGCATTGATAGATTTTGGGTGTTGATATTTGGAGGGGATAATATGATTCGGTCTTTTTCATTCCGTTATGGTGACAACAGGGGAAAACAGGAATGGTATCGCGTAGAAGATGATGAGAGAAATATTTGCGTAAGAATAGATAGGCGTGAAGCTGAGGAGGAAACATTTTTTGCTGAGGTTGGAAAAGATTTTTTGGATGAACTGGAAGATGCAGTGAAGCGTGCAGGAATTATGAAGTGGGATGGTTTTCACGATATTGATGCCTGTCTTTGTAGCGGTGATTCCTGGGTTCTCCATATTTTTTACACCGATGGGCAGGAGGTGCATGCCATGGGGCATTCTGCCTATCCCCATGGGTTTAAAGTTGGAAAAAAGGAAATAGAAGATATTTTTCATAAGTTTTTGGACTGAAAAACAAGAAGGGTATTCTTGCGGAAAATAGCTGTTTTGTTTTATAACGAATAAAAGTTAAAATAAAAAATAGGATGTGCAAATAATGAATGCACATCCTATTTTTATATGTTTAAGAATTGTGTTGTTTAAATATGATTTATAAATAATGATAATACTTTTTATTAACCCAAAGTAGACAAAATGCCAAGATTGATGTAAGTCCTTCGGCGATGGGCACTGCTAGCCAAATGCCATCAATATCAAAAATATAGGGAAGGAATAAAATGCAAACAGTCACAAAGAAAAAAGTTCTTAAAAAAGATATTGTTGCAGAAACTTTCCCATTTGATAACGCGGTAAAGAAGGATGAAGCAAAAATATTGATGCCAGCAAAGAGGAAGTTCCAAGCAAAGATATGATACCCATGACGAGTGATTTCATAGGTGGAGGTTTCTTTTGACGTAAAGATTGCAATGGTTGGGGTTGCCATAAAGAAAGAGAATACGGAAATCACTACGGAGGAAACCAGGATAACCTTAACGCACATTTTAAACATCTTCTGCAAGCGGGGAATGTTTTGGTTTCCATAGATATAGCTAAAAATAGGTGCTACCCCATTGGAAAAACCCATATAGGCAGAAGAAAATAAAAATTGGGCATAAAGAACAATGGTGATGGCAGCTACGCCATCTTGACCTAGATACCTCATCATGGCAAGGTTAAACAGAAAGGTGGTTACTGCCATGGCAGAGGAGGTTACCATTTCCGAGGAACCGTTTAAAATGCTGGCAAGAATCACTTTTCCATCCCATTTTGGTTTTACAAAGTAAAGGCTGGCTCTGGGCTTAGCAAAATACCATAAAGGTGGTAGGCCACCCATGAGAAAGCTAGAAACAGTACCCCAAGCAGCGCCTGCTATTCCCATATCTAATACAACAATAAACAAATAGTCAAAAAAGATATTTGCAATACCCGAACCTACATTGAGCCACAAACCAAAATGGGGCTTCCCAGCTGTAACAAATAAGGTTTGGAACAAAACCTGAACCACAGAAACGGAGTAAAAGGCTAAGAGTACACGGCCATAGTCGATGCAATAAGGCAACAGAATATCATTTGCCCCTAAAAAGCGAGATAGGGGAGTGATAAAAGTAAAACAAACCCCTGAAAGGATAATGCCTAAAAATGCAGTGAAAATTGTGATTAATGTAAAGCTTCTACGGGCTTCATCAATTTTATTTTCGCCAAGCTTACGTCCAATTACGGCGCTACCCCCTGTGCCTAACATTATCCCTACGCCGATCATGATATTGATAAGGGGAAAAACAATATTGATTGCTGATAAAGCATCGGTTCCTACATAGCGAGAAACAAAAATACCGTCTACAATGGTGTAGGTTGCAATAAAAACCAACATTGTAATCGTTGGAAATGTAAAGCGTAATAATGAGGACAAATTATAATCTTTTGCCAGTTCGTTTTGCATAGTAAAACCTCATTTCGAAATAAGAGGCGAAAATTTTGTGCCTCACAAGGTGTTTTTGTAATAGCATTCATTTAAAAATGGTAATGTAACTGCGATAATAATTAAAGAATTTAGTTTTCTTAGTTTAAATTTTGTTGGATCACTGGACATTATTTCCATATCTCAACGAATAAAAACAACCTTTCCATTTTTTGTATTTTTGCGTATTGTACAACCTACTGTATGTGGCAGTATTGTACCCACCTTAGAGCACTTACATAAAATGAATGGTGCATGAATGTAGGTGAAAACGATTTCGTAAAAATCATGAAAAGCTACATCGTTTCCATTTTTTTTACTTTATTTTCATCAGGTGTGACGTAGATAGTGCGATTTGTAAGATAAATTACCATCCCTGGTTTGGCACCATTTGGCTTCTTTACATTTTTACGCAAGGTATAATCAACGGGAACCGTACTGCTATTTTTTGCTTTACTAAAGTAAGCCGCTAGATTTGCAGCTTCTTCAATGGCAATATCACTGGCGGTGCCAGCTCCATTGGTTTTAATAATTACATGGGATCCGGGGATATCTTTGGTGTGGAACCAAAGATCTGTACTATCTGCGGTACGCAGGGTTAATTCATCGTTTTGCAGATTGCTTTTGCCAACAAAAATATTATAGCCATCGGAGGAAATAAAATGCAGAGGTTTTGCCTTCTTGGGACGTGGAGCCCCCTTCTTGGCAGCTTGCCGACGAACAAAACCACTCTCGGCCAATTCCATTCTGATTTCCGATAGGTCGGCATCATCAGAAGCATTTTCTATGGCATTTAGGACACTTTCCAAATAAAGAAGTTCCTCATCGTTTTGCTTTTCCTGCACTTCCAAAGCCGCCAGAGTTCTCTTTGCTTTATTATAACGGGAAAAGTATTTTTGTGCATTTTCCGCAGGTGTTTTTGTTGGGTCAAGGGCGATATCTATTTCCCCCATATTTTCGGCGTAAAAGTCTATGGTCCGATAGACGGTAACACCCTGGGGGATGGCATAGATGTTTGCGGTGAGCAGTTCACCTTTTTTACGCCAGATTTCCATGTCGGCCACTTCTTTACGGGTTTTTAATTGTATTTCTTTCTTTTTTACGCAACGTTCAATATTTGAAACCACCAAACGCCTCATATCATGAGCTTTTTGGCGGATATAAGATGCATTATCTCTCTCTTGATAGAATCCCTCCAGCAAAGATGAAACCGATGGGAATGTTTTATGGTCTAGAGCATGGAACTCTGTCATTTCTAAAACCGAGAAGTCCAAAACGCCTTTGGAATTTGGGTGGTAATAGATATTGGGGGTGAAGTTTGCTTCCTTTACTTCAGTCATAACCTTGTCAAATGCTGCAAATAAAGCTTCCCCTTCTTCGGTAGTTGTTTGTTGGCAAGAGTTGGAGGGATCTAAATTGGCACGGAAACAAATTTCTCCTGCCATTATGGGGCTAATGCCTGTATAGGTTTTATACAAAAACTCTTGCAGTTTTTGCCCTTCTTGCAAATGAAGGGAGAACAAAAAGTCTGACTGAATAGCAACAAGAGGGTTCTTTTTATTTTGAGATGGAGGATAGACATAATCTTTCCCGGGCAATACTTCACGCACAGAGCTTTTTTCATGGCTAATACGTTTGATGGAATCTAAAATACGGCCGTTTTCATCGGTCAAGATTAGGTTGCTATGTTTCCCCATGATTTCTAAAATTAGGTTTTTTGTTGTTAAGTCGCCCATTTCATTCGTAGACTCAATTTTAATGATGATGATTCGTTCCAGCTGGGGTTGGCAAATATCTATGATTTTGCCTCCTGCAATATGTTTGCGTAAAACCATGCAGAACAATGGGGCAGTCATCGGGTTTTCCTTAGAGGTTTCAGTAATATGAATCCTAGGGGTGCTAGAATTTGCGGAGGCCATTATTTTTCGGACAACGCCTACACCTCTTACCGTAAATCGGATTTCATCCGCCACCGGTTGGTGGATTTTATCAATTCTGCCGCCAATAAGATTTGTTTTTAATTCGTGTACGATAGCTGCTGTGGTGATACCGTCCAAAGCCATGAGGCGTTCCTCCTTTTTTCGTGTGTATGTGCCGGTATAGTATAACATAGTGGGCCAGATAATACACAGAAGTTAAAAATTAAAATTTGATTAAAAAAATACCTCTTTTTTTGTGTTTTTTCTTGCTATTTCTAAGGGCATAGGCTATAATGGGGAGCAATGCAAATAAGAAATATTGGTTTTTGAGACATAAACTTTGTTTTGATTAAGTTTGGGAGATTTTCTGTTGTTTTAGACAATGGAATCAAATCTCTAAAAATTTATAAAGAACAGGTTTTTTTGCAGTTGCAAAGGTGTGGGTTGCAGCCCATAACTTCATTAGGGGAAAATTGATTTTTGATGAAAAAGTCCAAAGCGGTAAAGAGAGGAAAAGAATATGGGTGCAAACGTTAGAAGTATGACGGGATACGGCCGAGGCGAGCATATTGCCGAGGATAGAAAATTTACCATTGAACTAAAATCCGTAAATCATAGATATAATGATATTAGCATTAAGCTGCCCCGTTCTTTGGCAAGTTTGGAAGATAAAATTAAAAAACATATTATGAAGCAGGTTTTTCGTGGGAAGACCGATGTTTATATTGGCTTTGAAACCTTTGCTATGGACGATGTTGAAGTCAAATTAAATGAAACACTTGCCCAAGCATATGTGGAAAAACTGAAAACACTTCAGCAGAACTTGAACTTAGAGGGCGGAAGCTTTTTGGATTTGGCAGCCAAATTTCCTGATGTAATCACAATTGATAAACCTCAGAAGGACGAAAAGGTGATTTGGGAAGCTTTAATGCCAGCGCTGGATGAGGCGGTAACAAGATTTGTAGCTATGCGCCAAACCGAAGGTGAAGCTTTGAAAAAAGACATTTTGACAAAGGCAGAACGGATAAAAACCTTAACTGCAGAGGTTAAGGAGCGCTCTCCTCTCGTTGTAGATGAATATAAAGAAAGGCTCAACAACCGCTTGAAGGATTTGTTGGGTGGCATTGATGTTGATCCCCAGCGCATTGCAACGGAGGTTGCCGTTTTTGCCGATAGAGGATGCGTGGACGAGGAAATCACTCGTTTGGAAAGCCACTTAATTCAGCTTGCTGATATTTTAGAAAAAGGTGGTCAGGTTGGACGAAAGTTGGATTTCCTTGTTCAGGAAATGAATAGGGAATCTAATACCATTGCATCAAAAGCAAATGATATTCAAATTGTTCAGGCAACCATAGAACTCAAGAGCGAAATTGAAAAAATTCGTGAACAGATTCAAAACTTAGAGTAATTGGGAGTGGTAGCATGGAAAAAACACAATTTTTGAATATTGGCTATGGGAATGTAGTAGCTGCAAATCGGGTCATTGCCATTGTTAGCCCTGACTCTGCCCCCATTAAGCGCATTGTGCAAGAGGGAAAAGAAAAAGGTATTTTAATTGACGCAACCTATGGTAGAAAAACCCGTTGTGTGATTATTATGGATAACGGGCATGTGGTACTTTCACCCAATATGCCTGAAACAGTGGGTGGCAGGCTTTCCGCAGAGCAGAAGGGGAATTAACAATGAAGAAACAAGGAATATTGCTAATTATTTCCGGTCCTTCCGGTTCGGGCAAGGGAACGGTAGTAGAACAGCTTTGCAAAAAAGACAACTTTTCACTTTCAATATCCGCAACAACAAGGGATCCTAGGGAGTATGAAAAGGATGGTGTTCATTATTTTTTTCATACGAGAGAGGAATTTGAGCGCATGAAAGAGCATAAGGAGCTTCTGGAATGGGCGGAATTTTGCGGCAACTATTATGGAACACCACGCAAATATGTCGTGGAGCAGTTGACACAAGGCAAGAATGTTATTCTTGAGATTGAAGTGCAAGGTGCTTTGCAGGTGAAAAAAATTTATCCTGATGGCGTTTTGGCGTTTTTGATGCCTCCAAACCTTGAGGAATTAGGCAGAAGACTAACCAATAGAGGTACAGAGGATAAAGATACCATTAACCGAAGAATCCACAGGGCTTTGGAAGAAATGGAGCTGGTGGGTGAGTATGATTATGTAGTAATTAATGATACCATTGGGCAGGCTACGGAAGATATGCTTACTATTGTTCAGGCTGAACGAATGAAATGTAGCAGAAACCCTAATATAAAAAAGATATTTAAAGGAGAGATGTAGGATGTTAAGACCTTCATATACAGATTTATTGGAAGTTATCAACCAAGAGACCGATGATATTACCTTAGGTAGTAGATATACAATAGTTATTGCAGCGGCAAAAAGAGCCAGACAGCTTGTTGATCATGCTGAGCCATTGGTTAATAAAATCAAGGTGGATAAGCCAGTTTCTATTGCTGTAAATGAACTTTATGAAGGAAAAATTAAAGTTCGTCAGGCAAAGGATTGGGCCTATAAACAAGATATGCTCCTGATTGAGGAGAAATTTGAAACCACAGGGGAATAAGAAAGAAGTGAGGACGATAAACAAAGTCATCTTGTGCAGAACCAGCAGTTTTGCCAAGAACCCTTGTTTATCGTCTTTTTTGGAAAGTTCTATAAAATTAAGCAGAATTCGTAAGGGGCACGACTCTATACTGTTTACTTAGAAAATAAGTTGGAGGGAAAAAACAGGCCTCCACTCGCTTCAAAGGAAGAACTAAATGCTAGATGGACCATGTATTTTTGGAAGAAAAACTTGATTGGACTTTGACTATGAAAGGGGGGAGAAAATGAAGTTTGCCAGAGTTATTATTGGGATGAATAGCCCTGAAATAGACCGTGTGTTTGACTACCGCATACCAGAAAGATACGAGGGCATTGCCTTACAGGGCGTGCGAGTGATTGTGCCCTTTGGAAGAAAAAATACAAAAACAGAGGGATATATTCTTTCCTTATCAGAGGATAGCGAGGTATTACCAGAAAAATTAAAGGATATCACCGAGGTTTTGGATGGGGGCAAGCCCATTTTTACCCCCACTATGTTGAAATTGGCAGAGTGGATGAAAGAAAAATATTTTTGTACCATGAACCAATGCCTACAGGCCATTATGCCCACAGGAATAAGGACAAAAAGCATTTGGTATGTTTCCATAAACAAGGCCAATGAGTTACAGGGATATAACCAGGCGGAAAGGATTGTTCTGGATACTTTGCAAGAGATGGGGGCGGAAGTTGAGCTGAAGGAATTGGAGAAGGTTTTGGGACAGGGCGCAAAAAATGTCCTTCAGGAGCTTCAGAGGAAGAACATGATTCACTTAAAGCAAAGGCTTTTGCGTTCGGACTATAAAAAAGAAAAACGTTATTATTCAATAGATAGCGCTTCACCTTTGCTTGAAAATACCAGAAAAAAAGCACAGCAAGATAAGCGGCTTTTGGGGCAACAGAAGATCATTGAATTGTTGATGGAAAAAGGGGAATGCACGCTAGAGGAAATAAAAAGCTATGGCATCTCTGATTCCCCAATTAAAACACTATTGTGTAAAGGAATTTTACTTGAGCGCAGGGAGGAGGGCAAAAGAGAAGTTTTTTCCCTTGAAAACTATGAAAAAACGCAACCTTTTCATCCCACAACTGAGCAAGCTAAGGCCTTAGAGGCAATTGAAGCCCAGTTGTTAGAGCCTAAAAAACGGCCTATTCTTCTGCATGGGATTACCGGTAGTGGAAAAACAGAAATTTATATGCAAAGTATAGCCAAAACCCTGGCTCTGGGCAAGCAAGCAGTGGTTTTGGTGCCTGAAATATCTCTGACACCACAGATTATGGAGCGGTTTATTTCCCGTTTTGGGAAGGTTGTTTCTATCACCCATAGCAGGCTTTCTGCGGGCGAGCGTTTAGACCAATGGAAAAAAGCCAGAGATGGTGAGATTTCCGTGATGATTGGACCAAGGTCGGCTTTATTTATGCCTTTTTCTAATTTGGGCATGGTGATTGTAGATGAGGTTCATGAAAACAGCTATATTTCTGACATTACACCCAAGTATGACGCAAGGGAAGTGGCAAAACAATTAGCCAAAGAGACTGGGTCAGTTTTCATTATGGGGAGTGCCACGCCAGACATAGTCACTTACCATCGAGCAGTGAAAGGGGAATACCTTTTATTAGAGCTAAAAGAAAGAACGGGTGGCGGTTGTTTGCCTAAGATGCATATTGTTGATATGTGTCGAGAGCTAGAAGACGGAAATCGCTCCCCGTTTAGCCGTGTATTACAAGAGGAAATGGGGAAAAATTTGAAAAAAGGTCAGCAAACGATGCTGTTTCTGAACAGGCGGGGATATGCTACCTTTGTGTCGTGCCGCAGCTGTGGACATGTGATGAGATGTCCTGAATGTAATATTTCCTATACGTATCATGGGAAAGAGGGGGATTTGATATGCCATTACTGTGGGAAGACAGAAAAAACACCTAAGGTTTGCCCTGTTTGCAACTCCAAATATATCCGTTATTTTGGGGCAGGGACTCAAAAAATAGAGGAAGAGGCGAAACGCTTGTTTCCCGAAGCAAGAATTTTGCGAATGGATTTGGATACTACTTTGAAAAAAGATAGTCACAGCAAAATTCTGCAGTCTTTTCGGGATGGAGAAGCAGATATTTTGGTAGGAACTCAAATGATAGCCAAGGGGCATGATTTTCCGAATGTTACGTTAGTTGGCGTTGTGGCGGCGGACAGTTCCCTAAATACGGGAAATTTTTATGCCCCTGAAAATACATTTCAGCTGATTACCCAAGCGGGGGGGCGGGCTGGACGAGCCGATGATACGGGACGGGTTTATATCCAAACATATCAGCCAAAGCACTACTGTATTACCAATGCGGCAAAGCAGGATTATGAGGGGTTTTATAAAGAGGAAATTTTACTTCGTGAAATGATGGGATATCCTCCCTTTGGCATCTTTTTTTCTATTGTGATTAGCGGACAAAACGAAAAAGAAACAATGGATGGAGCGGAAAGTCTGGGGAGGATATTGGAAGCTGAAAATGAACTTGGGAATTTTTTTATTATGGGCCCTGTGCCTGCAACATTATCTAAGTTTCGTGGGGAGTTCCGTCAGAGGGTACTTATTCAAGGGACGAACGAAGCTGAACTTATTTTATTTGCACGAAAAGGTGTTGAGAATTGCAAAAAAATTAATAAAAAAGAGATTCGTTTTAATCTAACTCTAAATCCTATGAATATTGTATAGTGCTAGGTTTTATGTTACAATATTCCGTAACACTATGAATACCATGAAAGCTGGTTTGCTTCGCTTTTTTTAGGACTTTGAAACAGGATTTGTTTTTTATTATGAACAAGGCCTATGAACACAAATGGCTATGGAAAATGAATAAAAAGTATCAAAAAGTGATACAAACCAATGCATTTCCCACGCTTTTTTTGGAATAAGGGAATAGTGATTTGTTTGAAATGGTTATTATTAAATGATGACAATTTTTTGCATGGATTGTACTTATAGGAGGTAAGATAGATGGCAACGAGGGAAATCCGTTTGAGTACGGATGAAGTTTTGAGAAAAAAATGCAAGCCAGTAAAAGAGATTAACGAGAATACGTTGACTTTATTGGATGATATGGCAGAAACAATGTATGCAGCCAATGGAGTCGGCCTTGCGGCGCCTCAGGTAGGAATTTTAAAAAGAATTGTAGTGATTGATATTGGTGATGGTTTGATTGAGCTGATTAACCCTGTTATCGTTGAAAAGAAGGGTTCTCAGATTGATTATGAAGGCTGTTTGAGCGTTCCTGGCATGAGTGCCTTGGTGGATCGCCCTGAGTATGTGAAAGTGGAAGCTTTGAATCGACACGGTGAGAAAATTGTGGTAGAAGGGGAAGAACTGATGGCAGTTGCCCTTTGTCATGAAACGGATCATCTCGATGGGGTATTATATATTGATAAAGCCATTCCTGAAGAAGAAGTGGAAGAGGTTTAAGGAGGAATAACTCATGAGAGTGATTTTTATGGGTACGCCTGATTTTGCTGTATATTCTTTGAAGGCATTAATCACACAGCATGAAGTAATTGCTGTAGTTAGTCAGCCTGATAAGCCCAAAGGCAGAGGGAAAAAGGTGGTATCTACACCTGTTAAGGAGTATGCACTTGAGCAGGGCATTCCGGTGTATCAGCCAGAAAAGGCAAGAGATCCAGAGTTTGTTGCATTGTTACAAGGGCTTCAGCCCGATGTAATTGCAGTTACTGCGTTTGGACAAATTTTACCAGAAGATATTTTGAACATTCCAAAGTATGGTTGCATTAATGTGCATGGCTCCTTGTTGCCAAAATACCGTGGGGCAGCACCCATGCAATGGTCGATTATAGACGGGGAAGCTGTAACGGGGATTACTACTATGTTTATGGCCAAGGGCATGGACACAGGGGATATGCTTTTAAAAGCGGAAGTCCCCATTCATCCAGATGATAACTTTGCTTCGGTGCATGAAAAAATGGCGGAAGCCGGTGGGAACTTGCTTTTAGAAACGCTGGCTGCATTACAGGCTGGAACCGTTACTAGGGTGCCTCAAGATCATGAGGCGGCAACTTATGCGCCTATGATTACGAAGGAAACCGGCCATATTGATTGGTCAAAAAGTGCCAAGGAGATTATAAATTTGATGAGAGGGTTGGACCCTACTCCCGGTGCATATGCAATGTATGAGGGGGAACCCTTAAAGCTTTTTAAGGGTGAAAAGGCAAACGAGGAATACGCCCAGGGGAAGATGGGTGAGATTGTTGATGTGATAAAGAAGGGGGTCGTCGTGAAATGCGGCGATGGAGCAGTGACCATTACCGAGTTGCAGGCAAGAGGGAAAAAACGTATGTCTGCTGATGCGTATTTGAGAGGTAATGCGATGAACAAGGGCGTCCTTTTGCAATAACTATTTTTAGGCTTTGCAAAAACAAAGGAGGAACCAACTATGTATTTTTTATTGATTTTGGCAATGATGCTTTCACTGTACGCGCAATCCAATATATCAAACACTTACAATAAATATTCTAGAATTGCAAACAGACGGGGATATACAGGGGCTCAGGTTGCAACACAGATGCTTCAAAATTCAGGAATTTATGATGTTCGGGTGGAAAGAGTGGCAGGTAACTTGACAGACCATTATGACCCCCGTACCAAAACATTACGCCTTTCTCAGAGTGTGTATGACAGTACATCCGTTGCCGCTCTGGGCGTTGCTGCCCATGAAACAGGCCATGCAATTCAGCATGACGTGGGGTATGCCCCCCTTTCCTTACGTAGTATTTTTGTACCTGTTGCAAACTTAGGTTCTAAGTTATCGTTGCCATTGATTTTCATCGGTATGTTTTTTACCAGCAATAGTGGCAATATGATGATTGATTTGGGTATTATTTTCTTTGCTTTGTCTGTGGCATTTACACTGATTACATTACCCGTTGAGTTTAATGCATCTTCAAGAGCGATTACACTTTTGGTTGACCAAAACTTTTTGGATGAAGGGGAAGTTGGTGGTGCCAAAAAGGTACTACAGGCAGCGGCACTGACATATGTGGCGGCGGCAATTGCAGCAGTTGCCCAGTTATTGCGTTTGATTGCCATATTTGGCAGAAGAAACGATTAAGAATAATAAGAAGGCTGATTCTTTCTAATGGAAAAATCGGCCTTTTGCCATTTCTTACGAAAGAATGAAATAGACGGCAGAATGGCGAAAAATGTTGCCCTATGTCATAGAATCATTTATAATAATAAGTTGATAAATAAGTTTTTTAAACAATATTCCTGATGAAGGGGAAAAAAGAATGATACAGATTAACCCGAGAGAAATAGCTGCCCAGGCCATGATGGAGATTATGGAAGAGGGCGCTTATAACAATATGGCACTACGTAGGCTATTAAAGCAAAATGGTGCTATGCCACCATTAGATCGTGGGTTGGTGACGGAAATTGTAAATGGTACTTTGCGAAATTTATATTATATTGATCATGCCATTAACCAGTTTTCCAAGACCAAAACAGAAAAGATGAAACCCTGGGTTTTAGCGGTTTTGAGGACAGCAGTTTATCAAATGTTTTTTATGAAAATACCTGATTCTGCGGCTTGCAACGAGGCTGTTAAGCTGATTGCTGCTAGGGGACTGGCTCCCCTAAAGGGTTTTGTTAATGGTGTTTTGCGTACTATGGCACGAGAAAAAGAAAATATTGTACTACCCAAAGATGGGACAGCGGAGTTTTTAAGCATTCAGTATTCTCACCCATTATGGTTGATTAAAATGTGGATTGCTTATTTTGGATTTGTTGAAACACAAAAGCTTTGCCAGGCGAATAATTGTCCACCCGATGTAACCATTAGAGTAAATACGTTAAAGACACAAAAGGCAAGTCTAAAAAAAGATTTAGAGAAAAAAGGGGCAATGGTAACAGACGGAAAAATTCTACCTTTTGCCCTACATCTGAAGAAAACGGCAGATATCGGTGGTATAAAAGCGTTTAAAGACGGTTTATTCCATGTGCAGGATGAAAGTTCCCAGCTTGCTGTAGAAGTTTTAGACCCTAAAAAAGGGGAAGCTATTCTTGACCTTTGTGCCGCGCCTGGTGGGAAAAGTTTCACCATTGCAGAGAAAATGGAAAACAAAGGGAGACTGGTTTGCGGAGATATTTACGAGCATAAAATTGAATTGATTTCCCAAGGGGCTGAACGCTTGGGGATAACGATAATTGAGGCAAGACAACAAGATGCTACCCAGTGGAGAGAAGAATTTGATCAGGTTTTTGACAGGGTATTGGTAGATGCCCCTTGCTCTGGATTGGGGCTTATGGGGAAAAAGCCTGATATTCGGTTGAAGAAAAATGGGGTTGAAATTGACCATTTGGTACCCATTCAGCGGCAGATACTAGAAAACGGTGCAAAATATGTGAAACAGGGGGGAACTCTGGTTTACAGCACTTGTACCCTGTGTAAGAAAGAAAATGAAAAAAACATGGAATGGTTTTTAAAAAATCATCCTGATTTTATGACTGAAGATATTTCGGAGTTTCTGCCGGATGAGCTGTGGCGAGAAACTGCTAAGTTGGGGTATATTACTTTATTGCCTCATGAAAGCAATACAGATGGATTCTTTATTGCAAAAATGAAAAGAAAGGGATAAGTCATGAATAAAGCAGATTTAAAATCTATGGGTTTAGAGGAAATACAGCTTTTTATGGAGGACTTGGGAGAACCAAAGTTTCGTGGCAAGCAGGTTTTTGAGTGGGTTCATAAGAAACAGGTTTCTTCTTTTGATGAGATGACAAACCTTTCCAAAGGATTAAGGGAAAAACTTCAGCAAAAAGCAACCCTTGGTGGTATTGAGATGGTACGAAGATTGGTATCTCAGATTGATGGCACAAGAAAATATCTTTTTGCATTAGAGAATGATTCGGTTATTGAAAGCGTATTGATGAAATATGAATATGGTAATACGGTTTGTATTTCAACCCAAGCTGGGTGCCGTATGGGTTGCAGGTTTTGTGCATCTACCCTGGATGGGGTTGAACGAAACCTAACGGCGGCAGAGATGCTCTCTCAGGTTTATGAGATACAAAAGGATTGCGGCGAGCGTATCAGTGGCGTTGTGCTAATGGGAAGTGGCGAACCTTTAGATAATTACGATAACGTGATAAAATTTATACGTTTGATCAACCATCCAGATGGGCAAAACATGGGGCAAAGGCATATTACCCTTTCCACCTGTGGGCTGATTGAAAAAATGTTCCGTTTGGAGGAAGAACAGTTTCAGATAACTCTTGCAGTGTCCCTCCATGCGCCTAATGATGAAATTAGAAAAGAAATTATGCCTGTGGCCAAGGCTAACCCCATGGATCGTCTTTTGGCTGCTTGCTCTAAGTACACAGAAAAAACAAAACGACGCATCACGTTTGAATATGCCATGATGCGAGGGGTTAACGACAGTGATGATTGCGCTAGAGAACTAGCAAGAAAATTGCACAATATGCTATGTCATGTAAATCTGATACCTGTTAATGACGTGAAAGAGCGAGAGTATATCAAAAGCTCCGCGGAGCGAGTAAAGAGATTTGCTTCGATTTTGCAAGAAAATGGTGTGGAAACCACTATTCGAAGAAAACTTGGCAGTGATATTGATGCAGCCTGTGGCCAACTTCGACGCAGCCATCTAAAAGACAATAAAATGTAAAATCGAGTTTAATGGGGCTTTTGAAAGAGCCTCATTGAAAGAATATTTGGTTAGAAATTCTGTACACCGAGGAGGTGGATTTGTTTGAAAGCAGTAGGAATCAGTGATATTGGGAAATGCAGGAAGAATAATGAGGATGCGTTTTACGTGCCAGCACCTACAGATGATATTCAAAATCTTTTTATTGTGGCTGACGGTATGGGTGGTTGTAATGCGGGAGAAGTGGCCAGTCGATATGCCATTGACTCTTTTTTAGAATATATTCGCCAGGAGCAAGATTCCCATTGTCAAGAAGATATCCCAGACTTATTAACTGAGGCTATGGTGGCATCAAATAAAGCAGTTTATGAAAAATCAAATTCTCAAAGAGAGTTTGCAGAAATGGGCACTACCTTAGTTGCAGCGGCAGTGCAGGATGGTAAAATTTATGTGGCGTACGTTGGAGACAGCCGAGCATATTTATTTCGAAAAAAAGAATTAAATCCTCTTACCACGGACCACTCTTATGTGATGGAGCTGGTTAAACTTGGTTCAATCACTAGGGAGGAAGCGGCAACCCATCCAAAAAGAAACATCATCACCCGTGCCGTTGGAATTAAAGAAACGGTTGAGACAGATGCCGTTGTAGAAAAGGCAATGAAGGGCGATATCTTATTGCTTTGCACAGACGGCCTTTCTGGGATGTTATCCGATAGGGATATGGCCGAAGTTATCGGAAAGAGAATGACCTTAGATAAAAAAGCACAGAAACTGGTTGAAATGGCCAACGAACGAGGCGGATATGACAATATTTCCTTGATTTTGGTTGATGTAGGAGGTAAGAACTAATGTTGTTGAATCCCGGAACTGTCCTTGGGGATAGATATGAGATTATAGAGAAAATTGGCTCCGGTGGTATGGCTATGGTTTATCGGGGCAAGGATAAAAAATTAGACAGGTATGTAACGGTTAAGGTGTTGCGTGAGGAGTTTATAGGCGATGATGAGTTCATCGATAGATTTCGTTCGGAAGCTTGTTCTGCTGCAAGGCTTTCCCATCCTAATATTGTTCGTGTTTATGATGTTGGAGAGGATGGAGAAATTAGCTACATTGTTATGGAGTATATCCATGGGGATACCTTGAAACAAGCCATTCGTCAGAAGGCCCCCTTTGATTCACGCTCCACATTAAATGTGTCAATTCAGATTGCCTCTGCTTTAGCACAAGCCCACAAAGCCCATATTGTTCATAGAGACATTAAGCCACAGAATATTTTAGTTGGTACTGATGGGGTTATAAAGGTGACTGATTTTGGCATTGCTAGGGCGGCAACTGCGTCTACAATGACTACAACGGCAAACGCAGCAGGCTCTGTCCATTATTTTTCTCCAGAACAAGCCAGAGGTGGCTATGTAGATGAAAAAAGTGACATTTATTCCCTGGGCATTACTATGTTTGAAATGATAACAGGCGTTTTGCCTTTTCAGGGGCATAATTCCGTTTCTATTGCGTTAAAACATATAAATGAGGAGATACCTGATATTAGGCAATATAATCCCAATTGCACCCCTGCCATTGAAGGCATAATTAGAAAAGCCACAATGAAAAAGGCGGACGAGCGTTATGCCACCATTGATTTAATGTTATCAGATCTAATTCGGGCAAGAACTGATACGGCAGGAGGGTTTTTACATACGGAGGTGCCGGTAAAAAAAGAAGTTGAGGCAGCAGTGACAGCGGCAACCTTGACTGGAGCGGCAAGTGCTGTTTATGGTGTGCATCGATCCCGAAGGGCTGCGGCTGCGGCAGAGATTCGTCAGTTGCAAGGCAAAGAGAGTAAGGCAGAAGAAGTTGTAGCTATCACGGAACCTAGTCAAACTAAGGAAAAAGTGGATTTGGAAGCAACAATAAAGGCGGCAGATCCGAAAGAAGTCGAATTTATTAGACTCAATAAAAATGTTTACTCGGAAAAAGCTGAGGAAGAAGAATCTGTACCTAAACCTGGGGTTGAACCCATGGTTAGCTTTGAAAAATACAGCAAAAAGCTACGTATATCAAAAGAAGACGATTACGAAAATGAATACATGGAGGCGGAACCTGTGCAAACAAGCAAAAGGCCCAAAAGAACGCGGAGAAACCCTAGAAAAGAAGGGGATTATGGGAATGAAAATGACCGCAGAGCCGAGAAAAAAGTAATTATAGCTGCCATTGTTACTGCCTTGGTAATTATTGGGGTTATTTCGGTTGTTGGCATGAAGTTATTGAGTGGTGGTTTTGGCGGCTTCCTTTCATCTGAAAAAAATATTGAAGTGCCAACTTTTGTTGGTGTACCCTTGAACGATGCTAAGGCAGCAGCAGAACAAATGGGGCTAGAACTGGTTGAAGAAGGACAAGATTATAGCAACTATTATGACGAAGGGTACATCATTTATCAATCCGTTGGTGATGGAACCATGGTTTCTTCTGGAACCAAAATTGGAATTAAAACAAGTCTAGGCTTGGTTTCTCAGGATATGCCGGGAGTGGTTGGACAGCAGGAAAAAGCAGCAACAGACAAAATTGTTTCTCTGGTTGGCACCCCCCCACGAATTGAATATGAATTTGACAAAGACAAAGAAATTGGCGTTGTTTTAGAGCAAACGCCGGCAGAAGGAAGCAAAATAAATGCAAATAGTACCATAGTCTTGAAGGTAAGCAAGGGTGATGAAAACCAAAATGTTTCTGTACCCAATGTTACTGGGCTTTCGGAAGACCAGGCTAAAAAAGATTTGACTGCTGTTGGGTTGGTAGTTGGTAATGTATCCCACGCACAAAGCAATACCGTGGAAAAGGGCAAAGTAATGACACAGACATTAGGCCCAGGGCAAGAAGTGCCTAGTGGAAGTGTTGTTAACCTTGTAGTTAGCTCTGGAAAGGCCACAGTAGAGGAGCCTTCACAAGAAGATAATAATAATAACTCAAATAACAACGGCACTAACAGCGGCAATAACAGCGGCAATAACAGTGGTAACGAAACAACAACGGGTACAAAATCCTTTACCATTACTGCACCAAGTGGTGCTGATGGAGATCTATATGTACGCGTTGTGAAAAACGATGCGGATGGTGCTTTCCCTGTTGTAGACGAAACAAGGAATTCAACCCAGTTCCCTTACACGGTGACCGTTACTGGCAGAGGTAGCGGTACAGTAAGTTGTTATATTGATGATGTATTGCAATGGACACAAAATGTGAATTTTTCTGGATAAGGTGGCGAATATATGCTGGAAGGCGTGATAGTTAAGGGGATCGGCGGGTTTTATTATATTGATACAACAAGAGGAGTTTTTGAAACCAGGGCCCGCGGAATTTTTCGAAAAGAGGGAATTCGCCCCACAGTTGGGGATCTTGTGAAGATTTCTATACTGGATGAAGAAAATAAAAAAGGTAGTTTAGATGAAATATTGCCAAGAAGAAACGAATTGATTCGCCCAAGAGTGAGCAACGTGGATCAGGCAGTGATTGTTTTTGCTGCCAAAAGCCCCAATATGAATTTGGATTTGCTGGATCGGTTCTTGCTCCTTGCAGAGGAGCAAGAATTGGAAATTGTCATTGTAATTAATAAAATTGACAAAGACAACAAGAAGGAGTACGAAAACCCGGTAATGGTTTATCATAAGGCGGGATACAGGGTTGTTTGCACCAGCGCGGAAACAGGAGCCGGATTACAGGATCTAAAGAGAGCGTTGGATAACAAAATTTCTGTTTTTGCAGGCCCTTCTGGTGTTGGTAAAAGCAGTCTGATTAATGCTGCTTTCCCCGGGTTGGAATTAAACACAGGAGAGATAAGCGAGAAAATACAGCGTGGACGCCATACCACCAGACACGCAGAGTTAATTCCACTTTCTGAAAAAAGCTATATTGTAGACTCGCCTGGATTTACGTCTTTGTTTTTGAACCATATTCCTTCGGAAAAATTGCAGTATTATTTCAGAGAATTTGAACCATTTGTACACGAATGTTATTATAATGGCTGTATGCATATTAACGAACCTGATTGTGCTGTTAAGGGTGAAATTGGAAAAACCATTGACCCTATGCGATATGAACGATATGTAACTATATTCCATGATTTAAAGAACGAAGAAGAAAGGAAAAAATAAAATGGCAATCTATCTTTCCCCATCTATGCTTTCCATCGATTTTACAAAGATTGGTGAACAATTAGCAATTATTGAAAATGCAGGTACTCCATACATTCATTTAGATGTAATGGACGGACGTTTTGTGCCAAATATTTCTTTTGGTATCCCTGTGATTAAAGGTATTCGCAAGGCTAGCAATATGGTATTTGATGCCCATTTAATGATTGTGGAACCTGAAAAATATATAGAGGAGTTTCGTAAAGCAGGTGCGGACATTATTAACTTCCATTTGGAAGCCACAGAGAACCCTAAAAAGGTGATTGATATGATTCGTGCCACTGGTGCAAAAGTGGGCATTACCATTAAGCCTAAAACACCAGTTGAAGACTTGAAGCCTTATTTGGCTGAGGTTGACATGGTTTTGGTTATGACCGTTGAACCCGGTTTTGGCGGACAGAAATTTATGGAAGACCAAGTGCATAAGATTAAGCAGTTGTCCCAATGGAAGAAAGAAATGAGCTTCAATTATGACATTCAGGTTGATGGTGGTATTACACAGGATAATGTAAGAGTGGTTTTAGATGCTGGGGCAAATATAATTGTTGCGGGCTCAGCAGTCTTTGGAAAAGAGGATATTGCCCAAGCTGCTAAGGATTTCATGGAAATTTTTAAGGAGTATGAGTAATATGAAAGCAGTCATTTTTGCAGGTGCAAAAATTGAGGATTATGAATTTTGTAAAGAGTATTTAGACGATGTGGATATTTTGATTTGCTGTGATGCAGGCATGGAACATACAAAGGCTTTGGGCTTAACTCCAGATTATATCGTGGGGGATTTTGACTCCGTTGGCCAAGATGTTTTGGAATTTTATAAAGAAAAAAATATTCCCATTTATCAATTTCCTGCAAAAAAAGATCAAACGGATATGCAATTGGGCATTCATTTGGCCTTAGAGAAAGGGGCCACAGATTTGATTCTTTTTGGTGGAATTGGTAGCCGCTTTGACCATACCCTTGCAAATGCCCATTTGCTTTTGGGATTATTAAAAAAAGGCATACGGGCAAGGCTGGTTGATGAAAATAACTGTATTGAGTTGGTTGACAAACCAATTACCATACATGGTAAGGTTGGAGATTTGGTATCAACTATCCCTCTTTCAATGATGGTGAGAGGGATTACTTTGACAGGCTTTGCTTACCCATTAACAAACAGAGATTTGGCTTTGGATGATGAATTGGTTGCAGTAAGCAATGTGTTGGCTCAGGAAGATGGAAAAATTTATTTAACAGAAGGATATCTATTTGTGATTCATTCCAAAGATTAATAGTGGCAAGCAGAAAAAAATCTCAAATTATCCATTGATTTTCCTTGCAAAACTTTGACTTTTCTGCTAAAATATCTTTGTTGTGTCACATAAGGCATTAGTAGAGGAGGTGCAGACAATGGCTAAATGTGAAATTTGCGAAAAGGGCCAGATTAAAGGTCATAGAATCAGTATTAACCGTAGTCAGGTTAGTAGACGTGCGAATAGAAAGTGGAAACCCAACGTAAAGAAAGTTAAAATCGTTGAAAATAACGGCAATGTGAAATCTATTTACGTTTGCACAAGATGCATGCGTGCAAATAAAATTACACGTGCAATCTAATTGACCGAAAGTATAAAAGCCTTTTTCCATATCTGGGAGAAAGGCTTTTTTTCGTTTTGTAATGATTTGGCTAGCACCGCTTGAAATTGAAAATAAGCCAAGCACCAACGGCAATAAATAAGATGGCTAACAAAGGGATACAATAGGGAATAAGAACTGCCAGAAGCATACCTATGCCTAAACAAAGCGAAACAATTCCGCATAGCCATTTCATTGGTGAATACTGACATCTTCTGCGCATACAAACACCCCCTCTAGTATCTTTATTCCGAAGAAGCAATTTTTGTTCCTTGGGATGAAAAATTTGTGTATCATTTTGTAGAGACAATGGTTTAATTTCAAAGATATTTAGAAAGTCAAAGGGGTTATGTATAGTGGACAAAAGAGCAACTACTGTTAGATGGTTTTTATATACAAGCGCATAGTGGAAAAGGAAAAGGCATAAGACTAAGCCCAGGTAAGGCCGAATCAACAGAAAAAGAAACAACGAATATAATGTCTTTTCTATGGCAAAACTTGTATTTTAGTAGGGAATAGGATATGATAAAAAACGAAGGTATATTGTGTTGAATTGAAGGAGATTGTTATGCTTGATATTTGTTTGCTGGGAACTGGCGGTATGATGCCTATGCCTGGCCGATTTTTGACAGCAATGCTGGCAAGGATAAAAGGACGGTTATTGCTGATAGACTGCGGCGAAGGCACGCAGGTTACAATGAAGATGCAAGGTTGGGGATTTAAGGCCATTGATGTGATTTGCATTACCCACTTCCATGCAGACCATATTTCTGGTTTACCAGGGCTTTTGTTAACCATTGGGAACGCAGGCAGAGAGGAGCCCCTTACAATTGTAGGACCACAGGGTCTTGAATATATTGTGGAGGGTTTGCGTAGAATTTGTCCTGAATTACCGTTTCCGTTAGAATATATTGAAATAGGAAAAGAAACGCCAAATCCAATTAATATAGGTGATTTTTGTATCTCTTATTGTTTGGCGGATCATATGGTGAGATGCTATGCATATCGTATTGACTTGCACAGAAAAGGTAAGTTTGATACGAAGAAAGCTGAGGGCTTGGGGCTGCCCAAAACACTATGGGGTAAGGTGCAAAAGGAAGGCTCTGTAGAATTTGAAGGGAAAGTTTATACAGCGGACATGGTGCTGGGAGATGCACGAGCAGGGATTGGGGTGGCGTATTGTACGGACTCTAGGCCTGTGGACAGGTTGCGTAGCTTGATTCAAGGGGTCCAGCTCTTTATCTGCGAGGGAATGTATGGCGAGGATGAGAAAAGACAAAAGGCCAAGGAAAATAAACATATGTTATTTTCTGAGGCAGCACAACTTGCCAGAGATGGACAGGTTGAAGAATTATGGTTGACTCATTTTAGCCCTTCTTTAACCGAACCAGAGCTATTTTTGGAAGTAGCGCAAAATATTTTTCCTAACACCACACTGGGAGAAGAAAGAAAAAGTACTACCATCCTTTTTCCAAAACAAGGATAATTTGGAGGACAAAAATATGGAAGACAAAAAAGATATATATATACTGGCCATTGAAAGCTCTTGCGATGAGACGGCGGCAGCTGTGGTGAAAAACGGGCGTGATGTGCTTTCTAATATTATTTCATCTCAGATAGATTTACACACATTGTATGGGGGTGTTGTGCCTGAAATTGCATCCAGAAAGCACATAGAGGCAATTGACGGTGTTATTACCCAGGCGTTACAGGAAGCAAGTCTTACTCTGAATGATGTGGATGCCATTGGGGTGACCTATGGCCCAGGGTTGGTAGGAGCATTATTGGTGGGGTTGGCAGAGGCAAAGGCCCTTGCCTTTGCTGCAGATAAGCCCCTCATTGGCGTACACCATATTGAAGGGCACATTTGTGCCAATTATATTGAAAACAAAGAGTTCCAGCCCCCTTATATGGCTTTGGTTGTTTCAGGAGGGCATTCTCACTTAGTTTATGTATCCGACTATGGGAACTATGAGATTTTAGGAAGAACAAGAGATGACGCCGCAGGGGAGGCATATGACAAGGTGGCCAGAGCCATTGGCATGGGTTACCCTGGTGGACCAAAGATTGATGCGGCTGCAAAAAAAGGAAACCCTGATGCGGTAAAGTTTCCCCGTGTTTTTCTGGAGGAAGATAGCTATGACTTTAGTTTTAGTGGTTTAAAATCTGCAGTTTTAAATTATGTGAATAAGCAAAAAATGATGGGAGAGGAAATTGTTCCCGAAGATATTGCTGCAAGCTTTCAACAATCAGTGGTAGAAGTTTTAGTTGGTAAAACCATAAAAGCGGCAAAGGATAGAGGCGTTGATCAGATTGCATTAGCAGGTGGGGTTGCTTCCAATAGCACTTTGCGAGAAAAAATGAAGGATGCTTGTGAAAAAGAAGGCTTTTTTTTGAGTATACCTTCCCCCATTCTTTGCACTGACAATGCGGCTATGATTGGCTGTGCAGCATATTATGAATATTTGGCTGGGGTTCGGGACGGTTTGGACTTAAATGCAAACCCGAATTTGAGATTAGGAGACAGATAAGCTAGGGGTGAATGCTTTGATTCGAAAGGCGACGGAAAAGGATTTAAATGAAGTAGAAGCTATTTATAATGAAGTTTTGGATTTTGAGGCGGCCAATGGCAGCTACACCAACTGGAAAAAAGGGCTTTATCCCACTAGGGCAGATGGTGCCAAGGCTCTGGCGGATGGAACTCTTTATGTGGGGGAAGATGAAACAGGGTACCTTTATGGATGCGTAATATTAAACCATATTCAGCCCAAGGAATATGATGCTATTCCTTGGAAGGTGGAGGCCCAGGGGAGCGAAGTTTTGGTTATACATACCCTTTGCATTCGACCAGACTGCAATGGCAGGGGACATGGTAAGGAATTTGTTTTGTTTGTGGAGGCTTATGCCCGTGGGTTAAAATGCAAAACGGTAAGGCTTGATACATATGAAGGAAATAAACCGGCAATTCAGCTATACTCACGAATGGGTTATGAATTGCGGGGAACTAGCCTATTTCATTTTCAAAATGTGATTTGGGAAACCTTGGTTTGTATGGACAAGGAAATAACGGAATCGGGAAGCACTATGAGGAAAATCACATGAAATGATTTTTGCCTCTAGGTTTCAATGCTAAGGATTTTTATGGGTTTTTGAAAGGTTATTGTATCGAGGCGTTAAAACCACGGCATTGGCAAGAGTTTATATTTGAAAAGCGGTATTTGCCCTTAGGCAAATACCGCTTTTGTCGTATAGATATGTATTTATTCTTCTATTTCTAAAAGAGGTAGAAGTTCCAGTAAATTTTTAACTTCATAGTTGGGCTGGAATGGGGTGTCATTGATTTTTTCTAATGGGTTGAACCAGCAAGTATCAATGCCTGCTCGAATACCACCTTGTATGTCTGAGGAGAGGGAATCGCCAATTATGAGGGCCTCTTTTTTTTCAAAATCCGGAATATGTTCAAAGCAGTAATCAAAATACTCCACCATTGGTTTTTGAAATCCCAGTGTTTCGGAAACAAAAGTTTTATGAAAAAATGGGGCAAGGCCAGAATCTTTCAGACGTTTTTCTTGGGTTGAAGCCAGTCCGTTAGTCACGATGTAAAGTTGGTGGGTTTTAGAGAGTTTTTCGATTAAAATGAGGGCATTCTCCATTATGTCACAACCGTGGGACAAAGCTTTACGATATGCATTTTCCATTAAAGTGCCATCGGCATCCAAGGCAAACTGTGTAAAGGTATCGGCAAAGCGGGCCTGGAAGATGGCTTCTCTGGGGATAATGCCCCTTTCATAGTTTGACCAAAGTTTCTGATTATGGGCAAGATACCAAGTTAGGAGCTCATCGGTAAAAGGAAGCCCGAAGGCATGAAAACATTTTTCCAGGGCTTTTCTCTCCGATGCTGCAAAATCCAAAAGGGTATGGTCAACATCGAACAATAAAAATTTTTTTTTCATTAGTTCATACCTCCATCAAGGGTGATGACCTGCCCTGTAAGATAGGTGGCATTTTCATCAGCCAGGAATAGTGCTAAATTTGCTACTTCTTCAGTTGTGCCAAAACGCATCAAAGGGATTTCTGTGGTTAAGGCAAACCGTTCCTCATCATCAAGGCCAGCGTTCATTTGGGTTTCTATGACACCACAGGCGATGGCATTTACTCGAATGGAGGAAGGACCTAACTCCTTTGCCATTGCCTTTGTAAAGCTGTTGATGGCACCTTTTGAGGCGGAATAAACAGCCTCACAAGATGCGCCCACTTCCCCCCACATGGAGGAGATATTTATGATGGCTCCAGCCTTCTTTCGTACCATAGGGGGTACTGCCAGGTGGGTGCAGTTGAAAACGGAATTCAGGTTTACTGCCATAAGCCGTTGCCATTGCTTGGGAGACATATCCGTGAACAGGCCAATGTGGGATACGCCAGCGTTGTTGATTAAGATATCTACATTTCCGAAGGTTTCGTTTATTGTTTGAAACATTTTTTCACAGGTTTCATAATCTGACACATCTCCCAGAAGGGCTAGGACAGGAATGTTAGCCTGCTTTAGTTGTTCTTCTATGGCAGAAAGGTCTTCTTTGCTTTTTGAGGCATTTAGAACGATGTTGCAACCAGCCTTGCCAAAGGCAACAGCAATTGCCTGTCCAATGCCCCTTGAAGAACCTGTTATAAAAAGGGTTTTACCCTTGAGACTCATTTTATCACTGCTTTCTAATGTTTTGTTAATATAATAGTCTAAATTTTTAAGAATTACAAGGTTCAAAGCGGTTGGAATTTTTATGGGAATGCGGTATACTAGATCTATTGACTTCAAATGGGAAAGGGTGAAGATATGCTAGATGCAATAAATAACAAAGAGTTGGGTTTTATGGAGATTTTATCCATTGCCATGAATTTGTTTATGAAGAATTTTAAGTCAATTATGATTGTTGTTTCATTTCTTTTTTTACCCATTAGTATCTTAAACGTGCTGATTGTTGAAAAATTGAGCAATAGTGCTTTAATTTTGATGAGTATGACCGAGGCAGAAGGCCTTTTAGAGAATATGCCTGCATACACAGAGGCTTTATTAAGGTTTTTGGGTAACCATGCATTGCAAATGACAGTATTATTATTTTTGGAACCTGTTGGTGTAATTGCAATAGCAAAAATTACCAAGGGCTATTTGTGTAACGAAACCATTCAGGTGAAGGATGCAATTGGTGAGTCCATGAACTGCCTTTGGAGTGTAATCATCACTGGCATCCCTTATTGGATCTTGATTTTTATTGCCAGTTCCTTTTTTATTGTTCCAGGGCTATTCCTTGGGGTGATTTGGACATTTTATGTTTACGCCATTGGATTAAAGGGAGCAAAAGGATGGAAAGCTCTAACTTATAGCAAGAGACTAACCACGGGTAAATTTTGGAAAACAGCTGGATTTATTATTGTGACTTCATTCATTGTTTCGGGTTGGAACTGGTTATTTAATGGGTTGTTAGTGATTGCCCCAGAGCATGTTGCAACAGACATTTTATACAGCACGCTAACGTATATATCTGGTAGTTTTGCTTATATGGGCATGACCGTATTGTTTATGAACAGAGAATCAATTATGTTAGGTCAAAAGTATTACCCCCATGAAAACATTGTGGATAGTACAATGACAGAAGGCAAAGAATAAGTTTTAGAAAAAGGTTTCTTCCTATCTGAAAGATAGCAAGGGCCTTTTTTTAATGGGTGGGGGCGGCAAAAGGAAGGATTGAAATGATGAGAAGAGATGCAAGTATGAGCTGGGTTTTATAGAGAAATAGTATAAAAGAAGTGCTTAGTTATTAGCGAATCCAGTTTTTTTGGTAGTTACAATGAAAAAATCATATTCGTAAAGGGGAATTTCATGAAAATAGGTGAGTTGATTTATGGTGGGTTTTTGCATAAAATAAGAAAAGTATGGCTATTTTTTAAGACTAAGATTATTTTTCTTTGGGATGAGAGTTTTTAGTAGGGTAAACGACGAGTTTTTCATGAGGGAAGGAAGTATAATCTTGGGGCGGTTGTAAGCCTATGCAGAACAATGTGGGACGAAAAATGTCCCGTTTTTTATAAAAAATTTGAAAAAAGCCTAGGAAAAGAAAAAAGGCTCTGCTATAATGAACATGATAAATCTTTATATTTAAAAGAATGGTGGGCATAACATGTATTCGACAGATCGACCCTTTACAAAGGAAGAAATGAAATATTTAAAATTACTTTCAAATCAGTATAAAAATATCAACAGTGCAGCGACGGAAGTTATGAATCTAAAGGCGATTTTAAACTTACCAAAGGGAACGGAACATTTTGTTTCTGATATTCATGGGGAAGCTGAGTCCTTTAGTCATGTTTTGAGGAATGCTTCCGGCGTTATTAAAAACCACATTAGTGCCATTTTTGGTGCAAGTCTTCGGGAAAGTGAAAAAAAAGCTTTGGCCACATTGATTTACTATCCCGAAAAAAAGCTGGAGATGATGGCGGAACAGGAAGAGGATTTGAATGACTGGTATAAGATAACGTTACATAGACTAGTTCGAATTTGCAAGGTAATTTCTTCAAAATATACTCGCTCTAAAGTGAGAAAGGCTCTACCAAAGGAGTTTGCTTATATTATTGAAGAGTTGTTGCATGAAGACAGCGTAAGCCGTGACAAAGAAATGTACTATAACGAAATAATCCGTACCATCATTGATTTGGATCAAGCTGATCGTTTTATTATTGCCTTGGCAAATTTAATTCAGAGATTATCCATTGATCAACTTCATGTTATTGGAGATATTTACGACAGGGGACCCAATGCGGCGGCAATAATGGACATTTTAGGAAGATACCATTCTGTGGATATCCAGTGGGGCAACCATGATATTGCATGGATGGGGGCTGCAGCAGGTTGTCAGGCATTAATTTGTAACGTTTTACGCATTCAGACCAGATATGCCAACCTCGATACCATCGAAGAAGATTATGGTATCAACTTAATTCCATTGGCTACATTTGCCATGGAAAAATATGCTGATGACCCTTGTATTCAGTTTGCGCCCAAGGGGACAGAAGAAATGAGTGATAAGGATTTTGAGATGATTGCCAAAATGCATAAGGCCATTTCTGTTTTACAATGGAAAATGGAAGCACAAATCATCAAACGTCATCCTGAATTTAAAATGGATAACCGCTTATTGTTAGATAAGATTAACTTTGAGAAAGGAATCATTCGCATTGAGGGGAAGGAATATGAGATGAATGATATTCATTTCCCTACTGTTGATCCAAAAGATCCATACAGGTTGACGGATGAGGAGCAGCTTGTGATGGATAAAGTAAAATCCTCTTTTATCAACAGTGAAAAATTACAGGAACATATCCGTATTCTTTATAGCAAGGGCAGTATGTATACGATTTTTAACTCCAACCTTCTATTTCATGGTGGCATCCCAATGAATGAGGACGGCACGCTGAAGACGGTTTTGTTCCGTGGGAAGCAATATAGTGGCAAAGAATATTTGGATGAGGTGGAGAGAACCGTACGAGAAGGCTATTTTAGCAAGCCTCACAGCGAAAACAAGAGAGAATGTATGGATATTATATGGTATTTATGGTGTGGCGAAGACTCTCCTTTGTTTGGCAAGAAAAAGATGACAACCTTTGAGCGTTATTTTATTGATGATAAAACAACCCATAAAGAGGTGAGCAACCCTTATTATTCTTTGCGTAATGAGGAGAGTGTTTGCAAAACTGTTTTGTCCGCCTTTGGATTAGACCCTGATTCATCTCACATTGTGAATGGCCATGTTCCCGTTAAGGTTTCTAAGGGGGAAAGCCCTATCAAAGCCAAGGGCAGACTATTTGTAATTGATGGTGGATTTGCCAAGGCTTATCAAAAGGTGACGGGTATTGCTGGGTATACTTTGATTTACAATTCTCATGGTATGGTTTTGGTATCCCATGAGCCCTTTGTTTCCACAGAAGTGGCAATAGCAGAAGAAAAAGATATCCTTTCATCCACCGTTGCATTACAATACACCCAGGATCGTATCCGAGTGCGGGATACGGATATTGGGAAGAAGTTATTAGAAAGCATCTCAGAGTTGGAGAAGCTACTCTATGCATACAAGAATGGTTTGATTATTGAACAATAATAAAAAGGGCCGCCTATTCCGATTTTTTGGAGGGGTGGTCTTGTTGTTTTTCAAAGATTTTTTTGGTTAACTTGAAATTACGTAAAAAATTTGAGTTTGAAAAAATGAACCTCTCCTTTTCATTATGCTATAATGATTGTAATTTCTTACTTATAATGAGTTAAGCTTTTTTAGATATTTGGTGTCTTTATGATATCATTGATAGAGGAGGGATTGAAAAATATCTTTGTAAAAGTAAATGTGGCCTTCGTTGCCTCTTTTTGATTTGTACTCAGAAAAACTCAGGTAGAATCGAGGGGAGAAAAGGGAGGAGATTCAACATAAAGCAAGGGTAAATGCAGCAAGGAGTAAATTATTTTATGGGGTTCTATCAGGTTTGTACCTTTTATGGTATACTTAAGGATAAAGGATATAATATAGGTATTCTTTACTATGTGAATGAGGTATCAAGATGAACAAAAAAGTATTGCATACATTAGAGTTTAACAAAATAATCGATAAATTAGCAGGCATAGCTGTTTCACCTATGGCAAAAGAGCGTGCCAGGGATTTACATCCTTCTACGGTGATGAGCGATATTGCCCTTTGGCAGCAGGAAACAACAGAGGCGGCAAACATGATTTTGCGAAAAGGCACCCCTTCCTTTGGTGGGTTTCGTGAAATTAGGCCTCAATTAAAACGGGCAAGCATGGCCGGGGTGCTTTCCATTTCTGAACTGATGGGAATTGGAGAATTTTTGTATGTTTGCCGTAAAATAAAAAACTATGGAAAGCATGAAAATAAAGCAGAAGTCTATGAACGCATGGATGAATATTTTGAGTTGTTGGCACCATTGCCCTCCTTGGAAAATGAAATCAGCCGATGTATTCTTTCGGAGACTGAAATCTCTGACGATGCCAGCAACGATCTGCGTAATATTCGTAAAGAAATTAAGGTGTCTAATGAAAAAGTTAGAGATCATTTGAATGGAGTTATTTCATCTTCTGCTTATAGAAATATGTTGCAGGACTTCGTAATTACCATTAGAAATGATCGATATTGTGTTCCTGTTAAAAGTGAATACAGAAACAGCTTCCCTGGTATGATTCACGATCAATCTAACACGGGGTCTACCTTATTTATGGAACCTTTGAGTGTAATTCAGCTTAATAATAAAATCAAAGAATTGCAGGCAAAGGAAAAGGAAGAGATTCGCAAGGTTTTAGTAGAGTTATCTAGGATGGTTACGGAAAACACGCTGATTATTGAAGCGGACTTAGAGCTTTTAACTCAAATGGATTTTATTTTTGCAAAAGGGGCTTTGTCTATTTCTATGGGAGGGACCATGCCTTTATTTAACACAAAGGGTTACATTAATATACAAAAGGCTAGGCACCCATTGTTGGACGAAAAAGCAGTTGTACCCATAGATATTTATTTGGGAAGGGAATTTACCACTTTATTGATTACTGGCCCCAATACTGGTGGTAAGACGGTTGCGTTAAAAACCTTAGGTTTATTTACTTTGATGGGGCAGGCTGGGTTGCATATTCCTGCCTTTGACCATTCACAACTGGCTATTTTTGATAATGTTTTTGCTGATATTGGGGATGAGCAAAGTATTGAGCAAAGCTTAAGTACATTCTCTGCTCATATGACCAATATTGTTCGCATTATGGAGGAAGTTACAGATGATTCCTTGGTGCTTTTCGACGAGTTGGGGGCGGGTACGGACCCCACGGAAGGAGCAGCACTGGCAATTGCAATTATCCAGGCATTAAAGGACAGGAAAATCCGCACTGCCGTAACAACACACTACAGTGAGCTTAAGGTTTTTGCTCTTTCCACAGAAAGGGTAGAAAATGCTTGCTGTGAATTTGATGTGGAGACGTTAAGACCTACCTATCGACTACTCATTGGTATTCCTGGTAAAAGTAATGCTTTTGCCATATCCAAAAGATTGGGCCTACAGGAATATATTTTAGAGGGTGCCAGAGAGTTTATTAGTCAGGATGAAGCTAGGTTTGAGGATGTAATTACAGATTTGGTAATCAGCAAAAAATCTGTGGCTTTTGAACAGGAGCGGGCAGAGCAGTATCGCAAAGAAGCCGAAACACTGAAGCGTGAGGTAGAGCGACAAAAAGAGAAAACAAGAGAACAAAAAGAGAAGATTTTGCAGAAGGCAAGGGAGGAAGCAAAGCTTATTTATGCCCAGGCCAAAGAAGAAGCTGACAGTATTATCAAAGAAATGAATCGACAGGCAAAAGAAAAAGGAAATCAACAGAAGCTAATTGAAAACAGAACCAAGCTGAAAGAAAAGCTTTCTTCTGTGCAAGAAGACTTCTTAAAGTCTAAAAAGATGAAGCCAAACCATAAGGTGCCAGAAAATTTAAAAGCTGGTGACAGAGTCTATGTTATTTCATTTGATCAAAATGGAGAGGTTATCTCACCCCCAGATAAAAACAAGGAAGTTATGGTACAGATGGGGATTATGAAAGCAAAGATACCTTTGGCAGAATTAATGCTAGACGACACACCCCAGCCCAAGGAGAAAAAACAAAGACAGATAGCACCGAAAAGCAAGATGTCAAAGAGTCAATTTATTTCTGCTGAGATAGATTGCCGAGGACAATTGGTTGACGAGGCATTGGCAAATATTGATAAATATATTGATGATGCTTATTTATCTGGATTAAAACAGATTGTAATCATCCATGGGAAGGGAACGGGGGCATTGCGTTCGGCGGTGCAAAGCTATTTGAAAACCAATTCCCATGTGAAAACCCAAAGGCCAGGGGTATACGGCGAAGGAGAAGCAGGCGTTACCGTAGTGGAACTGAAGTAGACCAATGATGAGGGGTGATCTTCATGAACGGAAAACAAAAGATTTTAATTGTGGATGATGATAGACATATTGCTGAGCTGATTTCTCTTTATTTGGAAAAAGAGGGATATGATACAAAAGAGGCTTACGACGGTAGAGAAGCATTAAAAGAGGCATTGGCAATTAAGCCGGATTTGATTATTTTGGACTTGATGTTGCCTGGGTTGGACGGATACCAGGTTTGCACTGAAATTCGTAAATCAAGCAATGTCCCCATTATTATGCTGACAGCTAAAGGAGAAACTTTTGACAAGGTTCTTGGATTGGAGCTTGGCGCTGACGATTATATGGTTAAACCCTTTGATTCTAAGGAGTTAGTAGCCAGGGTTAAGGCAGTTTTGCGCCGATATGAGCCGAAGCAGGCTGGGGATTCAAATATTTTGAGGTACCCAGATTTGGAGATTAATATGTCTAACTATTCTGTGACCTATCACGGAAAAGGCTTAGAATTTCCGCCAAAAGAGTTTGAATTACTCTATTATTTGGCAGAGCATCCAAATCGTGTTTTTACCAGAGAGCAGCTTTTGGATCAGATATGGGGCTATGAATATGTTGGGGATACCAGAACGGTTGATGTGCATGTAAAACGAATTCGTGAGAAGCTTAACCAAGACGATGAATGGGGCATTTTAACTGTTTGGAGTGTTGGGTATAAATTTGGGCAAAAATAAAATAAGCTTCAAATGGTTTTATTGGATTGGTAGGTTAGATTAAGCAAAAGCAACATAAGACGGCTGTTGATCACAGCCGTCTTATGTGTAAAAATGAATGCAATAGGCAATATTAATTAGATTTAGGATTCTCCTGGGAAGGGGTTTCTTCTGTTGTGTGTGAAGGTTTTTCTTCGGTGGAGATAGTTTCACCGGGGGCTGTCATAATGGGTTCTGGTTTTTCAGCTCCTTGAATTTCTGCTTTTATTTCAGCTTCTTTACGTTGCTGTGATTCTTTTTTTGCATATTGTTTTCTTAGGTTCGTGATTCGCATCATGATGCAGAAGATATAGAGGAAAAAAAGAAGGTAATAAAAGCTACTCATATTCGACCATGGAGTTCGAATTAAAATAAAAAGGCCTAGCAACATTAATACGATATCAGTTGTTGATAATTTTCTTTTGTTTGAATTGGGTGTTTTATTAGGATTTTTTGTCATGGAATTGTGAAACGGTTATACCGTTATCTCCTTTCTTCATAGCTTATACATAGTTATTATAACATTATTCCGGAATTTTGGAAGTTTTTTTGTGTAATTTGGAGGTAAAATAATGCGGAAAGAGTCTATAGTGAAAAAACAGATGCTGCAGTATATTGGAACGATTGTTGTTTGCGTACTGGTATTAGGTGGTATTCTTTCTGTTGTTTATACTCAGCATTATATGAAAGAAAAAAGAGACGAGCTAATACAGCAGGGACGAAAGGTTTCTGTTGCCTTTGGTAATGCCTACAGAACAGGAAATTTAAACAACTTAAGCTACGAGTTACAGGTTTTGGAAGAGTATATGGGAGCGGGCATCTTAATGGTAAATGAAGATGGGATTGTTGTTTTGGCATCTCCTGGGCTTGATGAAATGATGATAGGGCGGACATTTGCCTATCAAGAGTTGGTTGAAGGTGTAAAGGACGGTAATATTGTTTCCATGGAAACCAAGGCAACGCCTTTGTTTGAAGTGCCCACATTGGTGGTGGGGTATCCTCTTGCTATAGGGCAGATGGTGGGGATTTTTATGTGTCGGTCTATGCCGGAAATGGAGCTATCTCTATACCAAATGTATCAAGCAGGCATTGCAAGTATATTTTTTGTTTTTCTTTTTGCCGTTGGCGTTAGCTATGTAACTTCCCAAAGGATGACTCGTCCTATTCAGGAGATGAATGAGGCTGCAAAAGTCATTGCAAGTGGAAATTTTGAACAGAGAGTTAAAATTACGAGTCATGATGAACTTGGTGAGTTAGGCAGAAGCTTTAACCATATGGCGGAAAGTTTACAAAATAACGACAAAACAAGGCGAGATTTCATTGCAAATGTATCCCACGATTTACGTTCACCCTTGACATCGATGCAAGGATTTTTGACGGCGATGATAGATGGAACGGTGCCGGTTGATAAGCAGGAAAGGTATTTACAGATTGTGCTGGAAGAAACAATACGCCTTTCCAGATTAACGGAGGGTATTGTGGACTTAAGTCGAGCGGAGAGCAGCAAAATTATATTGGATGAATCCGACTTTGATCTGAATGAACTAATTCGTGGTAATATAAACCTATTGGAACCACAGTTAAATGAGAAAAACGCAGTAATCAAGGCTATTTTTGCGGATCAAGTTACCATGGTTCATGGAGATATTGATAAAATTTCCCGTGTAATTCAAAATTTGTTAAGCAACGCGGTAAAGTTTTCACCAGTGGGTGGTTTGATTGAGGTGGAAACAACAAAGACGGAGCGGAGAAAAGTATTGGTTTCTATCAAAGATCATGGCATTGGCATTAGCCAAGAGGATCAGAAATATATTTTTGACCGCTTTTATAAAGCAGATAGAACCCGCAACCAAGATATGCATGGCAGCGGAATTGGCCTTGCAATTGTGAGAGAATTTTTGCAGGCGCACAATGAGGGGATAACAGTTAAAAGCATAGAGGGGGAAGGAAGTACCTTTGTATTCTCATTGAAATTAGCAGAGGAATAAAAAAACAGTGTCAATTGTAGTGATTACAATTGACACTGTTTTATTTTGGGCGTATTAGTGCAACTTACAATGGAAAGGTTGATTTATAAACGTTCAACTTCTTCCATCCAAATACGATTGGACGCATCTGTTGGCATACGCCAATCACTTCTTGGTGAGAGGCAAAGGGCACCAACCTTTGGACCATCAGGTAAGCAGGAGCGTTTGAATTGCTGGGTGAAGAAACGGCGGTAAAAGTTTTTTAACCATTTTAACAGTGTTTCTCTATCATAGTCTTTGCCGAAGGCTTGTTCAGCCAAGAATAAAACCTTTGCCGGAGAGAAGCCAAAACGAATGATTTGATATAAAAAGAAGTCATGGAGTTCATAGGGACCAACCAAGTCTTCTGTTTTTTGATTGATTTTTCCATTTTCATCAGGAGGAAGCAACTCGGGGCTTACAGGGGTATCCAAAACATCTAAGAGGATTTCGGAAGCCTGAGCATCCAGTTCGCCTGTGCTAGCAACCCAGTTGACCAAAACCCGAACCAAAGTTTTTGGAATGCCTGCATTTACACCATACATTGACATATGGTCGCCGTTATAGGTTGCCCAACCTAAAGCCAACTCGGATAAATCTCCGGTACCAACAACGATGCCTCCTGTTTGGTTTGATATATCCATGAGAATTTGGGTACGCTCACGGGCTTGCGTATTTTCGTACGTAATATCATGGATGGAAGGATCATGGCCAATATCTTTAAAGTGTTGCATAGCTGCATCCCGAATGGGTATTTCCCTAACGGTAATGCCAAGGGACTTCATTAGGTTTCGTGCATTCTGATAGGTGCGGTCGGTTGTACCAAAGCCTGGCATAGTAATACCTAAAACATGATCTCTGGAAATACCTAAGAAGTCACAGGCTTTTACGCATACCAAAAGTGCAAGGGTAGAATCTAAACCACCGGAAATGCCAATTACCAGGGTTTTTGCATGAACATGTTCCATTCGCCGAGCAAGGCCCGCTGTCTGAATCATAAAGATATCATGGCAACGCTTGCTTAGTGAGGCATCATCCTTGGGGATAAAAGGTTTTGCAGTAAGGGGGCGAGTGAATTTACCCAACTCTCCCTCAGACATGGTGAATTTTATTTCTCGATAGAACCTTTGCGCATCTGCCTTTGCTAACTGGGACATATAGGTGGTATGTTTTCTGCGTTCGCTAACCAATAATTCTAGATCTACATCGGCAAAGACAAGCTGGTTTTCACGTGAAAATGATTCAGTTTCACCAAGAAGCAACCCATTTTCATAAATCATACTATGACCACTAAATACCGCATCCTGAGTGGACTCACCTATGCCAGCGGAAGCATATGCATAGGCAGCGAGACATCGGGAGGACTGTTGGGCAATGAGTTGATGGCGATAGCCGGGCTTTGCTGCTAACTCGTTGCTTGCAGATGGATTGAGCAAAACCGTCGCCCCATAGAGGCTTAGGTAGGAGCTTGGGGGAATTGGTCCCCAAAGATCTTCGCAAACTTCAACGCCAACTTTAAGGTATGGTATGTTTTCAGCTACAAAGATAAGGTCTGATCCTATTGGCACAACTTGTCCCGCATAGGTGATTTCTTCCTTAATTAAATCGTTGGCAGATGCAAACCATCTTTCTTCATAGAATTCACTATAATTAGGAAGCAATGTTTTTGGAACCAAACCTAAAATTTTGCCTTTATGAAGAAGGACTGCACAATTAAAGGTTTGATTGTCCGTTAGAACTGGGACACCGATTAAAATCAGCATATCTAGGTCTTTGGTTTCATGGGCAATTTCTGCCACTGCTTTTTCAGCCGCAATAAGCAGTGGGTTTTGGAAGAATAAATCTGCACAGGTATAAGCTGTGATAGAAAGCTCGGGGAATGTAAGAATTTTTACATTTTCTTTTGCTGCCTCCGAGATGATTGAAAGGATTTCCTGTTTATTAAAAACGCAATCTGCAACTTTGAGCTTTGGAACGGCAACTGCAACTTTTACATAGTTAAACATGATATACACTCCTTAGAATTTTCTAAACAAACCAATTACTTTTCCCAAAATGGTCACATCACGGACAATAATGGGTGACATTGCTGCGTTTTCCGGCTGAAGACGAATGAAGTCTTTTTCACGGTAGAATGTTTTTACGGTTGCAAAATCCTCGATGAGGGCAACGACGATATCTCCGTTGTTTGCTGTGTTTTGCTGGCGAACCAGGATTAGATCTTTGTCGAAGATACCAGCTTCGATCATACTTTCCCCTTTTACCCGAAGCATGAATACGGTATCGTTATGAATGTATTCAACGGGAATGGGAAAAGTATCTTCGATATTTTCCACGGCAAGGATTGGAGTTCCTGCTGTTATGCTGCCAACGATAGGCACATGAATGAGCTCTCTTTGGGGAGATTCATAAAAATCGGGAGCCAGAATTTCAATGGCACGTGGCTTTGTAGGATCTCGGCGGATAAGGCCTTTTTTTTCCAATCGGGATAGATGACCATGAACAGTAGAGGTTGACTTTAGACCTACAGCTTCACAAATTTCCCTTACCGAGGGAGGGTAGCCTTTTTCTCGCACTTCGGACTTCATATATTCTAAAATTTGTCTTTGCTTTGGTGACAAATCACTCATTCATAACACTCCTTAAATATAGATTTTGTAAACTATGAGAAATTATTCAAAACAATGTATCAAAAGATAATTTTTTCCTTTTATGTAGTATAGCACAGCATAAAAATAAAATCAAACCTACGTTCGGAAAAATTTTAAAAAAATATTGACAAGGAATATTTGTTCGGGTATTATTGAAGCATAAAAAAGAATATTTGTTCGTTCAGGGGGCGTTTGTAATGAATCAATCTATGCAGAAAAAAATGGTTAGAAACTCGAAAATGATTCGTGAAAAAGTATTTTTATTATTGACATTAACAATGATTATAAGCCTTGGAACCTTTGCGATGGCGGCACAAAAAGATAAAAAGAGAGAAATTTACTTTGAAAGCGTAGCAATCCATTACGGAGACACACTTTGGAAGATCGCAGGAATCTATAAGGCTGAGGATCAAAAAATAGAACATATGATTTCTGAAATCATGGAGTTAAACGGTATGTGTTCTGAGAACATAAGGTCGGGAGAAAGCATTATTGTTCCTATGGTCAAAAAAGGTTAAATGCAGAAGAGGTGCCTATGCTTGCGGGTGCCTTTTTTTATAGAAAATGATATGAAATTTTATGGCGAGTAATAGATACAAGTAGTTTCAGAGAATTCTGGCTAATTCACCAATTTCGCGAAGTCTATGTAAAAGAAAAGATAAAAAGCTTTTAAAGATTGTAAATAATACAGAATCTGAAAGGGTATCTTAAAAGATGGAAAGGAAAGAAAAAAGTTGTAAGAAGATGCATAAACCAAAAGTGGATAGGTATTTAGGCTAGTTTCAGTCCTAAAATTTCTTAAGCGTTTTTTACGTTTGTAGAATTTCGTTGTTATCCTTTCACTCATATGGTAAGATGTTATAAAATATATAAATTCTGTAAATTGTTTCGCACTTATTTGGTATTGCTTTTAATTGACAAGAGGAAACTTTTTCTGAGAAGGGAGGATTAATATGTTACCTTGGATCAGCGTGTTGGCGATATTAGGGCTAGTATTGGTTTTTGCGGAGATGCTAATACCCGGTTTCGGCGTGTTTGGTATTTTAGGCATAATTTCTCTACTATGCTCCACGGTACTAGCCGCGAAAATGTACGGCACAATTGTATTTCTTTTCATGCTGCTATCACTAATTGTACTTTTTTTTGCCATGCTATTGATTGCAAAAAAAAGTGGACTATATAATAAAGTGATATTACATGATCGTCAGGAGGCTCAAGACTTTGATGAGTCACAACTTGCAGGGTTAATTGGTAAAATTGGTATTACACAAAGCACTTTAAGGCCTTTTGGTATCGCGGAGATTGACGACAAAAGTATTGATGTTTGTTCTCTGGGGGATTTCATTGATAGGGGAAAAAAGGTCAAAGTGGTTCAAATTTCCGGTAAGACTGTTACTGTAAAGGAATGGGATGAAGAGTAATCGTATTATAAAAGGAGGCATCTATTATGTTTGATTTGATTCCGGTGGCAATACCTATTATTGTTGTCATCGTTGTAGTGGTGATTTTTTTAAGTTTTGTACCTTTGGGATTATGGATTTCCGCAGTTTCCGCTGGTGTTCGAGTTAGTATCTTTTCATTAATCGGTATGCGCTTACGCCGTGTAAGAGCAGACAAGATTATTCGTCCCCTTATTAAGGCTCAAAAAGCCGGGATGAATGTAAATGCAAACCAGCTGGAGTCTCATTTATTATCAGGTGGTAGAGTGGATAATGTGGTGGATGCATTAATTGCTGCGCACAGAGCAAATTTAGATCTTTCTTTTGAAAGAGCAGCAGCGATTGATCTGGCGGGGCGTAATGTATTTGAGGCAGTACGTATGAGCGTAACACCTAAAATTATCGAAACTCCTTGGATCTCTGCCGTGGCTATCAATGGTATTGAAGTGAAGGTAATCGCAAAGGTAACCGTTCGTGCAAACCTTGCAAGATTAGTTGGTGGCGCTGGTGAAGAAACAATTATCGCCAGAGTTGGAGAGGGTATTGTAACGACAGTGGGTTCTTCTCAGAGTCACAAGAGCGTTTTAGAAAATCCGGATTTGATATCCAGGACTGTTCTTTCCAAGGGATTGGATAATGGAACGGCATTTGAAATTTTATCGATTGATATTGCTGATGTGGATATTGGCAGAAACATTGGTGCACATCTTCAAATCCAACAGGCCGAGGCAGATAAACAGATTGCTCAGGCAAAGGCTGAAGAACGCCGTGCCACAGCCATCGCAAAAGAGCAAGAAATGCGTGCCGAGGTAGAGCATATGAAGGCAAAAGTTGTGGAGGCTGAAGCAGAAGTACCTATGGCTTTGGCAGAAGCATTACGTAGTGGCAACTTAGGAGTGATGGATTACTATCATATGCAAAATGTTCAGGCAGACACGAGTATGAAAAACAACTTAGGGGCAACAGATTTATCCAAGATGTTTCAACCAAAGAAAGACCCCGATGGAAAAGTATAATAAATAAATCAATAACGCTTTGATTCAAAAAAAGAGACCGTCCTTTGGGCGGTCTTTATTTGACCAGGAAAGTGTTATTGGCTAGAAGGATGTTTCGCAAAACAAAACAATAGGAAACATATAATAGGTAGAAATGGCCAATAATGAAGGATATTAGTATTTAGAAAGGTGAAATGATAGGAAAGACATCCTTATTTCTAAGGGGTTTCTAGCTGATTTATGGTTAGAGGCTGAATAAAGCAATACATTTTTATAAGCACTTTATCATTGAAAAATAGGTGACAGAAAATTACATAAAGCAATAGAAATGTTAGGACATTCAACATATAAAGGGGGGATTTTAATGACAAAAAGCCTTGAGAAGGAGTTTAAAAGAATTACTGCAAAGGAAGAAAAACAAATGAAAAAAATAGAAAAAAAAGTTGCCAATAAAGGAGCTTCAAAATGGAATGGAATGAAAAAAAGTGTAGAGGAGAAAATACCAGAGAAACTGGTTGATACCATAGAAGAAGGATTTAATAAAGGGTTTCATTTTATTTTTTCAAAAGGAATTGGTGTGATTGAAAAAACATTTAAAGAGGATGAACTTGCCCTTGAATTTGCAGTCAATGATTATCGAGTAGAACAAAGGCCAAACAGCAAGTCTTTAAGTCATATGGATAAAGGAATCAAAAGGGGACATCGAATGAATGCCTGCACAACTATGGTTGAAGGTGTTGGTTTGGGTGCCATTGGTGTGGGCATACCAGATATTCCGCTGTTTTTGGGAATGATTCTAAAGGGAATTTATGAAACAGCCATAGGTTATGGTTACGATTATAAAGAAGAAAAGGAACAGATTTTAATACTCAGGATGATTACGGCTGCTTTAAGTCAGGGTGAAAGTAAGCGGAAAGCGGATGAAAATGTGGAAAAGTGGATGGAGTCAATGAGTCAGAAAGATGAGTTAGTCAGCATTACCACAAGTATAGAGACTGAAATCCATATAGCTTCAAAGGCTTTGTCAGATGCTATGCTAATATATAAATTTTTGCAGGGATTTATTGTTATAGGTATGGTAGGTGGCATTTCCAATCCTTTGATATATCAAAAAGTAATGAAGTACGTTACAGGGAAATATAAAAAAAGATATATAAAAGAAAAAAGAACAAGTATAAAAAGCGGAAGATAATCCATACTATAAGTGCGAGGGAAACCTCGAACAATTTAGGCTTAAATGAATCTAGGAGGTCATGGATTATGGACAAGAAAACAAACAAAAGTACAGAAAAAACACAAAAAGGCATGAACAGAACTGAATTTGCTCAGGAATACAGCATTGAAACAGGTTCTCAGTCCAACAGCAAATGTGACAAGACTAATAAAACAAACAAGACCAACAAAACAAATCAAACAAAGTAAGAACATTTAAGCACTAAATGAAAAAATCCCTTCATATATGAAGGGATTTTTTTGACGTAAGAACGAGGAAAGTGGGATTGAGGGTTTAAATTACTATGGCAATTATCCTTGTTATCAAAATTAAACAAAATGTAAGTTTTTTTTAAGTATTATGATATAGTTCTTTTAATGAAGTTGTGGTAAGATGTGCAATGTAATCAGAAAAGGAGATGTTAAAGGTTATGAAAAAGAATTTAAAAAGAGGATGGGTAGCAGCTTGTTGTTTAGGTCTCGCATTAGCGTTTAGTGGTTGTGGAAGCTCAGGAGATGCTCCAGCAGAACAGCCAGTTCAGGAACAACCAGCTGAAGAGCCAGCAGAAGAACCAGCACAGGAAGATGCAGATGATCAGGCAGCAGAAGAACCTGTACAGGAAGACGCAGCTGGACAGGCTGACCAAAATGGCGCAGCAACAGATGCACCTACAGGCGCTGATGCAGCAACTGAAGGTAGCGAAGCTGCACCTGCTCAATAATTATTCCATAAGCAAAAAGATAAGGACATCCAAATGAAAGGGTGTCCTTATTTTTTTTGCTTTACTTATTAAAGAAGAAGTGTATTAGAATAAAAAATAGTAGAAATTAAACCAATGGTTATAATAGATTATGGTAAGTATAAAAGAGATAAGAGAATTGTTGATAGAGCATTTTTAAATGTAAAAAACAATTCAAAAAAAGTGTTGACAAAAACAAAAAACAGTGTATAATAATTAATTGTCACTGCCAAAATGGCAAGTGGAAAAAAGCATATGGCAGCAAAAGTTAAGAACAAACAAATGAAAAAAATAATAAAAAGTTCTTGACAAAGAAAGTTAAAGCTGTTAAGATAGATTTCGCTGACATCGAAAAAGGTGTCAAAAAGCGACAAAATAAGATTGGTTTTTATGAACTTGAAAGTAAAAATTGATAAAACTTTCATAAAAAGTTCTTGACAAACGAAACCAAATCTGTTAAACTAATCTTCGCTGACAGCTAAAAAATGACAGCGAACCAGTAAAATTGATCCTTGAAAACTAAACAGTAGAATACAAACACACAACCCATAGTCAATTCAAAAGCATAATGCTTTTAAAAGAGACAAAAGAGTTTGCTGGTTTCGAAAAAACCAGAGAAGGCCAGATTTAAGACTGGCAGGACAAAACTTTAATTTAAGAGTTTGATCCTGGCTCAGGATGAACGCTGGCGGCGTGCTTAACACATGCA
>NZ_JAWRKF010000009.1:0-3118 GCF_040307045.1 Anaerotignum sp.
AGTAGCCAAGGACAAATTGGGAGAAAAGAATATGGCGGCCCTGGAAAAGGGTATTGAAAACCTTATAAAGCAGCTGGAAAATATTCAGAAATTCGGACTGCCGGTAGTGGTAGCGCTAAACGAATTTCCCACCGATACCAGGGAAGAGGTTGATTTTGTCATCGACCAATGCGCCGCCATGGGAGCGGATGTCGCTCTCTCCCGGGTATGGGCCGAAGGCGGCGCCGGCGGTGAAGAATTGGCTCAAAAAGTGGTGGCAGCGGCTGAAAAGCCTTCCACTTTCAAATTCCTGTATGAGTTGGAGCAGCCGCTCAAGGCCAAAATCGAAACTGTTTGCCGGGAAATCTATGGTGCTGATGGAGTCAGTTATACTGCTGAGGCAAGTCGCCTGCTGCAGAAGTTTGAAGATTTAGGTTACGGCAGCCTGCCGGTATGCATGGCCAAAACTCAATACTCCCTTTCCGACGATCCGGACAAGAAAGGGCGTCCCCGCGACTTTACCGTCAACGTTAAAGAAGTGCGCTTATCGGCCGGAGCGGGATTCGTGGTGGCCCTAACCGGCACCATCATGACCATGCCCGGCTTGGGCAAGACCCCGGCAGCCGAGAAAATCGATATCAAACCCAACGGCGAAATCGTGGGCCTATTTTAATCACAAAAAAGAGGCTGGGAAAAGCAATCTTTCCAGCCTCTTTTTTATTGGTCGCAGATTGGCGTAGATTTGACCCCGGTTTCTGATGCTCGCTATACTCGCAATTAAGGTTGCCCGTATTTCATTTAATCCCGAAAATATATGGATACTGGTTTACTTTACCTGATGGCTTTTAATGTAGTCATCGATGATGGCGTCATACCCGGCCATAATATCCCGGATAATCTTATTGCTGCCGGAATTGATACGCTGGTCGTCGACCTGGCTTACCGGCAGTACCTTGGGGGAAGTGCCGGATATGAAGATGGCGTCCATGTTGAGCATTTCTTTAAGGCTTATCTCTTTTTCCGCCACCCGATAGCCCCGGTTGCGGCAGGCGGCAAAGACCATCTGCCGGGTTATTCCTTTTAATACCTTGTCGGCCGGAGCCGTATATACAATATCTCCTTTAAGCATGAATAAATTTGACCTCCCCCCCTCACTTACGTTGCCCTGGCGATCTGTCAGCAATGCCTCATAAGACCCGCTCTCACGTATGGCGTCGTCGACCACGCGGCGATATTCGGCCCGGTCTACCTTGGCATTGGGATTGGGCCGTTCTACCTGAACCAGAACTGTTTTTACCCCATTTTGATAATCGCTCTTAGAGGGGTAACTGTGCTCGACAAAATAAGCATAAAAATCGGCCGCTGCACCCGAGGGCGGATAATTGACCACTATCTTGACATTACCGGTATCTGCCTGATTACTGGAAATCAAATCATGCAGACGTTTCCGGATAGCGTCGTCATCAAGGGGCAAAGTCAGCCTGGTTAGCTGGGCGGTGTGCTTTAACCTTTCCAGGTGTTGCTCAAAAAACAGCGGTATTCCCTGAATTACCCTCAAAACCTCATACAGGGAAATGCCGTGCTCAATAAAATCGGCCGGTAAATCTTGCTGTTCCATTATCTGGTCATTCTTTACCCAATGTTTCTGGTAGGAAATTTCCATCGTAAATACCTCCATTTTTTACTTTCTAACTAGCTTTTCCCGCCCCGATGAGATTATTTATCTCGGCAAAGCAAATACAATACCATTTTATGCCAAGAATAGTCTCGAGAATTAAGAAAATACTAACTATTGATATATTCTGGAAGGAAGTGATTACTACAGTACAATCAAGGTTAAATTAAAATTTTCTGCCAAAAGGCGCTTTTAAAGAAATTATACAAAAAGGAGGCTAAATTGTGGATAAAACCAGTACCACCTGTAAAGTTAAGAGTTGTGCCTTTCATCATCCGGACGACCTTTGTGCGGCAGGTGAGATTCAGGTAGAAAACAGCAGTCATGCAGCAGTGTGCGATACCTTTTATCCCCGCGATGTAAACAAACAATTTGTAAGCGGCAAAGACGTGCAGGCGGGAACAGACCTGCGTGACTCGGTAATGGCAGATGATAATCTGGGGATCAATGCTGCCGACTCCAGTCATATTTATGAAAGCGGTGCCAGCAACCTTACCCCGCTGGTAGCCTGTAATGCAGATGATTGTAAGTACTGGGGGCATGACGTCTGCAGGGCGGAAGAGATTACTATAGATGGGCCAGCCGCTGCCATTTCCGGTGACACCCGGTGCAAAACCTATGACCCGGAATAAAGGGGCTGGTGGCCTACCTCCTGAGAACCCTGATTTTGTACCAAGAAGCATATGAATGGAGGAATCAGAATGCATAAAAAGCCGATTGTTTACCCTTATATACCCAACTCGGTTCCGGAGATAAAGGCGCAGATGATGAAGGAAGTCGGCGTAACCGAGCCGATGCAGCTTTATGAGGAGATTCCGGAGCATCTGAAATACAAGCAGCAAATGCAGCTGCCGGAACCAATCCTGGACGAATACTCAATTCGCCGGCATACCGATGAAATCTTAAGCAAGAATAAGACCTGTGACGAATACCTTTGCTTCCTGGGCGCGGGCTGTGCCCAGCATTTTGTCCCCGCGGTTTGTGATGAAATAAATGGCCGGGGCGAATTCCTGACCGCATATGTAGGTGAGTCAATGGGCGACCATGGCAAGTGGCAGGCCCTGTTCGAATACTGCAGCCTCATGGGCGAGCTGATGGATATGGATGTGCTCAGTATTCCCATGTATGATGGAGGTCAGGCAGCTTCCAGTTCCCTGCGTATGGCCAACCGTATCAACGGCCGTAAAAAAGTCTTGCTGCCGGCGACCATGAATCCGGAGATATCCATGATAGTGGAGAACTATCTGAGTTCCGTACCGCAAGCGGAAATTCAGATAGTGAAAATAGGTTTTGATGGGAATACCGGGTTGCTGGATCTTAATGAGCTGAAAAAGAACATGTCCACCGACGTAGCGGCGGTCTTTATTGAAAATCCCTCCTATTTGGGATTTATTGAGACCCAGGCGGAGGAAATCGGTAAAATTGCCCGGCAAGCGGGGGCCGAATTTATTGTCTATACCGACC
>NZ_JAWRKF010000010.1:0-75956 GCF_040307045.1 Anaerotignum sp.
TAAGATTTCCCATTCTTCGGAAGTAAGATCCCTTGAAGATAACGAGGTAGATAGGTTGGAGGTGTAAGCACGGTAACGTGTTCAGCTGACCAATACTAATAGATCGAGGGCTTGACCAATAAATCGATTGATGATATAATAATTCTTGTGTTCAGTTTTGAAGGTGTATCTTCGCTTTGCGAAATACCTTATAAAGGGGTATAGTTCAGTCGGTAGAACGTTGGTCTCCAAAACCAAATGTCGAGGGTTCGAGTCCTTCTGCCCCTGCCATTTAAATAAAAAATATCCAGCGCCATATTCTAATGTGGCTCAGTAGCTCAGTTGGTTAGAGCGCCGGCCTGTCACGCCGGAGGTCGTGGGTTCGAGCCCCATCTGAGTCGTTTATGGGAGTTTAGCTCAGCTGGGAGAGCATCTGCCTTACAAGCAGAGGGTCACAGGTTCGAGCCCTGTAACTCCCATTTTTAACCACTTCTTAATATTAAGAAGTGGTTTTTACTTTATAAAAAATTTTGTTTTAGAATAGGTTGTGAACATAGGGAGGTACAAAATGCAGTCAAACTGTGACACCTGTATGTATTTTTGTTATGATGAAGTGTATGATGAGTATTATTGCCAAGTAAATTTGGATGAGGATGAAATGGAGAGGTTTCTAAGAGATGAGCATCGAGAATGTCCCTACTATCACTTAGACGATGAATATAAAACTGTACAAAAACAAATGTGAGGCGACTAAATATGTTGTTAGAGTGGATAAGCGGGGATTTTTCAATTGCAAAATGGACAACAAAAAGAAAGATAGAAGATTTAGATCAGTTTAGCTTCTGGTCAAGAACGGATAAGGAGCTTTCTTTGGTTTGTCCCACAAATAAATTACCTAATGATGTTGAGATGAATGAGGATGGGTGGAAACTTTTTCGAGTGTCAGGAAAAATGGAATTTTCTTTGGTTGGTATTCTTTCTCAAATATCAGGATGTTTAGCGAAACAAAAAATAAGTATTTTTGCAATATCTACTTATGATACTGACTATATATTAATTAAGGAGATAAATGCAAAATTGGCACAAGAGGTATTAGAGTCCGAAGGGTGGGACTTTGTAGAATAAAAAAGTGATAGCTTATGCTATCACTTTTTTGATTTACATATTACAATTTAATATCTAATGGAATAATTTTTAACAAATATATTTAAAACACATTTAAATAATGTAGTTGACATCCCTAAAGTCCTTTTCTCTCGAAGTAAACAGTTATAAAGGACATAGTAAGGGCAAATATTAGAATAGATAATTTTGTAGAAACGATGCTAGGCATAAAACAGTCCACCACGTTCATTGTGATAAAACAAGTACTCACATCTAAAACGATATAAAATACACCATATGCCTCTTTTGCAATTCCGATTTGGATCAAAATATTTGTTATAAACAAAGAAAACGATTCCAAAGGAACACAGATGATACTTACTATAATAAAAAAGAGCACCAATGATGCTACAGTTTCATATTGAAACCCAAAAAGATGCATATAAACGCCACCAAACAGTGCAAGGAGGGTGATGACTGCAAGAACAGCAAAAATAATAATGAAATACCCTAAAATGTGTGAAATCCACTGCTTCATTTTATTCCACATAAGCCACCTCCTGTAAAAAATAGTGTAACGGAATTATAACTTATTATCAATAATAATTTAAAAGTTAAAAGGGAATAAATTACCAGTGTGTTTTTCTTGCTATTTTTGGAGAAACTTGTATACTTTTATATATAGAGGTTAAATTTTGGATTTTTGGGTAAATATTTGCATTGAGAGGTAAATGGTTTTGAATGAAACACTAAAAGATTGGGGAAACGTAATTCTGCGAGCAGCAGTAATTTTAATTATATTATTTTTCTTTTTCTGGCCTGTGAGGTTGGAAGGGAGTTCTATGGATCCAACATTAAATGATGGCGACATCGTCTGTATGAGTCGCTTTTATGCAAATATGGGTATGTACGAAAAAGGTGATATTGTAGTTTTTAGATACAACGATCATGGGAGGAAAAAAACAGTTCTAAAACGGGTAATAGCAACGGAAGGTGATCATATTCGATTTCTTGATGATGGCTCTGTAGCAGTAAATGGCGAGGTATTGCAAGAAGACTATATTGATAGCCTAACAAATGGTATAGTTGATATGACAATCCCTCCTAAAACGGTTTTCGTTTTAGGAGATAATCGGGATTTGAGCTTTGACAGCCGACACATGGGGGTAATTTCATGTGATGACTTGCAGGGAAAAGTTATTTTTCGTTGGTTCCCTTTAAAGGAAATGGAAGTTTTTTAAACCGGACTTTTGTCTCGTTGTAATAGGAAAAAGAAATAGGTTTTGTAAATATTTTTAGAACATACGATTAAAAAATGCTTTCAAAAGGTTTCATTTGAACTGGGAAGTAATAGTTTTTGAAAGTATAACTTGATTTTAGTTTATAAGTTCATAAGGAAAAACAAAAAAATTCCCTTAATGCATACCTTGAAAAAAAGGTTTTGTAATAAGGGTTTTTTAATGGGAACAATTCTTTTGGCATAAAAAGAGATGGTTTTTTCTTAGAAACCCTTAGTTTTTAGGAATACAATAGAAGAAAGCCAATATATTTATATATAGACAAAGGGTGGATGGTGACCGAGAAAAGGGAAAAGCCCGAAATCAGTGTCTGAAAACTGCCGCAAGAATAGCGAAGGAGGTTTTTTATGCCGATGGAATGGGAAAGAGAAGAAATCATATTGAAACAGCAGGGTGGGAAGCAATCTTCTCAAATCTTGCTGGAAGGGGATATCATCGCGCCTGACAGCAAGCCTGACGTAAATGAAGTTTTAAGTTGCCACGGAAAAATTAGAATGAAAGATGTACGGGCTGGAGAGGACCGAATTAATCTCTCTGGTGATCTGGAACTTAACATTCTATATACCTCTGATAAGGGGGAGGATGCTGTATATGCCATGACTGCAAGCCTACCAATTGAAGATGTAATTAATATGGATGGCTTGGATAAGGATATGCAGGTAAAGATAAGAACAGTATTAGAACATCTGGATTGCCAAGTAATCAACGATCGAAAGTTAGGCGTCAAGGCAGTAATTGGGTTAACTGCAGCTGCAGACCGCGTACATAAAGTAGATGTAGTTGTACCGTTAAATGGAAATGGTATGGCCTTCTTAGATGGAAAACTTCGACTGGAAGAGGCTGTGACTGAGAAGAAGGACAGGTTTACAATAAAGGAAGAAGTCACTTTGCCACAAACGGCTGCTGCAGTTGGCGAAATTTTAAGTAGTGAGTTTTATTTAGCTGATCAGGAAATTAGGCCAATGGATGGAAAAGTAATGGTACGTAGTAATTTGATTATGGATATTTTATATACCGATGATCAAGGGAGCGGCACAGTTCATGTATGGAGTGAAAAAATTCCATTTAGTGGTTATCTAGAGGCAGACGGGATTACACCTAAAAGCATGATTGAGATGGATTTGGACATTTCCGATGCATCCATTAAAACGGCCCTTGATGATGATGGTGAACCGAGGGTTTTGGATGTTGATGTAACAATTTTAGGAGAATTATCTGCTTGGGATGTTTCTGAGAAGGATGTTGTAACAGATGCCTATGCCCCTGGCATGGAGACAGAAGTAATGCAGGAAACCGTAACGTATCCTATTTCAATTGGACGTACCAAAAATCAATTTTCGTTAAAAGAGAAAATCACTCTAGACAAAAACGAACGTCCAATGTTGCAGGCAGGAAAGTGCTGGGGAACCCTTCTTATACAGGATGTAACAGCTGAAAATGATATGATTGAAGTTGAGGGTGTTTTAACTGTTGAAATTCTATATTTCTGCCAGGAGGATGATCATGCAGTTTGTATGGTGAAGAAGGGGATTCCTTTTAGTCAGAAAATAGAAATGAAGGGCGTTGCAGCCGAGGATGAAATCAAGGTTAAGGAGAATTTGGAAGAAATTGATTTTCAAATTTTATCTGACAAAGAGGGAGAGTTATTTGCTTCTATCATGCTTGAGGCTGATGCAAAGAGACTGGAAACTGCACAACTGGTAACGGATATTCGTTTGAAAGATGCGGAAAAGTCACAAAGACATTTGGCTGGGGCAGTAATCTATAAAGTTCAGCCAGGAGATAGTCTTTGGAAAATTGCAAAACGATTTGATACTACCATTGAGCGTATTTTGATGGTAAACGATATTGAGGATCCAAATAAGATTTATCCAGGCCAAAAGATTTTAATTATAAAGATGATTCGCTGATGGGAAGGTTAAAACTTCGAGTGGAACATTGTTCAGGCAGTTTCAAAGGCGCTGGAGGTAATAACAAAACATGATAGAAACTAGCTTGTTCAGAAACAAACCATTAATGTTATCTGTATTTTGTTAAAAAGCGGGCGGCAATTGCTGTCCGCTTTTTAGTAGAAAAAAATAAATAAGAAAAAAAACTTTACTTTAGTGTGGTAATGTGATAATATAATAAAGAATTAAGCGGCAATAGGTCGTAATAGTAGAAAAAAGGAAAAGGGGAAATGAAGTATGAAGAAATATTTAGCACTGCTTTTAACAATGGTAATGAGTGTTTCTGTATTGGCAGGTTGCGGTGGCAGCAATGCTGAAAGCAATGAAGCTCCTGCAGTCGATAATGCAGCAACTGAAGAGCGCACAAAGTTAATTGTTGGCTTTGATGCAGAATATCCTCCCTATGGATATCGTAACGAAGCCGGCGATTATGTTGGTTTTGACTTAGACTTAGCGGCAGAGGTTTGCCAACGTCGTGGTTGGGAGTTAGTAAAACAGCCTATCGATTGGGATGCAAAGGATATGGAATTAAATAGCGGTTCTATTGATTGTATCTGGAATGGCTTTACAATGACTGGCAGAGAAGCAAACTATACTTTCTCTGAGCCATATGTTGATAACAGCATCGTTTTTGTGGTAAAATCAGATTCAGGGATCAAAACAAAAGCGGACTTAGCTGGGAAGGTTGTAATGACCCAGGCTGATTCTTCTGCATTGGCTGCTTTGACTAATGAAGAAGATAATGAAGAAAATCTAGCTCTTGCTGCAAGTTTTGCTTCATTGGAGCAAACAGCAGATTATAATACGTCCTTTATGAACTTAGAAGCAGGCTCTATTGATGCAATCGCTGTTGATATCGGTGTTGCACAGTTCCAGTTGACTTCTCGTGGAGATGCTTTTGAAATGATGGAAGAGCCTCTTTCTAAAGAACAATATGCAATTGGTTTTAGATTGGGCGATACAGAACTTCGTGACCAGGTTCAGGAAACATTAGATGAAATGTTAGAAGATGGTACCTTTGATTCTATCGTAGCAAATTATAAAGATTATAATCTGGATCAAATGGTTTGCCTTGGTAAATAATTTGACAAAGGAATAAATTGGATCATTAAAGCGTGCTGGGAATCCGGCACGCTTATCCTCGCTTTAAAAGAATGAATTGGTAATAATTAGAAAGGATGGGGCGTTTTTATATGGGTATAGCCGAATATCTGAATATTATTCAGCAACTTGCAGGAGGTATGCTAGCAACGTTGGTAATCTTCGTTTTGACATTGTTATTTTCTATGCCTTTGGGACTTTTGGTTTCCTTTGCACGTATGTCAAAATGGGCACCCTTTGCTTTTTTACTTCCAGAGAACAAATTTGAGGCAAAGGTGTTAAACAAATGGATTGGTAATTTTAAGCCAATTCAATTTTTAGCAAGAGTGTACATTTCAATTTTAAGGGGTACCCCCTTAATGTTACAGCTTTTGGTTGTATATTTTGCACCATACTATATTTTTGGTATTACATTAAGTAAAAGCTACCGTTTTCTGGCGGTATTGATTGGTTTTTCTGTTAATTACGCAGCTTACTTTGCAGAAATTTATCGCTCTGGCATAGAATCTATTCCTGTTGGTCAGTATGAAGCAGCCTCCGTTTTAGGCTACAATAAACAACAAACCTTTTTTAAGATCGTTTTTCCTCAGATGGTAAAACGGATCTTGCCGCCTGTAACCAATGAAATTATTACATTGGTAAAGGATACAGCTATGGCCTTTGTATTAAATTACACAGAAATGTTTACATTGGCAAAGCAGATTGCAGCGGCAAAAACAACGATTATGCCTCTGTTTATTGCAGGCGTGTTCTATTTCATTTTCAATGGAATTGTGGCATATTTAATGGAACGGGTGGAACGATCCTTGAGCTATTATCGGTAAGGAGGTTATCAGAATGAAAGTATTGGAAATTAACCACTGTAATAAAAGGTTTGGCGAAAATGAAGTGCTAAAAGATATTTCTCTATCGGTATCCGAAGGACAAGTTGTATCTATCATTGGGCCTTCGGGTTCAGGAAAATCCACTTTGTTGCGTTGTGCCACCTTACTAGAAACTATGGATGGTGGAGATTTGATTTATTTGGGGGATTACGCTGCAAAAAGGGATGAAGGTGGCAAATCGGTTTATAGTGATACAAATAAACTGAGAGAGATCAAAAAACACTTTGGATTAGTGTTTCAGAACTTTAATCTTTTCCCCCATTATTCTGTAATGAGAAATATAACAGAGCCACCAATTTTAATTGGTAAGCGAGGGAAAAAAGAAGTATATAAAGAGGCGAGAGAGCTTTTGGAAAAAATGGGGTTATCCGATAAGGAGGATGCCTATCCATTTCAGCTTTCTGGGGGACAGCAACAGCGTGTTTCTATTGCTCGTGCTTTGGCAATGAAGCCTAAAATTTTGTTTTTTGATGAGCCGACTTCTGCTTTGGATCCGGAGTTAACTGGTGAAATCCTTAAGGTAATTAAGGATTTGGCAGCGGAGCATATGACAATGGTTATTGTTACTCATGAGATGTCTTTTGCAAGGGATGTATCAAACCATATTATTTTTATGGATGGCGGTGTGATTGTAGAAGAGGGCGCCCCTGAAGAGGTAATTAACAACCCAAAGCAAGAAAGAACAAAAGCTTTTTTGGGGCGCTTTCAACAGTAAAGGTGGGGTAATTATGGAAATTGAATTTATCAAAACTAGCCCAACTCAGAATATGACAATTTTAGTTGAAACACAAATTCAAGAGGATAAACAATTGAATGTTGCGCAAAAGCTGATCGCTTATAACAGCGTCTATGGGGAGCAGGTAGGCTTTATTCAAGAACCTAGTGATAATCGTGCAGCGAAGGCTTTGCGCATGATGGCCGGGGAGTTTTGTGGTAATGCTACCCTTTCTTTAGCAGCCTGGATAATGGAACAAAAGGGGTTACCCGTTGGCCAGAGGGAATCGGTTTTATTGGAAGTATCAGGGGCCAAAGGCTTGGTTTACTGTGAAATACAAAAGGAAGAAGATTGCTATTTTGGCAAGGTTGATATGCCATTACCTCTATCAGTAGAATGGGAAGAATTTCAATTGGGCAGAGAGTCGTTTACATTGCCTGTAGTGCGCTTTGATGGCATTGCTCACATTATTGTGAATAGAGAAGTATGGGGCGAGAATGCAAAGTATAAGGCGGAACAGGCGGCCTTTATTTGGGAAGAAAGAATGCCAGAAGCATATGGTATTCTGCTTTGGGATGGAAGGACAGAGCAGTTGGAACCCTTAGTTTGTCTGAAGGATACAAGTCTGATTTGGGAGAGAGGCTGTGGAAGCGGAACCTCTGCCATTGGAGCTTTTTTGGCAGTGCAGACTGGCAAGGGAGTATCCTTGGACTGCAAACAGCCAGGGGGTATTATGGGCGTAGAAGCTTCTGTAGAAGATGGTAGGATCACTTCCTTGCAGATATCAGGTTGTGTTTCTATTATAGCCGTTGGGAAGGCTTTTATTAAATCAGATGAATAGTGTTTTTAAAAAGGGTGTAATGATTGAAAGATATTGCACCCTTTTTTGTTGATGGGTTGGAGGAAGTGGGAAGATATACATTAAAAAAGAAGTGTTAATCATAACGATTAACACTTTAAATATAAATCTTATTCTTCAAATATTTTTTTCAATAGGGCAACGGAGTCGCCAGAGGAGGATAATGCTTCCAGGTTACTCATTGTTGCAAGCTTTAACTCCTCACGAACAATGGTGATATCCTTAGGAGCCTCTATGGAAATTTTCACTTTGTCGGAGTTAATGTCTTGTATTGTTACTTTTATATCATCGCCTATATATATGGATTGACCAATTTTTCTCTGTAATACCAGCATATTAGCCCTCCTTATTTATAAGCTTTTGAAATGGATATTTAAAGGGGTAGTCAGAATTTTCTAATATAATTTGCTTTGCCAATCCGTTATCTGTATTTACTATAACGGGGCACCTTAAATTGACAGTACTTTTTGGTACATCATCACGTAGCACACAAATGTTGTACACAGCTAGTTTTTGAATATCCTGTAGGTCTAAGTCCTGGACGTCTGCATCTTCTAGTGTAATTTCATAATCAGGAATCAGATTAGAGGGGTTAATCATCACAAAAGCGATGTCCGCATCGTCAATACTTTGAAGGCAAATGAAAGAGTTGGTGCTGTTATCAAACCTAATCAGAATAAACTTCTTATATTTTTCAAAACCAAAAATTCCTGTTTTAAACAAGAGCACATCGTTATCATCATATTCCATGTTAGAAAAATATTTTGTTACTAGCTCCATTTTTGCACCTCGTTTTTAAACTCTTAAATCAGTAATTGGAACGTATTCTGGATCTGCACTTGGGGGCACATAAATAGGGCTGCCCACATATTCAATAATCACATCAGGTTGCTGCGTAATGGCGATTTCAATATTTCCTGGAATAAATTCAAAGTTACCGTTCATTACTTTCCAGTCAAAATTAAGTTTATCTATTTGATATTCAATGGTTATTTCCGGATCAGACCAGTTTAACTCAGGCCTTTCAGTTGGCGTAAAAGCCAACCCCACGTTGGTGTTTACTTCCATTTTAGATTCTGCAATTCTACCAATCACATCTTCGCCTATTTTTGCACTTAGAAATAGTTTACCCTCACGTGCATATGCGGCAGTTGCTTCATATGCTGCCATTTTTCCCTTATCAGCGGCATCCTTTATGCTTGTCCTAACTGTTGGATTCACACAATTATAACACTCGAAGGAATCAATGTCTAATTTAATTGGATTACTCTTTATTCTGAGTCCACCAGAATTTTTTGTAATCTCTAATTCTGCATTAGAGTTCTTATATTCTAGACGTGCATTATTTACCGTCATTTCGAAGGTTAACGGTATTGTCGTGATTTTTAGTAAAGGATCCACCTTATTACGCCCCTTCCCCGATATTTTTAGTTCATAAAATCAATAAAAGACTGACTTAAAATGCTATTGCCAACTTTCAATGCTGCGTTATATGCAAACTGTGCCCAAGAATATTCTGTAATAGCTTCTGATAAATCAACATTTTCCAATGAAACAATCTTTTCATTCAGCGTGATTCTGTTATCATCCAGGCGGTTGCTGGTCGCTTCTAAGAAGTTGTTTTTTGTCCCTAAAACTGTAACAAAGTCAGTGAGATTATTTCTGGCCTTATCAAATTGTTTTGTAAGTGCGTTCATTGTATCGTCATCTACAGTGTCTTTTTCCAGCTCAGTTGCAATGTCGCCAAGTAAATTTACAATATTCTGGTCAACACCGTCTTTGTTGCCAAAGCCTAGTGGAGTAAGCCCTGAGAAGGCAGTGTTGAACGCACTGTTAGCAGTCACGTTTCCGCCACTAAAGGACATACCAAACCCTAAATCCACTAAAATTTCTTCGCCAGCCATTTTTTTTAGCTTTGCTTGCACATCTGGGTCGGTGCTAGAAACATCAAGGCCAAAATATTGAAGCTTGCCATCAACAAGTTCAAAAGGAACAGAGTCTGTTGTTTGTCCACCAAAAAGAAAGGTTTCACCAAGCTTGGAATTGGCAGATAACACAAGGGATTCCTGCATATTTCTGAGGCTAGTTGCAAGGGTTTTACGTTGCTCTATGCTTGCTGTACTTGTGATACCCTCAAGGATAAGGGCATTGGCTTGTTTGGTGATTTCACTCATTTGCAGGGTGCTACTTTCCACCGCGTCAAAATGTGAAATAACATTTTTTACGTTTTCCAGATAATTTTCATTATCAGCATATTCTTTTCTTAGTTTATAGGCCTTTGCAGCGGCTGCTGGATTTTCAGAGGTTTTATTAAAGTTTCTTTTTGTTAGTACACGGTTACGAGCATTATCTAACTCAACAGATGATTTTGAAAGATTTGATTGATAATTTCGTAAAACCTGGTTGGTCGTAATACGCATTAGTAGCAACTCCTTTTCACTATCTACCTACAACACCCATTTTGTTAATTACGGTGTCTAATGCTTCGTCTAAGGTTGTCATTAATCTTGCGGCTGCCGCGTAAGATTTTTGATATTTTAATAAATTCATGCCTTCTTCGTCTAAGCTAACCCCTGAGATGGAGTCTTTTGCATTTGCAATTTCTTTTGCTACAGAAACATAGTTATCCAAAAGGGATGTTGTTGATTTAATATCAATTCCCAAGGTTGAGTTCATATTTGATATAAATTCATTAAAAGATCCAGTAAATAAAGTTACGTCATCCGAGGTATCAGGAAGAGTGCCTTCAAATACGAAAGATTGTTTTGCTTGCAACGCTTCAATCATTTTAAGGATATTATCATTTGCGCCAGAAGATGGGGTGCTACCATCCGTTGTTATAGAAGCGGTAAGCCCATATTCCGAATTAGCCCAACCAGAAGCAATAGAGATGTTTTTTGCCGAAATAGGTTCTCCGTTGGAGGAACCAAACATGTTATGTAGATCTTCTGGTGGTGTGCCTGCAGGTAAGCCGGCGTTATTAATACCATTGAAGACAGTGGCGATTTTGTTTGCAAAAACATCTAGCATTTTTTGATAGTAGCCAATACCTTTAAAAGAGTTGGTTTTTCCATCGAACTCTCCTGCTGCATTTAAAAGTTCTAAAGAGCCTTTTAGGGAACCCGTTGTAAGTTCACTGAAAATATCCTGACCAATAATATTTCCGCCAGCATCTTTGATGGGATTACCGTTTTTATCTAACACATTAACTTGTGTTGTTCCGTCGGTTACACTAAACTTCACATGGTCAGTGTGGCCTAGAAGGTTGATTTTATTTTTTGCGCCAACAAAGTCTATTCTAAGTTCATCAATGGTTAAGTTGTCGGATATTTTAGTAGGAACATATTTGACATCTATCTTCATGTAGCTTGCCAACTCATCAATTAGTACATTTCGCTGATCGATCAGTTCTAATGCAGGGTTCCCATTAATTTGACCATCTTTGATAGATTTATTTAACTCTGCAATGTTTGAAAGGATGTTATTTACCTCAGGTATATCAACTTGCGTTAAATTGTATTCTTGGTTTTCACGAATGGTTTCCAGCTGTTTTGCGCATTGATTCAAATATTTTGTCAAAGAGTCAGCAGAAGACTTTACCATGTTTTCAAATTCTTTGCTACTAACATTTGTAGAAAGCTTTTGCAGCATACTTACTAAGTCATTGAGCTGTGTTTGGATACCATCCTTTGCAATTTCATCTAAGATGGATTCGATTTCTTCAAGGCCTGATAATTTCACATCAGCCTCACCAACTTTTGAAATTTCGTTACGAAATCGAATGTCTAAATATGGATCCCTGACTTGAGAAATACCTGTAACAAGAACGCCGTGGCCTACAGTGGTACCATTGGCGTATCTTCCGGAGTTTTTTAAGTTTAAGCTGACTTGATCAACAACCTGTCTTGTATAACCGGATGTATTAATGTTGGAGATATTTTGACCCGTTACATTTAAGCCGTATTGGCTTGAACGGAGGGCTAATTGGGCAGTTGTAAAGCCTGCAAATGTTGAACGCATTCAGGTTCCCCCTTTGGTAATCATTGGTGTCGTTAAGCAAATCTATTTTTCAAATTACTCCCTGTGGGAGTTTGATTTTGTTCATTGTCTGGGTTTAGGTTTAATTTGCTAAGTGTAGTGTTAATGGAATGTAAATTTACATCAAGGGCTGTTTTTACACTGCCGTTTAATGCATTAAATTGATTTGTTGTTTGCTGAAGAATAGTAAAAAGTTTTTTGCTTTCAGCTTGCTGTTCTATGGGAAGTAACTTAATAATCTCACGAAAGCTAAGGTTTTCATAACCTAAATCAGTTTGGATTTGCTCCCTTTTTTTATCTAAGCCTCTAAGCTTTAGCACTTGTACCTGTTCGTTTTTGATACAGGAGTTTAGTAAATCAAGATCGTTGGTACTAACGGCCTTCAGCTTGTCCTGTTCGATGTTAATTAGAGTTTCAATAAGCTGGATTAAGCTCAAAACAACACGATTGAAATCTATTATTGTTGTCATTTAGTTCAGTCCTTTTCTAATTTTAATGAAGCAACATTTTCTTGGCAATCTGGTCTATATCAAGTTGATAGCTACCTTCCTCAATTTGTTGTTTCAGGTTTGTGATTTTCTGTGTGGAACTGGGCGCATTGACTTCGTTCAATATCTGATTTTTCAGCTCATCAATAAAGGTGGGTTGATCCACCTTTTCAACTTTTGAACTGATGATTATTTCGTCACAGTTTCTATTCCTAGCTGTGGAAACATTTGGGGGGGGAGGTTGTATTGGTTTTTCTTTGCTTTTATTGTTTGGCTGCATATTAAAAAAGTTATTTAGATTGACTTTCATATAATTCTCCTTATTAGTAATCAGATAATTATGTTCATATATATATATCGGCAAAGAGCCTATAATAATAATATTCTAAAAATTAAAAAATAAAAAAGCACACCTTTACAGAGGTGTGCAGATGTTTCAAACTGGCTAGAAATTAAAGGCTTGATAGATGTTTGCGTAAAACATGGGGGATGTTTTCACAAGAAGCTTCAACACATACTGCGCCAATGTTTTTTGCTACCATAGGCATGCCATATACCACACAGGATTCCTTATTTTGCCCGATTGTATAGGCACCTTGTTTGCGCATATTTAGAAGACCTTGTGCTCCATCCCGGCCCATTCCTGTCATGATGATACCAATTGCATTTTTCTTAGCTATTTCAGCAACAGAGTTAAAAAGAACATCGACAGAAGGTCGATGTCCGCTGACCTTTTCGGCTTGATAGCATTTTACAATAAAGTTTGAACCAATTTTTACTAGCTTCATATGGTAGTCTCCAGGAGCAATCAAAACGAGTCCATTTTTGACAATATCCCCGTCCATTGCCTCTCTAACCTCCATCTTGCAAAGGCGATTTAGCCTTTCTGCATACATTTTTGTAAAGCCCGGCGGCATATGCTGAACTACTAAAATGCCAGGTGTATCGGGGGGTAAGTCCTTAATCACAGAGATGGTTGCTTCGGTTCCCCCGGTGGAAGCACCAAGGGCAATAATGGTTGCGTTTGCCAATGAAGAAGTCTTCATTGGTGAAAAATTTGTTTTAGACAGTGTGGATATTACGCCTTTGTCTGCATTGGGGGTTACCTTTGCGCGGCTTGCAATGGTAATTTTGGAAGCAAGCTCGTTCATAAAAGAGGAAACACTATCTGTCTTAGAAAGGTCGGGCTTTCTAACAAAATCCACTGCCCCTGCTGCCAATGCATCAAAAACATTCATGTTGACAGAGGAAACCAAAACAACTGGAATTGGGTACTCAGGAAGAAGTTGTTTCAACAATTCAATTCCATTTACTTTTGGCATTTCTACATCAAGGGTAACAACATCAGGATTCAGTTGCGGTATTTTTTCTTTTGCTTCAAAGGCATCTCTGGCATATCCCAAAACTTCAATATTACTAAACTCGGCAAGTTTTTTGGTGAGTACTCCTCGGAAGAATAGTGAGTCATCTACGACTAATACCTTAATTTTTTTGTTCATGTAAAGCTACCTTTCTTTTATTATCACGTTTTGTTAAATTTTCCTATACACGGCGGGCATGATATATTTATATTTTGAGCTATTTTTATTAATGGTTTCAGACAAACCAATAATAAGATATCCTCCCCGGTTTGTGGAGCTATAAAACCGATCAACTAAATCATCCTTGGTGGATTGATTAAAATAAATCATTACGTTCCGACAAAAAATTACATCAAAGGGTATTTTAAATTGTATGGGATCCATTAGGTTAAAGGTTTTAAAGATAACATTTGACCGAAGGTCCTGAGTCACTTCATACTGGTCGGTATCTCCAATTCGTTTGAAGTACTTTCTAACCCATTCACTAGGCATATCTTTAAAAGAATCTTCGGGATAAATACCTTTTTGGGCCTGAAGAAGAACTTTTTGAGAGATATCGGTTGCCAAAACCCGTGTATCCCACAGATGTGCTTCTTTGCCTAAAAACTCTTTGATTAAGATGGATAGGGTATAGGGTTCCTGCCCAGTAGAGCATCCTGCACTCCATATACTTAACACCTTATCTTTCTTATTTTTTACCAGGGCTGGCAGAATGTTTTGAGAAAAAAAATCAAAGTGAACTTTCTCTCGCATGAAATAGGTATAGTTGGTTGTCAGTTTATTTAGCATAACCTCAATATCTTTTTCTGTGGCCTTGGTGAGAATAAAATCTACATATTTTGAAAAGTCATCAAACCCCATGGAAAACAATGTAGAATTTAGCCTTCCTTCGATTAATTGTTTTTTCTTAGATAAATTAATCCCGTATTTTTTTTGAATAAAGGTATACAGACGGAAAAAATCATCTTCTTTTAACGTATTCATTCATAAACCACCTTGTTTTATTTATTGCTCACCAACGAATCACAATCTAGACAGAACATTACACTACCATCACTAAGATTTGTCATTCCACTAATGAAGGCAAGATTTTTTGAAGGTGGCTCAGAAATTTTATTGGTGACATTAATTACTTGCAGTACAGTATCTACTAAAATTCCAATGGAAATAGTGCCGATTTCTAGAATAATTACGCACAAAATTGAAGCATCTTCGATTTCTAGTTTATTCATGATTCGACGTATATCAATAATTGGAACAATTTGACCTCTTAAGTTAATGATGCCCTCTACAAAAGGAGGTACCATAGGTAGAGAGGTAATGCTTGGATTTGTAATAATTTCCACAACGTTTTCAATAGGTATGCCGTAAATTAAATCAGCAGAAACAAAGGTAAGGAATTTGTTCATATTTTCGTTTGTTTCTGCGAAGTCGTACTCCTCATCAATTAAATCATTGGATCTATTGTTTTCCATATTCATTGAAAATTCCCCCTTATAACGAATTCATGAATGCTGTATGAAGACTTAGTGCATCTAGGATGATACTTATATTTCCATCACCCAAAATGGTACACCCAGCAACCCCTGAGTTCTTAATGTTAAAACTGTTTAGATAGGTGGGCAAAGGTTTTACAACAACCTGTTGTTCTCCAATAAAGCTATCCACAAACAAACAATATGATTTATCACTTGCTTCAATCCATACCAAAATACCATCTTCGATATCTGTAACTTCAGTTTCAATATGATAAAGGTCATGTAACCTAACCACAGAGTAATAGTTGCCCATGCGCTCAATCAGCTCGTTGCCCAAAGAATCTAGGATGATTTCTTCGCGACTACACTTGAAGGACTGTCGAATGTTTGTAATTGGCATAGTAAATGTGGATTTACCAACGGCGATTTCCATTCCATCTACAATTGCTAAGGTTAGGGGGATTTTTAAGGTAATGCAAGTTCCTTCGCCCAGTTCGCTATCAATAGAAACAATGCCCCCAACTTTTTCGATATTTTGCTTTACTACGTCCATACCAACGCCACGTCCGGAATACTCGGTAACGGTTTCGTTTGTGGAGAAGCCAGGAGCAAGAAGCAGAGCAAGAATTTCCCGTTTTGTATACTCGCTTTCGGGCTTTGTCAAAAGGCCATTACGTTTTGCTTTTGCCAATACTTTTTCAGGGTCAACGCCTACGCCATCATCAGCAATGGTAATAATAATATCACTGCCTGTATGCTTTGCTTCAAGTATGATTTCACCTTGAGGCTCTTTGCCAGCGGCAACTCTGTCCTCAACACGTTCCTCGATGCCGTGATCCATGGAGTTCCTGACAATATGAATCAATGGATCGTTGATGCTATCCACAATGGTTTTATCAAGCTCTGTATTCTCACCAATAATGGTGAGGCGAACATCTTTATTTAAATTCTGGCCCATATCACGGACAATTCGGTTCATCTTGTTAAATACACCAGAAATGGGAACCATGCGCATAGACATAGCGATGTCTTGCAGCTCATCGGTAAGTTTTCTCAGCTGTCTTGCTGATTTTGTAAAATTATCCAGCTTTAGCCCTTTTAATTCAGGGGAGGAGGTTACCATAGACTCGGTAATCACAATTTCTCCAACGATTGCCATAAGTTTATCAAGTTTGGATAGATTCACACTAATAATGCTTTGCTTTGTCTGCTGGGCAGACGAAGAAGTATTGGAGTGGTTGTTAGCCTTTGCCCCTTTGTTTTGACTAGAACTAACACTGCTGGATTGATTTTCCATTAAAGGAGCACTTAGACTCGTTCCTTGCTCTTGCAAGCCATCTAAAGCTGGATTTGGAATAATCTCAAAAGAGGCAATATTCAGAGAACTCTTAATTGCAGAAATTGCAGAATCCACTAGGGTTTCATCATCAAGGAAGATGAAAAAACCGTTATCAATGATGTAGTTGCAGGAATCGGGATTGCTTTCTACGTCTTCAGGATAAAACTTAAAACTGTTACCAATGACTTCTGAAATAGAATTCTTTACCATAAAAGCCCGTAAATGCTCCATTCCGCAGCCATCATCAAATTGTATTTTGACGATATATGGGGCTGTTGTTTCAGGAATGGATTGCAAAGAGGTACTGTTTTGTGTTACGGTGTTTTTAACATCGTGATCAACTGTTTTTTCGGTTTTTGCGGTATCCGTTGCACCGGAATCCAATTTTTCAATAAAAGTATTAATATCGTTTATGAAATTGTCGATATTATCAGAGATTGGTTCATTTTGTTCGATTTTTGCTACTTCTGTACGCATAAAATCATTTGTTTTTAAGATAAGATCAAATAACTCTTTTCGCATAGATTCTGAAAAAGAATTTGTTGTATTGTTTTGCCGAAAAATAAAGAAAAGATCTTCAACCCTATGGGCTATTTTTGTAATTGAGTCGAATTCCATCATTGCAGATGAACCTTTGATTGTATGCATGATGCGGAAAATTTCATCAATATCTTCTGAAGAAAAGGACTTTGCTTTTTCCGCTTCCAGCATTATATTTTCTAACTGCTCAAGTAAGGAGTTTGTTTCGAAAAGATACATATCAATCATACTATCCATGTTGTTGTTCATTCAAGAGCACCACCTTAGAAAAGAATATGTTATACCAATTGGTTAATTATACTATATAATCATTTCGACAAAAAAATGTAAATCATAATAGTTGAAAAGAAAGGATGTGAAAAAATGTCTAATATCATGAAAGTATCTACGCCTGTTTCCGGATATGAAAATACTTCAAGAACGAATCCTATCACAACAAATGATCCTAATATAAATAATGTAACAAATCTAAATAAGGTTACAAGACCGGATAGTAAGTCTGCAAATACGGATTATCAGCAAAATAATTTTGTTCAATATCAAAACTCCAATTATGAGGGATTTTTAAAAATCTTAAAAGGAATGCCTTCCACGACAGAGCTCATGGCAGACTTAATGTTTACTAGAATGGCTAACTTAGTAAATTCAGGGATAAACGAAAACTTTGCTCAGGAAATTTCTCGATTTTTGGAGATGATTCAACTAACGAGTGAAGAACTTCAAAGTCATATGAAAGACCAATGCAATAAAGCAACAAAATTTGGGGGTGGGTTTTTCGATATCTTAAGGAATGTTTTGTCAGAGACCAACTCCACAGACTTACAGATGAGAATTTTAGATTTGCTCAAAAAATATAATGATTTTACAGCCAACCATCATATTTTAAACAGTATTTTAATTGATCTTTCAAATTTGTCTAAAAACTTGCCAAAAAGTTATTCCGATCAATTACTTGCTCTGACAGCTAAGCTTGACAAAAATACAAAAACCGGGGATACATCTGAAAATTTGGAAATTCTAAAAAAAGAGATTATTCCGTATCTATCTAAATATATTAAATATACAAATGATTTTGGTCGAGTGCGAGATTTCATATCTTCCCTTACCCAGAATATTGCCCGATATGAAAATGCTGATAAAAATGGATTTATTGATGCATTTGAGGGCTTAATGAATTATAATGTAATAAAGGATAAACTTGGTAACATTAATCCAGAAACATTTGCCAACATTTTAGCACAAATGAATTCTGAGGAATCGGGTAAAAGCGAGTTCAATCAAAAGCTCATTCATTTATTGGAAAGAGGTATAAGAGGAGAGGCTGGTTTCGAGAATATAGATGTGTTCAAAAGTGTTTTATCATCTATGCTTTTAAATGAAAGTGTATATGTGCCACTGTTGCATGTTATGCTTCCTTTGAACCTAGATGGAAATATGTTATTTTCGGAATTATGGATTGATCCCGATGATGGGGAGGGGAAAAGTGAAGAAAACGAAAGAAGTACAAAAATCTTGATTAAGTTTGATATGAAAGATATAGGATTCTTTGACTTAATCATAATGCATAAAAAGGGAAAAATTGATTTGCAGCTATTTTGCCCAGAAAAAATACTTGCCTTAGATAAAGGAATAAGGGCAGGGCTTACTGATATTATGGTTAGAAATGGTTTTTCCGTTGGTTCCATTTCTGTTGATAAAGGTAAGGCACCCCTAAGTATATCTGAGGTGTTTCCTAAAATTTATGAAAGGAAAAATACTGTCAATGTCAAGATATAAGGATAAACTTGCAAAAAGGGCTGTTGCTTTAAAGTATGATAACGATCAGATTGCACCTGTTATTGTTGCTTCTGGCATGGGGCATATGGCTGAGAAAATTGTGGAGGTTGCCTCTGGCAATAATATTCCTGTGTACGAGGATACATCTTTAGCCACCGTTTTATCCAGGCTTGAACTTGGCGCAGAGGTTCCTGAGGAGCTGTATAAGGCAATTGTTGACATATATGTGTATTTTCTTAAGTTTTCACCGTCAAATTCACCCAGCACCTCAGAGGTTGAAACAAATAAAACAGATGCTTAGAAACAAATGAAAAAAGAAAAAAAGGGGAATCGTTTGGAGGGATAGACCTTGGCAATTAAGTGTATTTTACTAGACGAACAAAGCAATATCATTGATTATGCGGACCTAAGTTTTATGGGAAATGGCATATCTTTTTTAATTCCGTTTACCGAGGACACAATAAATGAATTTCAAAAAGGGGATAAAATTATTTTTCAGGTGGAAAATAAGTATAATCAAATTTACGATGCCGATATTAGTGAAATTTCATATGGAAAAATTCATCTAGAAGAAGTAAGAAACTTAGCACCATTATTACATAGGGATGTAAGGGTTGAAGTTGAAATCCAATCAACCATTTTTTATAGCGAAGGCGGAAAAGATATTCCTGTAGATATTAATTTAAGAGACTTAAGCTGTGGTGGGATGTGTTTTGTTTGCAAAGAGGATTTGAGCATGGATAATGAGTATGTTTTTATGACCAACTGGATTGAAACACCCATTTTGGTTAAATTCAAAATTTTGCGTAAGGAAAGTGCCAACTACAATATGTTTACTTATGGATGCGAGTTTCAGGAGTTGCTTAGAACAGAAGAAAGCTTGTTAAGGGCAAGTGTCTTTAAGATACAAGCCATGAATTATAGACGAAAAAGGATGGATGAGGATGATGCAGTTTAAAAAGTCATTGCTGAATAAACTAAAGAAAGCAACGGCCTTTGCTTTAGTAGCAACAATTTTTACGGCAGATTTATGTTATGTACATACAGAAAGAGTCTATGCAGCCCCTTTTAACATGGGCCAGGAGAACCATTGGGCTGAACAATTTATGCGTAACCTATATAACCGGGGCATAATAAGTGGGGATAAGAATGGAAATATGAACCCAGATAAGCCCATTACAAGAGCAGAGTTTGTATCAATTATAAATCGTACTTTTGGCTACACGAAGGGGGGGAGAAATCCCTTTAAGGATGTAAAAGGTACAGAGTGGTATGCAGATGATATTGCAATTGGGTATAACCAAGGGTACTTTTCAGGGGATGGAAAAAACACAGCCAACCCCCAAGGAAGATTAACAAGAGAACAGGCAGTTGCCATGTTAGGTAGAAATCTAAAGCTAGAGGAAATTCCTGGGGTAAACACCTCTTTTGCTGATGGGAAAAATGTTGCCAGTTGGAGTAGAGGCTATGTTAATTCTGCAACGGAAAAAGGCTTTATTTCTGGCTATAAAGATAAAACATTTAAACCCCAAAACTATATAACCAGAGCGGAAGTGGCCAAGGTGCTTTCGGATGCGGTTGGTGAATTGGTCGTTTCTTCAGGAACAAAATACTTAGGATCCCAAAATGGTAATGTTACCATTGCATCATCCGGCGTAACCCTGAAAGATACCATTATCAAAGGTGACCTCTATATCACAGAAGGTACTGGACTAGGTCATACATATTTTGAAAATGTGCATGTTTTAGGGGATGTGATTGTCAGTGGTACTGGTGAAAGTTATGCAGGGAAAAGCAGTATTACATTCCAGGATTGTTCTGTAACCAATCTAATCGTAGATGGGACAAGCAAGAATATAAAGTCAATTAAGTTAAGTGGCAATACCATTGTTGATAATACAAAGATAAAGAGTAGTACCTATCTAGAAGAAACCGCAAGCCGTGGTGGCGGTTATAAAAATGTTGTGCTGGATGGGCCTATAAAGACAGAGCTCCATTTATCAGGACTTTTTGACCAGGTAACAGTAAAAGCCTCTCAGAATTATTTGTATTTGGATAAGGAAACCATAGATACCCTAATTATTGACGAAGAAGCCGTAGGTAGCAAGGTGCTTTTGGATGTTGATACTTATGTAAACAAAATGTATATGGATGTTGGCATTGAAGTTTCTGGCCAAGGGGAAATCGGCTATTTAAAAGTAAATGCTACAGGTGGTAAGGTTTCTATGCTCCCTGATGAAATAGAAATCAGACCAGGTTTAACTGCCAATATCAATGGCAAGGATATGACAAGTAAGGATGCGGAAGAGGCATCGGATTATCCTAGAATTCTGGCAGATTACCCTGAAGCTGTGGAAATTGGTTCAACAGATGCAGTGGGTAAGTTTAAAACCAACAAACCGGGTACAATTTATTGGACAATAACATACTACGAAGATGGTAGGCCAAAAGAAGAAGAAATTTTAAAACCTGGAAAATATAACACAAAAATTAAAAAGTCTGGATCATTTAAAATCGAATCTCAGACTGAAGTTTCCATAAAACTCTCTGGCTTAGAAATGGATACGGACTATATTTTATCTGCGGTGTTAATGGATGATAGAGGGGATAACAGCAACCGAAAAACTGATTATTTTACCACTTCCGATAACAGCAAGGCAGGGTTTTTGTCAGGATATCCAAAAGTAAAAGAAGTTGCTGATGTATCAGCAATTTTAGAATATGTTTCTAACAAAGACAGTGATTTGTATTGGGCTGTATATGAAAAAGGGCATCCAGCACCTGACAGCAAGGCTTTAAAATCACAAAAACTCTATGGAACAATTAAAAACGGAGTTGAAGAAGATTGTAAACGATATGAGGGAGATACCCTCTTGGTTTCAGGTTTAAAGGAATTAAATAGTTACGATTGTTACATTTTGTTATCTGATGGTTCAAACGATTCTTCTGTCACAAAGGTGCAGTTTACTACAAAGGATGCCACAGCTCCTCAGTTTAATTTGGGGTATCCTAAGCTTACAGCTTCAGAAAAAAACACCGCAGAAGTTGGGGTTAGCTTAAATGAAGAAGGTATGGTTTATTATGCTATTTACTTAGGTGGAACTCCTTTTCCTGTTCAAGAGCAAATAAATGCAGATCCTCCTGTTATTACTTCTGATGAAGCAAAACAACAAATCATCAAAGGAAAAGGCTCCGATAAGGCTGGCAAAACTTCAAACTTGAAGGCAGATACACCTACCAGCATCAAAATATCAGGCCTTAAGCCAGAAGAAGAGTATGATGTTTATTTCGTAGCTCAAGATAAGAGTGGGAATTTATCAGAAATTAAAAAGATAAGCATTGAAGCAAAACCTGATTTTATCACAAACTATCCTCAGTTGCGTGAAATTCACAATTTCTCAGCGAATATAGCAATTAATGTAACGAAAAACTGTAAGGCTTACTGGGCTGTGTTGCCTGCTGGCAGTATTGCACCAAATGCAAATAATCTGAAAACACAGATTATCTCTGGGTCAACCAATAAAGGCGTTATGGAAGGGTGTAAGAAAAACGAGGAATCAATTTTAACTGTGGATGGTCTGAAAGAATATTCGAAATATGATTTCTACGTTCTTGTATCCGACGGGCTAAAAGATTCTGATATTGTAAAACTTGAATTCCAGACGGCAGATTTATCCGCACCCATTTTTGCAAATGGATATCCAGCGCTAGACAAGGTTACTGATAAGTCCATTGATGTAAAGGTAAGAGTGAACGAAGCGGCTACAATTCACTATGTTTTATGCAAAAAAGGGGATACGTTTCCTCTTCCTGTGCCTCCTAGCACAGATAAACCGGCTTTAGATTCTGATGAGGCAAAGAATCAAGTTGTGCTGGGAAATAGTGGATTCAAGAGTGGTAAAATTTCTGCAAAGCAAAATGTTGAGACGAAAATCAGTGTGACGGGGTTAGTGGCAGAAACGCCCTATGACCTATTTATTGTTGCAAAGGATAACTTTGGAAATATTTCTAATGTTATTCATATGGATGTGAAGACAGCGGACTTTACAGCACCAAAGGCAACATTGGAATTCGAAGAAACAATCAGCGGAGATGTTGTTGCAGGAAGTGAGATTAGAATCAAGTTCAGCGAGGAAGTAATGGATAATGCCTCAAAGAAAAAATTGTCGGCTGTTAATAAGGATGCTTTGGGAGAAAATATTGTTCTATATGACCTTTCCGATGTTAAAAGACCAAAGGTGGGTATAGACTTTACAGGGGTTCGTGTAGAGGATATTGATGGAGCCACTGTTGTAACTTTCCCAAAAGGTGAGCTGAAGTTAAACAGTGGAAATACCTATGAATTTGAACTAAACAAAATTGTTGATACATCTGGTAATAGAATGGATGAAAAAACGTTGCTTCCATCTTTTAGCACAGTGGCACCTATGGTGGAGATTTTGAAGACTGTTCCCCCTCGGGAAATGGATATGACATTTGAGCTGGTTCCGCAGGTTTCAGAAACAAATGAAAATATTTTCTATGATGTTATATTCCGAAGCAGTGAAAAGGTAAGCTTTAAAGTATATGAAAAAGTAATGACTGATGCTATTCCCGCATTTAAAGAGGTTGAATCTGTGTCTGGGGAAAATGGCGTTATTGTAGAAAAGGGTAAATCTATTTCTCTTCAGTTTATCAAGGATAAATTGGTTGAGGGTGCGCCCTATAAGTATAATAAGTTCTCCGAGTTAGACCATACGGAATATGGGATTAAAATTATTTCTATCAATGGTGAAGAAGATAGAAATGGTTGGGAAAGTACCGTTAACTTTGGAGTGAAGTGTATCATCGGTGGTGAGGCAGGCCTTAGACCTGTTTCTGATAACCCAACAGATCGATTTGAAGGGGCAATAGCAGATGGTGATGTAACTATAGTAAACTATCCAAAGGACTTTAGTGTGAAGGTGTATTTTACAGATATGGTAGTTCCGGATTTTGTAGTTTCTGATCCACCTTATCCTAGACTTATAATAGGGGATACCATTGTAAGACCTGTGGTTCAAACAACAAAGAAGGCAACTTTCTATTATCTGGTTGCAAAAGAGGATAGTGTATCCAAGGTTACCCCTGATGCAATTATGAATGGAAGTTATAAGCCTCAAGACGGAGCCTGCGGTAGATTTAGCGTACCCAGTGGGTATACAGAAAATGAGTTTAGAATTGAAGGATTAAAACCTAATATAGACTATGTAATGTATTGCTTCTTAAAGGGAACGCCAGCGGCTACTTCGACAATGAAGGAAATAAAGTTTAGAACGAAAGAGATAGCACCTCCTATTATGAGTGGGGCACTAAAAGATAGGTTGGAAAACTCGGCTGTTATCGAGCTAACTTTGGATAAAGAGGCTGATATTGATTGGATTGTATTTGACAGCAAGCATAAACCTAATTCCATTTCTGCGGATACCATACGTAAAAAGGAAGAAAACGCAGTTTACAAACCCATTGATTATGGCTCATCTGTAGCTAAAATTAATAAGGGTGAAACTTTAGCAAAGTCCTCCATAACCATTAAAAATCTTGAAAGAAATGTTTATTATGATTTTTATGCAGTGGCAAAATCACCAGTAGGTGGTGGCGACTCTAAGGTTGTAGAAGTATTGAGTGTGACCCCAGCTGATAGAACTGCTCCAACTGTAAAGGTGCAAACTACGGTTACCAACTACGGAACAGGTAGTGCAGGAAGGCCATATAGTGGTTCGGTAAACCTTGCATTTAGTGAGCCCATTTATTACATTCCTGGTGATGGGGAAGAGTTAATAGCACTAACAGCACTAATTTTCCAGAATGAATTGGCGGTGGGGGATTTTACTGCAGATGTAATTTCTTCTAGCTCTACGGATGTAGGCGGGGGTGAAAGGGCATTGACATCGGTAACAATTAAGTTCTCCAATGTTTATAATAACTCCACCATGTATTTTAGTTATCCATTGTCAGATAAAAATACAAACGTTGCCGGGAAACTGTATTTATCCTTTGTAGACGAGGAAATAAATGGTCAAAATAGAGCCAAATCGTATTGGCAGCATGAGTTTGTTTATTAATATCTTTGCTTAAGCTGCGCTGATAAATAGTATTATTTGAAAGAAGGCAGATAACTTGGTTATCTGCCTTCTTTATGAGATAGAAAAAATAAAAGGCGTCTTTAGAAAAAGTAGTATTCTAAAGACGCCTTCTCTGCACTCTACAGGATTCGAACCTGCGGCCTTTCGGTCCGGAGCCGAACGCTCTATCCCCTGAGCTAAGAATGCATATATGGTACAGTTTATTTTACATGGATTGGAATAGGATGTCAAACTTTTCTGCATTATTATTAGCAAAAAGTCTGGGGGAATACAGGGAGGATATTATTTCTGTTGTTTCAATCGCCAAGTTTTTTTGCTATAATGACTATAAAAAGGGAAAACCTGGAACTTAGGTTTTAAGGAGGGAAAAATGTACGAGCCTTATAAAATTTTGCTGGTGGACGACGAAGAAGAGGTTCGTACCAGCATAATTAAAAAAATAGAGTGGGAAAAAGTGGGTTTCACGGTGATAGGAGATGCGGAAAATGGGCTAGATGCCTTAGAAAAGGTAGAAATTTATGAGCCGGATGTTGTTCTTACAGATATTCGTATGCCCTATATGGATGGTCTAGCTTTAGCGGATCAGATTAGGAAAATACGCCCGTCCATGAAGATTATTATATTTTCCGGATATGACGATTTTGATTATGCAAAACAGGCTATTTCCCTAAATATCTCAGAGTATATTTTAAAACCAGTGAATGCAAAGGAGCTTGTTGAGATATTAAAAAGAGTCAGAAAAAACCTTGATGACGAGATTGAACGTTTAAGGGGAGAAAAGGCTTTAAAAGAAAGTTATTATAAAAACCTTTCTATCCTTCGAGAAAATTTTCTTGGGAATTTGGTAAAAGGGAAGGTTAGAGGGGAAGAAATTGCCTCCTATATGGAAGAATATGATCTACCACTGCTTAAGGGAAACTACTGGGTTGTGATAAAACTAAATATGAGAAAAGGGGTTACAGAGCTAAACGGGCTACAAGGAGATGGGTTATTAACAGTCTCTATACGAAATCTAATAGATGAAAAGCTTGCCAACTGGGGCAGCTTTGCAACATTTCAGCGACCATCGGGTTTATGTGGCATTGTTGCTATGAGGAGCGAAAAAAGCCTGTCTGGACTCATGTCAGTATTAGAGGATGTATGCCGCGAGAGCAAGAGAATCTTAAAGCAACCCCTAACCATTGGCATTGGTACCGTGGTTAACCGTTTGGAGGAGATGGAGGTAAGCTATAGTGGTGCAAGGGAGGCTGTGGAGTATAGCAAACTTGCGGGGGATGTAATTTATATTAATGACGTAGAGCCTGTTCGAGAAGCAATCATGCGTTTGGATGAAAAGGCTGAGGCGGTTTTAAACTACTCTTTACGATTTGGCGATGAGGAGGCAATTATTTCTTGCGTTGAAAGTATAGCACAAAAAATGAAAACTGGAGCCGTAAGCCATAGTGGAATTCAAGCATATGTTATCGGAATTTTAAATGCCGTTTTAAGAGTGGTGCAAAAGTATGAGTTAGACGAGGCATTGATATTTGGAGAGTTTGCAGATTACAACGGTGTTATTTCTGGTGTTACAACGGCAGATGCTCTTTTTCAATGGCTAGAAAATATCTGTTTTTCTATTAGTGCTTGCTTAGCAAAGGAGAGGGTTGGAAGTACAAGGGCTTTAATCAGAGAAGCAAAGCGATATATTGCCGAGAACTACGCTAATACAGAATTGTCTTTGGAGACACTTTGTGGTCATTTGCATATGAGCACTGCCTATTTTTCTACAGTTTTCAAACGGGAAGTTGGAGAAAGCTATACATCGTATTTGACAGGAGTTCGATTAGAAAAAGCTGCAGAGTTATTAAAAGATACGGATTATAAGACTTATATGATTGCTGCTAAGGTTGGGTATGATGAACCCAATTATTTTAGCTATGTATTTAAAAAACGCTATGGTGTATCACCCAATAAGTTCCGAGGGAAATGAGGTGAAATCCTTTGAGTCTAAATAGCAGAGTCAAAGAATTGGTTCAACAATGGATTAACAGGCGAGGAAGAAGGCCTGAGCTAAAACAGGTAATTTGGTTTTCTTTCACGGCCACGGCGGTAGCCACGGCCATAATTATGGGTATTTCTTTTTATGGGCGTTTTTTGGCACAGATTAAGGAAACCTTTCGGGAGGAAAATCAATTTTTAATGGAGCAAGCCAGTTATAGCTTTAGCAACCACCTACGAAACATGATGAAAATTTCGGATTCTCTATATTATAGCGTAATTAAGAAGACGGACATGGAGACAGAGTCGGTAACAGAATCCTTTCAGTTGATGTACGATACCAATAAAGATCATATTGAGAGAATTGCATTATTTTCCATGGATGGACGTTTGTTGGAGTCGGCACCAGCAGGAAAGATGGCAAAAAATACTAATATCAAAAGAGAGGACTGGTATTGGGATACCTTATCCAGTGAAGAAAATATTTGTCTGGGAAAACCTGAGGTTGCCCATTTATTTGAACCAAGCCGCCAAGAGTATACCCGTGTGGTACCTATGACAAGGATTGTTCAGATGACCATTGGAGATCATATGGAAAGAGGAATTTTGTTAATACAACTAAGACATAATGACTTTCATGATATTTTTAGCAATATTCTGTTGGGGGGTGGGTCCTATCTTTATCTCACAGATGCAGATGGTAGTATTATTTATCACCCTCACCAAGAGCTGGTACAAAGTGGTTATATGGAGGAAGCAATGGATTTAGATAACATAACCACCACTAGGATTGTAAAAAATAAAGAGGGGAAGCAAGGGGAGTATTTTGTCAAAACCGTGGGCTATACAGGTTGGAAGATTGTGGGTGTAACGCAAACAGACGGAATCGCTCTAAACACATTTAAAAGTAGTATGTTTATAGCATTTTTAACATTATTTTTTCTAAGTATCATTGTTGTAATCAACTCGTTTTTGTCTAAGCGGGTTTCAGCACCTATGGGTCGATTAGAAGAAGCTGTGAATCAAATCGAAGCGGGAAATTTGGATACGGATATAGAACCTTCAGGTTTTTATGAAGTATGGCATCTGGGACGGGCCATAGATAAGATGAAAAACAATCTAAAAAGGCTTATGGAGGATATTGTTAAGGAGCATGAGGCAAAGCGAAAGAGCGAACTGATGGCTTTACAGAATCAAATCAATCCCCATTTTTTATATAACACTTTGGATATCATTGTCTGGATGATTGAAAACGGAAAAAAAGATGATGCAGTAAATGTTGTTACAGCCCTGGCTAGGTTTTTTCGTATAAGTTTAAGCCGTGGGCGTACGGTTATTACCGTGCAGGATGAGATAGAGCACGTACGGAATTACCTAATGATACAAGAGATGAGATTCAAAAATCGATTTTCCTATGAATTTTATCTGGAGGAGGGGGTAGAGTCATTAGGCACCATAAAATTGATTCTACAGCCAATCGTAGAAAATGCTGTTTATCATGCCATGGAATTTATGGATGGGGATGGTGTAATTAGGATTTCTGTTTTGCGCCAAGGGAAAGATTTATTATTCCTTATTCAAGATAATGGTTGTGGCATGACTCGTGATCAAGTGGTGAAATTGATGGGTGGAATGGAAATTTGCTCAGAGAAGGGGGCAGGTGTTGGGCTCAAAAATGTTAGAGAGAGAATACGCCTTGTTTTTGGAGATGCATATGATGTTTCTATTGTTTCTGAGCCTGATGAAGGAACGGAAGTGAGAGTTAAAATTCCTGCCATTGCCTATGATTCATTACGTCAGAGGGGGTTGGATTGAGGTGAAAAAAAGAAAAATTTTCGTTATTGTCATTATCGACATGATCCTTTTATCATTTTTTCTATTGGCATCTTCAACAGATTTGATCCTAAAAGAGCGTCAAGAAAAGTCATATAAACTGACTGTCCTTGTTGACGCAGTAAACTCAGAATGTGATGAGAATTTTAAAATGGGTATTACAAAAGGTGCTATGGATTGGAATATGGATGTCAACCTAAGCTATATTTCAAATTATGAGGCGGTTGAGGAAATTAAGTTGCTGCTGCAAAAAGAAATAGATAATGGCTCTGTGGGACTGATTTTAAATTGCAACAATAAAGAACTGGCAGAGGCTATTATTTCTGAAATTCCTGTTGGTATGCCTGTTATCCTGTGGAATATGAGTTTGGATGCACCTAGAGTGCGAGGGGAAGTTTCCGTGGACAGGGAAGAAGAGATTACGTTGTTGATGCAGGCAGTTATGGATGCAAGAACTGAGGGGCAGGATGTGGCGTTAATTGAGCGTAATGGTGTATATGAAAAGGAAAAAAGTATCCATGAGGAGTTGAGTAGAAGGCTTTTGGAGCAGGGAGTTCAGGTAAGATTGGTGAAAATTAATGAGTTAAGTTCCGCCGATACACTGGTTAAGGGAATGGCAGTACAAAATAAAAATATATTAGTGTCTGCTGATTTTATGGTACTAAAGGCCCTGGCGGACAGTTGCCAAAAAAGCAAGATAGTATTACCCCTTTATGGTCTTGGATGGGGGTTAAGCGTTAGAGATTGTCTTGAGGAGGGGTATATTAGCGGGTTGGTGGTACAGCGCAGTTATGAAGCGGGATATTTGGCCTTAAGCAAGGTGGCTGGATTGGTAAAAAAAGAGGATGCTAGGAAAGAGGTATTCGCTGTTGAAAGTGCTTTGGTTACCCCCATCAATATGTATCTGCCAGAAATAGAGACTTTTATTTTTCCTTATGTCTAAAAGGGGGACAAGATGAGAAATAGAAAACGAAGCTATAACTTTATAAGTGTAATTTTAGTTTTTTTAATGGTATCTATCTGGTTTTATTTTGACCAAGAACAACAAACAAAAAGTATTCAAATAGGGGTATCTTTGTACTTGGAAAACGACACTTTTGTGGAAAAAATTTTAAGCGCCATGGAACAGGAAGCCCTAAATTATGAAGAAGAGACTGGGGTAAACGTTATCTTAAATGTATCTGTTGCAAATGGGAGCCAGCGAACGCAAAATGAACAGGTAAAACGCTATGTTGAAATGGGATATGATGCCATTTGTGTTAATCTGGTAGACAGAACAAATGCTGCAGCCATCGTTGACCTGGGGGTTTTTGAGGGCGAGGATGTGCCCATTGTTTTTTTTAATAGGGAGCCTGTTGCCGAGGATATTATGCGTCGGGATATGGTGTATTATGTTGGATCGGATGCAAAGCAAAGTGCAGTTCTACAAGGTCAAGCAGTGGTAGAATGTTATCAGAATTACCCTAAGCTGATGGATAAGAATGGAGACGGTGTGCTGCAATATGTGATGCTTGAAGGAGAGATGGGCCATCAGGATGCCATTATGCGTTCGGACTACTCTTTGCAGACAATTGTTAACATGGGAGTGCCATTACATAAACTTGCTTCTGAAACAGCAGACTGGAACCGCAAGCGGGCATCGGATTTGATGGAGCAATGGATAGAGAGTTATGGTGATGACATAGAATTGGTTCTTTGTAATAACGATGATATGGCATTGGGGGCACTGGATATTTTGAGTAAAACTAGCATAAAGGCGGCAGTTTTCGGCATAGATGCAACGGATGTAGGCATACAGGCCCTGGATGAGGGAGCCCTTTGGGCAACTGTGGATTGCAATAGTAAGGAGCAAGGACAGGCGGTTTTGCGCATTGCAGCGGATTTAGCGATGAAAGGTTCTCTATCTGATAAGTTAGAGCTTACTCAGCAAAGGTATGTAAGAGTTCCTTTAATCAAAAAAATCAGTACCTCGTTAGGCTAGAAAAACACAGAGGTTAATGACCTCTGTGTTTTTCTATTCGTTTTTGTTGTTTTAATTAAAACTGTCGGTCTTTTTCAGCCTTCCGCTGTTCCCGGGTGGTTTTTTTTGTTCTGTTTTTTTCTGTTCTAGTTGAAGCTTTAGAGCCTGTTGTGCTTTTGTACCAATCCCGGAGTTTTGCATTTCCTTTTTAACTTGTTGTTGCCTTCTTTTGGGGTTGATACGTTGTTTTACTAGGGGTGCTGCATTGATGGAGGGACTAAACCTTAGCTTTCCGAAGTTTTTCAATAAAAAGTCGTGTACCTCATAGTCTTTTGGTTCTGGCCCAAATATGATTCTACAAACCTCATATTTTTTGTTGCTTTCCCTTTCGTATATTCCGACCCAAAAGGGTTCCTGAATCAAAGTGTCACTGTAAAACGAATCTTCTCCATACTGATTCCTCCTTTGATTTGCAATAACAAAGAAGGGACAACCAAGGAGGCAGGTTACTGACAGCGTTGCTGCGTCCGGACTACCAACCGGAACTGTGTTTTTATCTTTGTAACTTGATTGTAATACTCTTTTATTATAGGGTCAAATGTTTTTGGCTAAAAGAAAAATAATAAGCTGTTTATTATTTCCCCATAGATATTGATTTGCATTGTTTGCCCTTGCATGGAACGATTTGAGTTTCCATTGTCAGATCCCTTTATGTTAAGGTGTTAAAATAAAATACAATAATTTTTAAAAACATCCCTATACAGGGATGTTTTTTTGTTTGCGGGAAAGAATACTCTTTGATCTTACAACAATAATTTATATAATGGTGGTTTTGTAAAGGGAGCAATCTATTTAGCCATATTATTTTATGAAAAATAAATAGTACAAAAGTTAACTATTAATAACATAATATGAATGATATCACATCGTTTTTTGTCATTTTTGCCGATAAAATCAAAGAAATTTTAAGACTATGTGAAAAAAATTATATGTATCCTTTAAAAACCCTTTGTTATAATATGACTATCGACACATGGAAGGGAAAATCGGTTGGTTCCGTTGTCGAAAAGAATGAAATTATTGTCACGCAAGAGGACAAAACCAAGAGGAGGAGTAAAACATGAAGAAAAGATTTTTTGCGTTGCTTATGGCATCTGTTATGATGCTGGGCTTGGCGGCTTGTGGAAACAGCAGTAGCAGTGGTGAAGCTGGAGGGACAGATTCCGCAGAATTGCCAAAGGTAGGTGTATTGATCTACAAGTATGATGATACATACATCTCTACCGTTAGAAATGCTTTGCAAGAAGCATTGGACGGTAAAGCTGATGTAATCATGCAAGATGGTAAAGGCGATCAGGCCACACAAAACGACCAGTTAGATGTTTTAATCGAAAAGGGCGTTGACGTACTTGCAGTTAACATGGTTGATGCAAAGGCAGCAAGTGGGGTAGTTGAAAAAGCAAAAACAGCAGGCATTCCTACTGTATTCTTCAACAGAGAACCTGATACGGATGTAGTGAAATCTTTCGAAAAAGCTTGCTTCATTGGTACCAATGCAGCGGATGCTGGTAAGATGCAGGGCGATATCATCAAAGATTTGTTTGACGCTCACCCTGAATATGACTTGAATGGTGATGGTAAAGTTCAGTATGTAATGTTCCAGGGCGAACCTGACAACCCTGAAGCAATCGCACGTACACAGTATAGCGTAGAGCAGGCTGTTGCAAATGGCGTTCAGATGGAACAGGTTGGTCAGACTCAGGTATGTAACTGGGATACAGAAACAGCTCAGAAAGCAATGGAAGCTATGCTTGCTTCTAACGAAGGCAAGATTGAATTGGTAATTGCTAATAACGATGGTATGGCAATTGGTTGTATCGCGGCCCTTTCTAACATTGGCTACAACACAGGTGCTGAAGGTGCAAAATTCATCCCTGTTGTTGGTGTAGATGCAACTGATGCAGCAAAAGAAGCGATTTCCCAGGGCACAATGAGTGCAACCGTACTTCAGGATGGTGTTGCCATGGGTAATGCTATTGCGGCGGTAGTATTGAACTTGGCTAATGGTGCTGAATTCTTAGAAGGCACAGATTATGCTTTTGATGAATCCGGCGTAGCAGTTCGTATTCCTTACGCACCTTATACTGGAGAATAATCTTTCTTTTGAAGTAACAGAACATTTCAAATTAAGAACGCACAGTGGGGGTTCTCCACTGTGCGTTCTGCAATAAAAGAAAGCGTGGTGAATTGCAATGAGTGAAGGACAACATGAGTATGTATTGGAAATGACGGGAATTGAAAAACAATTTCCGGGGGTTAAGGCGTTGGATCAAGCTATGCTTAAGCTACGTCCGGGCACCGTCCACGCTTTGATGGGAGAAAACGGAGCAGGTAAGTCAACATTAATGAAATGCTTATTTGGTATATATAAAGAAGATGCTGGTGAAATAAAAATCGAAGGGGAGAAAATTCACTTTTCAGGCCCCAAAAATGCATTGGATAATGGTGTGGCAATGGTACACCAAGAGTTAAATCAAGTTTTAAAACGCAGTGTTATGGAAAATATCTGGTTGGGCCGTTTCCCCAAAACAGGTGGAATCATAAGCCATAAAACCATGTATGAAGAAACGAAAAAAGTTTTTGATGATTTGGATATACCCGTAAATCCGAAAACAATCATTGGTAAGCTAAGTGTATCCCAGCGCCAGATGGTTGAAATTGCAAAAGCGGTATCTTATAATGCGAAAATTCTGGTGCTTGACGAACCAACGTCATCCTTGACACATGAGGAGGTAGAGCATCTTTTTGAGATTATTAATAAATTACGCAATAAAGGCGTTGCCATGGTTTATATTAGCCATAAGATGGAAGAAATCCTTCGTATTTCCGATGAAGTGACTATCATGCGAGATGGCAAGTGGATAGCAACGGAAAATGCAGAAGACTTGACAACAGATAAAATTATTAAACTGATGGTGGGGCGTGACCTAACCGAGCGTTTTCCTCCCAAAACCAATGTTCCTGGAGATGTGGTTATGGAAGTGAAGAACCTTTCTGGAAGGTATACTCCCAGCTGCCAGGATGTAAGCTTTGAACTTCGAAAAGGTGAGGTTTTGGGCATTGCGGGGTTAGTGGGTAGCCGTCGTACTGAGCTGATGGAATTAATCTTTGGTATTGCCCATCGAGGATCAGGGGAAATTACCAAAGATAGTAAGGTAATAGAGAATAAGTCGCCAAAAGAAGCAATTCAAAATGGCTTTGCCATGTTAACGGAAGAACGCCGTGCAACAGGCATTTTTGCCGGAATGAGTATTACATTTAACTCCGTAATTGCCAATTTGAAAAGTTATAAGGCGGGCCCTTTTCTTTCGGATGGAAAGATGAAAGGCGATACCAAATGGGTTATTGATAGTATGCGTGTAAAGACACCTAACCAAAGAACCCATATTAGAACTCTTTCTGGCGGTAATCAACAAAAGGTTATCTTAGGTAGATGGCTATTAACCAAGCCAGACATTCTACTTTTGGATGAACCGACTCGTGGAATTGACGTTGGTGCCAAATACGAAATCTATCAGTTGATTTTAGACCTTGCCAACGAGGGTAAAAGTGTTATGATGGTATCCTCTGAAATGCCGGAGCTTTTAGGTATTTGTGACCGTATCATGGTCATGAGTAACGGGCGTGTTGCAGGTGTTTTGGACATAAAGGATGCAAGCCAAGAAGAAATTATGCGCCTGGCGGCACAGTTTGTATAAAGGGAGGTAAGATAGTATGGATAAAACAAAAAAGTGGAATGTGATTTTATTAGATTACGCCCTTTATCTAATTTTGGGTATTATGATTATCGGCGTTGTTATTGCGGATAGCTCATTCCTATCTATGAATAATATGTGGAAAATACTTTCCCAGGCATCTACAAGAGGTATTTTGGCGTTGGGCGTTGCCGGAATGATTGTTCTTGCTGGTACAGATCTTTCCGCAGGGCGTATTTTAGGCTGTGGTGCTGCCATTTCAGCATCTTTATTGCAAAGCGTGACATATGCTTCTCGTATGTATCCACAAATTACTGAACCATTGCCTATGATAATTCCTTTGTTTTTATCAATAGCAGTTTGCGTTGGTTTTTGTTTAATCAATGGTTTTGGTGTTGCAAAGCTTCATATGCATGCATTTATTATTTCCTTAGGTACTCAGCTCATTGCTTACGGTGTATTGTGTTTGTATATTGACAGCCAAAAGGGTGGCGCTCAGCCAATAGCCAGTTTGGACCCCAGATACATCAGTCTGGTGAATGGAAAGTTTTGGGGTGTTCCAAACCTTGTATGGTTTTTGATTCTTTGCGCAATTGTAATGTGGGTAATTTGGAATAAAACAACATTAGGGAAGAATATGTTCGCCATCGGTGGTAATACTGAGGCAGCTGCTGTTTCTGGTGTAAATGTTGCAAAAAATATAATGATGGTTTACTTGGTTGCCGGCGTACTTTATGGTATTGCTGCGTTCTTAGAAGCAGGCCGTATTCAGAGTGTTACCACAGCCACAGGTTTGAACTACGATTTGGATGCTATTTCTGGGTGTGTTATTGGCGGTGTTTCCTTCTCCGGCGGTGTTGGTACCATCCCTGGGGTATTGATCGGTGTAATTATTTTACAGGTGATCAATTATAGTTTATATTACTTGGGAGTTAACGCTTATTTACAATATGTAATCAAAGGGTTGATTATCATTCTTGCAGTAGCCATTGACGTTAGAAAATATATTGCCAAAAAGTAATGGTCCTCTTTACAATGCTAGGGAGGAAACATGATATTCATGATTCCCTCCGGATTTGTTTCGGGGGGAATTTTGCCAATAAAAGATGGGGGAGCCTATGGATAATCAAGATAGAAATGAAATCGCCTTATCTGCTGAGGTGCTAGAACAAAAACAACAGGAAATTGAATTAAAGGAAAAGGAACTTGCTGAAAAAGAAAGCATGATTAAAAAGGCTGAGGATCGGATAGCCAAGGCAAAATATAATCTGTATGATAAAATAGATGTTGATTTAAGCACCATGGACAAGATGATTGGTGTAGTGGCATTGGCCTTAGTGGCGGCCATCCTTTATGCAATTGTGAGCCGCTGATGAAAGGAGAAAAAATGGGAGTTTATACAATAGATGAGAAGGTTTTGCTAGATGCGTATCCAAGGTTTGAAAAAGATAAGGTTTATTATGAAAATAGAATCCAAAGGGTTATTAATGGATTTCAGAAGAGCTTTAATAATAAAAACCCCAGAATTTTCAGTGCCCCTGGACGAACGGAAATTGGGGGTAATCACACGGATCATCAACATGGGTGTGTGTTGGCAGCGGCAGTGGATCTGGATATTTTAGCAGCGGCATTGCCCAATGGAACAAATACAATTCGGGTGCTGTCTGAGGGTTTTCCTCCTGATGAAGTAAATATACAGGATCTGGACGTGAAAGAAGGAGAACGAAACACTTCTAAATCTTTAATACGTGGTGTGGCGGCAAGGATTACAGAGCTGGGCTATCAGTTGGAAGGATTTGATTTGTTTGCCACGTCCAATGTTTTGAAAGGCTCTGGGCTTTCTTCCTCGGCGGCCTTTGAAGTCCTTTTGGGTACCGTTATGAATGGTTTGTTTTGCAAAGGGGAGATTTCTCCAGTGGAAATTGCTCGCATTGGGCAATACGCAGAGAATAAATACTTTGGGAAAATGAGTGGGTTGATGGATCAAACGGCTTCTGCGGTAGGCGGTGTAGTGGCCATAGATTTTCATAATATTGAGATGCCGGTTGTAAAAAAATTAAATTTCCATTTTAAAGAATGGGGATATAGCCTTTGTATTGTTGATTCGGGGGCAGACCATGCTGATTTGTCTGATCAATATTCGGCAATACCTATGGAGATGGGATGGGTTGCCCAAAGGTTGGGGGTTAAGGTTTTACGGGATGCCGATCCTAAGCAGTTTGTTGCCAATCTTGCAGAAATAAGAAGTCAATTTGGTGATAGAGTTGTTTTTCGAGCATTGCATTTTTTTAGAGATAATCAAAGGGCAATTGAGGAGGCTCAGAGTCTATCTCAAGGAAAATTTCATGATTTTTTATCTCTTGTAAATGAATCGGGCATTTCCTCACTCATGTATTTGCAGAATGTATCTGTGGAAGGAAGCGTGCAAAACCAAGAGGTTTTATATGCATTGATGGCATGTGACATTTTGCTTGGTGGCAAAGGTGCCTTCCGTGTTCATGGTGGTGGTTTTGCCGGAACTGTTCAGGCATTTGTGCCCAATGAATTACTGGCTGACTTTAAAAACGGAATGGAAGCTATGGTTGGTGCGGGAAGTTGCCATGTACTTTCTATCCGCATGGCTGGCGGAGTTGAGTTAACAAAGGAGGGATAAAATATGGCGATTTTAGTTTTAGGTGGAGCGGGATATATTGGCTCCCATACTGTGTATGCCCTTTGTGAAGAGGGGCGGGATGTGGTTGTTGTGGATAACTTGGAAACGGGTTATGCAGCAGCAGTTCACCCCAAAGCCAGATTTTATAAGGGTGATATAAGCGATAAGAAATTTATAAATGGCGTTTTTCAAAAAGAAAAAATTTGTTCGGTAATTCATTTTGCAGCATATTCGTTGGTGGGGGAAAGTGTTACCCAACCCCTAAAATATTATGAAAACAATCTTTGTAAAACCAGGGACTTTTTAGAGTGCATGGTAGAAAATGGAGTGGACAAGATTGTTTTTTCCTCAACTGCAGCAACCTATGGTGAGCCAGAGCAAATGCCCATTATGGAAAGTGACCGAACAAAACCAACAAACCCTTATGGCGAAACAAAGCTTGCCATGGAAAAAATGTTTCACTGGGTGGCCCAGGCTCATGGAATTCGGTATGTGTCATTACGCTACTTTAACGCTTGCGGTGCCCATGATAGCGGAAAAATCGGGGAGGCACATAGCCCTGAAAGTCATTTGGTGCCGTTAATACTTCAGGTGCCCAATGGGCAAAGGGAGTATATTAGCATTTATGGGAATGACTATCCTACACCAGATGGTACTTGTATTCGCGATTATATTCATGTGACTGATTTAGCCATAGCTCATATTTTGGCGGTAGATTATCTTGAAAATGGTGGTAAAAGTGATATTTTCAACTTGGGAAATGGTATTGGTTTTTCTGTAAAAGAAGTAGTGGAAACAGCAAGAAAAGCCACAGGGCATCCTATTCCTGCCAAGGAAGTAGAACGTCGACCAGGGGATCCAGCCCAGTTAATCGCCTCCAGTAAAAAAGCCATGGATATTTTGGGATGGAATCCAACCCATGATAGTTTAGAAGAAATTATTTCTTCTGCCTGGAAGTGGCATAAAAACCACCCTAATGGATTTTTAAAATAAGGAGGGGATAAAATGGTTTTTAAGGCCATATGGGATTTGGTTTCCTATGGAATAGAAAAAGGTTTAATTGAGGAGTTTGACCGCGTTTATGTTACCAATTCGTTACTATCAGCTTTAGCTTTAGATGAGTTTGTGGAAGTGAAAGATAAGACAGAAGACAATTTAGAAAAAATCCTAAAAACTCTGGTGGATTATGCTGTAGAAAAAGGATTGATAGAGGACAGCATTGTTTATAGAGATCTGTTCGACACTAAACTGATGGGAATTTTGATACCTTTTCCTCGAGAGGTCATTGCAAAGTTTTTAAGGCTTTATAAAGAATCACCGGAAAAAGCCACAGATTGGTATTACGAATTTAGCCAAAATACAGATTATATTCGACGTTATCGACTAGAGAAAGACCGCAGATGGAAAACCCAAACTCCCTTTGGTGCGTTGGACATTACAATTAATCTCTCGAAGCCGGAAAAAGATCCAAAAGCCATAGCAGCTGCGAAAAATGCTCCGCCTTCGGGGTATCCCAAATGTATGCTATGCAAAGAGAACGAAGGATATGGCGGGCGTGTAAATCACCCGGCAAGGCAAAATCACCGAATTATTCCGATCCAAATTGGCGAAAAATCCTGGTGTTTTCAATACTCACCCTACGTTTATTATAATGAACATTGCATTGTATTTAGTGGTGAGCATACACCAATGAAGATAAATAGAAATACCTTTGAGAAAATGTTTGATTTTGTCAAATTTTTACCTCATTATTTTGTGGGCTCAAATGCAGATTTGCCTATAGTGGGAGGGTCTATCCTTTCCCACGATCATTTTCAAGGGGGAAAATATACCTTTGCTATGGAGCGGGCGAAGATGGAAAAAAACATCGTGTTTCATGGTTTTTCAGATGTTGTTGGGGGTATTGTAAATTGGCCAATGTCTGTTATTCGTCTGCAAAGTGAAAATGTGCAACAGATTATTGATTTGGCAGACCATATATTGCAAAGTTGGAGAGGATACTCAGATGAGGAGGCATTCATATTTGCAAAGACCCATGGAGAACCCCACAACACAATAACCCCCATTGCTAGGCAACGACAGGGAAAGTTTGAGCTAGACTTGGTTTTGAGAAATAACATTACTACAGAGGAGCATCCATTAGGGGTTTATCACCCTCATAAAAGGTTGCATCACATTAAAAAAGAAAATATTGGTCTAATTGAAGTCATGGGATTAGCGGTATTGCCAGCGCGCCTACTTACGGAAATGGAGCTTGTAAAGCAGGCAATTTTATCAAAAGCAGATTTGTATGCAGATGAGAAGATAGCAATTCATGCACCATGGGCACAGGAAATCGTAAATAAGTATAGTGATATTTCTAAAAACAATATTGATTCTATTTTAAGGGAAGAAATTGGGTCAGTGTTTGCTCAGGTTTTGGAAGATGCTGGCGTTTTTAAAGTGACGGAAAAGGGACGAGAATTTTTTGTACGGTTCCTAGAAAGTTGCGGCGGAGAGGTGAGATAGCCTGTGATATTTAAAGAGTTTTATGGAAATACCCAATACGACCAGCAGGTATATCGATTTACCCTGGTAAATAGGAGCGGCACAAGGGTATCCGTATTGACATATGGAGGTATTATCCAGTCTTTCTTTTTCCGAGGAATTGACATTGTTTTAGGTTTTGATAACCTTCAGAATTATGAGTTACAAGATGCCTACATTGGTGCCATTATAGGCAGATTTGCAAATCGAATCGGAAATGGGGTTTTTCCATTAAATAACACAACATATCATTTGGTAAAAAATAATGGGCCAAATCATTTGCATGGAGGGGTTGAAGGGTTTGACAGGAAGGTTTGGAGGGCAGAGGAAAAGGATGAATCCTTGCACTTATTTTATACTAGCCTTGATGGCGAAGAGGGATACCCTGGAAACTTAGAAACAGAAGTTGTCTATCATTTAGACGAAGAAAATTGCCTTTCCATTGAATACAAGGCAGCTACGGATAAAGATACCATCGTAAACTTAACAAATCATAGCTATTTCAATTTGAATGGTCACAGTTTTGGTACACTGGAGGAACATGAAGTCCAAATCTTTGGTGACACTTTTACAGAAAATGATGAAAATGCGTTGCCAACGGGGAAAATTAGGGGAGTTCATAATACACCCATGGATTTTAGGCAACCTAATCTCCTTCTAGACCGAATAGATGAGGATTATGATCAGCTTAAGTTTGGTAAGGGATACGATCATAACTGGGTGATTCATGGGGATGGCTTACGTCCCTTTGTTAAAGCAAGGGGGTTGGTATCGGGTATTATGATGGAGATTTTTTCCGATCAACCAGGGATGCAAATGTATACTGCAAATTTTTTAAATTTATCAATGAAAGGTAAAAATAATGCTATTTATCCAGCAAGGAGTGGGGTATGCTTTGAGACGCAAGGCTTCCCCGATGCACCTAACAAAAGGGGGTTCCCCTCATCTGTATTAAAAACGGGGGAACAATATAGGTCAAAAACCCTTATTGTTTTGCATTAAGAATAAAAGATAGAATTATTTTCTGGAAAAGAACTTCTTTTTTTAATATAAAGAAGTTCTTTTTTATTTTGTATCTGATATGAATATATTCAATATTACATAGGAATTCTATAAAACCTATGGACATAAGAAAATTGTTTTAAGAAATAAAAATTAGATTGTATGGAAGCTAATTTCGTAAATGCAAAGTGTTACTATTGAAAATTAAAAGGTAATATGCTAGTATGTATATAATATTAGCATAAATTACCACATATTGTAGATTTTATGCATGAAATTTGATATAGTATTAATAAAATGTGATTATTATTAAATAATTGTTATTTTGCAACAAAATGAAATGCAACTTAACATAAATGCTAACATATGTGGATGTTTTTATGATCTAGAGAGCAGAATTTTCTTACTAGGGTAAAAAGCAAATAAATATACATGGAGTTTTAGAAACTTTCAATCCAGATGAATATTATTATTTTTTGAAAATTATATGTACAAGTGAAAAAAATCAGTCTTTGTGGGTACAAAAAGGTATCTTGCTTTTAATTATATAAAAGGACGTAGTGAGACGGGCCAAAATTTTTTACTGGGATTGTTACTGAACATTAGATAGGCAGTAGAGCTGAAAAATTAAATATACCTGAAGAAAATTATGGAGGTGGGCGCTTGAATACTTGTTTTGTTTCGGCAAGCAAGGGTATACCCGAAAGCAATAAGGTTGGTATGACGTCAAAAGGTAACAAGTCTGAAGATAGTTTTAAGGATATGATAAAGAGTGTATCATCAGACACTAAGCTGAAAGAAAAGAACAATCAGGTCAAAAAAGAGGAGAAAAATGCAGCTGGTTCTAATGGGGAAATCTTCAATTGTGGAGAAAGTGCAGAAGAAAAGGACGATGAAATTAAAATCGCCCATCTGGAATCTGTTGTCACCAATTCGGCTGGCATCCTGGATTCTCTTCAACTTGTAAAGATTGTAAATCTTTCCATGGGCAGTCAAGCAGAGACGGATCCTATTCAAGGTGTGAAAAGTAATACCACTAAAGGGGATTTACTAGCAACGGGAAGTAGCTCACTACCTGTACTGGAAGGCACAAAAACGCCTACAGTTGTTACTGGGAAATTAGATACACTGGTGAGCCAAAAAACAATACATATACAAACCTTACAAGCTCCATTAGAGGAACATAGTGGACAAACCACTGATGTTGTAGTAAAGCAAGAAACTGCACCTCATTCTATGGTAAAGAAACAAAATCATGGGACTTCTCAAAATCAGAATTCCGCCTTTGCAGAACAAAATTTATCACCTGGTTTAGCAAAAGAAAATAATGACATAGATAATCAGACACTAACACCTACTGGGCAGAAGTTAATGAATTCAAGTGGGATAGACGATAATTTTGTTATCATAAAAGTTGGTGAGCCATCTTTAGACTCATCGTGGAAGCAGGTTGCAGAAGAAATAGGCAATATGATTGTTGAGAAGGTGAATGATGTAGTGCAAAAAGTCAATATCACCTTAAACCCCAAAAATCTTGGAGAGATAGACGTAGAGTTCTTTATAAACAAAGGGAAAATTTCTGTTTCTTTAAACTGTTCAAATGAGGGAACAAAGACATTATTGGCTTCCAATTTGGATTCTTTATCAAAGATTGTGCAATCTAGCCTAATGCAGGATGTTAATGTGAATTTAAACCATGACAAAACAAATGGTCAGAATACAAATAGCGAGAACTTTGATGGCAGAGGAAATAATGGACATTATCAAGGAGATTCGCAACAAAGGAAAAAAGACCAGGAACAACCTAACTTAGACTTTGTTCAAAAGTTACGCTTAGGTATTGAGGACGCCAATGGTGCGGAGGTGTAAAATGTCCAGTGTTAATAGTTTTATGACAAGTATTCCATATACAGGAAAGACAACTACAAGTAATCAGACAATCACTTCAGAAGTTAAGGGGAAAAGCAGCTTAGAAATGGATGACTTTTTTAAGCTGATGGCGGCACAGCTTCAAAATCAGGATATGACAAACCCCATGGACCAGAGTGAATTTATGAGCCAGCTCACATTAATGTCTACAATTCAGGCGATTAGCGAGATCACGAATGTTTCTGTAATAGCATATGCTGCCTCATTGGTGGGCAAAGAGGTTACAATTGGTGAGGTTGGTAATGACGGTAAGATAAAAGAGGTTTTTGGTAATGTTACTGCCACGGGAGTATATGGTGGTGAACAGGTTATATTCGTAGATGGAAAAAGCTATCGTTTATCACAAATTATGGCGGTTGGCAAGTTACCTGAAACCGAAGGTGAAGGTGATGGCGGCGGCATAGAAGAACCTGGCATAACGCCAGATTCTATACCATCAACTCCAGAAGGTAGTGGGGAGAACACAGAAATACTGTGAAAAACTGCACCCAAAAAATGGATGCATTCCAACTAAATTCCCAGACAAATACTAGTTAATATATGAACACATAATGTCAGTTTGCTAGATCAACTATTAATCAACGGTTAGGGGTAGAGAGAGGAGTACTTTTATTATGGTAAAATCAATGTTTTCGGGAATTGCGGGTCTTCGTGCGCATCAGCAAAAAATGGACGTTATTGGTAATAACATTGCCAATGTAAATACTTATGGTTATAAGGCTGGTAGAGTAACTTTTAAGGAATCAATTTATCAAACTACATCATCTTCAAGCAATGGTAATGATATTTTTGGTGGTTCTAATCCTTCGCAAGTAGGTTATGGATCTCAGGTGGGAACGGTTGACTTAATGTTTTCCAATGGTGCTTATGCACCAACGGATAGCGCCATGGATTGTATGATTGACGGTCAGGGTTTCTTTATAGTGGGACCTAAAAATCCCGATGGCATTGCATTAGATGGTGCTACTCCTGAGGAGGTTTCACAGGCGTTAAGCGGCACCTACTTGACCAGGGTTGGTAACTTTGCTTTTGATGGAGATGGCTATCTATGTGATGGTAGTGGCAATGTGGTTTATGGCTATGGAATAAGAGACGATGGCACGACGAATCGTGATGTTTTGGTGCCTTTACGTGTACCTTATGTAGATGAAAGTGGAATCATTGATAGCAGCAATCCTCCAGCTGATACTAGCACACCAATGAAGTTAAATAGCGTTAGTATTTCCAAAACTGGTGAAGTTGTCGGCAACGATTCTGACGGAGAAAGCAGGACAGTTGGCATGATTTCACTGGCTAATGTGCCCAACCCCAATGCATTGGAGAAAACCCAAGGACCTTATTACTCAATTCGTGAAAATACAGGTTTTGTTTTACCCTATGAACCCGGTAAAGGCACAACCGGAAAGATTGTAAACTATGGTCTGGAAATGTCTAATGTTGATTTGGCAAAAGAATTTTCTGAAATGATTACGACTCAAAGAGGTTTTCAGGCTAACACAAGAATCATTTCTGTTACAGACGAAATGTTACAAGAACTTGTAAATATTAAACGCTAATGAAACGTAACTATATTTTAGGGCGATAACTTTATAAAATATGGTGTAAACCGCTGCCAAACTGGTTGCGGTTTGCTGTTTTAAGCTATTCAAGAGATCAAGAAGGCTTAGAATATACCTATTATTTCAGTATCGGGTATGGATCAGTTTAGTAAATATAGGTACAAGCTAGCTATTTTGGGCATATTATGGAACTAAAACAACAACATCTTATACCATCTAAGTTACAAAATGGTTTTATGTTGAGTGCTTGAATAAAGTTTTACAGATGCTGGTTAAATTTACATATAATTACCGGCGGCGGAAATACTAAAAGCAGCTATGGCCATCTCAGGAGGGGTTTTATGATAAGACTAACAAAGCTTAATGGGGAAAAGTTTGTATTAAATTGTGAACAGATTGTAGCTATCGAATCTATCCCAGAATCAAAAATAATTCTACATAATTTAAGTTTTTACATAGTGAGAGAGACTCCGGATGAAATTATTCAAAAGGCAGTTGAATATTTAATGTTAACGCATTCTTTGAATATACACCCAAAGGTGTAGGCCTTAAATTGGTTCAATAGGATTAGTGATTTTGGAGGCGTATTATGGACTTAACAACGTTTATAGGGGTCATAGCCGGTTTTGCCCTGGTTGTTTTCGGTATCAAATTAGAAAATTTGGGAAATTTTTGGGATTTTTCTAGTGTTCTTATCGTAATTGGTGGAACATTTGCAGCATTAATTGCCAGCTATCCCGCTAGAGTTTTGAAACAGTTACCAAAACAATTTAAAATTATCATGAAAAATCCATATAACCCTATGGAATTTATAGATGAATTACATGAGCTGGCGATTATTGCACGTAAAAATGGACTTCTTGCATTAGAAGAAAAAGCTAATTCTATGCAAGATCCCTTTTTTCGTGAGGGATTAATGTTGATTGTGGATTCAACCACACCGCAGCAGGTAAATGAAATTTTAAATAACACTATGGATCATATCGAAGAACGACATAGCGAAATTATCGAGTTTTATGAAAAAGGGGCCAGTTATGCGCCAGCTTTTGGTATGGTAGGTACTTTGATTGGTTTGGTTAATATGTTGATGTCTATGAATATGGAAGATGGTGCAGATGGCATCAGCACAAATATGGGCATTGCTTTGATTACAACGTTCTATGGTTCATTACTTGCCAACTTATTTTTTATGCCTATCGCAAAAAAACTGCAAGTGAGAAGTGACGAAGAACTGCTATGCAGAAAAATAATTATAGAAGGAATTCTAGCCATTCAAGCGGGTGAAAATCCAACTTTCTTAAAGGAAAAATTGATTACCTATTTGCCCCAATATGAAAAGAACGGTAAAAAGAAAAAAGGCAAAGGTGACGGAGCTGAAGATGAGGATTAATCCAACAGGAAAGGCTTTAGAGTAGATGCTTATATAGTGTTTATTGTTTAATGAAGGTGAGGGTTATGAAAAAACGTAGAAAAGGTGGAATTTCCAACGAATGGTTGAATACGTATAGCGATATGGTTACACTTCTTCTTTGTTTCTTTGTATTGCTTTATTCGATATCCTCCGTTGATAGTGCAAAGTGGGAGAAAATTGTTAAAAGTTTTAATCCCACCGATAAAGAGGTAAGTCAGATTGTTGAGAATGCTGACGGTAGCCTAGGAAACTATGATGTGGAAGGCGGTTTTAACGGTGATGGTTTGGAAACCCAGTTTAACGATGAGTTTGACGAACTATACTATAGGCTATCTAAATATGTAGAAACACAAGGGCTAGATGCGGATGTCGAGGTTACAAAGGGCGATGGGTTTACATTTATCACATTTCGAAATAATATCTTTTTTGATGGTGATAGCTACACATTGAAAGATGAGGGTAAGGAAGTTCTTGATAATTTGTGTTATGCAATAGAGGATGTAAATCAATCTGTTGGTGAAATCCAAATTTTAGGGCATACCTCTCAGGCAAGCCCGACAGAACCCAATGAGGTGGAGAGTGATAGATTTTTATCATCCAATCGAGCATCAGAAGTTTTGGTCTATATCCAAAGGAAAAATATCATTGGTCCTGAAAAATTAGTTTCTAGCGGATTTGGTCAGTTCAGACCTTGCAGTTCTTTTGAAACACGGGAGAGCAGAGCCAAAAATAGGCGTGTAGAAATAATCATAACAAAAAATGATAGTGTTGTTAGAACGTTAGATAACTACTATAATGAGGTGTACGGCATTGATTCTACACAAGTACAAAATTAAAAAAAACAAAAAAAGCAAACGTTCTTTTTGTTTTGAAATATTTGGTTTGTGGTTAGGTCAAATGTTTAGATTGTGTCAAAAAGGGCTGATGGCCATATATTTAGGGGTAGGGGTGAGTGCTATAAATGTCTGAAGTATTAAGCCAGAGTCAGATAGACGAATTGCTGGCGTCTGTAATTGGAGGCGGCAATGTGGAAACTAAAGTCTACACAGAGCCTGGCGACAAATACCGTAAATATGATTTCTATAGTCCGAAGAAGTATACTAAGGACAAATTAAATATAATTAAAAACACCCATGAAAATTATTGCAGACTAGTGTCTTCTAGGTTAAACAGCTTATTAAGAGCATCAACTCAAGTTTCTCTTATTACTGTGGAAGAGGAACGTTACTATGAATTTAGCAATGCCCTATCTGACAATGACGCTCTAACATTGGTGAGTGCTGCTTTGCAAAACCAAGAAGGAAGTGGAATGGTTTATATGCATATAACCACACCTTTAATGCTTAGCATGATTGACCGAATGTTAGGTGGTAAGGGGGATGAACCACAAAATGTTTCATCCCTTTATGCATATACAGATATCGAACTTTTGCTTTATGAAAATATTGCTCGTTATTTGGTCTCTGTGATGAAGGATGGGTGGTCAAATTATCTGGATTTAAACTTTGAAATTGAAAAAGTAGAGACATCCCATGGGTTGTTACAAGAAATTGGGATGGATGAAATAGTGGTAATTGTTGTTATTGAGGTAATTATTAATGATGTGGCTGGGAAAATCAATATTTGTATCCCCAGCACATTGCTCACAAATATTTTTGGAGTCTTAGAAAGCAAGAAATCATCCAATGGTAAAAACGCTGGAGCTGCAGAAGATAAAACATCTAAAGATATTTTCGAATTTATAAAGGACTCCAATTTAGAGGTAACAGCTAAAATCGGAGACGCAACTGTAATGCTACAAGATATTTTCGATCTTAAAAAGGGTGACATTATAAATATGAATAGACCCCAAGACTCATTTGTCGATGTTTTTGTTGAAGATAATATCTGGTTTCACGGCAAGCTAGGTGTTCAAAATAAAAATTTGGCAGTGAGAATAAGTGAAACAAATAAACATTAATTATAGCAAAAGGGGGCGATTTATAGTTATGGACGAAAAGATTTTTAACTCTTTAGAGATGGACGCCATTGGCGAAATACTAAATATTAGTCTTGGGGCATCGGCCACAGCTGTCTCTACGATGCTTGATAGAAGAGTGGATATAACTGTTCCAAATGTAATGATATCAAGTAAGGAAGATTTTGAGTTTTCCTATATGGAACCAGCTGTTGGCGTAGAAATTACGTATGTGTCAGGTTTAAAAGGAAATAATATTATGCTTTTAAAAAGGCATGATGTAAAGGTAATCGTAGAAATTTTAATGGGGATGGAATATCCTGATGAGGAATTTGAACTTAACGAAATAAACTTAAGTGCAATCTGCGAGGTCATGAATCAAATGATGGGCGCATCATCCACGGCGTTGGCTGAATTGTTGGATGAACCTGTAAATATCTCTACTCCCAACTCGTTTGAAATAAATACTGTTGCAGAGTTTAGCGATAAGTACTTATTAGAAAATGAGCCTATGGTTGTTGTTAGTTTTTCGCTGAAGGTTGAAAACGCACTGGAAAGCGAGTTTCTAAATATTATGACAGTAGACTTGGCTAGAAAGTTGTTGTCATGCTTTGGGCTTGCTATGGAGGAGCCTGCACCTACAGGGGCTGAGGAGCCTGCACCAAAAGCATCATCTGAAAAGATGAGCTATGAAAGATTTCTAGAACCAGAACCTTCCCAAGAATCATCTAGTAGAATGATGTCTCAAGAGGAAATTGAAAAATTGCTATCTCAGAACTTTGAAACAAATGCAAGCGCACAGGTGCAACCTGAGCCTACGAAGTCAGAGGCGAAACCTATTAATCCTGAACCACCGCGGGTACAGACTACACCGGCAAGCGTTAGCGCGGAACCAGCTTATGTGCCACAAGCCCATAGTGGGCATACACAGCCAAGGGTAATTAATGTTAGACCAAATGCTGAATTGCATAATCAGGAAGAAGGAAATGCCTGTCAGGAGAGAACGGAAAACTTAGATTTGATTATGGGGGTACCTCTAGAAATTTCCGTTGAAATTGGGCGCACGAAAAAAAATGTACGAGAAATTTTGGAATATAATAAAGGATCCCTTATCGTTTTAGATAAACTTGCTGGAGAGCAAGTTGATATTTATGTAAACGGTCAATGTATTGCCAAGGGTGACGTTGTTGTAGTAGACGATAATTTTGGCGTACGTGTAACAGAGGTTTTAAGAAAGATATGAGAAGACAGGCTGAAATAGGGAAAGGATGGAATGATTACAATGTCTAAAATTTTATTGGTTGATGATGCTTCTTTCATGAGAATGATGATTAAAGATGCACTAACAAAAAATGGGTATAGTGATATATATGAGGCTGCTGACGGTGTTGAAGCAGTAGCAAAGTACTCGGAAATTAGACCTGATTTAGTAATTATGGATATTACTATGCCAAATATGGATGGACTGGGTGCACTGAAGGCAATTAAGCAAATAGATCCCAATGCAAATGTAGTTATGTGTTCAGCTATGGGGCAGGAAGCTATGGTAATTGAAGCAATTAAATCAGGCGCAAAGGACTTTATTGTAAAGCCTTTTAAACCCGATAGAATTTTAAAGACAGTTACAACTGTACTTGGTTAAATTGGGTAGGAGGAGAGTCTGATTTTTGAAGATTTCTTTATGATTTTTATCACTTTTTTATCGGTAATATTGATTCTCTTTTTGAGTTATTGGTTCACCAAATATGTTGGAACAAAAACCATGAGGTATGGAGGTTCTAAGCATATGGAAGTTGTGGATAAACTTTCTATTACGCAGGACAAGTCCATTATTATCGTTAAGGTGGAAAAAAGCTATTATTTATTATCTGTATCTCAAAATGGAATTGGGTTAATAAAAGAGTTAGATGGTGTTCAAGAGGGGACATTTAATATTTTGGATGAAGTCCAAGGTTACAAAGACCATGATTTTAAAGAGGTCTTGACACAGTATTTTGTCAATCGAAAGAAGTAGGAAATGCTGATTCATAGGGATAGGGTTTACTTGGTTTTATGTATTTAAAAAATGAAGGAGTTTATTATGAACGAAGCTTTTATTAATATAAATGGCGGCGGAATCCAGACCTTGGAGCTATTTTTAATGGTTACGGTTATTTCGCTGTTACCTTCAATTGTCATCATGATGACGTCATTTACTAGAATCATCATCGTGATGTCTTTTTTGAGAAATGCTTTGGGAATGCAGCAAACACCACCAAATACAGTTTTAGTGGGCATTTCACTCTTTCTTACGTTATTTATTATGTCTCCTGTGCTGAGTCAAATAAATGAAAATGCATACATACCATATAAAAATGAGCAGATATCTGCTTCTGAGGCAATAGAAAAAGCCTCTGTCCCTATGAAAACTTTTATGCTAAAACAAACAGAAGTAGATACCTTAGATATGTTTATGGAATTCTCGGGGGAAGAAATCACAGAAAACTATGAAGATTTACCATTAACAGTAATCATACCATCGTTTATTACCAGTGAGTTAAAAAGAGCCTTTATTATTGGGTTTCTTTTATTCCTCCCATTCCTTTTGATCGATATCGTAGTATCCAGTACACTTATGTCAATGGGTATGATTATGTTGCCGCCGGCTATGATTTCTCTGCCGTTTAAAATTTTATTATTTATTACGGTGAACGGTTGGCAGTTGTTATTCTCTACATTGATTAAAGGTTTTAATTAGTTAGGGGGATAATTAATGACGAATGGAGAAGTTCTAGACATTATGCGTTCTGCAATCGTTGTTGCGTTAAAAATTGGTGGACCAATTTTGATTTTAAGTATGGTTGTTGGCGTTTTCATATCTATCATACAAGCTGCAACACAGATTCATGAGCAAACAATTACCTTTGTTCCCAAAGTATTGCTAATTGTATTTGTCTGTTTGGTGTGCGGGCCTTGGATGCTTGAAACGTTACAGGATTTCTTGTATCAAGTTTTTGGCCTCATGATTTGATTCGTAACATAGAAGCTGCATTCTAAAATTCAGGACAAGCTTTTAAAAAAATAGCACAGCATTTTCAAGGTTTGAACTTTTATGGGCGTTTCAATCAGTTTTTTTGGGATACAGTTTGTATTTGAATGTAATTCGGAGGCTTTGGACAGATGGATTATTTCGATAATTTTGTATTTTTCTCATTGGTATTAATGAGGATGTCGGGGTTTATTTTCCTAAACCCTATTTTTGGAAGAAAAAATGTTCCCTCAATCGTAAAATCCGGATTAGTCCTTGCTTTGACCATGATTGTATTTATCTCAATGCCCCAACAGCAAATTCAATTTTCAGGGATGCTTGAGTATGGTGTTGTTCTGATGAAAGAATTTGCGGCTGGGTTTGCTGTAGGGTTTCTGATTAGTTTGTTTTTATATGTCATTATTTTTGCAGGAGAAATGATTGATATGCAGATGGGTATATCAATGTCAAAAATATTTGATGTTCAAAGTAATGCCTCTATTGCATTAAGTGCTACATATTATAATATTTTGTTTATGTTTTTGTTTTTTGCTACGGATGCACATCTGGCAATCATTCATATTTTAGTAAACTCTAGCAATGTGATACCTTATGGGCAAGTAATACTAGGACAGGATTTGGCCCAGTCAGTGTTGGATACATTTATCCTTTGTTCTGAATTGGCGTTAAAGATGGCCTTCCCTATAATTGCAATTGAATTTCTTTGTGCTGTGGGAATGGGCATTTTGATGAAAGCAATCCCCCAAATCAATGTTTTTATTGTAGATATTCAGCTTAAAATTTTTGTGGGACTCATGTTATTATTGCTTGTATTTTCCCCAATGGCAGATTTTTTGAACCAATTGATAGTTGTAATGGTAGATAGTATCAGAGATATTTTGACGCACATGGTCTAACATCGATATAAAAATACGATGTTTATTTTCGTCAATGCCTCAATGTAACGAACTTATGAGCCTTTTGGTTAGCATAGGGCTATTTTGTAAACAAAATTGTATCATTTAAAAGGAAAGGCTTCAAAGAGGGGGGAGAACATTGGCGGGCGATTCCAAAACCGAAAAGGCCACGCCCAAGCGAAGGCAAGACGAGAGAAAGAAAGGTAATGTCCTAATTAGCAAGGATGTTATTACAGTGATATCCCTAGTGGGGACTTTCTTTGCTTTGAAGCTTATGTTCCCTCAGATAATAGCGAATGTAAAGGACTTTCTTTATAAAGCTTTTGGGTATGCCCAAACCAAATCTGACATTACAGAAGACTTTGTAATGGTAATTACAAAAGAAACAATGCTTGCTTTCCTGCAAATTGTGGCTCCTATTGTATGCATTTCAATATTATTATCTATTTTGGCGACGGTTGCACAGACAAAACCCCTTTTTGTCGCAGACAGTTTGAAGCCGAAATTTAACAGAATCAATCCTCTGCAGGGGATAAAAAGATTATTTTCCTTAAAAAGTTTGTTTGATGTCATAAAAGGCATTATAAAAATCACGATTCTTATTGTTATCCTTTATTCTTTTATTTCCGATAGTTTATTGACAATTACAAGAACAACGCAGATGGATCTTTCTCCATCATGTTCTGTCCTTATGGACTTAACAATGGCCTTAGTTTTTAAGATATGCTTAGCCTTTGTTGCAATTTCCGTATGTGATTTCTTTTTCCAATGGTGGGAGTACGAACGGCAAATTAAGATGTCTAAGCAAGAGTTAAAAGAGGAATATAAGCAAATGGAAGGTGACCCTCAGATTAAGAGTAAAATCAAGGATGTGCAGCGTAAAATGGCCATGTCTCGTATGATGCAGGCTGTTCCAAAGGCTGATGTTGTCATCAAAAATCCTACCCATTATGCTGTAGCTTTAAAATATGATATTGAAAAAGATGGTGCACCCACGCTATTGGCAAAAGGTCAAGATGAGGTTGCACTTAGAATTATAAAGATGGCGGAAGAGAACAATATTTATGTTCTTGAGAATAAGCCCTTAGCTAGAGCAATCTATGCTACCACAGATATAAACCAAGAAATACCGGCAGATTTTTATGGTACAGTTGCTGAAATTCTTGTTTATGTGTATAAGTTGAAGAATAAAAAGTTGATATAGATTGAAATGGTGTGAGATATGAAAAAGTTATTTCAAAATTCAGTATCCTTATTTGTCATAGTAATTGTATTACTACTGATTATTCCGTTAAATCCCTTTGTGTTGGACACGTTGTTTATAATCAATATTTCTGTGTCCCTCATAATATTATTAATCACAATGAACATCAGGGAGTCACTGGAATTTTCCATTTTTCCCTCACTGCTTTTGATTACAACTCTTTTTCGGCTTGGGTTGAATGTATCCTCTACCAGATTAATTTTGACAGAAGAGGGTGCCGCGGGCCAAGTTATTGCGGCCTTTGGTAGTTTTGTTTTACAAGGAAACGTCGTTGTTGGTACGATTATTTTTATCATTATTGTTTTAGTTCAGTTTATTGTTATCTCCAAGGGTGCTGAACGTGTTGCTGAAGTTGCAGCAAGATTTACTTTGGATGCTATGCCGGGTAAGCAGATGGCTATTGATGCCGACTTAAACTCTGGCTTGATTACAGAGGATGAGGCAAAAACCAGAAGGTATAAAATTCAGAAAGAAGCAGATTTCTACGGAGCCATGGATGGTGCCACCAAAATTGTTAAGGGTGATGCCATCATGTCTATCATTATAACGGTGATTAACTTTTGTGCTGGTGTTATCATTGGTTTGGTACAATCGGGCATGAGCTTTTCTGAGGTGTTGCAGGTTTATTCCATTGCAACCATCGGTGATGGCCTTGTTTCTCAGATTCCTGCCCTTTTGATTTCTACTGCTACGGGAATGATTGTAACAAGAGCGGTATCTGATGGTAGTTTAAACACAGATGTGGCTGCACAGTTTTTGGCGCAACCCCAAGCAATTATCATTGGTGGAGCCCTGGTGGGGATGATTGCAGTAATTCCTGGGACCCCTACGTTGCCGTTGTTGCTAACCTCGGTAATGCTTCTTTCCTTAGGTATTTATGTTCAAAGAAATATGAAGCTGGCCATTGCCCAAGAGGCTCAGGCAACGGAGGCGCAATTTAGTCAAGATATGCCAACGGAAGAAGAGTATTTTAAGGATGTAAATAATATTTATTCATTGTTGAATGTGGAGCCAATTGAAATGGAATTTGGTTATAGCCTCATTCCTTTGGTTGATGATGCAGGCGGTGGAAAATTAATCAATAGAATAGTTATTTTTAGGCGTCAGTATGCTCAAGATATGGGATTTGTCATTCCTTCCATTCGCCTTAGAGATAGTGCCTCCCTAAATCCCAACCAATATACCATTAAAATAAAAGGTGAAGCAATAGCATCGGGAGAAATCCTTGTTGACTATTATTTAGCCATAGAACCTTCTGAACCAGTGGGTGAAATTGATGGAATTGAGACAATAGAACCAGCTTATGGTATACCTAGTAAATGGATTTTGCCGGATAATAAAGAATTGGCGGAAATTTATGGATACACGGTTATTGATCCCCTTTCTGTTATGCTGACACATATGTCGGAGATTGTTTCTCAGCATTCTTATGAGCTGTTATCCAGAACTGAGGTGCTGCAGCTGATAGAAAATGTAAAGGCTAATATTCCTGAGCTAGTGGAAGAGGCATTTCCAAATATAATTTCTTATAGTAGCTTCCAAAAGATATTATCAAACCTTCTGAAAGAGGGCGTGCCAATTAAGGACTTAGTAACCATTATCGAAACAATTGTGGATTCCTCCTCAGTTACCAAAGACTTGGATCTCATAACAGAAAATATTAGAGTAGCCTTAAAGCGTACCATTACTCGTAAGTTCTGTGAGTCTGGACAGATGAAGGTCATAACGCTGGATGCAGAATTGGAAAAAGTAATTGTTTCCAGCATGGCAAAAAGCGAGCATGGTGTGTATTTGTCATTAAGCCCCGATATTTTACAAAAGGTATTAATGCAGGTTGCAGATAATTTAAAGAAATTCAATGATTTATCTCATAAACCGGTAATACTTACAAGTCATGTGGTAAGAGTTTATTTCTATCGATTAATTGAGCAGTTCTATCCCAATGTGAGTGTAATTTCGTTTAATGAAATAGCAAACAATGTTCAAATTCAGTCAATTGGAAATATTGTGTTATAACATAGGAGCCGAGAGAATGATATTGAAGAAAAAATTCAATGAAATGACAAATGAAGAACTATTTTCTGAGTATAAAATCACCGGCGATTTGAATATAAAAAATGAGCTGGTCTTGCGTTACGTTTATATTGTGAAAAATGTAGCCATACAAATGCGGGGCGTTTATAGCGAATTTACCCAAGTAGATGATATTGTGAATGAAGGTGTGCTTGCTTTAATGAGCTCCATAGACAAGTTTGATATGGATAAGAATGTTAAGTTTGAAAGCTATATTTCCAAGCGCATTCGAGGGATTGTAATTGATATTGCCAGAAAAAATGATTGGGTTCCAAGAAGCGTAAGAAAGGCTGCAAAGGACATTGATAAAGCTACAAATTCATTGTTTGTTGAATTGGGTAGGATGCCGACAGATGAAGAGATTGCAAAATACCTGAACATACCTGTTGAAAAATATTATGACGATTTGGGGAAAACAAATCTGATGAATGTGCTTTCCTTCGAAATGCTATTGGAGGAAGCGGGAAACGGCAGGCATAACAATCAGATTATCAATCCTAATATGGAAACCATGCCGGAATACCATCTGGACAATTTAGAATTAGAAAGGGAAATCAAATTGGGCTTAGAGAGCTTGAGGGAGCGGGAAAAACTCGTGGTTTCTCTGCATTATGTGCATGATTTAAATATGAAAGAGATTGCAGCTGTTCTGGGAGTAAGTGAGCCTAGAATTTCACAGATACATTCCAATGCATTAAGGAAGCTAAGGTTGTTTCTACAAGAGTAATTATTTTTTGGGGAGGGATAATATGTTTAAAGGGTTTTACAACTTATCATCAAGTATGCTTACACAGAATAAAAATTTAAATGTAATTAGCAATAACTTGGCCAATGTTTCTACCAGTGGCTATAAGTCTGATAAAATGGTTTCTGGAACATTTAAAGATGCAGTGATGAATAGAACAGCCAACAATATTTTAGGTTTTCAAGGGAGTGCTTTGGGCAATTCGTCCATGATTACGGTTCCCTATGAAACAGTTACCAACCTTGCGGATGGAGGTTGGGAAGAAACTGGGAGCCCTCTAGATTTTGCCATTAATGGAAGGGGATTTTTTGAGGTACAGAGACAAGGACAAAATGTGTATACACGAAATGGCTCCTTTAGTTTGGATAACGATGGCTATTTGATGCTACAAGGGGTTGGTAGGGTCAATGGTAGTAATGGCCCAATCCGAATTACATCGGATGAGTTTAGTGTTGAGCCTGATGGTAGGATTTATGATACAACGGGTAACCTTGTTTCTCAGCTTAAGGTGGTAGATTTTAATAACTATGATAATCTAACAAAAGTGGGGGAAGGTGTTTTCACCGGAGATGGACAGGGTAGAGCGGTAGACTCTACGTTGATGTGGAAGTATGTGGAAACATCAAATGTGGATCCTGTTCAGGAAATGACAGACATGCTGGTTAGTCAGCGGTCTTTGCAAAGCGCAGCACAGGTATTAAAAATGTATGACTTAATGGCAGCAAAAGCATCTACAGAACTTGGTAAAGTATAATGCACCTTTAAAGTTGTTGTTTTGTATGCCAAAGTTTTTTATCAAATATACCTTATTATAAAGGGATTAGATAAACGGCTGGATTAAAATTAGAACGCAGAAGATTTTAAAAATAGCGATTTTTGTGCAAAGGGGAAATGTGTATGCAAATGTCATTTTATACTGGTAAGGTTGGAGCATCCGCCCAGCAGACAAAGTTGGACGTAGTTGCAAATAATATTGCCAATGTTAATACAGCGGGTTACAAATCGAAAAGCCTATGTTTTTCTGATTTAATCTATAATAATATGGCTGGAATAGATGGGGCACAATCTGATGTAAAATCGGGCAGTGGTGCAAAGCCAGAGCGAACTAACACTTCCTTTGAAAAAGGGAGCATGAATCTCTCCAATTCGCAACTAGATTTTTCTATTGAAGGCAGGGGATTTTTTGGTCTGCAAAACCCACAAACAAAAGAGATATACTATACAACAAACGGAAGCTTTGCCTTGTCGGAAAAAGGTGATGGCTTCTATTTGGCATCAAAGGATGGATATTTTGTGTTAGGTCAAGATGGAAATCCGATAAAAATTAAAACTGGCGACACAGAATTGGAGCCTGAAAATATAGAGCTTGGAAAAGATGGAACCCCTCTGGAAGGGGAGGCAATTCCCCTTGAGGATGCAGAACCCGCAGTATATGATTTTTTTCGTACAGAAGGCATGCTAAGCGTGGGTGATTGTAACTTTGCGGCTGTTGAAAAAAATGGTGCACCTTTTTTGGTTGATGCGAAAGTTACAAGGGGCGGTTTTGAAGGCTCTAATGTAGATATATCGAAGGAATTTGCAAAGGTAATAGAAGCGCAGAGGGCTTACCAATATTCTCTAAGAATGGTGCAGACAACAGATGAAATACAAAATTTAATCAATAATCTGAGATGATGTAAAAAATTATAATTGGTTGGTGAGACTATGAAAATTAACAGCTATCACGAAATGAATGGGTTTGCCTTAGATATGCTTCGAGAAATAGGCAGTATTGGTACAGGAAATGCTGCGACAGCTCTTTCAACAACACTATCAGCAAAAATTGCCATGTCTTTGCCGGAAGTGAAGATTATGGGCTATAATCAGGCAATTGACTGCCTGGGAGGGCCGGAAAAAATTGTTTCTGCAGTATTGGTTCATATGACAGGCGAATTTAGTGGCATAATGCTTTATTTATTGGATTTGGACTTTGTTAACATTGTGTTTGACCGTCTATCTCTTGGCACAATTGATGGGTTTGAAGATATAGACGAGCTTAGGGCATCGGCAATTGCGGAGGTAAGCAACATTATCATTTCTTCTTACGCCAATGCAGTATCTCAGTTAAGTAGCATATCAATCAATCTTTCTGTCCCAGCCATGACAATAAATATGCTTGGTGGGATTATGTCCGTGCCAATGATCGAATATGGTTATGTTGCTGATACAATTATGATGGTAGACGGAAAATTTATCTACAATGGCGGGGAGATGACAAGTAATTTAATTATGTTACCTGATATTAAGTCACTAAATTTTTTACTAAATAAGCTGGGTGTTTTTAATGGGTAAAGAAATTACAGTAGGTATTGCAGATATGAAGTTTACCAGATGTGAGGGGCGCTTAATCACATATGCTCTGGGTTCATGCGTAGGGGTTTGTTTATACGACCCTGTTGCAAAGGTTGGGGCTATGGTACATATTATGCTTCCTCAAAAATTAGAAAATAGCGCAGATTCAAATGTGTATAAGTTTGCAGACTCTGGAATACGTGCAACAATTAAAAAAATAGAGGTCTTTGGTGCAGTAAAAAAACGTTTAATTGCAAAAATTGCGGGGGGTGCCAAGATGTTTGATATTCCAGGGGGTGGAACCTTAGGAAATATTGGACAACGAAATATTGAAAGTGTCAGACAAACACTTAAGCAGGAAGGAATCCCCATTGTAAGTGAGGATGTAGGTGCAAATTATGCAAGGACTTTAATCTTTGATTGTAGCAATGGACAGGGGAACATTAGATCCTTCGGGAGAAAAGAAATTATATTTTAGATTGGTCTTTTTCTGTACTTTTGTGGTATTATGAAAACAATTTTAGTACATAGAATACAGCAGCATAGTATTTTTTACATAATACTGCAATTGTGTAGTTTTCAGTTTATTTGTATCATTTTATGCAACAAAGAAAAGAGATAACTACAATTTATGGAGGAATACATATGGACGAAAAAAATAAGACCGGAATTTTGTTAGAATCAGGTACAAATGAAATAGAAATAATGGAGTTTAAAATCAATGGGAAGCTTTACGGCATTAATGTAGCAAAGGTTAGAGAGATTATGGTGTCTGAATCTGTTACACCTATGCCTTTGGCACACCCTGTTGTGGAGGGGGTTTTTAAGCCCAGAGGGAAGGTTATAACAGTAGTCAATCTGGCTAGATATTTGTTTGGCGAAAATGCATCCCAAGGGGATAGAGATCTGTTTATTGTTACTAATTTCAACAAAATGCACATCGCCTTTCGGGTAGATAGTGTTGAGGGCATTGTGCGCCTTTCTTGGGCAGATATCCAAAAGCCTGATAAAACCGTAAGTGGTGGTGAAGAAGGGGTTGCTACGGGCATTACCGAGATAGATGGTAATTTAGTAGTTATTCTGGATTTTGAGAAAATAGTTGCAGAGATTGCTCCGAGAACCGGTATTCAGACTGATGAGGTTGACAAGTTAGGAGTCAGAATAGAAAATAATCAACCTATTATTTTGGCTGAGGATTCTGTACTGTTGTCAAGGATGATTTTGGATTGCCTAAGTAAAGCTGGCTTTAAAAATATTACAAAGTTTGATAATGGCCAAGAGGCTTGGGATTTTATTCAGACGATCAAAGAGGAACAAAATGTGGCAGAAGAGGTGGCTTTGGTTATAACTGACATCGAAATGCCAGCAATGGATGGACATAGATTAACGAAGCTCATAAAAAGTGATAAAAACTTGAAACAGATTCCCGTTATTATTTTTTCTTCCTTAATCAATGATGAACTATATTTAAAAGGAAAGCAGCTTGGTGCGGATGAGCAAATTAGTAAACCTGAAATTGGAAACTTAGTGGAAGTTATTGACCATCTGCTTCAGAAAAAATTCAAATCGTAATTTGCCTATCAAAAAAAGCAGACACCACGGGTCTGCTTTTTTTTTGTACTGAATCATCAATGGTAAGGTTTTTGCTTAATTACAATGCAGGCACTGGATAATTGCGCTGCCACGGAAGTTCTAAATTTTTCCCTATAAAAACTGAGCAGTGGAATTGTTTTAGAATTGTCTGAAACAATATACTTGGCTGGTAAATTTGTAAGTGTCAATGCAATTAAATCAGCAGTACATCTAGGGCAAGTGCATACGTCAAACATTTTTTGAAATTCCTCAAGCCTTTCTATAACTAGACTTTCATATACATTTATATAGTGAAAGGCAGGTTCGACTGGAACTTCTGTGGATTCTTGGGCGTCCTTTGACTGGGATTGTGCCGTAATGTTAGTTTGCTCTATGTGGCTGTCATCAAAAGTAGTTGGTTCAGCGGATATTTCGGATTCAGAAGCTTTGTGTCCCGGGGGTTCAGCTTCTAAAATGCCAATGTTGGTGGAGGGGCTTTGCGTAGTTTTTTTGTCTGTATAGGGTGTGTCACGATTTACCTGAGTTTCATTATGTTGCGTTTGTTCAACTTCACTGGGGAAAGTTGAAGGGCATTGTAGGGCAATATCCATAACTGTAAGATCTTCACCCTGATTTACAAAGGATTCTAAATTCTCATTTATTTTTTCTGAAATGGATTTATCGTTGGATGGTTCAATGCCCATAAAAAGTAAATCATTTGAGACATCAGAGCCAGTATTATCTATTTCCATTTGATCTTCCATAGACTGATGCTCATCCTTTGCCTTGGAGATAAGGTTTAGAACGTGGGCGGTCTTATTTGTTTTGCGCGCCATTTTATGACCTCTTTTCAATAAATATTAACCGAAGATGATTGATGGTAACCAAAAAATAATATGCCATTTTATTGATAAAAATGATTATCGTTTGTAATTTATGTATTATTTTCTCGGTTTAGATTTTTTTTGGGCTACTTTGCTACGAATTAAAACCTCTTCGATAAAATCTATATAGTCTAGAGTTGGTTTTGACCTGGGGGCATATAAAAGCACGCAGGATCCGTGAGCAGGGGACTCAGCGACAGATACGCTGGACCTAATTTTTGCGTTGAAAACTGTGGTATCTAACTGTTTTGCAATTTCTGCTGCCATGTCTGCAACTTCGTTTGCAAGGTTTGTGCGTTTATTGTATTTGGTTAGCAATAATCCCAATACGTTAAGCTTAGAGTTATAAAATTTTTTCACTGTCTGTGCAGTTTCTTTTAACTGACTGACACCCAGTAAGCTTAGAATTTCGGGCACCATAGGCACAATAAGATGGTCAGAGCATACAAATGCATTTACAGTTAAAATATTTAGTGCCGGAGGGGTGTCGATGATTATAAAATCGTATTGGTCAGATACAGACGCAAGAGCCTCTTTTAGAAGATATTCTCTGCCGGAGCGATTAAACTCTAACTCTGCACTGCTTAAGAGAATATTGGAAGGAATAATATCACCATATTCAGTTTTTTGTATTGCATCCTCAATTTTGGTTGTTCCTCGAAATACGTCATAAATGGTAGCAGTATTTTCAATATCTAATCCTAAGGAGAATCCAAGATTCCCCTGTGGATCAAGGTCAATTCCAAGAACTTTATATTCTTGAAGTGATAAGCCTGTTATTAAGGTGGCAGTGGTTGTGGTTTTGCCAACGCCGCCTTTTTGGTTGGTTAATGTAATTATTACTGACACGAGTATCACCTCATAACTATTTATTTGTTAAACTGAACTATTAATAAAAGTATACTATATGTCGAAAAATAAGTATAGAGTAAAATTTGATATCAATGGCGTTGAGAAAATCAATTTCATATAAGGAGGAATATCATGGCAACAATATCAAGCCTAACATCATCATCTTCTTCCAGTAATGCATATGGCAGCCAAACAAAGGGTATTGGTGGCCTTGTGAGTGGACTAAATACAGACGAAATTATTGATGGAATGACGATTTCCACTAGAAGTAAAATTGCAAAACAAAAACAGAACAAAACACTATTATCATGGAAAACCGATGCATATCGTTCTATAAGCTCTAAGCTAATTAGTTTTGCTGATAAATACACTTCCTACTCATCGAACACAAACCTATACAGCGATAGCTTTTATGGGAAAACTGTAATCACTCCAAAGGGAGAAAATAGTAAATATGTATCTGTTTCGGGAAACTCTACCAATAGCCAGATTTCCATTCTTGGTATAAAGCAGTTGGCAAAGGACGCCAGCTTTACCACTAGCGAATCCCTGTCTAATAATTACATACAATCAGATGCTATTAATTACGGAACAGAGAATACCTGTACGTTAGCGGGGAAATCCTTTACGGTGGAATATGGAAGCGAGAAATATACTGTTAAGATGCCACAAAACGAAGGCGGCGTATATACAAATGCAGCAGAGGTGGCAGCAGCCATAACCAAAGCACTCGATGATGTAGAGATGAAAGATGGCAAGAAGCTGAGCACGGTTATGAGTGTAACTGCAGATGGTGAAACATTGAACTTTAAAAATACTGATGGTGTGGGAAATAGATTAAAAATTGTAGGTGGTGATGCTTCCTTTTTGAAGGCTGTAGGCATTACTTCAGATTCCACATCTATTGTAGATACAAGTATTTCTGATACTGGAACAAGTGCTGCTGTAAGTATAAATCCTACTGATCTTCAAAAGGTTACCACTTTTGTGGAAAGGGTGAAGGATAAGTCTTTGACATTTGAGTATAATGGAGTGAAAAAGACAATTACATTTAGTGATGAGTCAAAGCTAAATGACACAGATTTTGTTGATTATCTAGGGAAAGAAATTGATGCTGCTTTTGGCCAAGGAAGGATTAAACTGTCAAAAGATGCTGCGGGTAAAATCCAGTTTCAGCCAGTGTTGCCTAACGGAAACGAAGATAAATCGTCCATTTTAAAGATTTCAAGTTCTTCAGACGGACTTCTGGGGAATGGAAGTGTATTCGGCTTTCGAAATGGTTCCACCAACAAGTTAAATTTAAGTAGCCCTTTAGAGGATGCAGGGATTAAAAATTCCGATATTGTTACCCTAGATGATGGCAGAGAATATGAACTTAGAATAAACGGGGAAAGTATAAAGTTTACTTATGAAAAGGGCAAAACTAGCTTGGGCGATATTATTTCTGCCATCAATAATAATGAAAAAGCTGGTGTTCAGATTTCTTACCAGTCAAATAGCGATTCTTTTTCTATAATTTCCACACACAAAGGTGCTTCTGGTAATGTAGAAATTGGTGATGCAAGTGATCCTGCCGGCAAACTAAATGATTTGGAAAAATTGTTGTTTGGTAAACGAACGATTACTGCCGAGGGAACCCCAGAAATAAAAGATGAGGTGAATGGGACTACAGTCCAAGGACAGGATGCCGTTATTCTTGTTGATTTTGATGGAGCCGGTGGTTCTAACCCAATGGAAATTACGAGAGGTACAAACTCATTTACTTTGGATGGCATGACAATCGGTGCGAGTGGTACTTTTGGGTTTGATGAAAGTGGAAATCCTGTGGCAGGAACAGAAGAAGTTACTTTTAATGCTAGTATTGATACGGATAAAGTTTTTAATGCAATCAAAAGTATGATCAATGATTATAATGAATTGGTTTCTCTTTCTAATTCGGCAGTAAAGGAAAAACGAGACAGAAATTATGCACCCCTTACCGACGAGCAAAAAAAGGAAATGTCCGAAACTGAAATTAAAAATTGGGAAGAAAAGGCAAAGGCGGGTTTACTTTTTGGAGACTCCGAAGTTATAAATCTAACTAATGATTTGAGATTTGCCTTTTTAAACACACGATCTGATGGTTTATCTTTTTCAGATATCGGTATAACCGTATCTACAGAATGGTCTGATAACGGAAAAATCAATTTAGATGAATCTAAACTTAAATCTGCCTTGCAAGATAATTCAGATAATGTAAAAATTCTATTTACAGATGACCCTGAAGGAAATAGTCTTACTTCAGGCGGTGTAATGGCTAGGATGAAGGCTGTCACAGATAAGTATGCGGCAACAACGGGTGCTACAAAGGGCATTTTGGTTGAAAAAGCGGGAAATGAAAAATCTCCCAGTTCTATATTAAAAAATTCACTACTTGATCAGATGAATGATATTGATGATATGGTTGAAAGACTTGAAGCCAAATTGTCTACGGAGAGGACTAGATACCAAAAGAAATTTACGGCATTAGAACAACTTGTACAGCAAATGAACACACAGAGCGGTTGGCTGTCACAACAGTTTGGAAGCTGATGGTAGATTGAAAGGGTTGGCAAAAGAAAATGAATAATTATGGTTATCAGCAATATAAGCAACAGTCAGTAAATACGATGACTTCGGGGGAACTTTTGCTGCTTCTTTTTGATGAAAGTGCAAAGAGACTTACAAAGGCAGAAATGGCTTTGAAAAACTCTGATGTTAACACGTTTGAGATGTCTATAAATAGGGTGTCTGAAATCATCAAATATCTTGATGCAACCCTGGACAAATCCTATGAAATTGGAAGGGAACTTTCGAAACTATATGAGTTTTTTCAGTTTCAGACTGCCCGAATAAAAGCAGGAAGAAGCGTAGAACAAATTCACCAGCTCAGATCAATGCTGTTAGATTTGCGAAGTACATTCAAAGAGGCGGATCGTATCTCTCAGATAGATGTAGTGAAAAACTAGAAAAACAAGGATGTGAGCAATTTGGGCACAGCATTAATGGATATAGCCGTAAATCTGCAAAAAAAATATAATAAGATAAACGAATTGCAAGATACCACAAAGCAAATGGGTGATTCTTTGCAGCGAAACGACTTATATGCCTTTCAATTACTAATGAAAATACGGACTGGGATAATGCTTGAAGTAGATAGCATTGATTATCAGAGAGATGATTTATTACAGTGTTTACCAGAAACTGAAAAAAAATTAGTGCTAGATGCATTGAGCACGAAGGTTCAGGAAAGCCAGTTGGAATTACCGGAAATACGACGCATTCATGAAATTTATATGAAAATAGAGAGAAGCCTTGAGAGCACAATTCGGTATGATAAGGCAATTAGCGTTAAAATTGGAGGTAATGATTCCTTTTATAAAAGTTAAGTTAGATTACGGAAAAAAATTAAATACCGTTTTTTGAATGGTGAAGGGTTTGTGCAAATAAATAGCACAAACCCTTTTGTAATAAAAAAGCCTCTCTATGCAAAAGAGCATAGGCAGAGGCTTTATGTTTTGCTTATTGACCAAAAGGGGCCGCCATCATTAGCAGTATATTTCGCTTCATCCAGAATTGTTTGGATATCCCAGGATTGGTCACTGTTCTCAACGCTTTGAGAATCTGCAATTAAAACTTTTCCCTCGGGAGTTACACCTCTAAGGATGATAAAATGCCCCTGTGATGTAAAGATACCTTTGTTCATCAAGACGACCACTAGTTTGCCTTGGTTTAGTTCGTCAAAAATAGTTTCTTTGGAAGGACTCTGTAAGCTTTTTGACTTAAGGCCAAAGGCTTTAGCCCCATCAGGGATGATTGAGTGGTATGAGCCGCTATTGTGGCTAAAATGCCCATTATCTAAGGCCCACTTTGCTGCCATATCTGGGGTGATTACATTGTCTGTAAAGGTACTTAGAACCATGGCTAGGGTAGTTGGTCCGCAACCAAAAACACCAATGGTATTATCGGTTCCATATAAGGTTGCATTCCATTGGGGATCAGTTTGGGAATAATATACAAGTTCCACTGTGTTTGATTGTAAGGTAGTTCCTATTTTTTCCGGTTCATCAAATTCTTTATGCTTACCTGTTTTCTTTTTTTCCTTGGAAACGGCTTTAGCCAAGGCTGCTGCCTCTCGTTTTACATCCAATGCTGCCTTTTGGGTTTTTAATGCTGTTACCAATTGAGTAGCGTGCTGTTTTGTATCATTCATAAAATAATCAATATCCCAAGGGGTTACGCGGGTAGCAAATAGGTATAAAAAGCACACAAAACTAACATAGGTTGTGACAAAAACAGTATTGAAAATTTTTTTGGGTTTATATTTTTTTTGTTTTCGTTTTTTCATATGATCCAACCATATTTTCCTTTACTCACATCACCAAGAACTTTACCGTTTTGTAAAGTTACAACGCGTTTCTTCATGATATCAACAAATTCCTTTGCATGTGTAGCAATAATGATGGTAATACCTAAATCATTGATTTCTTTAAATAAAGACATAATATCCAGTGCTGAGTCATAGTCCAATTGGGCAGTAGGCTCATCGGCAATGATGATTTTTGGATTATTTACCACTGCTCTTGCCATAAGAACTTTAAAAGTTTCTCCACCGGATAAATTTGTTGGATAGTCGTTTATTTTCTTTGTCATGCCAACAAGACCTAAGGCTTTGGGAATTGATTGGCGAATGGACTTGCTGGAATGGCCTACTGCTAACATGGCAATTTCTAAATTCTGATAAATTGTTTTATTCTCAATTAATGAGTAATCTCTATTTATTATACCCAAAACCCTCCGGTAATAAGGGAAGTCTTTATTTGCCAAGTTATTTAAGGAGAGGCTATTAACAAAAATATCTCCATAGGTAGGCTTAAGCTCGCCGGTAAGAAGGTTGATTAGGGTGCTTTTTCCGGAACCGGTTTTTCCCACAAGAAAAACAAAGTCACCTTCTTTAATCTCTAGTGAAATATTTTCTACACCAATTTCGTTATTCGAGTAAAATTTAGATACGTTTTTGAATACAATCAAAGTTCTCATGCCTTTCAAAAAAGTTTATTTTAAGGTGTCTAAACCAGTTTTGACCTTATTTTTAGTATAACACCGATGCGTTAAATTGTATATACTGCTAAATTATACAAAAGATTGTATTTTATTGTTTCATTATATATAGTTATGCTTACTATAAAATTGGGGAAAAAATAGGGAAACCGGATAAACGTGAATAATATGCTTCAACTTTACACCTAGAAAAGATAGAAAAGAGAAATTTTGGCTAGGATAAAAAACATGAGTAAAAGAGGATAGGATAGACGAAGTCTGTATTATTTTTAAAATGAATAGGGCAAAATCAATAGATGAAAGCAAAAAAACACTCCTCAAATTTGGAAGCGTTTAACATTTTGGATTGTAGATGAGCCATAGCTAATTTTTATATGTTACAGTAAATTTCCTAAGGTTCGTTGAACAACTTCATAAATAACTGCTTTTTGTTGATTTTCCAGCAAATCTTAGCTTTTCCAACAAATTGAACGCTAAAAGACTGTAAAGCGGATGATGGGAATCGAACCCACCTCTAAAGCTTGGGAAGCTTTCATTCTACCGATGAACTACATCCGCAAATATATAACTATTATACCAAATTTATCAAAAGTGTAAAGTATGAAAATAAACAAAAATTTTACAAATTCGGCTGATATTTTATAGGTTGCTTTCCTTTCCTACGGACATACTAGAAAAGCAATCATTTATTATTTTTTTAGAAACGCGAGGGATGGGTATGGAAAAGTTTGTAATTCATCACGCTGATTCCCTTCAGGGAACCGTGCGAATTAGCGGTGCAAAAAATGCAGCATTACCAATTTTAGCCGCCTGCTTATTAACGCAAGAACCTTGTTATATTGAAAATGTTCCGCCTCTTACAGATGTGATGAATATGATTGAAATGCTACAAGGCTTTGGGGCAGAAGCATCTTACGATAAGGAAAAAGAAACCATTTTTATTCAGGCAAAAGAATTGACATCGTTAGAAAGTTATTATGAGCAAGCAGGTAAAATGAGAGCCTCATTTCTCGTGGCAGGCCCTTTATTATCTCGTTATGGTGAAGTCAAATTACCTCTACCCGGTGGATGTCAGATTGGAAGCAGACCTGTAGATTTGCATCTAAAGGGGTTTCATTGTATGGGTGCGAAAAGTAAGCAGGAGCATGGAATTATTGATTTATCCGCAAAAAAATTAAAGGGAGCAAATATCTATTTAGACTTTCCCAGCGTTGGAGCCACAGAAAATATTATGATGGCGGCAGTTCTTGCAAAGGGACAAACAGTAATTGAAAATGCTGCAGCGGAGCCAGAAATAATTGATTTGGCAGATTTTTTGCGGGAGCTAGGCGCAGACATAAAAGGTGATGGAACGGATACTGTTGAAATTACAGGGGTGAAGGAATTAAAAGGCACTACTCATAGGGTGATTCCTGATCGCATTGAAGCAGGAACTTTTATGGTAGGAGCAGCTATTACTGGTGGAGATATTGTATTGGAAAATGTAAGAGAAGAACACTTGAAGCCAGTAATTGCAAAGCTGGCAGAGTGTAATGTAAAAATCGAAGCAATTCCCCAAGGTCTTCATGTTTATCGTAAGGGGAAATTACAACCTTTACAACTAAAGACCATGCCTTTTCCAGGATTCCCAACGGACATGCAAGCCCAATTTATGAGCTTAATGACATTGGCCAAAGGTACAAGTGTGATTACAGAAACTGTATTTGAAAATCGATTTATTCATGCAGGTGAATTACAACGTATGGGAGCCGACATCAGAATAGATAGCCGAAATGCTGTGATTGAAGGTGTAGAAGAGCTGACAGGTAGCAAGGTACGCGCAACTGACTTGAGAGCTGGAGCGGCACTAATCCTTTCTGCTCTGGCAGCCAAGGGTGAGACGGAAATCGGGGATATTCACCACATAGAGCGTGGATATTATAAAATTGATGAAAAACTTAGAGCCTTAGGTGTAGACATTCAGCGTAAAGAGGAAAATTAAGAATTATATCGAAATTTTAAGAAATATGTTGTTGACCCCCCGAATGTTAGGGTGATATACTGTTAGCAACCTAACAATCGGGGGTGAAAGTAGAAATGGATTATAAATTAAAATTCTGTGTGGAATTAAAATCTGCTGTTAACTTAATTTGTCGTGAGATGGCACAACAACCTGCCTATAATGGGGAAGATAATTTGTCCTCCATGCAAGTTTGGGTGATCGAATATCTTTATGAGAACAAAGAAAGGGATGTTTTTCAAAGAGATTTAGAGGCTGATTTTAATGTGAGAAGATCTACAGTATCAGGGATTCTACAGAATTTAGAAAAAAAGGGATTGATTATTAGAGAAAGTGTAAATCAGGATGCGCGGCTAAAAAAAATTAGCCTTACCAAAGATGCCATTATTATCCATAAGGATATGCTGAAAAAGGTAGCCAATATGGAAGAAAAAATGACACAAAATATTTCGGAGGAAGAATGGATTGCTTTTTATCAAGTTTTGGAAAAAATTAAAAAGAATCTTAAGTAGTGTAATTTAATATGGAGAATATAGTATACATACACTTGGAAAAAGTAGAAAGCGAGGAAATCGATGGAAAGTAAGAAGAAGCCGTTTATTTATTACTGGCTAATGGTTTTGCTATTGATGGGAATTATCAATGTTTTTTTCTTGCCACTGTTTACAAAAGACGCAGTAGAAAAGGTTTCTTACGATGTTTTTTTGGGTGAGCTAAAGGGTGAAAATATAAGTGAAGTGCAAGTAAATGAAGATGACATTTATTTTGTATTAAAAGGAGTAAAAGATGGGGATACCCAGGTTGCACCAGAAAAAGTATACATCACAGGTCGTATGGACGACAGCATGCTTGTAGACCGTTTGGACAAAGCAGGGGTGAAGTTTAATGAGGTTAAACCGAAAGAAATTTCTCCTTGGGTTAGCACCCTGATAATGTTGGTGGTTTTTAGCCTAATTTGGCGTTTTGTAATGAGCAAAATGATGGGCAAAATGGGTGGAGGTATTGGTGGAAATGCGATGTCTTTTGGTAAATCAAATGCAAAGATATATGTTAAAGCCCAAACAGGAAAAACTTTTGCTGATGTTGCCGGGCAGGACGAAGCAAAAGAAGCTTTGGGTGAAATCGTAGACTTTTTGCACAACCCTGCCAAATATACGGAGGTAGGGGCTAAAATGCCAAAAGGTGCTCTTTTGGTTGGACCCCCGGGAACAGGTAAAACTCTTTTGGCACAGGCCGTTGCAGGTGAAGCAAGCGTTCCCTTTTTTTCTATTTCTGGTTCGGAATTTGTAGAAATGTTTGTGGGTATGGGTGCTGCAAAGGTAAGAGATCTGTTTAAGCAAGCAAACGAAAAAGCTCCTTGTATTGTTTTTATTGATGAGATTGATACCATTGGTAAGAAAAGAGATGGCGGGGGTATGAGTGGTAACGATGAAAGAGAGCAAACTTTAAACCAGCTTCTGACGGAAATGGATGGGTTTGATGGTCAAAAGGGTGTTGTAATTTTAGCGGCAACCAACAGACCCGAAACCTTGGATAAGGCCTTGTTGCGTCCTGGCCGTTTCGATAGACGAATTCCGGTGGAACTGCCGGATATGCACGGTAGGGAGGCAATATTAAAGGTTCATGCCACAAAGATTAAAATGGAAGATAATATTGACTTTGGCCCTATTGCAAGAGCAACCTCAGGTGCATCAGGTGCAGAGCTTGCAAATATTATTAATGAAGGTGCATTGCGTGCCGTTAGGATGGGACGTTCTCTGGTAAGTCAGAGTGATCTGGAGGAAAGTGTAGAGGTCATTTTGGCAGGATATCAGAGGAAAGGTATTGTTGTTTCCAAACATGAAAAACAAATTATTGCTTACCATGAGGTTGGACATGCGTTAGTAGCAGCTAAGCAAAAAAATTGTGCACCCGTTCACAAAATCACCATTATTCCCAGAACCTCTGGTGCCCTTGGCTATACCATGCAGGTGGATGAGGCGGAATACTTTTTGATGGATCGGGAGAAGGCATTCAATAAAATTGTAACTCTTACAGGTGGTCGTGTTGCCGAGGAAGTTCAGTTTAACTCTATCACAACAGGAGCTTCCAACGATATTGAGCAAGCAACCAGAATGGCAAGAGCTATGATTACTAGATATGGCATGAGTGAAGAATTTGGTATGGTTGCATTAGAAACAGTAAGCAATCAATACCTAGGGGGAGATGCTACTTTGGCTTGTTCCCACGAAACTGCAGCAAAAATTGATGTGGCAGTTATTCAAATGATAAAGGAAGCTCATGATACAGCTTTACGCATTATCTCTGAAAACAGGGATAAGATGGATGAAATTGCGGCATATCTGCTGGAGAAAGAAACAATTACAGGGGACGAATTTATGAAAATTCTAAACGGCGATTCGGCTGAAGCTGTAATGGAATAGAAGGTAATGTATATTCAAAGAAAAATCAAGAACGGCTGTCGGTAGTAATACCAGCAGCCATTTTTCATATATTATTTTAATTTCAATCACCTGCATCACTTAGAACGACGGGATCATTGGTATTGAAAAATACAGCTTTTCCATCAGTTGACATAATAATACTGCCACTACGAAATGTGCCGTAAACCGTGGCGCCGCACTTGAAATATCTCTCCAAGACGGCTCTGTGTGGGTGTCCATAGCTGTTTTCTTTTCCTGCGGAAATAATGACATACTCTGGTTTGAGAATATCCAAAAGTTCTTGGCATGATGAGGTGGCTGAGCCATGATGCCCTGCCTTAAGAACGGTTACTTTACCGAATTTATCCAAGGAGGCTTTTTCTGCTTCTTTTTCCATATCTCCCGTTAACAAGAGAGAAACATCGCCGTAGTTTAACTGTGCTACAACACTATTATCGTTGGCATCTTTATAACCATCTCCAGTTTCAATTACTTTAAGGTTTGCACCATAGCTTAAGTCTAAAGTTATTTCGTCATCAAATAATACGTTACAATTGGGCTCTTTTTGAGCTGCCTGCCAATACTCGTCGTAGGTTTTGGTGTCTTTTTTTGCACCACTGTCAATGATTTTTGATACAGTATAGGCTTCGATTACATCGTCCAGCCCACCAATATGATCGGCATCAGGATGGGTTGCTATAACCAGGTCTAGGGGACCGTCAACATAATTTTTTATGTAAGAAACAACTGTTTTACCATCTGTGTTATTTCCGCCATCTATCAGTACCTCAAAGTCTCTATTATCAATGAGAATAGCATCTGCCTGGTTCACGTCAATAAAATGCACACGAAGGTCTCCGTTGACGTTTTCGGTAATGTAAACTGCATTTTTTTTCTCATCCCACTTTACGTTTGCACCAAAAGCCTCTAAAACTGGGCGGATAGGTAAGTAGGTTCTACTGTTTTCCAAGAGGGCCGCGGTGTCTGTCTTTTTCTGGTTTCCGTTAACTAGGATATAAGATTTTCCGATTGGAACTTTTACTGTGATATCCTGTTTTTTAAGGGTGACCGTTTGATCCGCATCACACCAATTGATTTCACAGCCATAGGCATGCATCGTTGCCCTCAAAGGTACCTGAATACGCCCCTGGTTATCAGTAAAGGGGTATCCGCTTTGTGAGGAAAAAGCCACTTTTTGGTTGTTGATATAAATTGCTGTTGATGATGAATAGGCATAAACAACTGCCATAAAAAGGAAGCAAATTGTAAAAATTCCAATAGCTTTGATCAATCTACTAGACCTCTTTTTTCTCCGTCCCTTCTGTTTTTTACGCATCTGTTTTCTCCTTATCTATCTTAATGGGATCCTTCTTTTTTTAAATAGTAAGCCACTTTATAATACGGCACATCATAGCCCATTTCGGCTAGGCGATGTGAAATTTTTCTGGGGCCATCGCCATCTTTATGGCGTTCAAAGATAAAGTCTGCAACATCCTCGGTTATTTTATTGGTTGGGTGCAAAGCGTCATTTGTTTCCACTTCCAATTTTTCAGAGACGTCAAAGGGGATGTGCTCTAGCCCAACAATAGTTGTGATATCTGTTTTCTCTCCAATATCCTCAATTAATGGAGAGGAGGCATCAATGCTGTAGTTGATAACATCCCGCATTTGGCGGATATTTCTTGGGTATACGGCATTTAACAGAGCATGCTTGGCTTGGGGCGTAAATTCAACATGGTAACGAATACGTCGTGCCTCCCAAACCACATTTTCATACTTATGAACAAAATGAAGAAAAAGTTGTTCTTTTTCTCTCAAAGAGCGCTCCTGTAAGGAGGGAAGATACATCTCATATTGACCAAGTCGCTGGTAAAGCTCTGGCAAAAAAACGTCATGTAAATTTTTTGTTGAGGCGGCAATAACAATGACATTTATTTCAATTTCTTTGGTATCACCAATACGGCGAATTTTCCCTGATTCGATGGCCTTTAAAAGCAAATTCTGATAGTTTTCTATGGTGTGGGCCTCGTCCAAAAATAAAATTCCACCGTTTGCCTGCTCAAAAAGACCTTTTTTCTTTTTAGAGCCAGTATAGGCGCCCTCAACGGAGCCGAATATTTCCATAGCAGCAATATCGGGGTTTGTAAACTGGGCGCAGTTGATTTCAATGAATGGTGCGGTTTTACTTATGACACCAATTTCTTTGGCATAGTTATAAATTAAGTTGGCTAGCATGGTTTTACCAGTACCCGATGCTCCGGTAATGATGGAGTGGCGGGGTCCACCTAAGGAGCCAACTATTTTTTTTGCTTGTTTAAAAACGTTTTGCATGGTGCCTAAGTGAACCACATGGTTAAAGTCACCTTCGGGCTTATTTAGGTTTACCTGTATTTCTAGTTGTTTGATTTTGCTATTTAGCTGATCCAACTCTTGAATATCTTGAAAAACAGAAAAAGCCCCTAAAAATTCACCTTTGTGAAAAATGGGGTAGGAGTTGACGATATATTTTTTTGGTGGTACAAAGTGTATTTTTTTATCTAAAACCGGTTGACGATCCTGCAAAACGGTAAGCAGGACAGCAGCAGGATAAAAATCGGTAATTGGATTCCCTAACATGTCCTCTCTCTTTTTGCCAGTATAGTTAGCACTTATTTCGTTAACATATACCAAAATTCCATCTGTATCTACAACATTTACCCCATCATTGATGTTGTCTAATACCTCGGGGAGAAAATTTAGGGATAAAAAAAGTTCTTTTGTCAGTTTCATAGGGTTTGACACCTCGATTATGTGAGAATTTCATTTTACAACATTGATTTTGTTACATTCTAACATTTTTTCCAACGATTATCTATATAATATTTAAAATTTGTACGGGAAATCAACAAAAGACTTGTTTGGCACGGTAATTGCTGATAAAATATAATCGTTACAGAAATAACAATTATGCAAAAGCATGAAAATTGATCTAAGGAGGAACAAATTATGGAGTTTGGCTATTCTAAGGAGCACGTTTTATTACGAGATCTTTACAGAAAGTTTGCCGAAACAGAGGTAAAACCTTTGGCAGAAGAACTGGATGAAGAAGAAAGATTCCCTGTGGAAACATTAGGCAAGCTGGCAAGATTCGGCTTTATGGGTATTCCATTCCCTAAAGAATACGGCGGTGCTGGTGGTGACTATTTAGCATATTCTATGGCAGTAGAAGAACTTGCTAAGGTATGTGCAACAACTGCAGTAGTTGTGTCTGCACATACTTCTTTGTGTGCGGGTCCTATTTATATGTTTGGTACAGAGGAACAGAAACAGAAATATTTGGTACCCTTGGCAAAGGGAGAAAAGTTGGGTGCTTTTGGTTTAACCGAACCTAGTGCAGGTACAGACTCCTCTATGCAGCAAACTACAGCAAAGCTGGATGGTGATGAATATGTACTGAATGGTACAAAGGTATTTATCACAAATGCAGGTTATGCTGATACATATGTAATTATTGCCATGACAGATAAAGCCAGAGGTAACCGTGGAATTTCTGCTTTTATTGTAGAAAAAGATACACCTGGGTTTGAAATTGGTAAGAAAGAAAGAAAAATGGGTATCCGTGGTTCCGCAACCTGCGAATTGATTTTTGAAAACTGCCGAATTCCCAAGGAAAACCTTTTGGGCAAAGAAGGACAGGGCTTCAAAATTGCAATGCAAACATTGGATGGCGGCCGTATTGGTATCGCTTCCCAGGCATTGGGTATTGCGGAAGGTGCCATTGAAGAATGTGTAAGATATGTAATGGAAAGAAAACAGTTTAAGAAAAGAATTGGTCAATTTCAGAATACACAGTTTGAATTGGCTGATATGGCTGCAAAAGTTGAGGCAGTTAAACTATTGGTTTACGAAGCAGCTTGTGAAAAAGATGCACACAGAAGCTATTCTCACTTGTCCGCAATGGCTAAATATTTGGCTGGTTCCACTGCAAGTGATGTAACTAGAAGATGCGTACAGCTTTTCGGTGGTTATGGCTACACCAGAGATTACCCTATCGAGAGAATGATGCGTGATGCTAAAATTACTGAAATCTACGAGGGTACTTCTGAAGTACAGAAGATTGTTATCTCTAGCTGGTTAGGCTTGAAGTAATCCATTTAAATATGTTTTCGTTTACTTAAACGAAATGAAAAGATTGGAAAATTTGAAAGGAGAAACTATCCCTATGAAAATAGTTGTTTGTATCAAGCAGGTACCTGATACCGTTGAAGTTAAAATTGATCCTAAAACTGGCACACTGATCCGTGACGGTGTTCCTTCTATTATTAACCATGATGACAAAACAGGTATTGAAGCTGCTTTGGCATTAAAAGAAAAATTAGGTGGCACTGTAACCGTAGTATCCATGGGACCTCCTCAGGCAGATGTTGCTTTAAGAGAGGCTTTGGCTATGGGTTGTGATGAAGCTTTTTTGGTTTCCGCTAGAGAATTTGGTGGTTCCGATACATATGCTACATCCGGTATTTTGGCTGCAGCTTTAGACAAGGTTGGATATGATTTGATTATTACTGGCCGCCAGGCAATCGATGGTGACACAGCCCAGGTTGGCCCCCAGATTGCAGAAAAGTTGCATTTGCCTCAGGTTTCTTATGTAGAAGAAATTGTTGATGCAGGTGTAGACTTTGTTGTGGTAAAAAGACAGTTTGAAGATGGTTACCATATTGTAAAAGTAAAAACACCTTGCCTTTTGACAGCGATTGCTGAATTGGCTGAGCCTAGATATATGTCTGTTGGCGGCGTTTTTGAAGCATATCAGAAAGAAATCAAAACCATTGGCTTTGAAGATTTGAAGGCAGGTTTGGAATTAGATATGATTGGTTTGAAGGGTTCTCCTACAAATGTATACAAATCCTTCACAAAAGAAATGAAGGGTGCAGGTACAGTGTTGAACGACCTTACACCTGAACAAGCAGTAGAGGCAATTGTTAAAAAGTTAGAAGAAAAATTCATCATCTAATTTTAGATAGGGTTTAGAATAGAGGAGGAACACCTATGAGCAAGGGTATTTTTGTAGTTATTGAGCAAAGAAGCGGCAAGGTACAGAACGTAGGCCTTGAGCTGATCGGCGAATCCACCAGACTGAAAGAAGATTTGAAGGACGACGTTGTTGCTGTCCTGTTAGGTCATGAAATCGAAGGCGAAGTTGAAAAACTGTATCACTATGGTGCAGACAAGGTTATCCTTGTTGACAGCCCTTAT
>NZ_JAWRKF010000011.1:0-3176 GCF_040307045.1 Anaerotignum sp.
CCCATTCTCTAAGGATGAAGTAACATAAGCAGAGACATTATCAGAAGTAGTAAGTCTATATGCTGTATTATTGACACATAATCTTGTAAAAGATAAGATTGAATACATAGATATTTATCGAAGTGAAAGTGATAAATATCATATTGTAGAGAGGGATGTATATCTTTTATTCTATATTAAACTAATATTGGCTTGAAAACTTATTTATAATAAAATAATAAATTTCAAAGGGGCAGATCAAATAATCTGGACATTTTTTTCTTGCCACCGAGGAACGTGTCATAATAGTGACAGGGTGCATAAATGTTTTAACATAAGGGTTTCAGGGATTTTTATTGAAAGCATTCATGCATTGGTTAGAGCAATTGGGTATAATTGTTGTAAGTAGTGCATGAGAAGTTATGAATTGGAATATTTAATATAACATATTCAGGAGGAGTGTTTAAATGATTGCTAATAAATTAAAAATTGGAGATGAGATAAGGGTTATAGCTCCTTCTCGAAGTTTGAGTGTAGTAAGGCAAGATACTTTTGATAAGGCTTTAACATTGTTAACGGAAAAAGGTTTTAAAATAACTTTTTCACGAAACAGTCGTGAAATTGATGAAGTGAACTCTTCAAGTATCGAGTCTCGTGTTGAAGATTTACACGAAGCCTTTTTAGATAAAAATGTTAAGGCTATACTTACCTGCATAGGCGGATTTAATGTTAATCAAATATTGGAGTATATAGATTATTCTTTAATAGAGGCTAATCCCAAAATTATATGTGGATTTTCTGATATTACTGCTTTGCTTAATGCCATTTATTCTAAGACAGGTTTAGTTACTTATCATGGACCCCATTTCTCAAGTTTTGGCTTTGAAAAAGAAACTGACTATACATATTCATATTTTGAAAGATGTCTTATGAATTCTGATAAGTATAATATAAGACCATCTAAAGATGCAAAAGAATACTATCTTATACAGGAAGGAAGTTGTGAGGGAGAACTTATAGGAGGAAACCTTTGCACACTGAATCTTTTGCAAGGAACAAAATTTATGCCTAACTTAAAGAACAAGATATTATTTTTGGAAGATGATAATATTATGGGGAATTATTTCGCTGCCGAGTTCGAAAGAAATTTGCAATCTTTAATTCAAATCTTAAAATTTAATGGAGTAAAAGGAATATTATTTGGGCGATTTGATGATAGTTGTAAAATAGATATAAATGTAATTCAAAGAATAGTATCAACTAAAAAACAACTTAAAAATATACCTATTGTATTTAATGTTGATTTTGGACACGTATTCCCCTTTGCAACATTTCCAATAGGTGGACTAGTAAGGGTGAATGCAACAGAAACTTCCATTTTATTGGAGGTAGTGAAGCATTAGTTAATAATCTCTAAAGGCATATAGAACACTTCTATCAACCATTAAAAGAGAAAAGTTAACCAAAGAGGGAGATGTTATAAATGAAAATGGAAGTTAGAAGGGTTTTAACAAAAGATGCTGATGATATAGATGGTATTATGTAAATGATGGAGAAAAACTTCCTTAGATTCCTACAAAAAACTTAAAAAATTACAACATAAAGTCTAGATTTATTGGTGAAAAAATAGAAGAAATTCTTAATAGCGATAAAATTATACATATTATCAATGCAGAGAATGTATTTTGAATAGAGGATGATGTTAATAATTTAATAAAGTAATCAAATATTAGTCTTCCAGATATAATTGTTTGATTTTCTATCCACAGGGGCTCGTATCATAATAGTGACAGGGTGTATAAATACTATAGTATCAAGGATTTCATAGATTTTTATGTAAAAAAATTCATGCATTTTTTAGAGTATCAGGTATAATTGTCATAAGGCAGTGCATGAGAGAACAGAATTTGATTATTTAGTAATTCTCAATTATTTGATATATTTATATTAGTGGAATTAGCTAGTTACACATAAGTAGAAAGGTATGTAGCTACAGTATTTAAATTTATGAAGGAAGATGATTATGGCCTACCATGAGTTTGGTATTATGGAAGATACTCCAAAAAAATATCAGAGGTTTGATGAATATGAGCCTGAAAAATTTGAACTTATCAAAATAAATGATGATTTTATTGAACCATTATTGCATAGTTTCGATGATATTTACTGTTATTGGCATACGCTAGAATGCCCAGGAATGAATCTTGCGTATTGTGGGATAACACTTATACCACCTGAGTCAATTGATTCTTTTATATTTATTTTTAGCAAATATGATAAAGAACCATATAATAAAATTATTGAATTGTTTAAAGAGGCTAAAATAAGAGATAAGTATATTATCCATTATGGAATTTAGTAGGAGAGTAAATGGAGGAATGTTTTATGCAAGAAAATATAGAATTAACAAAAAAGAGAGCTTATGAACTTTTTGATAACAAAATAATAGATACATTTGAAGTAGGAACATTTAAGGGGCTACAACAAATCCATCAATATATATTTCAAGATGTATTTGATTTTGCAGGAAAAATAAGGACTGTGAATTTATCAAAGGGCAATTTTCGCTTTGCTCCTGTTAGGTTTTTAGAATCTAACTTGGAAATTATTGAAAAGATGCCTGAGTCAGATTTTGATAGTATTATAGAAAAATATGTAGAAATGAATGTAGCTCATCCTTTTAGAGAAGGGAATGGGAGAGCTACTAGAATATGGTTGGATTTAATTTTTAAATCAAATATGGGTATGTGCATAGATTGGAGTAAGATAGATAAAGAAGAATATTTATCAGCTATGGAAAGATCACCGATAAATTCTCTAGAAATTAAAGTTTTGTTAAAAGGTGCTTTAACAGAGAGAATTAATGATAGACAAGTTTATATGAGAGGAATCCAGCGTTCATATGAATATGAGGGATATTATACAAAATAATCTAAGAAATAATTTATATAGTGATTATTATCCAAATAAAAATAAATATACTATCAGAAAAAAGCAATAGCTAACCTAGATATGAGATAATGCAAGTGGGAGAAGTTATTGCTCTTGTATCCACAGGAACAGGAAAAACAGAAACTATGATGGCTGCCGTAGTAACGGAAAGTATTGAAAGGACCTTGGTTGTAGTTCCTTCTGCCTTATTACGTACCCAGGTATACGATAAATTTAAAACACTTGGGATTTTATATGATATTGGA
>NZ_JAWRKF010000012.1:0-39828 GCF_040307045.1 Anaerotignum sp.
TATGGAAAACTCTGAAGTGGTTATTTCCATTAACAAAAACGATACAGCACCTATCTTTGAAGTATCCGATTTGGGTATTGTAGGTGACGTTAAAGTTATCCTGCCTAAATTGGCTGATGCAATCAGAAAGTACAAAACAGCAAAAGCTAACAACTAATTTTTAATAGGTTAGGTTTGTTTTTAAAAGTTTCCTTTGGGTTTCCAAGGGAAACTTTTTTTATTTTGTCGTATTTTCTAACAAAAAGAATTTTAGCCTATGGAAATAGAAAAGATATTAAATGAAAAATATTGGTTTCATGTCAACTCTGGTGTAAGTTTATGAAGTGAGATGGGGAGCCGCAATGGGTGCCTCTTAGCCATAGTTAGGATATAACAATACTGATTAATTTGCTGTCAAAAGGAATAGAAGCATGTCAGAAAATAGACAAAATAGACTCAATATGTTATACTAGAGTATATTTTAAATGAAAGGATGAGGCGAAGGTGAGTTTGTTAGAACTAGAATATGAAGATAGATTGTCATCTATACATCCGGAAATAAGTTTAAAAGAAGCAAGGCCTTTTATGGAATTAATGATGGAATATAGATGTGCCTCGATGGAAGTAGAAACAAAACTGAATGTTTTAAATCAGGAATTTGCTTTAAAATATAATAGAAATCCCTTTGAATCAATAAAATCAAGAATTAAAAAGCCTTTAAGTATTGTAGAAAAATTAAATAGAAAAGGTTTTCCTATTACGGTGGAGAGTATGGAGGAAAACCTGTTTGATATTGCTGGCATACGGGTAATTTGTTCCTTTGTGGACGACATCTATGCCATTGCAGCCTTGTTGGTACAACAGGATGATATTACATTGATAGAGGCAAAGGACTATATTAAAAATCCAAAGGAAAATGGGTATCGAAGCTTGCACCTTTTACTAGAGGTACCAGTTTTTTTGGCTGAGGAGAAGAAGCCCATGAAGGTGGAAGTGCAATTTCGCACTATAGCCATGGACTTTTGGGCCAGTTTAGAACACAAACTAAAATATAAAAAAGATGTTACAGATGCTACTGCAATTTTTGGAGAGTTGAAAGAGTGTGCCGAAATTATTAGCAATATGGACTTACGGATGCAGGACATCCGGGATCGGATAGAGGTGCAACGAGATGACACGAGAAGAAATTGCTAAAAATGAATTAGTAAGAAAAAGTCGAAGTGGTATATTGCGAATTGTTTTTGGACGAACTGCAGTTATACTAGTTTTAATAGCTTTACAGGCTTTCTTACTGTTTAATATTTTAAAATATTTTGAGCAGTATGTGCCAGTTTTTTTTGGTGGTAATGCTATTTTTGGATTGTTTATCGTGCTGTACATAATCAATAAGAACAACAATCCTACTGTGCAGTTGTCATGGACAATCTTAACACTGCTTGTTCCCGTAGTTGGTGGTCTGCTTTATTTATATGTGGAAACACACCCAGGGCAGAGGATTTTGGAAAAGCGGTTACAAACTTTATATCAGGAAACGCAAAAATATGTAAAACAGGATGAAGAGGTAATAAATGCTTTGAGGCAGGCGGATATAGGCACTGCCCGAATGGCTGACTATGTGCGTAAGCATGGCAATTTTTCCATCTATCAAAACACGGAGGTAAGGTACCTTCCCCTAGGCGAGGCAAAGTTGGAAGCCATGATAGAAGAGCTTGAGAAAGCAGAGAAATATATTTTTATGGAGTACTTTATAATTGCAAAAGGAGTTATGTGGGAGAAAGTTCTAGAGATTTTAGAACGTAAAGTTGAACAGGGCGTTGAAGTCAGAGTAATGTATGATGGTACTTGTGCCGTAAACCTATTGCCATATAATTATCCAGCCATGATGGAGGCAGTAGGAATAAAGTGCAAGATGTTTGCGCCCCTAAAACCAATTCTGTCTACACACTATAACAATAGAGATCATAGAAAGATACTGGTGATAGATGGAAAGGTTGGTTTTACTGGTGGAATTAACATTGGGGATGAATATATCAACCACGAAAAAAGATTCGGACACTGGAAGGACACAGCTGTTCTGCTAAAAGGAGATGCGGTAGAGGGTCTGACACAAATGTTTTTACAGATGTGGAATGTAAACGAGAAAAATGAAGATTATGAAAAATATTTGTGTGTGGAAAGGGAAAAGAACGATGCCAAAGGCTTTGTTATGCCTTATGGGGATAGCCCATTTGACGAAGAATTAATTGGTGAGACGGTTTATATGGATATTTTAAATCGTGCGGAACATTATGTTCACATTATGTCGCCCTATTTGATTCTTGATCATGAAATGGTAAATGCCCTTTCATATGCGGCAAAAAGAGGTGTAGACGTAAAACTTATGCTACCTCATATACCAGATAAAGTTGCACCTTTTTCTCTGGCAAAGAGTCATTACAAAGAGCTAATTCGTGGAGGTGTTAAAATCTACGAGTATACACCAGGTTTTGTGCACGCAAAAGTTTTTGTTAGTGATAATAAAAAGTCGGTTGTTGGAACTATCAATTTAGACTATCGGAGCTTGTATTTACACTTTGAGTGTGCGGCATTCATGTATGATGTACCAGAGATTGAAGCAATTGAAAGGGATTATCAGGAAACTCTTTCCAAATGTCAACAGATTACACTAGAAGACTGTGCAAAAGAGAAGATTTATATGCGGATATTAGGTAAGTTGCTAAAGGTAGTGGCCCCCCTAATGTGAAATACACTTACAAATTAAAATGCAAAAAGAGAACAGGTATGTTTTGACATATCTGTTTTTTCATTTGCGAATTTTAGGGAGAATCGGATATTTTTGCGGAAGAAAAATGAAATGGGACGACAGCGTTTGACAGAAAGTGCAAGCCACACATGGTATATTTTGGACAAGCAGATAGTCTTTGGGAAGTTGCCAGAGAAACATGCCGACGGATTTTACATATAAGGGAGGACATAGGATGCGGCAGTATTATAACGGTGATATGAATTTGTATGGCTATGGAATAGATGAAGAGTCATCGACTTTGCCTGAAAAAACAAAGCAGATGGGTGCACTGGAAAGTCAAATGCGAATCTACATTGAAGATTATGTGTATACATATTTGTATCAATATGGGAAAAGCAATGGTGGCAAAGAAAAGGTTGCGGCATTGGTGGGGCGACACATAGAAATTAATGGTGAAGATTCCGTTGTGATTTGTGGAGCTATACAAGGAAAAGGCGCCGCACAGAAAAATGGTATCGAGAGTTTTAGCGAAGAAACTTGGGAGTACATCGGCAGTCAGATGGAAACATATTTCAAAGGTATGACATTGGTTGGATGGGCTCATATTCAGCCGGGTTTTGGTTCATTTTTAATGGCAAAAGATGAGCTGTTTCATGAGGAATATTTCAAGGAAAAGTGGCAGGTATTATTTGTCATTGATAGTCTTGATAAAATGGATACGTTTTATATATATAATAATGAAAATAAGGGCCTGCGACAGGCCAGGGGTTATTTTGTTTACTATGATAAAAATAGGGAAATGCAGGAATATATGCTGGAAAACAGCATGGTGCGACCCAAAGAAGATATAAAAGATCTAAACATAGAAGAAACAATTCAGGAAGGTCAGAAAGTAGCTGAGGGAGAGAGGAAAAGACGCAGACCACGTCCAGAGGAACGTATGGATGCTGCAAAGGAAATTCGGCGGGTTCTACAAAGGCGTGCAGAAGAGGCAGAAGAGGCTCAAAAGGGTCGATACACCATGTTAGCCGGGGTAAGTTGTGTTCTTTGTGTTGTTTGTATATGCATGGGATTTGCATTAATGAGTAATATGACCCGATTGCGTAGTTTGGAAGGGGAAATTTTAATGGTTCAAAGCTCTTATCAAAAGCTGGAGGAAAGCATAGAGGGTGTGAAAGTCCAGGCAGCCTTTGCAGCTGAAACTAAGACCCCAACGCCAGTGAAGTCTCAAAAAGAGGATACGCAAAAGGTAGAAGAACCGGCTGTGGAAACATGGCATACCGTTGAGGCTGGAGACAGCTTAGGATTTATTAGCACAAAGTACTATGGAGATAATAGCGGTATTACAAAGATTATGAGGGCTAATAATTTAGAAAATGCCGATATGATTTACGCGGGACAGGCTTTACTTATTCCGTAAATAAAGGCACAATACAAAGTTGATTGAAGTTGTATCATTCTAATTATAAAATCAAATAAGAAAGGTTAGGTGATATTTTAAAAAAATTTATGATTGTGGATTGTATATTGGAGGAATGATAAAGGCCCTTGCCAGATTGGCAGGGCTTTTATATGTAGAAATATCATGATTTGATGAAAAGGGGTTATATTTTATTTTTCTATTGACTGAATGAATAGAAGGCTGCCAAAGAAAAATTTGTAATTTTTTATAAATGGGATCAATGTATAATAAGGAAAGTGGATTTATGAAAAAAATGTTGCGATGTTAGAAATAATATGATACAATATTAATGCTGTTTAAGGATGGATAAGACTCAGAAAAATGAGCAGTATATATAGGAGGATTTGAAATGACAACAATTGGCATGGTTTTAACAGGTATTTTGGCTGTATTAGCAGTAGTATTGTGTGGAATTATATTAATGCAGTCTAAGCGTTCTGCAGGCTTGGGTGCAATTAGTGGCAGTAGCAATGGTGACACTTATTGGAGTAAAAATAAGGGTCATTCTGCTGAGGGTGCGATGGAAAAATATACAAAAATTGGTGGCGCACTTTTTATGATTATTGCTCTTGCAATTAATTTAGTTGGCTAATAGATAGGAGATGCAGAAATGCGTCTCTTTTTTTGTAAAAAACAAAATTGGGAAAAAATATAAATTGGAGGAAATTATGGAATTAAATAATACACTAGAAGAACGAAAGAAGAGGTTGCTTGGATATATCCAAAGTGAAGAATATATTCCTATGAAGCGTAAAGAGATTCGACAAATGCTTTCTGTGCCTGATACTGACAGGGAAAAGTTTGATAGCCTTGTTCAGGAACTGATAAGTGAAGGAAAAGTTGTAGAAACGAAAAAAGGCAAACTACTTGCACCAAAATCTTTAAATATGTCCACAGGTGTTTTTATAGGTCATGCGAAAGGGTTTGGTTTTGTTACCCCCGATGAAGGGGGGAGTGATATCTTTATCCCGGCTAACGAAACTGGTGGAGCAATGCAAAAAGACAGAGTGTTGTATAAAGTAATTCATGAAGGCGGTAAAGATAAGAAGGCAGATGGCGTAATAATCAAAGTATTAGAAAGAGGAGTAACCCGTGTTGTTGGTCTTTATGAGCAGAGCAAAGGGTTTGGCTTTGTCATTGCAGATGATAAAAAATTTGCCAAAGATATATTTATTTCAAAGGAAAATGGTAAGGGTGCTGTAAGTGGCCATAAAGTTGTCGTTGAGATAATTAACTATGGCGAAGAGAGAAGGAATCCAGAAGGGAAGATTGTTGAAATATTAGGACATATAAATGATCCTGGTGTGGATATTTTATCAGTAATTCGACGATTTGATTTGGCCATAGAATTTCCTGAAGAAGTATATAAAGAAATTGAAAATTTAGAACCCGAGGTTTTGGAAAAAGATAAGGAAGGCAGAGAGGACCTGAGGGATGTTTTAACTATTACCATTGATGGTGAGGATGCTAAAGACTTGGATGATGCTGTTTCTTTGACACGCACAGATAAGGGAAATTACTTGCTTGGCGTTCATATCGCTGATGTAACAAACTATGTGCGTGAGCACACAGCATTGGATCGTGAAGCCTATGCTAGAGGAACCAGTGTTTATTTGGTGGATAGAGTCATACCAATGCTACCGCATATGCTTAGCAATGGGATTTGTTCGTTGAATCCCCATACAGATAGATTAACAATGAGCTGTATCATGGAGATTGATCCACAAGGCAATGTTATTGATCATAAAATTTGTGAGTCTGTGATTCACTCAAATTACCGTATGACATATTCTGCTGTTCGGGAAATTTTGGAGGATAAGACCCCTAGCCTTTTAGAAGAATATGCAGAGATTGTGCCTATGCTATCGGAAATGAACGAGCTAAGGGAAGTTTTAGGGGAAAAGCGAAGAAAAAGAGGTTCTGTAAACTTCGATTTACCAGAGTCTAAAATCATACTAAATGACCAAGGAAAACCCATTGAAATTCGCCCCTATGAAAGAAGTATTGCAACCAATTTAATTGAGGAGTTCATGTTGGTTTGTAATGAGACGGTTGCTGAGAATGCATATTGGCAAGAAATCCCCTTTATGTATCGTACGCACATGGAGCCTGATGAAGAAAAGCTGCAGCGTATGGAACAGTTTATTCGTGGATTTGGCTATTATTTGCGTAAAAAAGATGGAGAAATTCATCCAAGGGAGATTCAGCGAGTATTACAAGATGCTGAGGGTACAGACCAGGAGAGAATCATCACCAGAATGGTTTTGCGTAGTATGATGCAGGCACGCTATGGCGCGGATAACTTGGGGCATTTTGGTTTGGCGGCAAAATATTATTGCCATTTCACATCACCAATCCGCCGTTATCCAGATTTGCAAATTCATAGAATGTTGAAGAAAATGCTTCATGGACAAATGGGGGAAAGCCAAATTAAAGAGTATAATAGTAAAATGCCAGATATGGCAAAGCATTGCTCAAAAAGAGAGCGCATTGCTGATGAAGCAGAGCGAGATACAGATCAGTTAAAAAAGGTTGAATTTATGGAAGATAAAATCGGCCAGGTATTCCAGGGAATTATCTCTGGTGTCACGAACTGGGGAATATACGTGGAGTTACCAAATACAATAGAAGGGATGGTTTCTTTGGCAATGCTGGATGATGACTACTACGAATTTGACGATAAGCATATGTTAGTATTTGGAAGAAGAACGGGTAAAACCTATCGCTTAGGTGATAAGGTAACGGTAGTCGTTGCCAAAGTTTCTAAAGAAATTGGAACAATTGACTTTTTATTTGAAGATGGCGAAGAATGAAAAAAAGGCAAAAGCTGAGTAAGCTTTTGCCTTTTTTATTTGTGAAAATTAAGCTTCATTGGCTTCAGTTTTTGCAGCCAATACTTTTTTCTTTTTTAATGCGTATTTTGCAACAATGCACCAAATTATAATCCAAGTTAGGGCAACCCACAAATAGGGAAAGGAAAACGGCGTAGTCACAACACAGTAAATGCCGAAGCCGACACCCAGTACACATACAAAAAGAATTAGACAAAAACCTAAAGACGTTAGTTTATTCATTGAAAAGCCCCCGTTCTTTGCTGCGCATTTCATTTTCGTTTATGCTAAGGTGCTTTACCAAACCCAATATAATTATGATAATGGATTTTCCTTGGCTTTGCAATGGAAATTTAATTTTTAATATAGTTTATTTTTGAAAATAAATTATGCTTTTTTGACATCCAAAATTATTTCAGCATATAGAATGATTTACAAATGATAGGTAAGATAAAACCGTTAGAATCATTTTTTCTTTAGGTTAGGAGATATAAACCACTAAGGAAATGGTAAACATAGGATTAGTGCAGTGACGGGGTTTATATTACTGTCATCAAAAGTTAGTTTCCTAATTCTTTTTTTAATTTGTAGCAATGATACATTCCAACCATGAATCCTCCGCCATATGCCAAAAAGGAAAGCGCAATTAATAACTTAGGAGTTGCCGCATTTGTAAAGAGGTTATAAACAAAAGCCAGCAGCATTAAGGTTGCACTTATTGCAGAGCTATAAGAAATCAATCGGATCTGTTTTGCAGCAGTTTTTGCAACAAAAGTATGTTTATTAAAATCTGGCAGGAGTCGAGACTGCATTTGGCTGATAGACTTTGCCTCTTTAAAGAAAAATATTGCAATACAGCATAGAAGAATAGAGTAGAGTAACATCATTTCCTCCTTTATATTTTATGTAATTGTAGTTTAACATCTCCATCCATATTTCGCAACAGAAGGAAGATGCCCTAAATAACAAACTGACTAAAAATTTAAAATGTATGGATAAAAATACATAGCTTATTTTGCTTGAAGTCATTGTATTCTATGATAAAATATGTTACTTTTATAGAGCAAAGCATAGATGCAATGATGCGTTTATGTACAAAAGAAATAAGGGGAGAGGTAGTATGAGTCAAGGTCTGGAAAAAAGGTATGGACTTCTAACTGCAATTGCCATGGTAGTAGGTATTGTAATTGGAAGTGGTGTTTTTTTCAAAGCGGAAAAGGTTTTGGTAGCAACAGGGGGAAATCTTCCTCAAGGCATTTTAGCATGGTTTTTAGGTGGTTTGGTTATGGTTGCCTGTGCGTATAACTTTGCAGTAATGGCAACAAGATATGAAAAAGTAAGCGGTATTGTTGACTATGCGGAAATGATGGTAGGTACAAAATATGGTTATTTCTTTGCATGGTTCATGGCAACAATTTATTTTCCCGCAATGACTTCTGTTGTGGCATGGGTTTCCGCCAGATATTTCTGTGTATTATTAGGGTGGGATATCGTTGGGCCTCAGGCTATGACAATAGCCAGCTTATTCCTTGTGGGTAGCTATGTACTTAATGCAATTTCACCCAAGTTAGCAGGAAAATTGCAGGTAACCACAACGGTAATTAAGATTATACCTTTGGCATTAATGGCAGTAGTTGGAACGATTTTTGGTCTGAAGAATGGTATTTTGATTGAGAATTTTAATGGTTCAGTTATTGCAGATGTACAGGGCAATCCCTTGTTTACAGCAGTTGTTGGCACTGCGTTTGCTTATGAAGGCTGGATATGCGCAACCAGTATCAATGCTGAGTTAAAAGATGCAAAGCGTAATTTACCTTTGGCATTGGTTATTGGTACGGTATTTGTTGTTTTGATTTATATGCTTTACTATATAGGTTTGGCAGGGGCTGTTGAAAACAGCGTTATGATGGAAGGCGGAGAGACAGGCGCAAAAATTGCATTCTCAACAGTATTTACCCAAACGGGTGGCACATTGCTCTTTGTTTTTGTAGTTATTTCCTGTTTGGGTACATTAAATGGATTAATGTTAGCCTGTACCCGTGGATTCTATGCTATGGCGGCTAGGAATGAAGGGCCTACACCTCATATTTTTAATGGCTTAGATAAAGTCACAAATATGCCTACAAATTCATCTGCAATGGGTGTATTAATGGCAGCGATTTGGCTTACCTATTTTTATGGAGCAAATCTGACAGATCCATGGTTTGGACCTTTTTGTTTTGATAGTTCTGAACTTCCCATTATCACCATTTATGCAATGTACATTCCAATTTTCTTGATGCAGTTGAAAAAAGGAAGTGGTTTGGGTGTTTTCAATCGTTATATTGCACCTCTTTTAGGTGTGGTTGCCAGTGGGTTTATGGTTGTAGCGGCCATTGTATCTTTAGGAAAAGCCATTGTTTATTATCTAATTGTATTTGCAGTTATTATGTGCATTGGTTTTTTACTTAAGAATTATGGGCATGAAAAAATGGAATAAAATGAAACTTTAGGCGGAGATTTCTCCGCCTTTTTGTTATTACAAATAGTTGACATATAAATGAGAAGTTGTATACTATTATTAGCAACATATGTCGAAAACAAAGGAGGAGGGGTTTTATGGCAAGACCGCGAAAATGTAGGAAAGTCTGCTCTTTACCAGAAAATTACGGTTTTGCACCGATGAAAGAAATGGATGATGAAAACCGTGTCATAATGGCCGTAGATGAATACGAAACAATTCGACTGATTGATTTGGTGGGATATACACAAGAAGAATGCGCAGCCCAAATGCATATTGCTAGAACAACAGTGCAGGGTATATATAACGAGGCTCGAAAAAAAATAGCTGATGCGCTGGTAAACGGGAAGGTGCTTTTTATTGAAGGAGGAGACTTTGCTCTTTGTGAAGGTGAAAGCGTGCCTTGTGGGAAAAAATGCGAGAAATTTTGTTGCAAGAAAAGAAAGTTAGATAATATACCTAAGGAGATGTAATTATGAGCGAAAATTGTTCACATAACTGCGGAAGCTGCTCTTCCGACTGTGCTAGCAGAAAACCGGCAGATCTTTTAGTACCTCCCAATGAACATAGCAAGATTAAGAAGGTAATTGCTGTTGTTAGCGGTAAGGGTGGTGTAGGTAAATCAATGGTAACTTCTTCTATGGCTGTTTTGACGAACCGCCTGGGAAAAAACACTGCCATTTTAGATGCAGATATTACGGGTCCATCCATTCCCAAATCCTTTGGAATGACTGAAAAGGCATATGGAACAAAGCAAGGTATGCTTCCTTGCCAAACAAAAAAAGGAATTAAGGTTATGTCCGTTAATCTTTTACTAGATAACGAAACAGACCCGGTGGTTTGGCGTGGACCAATTATTGCTGAAACAGTAAAACAGTTTTGGAAGGATGTAATTTGGGGGGATGTTGAGTATATGTTTATTGATATGCCTCCTGGAACGGGAGATGTACCCTTAACGGTATTCCAGTCCATTGCCATTGACGGCATAATCATTGTCACATCACCTCAAGAATTGGTTGGTATGATTGTTGATAAAGCTGTAAAGATGGCAGAGATGATGAATGTGCCAATTTTGGGTATTGTTGAAAACCTTTCTTATTTTGTCTGTCCTCATTGTGATGAATTACACAAAATTTTTGGTGAAAGTAACATAGATGCAATTGCTATGAGGCATAATATACCTGTGGTTTGTAAGCTGCCTATCGATCCAAGCATAGCAGCGCGTTGCGACAGAGGGGAAACAGAGGAATTAGAAGGCGAATGGCTGAATCCTCTTGTATCTTATTTAGAAAATATTTGAGGTGGTTCAAATGAAAAAAATTATTGCTGTACCTTATGAAAATGGAACTATTTATCAACATTTTGGACATTCTGAAAGATTTAAATTATATACTGCGGAGGACAGATCTGTTATATCTGCCCATGAGACTAGTGCCACTGGCAGTGGTCATGGGCTATTGGCAGAGTTTTTGAATGTTCATGGAGTTTCTGTATTGATTTGTGGTGGCATTGGCGGAGGCGCAAAGACAGCTTTGGTACAGAAAGGGATAGAAATATTCCCAGGTGTTGAGGGGGATGCAGATACAAGGGTGCAGGAGTATTTGAATGGAATGCTGGCATTTAAGCCTGAGACTCAATGCAACCATCATCATGATGATCATGACTGTGGTGAAGAGCATGAACATCACTGTGGAGGCCATTAATTTTGAGTCAGGAGGGTACAGGTATTAACTGGAAAAAAATAATGAAGGCTACCCTTGGAATTGTACTAATGGGTTTGATAGTTTATTTTTTATATGTAGTTTTATCATATAAGAGAGTTAAAGATAATCAACCATTAGAGATTCAACAAAGGTCTGCTGTTGAATCCATTAGGATGGGGGAAGTTTATCGAGTCATGACCTACAATATAGGCTTTGGCGCATATACACCCGAGTATACATTTTTTATGGATGGCGGAAAACGTTCCATAGCCGAAAGTAAGGATAGCGTGATTAGCTGCATCCAGGGCTCTGCTGGTGTTGCAAGGGGGTATAATCCTGACTTTTTGCTGCTGCAAGAGGTGGATTTAGATGCTACAAGGAGTTATCATGTAAATCAAAAGGAATATTTCGATGGTATGTTTTCTGAATATGATAATCAGGCGGCTGTCATTTATGATTCCCCTTTTCTTTTCTACCCTATATGGGAGCCCCATGGGAAGTCTTTATCTGCCATTGTGGTTTACTCTCGCTATCAAATAAAGAGTGCGATTCGACGCAGTTTACCTATTTCAGAAGGGATAAAGAAGTATATTGACTTAGATCGTTGCTATTCAAAAAGTAACATTCCGGTGGAAAATGGAAAGAATCTCTGCCTTTACAATGTGCATCTTTCAGCCTATGGCAATGATAACATAATTAGATCGGCACAGATTGAAATGTTAGCCAACGATATGGAACAGGAGTATTTAGCAGGAAACTATATTGTTTGTGGCGGAGATTTTAATCATGACTTACTGGAAAAGGAAAAGGTCTCTGGCAAAGTTGAAAGCTGGGCTCATCCTTTTCCTAGAAAGGAACTCCCGGAGCATTTTAGCCTTGGTGTGGATCTCCTTTCAGATGAGGCAAGAAATACTCAGGTGAAAAGCAGTAGAAGCAATGATATGCCCTATGATCCCAGAAAAACATCTGTTGTAACATTAGATGGGTTCATCATTTCCGATAACATAGAGATAATGGAATATGATGTTCTTGATGTTTCATTTAATTATTCGGATCACAATCCCGTTACAATGTCTTTTAAATTGAAGGTATAACGAAAAGGCTCCCCAATCAGGGGAGCTTTTTTCGTTTTAATTTGAGAGTGTGAATCACAAAGTCCATTTTCATACCGTCAAAAAAATGACATATCGCGCTACATTTGAACAAGAAAAGTCTGAAAAAAGCAAAAAAATTGGGGTAAATATGCACAAAGCCTAAAAAACATAAATTCCGTTTTAACTATGTATCAATAAAAATACAAAAAAATGTTGAAAATGAATTATAGTATAGGCATAATGGTTATTTTTAATGTTAAATTAATAAATTTTTTCGTGAATTATACTCATTCTTGTTAGTATTTTAACTTTATATTTTTTAATGCTGATTTAATAAAACGAGTCAAAAATATGAATAAAAATTAATAAAAGTTGTACATTTTTCTCCAAAAACACCGAAATGGAAGAAATTGCTTTATAAAAAAATACTTGTTTTTTTACCGTAATCATATAAAATAGTAAATAGGTAACAGAATCTGAGGGAGCATCTTTATTTTGTATCCGACAAAAAAATATCATTCGTTGACGTGGGAGCGGATTAACTTGTCATACAAAGAGTAAGGGTGAAGATTCTGACCGGCGTACTTATTATAATATAATAATTTGGGAGGGAATTAAATGGAAGCGATTAACAATTTTGTATCCGCCATCAATGGTATTGTATGGGGTCCCGTAATGTTGGTTCTGTTGTTTGGTACTCATGTTTTCCTTACACTCAGAACAAGAGTAATTCAGAGACATATCTTTAAGGCGATCAAGCTTTCTGTAACACCTGATGATGAGGCTGAAGGCGACGTTTCCGGTTTTGGGGCTTTGGCAACTGCTTTGGCCGCTACAATTGGTACTGGTAATATTGTAGGTGTAGCAACAGCGGTTTCTATCGGCGGACCTGGTGCGATTTTCTGGTGCTGGTTGACTGGTCTGTTTGGTATTGCAACAAAATATGGCGAGGCTTTATTAGCAATTAAGTACAGAGTAAAAGATAGCACTGGTTCTATGATCGGTGGTCCTATGTATGCATTGGAAAGAGGTCTTGGACAAAAGTGGTTGGGTGTCTTGTTTGCCCTGTTTGCTGGTGTTGCTTGCTTTGGTATTGGTAACATGACACAGGCTAACTCCATTTCCACAATGGTGCGTGACAACTTTGGTTTACCTACTTGGATTACAGGTATTGTTATTACAGTTGGTACAGCTTTGGTTATTCTGGGCGGTGTTAAATCTATCGCAAAGGTTTGTGAAAAGTTAGTTCCCTTAATGGCAGGTCTTTATATTTTAGGTTGTGTTATTATCTTGGTTCTCAATGGACCCTATATTCTTCCTGCTTTAAAAATGATCGTAGGTAGTGCATTTACAGGAAATGCAGCAGGTGGCGGTTTTGTTGGTGCTACAGTAATGTTGGCGATTCGTTTTGGTATTGCCCGTGGTTTGTTTACAAATGAATCTGGTTTGGGTTCTGCACCTATCGCTGATGCAGCTGCTATGACAAGAAACCCTGTACGTCAGGCTTTAATTGCTATGTCTGGTGTATTCTGGGATACAATAATTGTATGTGCTTTAACTGGTTTGGTTTTGGTATCTTCTATTTTGAAAAACCCAGAAGGTATGGCTGGTTTAAATGGTGGTGCTTTGACATCTGCAGCATTTAACCACATTCCTGTAATTGGGCCTATTGTATTAACAATTGGTTTGATCACATTCGCATGGTCTACAATTTTAGGTTGGAGCTACTATGGCGAAAGATCTTGGGTTTACTTAATGGGTACTAAATCTATTAAACCTTTCCGTGTAGCTTGGGTTATTGTGGTATTTATTGGTAGTGTTACTGCTCTTGACTTGGTATGGAATATTGCTGATACGTTAAATGCTATGATGGCATTCCCTAACTTGGTTGCTTTACTAGGTTTGAGTGGTGTAATTGTAACTGAAACAAAGAAATATCTGTGGGATGACAATATGGAAGGTTGGTCTACAGATGAAATTCCAACAGTGAATAGATAATAGAATAATACATTTCAATCCCACGTTAGAAAGGCGGCATTTATGCCGTCTTTTTTTGTAATAAAAAACAAATAATCGTCTGCTGGAGGGGTGGATTTGTTAAATGTGAAAATGTAGCCATCGAATGTTGGAAAATTAGAATAAGGGTGATTAAAAAGGTATTTCTTCAAAGTCATACCAGAAAAAATTTGAACCTATCAATACACATTTTTTAGAAGTGTAAAACATAAAAAATTGTGTATTAATATAAGAAAAGAGTATTTTACGATTTTTCTATGACCAAAATGTTCTATTACTCAGAAGGATAAAGGAGATTATGTAAAAAGATGGATAAAATATTAAAATGATTATACTGAAATTCGTGTATATTGTATTTAGAATTTGGTGTTCATAGCAACTATAATTGTCCTCCCTAAAAAAACACTTGTGTTTTTAATGAAGTGATGTACAATAAAAACTAGATTTAAAATCATGATTTAAATTATTAATACCTATTAATAAAATATATTAATTTGTATACTATTTATTTGGTGTTAGTAGATATGGTTTTTTATCTGTGTCAATATTTTATACGTATGGTTAAGTTAGGGAGGGAATTTAATGGATGCAGTAAATAGTTTTGTTGATGCAGTAAATGGTTTTGTATGGGGTCCTGTAATGTTGGTTTTGTTGTTTGGTACGCACATATTTTTAACACTGCGAACTAGATTCATTCAGAGGTATACATTGAAGGCCATTAAGCTTTCTGTTACACCTGACCTTGATGCAGAGGGAGATGTATCTGGTTTTGGGGCGTTAACAACGGCTTTGGCAGCAACGATTGGTACGGGTAACATTGTTGGTGTGGCCACAGCGGTTGCACTAGGCGGACCTGGTGCAATTCTTTGGTGCTGGTTAACGGGTCTTTTTGGTATTGCAACAAAATATGGTGAAGCTTTGTTGGCCATTAAATACAGAGTGAAGGATAGTACAGGCTCAATGATTGGCGGTCCCATGTATGCGTTGGAAAGAGGCCTTGGTCAGAAGTGGCTGGGTGTTTTATTTGCTGTGTTTGCAGGCGTAGCTTGTTTTGGTATTGGGAATATGACACAGGCAAATTCTATTTCGACAATGGTTTTAAATAACTTTGGATTGCCTCAATGGGTTACTGGCATTGCATTAACTGTTTGCACAGCTTTGGTTATTTTGGGTGGCGTGAAATCTATCGCTAAGTGTTGTGAAAAGTTGGTTCCATTGATGGCGGGTTTATACATATTAGGTTGCATAGTCATTTTGTTCATCAATGCACCTTATATCGGTTCTGCGTTTCAGTTGATTGTGACCAGTGCGTTTACCCCGACGGCAGCTGGTGGTGGGTTTGTTGGTGCAACTGTAATGATGGCAATCCGCTTTGGTATTGCCCGTGGTCTATTTACAAATGAATCTGGCTTAGGTTCGGCACCTATTGCAGCGGCAGCAGCAATGACCAAAAACCCTGTGCGACAGGCGTTGATTGCCATGTCTGGTGTGTTCTGGGACACAATTATAGTCTGTGCCTTAACTGGTTTGGTGCTAGTATCTTCTATTTTGAAAAACCCTGAAGGTATGGCTGGATTAGATGGTGGTGCACTAACTTCTGCAGCGTTTAATCATATCCCGATAATAGGACCTATTGTTTTGACCATTGGCTTGGTTACCTTTGCTTGGTCTACAATTTTGGGTTGGAGCTACTACGGTGAGAGAGCTTGGGTGTACTTGGTAGGAACAAAGTGTATCAAACCTTTCCGTGTAGTTTGGGTTATTGTAGTATTTATTGGTTGTGTTATGTCTTTGCAGTTGGTGTGGAATATCGCAGATACACTAAATGCAATGATGGCATTCCCCAACTTAATTGCTCTGTTAGGCCTAAGTGGTGTAATTGTATCTGAGACTAAGAAGTATTTGTGGGATGACAACTTGGAGGGCTGGTCAACAGATGAAACTCCCACAGTGGATAGGTAATTTTTCTTTATTGAGTAAAAAAAGCGGCGTGGATGCGCCGCTTTTTTTGCGTGGTTTTTGGTTTTTCCGAATATTATTCTTTTTCAGATTTGCATCATATAAAAATTTGTGGATGATAGAATAGAGGGGATGAAAATTAATTAGAAGCATGGGAGACTCTCAGTTTCATTGTTGCCAAATATTTCTCAAACTGGGGGGAGAGCATATGAATGGGATGATACCCCATGATTGAGGTAGATAGGGGTATAATAAGCAAGAAAAAAGCCAAAAATGAAAAAACCTGTTAAGAATTCGTTAAAAAAATGACGTCAACTGGCCTTTTTATCACAAAAAAATAGATGTTAATGTGACAATGAAAAAAATAAGGGTGAAAATATATGAATTATGCTTCATTTTTCGCACTAATAAAGGGATAAAATTTAATTATATTACAAACTTTTTGAAGTTCAAGGCATATTTTAAAAAAATATGATGTAATATACACATAAAATTTAAAATAAATATAATTAATATACTAATATATGCATAGTTTCAATGCAAAAAAAATATTTTGTAGTATTTTATATGTCAAAAAAAACTTGTAATTTAGAAAAAAATAGGTAAAATAGGATACGAGCAAGAGGCTCTGATCCGTTCTGTAAAAAATAAGAAATGATAATTTTTTAACAAATTGAACGTGGGGGAGTAATAACGATATTTAGTATTGGAGACTCTGGCTGACGCACTCATTCTTTATTAATTAGGGGGGAATAGCATGGAAGCAATAAATAATTTTGTATCCACCATCAATGGCTTCGTTTGGGGCCCCGTAATGCTAGTTCTATTGTTTGGTACGCATGTGTTCTTAACAATTAGAACAAGATTTGTACAGAGATACATAGGCAAGGCAATCAAGCTTTCTATCACACCCGACAATGAAGCCGAAGGCGATGTATCTGGCTTTGGTGCCTTGGCAACAGCTTTGGCGGCAACAATTGGAACTGGTAATATTGTTGGTGTGGCTACTGCGGTAGCTTTAGGTGGCCCTGGTGCAATTTTATGGTGCTGGTTAACAGGTCTTTTTGGTATTGCTACAAAATACGGCGAGGCTTTGTTGGCTATTAAGTACAGGGTTAAGGATAAAACTGGTGCTATGGTGGGCGGTCCTATGTATGCATTGGAAAGAGGCCTTGGTCAAAAATGGTTAGGTATTCTGTTTGCAGTCTTTGCAGGTATTGCTTGCTTTGGTATCGGCAATATGACACAGGCCAACTCTATTGCAACTATGGTTGATGCAAACTTCGGTGTACCTTCTTGGATTACAGGCATTGTGTTAACAATTGCAACTGCTTTGGTTATCTTGGGAGGTGTAAAATCCATCGCTAAGTTTTGTGAAAAACTGGTGCCTTTTATGGCAGGTTTTTATATCTTAGGCTGCATTATTATTCTGGTAATTAACGCACCTTTCATTGGTTCAGCATTTAAGTTGATTGTAAGCAGCGCATTCACATCAACAGCAGCTGGTGGTGGTTTTGTAGGTGCAACAGTAATGATGGCAATTCGTTTTGGTATCGCACGTGGATTGTTTACAAACGAATCTGGTTTGGGTTCTGCGCCTATCGCTGACGCAGCTGCTATGACAAGAAACCCTGTACGTCAGGCTCTGATTTCTATGTCCGGTGTTTTCTGGGATACAATCGTTGTTTGTGCTTTGACAGGTTTGGTTTTGGTAACTTCTATTTTGAAGAACCCAGAGACTATGTCTGGTTTAAATGGTGGTATGTTAACCACAGCAGCTTTTAATACAATTCCTGTTGTTGGACCCATCGTTCTTACTATCGGTTTAATTACCTTCGCATGGTCTACAATTTTAGGCTGGAGCTACTATGGCGAAAGATCTTGGGTATATTTGGTTGGTACCAAGGCAATTAAACCTTTCCGCTTTGTTTGGGTAGTTGTAGTATTTATTGGTTGTGTTACTGCCCTTGACCTTGTTTGGAACATTGCTGATACATTGAATGCTATGATGGCATTCCCTAACTTAGTTGCTTTGCTTGGTCTAAGCGGAGTTATTGTTACGGAAACAAAGAAATATTTGTGGGACGACAATATGGAGGGTTGGTCCACAGATGCAATTCCTACAGTAAACAAATAAATTTGAGCATCACACCCCACGTAAAAAAAGACGGCAGAAATGTCGTCTTTTTTGTATGTTGTTAAGATATAGAATAAAAAAACTACGTTTCTAAGGAAGAAACGTAGTAAAAAGTGTGAGTGACATGATTCGAACACGCGGCCTTCTGATCCGTAGTCAGACGCTCTATCCAGCTGAGCTACACTCACATAGCTTTTCGGAACATTTAATATCATAATAGATTGAGATATGTTTGTCAAGAGGTATTTTGAAATTTTAGAAGAAAACCCCCTTTTCTTTAAATTGAAATCTAGAGAAAAGGGGTTAGATTATTTATGCTTATTGATATAGGGCAGTATCTTCGTAAACTGTTGTGTGTGATGAAAACCGTTTTGCACGAGTTTTTTTGGGTACTTGGTAATTTTTTTTGCCATCCTAGCTCCAAGAACCAATGGGATAATAGGTGCTGAAATTTTTTCGGGTCTATCACCACTTAATAGGATTTTATTGTATAGCATCTCAACGCTAGAACAAAATTTTTCTACGGATAAGTCTTTCATTGTTTCTTTTGCAGCAACAGAAAGCCTTTCTTGTAGGGCTTTATCTGTAAGAACCTGATATAACAATTCAGGTAAATTTTCCTTGTTTTCAAACAGCAAACCTGTTTGGTTATGTGATATGATATTATCAATGCAAGGGTCTTTTTGTGCCACTACAGGGACACCAGCCGCCATTGCTTCTGCAAAGGTAAGTCCTTGTGTTTCTGTAATTGAGGCACTACAAAAAACAGTTCCTAGTTGATAGTACTTTCCGATTTCTGTCCAAGGTTTGCCGCCAGTAAAAATAACATGTTCCTCAATATTCAAAGTTTTGGCCAGAGCCTCTAAGTTCTCTTTTTCAGGCCCTTCCCCTACAATAACCAATTTTACTTTCGAGATTTTTTGTAATAAAGCTGGCATTGCTCCTATTACCACATCAATACTTTTTTCTTTTGCTATTCTGCCTAAAGAAAGGACAACAGGCGTGTCTGCCGATAGCCCTAAGGAATGGCGTAGTTCTTGGATTTCTTCGCAAGAAAAGTTATCCTGATTGAAATGAGATGTGTCAATCCCAGTAGGAATGATAGAAATAGGTGTGGTGACGCCATAACTTAATAGTAGGTCCTTTGTTTTTTGTGTTGGCACGATTACATCAGTGGTAGCGTTGCAAAAAACCTTACTAAAATCTCTAGCCATTTCAGAGGTGATAATATGTCCACCTGCAATGTAATGAACGTAATCTTCATACATGGTGTGGTAGGTGTGCACCAATGGTATCCCTTGGGTTGTTGAAATGAATTTGCCAAAGAAGCCGAGGGAGAACTCTGTTTGTGTATGAATCACATCCAAGTTGAGGGCGTGAATTTTTCTTAAAAGATGAGGTGGGCAAAGAAGGCCAGCACGAAAGTTTTTAACAAACAAAAAGGGCATGCTTGGAATACGAAAAACGTTTGGTTCGTCAATTTCTGGTGTACGGGGGTCCCACGGTGTGAAGATATAAACATTGTGACCCTTTTGCTCTAACCCACGAGCTAATGTACGGATTGAGGTAGCGACACCGTTAATCTGTGGAAAGTATGTGTCTGAAAATATACCTATATTCATAAAAATACTCCTTAGTCCATTTATATTTAATCGTGTCCTTATGAGATTTTAATACACTTCTTATATTTTTACAACAGTAAAATGTTTATGAATTTGTGAAGTTTTTATTAATTTTTTTATTTCTTGCATTTTATGATATACTGAAATGAAAGATAGGAGCGTAGGATATGGCGAAAAAACTGAATGAAAATCAAAGGATTGCTGTTAATCATGGAGAGGGACCCATGATGGTGTTGGCTGGGCCTGGCAGTGGAAAAACCACTGTTATCCTGTGCCGACTGAAGCGGCTTTTATCAGAAAATAAAATCAAGGGAATACTGGTTGTGACCTTTACGAAGGCGGCCGCATCTGAAATGAAGGAAAGGTTTGGGCATAGGGGTGGCGGAAATGTTTTGTTTGCCACATTTCACAGCCTTTTTTTTCGCGTTTTGCGTAAGGCCTATGGGTATACTTCTGAACAGATTATTGGCGAAGAGGAAAAACATAAGGTTTTATTAAACATATTATCTGAAAAGAAATGGGCTATAGATGATGTGGAGGAGTTTACTTCACAATTTATTATGCAAGCATCATTTATGACAAATGAATTGTTGACACCCTTTGAATTTATACCAGAAGGGATGGATCAAGAGATGTTTCGCCAGTTGTATCGTGCTTACGATGGATATAAAGAGCGGTATGGAAAACTTGACTTTGATGATATGCTAAAACAATGCTATGAACTTTTTTTAGAGGATGCAAAGATTCTTGCCTGTTGGCAAGAAAAATTTCCTTATATAATGGTGGATGAATTTCAAGATGTTAATAGGGTTCAATATGAGTGTATAAAGTTATTGGCAGCACCCAATAACAATATTTTTGTTGTTGGGGATGACGATCAGAGTATATATAGTTTTCGTGGTTCTCGACCTGACTTTTTGCTTGAATTTGAGAGGCATTATCCTGAAGGTCAAAGTGTAACTCTTGATATTAATTATCGTTCCTCTCACCGAATTCTTTCTTTGGCAGGAAAGGTGATTGGGGTGAATGAGAATCGTTACCAGAAAGATTTAAAAGGCGTGAATGGAAAGGGAGAGAAGGTATCCTTTTTTTTAGCTGAGGATACAACGGTGGAAGCAGAGAATATTGCAGAAAAAATCAGTGGGCTTCTAGATGATGGAATAGACTTAAGTAATATTGCAATCATATATCGCACCAACCTCCAAGGGGGAGCTTTTGCACGGGCGTTATATCGTAGAGGGATTCCCTATACTATACGAGATGGTGCTGGCAATATTTACGACCATTGGATAGCAAAAGACCTTCTGGCCTACCTAACCCTTGGGGAGAGTGAAGAGGCTGATAGTGCTCTACGGCGGATTATAAATAAACCAAAGCGATATATTAGCAAGGATCTTATAGAAGAGGCAGAAAAAATGCCGTATACCTTACTTAGGAATTTTTTTGTCAGCCCTGGCTTAAAGAAATGGCAGGAGGAAAGCTTGGAGAGACTGCGTCAGGATTTAGTACAGATTGGAAAACAAAATCCCTATGAGGGTCTAAAATATATTCGGCGGGTAATTGGGTATGACGAATATTTGGAGGAATATGCTGCCTATCGCAAATCAAGCGGAAAAGCATTGATGGAAATTGCAGATGAAATAACGGAGTGTGCAAAAAATAGTACAGATGTACGTGAGTTTAGAAAAAACTTAGAAGAAATGAGCCGTCAAATGCAGGAGCAGTTTCGAGAAAAAACAGTTGCTCCCAAGGGGGTTATCCTTTCAACGATGCATGGTGCAAAGGGCTTGGAATTTTATGCAGTATTTTTGCCCTCACTCGTAGAAGGGGTAGTTCCCCATGAAAGGGCGAAGGAAGATATGGAAGAGGAACGGCGCCTATTTTATGTTGCAGTTACCAGAACAAAAGAGAAGCTTTGTTTATCTGCAACTTGGGAAAGGTATGGAAAAGAAACGATACCATCCAGGTTTTTAAAAGAGATGGGGCTAGAAGTAGAGGATTTATTTAAAAAGAAACCTTAGAAAATCGTAAGGAAATGTTAAAACATTCCTGTTTCACTGTTGTTATAATAAAAATAAAGCACGGAAGGGAATATGTGAGGTAAATAGGCTATTAAATGATAAACGTTACGGTATAATGGCGTTTTAAATTCTTCTTATTATTTCAAGTATCTCAAGGCTGGTAATGAAAGAAAGTTTTTGAATAGGCATTAAAATATATATTTTTTACCTGTATCTTACTAAATGATAAACGGAGGAGACTATGAATTATCACAAGAAACAAGGGTTGAAGAAAAAAATACTAGCGGTTATTGCTTTAATCATGGCGATTATCATGATTTTGAGCATGCTTGCTCCATTTACAATTTTTGCGGCGCCGATCACCCGGGAAGCAACTATTGTGTCAACAGAAGTAAAGGAAGAAAACCAGGTTGATGAGACTGTAGGCTCCTTGAAAAGTTTCGGCAATGATCAATTTGAGGTTGAACTGCAGGCAGGGTTTCGAGAAAATTATATTGTTAGAAAGGCAATGCCTGTTCGTGGGGTTATTACAAACCATGGGGATTCATTTCATGGTGAAGTACAGATTAAAGCCTATACCCGGGCAATGAACGATAGCAAGGAGTATGCCATTTATTACCAAAATTTGGATTTAGAGCAAGGAGCATCCAAGTCTATTGATATGGAAGTTACCATGGGAAATATACATAAGTATTTGGAGATTTCTTTGGTGGATGAAAAGAACAATGTTGTTTATCAGGATTATACTTTTTTGACTGCAAAAGATCCCAATACTATTATGATTGGGGTTTTAGGTGATAACCCTCAAGATCTAAAATATATTCATAATCTACATTTGGCTCAAATGGAGGATGATTCCATGGAATATAGTGGGGAGTTCAGCAAAAATTATGACTTCCCCCTTTTTTTAGATGAGAATTCTTTTCCCCGTTCCGTTTCTATATTACAAAGCTTTTCCGTGTTAGTGGTCGATGATTTTGATTTTTCTACACTCTCAGCTCAGCAGCTGAATGCACTACAGCAGTGGGTTTTAGGTGGAGGTACCCTTGTGGTTGGAACAGGTGCAGCAACTCAGAAAGTGTTCAAAGGACTAAGTTTACTATCTGATATTCAGTTTGAAGGCACAGCTGAAGTTTCCAATTTGCAAGGAATTTCGGGAGAGGTTACATTGGCCCAGCTGAAGGGAGATGGGCTGCAAACCTTAAAACGAGAGGGGGAAAATACACTTTTTTCAGCAGTTGAGGCTGGACAAGGTCGGGTTGTTATAAGTCATTTTTCGTTGTCCTCTGCGCCTATGGCAGGCCAAAATACAACTTTAAATATGCTACAAGAGGTTTTGCGGCAGGTAGCAGAATCCGCCTTTATGGTAACCTCCTACGACGAAGGTAGAAATTATGATCGTCTGCGATACATTGCGGGAGATTTTCCCCCCTTTGAAATGCATTCTGTGTACTTAATTATTGGAGCCATTGTTGTTTATATTTTGGTTGCAGGCCCTATTTTGTATTTTATACTTAAGAAAAAAGATAAAAGAGAAAAAGGATGGATTTTAGTACCACTTCTTTCGTTTGCTTTTATGGGAGTGATTTTTCTTTTGGCACAAAGCAGCACCTATAAAAATGGGTTAATGAATACGATTGCTTATGTTAAGATGCAGCAAGGATCAGATGTTGCAAAGGCAGATATAGGTATGGCATTGAAATCATCTGGAAAGGGAGACGTACTCTTTACTGCAGAAGAAAAAATGCCAGTTAGTATAGAATTGGAGGATTATTATTATAGCAATGAGCCCAAAAAGGAGAAATGCACATATCGCATTTCATGCGGTGACACAACGGAGGTGAACTTTGTTGAAAGCCCTAGTTGGGGCACTCAATACTTTAGAACCCAAAGCAGTGTTGATTTGGGTGGGAGTGTTGAAAGTACCGTTAGTATGAAAGATGGGAAATTTGTAGGTGAGATTATCAATCATACCAATATTGATTTTTATCGCATTACCTTAGTTTTAAATGGCTATTTGCAGGAATTTGATTCGTTAGTTGCAGGGGAAACTCTGAAAGTGGATCTCTCCACAGAAAACTTTGGCGAAGATGCTTGGATGCCTTATAGAGGCTATAACTATGAAGAAATTAGAAATAAGGTAGCAAATGGAGAGATGTCAAGAAAAGAAGCCTACCTAAGGTATGTGGAGCAGGATTTGTGCCAGGAATTCTTTGATTACAATCAGACGTCAGATTTAATACCTGTTACCTTTTTTGGTTTTAGCAAGACACCCATTGTCGGTGGAGAGAAGAGGGTTAATGGCAAACGGGTTATGGAAAATAGTATTTCTATGTATCATCAAGACTTCCCCTTGGAGTTATCTAAGCAGGAGGAGTTCCAGGTTGGTTTGAGAGGCGTTGTTGATGCTCCCATAAAGTTTGACCTATATGATGATGGAAAAGAAAGCAGAATATACCCTTTCGAGGACGGAGATTTTAATGTGGCATATATGATTCCAGAGGGCGTGCGTGTTGAAGGTATGGAACTTCAAATGGGAACAGACGCTGATGGTTTTATGGCAGAGGGTGTATGGATTTATAATCGTATTACTCAAGAGTGGGATGAAGTTGCTGTGGGTGAGCAAGTGAACGTAGAAAACTATTTAGATGAAAATAACCTTGTTGAGGTAAAACTGCATTGCTTTAGGGAGCGGGAAACAGGAGTTCCCCAATTATTCATAGAAGGGGGTGGCTTGTTTGCTGGAAATTAAGGACTTGATCAAACAATATGGGAAATTTACCGCTGTGGATCAGCTAACGTTATCGGTTGGAAAGGGTGCAATTTGTGGTTTTGTAGGGCCAAATGGTGCAGGAAAGACAACCACAATGCGTATTATGGCTGGCTTACTTAACGCAACAGGTGGTAATGTTATTATTGATGGGGTGGACGTCACAAAGAATCCTCGGGGTTTACGAGAAAAGATAGGGTATATGCCAGACTTTTTCGGTGTTTATGACAATTTGAAAGTAACGGAATATATGGATTTTTATGCTGGAGCCTATGGAATTCCTTATAAAGAAAGAAGGGCAATTATCGAAAACCTTTTGGAAATTGTAGATTTGGCTCATAAAAAAGAAAGTTATGTGGATTCTCTGTCTAGAGGTATGAAGCAAAGGCTTTGCTTAGCACGAAGTCTTGTTCATGATCCTGAGCTTTTAATATTAGATGAACCTGCATCGGGCCTTGATCCTAGGGCTAGGGTAGAGATGAAAGAGGTTTTAAAGCAACTGCAAGAAATGGGAAAGACAATTATTATCAGTTCTCATATATTGCCTGAACTTGCGGAATTGTGTACAGAGGTATGCATTATTAACCAGGGAAAGCTGGCTGCCCAAGGCTCGGTACAGGAAATTATGCAAAAGTTGAGCCAGAAACGAATGATTCAGTTACAATCACTGGGAGAGATGGATAGAATGGTAAAGATTTTAAGGGAGCAACCCCTAATTCGTTCCATTGAGGAGAATACCAAAGATGTAGAGTTTGACTTTGTAGGGACAAATGAGCAGCTGGCAAACATTTTGAAACAATTGGTTTTGGCGGATATTCCGCTGCTTTATTTTAAAGAGAAGGAAGGAAATCTAGAAGAAGTGTTTATGCAAGTTACGGGAGGTGAGAGCATATGATGAACCCTGTATTAAGGAGGGAGGCAATTACCTCCCTACGAGGATGGAAAAATTATGCAGTGCTTACTTTTTATTTGCTAATGATGACTTTGGGCGCAGGTATTTTCTTTTATACAAGTGTATTTCAGTCGTACCGTTTTGGGTTTGATCCACAAAGTGTGGTGTACTTGTATGTGGTTTTGGCAGCTATACAAATGGCTTTGGTTGTGCTTTCAGTGCCGGCATTAACGGCAGGCAGTATCAGCGGCGAAAGAGAGCGCCAGACCTTAGATTTATTATTAGTCACTAAGCTTTCACCATTTTCTATTGTAATTGGCAAGTTATTATCCTCAATGGCCTTTGTATTATTGCTAATTATCAGCACATTGCCTGTATTTTCTATTGTTTTTTATTTTGGTAGCGTTGGCATTGGTAATTTGTTGACTATGATTTGCTTTACGTTAACGACTGCATTTATGCTGGGAGGGATTTCTATCTTTTTTTCCTGCATCTATAAAAGGACTGTGGTTTCCATTATGTTGGTCTATATCATTACGGGGGTTTTGTGTTTTGGCACATTGCTTTTGGTATTGTTACCAATGATGGTGAGGGGATTTTATGAACCATCAGATGGGGCGACTCTAATAAAGTTAATCCCCAATCCTGGGGTGGGATTTTTCTCTTTGATTGATAATCAGATTGGAACTAATATTTTGCAGAGTGCATTTTTTAATTATACACAGGGTACCAAGAGCTCGTTTATTTTATGGGCATCAGGCAATCTTTGGATACTGCATATGACATTTCAGGTTGTTGTTGGATGTGTGTTTGTAGTTCTTGCTGCAAGCCTTATCAACCCTGTTAGGGAACACAAACAGAAATATAAAACGAACGTCACCAGGAAAGCCAAGAAAGAGAAGAAAAACAAAAAAAGCGAGGAATAAGCTATGGGAAAAATGCAAGCCCTATTGACTCCCCTAAAAAGAAAACTATTTTTAGAAGGATTTTTACAAAAACTTATTCGGCTGTGGATGGCGGCAAGTATCATAGGGCTTGCCGTTGTTTTGCTGTCTAAAATCATTTTTTTTCCATATGCAATGCTTTGTGTGTTTACAATTTTTAGCCTGGCAACTGTTTTTGCCACTATGTTTGCTTTTTTGAAACAGCCTAAATGGCAGGATGTGGCAAAGACGGCTGACTCTTTGGGTGGGCAAGAACGAATGGTGACGGCATTGGAGTTATTAGAAAAGCAAGAACTTTCTAAAATAGAAAAGATGGTGGTAGAAGATGGAATCTCTATTGGGGAGCAAATGGATTTTTCAAAAAAATATGGGATGAGGTTTCCTAAGAAACCTTTTCTATGTATGGTTCTTTTCGTTACTCTGACTATGGCATCGGGCTTTTTACCATCACCTAGGGAAGAAAAAGCAGAAATTTATGCGCAGGCAAAGCTTGACCAGATAGAAAAGGTTATCAAGGAGGTTGAGCAGGATGCTACACTTTCTCTAGAGGAAAAAAAGCTCTTGCAAAAAGAAATGAAGGGGCTTGCAAAAGAACTAAAGCGGGTTACCACCAAAGAAGCTGGAGAAACAGCAGTGCAAGAAGAACAGCAAAAGCTGAAAAAACTTGAAAAAGATAGTGTTTCTAAAGAATTAAAACAAGTAGCAAAAGAATTTGAAAAACAGGAAATAACAGCTCCCATTGGGGAAGCGGCAGAAAAAGGCGATATAGGTGCCATTGAAAGTGCTATGGCTAAATTTCAGGAGCAGCTGAAACAACTTACAAAGGAGCAGATTTCTGCGTTGGGTCAACAGATGGCAACGGATGCTACCCAGATGTCCAGCGAGGACCTGGCAAAGGCGTTGGAGCAATTAGCAAAGGCCATGGCTGGCGGGACAGCATCTTCAGCGCAATTGAATCAACTAAAAAATCAACTCATTGCCCAAAGTATGCAAAATACGCAACTTAGAAAAGCGCTTCAAAATGCAAATATGCAACTTGGTGAAACAAAGATGGAACAACCATGTGAGAGTGGACAATGTGAGGCAACAGAATCTGGCCAGGGTCAAGGCCAGGGTCAAGGCCAAGGTCAAGGCCAAGGTCAAGGTCAGGGCGGTAGTGGGGATGGTCGGGGAACGGGCCATATTCAAGGAGAGGAAATTTTTACAAGAAAGGCCTCTGCAAAAGCAGACTATGACACGCAGGTTGGTGGAACAAAAAATGAGGGCGGAAATAGCTCTTTGACCCAAGAAAAAACCATTGGTGAAGAGGGAGAGCGTTTGCCCTATGAGCGAGTATTTTATAGTTATCAAAATGAGGCGATGAAGGCCTTAGACGAGCAGAATACACCTTATGGTATGCGTCAGCTGGTTGCAGAGTATTTCTCTACCTTGGAAAAATAGGAATTATAGTTGAGAGAAAATACATTGAAAAATCTCAAGAATGGTTTGTGGGGTTTTTGTGGGGATGTTTTGGATCTATTTATTGAAGGCAAAAAGATGTTAGTTATAAACCTTTTCAATGAGCACATTGCTTCATATAAAAAAGATTGAATTCCCAAATCATGTTTTAGTGATATGTTTGTGTTTTACGAAAGGGGGGAAGGTATGCGCTTTTTTACACCATGGGGGTTACTGGCCTTATTGGCTGTGCCCATTATTATTTTAATGTATTTATTCAAACAAAGATATAAAGAAACAAAAGTGCCCAGCCTTTACCTTTGGAAAAAGGCAATACCTCAGTCAAAGGCTCAGGAACCTTGGCAAAAATTAAGAAAAAATCTATTGATGTTTTTGCAAATTGGGGCTGCACTCCTGCTGGCCTTTGCACTAGGTGGTCCCTATATTATGGGTAAAGGCCAAGTGGTTGATTATGTGTTGGCCTTGGATTGTTCTATGAGTATGCAAGCTACTGATGTCCCTGAGAGCAGGTTTTTGTCGGCAAAGAAGGATATGTTACGCTTGGTTGAAGATGCGGCACCACAGACATCCTTTTCTGTGGTACTTTTACAAGAAGAGCCAATTTTGCTCTTGAGTGGGGAAAATGACAAAAAACAGGTGCTACGCTGTATACAAGAGACGGAAGTTACCAATGGTGGGGTTTCTTGGGATAAGGCCAAAACCATTGTGGAAGCGGAAAAAGAAGTTCTTGGTGGCGAAATTGTTGTTTTTAGCGATGATTTTGGTGGTTTTGGTGACCTACCCCTTCAAGAGAAGGTTTATAATAAAGCTGGTAACAATAGTGCCTTATCATTGCTATCCTACACAGAGCAGGAGGATGGCTTTTCAGTACTAACGAGGCTGGAAAATTGGGGTAAAGACGGTAATGAAAAAACTGTTACTCTCTATGTGGATGACACAGTTTTTGATACAAAAAGTTTTGTTTTGGATCGGGGGGAATCGGTAGATGTAACTTTTCGAGCAGTGCCAAAGGGTACGAACTCTATCATGGTGCGCCTGTTCCCTGAGGATGACTTGCAGGCAGACAACATACGGTATGAGGGAATTTCCTTGGCAAGCAGTGAAAAGATCCTGCTGATAACAAATAGTAATTTGTTTTTAGAAAAGGCAATTTCTGTAATAGATCAAGTTGAATTATATAAGACAACACCAGAAAACGCAAAAGACCTATCTGGATATGGATTATATATTTTTGATGGTTTTTTACCCGAAGTGTTACCCAAGGATGGGTTTGTTATGTTATTGAATCCACCAACAAATCATTACGTGACATTAGGAGCGGAGAAGAACATAAATGGTACTGCCCGAATTTCAGATAATACGGGACTTTCTGATATTTCCTCAATTTCATTTGAGGTTGCAAAGGCAAAGCCAATCCAAGCAAGTTGGGGCAAGCCCCTGGTGCGGGCTGACGGTGATACGCTGGCAATTTTCGGGGAATATGAAGGCAGAAGAATGGCGGTTTTTGGTTTTGATTTACATGATTCTGATTTACCTTTAACTGCTGGATTTCCAATTTTACTTTATCGTCTGATTCAGTGGTACTTTCCCCAAGGAGAGGAGGGTCTTACACAATTGCAAGCAGGCCAAGGAATTTCTTTCGCATTTCGACCTGAAACTGAAAAAGCCTGGGTGGTAACACCTAAAGATGAAAAGGTGATTGTGGCACCGCCTTTCCCATCTGCCCCTTTTACCAAAACGGAAAAGTTAGGGTTCTACTCTCTTGTCGAGGAAGACAGTGCCAGTAACCAAAGAACGAAAATATTTGGGGTTAACCCTAAAACCCAGGGAGAATCGGATTTGACAGTAAAAGGTGAGAAAATAGAAGCAAAGGAAACTAATGAAAAAACCATAGGGATAGGTAAGTCCTTCAGAAACTTATTGCTTTTGCTTTTGTGTTTGGTATTAATGATAGAATGGTGGGTGAATTGCCGTGAGCGTTGAGTTTTTGAAGCCCCATTGGTTATGGCTTTTGCCCATTATAATTGGGTTTATATGGTATGTAGCACAAAAAGGACGATTTGCTTCGGCCTTCCAACGAAGACTCTGCTCAGGTATAAGAATTGGGGTCTGTGTTTGTATTGTGTTTGCTATGGCAATGCCCCATATTTCAAATAAATCTGATATTACCTCAACAATTTTTATAGTTGACCGTTCTGCCAGTGTAAAGAATGCTGATATTAGTAGCTTTATACGAGAAGCCAATGAAGCCAGGGGAAAAAAAGATAGTGTTGGGATGGTTTGTTTCGGCAAAGATGCAGGGGTGGAATTTTTACCTACATTGGAGGGGAATTTGCCTGTTGGTGGGTTTTTAACTTATGTGGATGAAGGAGCCTCTGATTTGGCATCTGCTATGAAACTAGGAGGAAGTATTTTGCCAAAAGATGCTGCAAAACGAATTGTTCTGGTTTCTGATGGAGAGGAAACCGGGGGGGATGCCGCGCTAGAGGCAAAAGTTTTGTCGACGCAAGGGGTTACCATAGATGTGTACCCCTTGGCACAAGAAATTGGACAAGAGGTTCAAATCACAGCGTTGGAACTGCCCGCTCTAATACATAAAAATACGGCGTATGATATTGCTGTTTGTATTGATTCAAATGTTGATACGGCTGCGGAGTTGCGGTTATACAAGGGGAATACATTGATTGCCAATGAAAAAATCCGTGTTACCGCCGGGGAGAGTCGAGTTGTGTTTTCTGACGTAACTGCTGCAGGTGGTGGTGTGTCTTATCGTGCGGAAATCACGCCTGAAAAGGATGGCCAGAGTAAAAACAATAAATTTTACGCCTATACTTATATTGATGATGTTCCAAGAGTATTGCTAATTGGGGACCAAAAGGATAGTCAAGGATGGAATGACATTATTTCATCTTCACAGTTACAGGTGGATTCAGTAACACCAGGTGCAGTTCCTGTTTCCATTGACCGAATGCAAGGGTATGATTGTGTAGTTATGGCGAATGTTTGCGTTGAAACTCTGTCAGAAGGTTTTTTGGATATCCTGGAGGTGTATGTACGGACTCTAGGCGGTGGCTTAATTGTCAGTGGTGGTGATGAATCCTTTGCTTTGGGTGGATACTTTCACACACAGCTTGATGCCATGCTCCCTGTTGATATGGAATTAAAGACAGAGGGCCAAGAACCAGATTTGGCAATGGTTATGGTTATAGACCGTTCAGGCAGTATGACCTCGGGAGAATATGGAATAACCCAATTGGAAATGGCAAAAGAGGCGGCAATACGAAGCTTGGATGGATTCAAAGAAAAAGATCAATTAGGCATCATTACGTTTGACGATTTGTTCCAATGGGCTGTGCCTATGACTTTGGTTAGTGGGGATAAGGCATCCATAGAACAACAAATTGGAAAGATTCAAGCTGGCGGAGGAACCAGTATACTGCCTGGATTGACAGAAGCAGTGGATGTTTTAACCAAAACCGATGCCAAAGAAAAGCATATTATCCTATTGACTGACGGACAGGCTGAGCAGGATGGATACACCCCCCTATTGACTAGGATGAAGAACAATGGAATCACGTTATCCTCTGTAGCTGTGGGAGGGGATGCAGACACTACTCTCTTACGCAAGTTATCTAGTGAGGGGAATGGGCGGTATTACTTTACTGACGAGTTTACGGATTTGCCTAGTATTTTTGCAAAGGAAACATTATTAGCTGGAAAAGAATACTTGAATAACCGCAACTTTTATCCAGAACAAAAGGATGCATCGGCAATTTTATCTGCAATAACAGCGGTACCCACACTGGGTGGATACGTTAGTACTACTGCAAAAAGTAGAGCGGACTCCGTTTTTATTAGCGATCGAGGGGAGCCGATTTTATCAACATGGCAATATGGGTTGGGTAGAACTGCGGCATGGACATCTGATGTGGGTGGAGCATGGACAAAGGACTGGCTTGCAGCTAGTGAAGGTAGCCGTGTTTTGAGAAACACCCTTGGGTGGGTAATGAATGCACAAATGGCACAGAATATGAAGCTAACAGCGGAAGGTGGTGCAAAGAAAAGTAACCTGCGCTTAGAAATGCCTTTTGATGAGAAAATTGAGGGTGTAGTAGCTACTGTGTTGAATTCAAAAGGTAATGCCTATGAGTCAAAACTAGTAATGACCGCACCGGGAATTTATGAAGGTGAAATTGAAACGGCGGAAGAAGGGGCATATGTAGCCAATTTAGAGATAGAAAAAAAAGAAGGACTAGAAAATTTTAATACTGGTTTTGCACTATCCTATCCAAAAGAATATGATATTACCCAAAAAGGCCTAGGTTTATCTTTATTACAACAGATTTCCTCTGCTAGTGGTGGTCGGGTTTTGGAAGAAGGAAGACAAGTGTTTGAGTCTGAACCCCTAGGGGTAGTTTCCAAAAGGGATTTAACAATATTCTTTATGGTTCTAGCTATGTTGTTATTTTTGATTGACATCGCTTTACGTAGGTTTTCTTTTTTAGTATTACAAATGGAAGGTTTAATGCTTCAAAAAGGGTTTAAGGCTAAGTTCAGGCCAAAAGCCAAACCCATAAATTTTCAAAACCAGGAAATGAAGGATGCTATCAAGGAGGACAAATCTAAGAGTGAGGAAGAAAAGCCTGTCTCAAATCATAAACCTCCTGAAAGTACGGCTGAGAAACTAGTAAAAGCTAAGAAAAAACGTAAAAGTTAAAAAATGTTTCCTACATTGTCATAAAAATGTAATGTTATTTATTCGAATATATATTGTAATTTAAAAAATACTCCGTTATGATAGTTTTATTGGCTGTTTTATCGAAATTAAGCCATTTACATAACGGCGTATTTTTTTATAACTCATTTCCACCTTTGCTCAAGGTATATTTATCCGTTAAAGATAAAAACACTAAAAACTTCTTAAGCAAGTTTGGGGAAAAATCAAACTATAATAGAATAGGTTGATTCAGTTATAGTTAGGTTCAGGGTAGCCGTAGAAGTAGGGGGAGAATACATGGAAGAAAAAAATGCAGGAAGGCGTTATCGAAAGCAGGCGAGAAAAAGCAATAGAGGTATTATAATAGGGGTTCTAATTGTATGTTTCTGCTTAATAGGCGGATTTTCTGCTTATGCGTATAATCAAAACAAAAAAATAAATGAAATTATGGCTCAGAAGGGGATATTTCCCAAAGTAACCATTGAAGGTGTTGATGTAGGCGGATTAAGCAAAGAAGAGGCTCAAGATTTGTTGGTCCGTAGCCATGGAAAAGATGCGGCAAACCAAAAATTGGTTCTTTATTATGAGGATGAAGAATGGGTTTACTCATTCCAAGAAATTGGTGCGGAATATCAAGTGGAACAGGCAGTAGATGCTGCATATAACATTGGTAGAACAGGTAGCAAAAAAGAAAATAAGAAGGCGGTATCATCGTTGTTAAAATTTGGGGTAGATGTTTCTCTGGAATTTACCTATGATGCAACCAAAATGCAGGACAAATTAATTGAAGTGGCATCACAATTTGACCGAGAGGCTGAAAACAGTAGCTTGACACGTACCAATGGAAAATTCGTTATTTCTAAAGAAGTTCACGGACGGAAGATGGACTTGGAAGCAACCATGGTGAATGTGGATCATGTGGTTGAATCCATGGTGGGGGGAAGAGCTGGGATTGTTGCAGAGGTCACGGAACCTGAAATTACCTATGAAGATAACGAACATGTAACCGACCTAATAGGATCATATACCACAAAATATACAGCAAACGATAAAAATAGAAACACGAACTTGGTTGTGGGATGTAAATATTTAAATGGAAGCATTATAGCGCCAGGTGAAGTTTTTTCTGCGTCTGAGGGATTAGGCGAGCAGACTTATGAGCGTGGTTACCGAGATGCCGGTGTTTACGTAAATGGAAAAGTAGAGGCTGGAATGGGTGGTGGTGTTTGCCAGATTACATCCACACTGTATAATGCTGCTATTTATGCAGAATTGGAAATTGTGGAAAGGCATCCTCATTCTATGACCGTTGGCTATGTTCCTTTGGGTAGAGATGCAGCAATTGCAGGTAATTATAAAGATTTAAAAATTAAAAACAACACGGAGTATCCTATTTATTTAGAGGCATATGCGGCAAATGGTGTGTTAGAAGTTAAGCTTTATGGCCATGAGATCCATGAACCTGGCAGAAAAGTTGAGTTTGAAACTGTTTTTGAAGCCTCTATTCCGAAGCCTAATGAGATTATAAAAGAGGATCCTGAGAAACCTGAAGGCCAGCGAGAAGTCACTCATACTGGCCGAACGGGGTCAAAGGTTTCTGTAAATAAAAAAGTATTCCAAAACGGTAAACAGATAAGTAAGGATTGGTTTAGCAGTTCCTCATATCGAGCGGTTGCGGATGAAGTAACAGTAGGTACAAAAAAAGCTGGTGCTATCGAGCCGGTTTTTGTACCGACACAACCAGAAAATCCTCCTACCACAGGCTCTAATAGTGAAAATTCGTTTGGAATACAATAAGAAAAATGGAAGTAAGTACCTCTGAAAAGCACCATGCTTCAGGGGTACTTTCTGTACGAAAGGACGGAAGTATTATGTTCAAAATTGGGAAAATTCCTCCGGAAATTTTAGAGTCTATCGTTATGCATCCCATTAGGCAAAATGGCATTAGGCGGGATGATATTGTGTTGCGGCCCAAAACTGGTGAAGATTGCTCTGTGATTGACCTGCAAGATGAAATGTGTGTATTATCTACGGATCCGATTACCGGGGCAGCAAAAGACATTGGGTATTTGGCGGTTCAAATCAACTGTAATGATATTTTCTCAGCTGGTGCAGAACCAGTTGGGATTTTATTAACTGTTTTGTTGCCAGAAAAAAGTGATGAGTCTGTGTTGAAAGAAATTATGGACGGGGCATTAAAAGGGGCTGAAGAGCTAGGTATAGAGATTTTAGGAGGACATACTGAAGTTACAGATGCAGTGATAAAGCCTATTGTTTCGGCAGCAGTAATTGGAAAAAGTCGTCAGAGAAAAATAATTAAAACGGGCGGTGCAAGAATCGGGCAAGATGTCATAATGACCAAATGGGCAGGCCTTGAAGGCACAGCAATCATTGCTAAGGAGTACGAGGAAGTTCTGGTGGATCGGGTGCCTAAAGAGGTCATAAAATCTGCCCAAGGGATGAAGGATTTTTTGTCTGTGGGAAGGGAGTCCCTGGTTGCTGTGGGACATGGCGCAACGGCAATGCATGATGCTACAGAAGGCGGGATTCTAGGTGCGGTTTGGGAAGTAGCAGAATGCTCGGGAATGGGTGTGGAAATTTGGGAGGAAAAAATCCCTATAAGAGAAGAAACAAGGCTGATTTGTAATGCTGCTAAGATTGATCCTTTACAGCTAATTTCTAGCGGAACAATGATAATAACAACGGAAAATGGACAAGCGTTGGTAGAAAAATTGTCCTGTTTGGGGATTTTTGCAGCGGTCATTGGGAAGATAACTGAGAAAGAACGAGTTTTGGTGTCCGACACAGAAAGAATTATGCTTGGAGAACCAAAAAGCGATGCTTTATATTACGTGGATTTTCGGTAAGTAATTGGACATAAGAGGAAGGCTGATAAATATGAGAGATTTTGTGGCAAAACACGTAGTGGACTTACCCCCTTCGGGTATTCGTAAGTTTTTTGATGTAGTGGCAACTATGTCCGATGTGGTGTCTTTGGGGGTTGGTGAACCAGACTTTAAAACACCTCAACATGTTAGGCAGGCTGCTATAGATTTGTTGACAGAGGGCAGGACGAGATATACTGCGAACTTAGGTATCCCTGCATTGAGGGAACGTATTGCCCATTACTTGGAAAGACGTTTTCATACGGTGTATGACCCTACTAGTCAGATTATGTGCACCATTGGTGCATCGGAAGCCATTGATGTTGCTTTGCGTACAATTTTGGAACCTGGTGATGAGGTTTTAGTCATTGAGCCATGCTATGTCTCGTATAAGCCATCTGTAATTTTGCAGCATGGTGTGCCAGTTATTGTGACAACGAAAGTGGAAAATAATTTTAAACTGATGCCTGATGAAATAGAGGCGGCAATTACACCAAAAACAAAAGCAATTATTCTCCCTTATCCCAATAACCCCACGGGAGCAATTATGGAAAGAGAAGACTTGGAAAAGATTGCGCCTATTATCATAAAGCATGACCTGCTAGTCATTTCCGATGAAATCTATGCAGAGCTTACATATGGCGATAAAGACCACATCTCAGTTGCTTCAATTGATGGAATGTATGAACGAACCATAGTGTTAAATGGCTTTTCAAAATCGTTTGCTATGACGGGTTGGCGTTTAGGCTATGCTGCAGGCCCAAAAGATTTAATTGCTCAAATGAATAAAATTCATGCATATGTTGTTATGAGTGCCCCGGTAATGAGCCAACAGGCTGCTATTGAGGCCTTAAGGGACGATGTTCTTTGTGATGGAGATGTGCGAGTGATGAGGGAGGCATACGACGAAAGAAGGAGATATCTACTGGAGGAGTTTAATAGATTGGGATTAACTTGCTTTGAACCAAAGGGGGCCTTTTATGTCTTTCCTTCTATCCAAAAAACTGGATTAAGCTCCGAAGAATTTTGTGAAAAGCTGCTTTTTGAAGGTGGCGTAGCGGTGGTACCAGGAAATGCATTTGGTCAGTGCGGAGAAGGGTTTATTCGTATTTCCTATGCATATAGCATGGATGAATTACGGGTTTGTATGGGGAAAATAGAAAGTTTTTTAGTAAAATATAATCAGTAAAAGTTAGCGGCGAATTGGAGGTGCCTAATACAAACCTTTTTTCATATAAAGATTGTTCCAATCAGTTTTTACAAGGGTAGTAATTTTTTTTGCAACAGTAACATTCCATAACAATATCATGGGGGAGGACAACTATAGTTTTTTTGCACCTTTTGATAAATTATAGCATAGGTTAATATAATTTTAACCTTTCGTTGATTGACGAAGACGGGAAAATGTGAGATGATATACCTAATTATATTTTATAAAAAGGAGAGAATTTAGTTTTGGAATCAGACGGAGAAAATGACGCCGAGAGTTGTGAGAATTGCATATTAGTCTATAAGATTATGAATACAAGGGTATACTTTGTCTATAACATAAAATGTTACAGGTGAGGTATGCCTTTTTTTGTTGTCTTATTGTAAGGAAATTAAGGAGGAAGAATTGATGTTTTTAGGTCCAATCATTTTACAAGTAGTTTTAATAGCATTGAATGCCGTCTTTGCCAGTGCAGAGATAGCAGTAATTTCAATGAATGATGCAAAGATGAAAAGAATGGCAATGCATGGGGATAAAAGAGCAAAAAGGTTGCTTTCTTTAACAGAACAACCAGCAAGATTCTTGGCTACAATTCAGGTGGCAATTACATTAGCTGGCTTGTTGGGTAGTGCGTTCGCAGCTGAAAATTTTGCGGGTGAGTTGGCACAAATGATGCAAAATGAGGGGATAGATGCACCTTTAAGTGTTCTGCGCTCCTTCTGTGTTTTTGTGATTACCTTAATTTTAGCATATTTCAACTTGGTTTTTGGAGAATTGGTTCCCAAGCGTGTGGCTATGAAAAATGCGGAAAAATTGGCCTTGGCTATGAGCGGAATGCTTAGAACGGTATCCAAAATATTTGCACCTTTGGTATGGTTGTTAACGGCATCCACAAATGGAATCTTACGTTTGATGCGTATTGACCCTGAGGATGAGGATGATGTAGTTTCAGAAGAAGAAATTTTTATGATGCTAGATCAAGGTAATGAAAAAGGAACCATTGATATTGAAGAAAGCACGTTTATACGTAATGTGTTTGCCTTCGACGATACCCCTGTTGAGCAGGCGTGTACCCATCGTGTAGACGTCGTTATGTTAGAAATTGAAGATGATATGGATACGTGGGAAAAAATAATTCTAGAAAATCGTTTCACATACTTCCCTGTTTGCGGTGAAGATAGTGATGATATTATCGGGGTATTAGACACCAAAACATACTTTCGGTTGAAAGATAAAAGCCGGGATACGGTTATGTCAGAAGCAGTAGAAAAACCTTTTTTAGTACCCGAAACAATGAAAGCAGACGCATTATTAAAGAATATGCGTGCTAACAGAAAGCACTTTGCTTTGGTTTTGGATGAGTATGGTGGCTTAAGTGGGGTAATCACCTTGAGGGATTTGATTCATTTGCTGATTGGAGATATGTTAGAGGACACAGAAGAAGAAGAAATTATGAACCTTTCTGAGGACACATGGAGAATTATGGGCTGTGCCTCCTTAGAAGATGTAAGTGAGGAGTTGGAGATTTCCTTGCCTGTGGAAGAATATGAAACATATAGCGGTTTTATTTTTAGTGAGTTGGGAAGAATTCCAGAGGATGGTAGTCGATTTAGCTTAGTCACAGCTGGCATGGAAATACAGGTGAAGCAGGTGGAAAACCACAGAATCGGTGAAACCATTGTTAAAGTACTTCCTAGGGAACAGACGAAAGATGGTGAGGAATAATTCAGTAAGGTTGAAAACAAAAACAAAGGATGATATACTTTTAAAAAGTATAATAGGTTAAAAAGCTCTATCTCAAGGGCTTCTTTAAACCTTATGAAATTTATTTGGAGGGGATTTTTTGCAAGAGCAGTTAGCACAGCTTCAAAAGTGGATTCAAGAAAGTGATAATATTGTTTTTTTTGGCGGTGCTGGTGTTTCTACGGAAAGTGGATTACCTGATTTTAGAAGTGAAAATGGAATTTTTTCTGCCATTAGTGAATATGGGTATCGTCCTGAAACAATCCTGAGTCGATCATTCTTTCAACAATACACGGAAATCTTTTTTCAGTACTATAAAAAAACGCTATTATATCCAGATGCAGAGCCAAATGATTGCCATAAAGCATTGGCAAAACTAGAAAGTGAAGGAAAACTAAAGGCTATTATTACACAGAATATTGACGACTTGCATCAAAAAGCAGGTAGTAAAAATGTATTAGAGTTGCATGGAACCCTTTATCGGAACTATTGCTTGAAATGTAAGCAACAATTTCCTTTAGAGTATGTGATAAAGGACGAAGGCGTGACACGATGCAACATTTGTGGTGGAATTGTAAGGCCAGATGTTGTACTTTATGAAGAAAATCTAAATGGCGAAACGCTGGAGAAGGCTGTTGAATATATTTGCAATGCTGATGTGTTCATTATTGGGGGGACTAGTTTAAATGTTTACCCTGCAGCGGGCCTAATTAATTATTATAGAGGCGAAAAAATGGTTTTAATTAATAAGTCGACAACACCCTTTGACCATAAAGCAGCCCTAGTCATTACAAAAAGTATTGGTCAGGTTTTTCGAGAAATCCTTGATTTTTAGGGGTTTTCAAAGCAACTAAAAAATAAATAAAAAAAATATGCAAATATTGCTTGACATTTTGGCATGTCTTAGATATAATAAATTCTGCGCTGTGAAGTGCTGTGAACTTTGAAAATAGAATAGCGTTTGAAAAACACACAACCCATAGTCAATTCAAAAGCATATGCTTTTAAAAGAGACAAAAGAGTTTGCTGGTTTCGAAAAAACCAGAGAAGGCCAGATTTAAGACTGGCAGGACAAAACTTTAATTTAAGAGTTTGATCCTGGCTCAGGATGAACGCTGGCGGCGTGCTTAACACATGCA
>NZ_JAWRKF010000013.1:0-48266 GCF_040307045.1 Anaerotignum sp.
TTCGCATCAAAATCCTCTTTGCACCTAGGGTGCCTGGTCGGAATTTGATAGACGCTTAGGAAAATGCTAATGTTCTTGTGTTCAGTTTTGAAGGTGTATGAAAGTACATCTGAAGGCAAAGTCAAAAGCGAAAGCTTGTTATGGCTAGCCTGAAAAATTTCTGGTGATGATGCGCTTAGGGGACACACCCGTTCCCATTCCGAACACGTCGGTTAAGACCTAAGCGGTCGATGATACTTGGTGGGTAGCTGCCTGGGAAAGTAGATGGTTGCCAGAATTCAATTAAAGTTTTCGGGGTGTAGCGTAGCTTGGCTAGCGCGCCTGATTTGGGATCAGGAGGTCGCAGGTTCAAATCCTGTCACCCCGAGCCTTGTATCAGTGGATTTGTAATCCTTATGGTGGATATGGCGCAGTTGGTTAGCGCGCCAGATTGTGGCTCTGGAGGCCGTGGGTTCGAATCCCATTATCCACCCTATTGTGGGTCACTAGCTCAGTTGGTAGAGCACTGGACTTTTAATCCAGGTGTCTCGGGTTCGAGCCCCGAGTGACTCATATTTTTGCAGTCGTGGCGGAATTGGCATACGCGCTAGACTAAGGATCTAGTCCGGGTTTCTGGGTAGGGGTTCAAGTCCCCTCGACTGCATATAATTTGCGCGAATGGCTCAGTGGTAGAGCATCGCCTTGCCAAGGCGAGGGTCGCGAGTTCGAATCTCGTTTCGCGCTTTTTAGCTTTTGCATTATCGTATAGTGGGCTATCGCCAAGCGGTAAGGCACAGGACTTTGACTCCTGCATTCGCTGGTTCGAATCCAGCTAGCCCAGGTCTCAAGTTAAGCTAAATTAATTAGTTTAATGGGGTATCGCCAAGTGGTAAGGCAACGGATTCTGATTCCGTCATTCGCAGGTTCGAATCCTGCTACCCTAGTTTAAAAGCCTGTAATTACAGGCTTTTTTATTTGCAATCAGTAGACTATGCATTTGGTGCGTAGTTAAAAAACTTTTATGGCCGATAAAAAATAAATAAAATGCCTTTGTTTTAATAAAATTCGTAGTCAGTTACTACGAATTTTATTAAAACAAAGGCATTTTTTATGTAGTCCAAAAGCAAAACATAGTTTATCTATAAGCAGTGCAATTGGACATATCCCGTAATATTTATGCAAAAAATATTTGTTATTAATGAAATTTAAATTTTATAGGTTGCCACAATAGTTTGCAAAGAAGACTGAAAAAATAGAAGTATACCTAAATTTTATGCACAAAATTTTTAACATACCCACAGATACAATATCAAGTTTAAGTTTTAGGCAAGGAGACAAGTACCACAATGGGGCATAAACAATTTGAAATTGAAAAAGGAAAGAAAAAGTCAAAATTTTAAAAATAGTTATGTTAAATGGAAATTAGAAAAAATACAAATTAAATAGCCAGAGTATTCATTAAATTTGTAGAAGGGATATTAATTAAAACAATATTTATGAACTAAGTAGAAAAATCCTCTAAGAATGACTAACAGTATATAGGTGGCTCACTGATATAACGTGTTATACATGAGCAAAAAATAAAGTATAAACAACTACGGGTTTAACGCCTGGTTGTTTCCTTACGTATACTGTCGTATTACCAGAAATGGTTATGAGAATTCCATAATTGTATAAAGCTTTACTTTATTTTGTTTATGTGAAATAAAAATAACACTAATTAATCACAAAAAATATCCAATGTTATACTTATGGAAAGTATTAACCACATAATGAGAATTTAAATTAAAAATACAAAAGTAAATATATTGAATTCAAAAAAAGTAAAAGTGTTCAAATAGCCTATATATTTATTTTGAAAAATATGTTGAATTACAATAAAAAATAAAAATGGCAAAACGACAAAAGTGAAAAATATTAGAAATTTGCATTGACAGAATAGGGTTATAGTGATAGCTTTAAGTCAAGATCAAAATTGAATTCAAACTTTGATATAAATGTGTTCAAAATAATTGAACATATATTCAAAAATATGCTTTAGAATTGGAGGGCGAGGAATGGACTTCGCAGGCAAGAAAATAATTGTAACTGGTGGTGCAAGTGGAATCGGAAAGGCTATTACTGAAGGCATTGTTGAAGGTAGAGGACATGCTATAATTGTCGATTTAAATATGGAAACTGCTGAGAAAGTAAGAGAAGAGCTGGGAAAAAACAATGTTTCTTGTTACAAGGTAAACTTAGCTGATGCACAAGAAATTCGAACTGTTTTCTCTCAAATTTTAGCAGACTTTGGTCAAATACATGGGCTTGTAAACAATGCTGGCATAGTAAGCACAGTGCCATTTGAAGAAGTGACCCAGAACGAATGGGATAAAGTAGTTTCAATCAATTTGACAGGTGTATATACAGCAATCAGCACATTGTATCCTTCCATGAAAGAAAATGGGTATGGCAGAATTGTTAATGTTGCTTCTGTGGCAGCTAAGCGAGGCGGTGGATTACTAGGTACAAGTGCTTATGCGGCATCAAAAGCTGGTGTAATTGGATTGACAAAAGCAGTAGCAAGAGAGGGTGCAACCTTTGGTATTGCTTGCAATAGTGTGTGTCCAAGTTTGACATTAACTCCAATGACTGCAGGAATGTCTGCAGAAAAGAAAGAAAAGATTATAGCTACAATCCCCATGGGCAGAGGCGCTGATCCAAAGGAAATTGCAAATGTAATTTTGTTTTATGCATCTGATTTGGCAAGCTTTGTAACAGGTGAGATAAGTGATGTTGACGGTGGCGTAACAATGGATGGCTGAGACCATTTGAAAACTTAAAATTACAAGGAGGAAGAATGTATGAAGAAACGTTTATTTGCAAGTGTAATGGCAATGATGGTGGCTGCTGGCTGTTTGGTAGGCTGCGGTGGTGGAAGCAGTAGTAGCGTAGACAGTGTAGACGCAGCAGGTGAAGCTGGGGGAGATACATACAATTGGAAAATGGCATTAAACTCAACAGCAGGAGATAATGCATACGACACTGCGGCAGTTTTTGCAGACAAGGTAAAAGAATTGACAAGCGGTAAAGTAAATGTCGAACTTTATGGTGGTGCAAGCCTAGGGTCTACATCAGAAGTTTTGGAGGGCTTAAGTTACGGTGTTGCAGATATCATTTGTGAATCTGTAGGAACATTGGCAACATTTACGCCCCTTGCTAATATTGATGCAATGCCTTATATTTACAGCGATTATGACCATTTTATGGATGTTTGGTATAGCGACCTGGGACAGGAAATGAAGGATACCATTGGTGAGGCATCTGGTTTTAAGCTGATGGGGGGAACTTTTAGAGGTCCCAGAATTGTAACATCAACAAAGGAAATGCATAATGTTAATGATTTTAAAGGCTTTAAACTAAGAGCACCAAACCTTGAGATGTACTTAAAAACATGGCAGTGGATGGGGGCAGCACCTACTCCAATGGCAATGAATGAAACATATACCGCTTTACAGCAGGGAACGGTATCCGGACAGGAAAACCCTATGGCTGATTCAATGAACTATGCATTTAACGAAGTATGCAAATATTGGATTAAAACAAACCATGTTTATAGCTGTAACTTGTTTATTATGGATGCAAACTACTACAATGGCTTGCCTGAGGACATTCAAGCAGCGGTAACAGAAGCTGCTGAATTTGCAGGTCAAGAAGTAAGCGTGAAGCAGTTAGAAAAAGAAGAGGCAGCAGAAGCGAAATTGGTTGAACAGGGTTGTACAGTCATTGATGTTGACCGTGATGCATTTAAAGCGCATTTTGATGGTTTTGCAGATCAGAATTTCCCCGATTTAAAAGATTGGACTGAAAGAATTAAAGCTATGGATGCTGGGGAATAAGTTATAAAAAGAAAAATGAGGTGATTTCATTGATAAAGGCTTACTCAAAGTTTCTGGATAAGCTGGAAACAGTAGAAAAATTGTTTTTAGCGGTTACCGTTGCAATTATGATAATTGTTATGGTATACCAGGTAGTTTTAAGATATTGTTTTTCCTCAGCAAATTCGTGGAGTGAGGAATTGGCTAGATATTTATTTATCTATGATGTGATGATTGCTGCTGCTATTGCAACGAGGAAGAATAGCCACTTACAGGTTGACTTTTTGATAAATCTCTTTCAACCCCAAATTAAATGTATGTTTACCATTGGTGCTACCATAGTTGGTATCGTATTTTTAGGATTTTTGTTTACATATTCCTTGACACTTTGCCAAACAGCGGCAAGTAATATCTCTGCAGGGCTAAAAATTTCCATGTCTATCCCTTATGCGTGTATGCCTCTTGGTGCAGTCCTTATGATTTTAACATCTATGGAAGTAATTTTGAAAAACGTGTCACAAATTCGAGAGTTGGGAACAGAGGAGGTGGGCGGCTGATGAATGCCGGTTTGATTGTTATTCTTGCGCTACTGGGGTTGTCTTTCTTAGGGATACCTATTTACTTGGCATTGGGAATTGGCACTCTAGTTGCCTTGAATGTTGCTGATATGCCCCTTATTGTTTTACCTCAAAAGTTATTTGCAGGCATGAACTCAAGCTCTTTATTAGCAATTCCATTCTTCATGTTGGCGGGCAATATTATGTCTCGGAGCATTACGGGAAAACTGATTGATGTGTCAAATGCATTAATCGGCTGGATTAAGGGTTCCCTGGCAGTGGTTACTGTTTTGGCATCTGCGCTTTTTGGTGCAATCTCTGGCTCTGGTGTTGCGACTGCATCAGCAGTAGGTGGTACAACAATTCCTGCCATGAAAGAAGAAGGATATCCTTCCCATTTTGCAGCAGCGATTACAGGGATTGCTTCTATCTTAGGACCAATTATTCCTCCTTCCATAACCTTAATTGTTTATGCAAGTATTACGGATCTTTCAGTTTCCAAGCTCTTTATGGGTTCTGTAATTCCTGGTGTTTTAATGGCTGGCGGACTAATCTTATATGCTTTGGTTTATGGTAAAAAGCATGATTTGCCTGCACATGAAAAGAAAACACCAAAAGAGATTGCGCTAACTTTTAAAGACGGTATTTGGGCTCTATTAATGCCAGTTATAATTCTGGGGGGCATTTTTGGTGGAATCTTTACACCTACAGAATCTGCGGCTGTTGCAGTTGTATATGCCCTGGCAGTAAGTCTTTTTATCTATAAAGATATGAAGGCAAAAGATATGTTTACAGTCTTTGTTGAGGGAGCAATTGGTACAGCTACAATCTTGATGTTAGTCGGGCTATCCAAGGCTTCCAGTTATGTCGTAACCACTTCGGGCTTACCACAGCAAGTTTTGGAGGTGTTTAGCTCCATTACTTCAAGCAAGATTGTAATTCTTTTGTTATTGAATGTGCTGTTCTTTGTAATTGGAATGCTGATGGAGGCCAATGCGGCAATTATTATGATGACTCCAATCTTGTTGCCTTTGTTATCAGCATTTGGTATTGATCCGTTGCAGTTTGGTATTATCATGAGTTTCAATTTATGCATAGGTTTGGTTACTCCACCTGTTGGGATTTGCTTACTGATGACAAACCAGATAGCAAGGGCAAGCTTTGTTCAAACTTTAAAATCCATGTTGCCTATGCTGCTCATTTCAATTATTGTTTTGATGTTGGTAACATTCATACCTCAGATTACCATGTGGTTGCCAAGCCTCATTCAATAAAATTTTACGGAATAGATAATCTCATTTTTCTACATAATTATTTATACCCCTTCCAAAAAAATCCCTCTCCTTTTAACTAGGAGGGGGGTTTTGCATTAAATTAGTAGAAATAAGAAAAAAATAAGTTTTTTAATCTTTTTTTACCATAAATTTATTGATGGAAAAGAGTGTTTTCAGAAAATTTTCTTTAAAAAACATGAAAAGGGTGGTATAATACAACTAACTATGCAATCGATAATAAATATCCTAAGTTTATTAGGATTAAGATAGGAGGCTGGTTGATATGGCAGCAAAATTGGAAAATGAGTATGGTGTAATTACCATTGATCGTGAGGTAATTGCTAGAATTGCAGGCTATGCTGCAATTGAGTGTTACGGCATTGTAGGTATGGCAGCCAAGAATATGAAAGATGGCTTGGTACAGCTTTTGAAGTTGGAAAGTTTAACAAAGGGAATTAAGATGCAAGTAGACCAAAACAAAGTTAGTTTGGATTTGCATATTATTGTAGAATACGGCACCAATATTTCTGCCATCGCAGACAATATCATTAGTACTGTGAAATATTCTGTTGAAGAATATGCAGGGCTTGAGGTAGAAGATGTGAATATCTTTGTTGACGGTGTCAGGGTCGACAATTGAGCATGAGGAGGAACTATCGGTGAGTATTTTGAAGTTGAATGGTCTTCGGTTAAGTAGAATGATTATTGCCGGAGCAAATGAATTAACTGCAAATAAGCAGTTGGTAGATGCAATGAATGTATTTCCTGTTCCTGATGGGGATACAGGCACAAATATGTCTCTTACTGTTTTAGCGGCTGCAAGAGAGTCTGAAAAAAGCAGTTCTTTGAGAGTGGATGAAATATCTAAGTTGGCGGCTGGCGGCGCATTAAGAGGTGCGAGAGGGAACTCTGGTGTTATTACATCTCAACTGTTTCGTGGTTTTTCAAAAGGCTTGGAAGGTTTAGAAGAAGCTGGTGTAGTTGACTTAGCAATGGCTTTGGATAAAGGTGTTCAAACAGCCTATAAAGCAGTTATGAAGCCCAAAGAGGGAACAATTTTGACAGTTGCAAGAGCTTGTGCGGAAGCGGGGGCTAAATTGTCCTTGGAAACAGATGACATCGAGGTTTTCCTAAAAGGTGTGATCGAGTACGGACATGAGGTTTTGGCAAAAACACCTGAAATGCTTCCTGTGTTAAAGCAGGCAGGTGTTGTTGATGCGGGTGGACGTGGTTTGCTTTATGTTTTGGAAGGTGCTTTGAAACATATTCATGACGAAGGTCCTATTACTGTTGCTGAGCCAACGAAATCAGAGCCTACAGACTTTGCTGCATTGGCATCTATTGAGAATGAAGATATCACTTTTGGCTATTGCACAGAGTTTTTCATCAACGTGAATCACCCCGATGATGCAACAGTGCAGAAGTTAAAATCATACCTTGGAACCATTGGCGATTCCATTGTTTGTGTTAGTGATGAAGAAATTATTAAAATACATGTGCATACAGACCATCCTGGTTTGGCAATTGAAAAGGCATTGGCAATTGGTAGCCTTAGTGGTCTGAAGATCGATAATATGAGAGAACAGCATACAAATCGTATTGATTTTCATGCTGCTACTCCTATGCAGGCATTTGAAAAGGCTGCTGCTGAAGAGAAGAAAGAAGATGCTCCTAAAAAGGATATCGGTTTTGTTTCTATTTCTGCGGGCAAAGGTTTATCTGATATTTTTAGAAACTTAGGCGTGGATAAGATTATCGAAGGTGGCCAAACCATGAACCCTAGTACAGAAGATATCTTGAATGCAGTTGAGCAGATTCATGCAGATAATATTATTATTTTACCAAATAATAAAAATATTATTTTGGCTGCGGAACAGGCAGTTGATCTTTGCGAAGACAAAAACTTATTTGTGGTACCCACAAGATCTGTTCCCGAAGGCATCAGTGCCATGTTCTGTAATGCAGAGGGGCTTGAGGCTGGTGAAATGGCTGAAGAAATGAAAGAAGCAATTAAGGCGGTTTCCACAGTTTCTGTTACTTATGCGGTAAGGGATACTTGCTTTGGGGATAAGGAAATTACCGAGGGTGATATTCTTTGTATGTTAAATGATGAAATTGTTGTTGTTGCTAAGGAAGTAGCAGAGGGTACAAAAGAAGTGCTAAAGCAAACCATTACTGAAGATAACGAAATGGTTAGCATTTATTATGGTGCTGATGTAACTGAAGATGATGCACAAGAAATTGCAGCGTTTATTGAAGAAACCTACCCCGATTGTGAAGTTGAAATTCAAAGTGGGGATCAGCCTTTATACTTCTATATCATTTCTATAGAATAAAAACAAACATTCCGTAGGGCAAAATATAGCTCTACGGTTTTTTTGTGCTGATTCTTCGTGAGTATGGTGAAATTTGGTTGAAAAGCTGTTAAAATATGCTTTAACATAGACCATAAAAATTTTATAATAAAAAGATATAGCGAAAATTCATATAAATTAATTTGGGATTTGAAGAAAGAGGTGAGAATATGGAGTGGAATGACCCAGTTTCCATCCTTAAAGGTGTTGGGGAGCAGAGAGAAAAGAAGTTGAATAGGCTTGGTATTTTTACTCTAGAAGACCTTTTGACTCATTATCCCAGAGAATATAAAGACAGAAGTAAGCTGACAAAAATTTGCCAGTTAGAAATGGATGTGGAAAGTACTTTCATTGCTCGTTGTAAGGCCAGTGGTGAAACAATCAGACATGGAAGATTTACCTTTACCCGCCTTAGGGTAAGTGATGATAGTGGTGAGGTTGGACTTATTTGGTACAATCAGCCCTATATGAAAACGGCTCTAAAAGTTGGAGAGTCCTATTTGTTTACAGGTAAATTGCAAAATAAATATGGCAAAAAGGAATTTGCTGTGTCCGAATGGGAACGAATCGGAGATCACTTTGCAGGAGGAAGGATTGTGCCCGTGTACCCTAGTGTTGAGGGGATTTCCCAAAAGATGCTAAGAGGGTTAATGGAAGATGCCTTGGGTCAACTAAGGGGTGGCTTAGGTGAGGATTTGCCACTGTGGCTACGTAAAGAGAACCATCTTGCAGAGCGCAATTTTGCCATTGAGCAAATACATTTTCCCAATACGGAAGAAAGTTTTTATGACGCCAGACGAAGGCTAGTATTTGAAGAATTTTTTGTTTTGCAGGGAGCTCTTTTTTCACTAAAATCCTATCTGGAACATGAGGATAAAGGCATTGTCATGAAGAAGAAAAAGGCTTTGAAGGACTTTCTAAAACATTTGCCTTTCCAGTTAACCAATGCCCAGCAAAAGGTTTTATGGGAGCTGGTAAAAGACATGTCAACGGGCAAGCAAATGAATCGACTTGTGCAAGGAGATGTAGGTAGCGGAAAGACTGCAGTTGCAATGACCGCTTCCTATTGGGTGATTCAAAACGGCTATCAATCCGTATTGATGGCACCAACAGAGGTGTTGGCACAACAGCATTATCATTCATTTTCTACAGTTTTTGGTCCTCTAGGCCTTGAAACAGTGCTATTGACAGGTGGTCAGTCGGTAAAAGAAAAAAGGAATACCTTAGAAAAGGTGGCATCGGGACAAGCAAACATGGTTATTGGCACCCACGCAGTCATACAAAAAGGTGTGGAATATCATAAGCTAGGCCTAGCTATTACCGATGAACAACACCGCTTTGGTGTGCGCCAAAGGGGAGCATTGAATCAAAAAGGTGTAGATCCCCATACGTTAGTCATGACCGCAACCCCAATACCTAGAACCTTGGCACTGATTTTGTATGGTGATTTGGATGTTTCTATTATCGACGAATTGCCACCAGGTAGACAGAAAATAGATACAATGGCGGTAACAAGCAATTATCATGAAAGGATTTATAATTTCATTGAGAAACAAGTGCATGAGGGTAGACAGGCTTATGTAATTTGCCCCATGATTGAGGAGAATGAGAAGCTAGAGGTACAATCAGTATTAAATTATACCCAGGAATTACAGCATAAACTACATGGTTGCAATGTGCAATGCGTTCATGGAAAAATGAAACCAAAGGAAAAACAAGAAATGATGAATGCCTTCGCAAATGGGTCAATTCATGTGCTTGTATCTACGACTGTAATTGAAGTTGGGATAAACGTTCCAAATGCTGTCATTATGCTAATTGAAAATGCAGAACGTTTTGGTTTGGCCCAATTGCATCAGCTAAGGGGACGAGTGGGACGGGGGAGAGAAAAATCGTATTGTGTGTTGGTTAGCGATGCAAAAACAAAAATTGCGAAGCAAAGACTGAAGGCATTGGTAGACTCGGACGATGGTTTTGTCATTTCGGAAATGGATTTGAAATTACGAGGGCCAGGTGAATTTTTTGGAACCCGTCAGCATGGTTTACCAGAATTGAAGATTGCAAATATTTATCAGGATATGACTGTTTTGATTGAGGCACAAAAGGCGGCAGACAAGCTATTAAAGATGGATCCATTCTTATCTCAAGAGGTACATCAAGGGCTTAAAGCTAAGTTTGACCATTTTTTGGAGGGCAAATCTTTAGAGATATGAAAGAGTTTTATATTGTATTTTATACAAATTTTTGATATAGTAATGATGTATGTAACAAATTAGAAAGCAATAGGTGATGCGCATATGAGAGTGATCGCAGGGGCAGCAAAAGGGAGAAAGCTACAAACAATTGAAGGTTTATCCACTAGGCCTACCACAGATAGAATAAAGGAAACTTTATTTAATATCATTGCATTTGACTTGCCGCAGAGCAATTTTTTAGATTTATTTTCAGGAAGTGGAGCAATAGGTATTGAGGCCTTAAGCCGTGGTGCAACACAAGCAGTTTTTGTGGAGCATAACCCCCGATGCCAACGGGTGATCAAGGAAAATCTTATGCATACCAAGCTGGACAAGCAGTCAAGAGTAATAGGTTTAGAAGTACCAATGGCCTTGGATCAGCTTGCCAAAGAAAAAGGGAAGTTTGATATAATTTTTTTGGATCCGCCATATGAAGCAGGATTAACGGAGCCCACGTTGTTAAAAATAGTTCAGGGTGGGTTATTAAATAAAGATGGCTATATTATTGTTGAACGCTCGGCGCAAATTCCACTGGCGTCTATCCCGGGACTTCGGGTTTTGCGTGAAAAGGAGTACAGAACTACGGTAATGACGTTTCTGTGCCTGGAGGAAGAAAATATATGAAAAAAGCAATTTATGCGGGAAGTTTTGATCCTATCACACTGGGGCATTTAGATATCATTGAGAGGGCGGCTAAACTATTTGACACATTAGTAGTGGCAGTTTTGGAGAATCCCAATAAATGTTCATTATTTACTGTTGCTGAAAGAAAAAAGCACTTAGAACTTGTTCTAGCTGATATGGAAAACGTGGAAGTTGCCTCTTTTAGTGGACTTTTGGCTGACTTTGCAAAAGAAATTGGAGCAACAGCCGCGGTAAGAGGACTTCGTAACACCATGGATTTTGCAGTTGAGTACCAGATGTATCTGATTAATCGCAAGCTAGGAAAGGAAATGGAAACTGTTTTCCTGGCGGCTGATGAGGAGCATCTTAGTTTAAGTTCTACAAATGTAAAAGAAGTTGCGGTTTTTGGTGGAAATATTGATTTTATGGTTCCTCAGGAAATCAAACCTTTTATTATAGAAAAATACAAGAAGTGAGGGAGTGCTTATGGATTCTGTTTTGCAGTTATTAGACGAACTAGAAGAAATATTAGATAGTAGCAGAGCTGTGCCTTTTAGCAATAAGGTGTCTGTTGACAAAGAGGAAATATACGATATTATCAGTGAAATTCGTATGAAACTTCCCAATGAATTAAAACAATCTAAATGGGTCATTGAAGAAAGAAATAAAATTTTGATTGATGCACAAAGGGAAGCTGACGAATTAATGAAGAATGCCGAAGACCGTATGGTTCGTTTGATTGATGATAATGAAGTAACAAAAAAAGCATACGAACAGGCGGCTGCAATCATTGATTCGGCAAAGAAAACGTCAAAAGAAATGCGTTTAGGTGCGATGGAGTATGCTGAAGGCGTTTTGGCCGATGCAGAGGGCAAGCTGAAAGAGCTAAAGACTGTGGTTTATAGCGAAAGTATAAAAACCGATGATTATTTTGCCCAAACGCTGAATGTTTTGGCCGAAAATATTCAAGAGTTGCGCTTAGGCAAATAATCGTTATTTTCTTTGAAAAAAGCCAAAAAAGAGAGCAAAAACAAAAAACAATAGGCTACAATTTATGTACAAACTTGGAATGGAAAATGCAGTTTCTGCCATCACAGCAAGGGTAGGGACTGTTTTTTGTGCGTATTTTTCAACAAATGGGGCTATAATAAAGAAAAAAATACCACTGAATACGCTATTACACAGTTTAGCCGCAACATAGCGGCTTTTTTTTATGGGCACATTCCTGAGTATGCCAAAAGTTTGGCACAGGATTGAAAGACCACCAAAACCAACCAACATACAGGATGCAAGGAGCCTTAAAAAAAGATCATCAGGGGCGGTGCTTAATATAAATGTGCCATTGGTCATTTCTAATATCCCACCACAAAGGCCGCATAAGTATTCATTTGAAAAGGGCAGGAAGGAAAGTCCATGTCCTAAAAATTCAAAGATACCTGTTTGTTTAAAGGCTTCAACCACTACACCGAAAAGGATGATATAACCCCCAATTTGGGCGATGGTGTCTAGGGAGTCAGCTATGGTTTTGGGTAGGCATTCTGAGATAGAAGGTGCTGCTGTTTTTTGGTAAGGGATAAAATCCATGCTGTTTTTTTGATGATATAAAATACGAAATAAAATTCCCGTTGTGAGTGCTCCCAAAAAGCAACACAATAAAAATAGGTAACCCCAGAAAGGTGCATGAAAAAAAGCAGCAGCCACAGTGCCCACCAAAAATAATGGCCCCGGGTTGTTGCAAAATGATAAAATATGTTCAGCCTGGGAAATTGAGATTTTCTTTTCTTCATATAACGAGGCTGTGATTTTCGCCCCCATAGGATAGCCTGAAAAAATACCAAGAAAAAATGGAAATGCAGCAATTCCCGGTAGACCGAATAGAGGTTTCATGAGGGGTCTTAACCATTCTCCTACCATTTCGGCAGCACCCATGCGTAACAATAGGCCGCAGGCGACCATAAATGGAAACAAGGAAGGCAAAACCTGATTAAACCATAGAGTAACACTCTTTGCCCCAGCTGCAAGCATAGCTTGGGGATAGCGTAATAAAGCAAAAACTAAAAAGCAAGCACAAATTATAACTAAGGAATTTTTTTTCATGGTGAAAAGCTTCTTCCATTATGTATTGTTATAATTTATGCCTGAAAAGGTTGTTCTATGAAAATGAAGATTTCACTTAGCCTGAAATTGAATGGCTTAATATATTAATTCTATATTTTAGTAATTCCTAGAGGATAACCATGGGTACTGTGAAATCTTGGTTTGTGTTGCGATATATTGGGTTGGGTGTCGTCATTGTGTAGAGATCTGTAGCAGTTTTTTCTAAGGCCAAAAGATGGAGTCCATCCTCATCTAATATATTCGGCGCTTTTTTTAAGTTTGTAAGCACAGGGCATTTTGCATTCATAGTAAGGTCACCCAAAATATCAGCTGTTTCTTTTCGAAAACCTAAAACTCTAATATAAGGCATATGAAGTTTCTTCGTAAAATAAGAGACTTCTGCCCCTTTGATTTCTAATAAAATATGCAGTATTATACGCTGTATTTTTGTTCGTGTATACCTTTTGGATTTAATGAAATCAATGATGTCATCAATTTCATAGCAATCGTCGACTGAGCGGAGAATTCGGTTTTCCAAACCTTCTGTTACTTCAAAAATCTCCTGCAGGTATTGGGCAGAAACAGTTCTAAGCTTATAATTGAGCGGGCCGGCATAATTTTTCCAAAGAATGGGGGCAGTTCCAACGGAAAGGGTTTTGCCGTATAGCTCATAACAATTTTCGGGGACTTGTGCGAATGCCTGGGCAACTTGATCCTCCAAAATACCTTTTCTTATGGCAGATGCAGAAGCAAATTTGTTTTCAAGTGAGGTACTATGGTAGCCGCTGCCTTCTCGGCGAATTGTCATTGGTATCATGTTGCATTTATATCGTTCTAGTGCTTTTAAATATTCTAAGGCTAGGATATCATTTGGTTCGCTTAAAATTTTGCTGTTGATATTTGAAATGGTTTCTAATGCTTTAGACCTAGCAGTGGGGTAGGACAACCCTAAGTCCAAGTGGGATTTTAAAAGGGTACGAAATTCTTCCGTTTCATCGGTCATTAGCTTGGCTGCCTCTTGTAAATTAGAAAGGTTTCCGCTTTCAGAGCCGAAACAAAGGACGTCGACAATTCCAGTTTCCTCCAAGATACGAACAGCAGCTGATGCAAAAGTTTCTGCGTTTGCAGTGGCAAAAAGTACAGGCAGCTCTAAGACCATATCTACGCCGTTTAATAAGGCAGCTTTTGCTCTTGTCCATTTATCAAAAAAGGCGGGCTCTCCTCTTTGGACGAAACTGCCGCTTATTACAACTACAACACGATCAGCGCAACTTTTTTTCTTGGCCTCTTCTATCATATACCGATGTCCAAGATGAAAAGGATTATATTCTGTTATGATGCCAAGGGTTTTCATGTTTCCATCTCCTTTTCTTTCATTAACTTAATAGAAATTTAGAATAAAAGCAATACTTAAGGAAATAAAACCGTTTGTACGTTTCCTCATCTAACATTTATAATACTTAATTGATGAAATGTATTCTAGAATACCAGAGGTAAAACTTTTGATTTTGCCAGAACCATTGTGTTTTTTGGCATTCTTTTATCCAATATGGAAGAAGTCATTGTTTCAAAATCTTTCCTAAATAACTTATATTATACCACAAAAGTGATAAAGGGAAATATTTAGAAACAAAATATGACTAGATGTTTTTATCTTTAAGCAGAAAAGTAGTATGAAAAGGTTTAAAGATATCAATAGACTAAATTGAAAGAAACATACAAATTTTGGTTTTATGGGGTTATATGTGATGTAACGAAAAAAAACAAAAGAATTATTATAAAATCGTTAAAAATTTATCTGGAAAAATTTCCGAAAAAAGGATATACTTTTTATATAATAGTTCATGATTAGAGGCTGATGATGTGGAGAAGTTTGTGGATAATCCGGATTTCTTGCAAGATATATTTTTAGAAGAAACTTGGAAAAATATTGATAAAATCGACAACTTCATAGAAGAGAAAGCGAAAGAAGAAGAATTTTCTGTGTCAAGGGAGGAAGTAGATGGTTTATTTCGAACGATGCATAGCATTAAGGGCTCTGCGTCTATGATGGGATACCCCTCTATTTCAGAAACTGCCCATAGTGCGGAGGACTTGTTCTCTTATTTGCGTGAGGAAGAAAGGCCAGCCCAAAAAGACCTAAAGGCAATACTACAGCTATTGCGCATGGTTTCAGGATTTTTAAAAAGAGAGCTACGTCGTATGGAAACAGACGATGAAGTTACGGATTTTGGATGGGCCGTTGTGCGAAGAATTAAAAATTTCTTAGCCCATGTTGATAATGAAAACGAACCAGAGGGTCCCAGTTATCAAATAGCCTATACCCGTAAGGGAAAACAAAAAATTCCCTATACAAATTTTAGCATGCTCATCCCTCAAATGGAGCGTTTGGCAAATATCATGGGCAGAGAATTATCAAAAGAATTTATGGTGAAAATTTCGGGAGCGGAAACGGAAGTGCCCCGAGATATCTATGATAAAATTTCCATGGCTGTGTTACAAATGATGAAAAATAGCATGGACCATGGGTTAGAAAATACAGCTCTGCGTGAGAAAATGGGAAAAACCCCCGTCGGTGAGATTTCGGTGGAGATTCAGAAGGCTGGGCAAAGAGTTTATGTGATTTTTAGAGATGACGGACGTGGTTTAGATAAACATAGCATCTTACACATGGCAAAGACTAGGGGACTTTTGAAAAAACCGGAAGAAGAATATGAGGATAACGAAATTTTTGCATTTTTACTAAGACCAGGCTTTACAACAAAAAGTAGTGCAACCATGTTTTCCGGGAGAGGGGTAGGGTTGGATGTGGTTAATGCAGCTGTGTCTTCCTTGGGAGGTAGCATTAGAATTGAGAGCCGAGAATATATGGGCACGACATTTTTTATGGAATTTCCAGTAATTTCATAAAGGAATCATACTCATCATTATTGCTGTTTAAACTGATATTTTCTAACAATAAGTGGGCAGATGGCTGAAAAAAAGAGTAAATTTCAGCCATTTTTTTATGTCTTTTCCCTTGTACCGGTGGGACATTTTGTTTATAATAATATAGATGTGGGTAACAAAAGAAAATTCTACAATCAACTAGGAGGTTTTTAACTGTGGACTTTTTGGCATTAATGAAAGAAAAGGCGAAAGCCAATAAGAAAGTAATTGTTTTACCTGAATCTTATGAAAAAAGAAACTTGGAAGCAGCGGCAGAATGCTTAAAAGATGGATTAGCTGAAATCGTATTAATTGGTAATAAAGATAAAATCATGGAAGCGGCTGGTAGCTTTGATGTTTCCGATGCCATTTTTGTTGATCCAGAAAGCTATGATAGAATGGACGAAATGGTTGCTGGACTTGCTGAAGCAAGAAAGAGCAAAGGTATGACATTAGAAGAAGCTAAGAAACTTCTTATGGATGACTCCATGTTTGTTGGTGTTATGTTGGTTAAGATGGGGGTAGCTGATGGCATGGTTTCTGGCGCTATTCACTCTACTGCTGATACACTGCGCCCTGCACTGCAAATTTTAAAAACTGCACCTGGTACAGAATTGGTATCCTCTTTCTTTATCATGGTAACACAGACACCTGAATATGGCGATGACGGTATCTTACTGTTTGCCGATTGTGCACTCAACCAGAACCCTACACCTGCTGAATTGGCTTGCATTGCTGGTGACTCTGCAAAATCATATGCTGCATTTGTTGGCAAAGAAGCAAGAGTTGCTATGTTGAGCCATTCCACAATGGGCTCCGCAAAACATGCTGATGTAACAAAAGTAGTCGAAGCTGTTAAGATTGCAAAGGAAAAATATCCTGAAATTAAGTTGGATGGCGAAATCCAGTTGGATGCTGCAATTGTAAAAGAAGTTGGCGAACTCAAAGCGCCTACTAGCCCTGTTGCTGGTAAGGCAAACTGCTTGGTATTCCCTGACATTGATGCTGGTAATATTGGCTATAAATTGGTACAGAGATTTGGTAAGGCAGAAGCTTTCGGTCCTGTATTACAGGGTATTGCAAAGCCTGTAAATGATTTGTCCAGAGGTTGCTCTGCAAATGATATCGTTGCGGTAGTAGCTATGACAGCAGTTCAGGCTGAAGTAATGGGCAAATAAGAACACCATTTGATGCTTAACCGCCTTCAAAATTTGAAGGCGGTATAAATAACAAGTATAAATTAGTTATGAAATAGGTACATTACGAAGGAGAGAAAACAATGAAAATTCTTGTATTGAACTGCGGTAGTTCCTCTTTGAAATACCAGCTTTTCGACATGGAAAATGAAGCTGTATTGGCAAAAGGTCTTTGCGAAAGAATCGGTATCGAAGGTTCCAGATTGAAACATCAGCCTGCTGATAAGGATGATGTAGTTTTTGAAGACTATCTGGAAGATCATGACGTAGCTGTTCAAAAAGTTATGGAAGCTTTGACTAACCCTGAATATGGCGTTGTTAAGAGCATGAAGGAAATCAATGCAGTTGGTCACCGTGTTGTACATGGTGGTGAGTATTTTGCTGGTTCTGTAATCATCGATGATGCAGTAAAAGATGCTTTGGAAAAATGTAGTGAATTGGCACCTTTGCACAACCCTGCAAACTTAATCGGTATTGCAGCTTGTGAAAAACTTATGCCAGGTGTACCTCAGGTTGGTGTGTTTGATACAGCTTTCCATCAGACAATGCCTGAAAGAGCATACCTGTATGCAATTCCTTATGAATACTACGAAAAATACAAAATCAGAAGATACGGTTTCCATGGTACAAGCCATAGATATGTATCTGAAGAAGCTGCAAGAATGTTAGAAAGACCTTATGACCAGACAAAAACAATCACTTGCCACTTGGGTAATGGTGGTTCCATCTGTGCAGTAAGAAACGGCAAGTCTATTGATACTACAATGGGCTTCACACCTTTGGAAGGCCTCGTAATGGGTACTAGAGCTGGTGACGTTGACGCTGCTGTTATCACATTCTTAATGGAAAAAGAAAAATTAACTCCTCAGGAAATGGATAACATCTTAAATAAAAAATCCGGTGTTTTGGGTATTTCCGGCGTATCCAGTGACTTCCGTGATATTGAAGATGCAAGCGAACACGGCAATACAAGAGCGGAAGCAGCTTTAGATGTATTTGCTTATAAAGTAGCAAAAAGAATCGGTGCATATGCAGCAGCTATGAATGGCGTTGACTGTATCGTATTTACAGCTGGTTTAGGTGAAAACTCCGGCTCTACAAGAAGATTGATTTGTGATTACTTGGGTTACTTGGGTGTTCACATTGATTCTTACAATAATTCTTTAAGAGGAAAAGCAATGGAAATCTCTGCTTCTGATTCTAGAGTAAGAGTATTGGTTATTCCTACAAACGAAGAATTGGTAATTGCAAGAGATACTAAGGAACTTCTTGACAAATAAGAGCCCTTTCAGTATAATATTTTAGGTACGACTATGGGGTGATTTGAATGTTACTTGGAATGGCTCAGTTGTTTGGCAAAAACGGTGCATCAATGCCTGTTACGCTGACGGAGCAAATCAATGATACATCGGATTATCCCGATGTTGTGGAATTTTTGCAGCCTGTAAAGATAGAGGGAACTCTTAAAAACGAAGAAGAAATTTTCGTTTTTGAAGCAAAGGGCAATACAGAGGTCAACCTTAGGTGTGACCGTTGTCTTGCACCTGTCAGAAAAGAGCTTTGCTTCGAGATCAAGGAACGTTTTGCTCATACAGGCAGAGGAAACGAAGAGACAGAAACTTTTTCGGGAGATCAAATTGATCTTACGGACTTTGTCAAAAGGGGTATCATTAGTGCTATACCAATGAAAATTCTTTGCCATGAAGAATGCAAGGGGCTTTGCTCTGCTTGTGGTAGAGACTTAAATCAGGGAGAGTGCCAATGTGATACTACCTATATAGATCCGAGGTTTGAAAGTTTAAGGGCTCTTTTCAATGTTGACGAGGAGGTGTAGAAATGGCTGTACCCAAGGGACGAGTGTCTAAATCTAAAAGAGATAAGAGAAAAGCACAGAGTTGGAAAATTGCAACTCCTAGCTTGGTAAAATGCAGCAAGTGCGGCGAACTGATGACTCCTCATCAGGTTTGCAAAGCTTGCGGTGCATATAACAAGAAAACAATCATCAAAGTTGACTAATGTCAAACTCGAAAAGACAGCATATATGCTGTCTTTTCTTCTTATGTGCTGATTTTTTAATGAAAATTTCATCTTTTACCCTTGTTTGAGGTTATGCATTTAATAGGATGACTTTTTTAAATGGTGAACTGGATTGGATACAAAGCTATTGAAAATTTCTTCCAATGTGGGTAAAATAAAAATAATTCACAAATTGATTAACCAATCTGGGTAAATCTTCCTCTTGCTAGCTATTCTTTTTTTGCTTATTAGCTAGATAAGCTACAAATGAGATTATGATATGAGAAATCTATTTACAGCGGATATAAGTATGAGTGTGCTAAATAGATAGGCATCTGCCGAAAGAAGTTGGTTATAAATTTTTTTAAAGCAAAATACAAATAGTTGTTTTTGACTCAAAGGCTTTATTTTATAGAACGTCAGGGAGAAGAAAGGAATCAGGTGATTTCATGGATAAAAAAGTAATCGTAGCATTGGATGCTATGGGCGGCGACTTGGCACCTGTTGAAATTATTAAGGGTGCTGTGGATGCAGTGAAAGAATTGAATGTAGATATTAAGCTAGTTGGTCGTCAAGATGCGGTAAATGCTGAATTGGCGAAGTACGATTACGCCAAAGAGCGCATTCAGGTTGTTCACGCAGAAGAGGTAATTGGAACGGATGAGGTTCCTACCTCTGCAATCAGAAGAAAGAAAGACTCCTCGTTGGTTGTAGGGTTAAACTTAGTAAAAAATGGGGAGGCAGATGCCTTTGTTTCCGCAGGGAGTACGGGGGCTCTTTTGACGGGAGCCCTATTAATTGTTGGACGTATCGAAGGGGTTGAACGACCAGCTCTGGGTACTTGCTTGCCAACAAAAACAGGCTTTACATTCCTTTTGGATAGTGGTGCAAATGTTGATTGCAAGGCAAAATACCTGGAACAGTTTGCAAAAATGGGTTCAGTTTATGTTGAAAATATCTTTGGTAAAAAGCAGCCCACAGTTGCCTTAGTAAATATTGGGGCAGAAAAAGAAAAAGGAAATGCTCTGACCAAAGAGGCATATGAACTGCTGGAGGTTAGTGAGGGTATTAACTTTATAGGAAATATTGAACCAAGGAACATTCCTTTTGGTGAGTCTGACGTCACCGTTTGTGATGGTTTTGTTGGTAACACGATTTTGAAGCTTTGCGAAGGATTGAGCAAAACAATGATCGATATTATCAAAGAGGAAATCACAGCGGGTGCATATAAGGTAGCAGCTGCGATGCTCAAGAAGCCTTTTAAAAATGTAAAAAAACGTTTTGACTCCGATGAAGTTGGTGGTGCGCCTTTTATTGGTTTGAAATCACTTGTTGTTAAGGCTCATGGCAGCTCAAATGCGAGGGCAATTAAAAATGCCATACGCCAGTGTGTGTTGTTTACGGAAGCGGATATTGTGGAAAAAATTAAGGATAAACTGTAATTCGGCCGCTAAGAATAAGCCTCAATAAATTGATAAGCAAATATATGGTGAACTCCAGATATCCTTGAGAAAACAATAAATCTTTTGTGGTAAAAAAGTCGCAATTTTTTTGTGGCTTTTTTTGATGGTTCATGGTTTTTATTTCATCATAAAGTAAAATACTGTTAATAGTACTTCATTTTTGTGAGTCATGAAGTTTTGATATACTGCAACGAAATAGTAGTGCATTTAATTTATAGCAGGTAGATGAGATGAAGGAATTTAAGATATGTTAGTATGAAGAATATTATTTAAGTACATCGTAATTATAAATCATAACTATATGAAAATCCTAGCCACTACGATGGGTATTTTTTTGCCGAAAAAGCACTTGAAATGTTTTATAAATTTTTTCAGTTTACTACTGACAAATTGGGACAAATGGGTTATAGTATTGAAAGAAAATGATGTATTATTAGGAGGTTTAAATATGGATGAATCATTAGTAATGAATGTAATTGCGGAGCAGTTGAACGTAGGGGTGGAAACATTAACACAGGATACGGCTTTTGCAGATTTGGGTGCAGACTCTTTGGATTTGTTTCAGATTATTTCGGCGTTAGAAGAAACTTTCGATATGGAATTTGAAAATGATGAAGCGGAAAAAATCAAAACCATTGGTGATGCTATCACTTATATTAAAAATGTATTGGAGAACTAAATATGAATCATTTAAATCTGGAGGAGTTCGAACGAAAGATAGAGTACTCTTTTTCGGATAAAAGCCTATTGGTTTTAGCTTTGACCCATAGCTCTTATGCCAATGAAATGAAAAAGGGCAGCCATGAAAATAACGAACGGCTGGAATTTTTAGGTGATGCAGTATTAGATATGATTGTCAGTGAATATATGTATCGCTGTTTTCCAAAGATGCCAGAAGGTGAGTTAACAAAATTGCGTGCTGCAGTGGTGTGTGAAGCATCGTTGGCATCCTTATCTCGTAAACTAGGATTGGGTCGCTGTATTTTATTAGGCAGGGGCGAAGAAAGCACAGGCGGAAGAAACAGAGATTCTATTTTAGCGGATGCTTTTGAGGCGATTATAGGGGCAGTTTGTATCGATGGCGGCATAGAGTCAGCAAATCGCTATGTTATGCGCTTTATGGAGGAGCAGATTGAGCAAACAAAGAGTAATTTTAAAAGTTTAGATGGAAAAACCCATTTGCAAGAGGTAATACAAAAAATAAGCAAAGTTCCCCTGCAATATAAAATTATAGATGAGCAAGGGCCTGATCACAATAAGCTTTTTGTCGCTGAGGTGAACCATGATGGCCGTTTGCTGGGTAAGGGCAGCGGAAGAAGCAAAAAAGAGGCAGAACAAAATGCCGCAAATAACGCATTGGAGCATATGAACGGCTAACATCGGCATATGCTCGAGGGCGCTGTATTAAGACTCCGAGAGACGAAAGTTCTTTCGGAGTTTTTATTTTAATTTTACTTGTGGTGACTTTACTAAAATCTTGGAAGAATGAGGCGGGCAGCAGATTTTTACCTTTTATCATGGAACAGAGTTTTGCTACCACTGGTATAGTTTTTTTTTGTGAAACTAAAACAAGCATTGGTTTAGCGTTTTTAACACATAATAACCTTGTAAAACGGCATTGACATCTATTGCTGGTGGGAATATGATGGAAAGACAGTGCCGAAGGGAGGAACAAAAAATGAGTAAGTTAAATGGTTTAGGTGGGGATAAGGTTTTTTATTATTTCGAAGAAATTTGCAAAATTCCCCATGGCAGTGAAAACGAAATGGCTTTGAGCAATTATATTGCTGAATTTGCCAAGGAAAGAGGGTTATATTGCCGTCAGGATGAGCATTATAATGTATTAATTAAAAAACCAGGATCAAAGGGATATGAAAATGTTGCTCCCATGATTATTCAAGGGCATATCGATATGGTCTGTGAAAAAAATGCAGGAACTGATTTGGATTTTTTAACAGATCCTATTCAAATATATGTTAAAGATGATTTCATTCATGCAGAAGGAACAACTCTGGGTGCGGATAATGGAATTGCCGTTGCCTATATGCTGGCTTTATTGGATGATAATACATTAGAGCACCCTCCTTTAGAAGCTATTTTTACCGTTGAGGAAGAAATCGGTATGGGGGGAGCCAGAACTTTTGAAACTTTTGATGTTGAAGGTAAGCGCTTTTTGAATATGGATACAGAGGAGGAAGGGGTGCTTCTTTCCGGTTGTGCTGGGGGATGCAGAGTTAGGGTGTATTTACCAACTCAGCGAAAGGATAGCCCAGAGGGAAAAGAAGCCTTTCAAATTGCCATTCATGGCTTAAAAGGCGGTCATTCCGGTGCAGATATCCACTTGCAAAGAGCCAGTGCCAACCGTTTGATTGGTAGAGTGTTATTTCAATTAGGTAAAGAAGTTGATTATCTACTGGCTAGTGTAGATGGTGGGAATATGGATAATGCTATTTGTCGTGAGGCGGAGGCAATTGTATTAATAGATCAAAATAATGAGGGAAAGGTAAGATCCCTTTTAGCAAAGATAGAAAAAGATTTTCAGGTGGAATATAAAACAAGTGAGACGTCTATAACTATAACAATGGAAGCTTTAAAGGAAAAAGTTTTCAAAGTTTTGACGAACGATACAAAAAGTAAAGTGGTCTCTCTTTTAATGCTTTTGCCTTATGGTGTGCAAACGATGAGTATGGAAATGCAAGGACTAGTAGAAAGTTCCAGCAATATTGGGATTTTAAAAACAACATCTGATCATATTTATTTTGATAATGCGGTAAGAAGCTCTATTGAAAGCAGAAAAGCGTTGATAACCCAAAAGATTGAATCGGTAGCTAGTCTTTGTGGGGCCAGTGTTGAGTGTGTTAATGATTACCCGGGGTGGAGGTTTAACCCAGACTCACCCTTATTAAAGCTTTTTGCTAAGTGTTATGGAAAAATGTTTGGGAAAGAGGCTACTATTTCTGCAATTCATGCTGGATTAGAATGCGGTCTTTTTTCAGAGAAAATTCCGAACCTAGATATGGTTTCCATTGGGCCAGAAATGTATGACGTACACACACCTGATGAGCGTTTGTCTATTTCTTCCACAATTCGGGTTTGGGAGTTTTTGAAAGAAGTTTTAAAACAGATGGATCACTAATTCAAAAGGAATGGTGAAGCGATGAGATTGCCTTGGAATAAAAAATATTTGGTAATATCCTTCCATATAATTTTTACAGTTGGTATTCTGGTAGTATTGGGAATGTTGCTTTTTAAACTTTCCGAGGCGAAAAATGTCATAATTGAGACGGCGAGGGGGACCCTCGCCGTTTTTGCACCCCTTATATTGGCTATATTTTTTGCAGTTTTATTAGAACCCGTAACAAATTTTTTTCAGCATCAGTATGAAGCCCGCTTGACAGCTTTGCAACGAAGCAAAATCAAAAATAGGAAAGTTGGAACAGCAGGAGCATACTTGACCGTCATTGTGGTATTGGTTATTGGCGGTGGATGGGCTGCTAAAAGTTTGGGCACTGCAGATTTAGAGGGGCTGGCGGAACAATTATCTGCTTTTGTACAAAAAATGGGAGATCTGTTAGTATTGCTAAATCTAAAACTTGCAGAGCTTGGCATACTGCAAAATGTGGAGGGTATTTTGTCTGCTTGGACGGAAAGCGCAACCTTTTGGATACAGGAGAAGGTAATGGGCATTACAGGTTATATTCCAAAGATTGGAAGCAGATTGGTGGATATTGTTGTAGGATTGACTGCAGCATTTTATTTTCTAATGGAGAAAGAACGGATTCTGGGCTTTTGCAAAGATGCTTCTACGTTATTCTTTGGTCAAAAGGTAACAAGGCGAATACGTAGGGTGACAAGGGAAATTGACAATGTAGTAATGGGCTATTTAGGGGGTCAGCTGACAGATGCAGGCATTATGGCTGTCCTATTTTCCATTGCCTTTACGGTGGTGAGACTGCCCTACGGCGTTGTTTTGGGGTTAATTTCTGGGTTTTCAAACCTAATTCCATACTTTGGTGCAATTATGGCTTTTATTCTGGCTATTCTTGCGGGACTTTTAAGTGGTGAGCCCATTCGAGCGTTGTATGCTTCTATTTTGATTTTGATTTTGCAACAAATAGATAGTATGTTTATAGTGCCGAGGGTAGTTGGGAAAAAGGTTGAGATGCATCCAGTTTTGGTGTTACTCTCATTGGCCATATTTGGCAGGCTTTTTGGTTTTTGGGGACTTTTGGTAGCTGTACCTTTAGGAGCGTTAATAAAGAATTTATTCTTTTGGTTGATGAATAAGAAACAAGAACAAAATGAAGATTGGCAGTGATTTCTGTGAAAAATCACTTTTTTTTACGACATAAATCGTGTATAATAGTTGCTGTATAGATTGGAGTGAGCCTCGGTTAGAGGAAAGAATAGAAAGGCGGTTTAAGCGATGAGAGGTTTGGTTACAGAAGAGAGCGGAAAGATGGTAAAAGTTCATATCATCCGTCAGGAGGCTTGTGGCAGATGTAAGGCTTGTTTGTCTGGCTATATGGAGGCTGATATGGATATAGATGCCCAAAACCTTTGTGATGCAGAAGTGGGTGACTGGGTTGAGCTAAAATTGCAGGATAATGCATTTATGAATGCTGTTTTAATTAGCTACGGCATCCCTCTAATTGGGTTTTTGGCAGGAATATTTTTAGGTTACTTTGTGGTGAGCCCCCTGGTTCCTCTGCCTGAGAGTTTGGTTTCCTTCGGGTTAGGTGTTATTGGTGTGTTACTTTGCTATGGGTGGATTAAAAGCCAGAATCCCAGATGGGAAGGCGGCAAATATATGCCCATGGCTGTAAAACTGACATCAGAAGGATATGGTGTTGCAGAAGAACAAATGAGATAATTTTCTATATGAAGTGAAAAAGCAATCTTTAAAAGGTTGCTTTTTTTGTGGAGAAATAATTTACAGATGTGTCTACCAGAATTACAATTGAAAGTATCTTTTGTTATTATACATTAGGTGGTTATCTTAGAAAAATAAACATAAGGTGAACGGGTGTAGAAATTATCCCATATGATTGGGCATCTGTAAGCTATAGTAACCAATAGCCTAAGGGAGGTATCCAATCAGTTGTTTGCTAGGAAACGAACCGCAATGCATGCAATGAGTTTTTTAAAAGAATCCAAACGGGAAGATACTTAAAACTATACCCCAAAAATAACAAAAGAGTCCCCCAATATTATAAATAGATCGGATTTTTGGGTAAATATTCTCTTCATGTTGAGACAAAGGACGACTATTGTGATAAACATAACTGAGAACTTTGTGCCTTAAATCAATAATAGCTTTTTTTCAGTTTAGTGTTTTGAAAGCTTTATTTTACTTCCTCCTTAATTGAAAGCTTTGGCAAAATATTAATTTTAATAGGCTGAACCATTGTCCCTTTTCTTCATATTATGAGAGAAAGGGGATGATAATTATGAAGGAACGAGCAATGGCCCTTTGTGCTGAAGGAGAAAATTGCTCTAGGGCTGTTTTACGGGCAGCAGCAGAACAATACGGTTTCCCTCTTTCCCAAGAAATATTGGATAGCTGTAATGCAATCAGTGCGGGTTTCGGTATTGGCGGTATGTGCAGCTCATTAGTTGCTGCAGTTATGGTGCTTGGCATTTTATTTCCTACGGAGGAGGCAAAACAGAAAAGTTTAATTTTGTTTTGTAGGGTAAGGGCACGATGGCATTGTATTGATTGTTGCAGACTTTCTGCCAACAGAATGAACTGCGACGATTTGATTGGGGAAATTTCAGAAATTTTAGAAGAGATTATTGATGAATAATAAAAACGGCATGAACAGTATTTCTGTCATGCCGTTTTTTATTATTCTTGTGATTTTAGAGTTTCGTCCCCTGGTGTTGCTACCTCAACTTCAAATTCTTGTGCTGGGTGGAATGTATTTTCAGCAATCTGAATTTTTTTATTTTCTTGGCTTTGCAATTGTTGCAGTTGTGCTTGGTGAGAGATTTGTGCCTGCCTTAGTTGCTCGTTTTCTTTTTTTAGAGATGCAAGTTCAGACTCCATGCGAGATACTTGTGCTTTCCAACGCGCATTTACAGAGGCAATCTCATCGCTTCGTTGGGCAAGAAGGGCAGTTAATTCTTCCATCTGCTGTTTTTGAATATCCTGGGGAGGTACATAGGCTTTTGCCACCTTACTTTGGGGTGGCACTTCTTGTGTAAAATGAATGGGTTGGGGCTGTGCCTCCTGTTGAAATCTTAGGGGCTGTGCCTCCTGTTGAAATCTCAGGGGTTGTTTCTCTTGCTGAAAATGTATGGGTTGGGTTTGGTCGTCTTTTTGGAAATGCAGTGTTTGTTGTTGGGGTTTGGGCTGAGATTGGGGCTTTACAGAAACATTGTTTAAAACTAGGAAGGGGTTATAGTTTCTAGACATATCCCCGTAGGTTTCTGTTGCATTTAGCTGGCCTTCTTCAGCTCCGATAAATTCCCCTTTGGTGCATTGAGCAGGGAAGTTACCTGTATAACGCTCAACGGGACCGAATGTTGCACCATTGTTTTCAGAGGAACAACGCAAAGGTTGGCCGTTTACTGTCCACATTAAAACCAAATTACCATCTTCTAAAAAAGCCAAGCAGTTATCACAATTGGAGTCCTCCCACAGCACACGGGGGGTACTGATTGCCGAGGTTTGTTTATATTGGTAGACAACTTGGGTGCGAAACATTCCCCGAACAATATATAAAATATGAATTCGCTCTGCATCATTTACAATGGAGATGTCTACATAGTTTGACGGTGACTGAATCATTGGGGTAAGGCTACCCATTGTATATGGAGAAAGTAGCATTTCTCGTGCACTCCAAATGTTTCTGGAGGTTCTGTAATAAAGGATGATGTGCTCTCTACTCAAGCGCCGAGCAAGAAAAACAGTTTTACCAAAAGGCATAAAACGATCGATTTGATAGGGCTTTTCCCATTGCCCGTTACGAAAGGCCGTATACACCAAAGAGTCTATCCCTGTTGATTCTGTTGGTAGGTGATAGACGATATGAAACGTATCTTCACTTGGGATCATGAAAAATTTTGTTCTGCCTGAGGAGGGGGTTCCCCCCATCATTGGCCTATGATCCCAATTAACAAAATCAATAGAGGAAGCCATAAATAGATTGCCCTCCATCGTAGAATAAAGAATATAGCAGATTTCACCGAATTGACAGATTGAGAATGTGGAGGTAGTATGCTCTGCTATAATTTGTGGGCCTGACCAACCTGCGTTTGAGTATGTTCGTAGAAGTAGGGTAGTGTTTTCATGGTAAAACAGACAAAAATTGCCATTAGGCATTTTTAAATATTTTATATTGGGATTTTGCATATGAACGCTCCCTTGAATTTTTTATCAGTTTATGCAAGGGGAAAGGGAAAAAGAATACGTGGGAAAAGAATGTATGTGTTTGTGCCTCGAAAAGAAGCTTTATTTGTGTGAAAATAGTAAATATATGAAAGGATGATAAAACAATAATGATTTACAAAGATCAGGGAAAATGGGAGAACAATTTATCATGAAAATAGCCCATATCAACTTCAAAGATGGGTTTAGGGCATCTGGAAAATCTGATAGGTGCCTTTGGCTTAGTGAGGATTTGAAAAAACAAGCCAAAGGAATACTAAGAAATCTCAGGGAACCTTGATATACCAGATATAATGATCCATATCTGTTGCCTTGGTTGGACAAAAATTTTTCGGGTAATTTTTTTGAAGCTCAAAATTAGTGCCCATTGGCAATGAAAAATTTGATCTGAGGGTATGACCGAATAAGTTTGGATACTGCCCTAGATTTGAATAAAACTTAGAGTAGCGAATGTTTGGAATAGATTCGTAAAAAAGCTATAAAAGTTCTTACTTTTCAACTCAAGAGATCCAATGGCAGTCAGGTGAAAAGGTTAGAAGTATTTCATTTGTGGCGAAGATCCATGTTAAAAAGCAGATACCTATTCTGGGTATCTGCTTTAATATATGAAGGTGTGTATCTTTATGTTCTCTTTGCTTTTGACTCGCAGTAAATACAACGATATACCCTGTTTTCACGGTCCGTCAACTTAAAAATATGACTGATTTCCTGTTCCACAGAAGTAATGCATCGAGGATTTCTGCATTTAATTACATTTGTCAATTTTTCCGGCAGTTGGGGATGGAATTTTTTGATTCTTTGACCGTCTTTGATGATGTTAATTGTTATGTCAGGGTTGATATAACCTAAAACTTCCAGGTTCAAATGGAGGTCAGCATCTATCTTAATAATGTCTTTTTTACCAATTTTGCCACTTCCCGCATTTTTAATTAAGGCAATGGAGCAGTCTAAGGCTTCTAGATTTAATAGATGGTAAATTTCCATTCCCTGTCCAGCTTTGATATGGTCGATCACAATACCGTTTCGAATTGCATCTATATTCATATTACTCCACCTCCAAAAGCTTCAAAATTAAGGCCATGCGGATAAATTTTCCATAAAGTACTTGCTTGAAATAGCAAGCACGAGGGTCATCATCCACATCGACGGAAATTTCGTTTACACGAGGTAGGGGATGCATGATGCAAAGGTCTGACTTTGCGGTGGTCAGCTTTTCTTGATTTAGAATGTAGCTGTCTTTCAATCGCACATAATCTGCTTCGTTGAAGAATCGCTCTCTTTGCACACGAGTCATATAGAGTATATCCAAGGTTGGCATGACTTCATCCAAACTGCTGGTGATTGTATATTTGATGCCTTTCTTATCTAATACATCGTTTATGATATAGCCGGGCAGCTTTAATTCCTCGGGTGAAATTAGAACAAAATGAATGTTTTCATATCGGGATAAGGCATGAATCAATGAGTGTACTGTTCTGCCAAATTTTAAGTCGCCACAAAGCCCAACGGTTAAGTTATCGAAGTGACCCTTTTCTCTTTGGATTGTTAAAAGGTCAGTCAGGGTTTGGGTTGGGTGGTTATGGCCACCGTCCCCGGCGTTAATGATGGGCACAGATGCGTGCATGGATGCCACCATAGGCGCACCTTCCTTTGGGTGACGCATTGCGATAATATCAGCGTAACAGCTTACCGTACGAACGGTGTCAGAAACGCTCTCCCCTTTGGAGGCAGAACTGTTATTTGCTGCAGAAAAGCCTAAAACATTGCCACCCAATTCCATCATTGCTGCCTCAAAGCTAAGCCTTGTGCGGGTGGATGGTTCAAAAAACAGGGTCGCAAGCTTTTTGTAGCGGCACTTATCTCTATAGTTAACGGGGTTTTCAATAATATCATTTGCGGTATTAATCAAGCCGTCAATTTCTTCGATGGAAAGATCAACAATATCGATTAAGCTTCTCATTATTTATCACTCCTCCAGCTTTCGTCGCTAGGATCATTGCGGAAAGTCATTAATCTTTTAATATCCTCTTGCTTGATATAACCTTCCTTTGCAGCAACCTCAGCAACTGCATCAAAATCAGAGAGGCTAATGTTTTTTACATTTGCTTCGGCTAAGCGTTCTAGGCCTTTTTTCATGCCGTAAGTAAAGATGCTTACTACGCCAAGAACCTCTGCGCCTGCCTCACGAAGTACATTTACAACTTCGATGACGCTCCCGCCAGTGGATATCAAGTCTTCCACAACAACAACTCGCTGGCCTTTTTCCAATCTACCTTCAATCTGGTTGTTGCGTCCATGATCCTTTGCACCGGAACGCACGTAGCCCATGGGTAAGCCTAAAATATGCGCTGTGATTGCTGCATGGGCGATCCCAGCGGTGCTAGTACCCATGAGAACTTCACATTCGGGATATTCTTTGTGTATAGTTTCGGCCAATGCATTCTCGATGTGATTTCTGACTACAGGGGAAGTTAGAGTTAAGCGGTTGTCGCAATAAATTGGGCTTTTGATTCCGCTTGCCCATGTAAAGGGGTCTTCTGTACGCAGGAATACGGCACCAATGGATAATAAGTCTTTTGCAATGAGATTTTTCATTACGCTTCGCCTCCTAAAAATTCTTTCAAGCATCTTCTATAGGCGGCAACGGGATCTGCCGCTTGGGTAATAGGGCGACCTACTACAATGTAATCTGAGCCTAATTCTCTTGCTTTTTCAGGGGTTGCAATACGCACCTGATCTCCCGCTTCACCATCAGCAAAGCGTACGCCAGGGGTGATTGTTAAGAATTCATCTCCGCATACTGCTTTTACTCTGTTTGCTTCCCAAGGGGAGCAGACAACGCCGTCAAGGCCTGCGGTCTTTGTATTTTTTGCATAATGCAATACAGTTTCTTCTAGGCTGTGGTTAATAAGGAGGTCATTTTGCATTCTTTCTTCACTGGTGGAAGTCAGCTGTGTTACAGCAATTAGGATGCCTCGGCTCCCATCCTTTTTTGTGAATCCCTCGAGTGCAGCTTCCATCATGGCAATGGTGCCAGAGGCATGAACATTACATAGGTCTACATCCAAATCCGACAAAACGGAGATGGCTTTTTTAACAGTATTTGGTATGTCGTGAAGTTTTAAATCCAAAAATACTTTATGTCCTCTTGCCTTAATTTCTTTTACGATAGTAGGGCCTTCTGCATAGAAAAGCTCCATGCCGATTTTCAAGAATGGTCTTTCTTCCTTAAAGTTTTCTAAGAAAGCCATTAAATCAGCTTTGCTGTTAAAATCACAAGCGATAATGACGTCTTTACTCATTTATGGGCACCTCCAATGATATGGTTTAAATCTGTAATACCGTATTTCTTCATAACCCTAGGTAAGTCCTCAATGATATTTTTGCAAACAAAAGGGTCCACCAAGTTTGCGGCACCAACCTGAACGGCAGTTGCTCCTGCAAGCATCATTTCAAGCACATCCTCTGCTGAGGATACACCACCCATGCCGATAATGGGGATTTTTACTGCTTCATAAACCTGGTAAACCATGCGCACTGCTACTGGGAAGATGGCACTACCGGAGAAACCTCCCATTTTGTTTGCTATGACAGGTTTACCTGTTTTTAAGTTGATTCGCATTCCCATTAAGGTGTTGATTAAGCTGATACCGTCAGCACCTGCTTCCTCACAGGCTTTTGCAATGGAAACGATATCGGACACGTTAGGGCTAAGCTTGATGTAGACGGGTTTTGTGGTTACTGCTTTTACGGAACGGGTCACCTCTGCCGCCGCCTCAGGGCTTGTGCCAAAGCTCATACCACCATGATGTACGTTAGGGCAGCTCACGTTAACCTCGATGATGCCAATCTGCCCCTCTTTATCGATTTTTTCACAGCAGTAGGCGTATTCTTCCACAGAGAAACCGCTGATATTTGCAATCACAGGCTTGTGGAATACCTTTCTCATCTTAGGCAATTCTTCATGAATTACTTTTTCTATCCCTGGGTTTTGCAAACCTACGGAGTTAATTAGCCCGCCGGTACATTCTGCAATTCTTGGCGTAGGGTTGCCAAAGCGTGGGTCTTTTGTGGTTCCTTTAAAGGAGAAGGAACCTAGTAAATTGATGTCATAAAGCTCAGCAAATTCATAGCCGTAGCCGAAGGTGCCACTAGCAGGGATTATGGGGTTATCAAGGGTAATACCGCTTAAAGCTACTTTTGTATTCACCATATGATTTCCTCCTTTTCTAAAACAGGGCCTTCCTTACAGATACGTTTGTTGCCGTATTTTGTTTTGCAAGAACAACCCATGCAAGCACCAAATCCGCAACCCATTCTTTCTTCAAAGCTTAGCTGTCCACTGGACGATGTACAGTCAGAAAGCGCTTTGAGCATAGGCTCGGGACCACAAGTGTAAAAATAAGTATAGTCAGACAAGGAGTTTACAATGTCTGTAACGAATCCTTTTGTTCCTAGGCTGCCGTCTGCCGTAGTAATTAGAACCTCAGCTCCCAGGTTTTCAAAATCTTCCGTATAAAAAGCCTCGTCTTTTGTATTAAAGCCTAAAACAACTATCGGCATTTTTCCTTCACCAATAAGATTTTTTGCCAAACGATACATGGGGGGGATCCCCACACCACCACCGATTAGGAGGGGGCGATGACCGCTTTTGCTGGTATCATAGCCGTTGCCTAAGCCTGTTAAAATATCAAGCTTTTGGGATGGCGTCATTTGACTCATGGCTTCGGTACCTTTACCCACTACTTTATATAGGATGGTAATGGAGTTATCATCATAGTCGCAGATTGAGATAGGGCGCCGTAGGAACATCCCGTCCAATTTTATATTTAAGAATTGTCCTGCCCTTGTAATGGCAGAGGTTTCCCCCTCAAGCACCATGCGGTACACGGTGCTTGTTAGGGGATTATTTTTTCTGATTGTAAATACGGATTGTTTCAAGAAAAGTCCTCCTTAGGCGTCGATAGTAGAGATGCAAAGGGTTGTTTCTTCCAAAACATCCAGCAGAACTCTTACAGTATCAAGGGCGGTGAACATGGTTACGTTGTTTTCAACGGCACACTGGCGAATTTCCTGACCATCATTCATGCCTTCTTCAGAATTTACATCCCTTGTGTTGATGACATAACTAACATATCCGGAGCGGATGGAATCGAAAATTTCTTCGCTGCCTTCGCTTACTTTTCTTTTGATACGCGTACGTATACCGTGTTCTTTTAAGAATTCAGCCGTACCTGCCGTTGCTTCGATATTGAAGCCCAATTCGTAGAAGCGACGGATAAGGGGCAATGCTTCTTCCTTATCTTTATCCGTAATGGTTGCCAGAACAGTGCCGTAGTTTAAGATGTTCATACCAGATGCCTGCAAAGCTTTGTATAATGCTCTGTTCAGCTTATTGTCATAACCAATTGCTTCCCCTGTGGATTTCATTTCGGGGGAAAGGTAGGTGTCCATACCTCTTAATTTGGAGAAGGAGAAGGCTGGAACCTTTACATACCATCTTGGGCTTTCATCGGGATAGATACCAAAGATGCCCTGTTCTTTTAATGTTTTACCCAAGATGACCAGTGTTGCAATGTCTGCAAGGGAGTAGCCTGTTGCCTTGGAAAGAAAAGGCACCGTTCTGGAGGATCTGGGGTTTACTTCTATTACGAATACGTTATCCTGGCTATCAACGATAAACTGGATGTTGAACAAGCCGCGGATACCGATACCCAGGCCCAGTTTCTTTGTGTATTCTAAAATTTTACCCTTTGCTTTCTGGGATACGCTGAAGGTAGGGTAAACGCTGATAGAGTCACCTGAGTGAACCCCTGTGCGCTCTACGTGTTCCATGATGCCTGGTACGAAAACGTCGAAGCCGTCGCACACTGCGTCAACTTCTAATTCCTTGCCTTGAATATATTTATCAACCAAAACGGGTTGGTCTTCATTAATCTGTACTGCTGTTTTCAGGTAGGTGCGCAGAGCATTTTCGTTGGCCACAATCTGCATTGCACGACCGCCTAAAACGTAGCTGGGGCGAACCAAAACGGGGTAACCGATTTCATTGGCTGCCATCACACCATCCTCGATGTTGGTTACGGCACGCCCCTTTGGCTGAGGAATGTCTAAATCTTTTAAAATATGCTCGAAGGCATCTCTGTTTTCTGCCCTTTCGATGGCATCTACATCGGTACCGATGATTTCAACTCCACGCTCCATCAAAGGCTGTGCTAAGTTGATTGCCGTCTGGCCACCTAAGGAAGCGATAACGCCAAGGGGCTTTTCTAACTCTACGATGTTCATAACATCTTCAACGGTGAGAGGCTCAAAGTAAAGCTTATCACTGGTTGTATAGTCGGTTGAAACAGTTTCGGGGTTGTTATTGATGATGATGGATTCATAACCAAATTCCTTGATGGTTGTTACAGCGTGAACTGTGGAGTAATCAAACTCTACTCCCTGACCAATTCGGATTGGACCGGAACCAAGAACGATGATTTTTTTCTTATCGGTAATGATGGAATCATTTTTTTCTTCGTAGGTTGAGTAGAAGTAAGGAATATAGCCCTCAACACCGCTTGTTTCAATCATTTTATAAACAGGGAACAAATTCATGGCTTTACGCTGCTCAAACACCTGAACTTCCTTTTGGTTCCACAGGCTTGCAATTATTTTGTCAGAGAAGCCCATTTTTTTCGCTACTTTCAGGATTTCTTCGTTGCCTACGTTTTTTGCAAGTACCTTTTCATAATCTACGATATTTTTCATTACTTCCAAGAAGTATTTTGTAATCATGGTTGCGTTGAAGATTTCATCCAGAGATACACCGTTGCGGATTAACTGAGCGATGGCATAAATTCTGTCATCAGGGCTTTCAGCGATATAGGATAGCAATTCTTCGTTGCTAACGTTGTCAAATTTGGGCATATAAAGGTGGGAAACCCCGATTTCTAGGGAGCGTACCGATTTTAAGATACATTCTTCGATGGTGCGGCCAATGCCCATAACTTCGCCTGTTGCCTTCATCTGTGTGCCAAGGGTGTTGGTTGCCGATGCAAACTTGTCAAAAGCGAATCTAGGGAATTTTGCCACAATATAGTCTAAAGCGGGCTCGTAGTTTGCATTAACATGAGCGACCTTAATCTCCTCTAAGGTCATACCTACTGCAATTTTTGCTGTAACTCTGGCGATAGGATAACCGCTTGCCTTGGATGCCAAAGCGGAGGAGCGGGATACACGAGGGTTTACTTCGATTAAGTAGTACTTTGAGGAGTCGGGATCTAGCGCAAACTGAACATTACAGCCACCTTCAATTTTTAATGCACGGATGATTTTCAGTGCACTGTCACGAAGCATTGTAAAGTCATCATCACTTAATGTTAGGATTGGCGCAACCACGATGGAGTCGCCTGTATGAACGCCAACAGGGTCAATATTTTCCATGCCGCAGATGGTGATTGCTCTGTCGGTTTTATCTCTCATTACTTCAAATTCGATTTCTTTGAAACCCTTAACACTTTTTTCTACCAATACCTGATGGGTAGGAGAAAGCCTAAGGGCATTTTTCATAATTGTTTTCAACTCTGCTTCGTTTCCAGCAAATCCACCCCCAGTGCCGCCCAATGTAAATGCTGGACGTAATACCACAGGATAGCCGATTTCTTTTGCGGCTACGATTGCTTCTTCTATGGAATAAGTAATGATAGAGGGAATAACAGGCTCACCGATTTCCTGGCAAAGCTCCTTAAACAATTCTCTATCTTCTGCCCTTTCAATGCTTTCGCAGCTAGTGCCTAAAAGTTCAACTTGGCATTCTTTCAAGATGCCTTTCTTTTCTAACTGCATTGCTAGGTTTAGGCCTGTCTGTCCGCCGATACCAGGAACGATGGCATCGGGACGTTCGTATCTCAGAATTTTTGCAATATATTCTAATGTCAAAGGTTCCATATAAACCTTATCAGCAATGGTGGTATCAGTCATGATGGTAGCGGGGTTAGAGTTAACCAAAACGACTTCGTAGCCTTCCTCTTTTAAAGCAAGGCAAGCCTGTGTACCTGCATAATCAAATTCTGCAGCCTGTCCGATGACAATGGGGCCGGAACCGATGATAAGGATTTTTTTGAGATCTGTTCTTTTTGGCATTGAATATCCTCCTTAAATATATATAAAAGTAAATGTGTTATCAAATTTCATAGGTGTTTCTTTTATTGCTACTTATCTTCTCGTTGGTAAGCAATTTTGCCGCCACATAAAGTTAGCTGGCAAGCACCGGTAACTATTTTGCCTGTAAAGGGGGTGCTTTTTCCCATAGAGAGAAAGTCTTCTGAGTTTATTGTGTACCTTTTGCTGAGATCAAATACAGTGAAATCTGCCTTTTGTCCAACTTCGAAGGGTGTGCCGATGCCAAATCGCTTTCTAGGGTTGGTATGAAGCAAGTCAATCAATTTTTCTAGAGAGATAATTCCTGTTTGTACCAACTCGGTGTACAGGACTGGGAAAGCAGTTTCCAATCCGACAATACCCATCATACTCCCTGCCAATCCCCTTGATTTTTCTTCGGCAGAATGGGGGGCGTGGTCGGTGGCAATCATATCTATTGTGCCATCCTGAATACCTTCTATTAGGGCTAGTCTGTCAGCCTCACTACGGATGGGTGGATTCATTTTAAATCGACCATCATCTTCAAGCATCATATCGTTCATGACCAAGTAGTGAGGCCCTGTTTCACAAGTAACGTCAATCCCTTGGGCTTTTGCCTTGCGGATAAGGGCTACCGTTTCCTTTGTGGAGATATGGCAAACGTGATATTTACAGCCTGTTTCTTTTACCAAGGCTAAATCTCGTTCCACTTGTTTCCATTCGCTTTCGGAGCAGATGCCTTTATGTCCGTTGAGGGCGGCATACTCTCCATGGTGGATATAGCCCCCATGAAGCAATGTATTGTCTTCGCAATGGGCTGCAATGATTTTACCGTATTGACTGATTTTTTTCATTGCATCCCGCATCAAGTCGTCATTTTGTACACCTCGACCATCGTCGGTAAAGGCACATACATCCTGTACGATCTCATCATAAAATGCTAACTCCTGCCCTTTTTGGCCGACAGTGATTGTACCGTAGGGGTGGACATGAATGCAAGCATTTTTTTTGATAATTTCTAATTGGGGTGCTAAGTTTTCCCAAGAATCCGGGGTAGGATTCAGGTTTGGCATAGTGCAAACTGTGGTATAACCACCGTGGGCCGCTGCCTTTGTGCCTGTTTCAATGGTCTCTTTATAAAAAAAGCCCGGTTCTCTTAGATGTACGTGAACATCAATAAAACCGGGAAACACAAAACAACCTTCCAGATCAGAGAGAATATTCTCACAAGAGGAGGAAGGCTTTGTTGTAGAAATTTCGGAAATGAGACCATCCATAACAAATACGTTGGATTTGACAAATCTGCCCTGAACAAATACGTTAACATTAGGTAAAATGTAGTTCAAGTGATTCAGCTCCTTTCAATTCGCTAGTGGGTGGTGAGTATTTCTTTACAAATTGTCAGTAGTATAGCATACGGTTTTTAATGTGTCAAGAAAATATTTAGAGCTTTTTTGACAAGGCATGAATTGACAGAATCAAATTTAATGTGTTAGACTGAGTGTGTAAATTTAAGAGGCTTTTTATAACTGACGGATAAGTGGGAGACCACAAGGGAGTAGAAAGTCTGGAATTAAGCAGTGGGGAAACAATCAGCGTCCTTTTAGCTGAGCCTGATTAGTGATTTTGTGTCAGGAGAAAGATACTGCTTTTGTCGACCGTCTGGGCAGTCCTATTTCTGACAAAGGAATAGGAATGCCCTTTTTTGTGTTCAAATTAATTCTTTACATTTATCAGGAGGTTATCCATGAAAAAAATCGCAATTCTTATGGGCAGTGACAGTGATTTTCCCGTTGTAGAAAAAGCATTAACAACATTGGACAAGTACCAAGTTCCTTTTGAGGTTCACGTTTATTCCGCTCACAGAACACCAGAGGAAGCAAGAACTTTTGCAATGAATGCCAGAGAAAATGGATTTGGTGCAATCATTGCAGCAGCTGGAAAAGCGGCTCATTTGGCGGGGGCTATGGCGGCAAATACTACATTGCCTGTAATTGGCATCCCCATTAAGTCTTCAACCTTAGACGGTTTGGATGCCCTCCTCTCCACAGTGCAGATGCCCGGAGGGTTGCCTGTGGCAACAGTTGCTATTGATGGAGCAGAAAATGCGGCTTTGCTGGCAATTCAAATTTTGGCTGTGGCGGATGAAGCATTGGCAGAAAAATTAAATGCTGCACGAGTTGAAAATGCAAAAAAAGTGTTGGAAAAAGACCGCATGATTGCAGACAAATATAACAAGTAATGAGATAAAACCATTGGTTAAAGCAAAGTATCTTTGGTATTAGTCACAATTGGAAATAAGAAAAGAGCAGAAAAAGCCTTTTCAGAGAATAGATTTAATCACCATTTTATCAATTAACCCAAAAAGCCCAAAAGGCGAAAAGATTATTCTTAGGAGGAATTAAGTATCATGGAAAAAACAATTCAGATGTATGAAGGCAAGGCGAAGAAGGTATTTGCAACCAACGACGAAAACTACTGCATCGTATCCTACAAAGATGATGCAACTGCGTTCAATGGTCTGAAAAAAGGCACAATTATGGGTAAAGGTGCCATCAACAACCGTGTAACGAACCACCTGATGAAGCTTTTGGAAAACAATGGAGTGCCTACTCACTTTGTAGAAGAACTTTCAGATAGAGAAACCGTGGTAAAAAAAGTTACTATTGTTCCTCTGGAAGTCATTGTTAGAAATATTGCAGCGGGCTCTTTGGCGAAACGCCTTGGTTTAGAAGAAGGCACAAAAATGAAACGTACCGTTCTTGAATTCTGTTACAAAGATGATGCCTTGGGCGATCCTATGATAAATGAATATCATATTCTGGCAATGGAATTTGCAACCAAGGAAGAACTGGAATTGATTTCAAATTACTCCTTCAAGGTCAATGAAATTTTGGGTAGCTATTTGAAAGATGTAAATATTGAACTAATTGACTTTAAGCTGGAATTCGGTAAAACAGCGGATGGTCAGATTGTATTGGCAGATGAAATTTCTCCCGATACTTGCCGCTTCTGGGATACTGTAACAGGTGAAAAGCTTGATAAAGACAGATTCCGTCGTGATTTAGGCAACGTTGAAGATGCGTATCAGGAAGTTTTGAAACGTTTAATGGGCGAATAATTCACATCACAATTGGGAAGCGAATAGAAGAGGTGCTAAAATGTGTATGAATGAAATTCATGAAGAATGTGGTGTATTCGGCGTTTTTGGGAAAGAAACAGCCACAGTTGCAGCAACCACCTATTATGGCCTGTTTGCTTTGCAGCATAGAGGTCAGGAAAGCTGTGGCATTGTTGTAAACGACGATGGCGTGTTTCGTTTTCATAAGGACCCAGGTTTGGTTAATGATGTTTTTACGCCTCAGGTTATGGCTTCATTGGGAGAGGGCAACATGGCAATTGGTCATGTTCGCTATGGCACAACAGGTGTGAATGATCGTTCAAATGCCCAGCCAATCGTAGTAAACCATATTAAGGGCAAATTAGCCCTGGCTCATAATGGAAACCTAGTAAATTCTTTTGAATTACGCCAGGAGCTAGAAATGCAGGGTTCTATTTTCCACACAACCAGCGATACTGAGGTTATTTCTTATGTAATTACAAAGGAAAGGCTCCACGCGTCCTCTATTGAAGATGCGGTTAACCGTGCAATGAATCGCATTAAGGGGGCATACTCCTTAGTGGTGATGTCTGCATCTAAAATGATAGCTGCAAGAGATGAAAATGGCTTTAGGCCCTTATGCTATGGACAAACTGCCGATGGCAGCTATGTTGTAGCATCGGAAAGCTGTGCACTGGATGCAGTGGGAGCGAGTTTCATTCGTGATATTCGCCCTGGTGAAATTGTTGTTTTTGATCAGGATGGTATTCGTACTATTACAGATCATTGTGAAAAAGTGAAACCTACAATTTGTATTTTTGAATACATTTATTTCTCCAGACCTGACTCTCGCGTAGAAGGCAGAAGTGTTCATGACGCAAGAGTGAAGGCAGGTGCTTGCTTAGCAATGGAGCACCCCGTTCAGGCTGATGTTGTAATTGGTGTTCCAGACTCTGGCTTGGATGCTGCCATTGGTTATGCAAGGCAGTCGGGTATTCCCTATGGCATTGGGTTTATCAAAAATAAATATATTGGCCGTACTTTTATTGCACCAGGACAACAGGTGCGTGAAGATAAGGTTAAAATCAAGCTAAATGTTATTGCTGATACAGTGAGAGGCAAAAGAGTGGTATTGGTTGATGATTCTATTGTAAGAGGAACAACCTCTGCGAGAATTGTAAAGCTTTTGCGTGATGCTGGAGCAACAGAAGTACATATGCGTTCTTCTGCACCTCCATTCTTGTATCCTTGTTTCTACGGCACTGACGTAGACTCACAGGAAAATCTCATTGCTTGTAACCATACCATAGAAGAAATCAGAGATATTATTGGTGTTGATAGTTTGGGTTATTTAAGCCTGGACCACTTAAGTATGCTGATTGGGACTCCTAACGGTGAAGGTTATTGCGCATCATGTTTCGACGGAAAGTATCCAACAGAAACACCAACGGAATCCGATAAAAACAGATTTGAATATAAGCTCAGCGAGAGGAGAAAAAATAAAGATGAAGAGTCACAGTGAGAGCTATAAAGCAGCAGGTGTTGATATTGTAGCGGGTTATCAAGCGGTTGAGCTGATGAAACAGCATATTGCTAAAACAATAACTGGGGGAGCAATGTCCGATATTGGTGGTTTTGGCGGTTTGTTTGAATTGGATATGACAGGGATTACCAAGCCTGTTTTGGTAAGTGGCACTGATGGCGTGGGTACAAAGCTGAAGTTGGCTTTTTTGATGGATCAGCATGATACCGTTGGTATCGATTGTGTCGCTATGTGCGTGAATGATATTATCTGTGTTGGCGCAAAACCTTTATTCTTTTTGGACTATATTGCAGTGGGAAAAAACTTCCCAGAAAAAATTGCATCAATCGTATCTGGTGTAGCTGAAGGTTGTGTTCAATCTGGCGCATCCTTAATTGGCGGCGAAACAGCAGAAATGCCAGGGTTCTATCCCGAACATGAATACGATTTGGCTGGTTTTTCCGTTGGCGTTGTGGATAAAGCAAAGATTTTAGATAACACAACCATCAGAGCAGGGGATGCAATCATTGCATTGCCTTCCAGCGGTGTTCATTCCAATGGTTTCTCCTTGGTTCGCCGTGTGTTTGATGTAGAAAATATAGATATGATGGCTCCAGTGGAAGAACTGGGAGGTAAATCTTTGGGTGAAACATTGTTGACACCTACAAAAATTTATGTGAAGCCAATGCTTGCTGTTTTTGAAGAAGTGACAGTAAAAGCTGTTTCGCATATTACAGGTGGTGGTTTCTATGAAAACATCCCGAGAAGCATCCCCAAAGGTTTTGGGGCAAAGATTGACAAAAGTGCATTGCGAATTTTGCCTATCTTTGATTTGATTGGAAAAAAAGGAAATATTCCTGAAAGAGATATGTTTAATACCTTTAACATGGGCGTTGGCATGAGTGTTGTTGTTGCAAAAGAAGATGTTGAAAAAACATTAGAAATTTTAAAAACAAATGGCGAAGATGCATATGTTATGGGCGAAATTGTTGCCTCCGAGGAGGGCGTAGTAATATGCTAAAAACAAAAATTGCAGTTTTTGTTTCTGGTGGTGGCACAAATTTGCAGGCGTTGATTGATGCTGAAAAACGAGGGGAGATTCCCAGTGGCGAAATAACTTTGGTTTTGGCTAGCAACGATAAGGCCTATGCATTAACTAGAGCTGCCCAAAATGGCATCAAAAGCGTGGTTGTCAAAAGAAAAGAATTCCCCTCACAAGAGCTTTATGAAACAAAGATGAAACAGGTCTTGATGAAAAACGGAATTGAAATGATTGTTTTGGCAGGATTTATGTCTTTGTTAAGTGAAGACTTTACTTTTGCATACCCCAAGAGAATTGTGAATATCCATCCATCTCTCATTCCCTCTTTCTGTGGCAAAGGGTTTTATGGTTTGCATGTGCACGAGGCAGCGCTGGAATACGGCGTAAAGGTAACCGGTGCAACGGTACATTATGTAAATGAAATTCCTGATGGTGGCGAAATTATTTTACAAAAGGCAGTGGATATTTTGGAGGGAGATACTCCTGAAGCGTTACAAAGACGAGTGATGGAAGAAGCGGAATGGGTGCTGTTACCCAAGGCTGTAGAAATGGTAGCCCAAACATTAAAGAAAGGAAACTGATATGAATATCTATAAAATGGACCCCATGGGGGAGTTAATAAGAGAAAATGCTTATGTAGGTAGAGGTATTGTAATCGGTAAAACGGCAGATGGAAGTAAGGCTGCTGTTGCCTACTTCATTATGGGACGTAGTGAAAACAGCCGCAACCGCATTTTTATTGAAAATGGCGATGAGGTAATTATCAAGCCTTTTGATGAATCTAAAGTAGAGGATCCATCTTTGATTATCTATTCACCCATCAAGAAATTTGAAAACAAGTTGATTGTAACAAATGGTGATCAGACAGATACTATTTTTGACTATATTAAGATAGGTAAAACTTTTGAAGGAGGTTTGGAAACAAGACAGTTTGAACCAGATGCTCCAAACTTTACACCAAGAATCAGTGGTATGTTAACATTTGGTGAGGCAGATTTTACTTATAAAATGAGTATTTTAAAAAGTGCAGACGCTGAGGGTAGTGCTTGTAGCCGCTACACTTTTGCATATTCCGCTGTAAAAGGCTTGGGTCACTTTATTCATACTTACGCTTGCGATGGTAATCCATTGCCTACATTCCAAGGTGAGCCAGAAAGAGTGGCAGTTCCTGATCAAATTGATGATTTGGTTCAGGATATTTGGGAAAACCTGAATGAGGAGAATAAAATTTCTCTTTACGTTAGATATATTGACTTGAAAACAGGTAATATTGAAAATCGTATGATGAATAAAAACAAGTAAGGAGATTGAAATATGAATAGTACAAAGGAGATTTATCTTTCCCCATTTTCCACAAGATACGCTAGCAAAGAGATGCAGGCTGTATTTTCCGAGGACTTCAAGTTCCGTACTTGGCGTAAGCTATGGATTGCCTTGGCAAAAGCAGAAAAGGCACTAGGCCTAGAAATTAGTGATGAGCAGATTGCTGAATTGGAAGCTTTTAAGGATGAAATTAACTTTGAAGTGGCCGAGGAAAGAGAAAAAGTCGTTCGTCACGATGTAATGAGCCATGTTTATGCTTATGGCAAGCAATGCCCTAAAGCTGAGCCTATTATTCACTTAGGCGCAACGTCTTGCTATGTTGGGGATAATACAGATGTAATTATTCTGAAAGAAGCATCTCACATTATTTTGCAAAAGGCAGCCCAGGTGGTGAAAAACCTTTCTGCTTTTGCAGTGGAATATAAGAGTCTTCCTTGCTTAGCATACACCCATCTTCAGCCTGCTCAGTTAACAACGGTGGGTAAAAGAGCAACACTTTGGATTTATGAATTGTGTCAGGATATTCAAGAGCTAGAACATCGCTTGGAAGAATTGCTTTTATTAGGCTCTAAGGGTACAACAGGCACACAGGCAAGCTTTATGGAGTTGTTTGAGGGTGATGAGGATAAAATTAAGAAGATGGAAGCCATGATTGCAGAGGATATGGGCTTTAGAGGCTGTGTTCCTGTGTCTGGACAGACATATTCCCGTAAGGTTGATGCCTACTTCTTATCTGTACTCTCAGGCTTTGCTCAAAGTGCATACAAATTTTCCAATGATATGCGTATTTTGCAGTCCTTTGAAGAAATGGAAGAGCCCTTTGAAAAAAATCAGATTGGTTCTTCTGCAATGCCCTATAAGAGAAACCCCATGAGAAGCGAAAGAATTTCTGCTCTAGCGCGATATGTAATCGTAGATTCCTTAAATCCAGCATTAACAGCTGGTACCCAGTGGTTTGAAAGAACCTTGGATGACTCTGCAAATAAACGTATCTCCGTTGCCGAAGCTTTTTTGGCAGTGGATTCTATTTTAAATATTTATATGAACGTAACAGCAGGTTTGGTTGTATACAATAAGGTTGTGGAACGTCGTGTGATGGAAAAACTGCCTTTTATGGCAACAGAAAATATCATGATGAAATCTGTAAAAAAAGGTGGCAACAGACAGGAATTGCATGAAAGACTGCGCACCCATTCCCATGCTGCAGCAGCGAAAGTGAAACTGGAAGGCGGACAGAATGACTTAATCGAAAGAATTGCTGGCGATGATGCATTCCCCTTATCGTTAGAGGAAATCAAAGCAGAATTAGACCCATCTTTGTATATCGGTAGAAGTGCATCTCAAGTTGATGAATTTGTAAAAGAAGTGGCTGAGCCTATTATTGCAAAATGGTATGAAGGTGAAATTCAAGCGGAATTAAAAGTATGATAGCTAAGACCTTGAGCGTTGCCCAAACCCACCAACTTTCTTTCAAGAAAGTTGGCCAAAGAACTTTATTGGAACTTTATTTTCTTTAGGATGAGTTACCCTTTGGTTTATCTACTTGTGCTAAGACTTTGAAAATGTATGATGTATCCAAATTTGTTTCCAAAACCCCATGGTAGTGGGGGTTTTAAGTGGGTCAAGGGCCAATCCTTGCAGGGGTTCGGGGGCAGCTTCCCGAGGTTTTTTCCTTTATTTATAAATGTGAATCTTTGACGGGGGGATTTAGAAAATGAAAGAATTTGAATTAAAGTATGGCTGTAATCCCAATCAAAAACCAGCAAGAATTTATATGGCTGATGGCTGTGAATTGCCTATCCGTATTTTAAACGGCAAGCCTGGTTATATCAATTTTTTAGATGCTTTTAACAGCTGGCAGTTGGTAAAAGAGTTGAAGGAGGCTTTGGGTATGCCTGCGGCAACATCCTTTAAGCACGTTAGCCCTACTTCTGCATCCGTAGGGACGCCTATGAGTGCAGATTTAAAAAAAGCTTGCTTTGTGGATGATATGGAAGGTTTGGACGAGTCACCCATTGCATTGGCTTATGCAAGAGCAAGAGGAACAGACCGTATGTGTTCTTTTGGCGATTGGATTGCATTAAGTGACATTTGTGATGAGGTAACAGCTAACCTTATCAAAAGAGAAGTATCCGATGGTATCATTGCACCTGGTTATACAGCAGAGGCTTTAGAAATTTTAAAAAGCAAGAGAAATGGCAACTATAATGTTGTTGAAATTGATGCACACTTTGTTCCCGATGAAAAAGAGTTAAAACAAGTTTTTGGTGTTACCTTTGAACAGGGCAGAAATAACTTCAAAATTGATAAAGCCCTTTTGGAAAATATCGTGACTGAAAATAAGAACTTGTCCGAAGAGGGAAAAAGAGACTTAATTGTAGCCCTTATTACTTTGAAATACACCCAATCTAATTCCGTTTGTTTTGCAAAGGATGGACAGGCTATTGGCGTTGGTGCCGGTCAGCAGTCCCGTATCCATTGCACCCGTCTTGCAGGTAGCAAAGCTGATATATGGCATTTGCGTCAATGCGAAAAAGTTTTGAATCTACCTTTCTTACCAACGGTGAGCCGTCCCAATAGAGATAACGCCATTGACGTTTATATTTCTGACGATTATGAAGATGTATTGGCAGATGGCGTTTGGCAAGAAATCTTTTCTGTGAAACCAGAACCTTTGACAACAGAAGAAAAGAAGGCCTACCTTTCTACAATTTCAGGTGTGGCTCTAGGCAGCGATGCGTTCTTCCCCTTTGGTGATAATATTGAAAGAGCGGCAAAAAGTGGAGTTACTTATATTGCACAGCCAGGCGGTTCTATCCGTGACGACAATGTTATTGAAACCTGCAATAAATATGAAATGGTTATGGCGTTTACTGGAATGCGTTTATTCCACCATTAAGAAGCGGGAGGGTATGAAGAATGAAGGTTATGGTAATTGGTGGTGGCGGCAGAGAACATGCCATTGTGAAAAAAATAAAAGAAAATCCTGATGTAAAAGAACTTTTTGTTTTGCCCGGTAATGGCGGCATCGCTCAGGATGCTACGTGTGTGGAAATTGGTGCGAAAGACATTGAAAAAATCGTAAATTTTGCCGTTGAAAATAAAATAGAATTTGCAGTGGTAGCACCTGATGATCCTTTGGTAATAGGTGTTGTGGATGCATTGGAGGAAGTTGGGGTTCCTTGTTTCGGACCCAATAAAAGAGCGGCTATTTTGGAAGGCAGCAAAGTTTTTTCAAAAGACTTGATGAAAAAATATAACATTCCTACTGCACAGTATGAAGTTTTTGATGATATGGCTAAGGCTTTGGAGTACCTAGAAACAGCGCCAATCCCAACCGTTGTTAAGGCGGATGGTTTGGCTCTTGGCAAAGGTGTTGTAATTGCAGAAACAAGGGAACAGGCAAAAGATGCCGTTCGTTCCATGATGGAAGACAAAATTTTTGGCGCTAGTGGTGACCATATCGTAATTGAAGAGTTCCTAACAGGCCCTGAGGTTTCTGTTTTAGCCTTTACTGATGGCAAAACTATGATTCCCATGGTTTCCTCTATGGATCATAAGAGAGCTCTTGATGGAGATAAGGGCTTGAATACAGGGGGTATGGGAACCATTGCTCCAAACCCTTATTATACAGAAAAAATCGCCCAAGAATGTATGGAAACTATATTCTTGCCTACGATGGATGCAATGAACAAAGAGGATAGAACCTTCAAAGGCTGCTTATACTTCGGTTTAATGCTTACAGCCAATGGCCCCAAAGTCATTGAATATAACTGCCGATTTGGAGACCCTGAAACCCAGGTGGTATTGCCTCTTTTGGAAAGCGACCTTTTGATGATTATGCAACATATTGCAAAAGGCACATTGGCAGAGGCAGAAGTGAAATTTGGTGACAAAGCAGCCTGTTGCGTTATTATGGCATCAGCAGGATACCCTGGAAAATATGAAACAGGCTTCCCTATCACATTGCCTGAGAACAATAATCAGATTTATGTTGCTGGGGCAAAAAACAAGAACGGCGTTATGGTAACAGGTGGCGGCCGCGTATTAGGTGTTAGCGAGGTTGCAGATTCTTTGGAAGAAGCCATCGCTAAGGCATATGAAACAGTGAAAACTGTTAATTTTGAAAATGCATACTATCGAAATGATATTGGTAAAAAAGCGTTAGCAGCGGAGGTGTAAGCATGGTTTACAGAATATATGTGGAGAAGAAACAAGGGCTTACAGCGGAGGCGGATTCCTTGCGTCATGATATTGTCAATTTGTTGGATATTAATAATTTGACAGATTTACGCCTTTTCAACCGTTATGATGTGGAGAACATTGAAAAGGAGTTATTCGAAGCTTGCAAAACTACTGTTTTTTCCGAGCCGCAGTTGGATCATTTACATGATAAATTGCCACAGGATGGAGCTAGTGTATTTGCGGTGGAATATTTGCCTGGACAGTTTGACCAACGGGCAAACTCTGCTGCCGAGTGCATCCAGATTATCTCGAAACAGGAAAGACCCTTGGTTCGTACTGCAAAGGTTTACTTATTATATGGTAAATTAACAGAAGACGAAATATTCGCTATCAAAAAATATTTAATTAACCCTGTGGAAGCAAGGGAGGCAAGCCTTGATACTTTTGATACATTGGCGGTACAATATGCAATCCCCACTGAGGTAGAAACAGTTGATGGGTTCCTTGCGTTAGACCAGGATGGTTTAGACGCTTTTGTTAAGCACATGGGCTTGGCTATGGATTTAGATGATATTAAGGTTTGTCAGGCTTACTTTAAGGAAGAGGATAGGGATCCAACTATCACAGAAATCAAAATGATTGATACTTATTGGTCTGATCATTGCCGTCATACAACTTTCTTAACAACGATTGACAGTATCAAGTTTGAAGATAACTTGTTACAGTCTGCTTATAATGAATACCTTAAAACAAGGGAGGCGATTGGTCGAACAAAACCAATTAACCTTATGGATATGGGTACTATTGTGGCTAAATTCTTAAAACAAGAGGGCAAGTTAAGTAAACTGGACGAATCTGAGGAAATTAATGCTTGTACTGTAAAAATAGATGTGAATGTTGAAGGTAAAACAGAGAAGTGGTTATTGTTATTTAAAAACGAAACCCATAATCATCCCACAGAAATCGAACCCTTTGGTGGTGCTGCAACCTGTGTGGGG
>NZ_JAWRKF010000014.1:0-26407 GCF_040307045.1 Anaerotignum sp.
GTGTGGGGGGGGCAATTCGTGATCCATTGTCTGGCCGTTCTTACGTTTATGCCGCTATGCGTGTAACTGGAGCGGGGGATCCCTTAGTGCCTGTTTCCGAAACAATACCCGGTAAACTGCCCCAGCGTAAAATTGTGACAACGGCAGCAGCGGGGTATAGCTCTTATGGAAACCAGATTGGCTTGGCAACAGGTCAGGTGGATGAGATTTATCATCCTGGTTATGTAGCCAAGAGAATGGAAATCGGAGCAGTCATTGGTGCAGCCCCTGCGGAAAATGTGCGCAGAGAACAGCCTATTGATAGTGATATTGTGATTCTTTTGGGTGGGCGTACAGGCCGTGATGGCTGTGGTGGTGCAACAGGCTCTTCAAAGTCTCATACAGTGGAATCTTTGGAAAGCTGTGGCGCAGAGGTTCAGAAGGGAAATGCCCCTGAGGAAAGAAAATTACAGCGTTTATTCCGTAATGCTGAAGCATCCAAATTGATTAAGCGTTGCAATGACTTTGGTGCTGGGGGCGTTTCCGTTGCCATCGGCGAATTGGCACCTGGCTTAATTATTGATTTAAATGCAGTTCCTAAAAAATATGAAGGTCTCGATGGAACAGAGTTGGCAATCAGTGAATCGCAGGAGCGAATGGCTGTTGTAGTAGCCAAGGAAGATGTAGCACGTTTTAAAGAATTAGCCAATGCAGAAAACCTTGAGGCAACTGTTGTTGCTGAGGTAAAGGCTGACCCACGCCTCATTATGAAGTGGAATGGAAAAGATATCGTCAATATTTCCCGGGAATTTTTGGATTCCAATGGTGCTGAAAAGCACATAGATATTGCACCTGAAGCACCAAAGGTGATTACCAAAGAAATTCCTGCCAACTTCCAGGATGGTTATATAGCTGTTGCTGGTGACTTAAATGTTTGCTCCAAGCGAGGCCTTTCTGAGCGTTTTGATTCTACTATTGGCGCAGGCACGGTTTTAATGCCTTTTGGTGGAAAAACCCAGAGAACACCAATTCAGGCCATGGTAAATAAAGTTTCTGTTGAAAAAAAGGATACTACTACTTGTTCTTTAATGGCATGGGGATACAACCCCTTTATTGCAGATGCTAGCCCCTACCACAGCGCATACCTTGCTGTTGTGGAGTCTGTGGCAAAATTGGTAGCGACGGGAGCTAAGTTTGAGGATGTTTATTTGTCCTTCCAGGAATACTTTGAAAAGCCATTAAAAGATGGGAAGCGTTGGGGTAAGCCCTTGGCAGCGTTGCTTGGCGCATTTATGGCACAAAAAGGCTTGGAGATTGCAGCAATTGGTGGCAAAGATTCCATGAGTGGTAGCTTCGAACACATTGATGTTCCACCAACATTGGTTTCCTTTGCAGTAACAACAGAAGAAATCAGCAATATTATCTCTCCGGAATTTAAAAAACCAGGGAACCGAGTTGCATTGCTAGTGCCTGCATATGATGAAAATGGTTTGCCAACAGCGGATAGCCTAAAGAAAAACTTTGATGTTGTTTATCAATTAATGAGAGCAGGAAAGGTTTGCAGTGCGTATACCTTGACTTATGGTGGTGTGGCAGAAGCGGTTTTAAAAATGTCCATGGGCAATGAACTGGGATTTGCATTTGCAGAGGGAATTTCTTTGGAGACAGTTTTTGGTTATCAATATGGCAGTTTTGTTTTAGAAATGACAGAAGATGTGGAGGTTGGTATTCTTCTTGGTGAAACAAGGGAGAATCAGTCTATATTGTTTCATAATGAAGAGGTTTCTATGGCAACACTCATGGCAGCTTATGAAGGTAAGCTGGAGAAAATTTATCCTTGCAATACCTTGAGTGAAGAATTGGATGTTCCGACTTTTACCTTTAAAACCGAAAAAGTATTTCAGGCAAAGGCTTCTTTTGCAAAACCAAAAGTGTTAATACCTGTATTCCCTGGTACAAACTGCGAGTACGACTCCGCAAAAGCCGTGGAACGGGCAGGGGCAAGAGCAGAAATTTTTGTTATCAATAACTTATCTGCATCAGGAATTTCTGATTCCATACAAAGATTTGCCAAGGAAGTACAAAATTCACAGATGATTTTCATTCCCGGGGGCTTCTCAGGTGGTGATGAACCCGATGGTTCTGGTAAGTTTATCACGGCTTTCTTTCGAAATCCAGAAATAAAAGAGGTTGTAACACAACTGTTAGAGGAGAAAGATGGTTTGATGTGTGGTATCTGCAATGGCTTCCAGGCTTTAATTAAGCTTGGGCTAGTTCCTTTTGGAAAGATAATGGATACAGATGAAACTTGCCCTACTCTTTCTTTCAATACCATTGGACGCCATCAGTCCAAGTTAGTTCGTACCAGAATTGCATCTAATAACTCTCCTTGGTTGATGAATGTGAGCCCAGGTGAAATCTATACTGTGCCAATCTCTCATGGTGAGGGCAGATTATTGGCAGATGATGAATTAGTGAAACAATTGGCAAAGAGTGGCCAAATTCTCACCCAGTATGTGGATAACAATGGGAAAACAACCAATAATATACAGCACAACCCCAATGGTTCGATTTGTGCTATCGAAGGTTTAATTTCTCCTGATGGTCGTATTATAGGTAAAATGGGGCACTCGGAGAGAATAGGAGACAACTTGTATCAGAACGTACAAGGCAACTATGATATGAAATTGTTTACTTCAGCTGTAAAATATTATAAATAATTTATTGACAATCCACAAAATATCCCGATAATATAATAATATCGGGATATTTTTTTTATGTCGAATTTAAATTCAGAGGAGGACTGGGGTGTTAAGAAATCATAAATATTGCATTCAATTCAGGGTGAATATTGTGTGCAATGAAACGGCTGGTAGTGAAATATCCACAATTAAAATAATTTAAAATCGCAAAACATGGTCTTTTTCGATACAAATGCACAATGATTTTCGTAGATATGGGAATAGTTACGAATTTTTGTATGAATGTTTGTACAAATCGGAAATTGCATTTTTTTCAGTTGTATGATAACTTATAGTACAAGTAATACATGGTGTACGACAAGTATTAGAACAGTGGTTTTAAAACATCAACGAGAAGAGCCTCCAAGAAGAACGCTCCGATGTTTTCGTGTTGTTTTTGAAGCGAAAAGGGGCCATGCAGCAGATTAGGGGAGAGAATCATGGATTACTACAAAGGGAGATTATCATTAAGTGATGAGGTTTATAATCAGATATTAGAACAGATAACCAGTGAAGAATGGAAGGTTGGAGATAAACTTCCTTCTGAAAGCAAGCTTTGCAGTATGTTTGGCGTAAGTAGAACCAGTGTAAGGGCTGCTTTGCAGAATTTGCAAGGGAGCGGTATTGTTGTTACGATGCAAGGCGTTGGTTCCTTTGTACATAGAAACCCGGCACAAGATACAATGGATGAAGAACCCAAGGACACAATGAAGTCCTCTGATATTACAAGTGAGGAGTTTAAAGAATTTTTTGAATTCCGACAGGCAATAGAGTTTAAGGCGATTGAATTTTTTGTGAGACGAGCAACAAAAGAAGATGAAGCAATCCTAAAGGATTTGGTGGATAAGATGCAAGAAGCTGGAAAAACCAATGATGCGGTTGCCTTCACAAAATACGATTTCGAATTTCACATGGCTGTGATACAAGCGACAAAAAATGTATTCCTTTACAATGCTATGTTGAATTATAAAGATATATTTTTCCACTATATGGAAGAAATTACCCGTTTGACGGATAAGCCTTTGTCGGTTTTGGCAGAGGAGCATTTAGAACTATACACTTATTTGGTTGAAAAGAAGCCAAAATGGGCCAAAGATTATTTGTTTTGCGATAATACATATTATCACGTTGCTTATTTCAATGGGCGGTAAAATGAGCCCTAGTTTTGTAGTCACATATAATTATTTACCACAATAAAAAGGGAACGGAAAAGGCTTTACGCCAAAGTACGGGACTTTTTATAAATGAGTGTGTATGCTTATGGGCATATACGCGAAAGAATTGCGGTTTCTCAACGCAAAAAATACAAAAGAAAAGGGCTATGACAGCTGTCTTTGGAAGGGGCGGCAAGCTTGTAGCAAAAGAAAGACAAATTGGAAGAGTCCAAACAAAAATGAGGAGGGTAAATCAAATGAAAAAGAGATTATTAGCAGGCATTATGTGTGCTGTCATGGCTTTAGGCGTTGCAGGTTGCGGCGGCGGTAGCAGCGACAGTGGCAGCAGCGAAGGTGGCGACGTTAAGGCAGTAAACCTTAAAATGGCGGTAACACCTTCTGAAACCAGCGTATGGATGGTTGCAGCAAATGAATTCAAGAAATTAGTAGAAGAAGGCACAGAAGGAAGATACACAGTAACAATTTATGCTAACGAACAGTTGGCAGCAGGCGATCAGACAAAGGGGGTTGAAATGTTGTTCAACGGCACAACAGACGTTGACCTTCACTCTTCTATGATCATCTCCAACGTTGTTCCTGAATTGTCTGTAATCAGTATGCCTTGGTTGTTCCCTAATGGTTATGACAGTGTTGATGAATATATCTTCAACGATGGTTCCACTGGTTCCGAATTTATTAAAGAAGCAATCGCAGCAAAAGGTGCACATGTAGTAGGTATTGGTGAAAACGGCTTCCGTCAGATCACAAACAACAAACGTCCTATTACTTCCGCAGCTGATATGTCCATGTTGAAAATCAGAGTACCTGCAATTTCTTTATTGGTAGACGTATTTAAGACATTGGGCGCTGACCCTACACAGATGGCATTTAGTGAAGTTTTCACAGCTTTACAGCAGGGTGCAATCGATGGTCAGGAAAACCCTTATGACACAATTAGATCTGCAAAAGTACAGGAAGTACAGAAATATATGACAATCTGGAATTACTGCTACGATCCTATCATCTTAAGCGTAAGCGGTAACATCTGGAACAAGCTGAGCGATGAAGATAAGGCTATTTTTGAAGCAGCAGGTAAAGAAGCATGTGCAACACAGGTTGCATCTTCTAGATCTATGGATGCTGAAATCATCGAAGAATTCAAGGGTATTGGCGTTGAAGTTAACGAATTGTCTCCAGAAGCAATTGAAGAAATGAAGACAGTAGTTGCTCCTGTTTACGAAAAATACAGAACAGAGTTTGGCGATGAAGCATTTGCTGCTTTTGGTTACACATTTGAATAATATACATAGTCTTATTGAAATGGACCACTAAGATGTAGTGTCGAGAGGGCAGAAGACATACTGTCCCTGCTCTCTCTTTTTTACTGCAATAAAAGCTTGCAATTTACAAAAAACCAAAGAAAAAAGTACGCTAAAAGACAAAGTAATTATTCTATTTAATACTAATTATTTTCTACAGCAATAATGTGTTTGGCGTGTAATTGCATTTAATGAACGAAAGAAAGGTGGAGAAAGATGAAATTGCTCGGCAAAATTCTTGATTATTTCGAAGAATCACTCATCATTTTGATGATGACTTATATGGCAATTATGAACTTCCTCAACGTTGTATTTAGATATTGTTTCGCCAGTTCCTTCTCATTTACAGAAGAATTAACAGTTACAGTATTTGTGTGGGTAACAATGTTGGGTATCGCAGCTGGATTTAAAAGATATTCGCATTTAGGTATGAGCTTTATTGTGGATTTATTTCACGGAAAAACAAAGGCCATGTTTGCATTATTTGGCGTAATTTGCAGTTTAATATTTATGGTTTTGGTTCTTTACCATGGTGTTGTTATGGTTCAGGGTCAGATTGCAATGGGTTCTACAACACCCGTATTGAGAATGCCTCAGGCAGTTCAGGGATTGTCTATGCCTGTTGGTGCTGCATTTATTATCATCCGCATTTTGCAGGCAGGGTTTTTGCAGGTAAAAGGTTTGTGGAATGAAGATAAGCAAGGAGGTACACAGGCATGATGACTTTAATTCTTTTTGGTTTGTTTTTCGTGCTGGTGTTTCTGAATGTTCCCATCGCGATTTCCCTTGGTTTGGCGGCATCCGCTGGTTTGATGTATGGCGAATTCCCCCTTTCCGTTATCCCCAGTATTTTATATTCTGGTACTGCTAAGTTTGCATTGCTTGCCATTCCTTTCTTTATTTTGGCAGGTAGTATTATGGAGTACGCAGGTATCTCCAGACGTTTGATTAACTTTGCAAATGCTTGTGTTGGTCATAGAAAAGGCGGCTTAATGGCAGTAGTTGTTATTGTTGCTTGCTTCTTTGCAGCAATTTCTGGCTCTGGCCCTGCTACAGTTGCAGCCATTGGTCCCATTTTGATTCCAGCAATGGTTAAAGCGGGATATGGAAAAGATATGCCTGCTGCATTGGTAAGCTCCGCAGGTGCTATCGGTATCATCATTCCTCCAAGTATTGCATACGTAGTTTATGCTTCTTGTACGGATGTATCCGTTGGTGCGTTGTTTACAGCTGGTATTATCCCTGGTATCTTAGTAGGTATTGCTTATTACATGGCAGCTGCTTGGGATTCCAGAGGAAACAAAGACATCATTCCTCAGCCAAAGCTCAGTGCTAAAGAAAGACTGCACGCTTTCAAAGATGCTTTCTGGGGCTTAATGACACCAGTTATTATTTTGGGTGGTATTTATGCAGGTATCTTTACACCCACAGAGGCTGCTGGTATCGCAGTTATCTATGGTTTGGTAGTTGGTATCTTTATTTATAGAGAAATTAAATGGAAAGACTTGTATCATATCTTTATTGAGTCTGCTGTATCCTCTGCAACAGTAATGTTTATCATTTCTGCAGCAGCAGTATTTGCTTGGATCTTGACAACAAGCCAGATTGCAAGCCAGTTGTCTCAGATGGTACTTTCTGTAAGTGATAACAAGTACATCATTTTGTTATTAATCAACGTAATTTTCTTGATTGCAGGTTGTTTCCTCGATGCAAACTCTGCATTCTATATCTTGTTACCTATCATGGTTCCTGTTTTGAACGCAATAGATGTAAGCTTGGTTCATGCCGGTGTATTCTTAACAGTAAACATGGCAATCGGTCAGATTACACCTCCTGTTGGTATCAACCTTTATGTAGGCTGTAATGTGGCGGAAATTCCCGTTGCCAACATCTGCAAGAAGATCATTCCATTCCTTGTTGCAGGTATCGTGGCTCTGTTCTTGTTAACATTCGTTCCTCAGATCTCTATGTTCTTACCTCAGTTGATTGGACAGATCTAAGAATAGCGATTCATAATAATTTACAATTACTGGTGCCGTTGGCAACAACGGCATCAGATAATAAAAACTACAAAAGATAAAAAATTAAGAGTTACAACAGATAAATTGCAATTTGGAAACCAAAGAAAAACAAATAAGGTAGGCCGTAAAAAGAATACGGCTTTTCATTCGCCTCTTGCTTGTATTACAAGTGATAGAGGTTGTGCCTCCCATGGCATGACAAGTTACAAGTGGGGGATTTAAAGTTGAAAGCAATTTAACATAACATATATCATTTAAAACTTAAGAAAAGGGTGATTTCATTGGCTAAGAAGAAATATTCTAAAGAAATGCTTATGGACTTGTATCGTATGATGCTACGTGTCAGAGCTTTCGAAACAAGAGCAGCTGAATGCTTCACAAAAGGTATGCTTGCAGGTAATATTCATCTGTGCATTGGTCAGGAGGCAGTTGCAGCTGGTGCTTGCTATGCTCTTGAAAAAGAAGATTACATGGCAACTACACATAGAGGTCATGGTCATACAATTGCAAAAGGTGGTCAGTTAGACAAGATGCTTGCTGAGTTATTCGGTAAGAAAACAGGCTATTGCAATGGTAAAGGTGGTTCTATGCATATCGCTGACGTAGATGGCTTGCATCACTTGGGCGCAAACGGTATCGTTGGTGCTGGTATCCCTATTGCAGCCGGTGCTGCTTTGGCATCTAAAGTATGGGGCGACAAACATGTTACACTTTGCTTCTTTGGTGATAGTGCATCCAACCAGGGCACATTCCATGAAGCAATCAACATGGCAGCAGCTTGGAAGCTCCCTGTTGTATTCCTTTGTGAAAATAACAACTATGGCGTTTCCACAAACATTCACTCTGTAACAAACACTGATACAATTGCTGTTCGTGCAAAAGGCTATGATATCCCTGGAAATACAGTAGATGGCAACGACCCTACGATTGTTTATGAAGCAGTGAAAGAAGCAGTTGATTACGCAAGGGCTGGCAATGGCCCTTCTATCGTTGAATGTATGACATATCGTCATCAGGGACACTACTGTGGTGACCCTGCCAACTACCGTCCTGCTGAATACATGGAACACGCACATCAGGATGATGCGATTCCTAACATGAGAGCAAGATTGTTGGACGAAAAAGTAGCAACAGAAGAAGAATTGGTGGCAGTAGAAGCTGAGGTAGCTGCAGAAATGGAAGCAGCTTATGAATTTGCTGTAAACTCCGAATACCCTGATCCTTCCGAAGCTACAACAGACGTTTATAGCTCTGACAACGAAAGGAGTGTTGTAAGATGAGTAAGAAAATAAGCATCAGCAAGGCAATTGGTGAAGCTTTGCACGAAGAAATGGCAAGAGATGAAAACGTTATCATCCTTGGCGAAGATATGGGTAAAATGGGTAACGTATTTGGTATTACTGTTGGATTCCAGGAAGAATTTGGCGAACACAGAGTATACGATACACCAATTTCCGAATCTGGTTTCTGCGGTATGGCAGTTGGTGCAGCAATGAGAGGCATCCGTCCTGTTGTTGAATTGATGTACGATGACTTTATCACAGTAGCTGCTGACCCTATCTTAAATCAGGCAGCAAAGATGAGATATATGACAGGTGGTCAGGCAACAGTTCCTATGGTACTTAGACTGCCTATGGGTGCGGGTAGAAGAAATGCTGGTCAGCATTCTCAGTGTTTAGAAAATGTATTCTGCCATACACCTGGTTTGAAAGTAGTTGCGCCTTCCACAGCTGAAGATGCAAAAGGCCTTTTGAAGTCTTCAATTCGCGACAATGACCCTGTTATCTTCATGGAGCATAAATTGTTATACGCGAAAAAAGAGGAATTGCCTGAAGGCGAATATACAATTCCTTTGGGTGTAGCTGATGTAAAAAGAGAAGGAACTGATTTGACAATCATCACATGGAGCCGTCAGGTTTACTTCGCTTTGGAAGCAGCAGAAGAATTGGCTAAAGAAGGCATTAAAGTTGAAGTTCTTGACCTTCGTACTTTGGTTCCTCTGGATTGGGATGCAATTGTGAAATCTGTATCCAAGACACACAATGTAATTGTGCTTTCCGAAGAAGTTAAGAGAGGTAGCTACGCAGGTGAAATCTCTGCGCAGATTGCAGAAGAATTATTTGATGAATTAGATGCACCTGTAGAACGTGTTTGTGGTCTGAATATCGTATCTCCTTTCAGCCCTACACTAGAAGATGAAAACTTCCCTCACCCTGCAGATATTGTTAAAGCAGTGAAGAAAGTTTTGAATAAATAAGGAGGGAAAATCATGGCTTTTGAAGTAAAGATGCCTCAGCTGGGCCTTACAATGGAAGAAGGTACAGTAACAAGATGGGTAAAACAAGAAGGCGACGCAGTGAAAGCTGGCGAAGTTATCTTAGAAATCACAACAGACAAATTGACAAGCGAAGTTGAAAGCGAATTTGACGGTACATTGTTGAAAATCGTTGCACAGGAAGGCGAAGACATTCCTGTAAAAGGCTTATTGGCATATATCGGTGAAGCTGGAGAAGCAGTTGGCGGCGCAGAAGCAGCACCCGTTGCAGTAGCAGCACCCGAAGCACCCGTTGCAGCTGCACCCGTTGCAGCAGCACCTGCTCCTGTTGTAACAGCGAATGGTAGAATTCGTATTTCTCCTTTGGCTAGAAAAACAGCAGCAAAAATGGGCGTTGACTACACAAACGTTAAAGGTAGTGGCCCTGCAGGTCGTATTGTTCAAAAGGACATCTTAGCAGCAGCACAGAATGCACCAGTGGCAGCACCAGTTGCGGCAGCGCCAGTGGCAGCAGCACCTGCTCCAGTTGCGACATCCGGTTCCGTAGACTTAATGGAAGGTGATGTAGTAACAAAATTGGCAGGCATGAGAAAAGTCGTTGCTGAACGTATGTCTCAGTCTCGTAGAGAAATTCCTAGTGTAACGCAGAACGTGAAGATTGACGTTACAGACTTGATGAAATTCCGTAAGCAAATTAACGCTGACTTGGGCGTAAAATACTCTGTAAATGACTTCATTTTGAAGGCAGTGGGTAAAGCTTTGAAAAACAACAAACACATCCTTGTAACATTGGATGGCGATAAGATTATCCAGCGTGCACATGTCAACATTGGTATGGCAGTAGCATTGGATGATGGCTTAATCGTTCCTGTTTTGAAAGATATTGATAAAATGAGTCTTGAAGAAATCTCTGCAACAGCGAAAGATTTGGCTGAAAGAGCAAGAACAAACAAATTGAATATGGATGAATACAAAGGTTCTACATTCTCCATCTCCAACTTGGGCATGTTCGGTGTTGAAACATTTGACCCTATCGTTAACCAGCCAGATTCCGGTATTTTGGGCGTGTGCGCAGTACAGGATGAATTGGTTATGGACGACGAAGGAAATATCTCCAAGAGACAGTTTATGCGTATTTCCTTCACTTTCGATCATAGATTGATCGATGGTGCAACAGCTGCTAAGTTCGAATTAGCAATTAAAGAGCTGTTGGAAAATCCCATGAAAATTTTACTTTAATTTTGGATATAGTCTAGTTTTTTTGCGTGATTACAAAAGATAAAATACTTAAATACTTACAAATAATATACAAAAGATAAATGGAAAAGGGCTAAGGCTCTCACATAACTCAACGCGAAAGTTTGGCACCTCTTTAGACGTCCAACCTAAAATGTCATTTATGGCATTGTCACTATCCCAATCGTCTATGGAGCAATGCCCGTCGGGAGGTCCTCCTTGTTGCAGGTTCTGCCTCAGGAGGGCTTTCTGAACTTTTGCAGAAGAAAAGCCCTTTTTACAAAGAAACAGAAAAATGTTGCGTGTATAATGCACGAGAAAGATTAGGAGGAATTCAAATGGCAGTAGAGGTAAAAATGCCTCAGCTTGGCTTAACCATGGAGGAAGGTACAGTTTCTAAGTGGATTAAGAATGAAGGCGATACCGTAAAAGTTGGAGATATTCTTTTGGAAATCACCACAGATAAACTGACCAGTGAAGTAGCTAGTGAAGCAGAAGGTACACTGATCAAAATTGTAGCTGGAGAAGGTGAAGATGTACCCGTAAAGGGTATTTTGGCATATATTGGACAGGCAGGCGAAGTAGTTGGAGGCGCAGCACCCGCATCCACAGCTGCACCTGTAGCAGCACCCGCACCTAAGAAAGATGGCAAAACAACAGTTGCTGTTATCGGTGGCGGCCCTGGTGGTTATGTTGCAGCAATTCGTGCAGCACAGTTGGGTGGCGAGGTAACATTGATTGAAAAGAACAAATTGGGCGGTACTTGCTTGAATGTTGGTTGTATCCCTACAAAGGTTCTTTTACATTCTGCAGAAGCTTTGGCTGAAGCAAAAGAAATGGCTGAACTGGGTATCAACGTAGAAGTGAAAGGCGTTGATTGGAACAAAGTTCAGGCGAAAAAGAATGGTGTTACGAATCAACTTGTTAGCGGTGTTAGCGGCTTGATGAAAGCAAACAAGATCAAAGTCATCGAAGGCGTTGCTTCTTTCGCTTCCAAAGACACTTTGACAGTAACAAAGAAAGATGGTACTAAAGAAAACTTAACTTTTGATAAAATCATCATTGCAGCTGGTTCTGTACCTGCAGTTCCTCCTATCCCTGGTGTAAAGGAAAACGCAAACTGTGTAGATTCCACAGGTGCTCTTTCCTTCGAAACAGTTCCTAAAAGCCTGTTGGTAATCGGCGGTGGTGTAATCGGTATCGAGCTGGCAACAGCTTACTCCCGTTTTGGAACAGAAGTAACAGTTGTGGAAGCCATGAGCAAACTTCTGCCTATGATGGACGGAGAGTTGACAGCACAGCTTCGTAAAATGATGGAAGCTAGAGGCATCAAAATTATGACAGATGCTAAAGTTCAGTCTGTTGAAGCAGCTGGTTCAGCTACAAAAGTAAATGTGGAGGTTAGCGGCAATGTAGAAGCGTTCACAGCAGAAAAAGTATTGGTTGCTGTAGGTAGAAGAACAGATACAGAAGCTTTAAACTTGGATGCTGTTGGTATTGCTAACGATAGAGGTCGTATCTCTGTTAATGATAAAATGGAAACAAGCATTGCAAACGTATATGCAATTGGCGATTGCTTGGGCAAAGTTATGCTTGCACACGTAGCATCTGCTCAGGGTGAAATTGCTGCTGAAAATGCATTGGGAGAAGATGTACTTTATGATGGTACAACAAACCCTTCTTGTGTTTACACAGACCCTGAATTTGCAGGCGTTGGCTTGACAGAAGAAAAGGCAAAAGAAATGGGAATTGACTTCCAAGTAGGCAAGTTCCCTCTGATGGCAAATGGCAAGTCCTTGATTATGAACGGTGGCGTTGGTATGATTAAATTTATCATCGGCAAAGAATACAAAGAAGTATTGGGCGTTCACATTCTCGGCCCCAGAGCAACAGATTTAATTGGCGAATGCGCATTGGCTATCGGCATGGAAGCTACTGTTGAAGATATTTTTGCAACAATTCATGCACATCCTACTGTAACAGAAGCAGTAAGAGAAGCAGCATTGGCGGCTGAAAAAAGAGCAATTCATATTCCCAATAAATAATTAGGAGGAACCTTCATGAAAAAGGTTGGTTTTATTGGAATGGGCATCATGGGACTTCCCATGGCCACAAATATTTTGAAAAAAAGTGGCTGCCCTGTGATTGGTTTTGACGTTGTTGAAACATCCAGAACAAAGTTTGCTGAAGCTGGCGGTATTGCAACAGCGGATGCAAAAGAAGTATATGAAAATTGTGAAGTGATTTTCTTATGCTTGCCTAAAAATGAATTGGTTGAAAGTACAGTAAAAGATATTATTGCCCAGGGAAAAAAAGGAACAGTTATCATTGACTTTAGCTCCACGTTCCCTGGTGTGATCCGCAAGTTATACCCCGAAGTAAAGGCTGCAGGTATGTCCCTGATCGACTCACCCGTTAGCGGTGGTGAAACAGGCGCTGTTGCAGGTACTTTGGTTGTAATGTGTGGTGGCGACAAAGAAGTGTTTGATGAAGTTGAAGAGCTGATTGGTTGTGTTGGTAGCACAGTTACCTATATGGGTTCTACTGGCTGTGGTGATGTAGCTAAATTGGCAAACAATATGATTGTTGGTTGTAACTTGATTGCTATATCAGAAGCATACTCTTTTGCAGTAAAAGCAGGTTTGAACCCTGAAGTATTGTTTCATGCAATCAAAGATGGTTTTGCGCAAAATGCAGTAATGGACATTAAGGTGCCTAAAATTATCAGTAGAGATTTTTCTGCAAGTGCAAGAATTGCAGTACATCAGAAAGATATGAAAAATGCTGCACAGCTTGCTGAGGATATGGGCGTAGAAATACCTATGTCTGCCCTTGTTTTGAATTATATGAACAGAATGGAAGAAGCTGGATTGATCAATGAAGATCAGTGCGCCCTTGTTAAAATGTTCGAACAGGACATGGGTGTAGAAGTAAAATAAAATAAAATACGTTCATGAAGGGAACATTCTTGTTCCTGAGAAAAATCCCTTTGTATTTGGACTGCCTAGAGGTTGTTTATTGTACAAAGGGATTTTAACACATACACAAGTTGATTTTTGTGAAAGACGTGAGTCTGAAAGGAGCCGAATTATGATTACATCTGCACAAGGTAGTATTAAAAGAATCGTTGCTGCAAGAATGAGCCCCGGTGAGGACGTTCTTTTGGGTCTTGAAAAAATCTGTAAAGATTATGGCATTAAAGATGGTGTTATTTTAAGTGGTATTGGTAGCTTAAATGGTGCACAGTTTTTTAATCCCGTACCATTGAAAGACAAAAAGGCTGGCTATGGTTATAGCGAACCCATTGTTTTACGTGGTGCAATTGAATTGGTTAGCATGTCAGGTATGATTTGCCATGATGACAAGGGCGAAACTTTGTTACACGTGCACTATGGCTTAACAGATCAATATGGCAATGGCCATGGCGGTCACTTAATTGAAGGCAACAAAGTTCTTATGACAGTAGATGTTGTGATTGGTGAAGTTGATGGCGTTGAGATGGGCAGAGGTTATGATGAAGACTTGGAAGTTTTTATTTTTGCACCTAAGCAGAAATAAAAATCTCAATACTCGTTCTAAGTCTATTCATTCCAAAGTTTTGTAAAGCAACTAGAGCTTTCACAGTATGGTAATTTCAAAGGCGGCTTGTCTAGCCGCCTTTCTTTTAAATAAACTTTTTAGGATATGGAGAGTAAATATGAAGCAAAAAAGCTATGCCGTATTAGTATCCAACGCTGGTGTGGTTGTGGTTCATAAAGGTGTTAGGATACTATTAGATGGGCTATACAAAGATTTGGGAAAGAACTTCACAGACTTGCCTGAATGGGCTTGGAAACTAATGAAAAAAGGTAAGGGAGAGCTGGCGAATGTTGATTACCTATTATTTTCCCATTCCCATTATGACCACTACTATTCACCTTATTTTAATGAATACATGGCTGTAAATAATGTTAAGGGGATATGTTTCCCTCCCATTGATGAAACACCAGGTTTGGCTGCCGCAGAAGCGGAATATGTGGATAAGATTATAAAGTTTGATCAAAATAATGAAGCGGTTTTAGAACAGGACATCAAGCTAAAGGTTTTTACCACAAGACATGTGGATAAGCAGTATTATAACGTACCAAACCAGTGTTTTCGCTTGGATTTGGATGGTACCAAGTTGGCATTTTTGTCCGATGTTGACTATTTTGAAGAAGCCTTTGCAGAGGAAGAAGATTTTATTGCTGACATAGCTTTTGTTACGCCAATTTTCTATAATCATCCAAAAGGTAGAAGAATTTTGCGTGAAAATATGAAGGTAAAAGAAACAATTATTTATCATTTGCCATCACCTGAGGATGACCGATTTATGTACTTTAAAATGGCCCAAAGGGATGTTGAAAAAAATGCAGTGGCAGGAGAAAAGGTTTTTATTTGGAATGAAAGTGGACAAAACATTTCCTTTTAATTCATGAAAGAAGGGGTATACGGGTGGAAAATCTTATATTTGCCTTTAATGCGGTTGCTCCCTCATTTAGTATCGTTCTATTGGGGTTTTTACTAAAGAGGATGGGTATATTAACAGATGATTTTATTGCAAAAGGCAATGCCCTCTGCTTTAAAGTTCTTTTCCCACTATTGGTATTCTTCAATCTTTATGATGCTGTAAGAATTGATTTTACATATATTAAGATAATTTTATTTTGTATTGGGGTAATCTTGGTTTCGGTTATCATATTAACTCCATTAGTTCCTAAATTTGTGAAGGAGCGACGTAAAGTGGGGGTTATGATACAGTGTATGTATCGCGGAAATTTTATGCTTTATGGTTTACCTTTTTCCAAAAGTTTAGGAGGAGAACCAAGTGTGGCCTTGGCAACATCTATTATGGCGGCCACATTACCCATATTAAATACTTTAGGGGTATTTGTGTATTCGGCTTTTGCAGATATGGAAGAAGGTCCAAGTGCAAAAAAAGCTTGTATCAACGCCCTTAAAAATCCCATTATTTGGGGCGTTATTTTTGGGCTGGTATTTTACTTCTTAAAGTTACCTATGCCTGGTTTTTTGCATACTGCGGGTAATGATGTTGCTAAAATTGCAACGCCATTGGCCTTTCTTTTTTTGGGTGGACAGTTTGAACTACGCTCAGCAAGAAGAAATTTAAAAGAATTGGCCATTGGATTAACGACAAAGCTAGTGATTTTACCCATTATTTTTTTATGGGTTGCGGTACAAGTATTCCAAATTGTGGGAATTGATCTAATACCCGTGTTTATTTTTCTTTCAGCACCTACGGCAATTACCAATTATCAAATGGCGATACAGTTTGATGCTGACTATGAGTTGGCTGGGGATTTTTTAATCTACTCTATGGTATTCTCTGCATTTACATTATTCTTTTTCATTTATGCCTTGCGTGCTATGGGACTAATCTAGTTACAAAGACTGAAGTTATAAATTCGGAGGAAGAATGCATAAGGTTCAATATTTCCTTCAATTATTTTTTTGCAAATAATCTGTTTCGGGATGTTTTCCCAATAAAACGACCAAAGTTTGCAGCCAAATAATAATCGGTATGATGAAATAAACAAAAGCAAAGACAACAAATCGTTCCAATATTTGGCTATTCTTAACGATAAATTTATGTCTTATGGGCATTCTTTTCGTGTATAATTGACTTACATCCAAACGAAACATTTGAGTCATATATTTCTAAAAATAAACCAAGGAGATTCCCTCTCTTATTGGTTTATGATAGGGAAAGGTTTGAAACCTTAATTCCCAACTCCCAAATACGACTGCCGAAAGGCAGTTGTTTTTTTGCCAATATCATGTTAGACTTTTATGAATGCATATAATAAAATACAAAAATTAAAGTAATATAGATGCTTATAGAAACAATTGGCTTTGTTTGAAGGAAGTGAGGAAGGCTCATGGCATCCGATGAAGGATTGGTGCGGTATATTGCAGAACAGATGGCAGGTGCGGGTTGCATTCGTTATCGTAAAATGATGGGTGACTATTGTTTTTATTGTGATGAAAAGGTCATTGGTTTGGTTTGTGATGATCGATTGTTTTTAAAACCTACGCCCTCATCTCGGAAAAAATTGGAGGGTTTTCCAATGGGGTGCCCCTATGAAGGAGCTAAGCCCTCTTTTATGATTGAAAACATTGATGATAGAGATTTTTTGGCCGATGTTGTGAGGCAAATTGCTGAAGATTTGCCTTTACCAAAAAAGAAGATAAAATAATTTTAGGTAGCTTATGGATAATAAGTTACCTTTTTTATTGGCTTTCACAATAGAATGAAAAAAGTGCAACGGGGCATAAAGGATAAGGGGTTTTCATATGTTCCCAATAAGGTGATTTTAAGGGAGCGAAAAAGTGTATTTATCTAAAATAGTAAAAAGGATAAAAGCCATTGGCATATGTGTAGGTTTGTTTTTGGCGGCAGGGCTTTTTGCAAAAAATCTATGTAACCTAGCAGTATTGGTGTCGAATATGGAAGGGACTGGAGTACCAGTACCCATTTTGATGTATCATAGTGTCTATAGTTATGCCAAGCGATCAAGTGATTATATTGTGTCGCCAGAGTTGTTCCGTCAGGATATGAAGTTTATTAAAGAAAAAGGATATACAACTGTTTTTATTTTCGACTTAATTGCCTATGTAAAGGAGGATACACCGTTACCAGATAAGCCCATAGTCATAACACTAGACGATGGTTATTTAAACAATTTGGTTAATGTTTTGCCTATTTTAGAAGAGTTCGATATGAAGGCTGTGGTTTCTGTTATCGGTGCCAATTCCCAAGGGTTTAGTCAAGTGGAAGATAAGAATTTATCTTACGCCCATTTATCTTTGAATGAAATAAAGATGCTTGTGGATTATGGAAGGGTTGAAATAGGAAACCATACTTATGATTTACATAAAATTGGGGAAAGAAAGGGGTGTATGAAAAGAAGCTGGGAAAGCACCCACCAATATACTGCTCTTTTGAAAGAGGATTTATTAAAACTAAAGAATACACTGGAAAAACAGGTGGGGATAACTCCGACTGTTTTTGCGTATCCTTATGGCAGCATAAGCGAGGAGTCTTTTGCCATAATGAAAGAGTGCGGCTTTGAAGCGGGTCTTACTTGCCGAGGGACATTTAATATACTCACTAAGGATCCGGAAGGCTTATATCATTTACGCAGATTTAACCGCCCCACAGCAGTCTACAGCAGACTTTATGAAGGGCATTTTGGATTAAGAAAAAGCCCATAAGGCTGGTTACTGAGTAGGGAATCTTGCCGCTGGTATTTCTTAATGTAGCAAAAAAAGGTATGCCAATAGGATATTTAATTTTAAATACCTTATTACCATACCTTTTTCTTTGTTCCTATATTGCCATGGATTGTTTTTTAAATAGTATCCTCTGTTTCTTCTAGTGCCATAGGAGAGCTATCAATGGTTGAAGGGTTTAACCAAGTATCTTCAGGCTTACAGATAACACGAGCATTATTATACGCCCAGGATAATTCTAATATTGTTTCGGGGGTATAGATTTTTGTTTTGTCTGGCATTATCTCTGTATTTAAAACCAACGCAAAGTCTGGCTTTTCTCCATATTGTCGATCAAGGTAAATTGGCATTAAAAATTGAATCTTTCCGGGTTCACCTCTACGCTCACTTCGGTACTGGGGAACGACAAATTTGTAGTTACGCTTTGCTATTTTGCGGGCATTGTCAACAGCTGCAATAAGAATACTGGTAATTGCCGCTAACTCGCCCCGTTTGTACATTTCTGTATATTTTTCTGAAAAACGTTTTCTTTTTGCACCGTCTTCAATGATGTGGGTCAGTCTATCTGCACTTATATCAATTTCGATTTCAGAATCGTATATAATATCATCTAGGCTATGAAAAAATTCTACTACATTTGGATATAAACTTGCAGAAGAAAACTGATATTTTCTCATTAAATCAACTTTGCTGGGGGCAATAAAAGGAGATGAGAAAATAAATTTGTTATCTTTTTTGTTGTAAACCTCACCAACTAAATAGATATCTTGAGCGAATTTATTCAATAGCCCAGTGTTAAATAAAGCGAATTTATGATCAATGGAAAATACGATTTTTTTATAGTTTTTGGATTCTGGATTGGTATAATCAGAAACAAGTTTTTCAAAAACATACTGAAGGTAGCTTTGTAGAATATCGTACTGGGTTTTTGGCCTAAAATCATCAGGAGCACTTGATTTGAAGTTCCACACCTCACCGGGAAGTAAGGTTTCTTCAAGAGAAACAATAAAAGAGTTTGCAGCATTATAGTTTTTAAAACTAATACTACCAAAGCGATATGCATTAAACATATTTTCCATCTTATATTTTGTGCTAAAGTTTACGCCAGACCAAGCACCGTAGGAATCTTTGACAAAAACAGCATAAATAGGGTCTGCAGGATAGGCTGGGTTTGAATTAGGAAGTTCAAACCCTGTTTCAATAGCATAACGGCAGGTTCTCTTTTCGTCAAATTCTCCTGTTTGTAAGTTGCCATTATTGTCGTAATAATAATTGAGTTCTCTTCCTTCATCGTAAGCTTGCTTCAAATTTTCGGATAAAACCTTTTCTGTAACATCACACTGCGCTTGATAAGAGATATCAGATAAATAAGAGTTTGCATTTTGCACATAGCCTAAGGCATATACTCCGGTACGTTCTGAATTCCATTTCATTTTCATTTGTTCACCTTCCATTTTCTCGTTTGACTTTACATAACATCTAAAAATAATTTATTAATTTTAATTATACACAAGAAGTGTGGATAATTCTACAATAAAGTGTATATATCGGTAAACAATTTAAGAAATTCATGAACTGGGATTTTCATGAGAGAATGAATCAAATATAAATTGTTTCATAGCAATAAATTTGTATATTGTATAACAAAAACCAAGTTTGTTTTGCATCTTTAAGCAAAAGCGAGAGCCTATGGGCCTCCATAAAAAAATGAAAAATGTATAACTAATTTCCCAATGTGGTTGAACTGGATGCAAACCACAATGTCAAAGGAAAAATAGACAAGGTGTCTTTTTTTATATCCATTAATATGAAATTACGAATAGGGAATTTAGTATACATAAAGAAATTCTTATCCTAAAATCATGTGAAAACATCAATTTTTAAAATTGAGTGTTTCATGGTATTTCGAATCTAAACTAGAAATAAATTGGAATTTCACAAATATGTTTTTTGTTGAGATAGTTCCTACATAGGCAAAAGAGGAATCTTGGTGAAGGGAAAACCATCGAACATGGATGTAAAGAAATTTATCATAAAACAGATTGTTATTGGCCTATTTTATGTTGGAATGAAGTATACATAGTAGCAATCAGAATATTACCGATACATTTTAAAAACGTATTTAACTTATTACCATGTTTTAGCTATAAAATGAGGAGTTACATCTATATTACTGAGGTATATGTAATTTACATAGGAAAACAAAACTATATAGCCAGTATTTACTGCTAATAAAGCCAAAGGTTCCGTCTTTATCTCTCCAGAATAGGGTAGATAGTCCTATTCTGGTGTCAGTACTAAAGGAATAGCAAATCAAGATGATAGAAGGAGGAGGTATGTATCCAAAAGGATAACCGTGGCTTGGACGAGATGATTTGTATTATGGTTGTTTAATAATAGCTGATATTATGTTTCTCCTTTTTTTGATTGTGCAATTGTTTTCCAAAGATTATCTAAGAAAATTTGTGAAATATAGGAAACATATTATTTAAGGAAACCAAAGCGAGCTTTGTTTATATATTGTAATGAGGTTGTTTTTATGTTGAATTGCGAGCTTGCATTAGAGAGGAGGAGAAAAATGAAAATCAATTGGAAAGTACGAATTAAGAACCCTTACTTTTGGATTGGTTTATGTGGTGTAATCGTGACAACTGTGGGGATAAAGCCAGAGGATATTACAAGTTGGAGTATGATCTTTGAAGAAATGAAACGTATTGTTGGTAATCCATTTTTATTAATGAATGTGGTTTTAGCAGTAATGGGGGTAATTGCTGACCCTACAACAAAGGGCATTTGTGATAGCAAACAGGCTATGACATACACTAAGCCAAAAGATGATAACTCAAGTTATATTGATTCGGATTTCGGTCAATAAAGACATAAAAGAACTCAAACAAAGAAGGTTTTCTCTTTGTCAGAGTTCTTTTTTATTCATCTATTTTAGCAACACACTTTGGGCAAAGCCCCTTAAATTCTAAGGAGTGATCCAGAATACGGTAGCCTGTTTCTTTTTCTAATTTTTCTTGCAACTCACCTAAAGGACAGGCATCAATAGAAACAACTGCATTGCAGGAGGTGCAAAAAAGGCGATGCCCATGCCCTTGGGAAGGTAAGGAATAGTATGCCTTACCATCTTGACGTATGGAGCGGGTAAGGATTCCTTTTTCAGTTAGGGTATTTAAGTTACGGTATACTGTTGAAAGGTTTATAGCAACCAGAGGCTTTACTTTTTCGTAAAGATCTTCTGCAGTGGTGGGACGCTGCTGCTTTTGTAAAAACAATAGCAGGAGACGTCTTTTTTGCGTTGTTTTAAGCTCTACGGCTTTTAATATATTTTGTTCCATGTCATACCCACCCCTTAAGCAACATCATAGTATAATGGTTATTTTTTGTCAATGGAACATAGTAGACTCAAAATATTTTTGTAAATATCAAATTAGCCAGGCACAGTGATGTCTGTAAAAGTTGTAAAAGGGGAGTAATTGGAAAAGAATCTCATGCAGGATTAGGTATTCAAATGTAACCTTTAATATGATATAGTATTAAAAATTACAAAAAAACAAGACATGGTTGGGTAAAAACATATTTGATTCGAGACAAAAGATAAAAAAGCAACCCAAAAAACAATATTTAAACAAATATATGCGGAAGCGTTGAAAAAGTAGCGGCAGGTTCCTGGGTTTTACAGCATGGGTGAAAAAGGGAAATATTTCTTGGGGAATCTTCGGTATTTTCGGGAAATATGCTTCTTTCGGGAAGGAGAATGGAAAAATGACAAAGAAAGAAAAGGTAGAAAAAGTTTTAACTTTACTGAGGGAGGAATATGGGCCAACAAAATGCTACTTGGATCATGAAAATCCTTGGCAGTTACTAATTGCTACTATATTATCGGCTCAATGTACGGATGATAGAGTGAATATTGTTACAAAAGATTTATTTCAAAAATATAAATCGGTGAAAGACTTTGCTGAAGCAGACTTAAAAGAATTAGAAAAGGATATTCACTCCACGGGTTTCTACCATAATAAAGCAAAAAATATTATTGCTTGTAGTCAAAAGCTTTTATTGGATCACCATGGCCAGGTTCCATCGGACATAGAGGCTCTGACAGCTCTTGCAGGGGTGGGGCGCAAGACGGCAAACGTTGTGAGGGGGAACTGGTATGGTATCCCTAGCATTGTTGTGGATACCCATGTGAAGCGTTTATCTAATTTATTGGGGTTAACAAAAAATCAGGATCCAGTTAAAATTGAGTTTGACTTAATGAAAATCATTCCAAAAGATAAGTGGATTGATATAAATACACAGCTTATCGCCCATGGCAGAAAAATTTGTGTCGCAAGAAGGCCGAAGTGCAATGAATGCCTTTTACTTGAGTATTGTGTAGGTGGACAAAAATTGCAAAAAGGCAAGAAGTAAGGATAGTGCTGGGATGTTCCTTGGGCAAAAGTTCAGAGGTGATTTCAGTGAAGAACATTTGGAAACTAACTTTTTTACGGAAGTGAAGGCGTGAAGATATTTTAGTCCTACTATGGTAGAAGGGGGATTAGGAATTTGATGAGACTTAAAGAGAAAGGTTCTATTCTCAGGAAAGGGATTCGTCATACCTCTAAAATACAACAGACTAAGTTATGGTTACGTCCATATGCCATTGTGCTATGGCATATATTTAGTTCTACTGCCTAAAAAACTGGGGATTCAAGTTCTATCATTCATATGGGGGTGGATGTCCAATTCCAATATGTTTTTTTGAAGCAGTGTCTCCTGTTTTATGGAAACCCTCCCGTGCTTTTTACATTTGAATGCATGGGAAACAGGATATGTACGAATAAAACAAAAAAAATCATAAAACGATTTCTTTTTTATCCTTATTGTTAGTGGAGGTTTGGTCAGAAATGTATTAAACTACTAAATAATTAGGTGTATTCCCTAGGTTTTGCATATTTTTTTGCAAAAAAACTCTCCACTTGAAATTAATCTATTATCAAGGAAAAAAAGAGGTTACTTCATTTTTAGAAGGCTGCAAACCCTGGGAAACCGCTGTTTTTTAAGACTCATGGAAAATGTTAGGAACTATCCTCTTAGTGGACGCTTTTTCTAAATTGCACATTTAAACTCCAAAAATTTTTTTTTTAGACTGTTGACATTCCATTGGCTGTACCAGATAAACTTAAGCCATAGTTAAGGAAAGCACTTAACGAACCCAATAAAATTAATGTTACATATATTAAAAGGAGGAATTTTCAATGGTAGGTAAAAAGGTTGTACATCACGTTATGATGAGCGCTAAAGATGCTCACTATACTGGCAATTTGGTAAACGGTGCTAGAATCGTTAATCAGTGGGGCGATGTTGGTACAGAATTAATGGTTTATGTTGATGGTGACATTTCCTTATTCTTAGGCTACAAAGATATCGAATTTACAGCTCCTGTATATGTTGGTGACTTCATGGAATACCATGGTTGGATTGAAAAAGTTGGTAACCAGTCCTACGCTTGTAAGTTTGAAGCTTGGAAAGTAGCTCAGATGGTTGACATCACAAATCCTCAGGATACTCGTGCAACAGCTTGCGAACCTCCTGTATTGTGTGGTACAGCAACAGGCAGCCTTTTCATCGCTAAAGACAAACAAAGAGGTCCTCAGGAATCTTCCTTCAAGGATGCAAAGCACCCTCAGTAAGTCGCTGATGACAATAATGAAGGAGCGGATATCAATCCGCTCTTTCTTTTTCACCAATTTTGGCGTTTTTTGTAGAAAATTCAACTAATTATGTAAACAGAGAGGATGAGAAACCATGAAAAGACCGTTGGAGGGTATACGTGTACTTGATTTAACACAGGCTTACAGTGGCCCTTTTTGCACCATGAACCTTGCAGATCATGGGGCAGAAGTAATCAAAATCGAACGCCCAGGTTCTGGCGACCAAACCAGAGGTTGGGGGCCTATGGAAAATGATTATAGTGGTTACTATGCTTACATCAACCGCAATAAAAAAGGTATTACTTTAAACCTGGCATCTGAGGAAGGCAAGAAAATCTTTACTGAACTTGTAAAAACTGCTGATGTAGTTTGTGAAAACTATAAAGTGGGTGTTTTGGAAAAATTAGGATTTTCTTATGAAGTTCTGAAAGAAATCAACCCACGCATCATCTACGGTTCCATTAGTGGATTTGGCTTAACAGGTGATTTGGCTTCTCGCCCTTGTTATGATATCGTTGCTCAGGCTATGAGCGGTATGATGAGCGTAACAGGTTTTGCAGATGGTCCTCCTTGCAAAATTGGCCCTTCTGTTGGAGATAGCTATACAGGTGCTTACCTTTGCATGGGTGTTTTAATGGCTCTGTATGAAAGAGAAAAAACAGGTGTAGGCCGACGTGTTGATGTAGCGATGGTTGATACACTGTACTCCACAATGGAAAACTTTGTAGTTGAATATACGATTGCAGGAAAGCATCCTCATCGTGCAGGTAACCAGGATCCAAGTATTGCACCTTTCGATTCCTTCCGTGCAAAAGATGCGGATTTTGTTATGGGCTGTGGCACAAACAGAATGTTTGCAGGTCTGTGTTCAGCAATGGGTAGAGAAGATTTGATTGAAGACCCTCGCTTCAAAACAAATTTGGATCGTTGCGAAAACTATTTGACAGACTTAAAACCTATTATAGAAGAATGGACAGAAACAAAGACAGTTGCAGAGTTAGAAGAAATAATCTGCGGACTTTCTATTCCTTTTGGTCCTATACTTACAATTCCTGAAGTTTCCGAGCATTCTTTGATCAAAGAAAGAAATATGCTTTGGGATGTATACCAGCCAGGCATGGAAAAAACAATCCGTATCCCCGGTTCTCCTATTAAGATACACGGTGAAGAAGATAAAGCTCAGAAAGGTGCCCCTATTCTTGGCGAAGATAACGTTGCTATCTACTCAGAAGTATTAGGTATCTCTGCTGAAGAAGTTAAGGCACTAGAAGAGAATAATGTTATCTAATTCTTCTAAAAAAGTAAATAATCAACCACCGTTTTCGGTTGAGTCCTCCTTGCCATTGTGGTATACTGAATGGGATAGCATGTATCACAACCTAGATGCAAGGAGGGACGGCAATATGTCCGACGGAAAAAATTACTATTCGATCGGAAAAGTCTCTACACTTTGTAATGTACCTATCAAAACCCTGCGGTATTATGATAAGATTGGCCTTTTGGTGCCGGAGTATCGGAAGTGTGACAGCAATTATCGCTACTATACCCAAGATCAAATTTTGACCTTATTCATTATTCGTAAGTTAAAGCATTTAGGCATTCCTCTTAAAGAGATTAGCCAAATTGTTTGCCAAAGAAATGCAGCAGCGATGGGTACTTGCATTAGAGAGAGATTACTCGAAATTAGCCAAATGATAGACTCTCTTAATGACCAATATGCAGAGGGACAACTTTTGCTTGACCGTCTAGAAAAAGGGCATAATATTCTTGAAACTGAACAATCCAACTGGTCAACAGAAGGGATTCGTGTCGAGGAAATTCCAATCGGAAATGTATTGTTCACAAGACGCGTTAAAAAGAATTATAAGAACAATGATGTTTCTGTGGATCGGTGGTTTGAATTATTTGAAATGGTGTCGCAACATAAGTTACGTATGGTGGGGCCTGTTATTTTGACTTACCATAATAGTCCGTTGGAACAGTTTTTTAAGACTGACTGTGACTTGGAGATTTGTATACAAATTAATGAAACCCGTGAAGACCTGCCAGAGTTTAAGCAGTTTGGGGGCTTTAAAGCTGTCACTGCTTTACATATCGGGCGAAATGATGAGATTATACAGACCCATATCAAGGCAATTAAATGGCTGAATCAGCAAGGATATACTGTTGCTGGACCAATTTCAGAGGAATACATTATCTCTCCTGTTGATATTAATAATGAGGAGAATCATATTACAAAAATAGTGATACCCATAAGCTAGCTTATTTTTTAGCGGGTGGAAAAAGACCATTGTGCATTAACCACCGTGTTATAGCGAAAGATTTATAATTCAATAGTTTTGTTGCATTATGGCAGACAGCTTTTATCAAGCTGTCTGCCTTTTGATATTCTTAGGCCACACCTAATTCCTTTTGCAGTGCCTGTGTATCCGCTAAATCCAGTAAGCCTACGTCACGATAATAGATTGTCACCTGTTAAAATGCCGTTCTGGAGTATCTTTCGGACTTTTCTCCAACTACTATCCTATCTACAAATAGGTGGAGGATTTCTGATGTTAGCTCCGGAATGGATATATACTAAAATAGTGGACACCCAAGTACGAATGAAATAAAATATCTAAAAGGGGTGTCCATACAATGGAAAATCAAAAATACAGTGAAGAATTTAAACAAAGTATAGTTAGCCTGTATAACTCAGGAAAATCAAG
>NZ_JAWRKF010000015.1:0-232021 GCF_040307045.1 Anaerotignum sp.
CGACTTCGGGTGCTTCCAACTCCCATGGTGTGACGGGCGGTGTGTACAAGGCCCGGGAACGTATTCACCGCGACATTCTGATTCGCGATTACTAGCGATTCCAGCTTCATGTAGTCGAGTTGCAGACTACAATCCGAACTGGGACTGGGTTTTTGTGATTTGCTCGACGTCGCCGTTTTGCATCACTTTGTTGCCAGCCATTGTAGCACGTGTGTAGCCCAAGACATAAGGGGCATGATGATTTGACGTCATCCCCACCTTCCTCCGTGTTATCCACGGCAGTCTCCCTAGAGTGCCCAACTGAATGATGGCTACTAAGGATAGGGGTTGCGCTCGTTGCGGGACTTAACCCAACATCTCACGACACGAGCTGACGACAACCATGCACCACCTGTCACCTCTGCTCCGAAGAGAAGGTGTATCTCTACACCGGTCAGAGGGATGTCAAGCCTTGGTAAGGTTCTTCGCGTTGCTTCGAATTAAACCACATGCTCCACCGCTTGTGCGGGCCCCCGTCAATTCCTTTGAGTTTCAATCTTGCGATCGTACTCCCCAGGTGGAGTGCTTATTGCGTTAGCTGCGGCACCGAGGGTTCCCCCCCGACACCTAGCACTCATCGTTTACGGCGTGGACTACCAGGGTATCTAATCCTGTTCGCTCCCCACGCTTTCGAGCCTCAGCGTCAGTTTCAGTCCAGTAAGTCGCCTTCGCCACTGGTGTTCTTCCTAATATCTACGCATTTCACCGCTACACTAGGAATTCCACTTACCTCTCCTGTACTCTAGCTTGATAGTTTTAAATGCAATCCCGAGGTTAAGCCCCGGGCTTTCACATCTAACTTACCATGCCGCCTACTCTCCCTTTACACCCAGTAATTCCGGATAACGCTTGCCCCCTACGTATTACCGCGGCTGCTGGCACGTAGTTAGCCGGGGCTTCTTATTTAGGTACCGTCATTTTTTTCGTCCCTATTGATAGAAGTTTACGAGCCGAAACCCTTCATCCTTCACGCGGCGTTGCTGCATCAGGCTTTCGCCCATTGTGCAATATTCCCCACTGCTGCCTCCCGTAGGAGTTTGGGCCGTGTCTCAGTCCCAATGTGGCCGATCACCCTCTCAGGTCGGCTACTGATCGTTGCCTTGGTGGGCTGTTATCTCACCAACTAGCTAATCAGATGCGGGCCCATCCTGTACCGAATATATCCTTTTCTCACAAGGGGATGCCCCCTTGTGATGACATGCGGTATTAGTCACCGTTTCCAGTGATTATTCCACAGTACAGGGCAGGTTGCCCACACGTTACTCACCCGTCCGCCGCTAAGATATTTAACCTTCCAGCCGAAACCTTCCGTTTAAATATCTCCGCTCGACTTGCATGTGTTAAGCACGCCGCCAGCGTTCATCCTGAGCCAGGATCAAACTCTTAAATTAAAGTTTTGTCCTGCCAGTCTTTAATCTGGCTTTCTCTGGTTTTTTCGAAACCAGCAAACTCTTTTGTCTCTTTTAAAAGCATATGCTTTTGAATTGACTATGGGTTGTGTGTTTGTATTCTACTGTTTAGTTTTCAAGGATCAATCCGCTTTTTTAGCGGCGAAAGTTATCTTACCAGATTACTTTCTTCTTGTCAAGCACTTTTTTAACCTTTTTTCGAAAGCTTTCAGTCTTTCTTCGAGTTAAATGGCGGAGAAGGAGGGATTTGAACCCTCGCGCCGCGTTAACGACCTATCCGCTTTCCAGGCGAACCCCTTCAACCACTTGGGTACTTCTCCATAATGATCTCGTGTTAAAATTGTACTTATTAAGTTGTAACTACGGAGAGAGTGGGATTCGAACCCACGGCCCCTTTCGGAGTCACTGGTTTTCAAGACCAGCTCCTTAAACCACTCGGACATCTCTCCATATGGGTTTTATCGCTTTTCTTGAGCAGCGAAACCTTTAATATTATATCTAAAGACATACTATTTTGTCAAGGACTTTTTTCACTCTTTTTTCATTTTATTGCGTCTCTGTTTTTGCGTATTGGAGACGGTGAAATATAATATAACTTACTTTGGTGTTTCTGTCAACACTATTTTTTGTTTTTTCGCTAATTTTTTTTATAATATGAGTTTTTTCCTTATTATATTTTTCATACCTTTTCACATATGTTGCCTTTACTTTTAGGGTGGCTTTTGTTGGCAATGAATGCTACAATAAGAAGAATGTATATGCCAGTAAAATGGTTATACTAGTTTAACCCTAATTAAATATTGTAAAATAACATTTAAAATAATAGTAATTGATTTTCTACAAAGGAGGATTTGACAATCCATGAAATCAGTAACAGACCGCTTTCTAACCTATGTAAAACATAATACCACATCAGATTTTAATTCTTCCACTTTTCCCAGTACACGCACGCAGCTTCATTTTGCAGATTATCTTGCAAAAGAATGTCGTGAAATTGGTTTATCCGACGTTACCGTAGATCAACACGGGTATGTCATGGCAACATTGCCAGCAACAGTCGAAAATTCTCCCATCATCGGCTTTATCGCGCATATGGATACAAGCCCCGATGCAAAGGGTGAAGGTATCATGCCAAATATTGTTGAACAGTATGACGGCGGTAATATTCCTCTAAATAATATTAGCATCTCCCCCGAAGAATTTCCTGTACTAAAAAACTATGTTGGTGATACCTTAATCACATCTGACGGAACAACGCTTTTGGGTGCAGATGATAAAGCAGGGATTGCGGAGATTCTTACTGCAATGGAATATCTTAAAAAACACTCCGAAATCCCCCATGGCAAAATCCGTATTGCCTTCACTCCTGATGAAGAAATTGGTCACGGTGTTGATCACTTTGATGTAAAAGCCTTCGCTGCAGATTTTGCATACACAATTGACGGTGGGGAGCTCGGCGAGCTTCAGTATGAAAACTTTAATGCTGCTAGAGCAATTATCAAAATTGAAGGGAAAAATGTGCACCCTGGCACAGCAAAGAATATTATGGTAAACGCTGCCCTTCTGGGTACTGAAATTGCAGCCTTACTTCCCGAAAAGGAAATCCCTTCAAAAACCGAAGGTTACGAAGGATTTTTCCACTTATGCTCTTTTGAAGGAACAGTCTCCACAGCAACTCTCAGTTATATCATACGAGACTTTGATAGCAACGCATTCGAACATCGTAAAAATATGCTACAAATGATTGTAGACCGCAAAAAAAATCAATATCCAAATTCAATTACCCTTGAAATACGTGATGAGTACTATAATATGTTTTCTTGTGTGTCCGAACATATCTCTGTCATAGATTTGGCCAAAGAAGCAATGGCAGCCACTGCCGTCCTCCCCCTAGTTCGCCCCATCCGAGGAGGTACTGATGGAGCAAGGCTATCATACATGTCTTTGCCTTGCCCCAATTTATTTACAGGAGGCCATAACTTTCATGGCCCCTATGAGTTTATTCCTGTTTCCTCTATGGAAAAGGCAGTGCAAACTATTATTAAAATTGCTGAACTAGGAATAACGCTTGACTTTAAAAAAAAGATATGATAGAATATCGCCATATTTGAATAATAGCGTTGAATGAGTTTTATGGGCAATTCTGGTTACAACCTCAGAGAGCAGTTTGTTTGGTGAAAAAGCTGCAGCACAGAATTTGTAAATTACGCCTCATGAGCTTTGTACAGGCAATGGTACAACGGTTGCTCTCCGTTATAAGAGCCGGAAGATGTTTGTCTTTTAGTTTATGATAAGCATAAATTAAGGTGGTACCACGGGTTCTCTCGTCCTTTAGACGATAGAACCCTTTTGTTTTGCTCAAAAACGTAAATTGATAACAAAAATAAAATAATAAAAGGAGAATTTAAAATGAATGCATACGAAGTTTTAAAGGAACGTGGATTTATTGAACAGATGACCCATGAAGATGAAATCAAAGCACTGTTTGAAAAAGGCGGTGTTACATTTTATATTGGTATCGACCCTACTGCTGATAGCCTTCACGTAGGCCACTTCCTTACCGTTATGGCCATGGCTCATATGCAGCGTTGCGGTAACCGACCTATCTGTTTAATGGGTGGCGGTACGGGTATGATTGGCGATCCTTCTGGCAAAGCAGATATGCGCCAAATGATGACTGTTGAAACAATAGACAATAATGTAGCTTGTATTAAAGAACAGCTGTCTCATTTTATCAATTTTGATAACAATAGTGCAATCATCGTAAACAATGCTGATTGGCTGAGAAACTTGAACTATATTGAATTTCTTCGTGATATTGGTGTCCACTTCTCCGTCAACCGTATGTTGGCCGCAGATTGCTTCAAAACACGTATGGATAAAGAAGCAGGACTATCTTTCTTAGAATTTAACTACATGATTATGCAGGGTTACGACTTCTTTGAGCTTTACAATCGCCATAACTGCGTAATGCAACTTGGTGGTAACGATCAATGGTCAAATATTATCGCTGGTGTTGAGTTGATTCGTCGTAAACTAGGTAAACCTGCATACGGAATGACATTCAAGCTACTTACAAACAGCGAAGGTATTAAAATGGGCAAAACCGTAAGCGGTGCTGTTTGGTTAGATCCCCAAAAAACAACCCCCTACGAATTTTTTCAATACTGGAGAAATATTGGTGATAAAGATGTTGAGAAGTGTTTAGCGTTGCTTACTTTCCTCCCTATGGAAGAAGTTCGCCGCCTTGGTGCATTAGAAGGCAGCGAAATAAATAAAGCAAAAGAAGTATTGGCCTTTGAATTAACGAAAATTGTTCACGGCGAAGCAGAGGCAACAAAAGCTCAGGAAGCCGCCCGCGCTCTTTTTGGAAAAGGTGTAGTAGCAGGTTCTGTTCCTACAACAGAATTATCAGCTTCTGATTTTGCTGAAGGTATGGATATTTTAACACTTCTTACAACAACGGGCATTGTTCCTTCTCGTTCTGAAGGCAGACGTGCTGTTCAGCAAGGCGGCGTAAAAGTAGCAGAACAACCTATCACTGATTTGGAATTTAAAGTAACAACCGCTTTGTTTACAGACGGTAAGCTTTTAATTCAAAAAGGCAAAAAAACATTCCACAATGTTGTTATAAAATAATACATGGCCATCCAGCTATCATGGAAAGTTTTTGCCTCGTTGCTTATAATGAAAAGTTGAGCTAAGACAGTATATTCTATTTCTAAAATAACATAGTATTTTGGATTTTGTAAAAAGGAGTTGTCAATGAGACAACTCCTTTTTATGATATTTTAATTGAATTGTCTCATTAACCAACCATGTAGATTGTAAGCATCTATTTATCAACAATTCTTTTGATCTTTTCAACCTGCCAAAGTGGCCTATCACCCCAAATTAAGCCGAATGCCATCTGTCTAAATGAACCAATACTCCTCTTAAAAATTCCCTGCACTTTTCCGGATCTTCCCATTGCATATGAGGGATGCATTGTTCAATCATCTCATCCATAGTACAATTAGATAAAAAAGAACCTTTATCGTAACACCATTTGCAATATTGGGGGTTCAAACTACTCTCATCTTCTTCTGCAAAAGTTTCTTGCCCTAATGGCATTCCACAACTTTGGCATGTTCCAGTAAGTGGTATTCCCAATAAGTCGTTGATTCCTATGTCAAACGTTGTTGAAATTAATTTCAACGTATCTACATTAGGAATAGTTTCACCACACTCCCAACGTGAAACAGCTTGCCTGGTAACAAAAAGCTTCTCTGCAAACCCTTCCTGGGATAATCCTTGCTTTCTTCTTAAATCTAACAGAACTTCTTTCATTTCCACACCAACACCTCACCCATTTTTTACTTTAGTATACATCCTTTGGATGGTTTTGAAAAGCAACCCATGGTTGCTCTCCCAACACGCTGCTCCCCATGAAACCACTCATGTGACACAAATTGCCCCACATTTTTCAGTAATCTAACACAAAAATAATCTTCAATATCTTGATTTTTCCAGCATTTAGCATTATACTGTTCTTAAATCAGTACAAATAGATGCCCTAGATATGTTCAGCTAAGAAGCTGTCCTAATATAACAAAGGAGGAATTATGTATGGCAAAAAAAGTATTAATGCTAGCAGGTGATTTTACAGAGGATTATGAAACAATGGTACCCTTTCAAGCGTTGCAAGTATTAGGCTATCAAGTTGACGTGGTTTGCCCCGAAAAAAAAGCTGGAGATATCATTCGTACAGCAATTCATGACTTTGAAGGTGAGCAGACATATTCCGAAAAAAGAGGACATAATTTTGCTTTGACTGCTGACTTTGATGCAGTAAATACATCTGACTATTTAGGTTTATTTATCACAGGTGGTCGTTCCCCCGAATATTTGAGATTATACCCTCGTGTAATTGAAATTGTGCAAGAATTCTTTGCAGCAGAAAAACCCGTAGCTGCAATTTGCCATGGCCCTCAGCTGTTAACTGCAGCAAATGTATTAAAGGGAAGAAAAGCAACTGCTTACCCCGCAGTTGGCCCCGATATCACTTTAGCAGGCGGCGAGTATATTTCAGTAGATGCTGATAAAGCAGTTGTAGATGGTAATTTAGTAACTGCACCAGCTTGGCCGGGGGATGCTGCAATTGTTTCAGAATTTGCAAAATTAATGGGTGCAAAAATTGAAATCTAATTATAATAGATAGAAAAATTACCCTTTGCAACTTCTACGTTGCAAAGGGCTTTACTTTCCCTTGTTACTCACCAAATCTCACCTTAATCTTTTTTATCTTACAGAAAAAAAAACCGCCTTTTGGCGGTTTTTTTGGTTTTAGGCTCTAGGATGAGCCTTGGCATATACATTCTTTAGTTTTTGATTTGTCATCTTAATATAGATTTGTGTTGTAGAAATATCAGAATGTCCCAACATTTCCTGAACCGACTTTAGATCCGCACCATTTTCAATCAAATGTGCAGCAAAAGAATGCCGCAACATATGTGGCGTAATATCTTCATCAATATTCGCCTTTTTCGCATAGCTTTTAATGATTTTCCAAAAACCCTGTCTTGTCATTGGCTTACCATTACAGTTCACGAAAAGAGTCCGTTCTTCTCCATCTAAAATGAGCCCACTACGACCTTTATCAATATATTTTTTGAGCGCGGCCTTTGCCTGACTACCAATTGGTATTATTCTGCTCCTTTGCTCCGTTCCGCAACGAATATATTCTAGGGGTAAGTTTACATCATTGACCTTTAATGAAATCAGCTCAGAAACACGAATTCCAGTTGCATATAGTAGCTCTAACATTGCCTTATCTCTAATACCTTTTGGCTCAGCGGTTAACGGCTGCTCCAACAAACGTTCCACTTTATCCAAAGGGAGCACTTCTGGCATTTTCTTTTCTATCTTTGGTAATTCTAAGCCCAAGGCAGGATTTTCAATCACGTCTCCCTTTTTTAGAAGGAAATTATAAAAGGCACGAATTGAAGCAATATTCCTGGAAACTGTTGCACCAGCCCTTTTCTGATTTTGCAACTCATAAATAAAAGCCATAATATTTGTATAATTGACCTTTGTAATATCTTCAACACCACAGTTGTGCATGAAACAGCTAAACCCTTTTAAATCTCTAACATAAGAAAGCACTGTATTCTCAGACGAATGTTTTTCATCCCTAAGGTAGTTCGCAAATTCAGTTATCGCTTTATCCATACCCAAGTCCCCTTTTTAATATGTATGTCTAATTATACTTAGTTTTCAGAGGGTTGTCACTATTTTTTGTAAAAAAAACCAAATATCGTCATATTTGACCACGTAAAAACTACTTTTTACCTAAAATTACCATATGATTCTTTCTGTTTTGTTTTTTATAGTGGATATAGGGCAACTTCAATCCCTGCACCAATGGCTATTAATATAGCTGAAGCAAGAAACAATAAACAATACTCTGTTTGTTTTCTCCTGCGCTCTCTTCTAAGGCCCCGTTTTCCATTTCCTTCGTTCCATGCCATAAGGTAATATATTGCTGCACACATGGTAAAGATATAAGCTGGAATCAATACGATGTTTTGCGGCAAAATGCCGAGCATGGCACCCCACACACCTTTCATCCCATATGTAACCATCATCATTGCAGAAGCAAACCCCAGTGAGATACTTCTTAATAAAAAAGCGGCACCTGAAAGGAATAGACCAAGGCTCAACCACCCGCCTATCCAAATAACAATGTCGTACTTTAAATATTTCCAAAAGACAACGGCAAAGCTGCCAGACTCTTGAATTTGTGCGGCATTATGAATGATGCCAGCCAATTCGGATTTGGCCCCATCTCCCATCAAATTTGCCGCAATTGCTCCCCCCAAGACACCACATAAAAAAGAAAGACAAACGATAGTAATTATCTTTTGCCCTCTTCTATCTATTACTTTATTTCGTTTTGCCATAAGTGCCATCCTCCTTTCGCAATCCTCTGCTAACAGGATATGGCTCGTCTAACTTAAATATGCTTGCTTTTATATGCAAAAATAGCTGCAATGGTCTTACCGTCTTTTATCTCTCCATTATAAATCATTTCTATCGCCTGATCTAAGGTATAACTCTCCAGCTCAATAAATTCGTCCTCATCTAATTTTTGCTTCCCCTCTGTCAAATCAAAGGCAAAAAACAAAGAAATTTTTTCGGTACAAAATCCAACTGTTGGATAAATGTCGCAAAGAAACTCAATCCTTCCAGCTTTTTTTCCCGTTTCTTCTTCAAGTTCCCTTATGACACAATTCTCACACACTTCCCCATCATTTAAAACTCCCGCTGGAATTTCCAATAATAATTCTCTAAAGGCATGACGGTATTGACGAACAAAAAGAATTCTATCATCGGCTAAGACAGGCAAAACTGCCGCCGCATTTTTCTCTCTTATGACAGTTTCTCGGTATGCAGCTCTTCCATCTGGCATCTCAATTTTATCTACTGTTACTTTTAAAATCTTTCCTCTGTAAGTTTCATTACTTCCCAACACTTTATAGCTCACGAAAATAACCCCTTTCTATGAGAAAAAGGCAGTTTAAAACTGCCTTTTTCTCGTAGTATTTACAGTAACTCTTTTACCATTTCTTCAATGCGATCCATGCCTTTTTTAATCAACTCCATACTGGTTGCGTAGGACAATCGAATATGGTCAGGCATTCCAAAATCTGCACAAGGGACAACTGCAACAAATTTTTCCTCCAATAAAATGGATGCAAAATCTGCTGCTGATTGAATTTGCACACCACCATATGTTTTACCATAAGTTCCAGATACATCCACAAATAAGTAAAAGGCACCTTCTGGCTTTAATGCATGAATGAGGGGAATTGCTTCTTCTCTTTCAAAAATATAATCTCTTCTTTTTTTAAATTCAACGCACATTTCTTCAACACAGTCCTGAGGACCATTTAATGCCTCTAGTGTAGCCACCTGAGCAATGGCATTAGGATTAGAAGCCATGTGAGACTGCAAAGAGGCCATCAACTTTGCAACCTCCATGGGCGCAGCAGCAAAACCAATTCTCCAACCAGTCATTGCATAGCTTTTAGAAACACCGTTGATTACAATTGTTCTGTTATAAATCTCCTCACCCAAAGAAGCTATGCTAATATGCTTTTTATCCTCATCGTAAATTAATTTCTCATAAATTTCATCTGAAATTACAAAAATATCTTTTTCCACTGCAAAATCAGCAACCATTTTTAAATCTTCGTAGGAAGTCACCATACCAGTTGGATTAGAAGGGCTGGTTAAAACAACAGCTTTTGTTCTTTCTGAATAAGCCCCTTCCAATTCTTCTTGAGTCAGCATAAAATGATTTTCTTTTTTTGTATGAACAATAACAGGTGTGCCTCCGGCAATTTTTACCATTTCTGAATAGCTTAACCAATAAGGCGCAGGAATAATGACTTCATCCGCTTCATTCAATATTGCCATAAAGGCATTCATCAAGGAGTGCTTTGCCCCATTGCTAATAATTACCTGGGCTGGCACATAATTCAATCCGTTGTCTCTTTTCAACTTGTCACAAACAGCTTGCCGTAACTGAGGTGTTCCTGCTGCCGCAGTGTACCTTGTATCTCCGTTTTCGATGGCAGCAATTCCGGCCTTGCGAATGTGTTCCGGGGTATCAAAATCCGGTTCTCCTACACCAAAGGTTACAATGTCTTTTCCTTCCCCTTTTAACTGAGAAGCTTTGGAAGAAATCGCCAAAGTGCTGGATGGTTTGATGCTCAATGCTTTTTTAGATAATTCCATAAATTCTACACCTCATTACTGTATTTTATATAATAGGAATGCCTACTTAACCCATTTATAATTCAAACAAGTAGCCAAACTTCAAAAAATGTATATTGTATATCTTCCTATACATATTATCAAAAAGCCTACTCAAACGCAAGATATATAATGTTTTTACACCCCTATAAACCTTATATATATTTTTTTAATTTTTCGTTTTTGAATATACTTTTATCCTCTTTATCCAAAATTTAAATAGCATGTGGGGTGCTAAAATGTCAATACTACTTATGTACCAAAAAAGAGGAGGGATTAATTATGACAAAATCTAATAGCTCTATTAGATGTTCTGTGCATGATTGTAAACACAACTGTGCGGAGAAAGATTGTTGTTCATTAGACACCATTCAAATTCGGGCGCATAATGCAAACCCCAAAAGCTCTACAAGCGTTGATTGTTGTTCTTTTGACTGTAAATGTAAATAATCCGCTCTAACGATATGCGATAAGCTTTGGCTTATCGCATATTCTTTTAATTATAACAATATAAAACGGTTTTATTTTGCTTAGATAAACCAAAGAAGGCTGTTGCAATTGCAACAGCCTTCTTTGATCATCGTATCAACTGATTTAAATCATTGTTTTTGAAACATTGTTGTGACTACATTCTATTTTGATAAAGAACCTACACCAAACATCAGGATAATTGCCCACCACATAAAATTTGGGGAATGTAGCAAATCACTTTCCCCGTTTAGTTGCAGTTACTGTTGCTCTAAAAAATCACTTCTTAATATAACTTTTTACGTTATCCTTTCAAAAAGTGCATTTAGCTGCAAACATGAAATGGTATCACAGTGTCCTAATCAATTCTGCAACCAATCCAACCCTCTGAGGAATTGTGGTAATCAGAATATATTCCTTTGGATTATGTAAAAACTCCCCATTTGGTCCTAAGCCGTCAATGGTAGGGCATCCAACGCCACTGGTAAAGTTGCCATCGCTACCACCACCTAGGCAAACAGGCCTAAATTCATATCCCATTTCTTTAATGATTGCAACGGTTCTTTCAATCGCCTCTTTGGAAAAATCTCCTTGAACGAGGGCAGGTTTTTCAACCCCACCCAAAACCTTTAATTCCACACCCTCAATAGTAGGCTTTAAGTTCCCATAAATCTCTGCAGCCTTTTTTCCTCTCTCCTGTCCACGATAGCGAATATCCACTATAAAATAACCAGATTCAGGTGTTGCAGCAGTTGGCCCCGGCTCTCCCCCGTGAAAACTTACGATGGATGCATATAGCATATTATCATCTCTACAATTTTCTTGAATATATAAAGCCTGCCTTGATAGCTCAACCAATGGGTTTTGTTGTGGATTATTCCCAGCATGGGCGGCCACACCCTTTGCTTCAACCGTGATGACATCTCTGCCATAGCGCTCAATGGTGATATATCCCTCGCCCTTGTGACCGGGTTCAGCACAAAGGCACACATCCGCTTCCTTTGCCATTTCTTCAATTATATGTTTTGAAGTAACGCTTCCCCCCTCCTCATCACAGCTAAAGAAAAAGGTAAGCTGTGTATCATTCGGGAGGCAATTTAATTCTTTTAACGCTTTCACAGCCATATAAAAGTTTACAATTCCACCCTTCATATCAAAAATCCCAGGTCCATATGCCTTGTCCTCTTGAATTCTAAAAGGCCTTTCTTTTGTGGTTCCTGTAGGAAAAACCGTATCATAATGACCAAGAAGGAAAATCTTTTTAGATCCATCCCCAAGCTTACCGCAGATGTGTGTACCACTTTCCCCACCATCCACATGCCAGGTTTCGAATCCTAGTTTTTGAAATCGTTCTTCAAGATAGAAACCACATCTATCTTTTATTTCTTTTGCACCGTAAATATAGGATTCAAAATTTACTGTTTTTTCCAAAACATCTAAATATTCATTCTGATGTTCTTGCGCATACGCAACAATTTTTTCAACAGTGGACATATTCTTTCATCTTCCTTTCTTGTTCCTAATATGTAGAAAAAACATTTTTAGAATTCAAATTAATTCAACCAAATACCACCCATTGGACTACTCCCACGCCCAGAATTTATGTAGGGCACAAACTCTTAATAAATTCCAATGCAGAATAAAGATATAGCCAAACCGTTAATTCAATTATTTGACTCGAAATCATAGAGGGTTGAAGTCACCATTAAAGGCTCACATCTATATTTTCATTCTTTTCCCTTATGATATCATTTAAGGTTGTATCAAGATTTTTGTCGTTTTCATACTCTTTCCAAAGTTTGAAAATAACCGTACTAACACCCCAAAGACCAAGGATATTTACAAACACCATGAACCCATTAAATACGTCACAAATACTCCAAACAAGGCTAACTGTAAATCCGGAACCAATAATAACAAATAATGCTATAATTACTGTGTATGCAGGAACCGCCTTCTTACCAAACAGCTTAATCACGTTCTGCTCTCCATAGAAATATGCAGCAATAATTGTTGAGAAGGAAAAGAAGAAAATACAAACAGAAATAATCAAAGACCCTGCAGTACCAAAAACACCTTCAAATGCAACCTGTGTCAATGTAATGCCTTCTCCACCTGATGCAAAAGAGCCGCTTGTTAAAATTACAAGAGTTGTAATATTTAAAATGATGAATGTATCAATAAAAACGCTCATGAATGCAACTAAGCCCTGATCACAAGGGTGTTTAACTTTTGCTACAGCATGAGCATGAGGTGTGGAACCAGTACCAGCTTCGTTAGAGAACAAACCTCTAGCAATCCCATAACGCATAGCTTCTTTTATACCAACACCAAACATACCTCCCGCAACGGCTCTAGGATTAAATGCACCTATAAAAATCATTTTAAAAGCAGGAATGATTTGATCTGCGTTTGCAAAAATTACAATCAAACCCGCGATAATATACATTAATGCCATAGCAGGTACGCAGCTGGTAATAAATCCAACAATCCTTTTTACACCACCAGTAACAACGATTAATGTTAGGATTGCAAGCCCAATACCAATTGCAATTTTAGGCACCCCGAAGGAATATGCAAAAGCATCACTAATGGTATTTCCCTGGATCATTGCTGCCGCAATACCAAAACCAATAATTAAAAATATTGCAAATGCCGTTGCCAAGCCACTGCCAAGTTTGCCTTTAAATGCAGCTCTTATGTAATGAGAAGGACCACCAACAACGGTTCCATCGGGCAAAACCTCTTTGTACTTCTGTGCAGCTGTTGCCTCTGCAAAAATTGTACCCATACCAAAGAATGCGCTAACCCACATCCAGAAAATTGCACCAGGGCCACCAGCCATAATTGCTGTAGCAGGACCTGCAATGTTACCAGTACCAACCTGTCCAGCAATGGCAGTTGTCAGCGACTGCCATGCTGTCATACCATCTTTGCCTGCTTTTTCTTTTTTCTTGAAACCGGCAAATGTTAAACGAAAGCTATCCTTCATTCTTCTGATTTGAGGAAACTTAAGCCCAACTGTAAAAAAGACACCTGTTCCAACAAGAACATACATATAGAGGTTACCCCAAAGGATGCCACTGATTTGTCCAAAAAAATTATTTAATGCATCTACCATAAAAAATCCTCCTTTAGTATTAAAAAACAAATTAGCTTTAATTTTCCGTACAAATGTTTCTTACTGCTAATGAGCTATTGCGGTGTTGCATTGTATCTCTTTTAAATCCTTATTTCAACCTCATAACGGTTTGAGCAACCTTTATACCAGTGTTTCTTGTACTTTTCAGGCCAATCTCATCCTGCAAAATACCATCAACTACATCGCCTTTATTTGGATAAGTTGTACAGGAACCCCCTAAGTAGCAACCAGGCGTAGGTTCTCCGCCAGAGCCAACAACAATCATATCATGAACCTGGAAGTAATACTGCATTGCAAGCAATGTGAATTCTTCACCAGCATTTCTGTTGCCACCAACAGCCAAGCAACCACCCACCTTGTTTTGCAATCCATACTGATACTGGCTTGTCCCATAACGTAAAAGTCCTTCTGTTCTGTCCATAAACTGTTTCATCTGGGCATTTATACTACCAAAATATACAGGAGAAGCTAAAATCAAACCGTGGCACTCTTTCAACAATGGATAAATTTCTTCCATGCCGTCTTTAAACATTGCACAAGCATATTTTCCGTTTTCCCTTTTTCCTGGTTCACGACAGCAGGCAAAACAACCTCTACAGTTATGTATGTCATAATCCCTTAAATATATTGCCTTTGTTTCAATCCCCTCAACTGTTTCAGCAGCCCTCAATGCTTCATGTAGCATAATGTCCGTATTGGCTCCCTTTCTTGGGCTTGAGGAAATACCTAAAATGATTTTCTTTTCCATAAAAATCTTCTCCTTAAAATGAATTTTAATTTATATTAGCTTCAACGTTACTTCTTCTCTTTAAAAGACTTTACAACTTGAGGGCATGTCATAAATTCCACATTAGGGAACTGTCTAATGTGCTTAATTACATTTTCAAGAACTTTTAATCTGGAAGGTCTTCCGATGATCTGAGGATGGCAAGTCAGAACATAAACAATATCAGAGTCGATCCCCTGTTCCTCCTCTTCAATAAATTCATTATACAATCCGTCGAATTCGTCTATCCAACACCTCTCCACATTGTCTAAGGACTGCATACTCTTGCCTTGCAACCTAACGCTGTACAGCCAAAAAGCAGCATCATCTAATACCCAATGAATGGGAATTTCAACAATATCACTTTTCTCACCAAATATTTCAAGATATTGCAAGCAATCTGTTCCCATCATATTACTGGAATACTCAATACCCATATCCTTTAAAATACTTAGTGTGTTGCGACTGAATTCCCAAGCCGGAGAACGATAGCCAGTCAACTTTCTCCCAATCATAGGCTCAATAATTTCACTAGCCTTTGCATAATCTTCTGCCTCCGCCTCTTTAGAAGGAAACATATCGGGAAACTTATGACTATAACTGTGGTGGCCGATTTCGTGAATTCCGGATTCTTCAATGCTAGTTATTGCCTGGGGATACATTTCAGCAGTCATACCAGGCACAAAAAATGTTGCAGGGATCTTATACTTGTCAAGGAGTTTTAGCAGTCTTGGTAACCCACGATGAATACCATACTGCCCTAATGACAATGTAACGGGTCTGTTGGCGTTTTCAGGATCTCGATTTCTCCAAATCATCTCACCATCAACGTCAAAGGTAAGTAAAACTGGCATTTTCTTCATAATTTCTTCTCTCTCCTTTGTCGTATCACATTGTTTTAGCAAAAATAAGCATGTTTATCCCATATATCGGTACACTTATTCTGTATGTTAGATATTTTATAATGCGAGTATACTTTTAAAGGATTATATTGTCAATGTTGCTCCTTATTTTTTTATATTTTTTGTATTCTTCGTCTTGTTATTTGGAACAGCACCTCTATTTTTATCAATTAACTAAGATTTTTTATATTTTTGATTGCTTTTTCTATTTTCATAAGCTATAATTCCATAAAACGGAATATGTATCTATAATTTATCTGATATCCTAAATAAAACTAAAATTTGAAAGGAGGACGCGCAATACTTCCTTGCGCTATTTAAAATGAAAGAGCATGAAAACGGGCAAAATACCACGTTTGATGACAGCCTGAATAAACATTCCCCTAAATATCCCGTATTGACTTTAGAAAAAGCTATAGAAATTATTGATTTTTTAAAAAAAAATGCAGGTGAGTCAGGGGTAAGTTTAGTTGAAATCTGTCAGGGGCTGGAAATGAAAAAAAGTAGTGTTCATAGAATTCTAGACACTTTATATTCCTATGATTATGTTGAAAAAAATTCCAGCGGAAGTAAATATAAACTAAGTTGGGAGTTATATAACATTGGTAATACTGTTCCCAAGCAACACAGCCTGTCTTCAGAGCAGTGTGTTCCAATCTTGAATTGCCTTTGCGAAAAACACATCGAAAGTTTCTCCATCGGCATTCGTGATGGCGCTTTCGTAACCGTTGCATTTAATGTTGAACCTAATATAAGTTTAAAAGCAAGCTCCCATATAGGTGAAAAATTACCTATCTATGCAACAAGCAAAGGAAAACTAATTCTTAGCCAATTAAGTGACAGCAAAATCTATGACTTCTTTAGAGAAAACAAAATAGAAGCCTTTACTGGTAGCACGATTACAACCCCTGGAAAAATGTTAAACGAACTTTTTGACATCCGTGAGAATGGATTTGCATTAGATAAAGAAGAACATTGTGAAGGTCTAAGTTGCATAGCCGTTCCAATTAGAAATTTTGAAGGAAAAATCATTGCTTCACTAAGTGCCAGTGGTCCTACGCAGCGTATTCTTCCGAAAATTGAAAATGGAATAAAACAAGATTTACTTGAGGCTAGCAAATCCATCTCCTCCAAGTTAGGATATAAGGAAAAATAAAATGAGGTGAATTGATGCCAAGAGCAAGAGACTTAGGTATTCCCTTTGAAGGAATACCTGGTAAATTTAATGCCATAACAGATGTGAAAGGGGTTGAAGTGGGCTACTCCACTGTCTGCATTGGTACTCCAGAAGACTTTGAAAACAAGAAATCGGAATTTGCAAGAACAGGTGTCACTGCCATTTTTCCCCGAGGGAAAAAAAAGAGTGCTGTTTTTGCTGGCCGCCATGACCTGAATGGGAATGGAGAGCTAACAGGAACCCACTGGATTGATGACTCAGGATTCTTACATGGCCCAATTATGATTACAAACACCAATAGCGTTGGCATCGTTAGGGATTCTACCGCAAAGTGGATGATACAAAATAATTGTTATTACCCTTCCTATCGGGAAGGCAAAGAAATTAATGGGTTTGGTTTTTTTTACCCCACAGTAGGGGAAACCTATGATGGGATTTTAAATGATATTAATGGGTTCAGAATAAAAGAAAATCATGTCTTTGAAGCTCTCAATTCTGCCAAAAGCGGTGAGATTGCAGAGGGTAATGTTGGCGGAGGCACAGGAATGCGTTGTTATAGCTTCAAGGGTGGCACTGGTACCTCATCTAGAGTCATCGAAATCGATGAAGTGAAGGCTACCTACACTGTTGGTGTTTTGGTTCAGGCAAACTACGGGCGACGAGAGGAACTGCAGGTTGCCGGTATCCCTTTCGGAAAAGAAATTAAAAACTGTGATGAATGCATTCATAGCTACTCCCCAAAACCTGGGGAAGGATCTATCATTGTAATTGTAGCCACAGATGCTCCCGTTTTACCATGGCAAATCAATAAACTTTGCAGGCGAGTTTCCCTAGGAATCGGGAACTTAGGGGGAGGCTATCAAAATGGCTCCGGAGATATTTTTATAGGTTTCTCTACCGCCAACGAAAATGCGTTTTCTTACACAACTTCTAAAATTACGCTCCTGTCTGATGAGCAGATTGAACCCCTGTTCAAAGCCGTTTCACAAGCTACAGAAGAGGCAATTGTAAATGCCCTTGTCGCAGCAGAATCTATGGTTGGCAGAAATGGAAATTTTGTTCCTGCAATCCCCCATGATCAAATTAAATCTATACTGCAACACTATAACAACTACATCAAAATGCGTTATCAGACATAATGTTCAAATTAAAAGCCGCTAAAATAAAAGCCTACACCAAAAACAATGGTGCAGGCTTTTCATTCCACTATGCAGGACTATTATTCCATTTTTATGAGAAATTTCACCAATATATGTTGAATATCCCACTTAGTTTGCTATAATTTGATATATCACATATCTTACCGTGTGAAAACCACAAACGATAAGAATCATATACAATTTAATTCTAATTTCTTAAGGAGGATAACAAATGAAACCTTATTTACTTGTTGAATGGAATGATAATATAACAGACGCTGTGGGCTGGATGTGCTTATATAACACAGTAAACGGCTATGCTGACGGTGGTATCAGAATGCACACCGGTGTCTCTAAAGAAGAAGTTCAAAGGTTGGCCACTGTAATGGCATGGAAGCATGAAGCATGCAAGCCTCGTTCTTCTGGTGGTTGCAAAGCAGGTATTCGCTATGACTATAAAGCCCCTGATGCTGAAGAAGTATTAGAAAGATTTATTGTAGCAATGATGCCTTACATTGATGCTGGGGTAGCTTTAGCCGGAGATCTTGGTGTTCCTTTCTCCACAACAAGAAAGATTTATGCAAAATACGGCAGAGAAATCCCCCTTACTAAAACAATGAAGAAAAACACTCAAATTCTTGAAAACATGAGGGCTTACAATGTTATGCTGGATCAAGAAATTCAAGGCTTTAGCTTAAACAATTGCATCACTGGTTTCGGCGTTGCCTGGGCTCTAGATGAAGCGTGGAAGTCCAAACAAGGAGACAAAAAAGGTAAAGTTTTTATTCAAGGATTCGGATGCGTAGGAGCAAGTGCTGCTCGGAAATTAGTTGAATTAGGCTATACTATAGTAGGTATTAGTGATGCCCTTGGTGTTGTGGAGTGTCAAGAAGGCCTTGATGTGGCAGAGCTGATTGCGAATAAAAACACTTTTGGTGAAATGGATCGTGCCAAATTTAAAGATACATATACGGTAAAACCCAATTCCGAGTGGTTAGATGTAGACTGTGATATTTTAATCCCAGCTGCATTGGAAGATGTTATTAACAAGGACAATGCAACTAAAGTGAAAGCTTCCTTGGTTGTAGAAGGTGCAAATATTGCTACAACCAAAGAGGCAGATAAAATTTTTGCAGAAAATGGCATTGATGTCGTTGTAGATTTTGTTGCAAATTTAGGTGCTGTTCGTGCTTACCATAGTGTAATTTTCGGAAATTTAGAGAAAGACTGTCAAGTAGTTTTAGATGACATCGAAAAAGTTTGTCGTGGTAACACTCGCAAGTTGTTTGATTACGCAGCAAAAGAAAAAATGTTCCAAAGAGAAGCAGCCTACAAAATTTTTGAGCCTACAGCTTGTGATCCTTTAGAAATTTAATAAATCATTAAAAAAAAGCTCCTTTTTATAAAAGAGGAGCTTTTTTCAATTCAAAAGTCATAGTTGACTTCCAATTTTAATTTCCTTTTCTGCCCTGTTCCATCCTTCAAATCACAAAAAATCTATTTTCTTTAACGTTTCATAGGTTCATAGGTTGCAGACCATAATTTAAATTCTGATTTGTTATCATTAACCATTCTTCCCTTTTATAGGTTTTCTGTTTGCCAAAATCCTTCCTCCGAAAAATCCCATGGCTACTATACATACGCCTAAGTACTTATAGTACATAATTGGTACCACTTCTTTTGGAGGAATAATTTTAGGTTCATCTGTAAATGTAAAATTCATATCATAAATCAACATATGATCATTTACGCGGTAAGAATATGTATCCTGATACAGCACGCCATTCTTTCCCGAATAGAAATGACTCTCTTGGTACTTTTGCCAAAACATATTTCTAACATAAGTGCCACAGGCACGTTCATCACTTTCTGTCTTTAAGAGAAAGGTAACACTATTTGCATATTCCTTAGAAACCAATGTATATTCTTCATCCCCTAATAACAGTACCTCTTTGGCTCTGTCTAAGAATTGTTGTTCCAGCTCGCCTTTATCATAAGGAAATCTTCCTAAACCATTGAAAAGAACATAGCCAAACATTACAAATACTACAAAGCCAACAACAACCTTTGCTATCATTTTTTTCCACTGGCTATCCATAGTCCCCCCTATTCTCACAAACGCTTTTTCAACTTAAAATTTTTCGATTTGTTTTTTCAAATAGATGCCTCCAAAATTTAAAAACAAAGCACCTCTTTTACCACACGAAGTAAATTTTTTGAAGATATCTTTTCTACCACCTGTTCTCCAAATTCCCTCTCAATTCTAGACAAGATATGCTCCATATCCTTTACATCTAATATCTCCTCTGGGCAACAATCAATCCCGTCAAAATCCGTGCCCAAGGCAATAAAATCCTCTCCAGCAATAGAAAGTATATGATCTATATGTCGAAACACATCTTCCACTTTTACCTCTTTTTTTGATGTTAAAAAAGGCGGATACAGATTGAGACCAATAATACCTCCCTTTTCGGCAATGGCACGCAGTTGGTTATCCGTAAGATTCCTAGGCACATCACAAATTTCTCTAGCATTGGAGTGGCTTGCAATAAAAGGCTTCCTGGCAAGGTTATATACATCCCAAAACCCCGGTTCCGAAAGATGAGAAACATCAACAATCATTCCCAATTCCTCCATCTCTTTAACAACATCCGTTCCAAATTTTGTAAGACCCCTCTTGGAATCTTTTTCTGCAACACCATCAGCAAGCTGGTTTCTATGGTTCCATGTCAAGCTCATGGATCTTACCCCTAATCGATGGTAGGTATGAATTGCAGAAATTTCACCCTCTAAGGCCTCTCCACCTTCGATAGACAACAAAGCACTGATTTTATTGTTCTTAATATTTTCTTGCACATCCTGATAACAACAAATATGCCCTATATAATCAGGATTTTTTTCAATCTGGCTATAAAAAAATTCAATGTATTTCATTGTCTGATGCATAGCAATGGGATAGTACCTGGGCTCCAGCCAAATGGCAAAAAATTGTAATGGTGCCTGAAAATTTTTTAGACGTTGTATATCAATATGCCCATCATTACAAAAGAGCTCCTGACCTTTTTCATAAATTCTAACAATAGTATCGCAATGTCCATCCCCATAACTTCTCATTCTGTCACCTCACTTCTTTTTATTCTATATTGTTATGGAAGGATTAACAACAAAAAGAACCATTGCTTACAAAGTTTTATATTTAGAATGTATGGGGCGATCTAAATCCTTTAATTATAGGCAACTTTTTGTTAAACGAAAACCCCTCTTTGCCAAAGGCACAGAGGGGATAAATTGACTATATTTTAAAGTTTGTAAATATCCTTATATAAGAATTAACTAATTTTTTTAGAAACTTCATTTTGACGTATCCGGAAATATTCAGTAAGTGCAGCAATAAATTGTCCATTAGTAGGCTTGTCCGGTGTTAAATATCCAACGACTTCAAAATATACCTGTTGACCATTTTTCTTCCACGCACTTTCTATAGCATGTCGAATTGCTCTTTCAACTTTACTAGCTGAGGTTTTAAATAATTTACCAATATCAGGATACAACCCTTTTGTAATGCCAATGAGAGCTTCTTCATTATCAACGGCCATCATAATTGCCCTTCTAATAAAGTGATAGCCTTTAATGCTTGCAGAAATACCCATTCTGCTTAATGTTGCAGAAATATCAGCTTCAAGGTTCTGATAACCGCCATCAATTACATAGGCAGTTATATCTTCGCCTGTGGTTTTGGAAGATTCTTGTTTTTCTCTGTCTTCCCCCTCCACTAACTGATGAATTCTTTCAAGCAATAATTCTCCTTGAATTGGCTTAGCCATATAGTAGTCAGCTCCCAATCCTATTGCTCTACGCACTAGCTTGTCACTATCAATAGCTGAAATCATGATGCAAATACAATCACTACCTAATTTTTTCAGGCTTTCCAAAACCCAAAAACCATCGCGATCTCCCAATAGAATATCCAGGAGCACAACATCTGCATTTAGTTTTCTCACCATTTCAAGTACTGCTGGTCCACTGTCAGTCATTCCAACGACAGACATGTCCCCCTTACGTTCGAGACAACGTTTCAGTTTTTGTAAGTAGAACCCATCTCGGTCTGCTAAAACCACCTTTAATTTCTCTGATTCATTCACTTTTGACTCCCCCATTCTTATATATGTTGGAAGAAAAGGCTTCCCTTCCTCTCTCCCACAAAAAATATTATATCATGCATTTTTATTTTCGTCAGTATTCGAGAACATATCGCAAGATTTTTTCCTTTCTCCGTATTTCATCATTTTAAGCTTCCCAATCATTCCTAAAATATAACAATTCGGTTAAAAATTGTTAAAATTTATCGTAAAAAAAGAACCGTTTTTCATTTTTTTTGCACTCAAATGTCTAAGAACAAGATAATAAATAAATAATCACCTTTTATTTTATTGAAAAAAAAAGTTTTTTTTCTATTTTTAGAAAGAATTTTATATTTAATTCACAATAAACTTTTTAAATAATTAAATGATCTATTCATATTGCTATAAATAATTAAGAGGAGATACATTTATTGAAATATATCTCCTCTCACATCCTTATTGGCCCTTGATAATCTTTTAATTTTTGTTCATTTCCTGTAACATTGTTTCAATAAAAGTTCCATACCCCCGTTCAGGGTCGTTTACTAACACATGAGTCACAGCTCCAACCAACTTTCCATTTTGAATAATAGGGCTACCACTCATCCCTTGAACAATACCACCTGTTTTTGCCAGCAACCGCTTATCGGTAACACGAATCATCATATCTTTTCCGTTACCTTTACCTAAACTTTCAATTTCTATTTCATAGCATTCAACATCTTCACCTTCGATATTTGATAGGATTTCTGCTTTGCCTATTTTTATCTCCTGTTTCAATGCAATTGGTAATGCAGCCTTAGTAAATTCATTTGGTTGATTCAACGTGCCGTAGATGCCTACCTCTGTATTCTTTTCTACTTCACCCAGTGTTTTACCCCGTTGAATAATACCCGCTAATTCTCCAGGTTCACCTTTTTCACCTTTGATGATATCTGTCAGTTGAGACGGAATAATTGTTCCCTGCTTAATAATCATCAATTCCCCCGTGTCCACGTCATAAACTCCATGACCTAATGCACCAAAATTGTTGGATTTTGGATCATAATAGGTGATTGTCCCAATACCCTGAATACTGTCCCGCACCCATAAACCCAGCTTAAAAGCCTGCTCCGCTTCACTATAAACAGGTGTTACTGTAACCTGCTTTTTTTGTCCTTTTCTCTCTAAAAGCAAATCAATGGCCTGTCCGTTACTTTGTGTCACTACGTCAACAAATTTTTCTTTATTGATGAGTTCTTGCCCATTTGCCTCTAACAATAAATCGCCTGTTTTTAATATTCCCCTACATGGTTCAGCCGTGTCATTTTCCGCCATACTTACCTGCCCAGTTCCCAAAACCAAAAGACCTTTTGTATCTAAACTTACACCTACAGTTTTGCCTACTGGCACTAAAGTGGTTTTTGGAATGACAGTAGCATCAATGGTTTTGATTGGCAAAGCATTACATAGATAAAAAGTAACTTTGGTTGTTCCTACCTGAATAGGATCGGCCATAATAGAAGAACCTAATTCAAGATGAAAAGCATCCGCCAATGGCTTTGTTGTTACACCAATCACATTAATGCTTTCCCCAGTTTTGGCTGAAATAGGTAATTGCGTTGCAATTTCCGTCTTTTCGCCTTCTATCAGGGTCAGATCATTGGGTAAGAGCCAGCTTACACTGCACCACAGCAGTGTTGGGATTAGAACCGCCGAAACTGAAACAAAAAAACGGCGTTTTTTTTCCTTTTTTAACCACATATGCCCCACTCCCGACTGCTGCTGATTTAGAACAAAAAAAAATTTTTGCTCCAACATTAATGTAGCCAAACAAAAACCATGCTATTCAACCTATAAAATACAGATAAACAAAAAAGGCTATTTTATAGGATTTGAAGCATTCTGCCACATTTTTCGTTAACATTATTGAATAGGGTTTACAATGTCATTTTCAGGCTTTATAATAAAAAGTATCATTTTGAATTTAAATTTTGTTCTTTTAAATTGAAAACTTATTTACAAAGAAAGAGGAGCACTATATGGAATATGCAGAATCTCTGTTAGACTACGCTTTTCGTGAAATCCGAGGGCGTATACAAAACGGTACCTATCCCCCGGGTTCAAAATTATCAACTCAAGAAATCTCTGATTCATTGGGAATTAGCAGAACCCCCGTTGTTTCTGCAATTAACCGTCTAGTGGCGCAGGGTTTGGCTATTGCTTTGCCACGACGCGGAGTAATCGTTGCAGATTTTTCACCTCAACAGCTAAAGGAAATCACCGAAGTTCGTGAAATGTTTGAGCTTTATGCTGTGAAAAGAGCCATTCAGAACATAGACTTCTCTCAGGAAATTTTAGATGAAATGGAAGCAGTAGCAATTGAGCTTGCTGGCGTGGACAGCCAAAATTATAACTTGGCAACTGAGTTGGAGATTCGCTTCCATACTCTATTTGTAACCTTAGCCGGAAATTCTCAGTTAACAAAACTATATATCAATAACTGGAATATTGGTTCTATGTTTCAAGTTTTTATGCTTTCAAAAATGCCATTAACAAAACATCAGCCCTCCTTCGATCAACATCTAGAAATGATACAATTGTTAAAAGATAAAAATGAGGCTGCATTGTTAGAATTTATACCCAATCACTTGTCACCAGTTTTTGGTGCCATTGAATGGATTATGCGAAATGGAAACATGGATATGCAAGAATTGTTTAAAATAATGACAGCAAAAGCAGAGGAAAAAAATAATAAATAGTATTAAACAGTCCTTTTGTGGGGTGTTTTTTTCATACTTTAGCCCATATATTTTTCTCATTAACCTTTCAGAATTAAGGCTTCCCTTGTTAAATGCTTTTCTAAAAAGATATGGTTTTTTTGTTTTACTTTTATAATCATGAAAAAAAGGCTATTGGGATATTATCCCAATAGCCTTTTAAATTCATCTCTAAGAATACTCTTACTTTAAGTTAAAGAATGCGTCCATGCCCAAGTACTCAGCCGCATCATCTAATTCTTCTTCGATTCTAAGAAGCTGATTGTATTTAGCAACTCGGTCAGTTCTAGCAGGTGCACCTGTCTTAATCTGCCCAGCATTAACTGCCACAACGATGTCAGCAATGGTTGTATCTTCGGTTTCACCACTTCTGTGAGATACAACAGCTGTCATTTTGTTTCTGTTTGCAAGTTGAATGGCATTGAAAGTTTCTGTTAAAGTACCAATCTGGTTTACTTTAATCAAAATTGAGTTACCAGCCTTCAAGTCAATTCCTTTTTGCAAACGCTCTGTGTTTGTTACGAAAAGGTCATCGCCAACCAACTGTACCTTGTCTCCCAATTCTTTTGTTAACAACTGCCAGCCTGCCCAGTCTTCTTCCGCCAAACCATCTTCGATGGAGACGATTGGGTATTTAGAAACCAAGGACTTCCAGAAATCAACCATTTCTTCCGAAGTTCTAACGATTTCTTTGCCAGCCATTTTGCTTTCGCCAGGGAAGTGATATTTTCCATCTTTTTCATCATATAACTCTGTCATAGCAGGATCCAATGCGATTTTGATGTCTTCTCCCCATTTATAACCTGTGGCATCAACAGCCTCTTTGATCAAGTCGATTACAGCATCTGCTGTGGGCAGGTCAGGTGCAAAACCACCTTCATCGCCAACCGCTGTGGAAAGGCCTTTGTTTTTCAAAACTTTCTTTAACATATGATAAATTTCTGCACACATACGAAGTGCTTCTTTGAAGGAAGGTGCGCCAACAGGCATAACCATAAATTCCTGTACGTCAACAGTGTTGTCGGCGTGTTTACCACCGTTCATAATATTCATCATAGGAACAGGCATTGTTTTTGCATTGAATCCGCCTAAATACTGATATAAGGGCATATCCAAAGCTTCTGCAGCAGCTTTTGCCACTGCCATAGAAACGCCAAGAATTGCGTTTGCACCTAATTTTGCTTTGTTAGGTGTACCGTCCAAAGCGATCATAGCTTTGTCAACAGAAACCTGATCCAAAGCATTCATTCCGATGATTTCTTCAGCGATGATATCGTTTACGTTATCCACTGCATCCTGAACACCGGTACCATTATATCTGTCACCACCATCACGCATTTCCACTGCTTCAAAGGCACCTGTGGATGCACCACTAGGAACAGCTGCACGGCCAACGATGCTATCTTCAACAATTACTTCAACCTCAACAGTAGGATTACCTCTGGAGTCTAATACTTCTCTTGCGTATACATCTGTAATTTCAAAAAAACCTTTCATTTTGTTTCCTCCTTATATCTGCTTGTATTTACTTGCCTGTTAACAGGCTTTTTCCAGTCATTTCTTCGGGTATAGGCACTCCCATCATTTCCAAAAGAGTAGGAGCAATATCGGCAAGTCTGCCACCTTCTCTTAAACCAACTCCATCTGTATAATTGACCAAAACAAATGGCACTGGATTTGTTGTGTGGGCAGTAAATGCTTCGTGGGATTCGTAGTCTTCCATCTGGTCACTGTTGCCATGGTCTGCGCAAAGGAACATATTTGCTCCTGTCTCCAACAATGCCTCCATTACCTTGCCAACACAAGTATCAACCGCTTCCACAGCCTTTTTCGCAGCCTCAATTACACCAGTATGGCCAACCATATCAGGATTGGCATAATTCACAATGATTAAATCATATTCCTTGGACCGTATGGCTTTTACCAAGCCCTCAGTCACCTCAAAAGCACTCATCTCTGGCTTCAAATCATAAGTTGAAACCTTGGGAGATGGAACCAGCCACCGATCCTCATTGGGATTCGGCTCTTCCACCCCACCATTAAAAAAGAATGTTACATGGGCATACTTTTCTGTTTCTGCCGTTCTCAATTGCTTTAAACCCAAGGAAGAAATATAACTTCCTAAAGTATTTGTTAATCTTTGGGGCTTAAAAGCAACTTCCTTGTTGGGGATTGTAACATCATATTCTGTAAAACATACATATTTCAAGTCCTGCAACACCTTACCACGATGAAACCCATCAAATTCAGTGTCACACATTGCTCTTGTTATTTCTCTTGCACGGTCAGGTCGGAAGTTAAAGAAAATTACTGCATCATGATCAGCAATTTTGCCCTTGGCTATACCCAATTCATCCACAATTACAGTGGGCGGCATAAACTCATCCGTTTTCCCATTTTCATAGGATTTCTTGATGGCTTCAACTGCATCTGTGGCAGTTGTTCCTTTGCCCAATACCATGGCATCATAAGCTTCCTGCACTCTTTCCCAACGTTTATCACGATCCATTACATAGTAGCGGCCAATCACCGTTGCAAACTGGCCTAATTCAATTTCACGCATTTTTTCTGCCAGTTCAGCCACATACTCTGCCCCTGAGGAAGGAGGAGTATCTCTACCATCTAAAAAAGCATGTATATATACCTTTTCCAAATCATGCTTCTTTGCTAAACGCAACAACGCATAGATATGGGAATTGTGGCTATGCACACCACCATCGGAAACCAGTCCATATAGATGTAAAGCAGAGGAATTTTTTTTGCAATGCTCAATGGCCTGAAGCAATTCAGGGTTGTCATAAAAATCCCCATCTTCAATAGCTTTTGTAATACGGGTTAATTCCTGGTATACGATACGACCTGCCCCAATATTCAAATGACCAACTTCGGAGTTACCCATTTGTCCTTCGGGCAAACCAACATCACGCCCACTAGCATAACCTTTTACAAAAGGGTATTTCTTGAAAATGCCGTCTAACACAGGCGTATTCGCCTGCTTAATCGCATTTCCTTCAACTTTTTCGTTGATTCCAAATCCATCCAGTACCATTAATACTGTTGTCTTTTTGTCCATTATTCTACCGCCTCACTTTTACTGTTTGCTTTTATTTCTGATAGTGAACAATTTCTTGGAACTCATCTTTTAAGCTCGCTCCGCCAACCAAACCACCATCAATATCTGCCATAGCAAACAATTCTGCTGCATTTTTTCCATTTACACTACCACCGTACTGAATTCTTACCTGGTCAGCTGTATTCTGTCCATATACCTCGCCAACAACCTGTCGAATGGCCTTGCAAACTTCTTGTGCTTGCTCAGAGGTTGCTGTTTTGCCTGTTCCAATGGCCCAAATAGGTTCATAGGCAATTACAACCTTTTTTACTTCCTCTGCACTAATGCCAGACAAACCAAACTTCACCTGCATACGAATCCACTCAATGGTTATTCCCGCTTCTCTTTGCTCCAAGGTTTCACCGCAGCACATAATAGGAGTGATTCCTACTTCCAAAGCTTTTTTTACTTTTTTGTTAACCATTTCATCGGTTTCATTAAAAAACTGGCGGCGTTCCGAGTGTCCTAAAACCACATATGATACACCCATCTCTTTTAACATCAATGGGGAAATCTCTCCTGTATAAGCACCACTATTTTCAAAATGCATATTTTCTGCACCGACGCCTATGCGACTGCCTTGCAATTCCTCTAAAACAGGATGTAAATCTACGAAGGGTACACAAAATACAACGTCCACCTCAGAGGAGGCTACCTTGCTTTTCATTTCCTTGCAAAACTCAGCGGCCTCTTTAGGTGTTTTGTTCATTTTCCAGTTACCTGCTATGATCTTTTTTCTCATGATCTGCTTCCCTCTCTTTCGGCACAAAGCTTTTTCTAGCAACCCTCTCTATGTTCTCCAGCAAATCCTGGCCATCCCAGCCGGATTCTACATTGATTCTGGGAATTTCAAAGGGAGATGTTTGTTTTGTAATGACTCCACTTTCCACAGTAAATAGTAAATCAAAACCCATTTCCTTTAACTGTTCTTGGGTATAGGGGGTAAAACGGCCATTGGGAAAGGCCAACGCTGTACAACTACTTTGATTCAAGTATTTTTGCAACGCTTTTTCCGCCTTATCCACCTCGGCCAAAAATTCTTCCTCTGGCTCAAGATCCACAGGAACATGATTTGCAGTGTGGTTATAAATTTTTACATATCTACTATTTACCATCTTTTGCCCTTGATTCCAGTTAAATTTCTTTAAACCCGTTTGTTGGGTTATACTATCCGTCACAGCAAAAATAGATGCGGGTACTCGGTGTTTTTGAAAAATAGGAAAAGCTAAATCATAGTTGCTCACATATCCGTCATCCATCGTGATGCAGATATACTTTTGGTTCAGCTCTAAGCTCAGTTCATCTTTTCCACTTCTTTTATATTGAACCTTCTCTTTTTCCACCCTCTGGAGGAGTTCTTGTAAGGTTTCCAGGGAAATAAATTCATACCCTTTGTCCTTTAAAAAACTAATTTGAGCCTCCAGTTCGGCTTGGGTGGTCACAACACCATTTCCTTCTCCCATATCTCTAATTGCAAAATGATGATACATAATAACTGGGATATAATCCGTCGGTGGAATTATCATGGTTTCCACCGGCTTAATCTGCTCTTGTTCATCTAAACTATCTATGGCAACAACAGTTTTTCCCCAGACAGTTTGTTGAAAAATCAAGCAGCTGAGCAAAGCCATTACCACAAATTTTCTTCCCCTTTGTTTCATCTTAAACCTTACTTATCTTGCACCGCTACTACACCAGGCAAGTCCTTTCCTTCCAAGAATTCAAGAGATGCACCACCGCCTGTGGAAATATGTGTCATTTTATTTCCAAAACCTAACTGATTTACTGCAGCAGCAGAATCACCACCACCAATAATTGTTGTTGCATCAATATCTGCCATTGCCTGAGCCACTGCTTTTGTGCCCCCTGCAAAGTTTTCAAATTCAAAAACGCCCATAGGGCCGTTCCAAATAACAGTCTTTGCTTCTTTAATTGCCGCTGCGAACATTTCTCTGGATTTTTCACCGATATCAAGCCCCATCCATCCATCGGGAATTTCCAAGGAAGAAACAGTTTTAAACTCAGTGTCATTTTTGAATTCTTTCGTAATAACTGTATCCACAGGCAATAATAAACGAACGCCCTTTGCCTTAGCCTTATCCATCATTTCTTTTGCATATTCAACTTTATCTGCTTCCAGCAATGAATCGCCAACTTTACCACCCTGAGCTACTGCAAAAGTATAGGCCATACCGCCACCGATAATCAAAGTATCTACCTTTTCTAACAAATTGTTGATTACATTAATCTTATCGGAAACCTTTGAGCCACCTAAAATTGCTACAAAAGGATGCTCTGGCTTGTTTACTGCATTACCTAAAAACTCAATTTCCTTTTCCATCAGATAACCAACAGCAGATTCCTCAACAAAGTTTGTAATACCTACCGTGGAGCAATGCGCTCTATGGCTACTTCCAAATGCATCATTCACATAAACATCGGCTAAGGAAGCTAATTCCTTGCTGAAATTTTCTTCATTCTTGGTTTCCTCTTTTCTATATCGTGTGTTTTCCAGCAAAACCACGTCTCCGTCCTTCATTGCTTCAACGGCTTTTATGGCATTTTCACCAACCACTGTATCATCATTCGCAAAAACAACTTCTTTCCCCAATAAATCTGAAAGTCTTTTTGCAACAGGTGCTAATGAGAGTTCAGGCTTTGGTTCACCCTTCGGTTTGCCCATATGTGAACAAAGGATAACCTTACCTCCATCCTCCATAAGTTTTTTGATTGTTGGCAGAGCAGCAGTAATTCTGTTTTCATCAGTAATTAACCCATCCTGCAAGGGAACATTAAAGTCGCATCTAACCAATACACGTTTCCCCTTTACCTTTAAATCATTCACTGATTTTTTGTTAAGCATTTTTATTACTCCTTTCTGATTGACGTTGTAGGTATCTAAGACACCTATTATCCCAATATTTCTACTTTTCCCCAAATCTTCTCTTTTATTTTAGAATATAAAAATTCCGTTTATTTGTAGGAAAAAATATTGCCTCGGCATTTAAACAATCATTTTATGCTTCTAACATCCCTAATAACTTTAATGCGGCGCCTTCATCGGTAACAAATACACCGCTTGGAATACTCTGACTAACAGCAAAGATACTCTCTGCCTTTTTCTCCCCGCCTGCAACTACGATGATCTCATCCATATTATCAATCTCATTAAAATCAATGGCAATGGAGCGCGTTTTATAAACCACCTCGCCACCCTTATTAAAGTAATAGCCACAAGCCTCTGCAACTGCTTCTTTTTCTGCTAAATATAGTTTTATTTCTTCATCCAATCTCCGTTTTTCTGCCATTTCCAACGCATTACCCACACCCAAAAGCAGTATGTTCGCCTTCTCCATCTCTTGAATGGTTTCAAGAATTTCTGGTTGCTTTTTCATTTCTTCCAAAGCAGTTTCACTTAAATTATCCGGCAGATGTAACAATCGATATTCCGACTGCAATTTTTCTGCCAACTGAACTGCCAAAGTATCCGCTTGCAGTTCCATCTTTCTGCCAATGCTACCTCTTGCAGGAACAATCATTTTTGCCGTTGGTTTAGACATTTCAGGAGCCGCTATTACCAAGTCTTCCATAGCTGTACCACCGGTGATGGCGATGCAGCTTTCCTCGTTGGTTTTTTCCAAAAGCCGGCGCATAGCCAATTGCCCCATTTCTTTACGGCTTCGTTCGCTGACATCCGCATTGCCCTGGGCAATCATAACACGTTTAACTCCTAACAATTTAGCCAGCTTTTCTTCTAAAACTGATAAACCTGTCATAATGGAGAAGATTGAATCCAACCCCTCCAGGACTTCCATCCCTTCGTCAGTAACCATCATGCCTGTTTTTGAAACTTGAACCAATTTCTGTACGCTAAAACGTTCAATTTCACTTCGGACTGTTCTTTCTGTCATCCCCAGTGCAAGCACCACCATTCTTCTACCACAAGGCTGCAAAAGGCGAACAGTTTTTAACACACGATAGCGTTTAATCATTTCTTCTGTTAGATCAGGTGCAATTTTACGAATTAGTTGCAATTTATCTTCCATATTTCACCTTCCTTTGGTCTTTTTATGTCCCGTCTTTATTTTTTTGTCCCAACCAAAAGAAAAAAAGGAGGTGGCGTGCAGTCGGTAGAAAGACCATACCGGCCACCTGCCGCCCCATCTTCTTTAAATCTGCTCAACTTTTACAGACGCATCTACATCTTTGTCTGTGCAGCAGCAGTCTTCTTCATTACAATATTCATCTTCTAAATCGTCCCAGTCATAATCCCAGTCTTCATCATATTCGTCATCCATTTTTGTTTTCAACAGATAAACAACACCCAAAGCTACAACTGCTAAAACAGCAGCGATAACAGATAAAACGATAAACAATGTTTTTTTGTCATCACGATCGTTGTTCAAAACTACGATTCTATCTTTCAAATCATCGAAACTTGGTTTTACCTCAAAATATTTTCTCATATCCATTTCTCCTTTAAAGTTTATTTTCAGAAAATTTCCGTTTTAGAAACTCCTTATTCTTGCGCATTTCACTATACTCATAATATGCTTTTTTCAAAATCTGACGTTCGTCATTAAACTTCAACAGATGATAGGCTTCATGAAATTTATAAAAACCGGCATCGGCGAAGTATTCTTCGCTCTGAGGTTTACAGAAAAAGGAATTGGCACTCATTAAATACCAATGAACTGTTTTGCTTACGGTATCTTCACTGCCTTTGAAGGTATATTGGGTTTTCCCCACATATTTAATAATTTCGCCCGTTGCACCGGATTCTTCCTTTACCTCACGCAAAGCGGTCTGCCGATAGGTTTCGCCTTCTTCCACAGTGCCTTTGGGCAATACCCAGCCCATGTATCTGCCGTTTTGGTTTTTATATAAGAGAAGAATTTTCCACTTATAAATAACAACGCCTCCACAGCTCACCGCTTCTATCACTGCTTTACCTCCGTAATTATTCTATTTTCTGCCAGTTGTCCTATTTGTATTAGTATACCGCTTTTTGTAATCGATTTCAAGAGCTACTATAAAATCAAGTAGATTTTATTCTCGAAACGGTGAAATTTTCACCAATTCTTTTATATGCCGCAAAGCTGACCACCATAACCAAATTTCCAATATCCAAAAAGGTATCCAAAACGCTGGTGACTTTTCTAACAAAAAATAGTTATACAATGCATGGGCTATATACGGAACAATTAATGCTAAAATTAATTGCTTTTTTCCTCCAAAAAACTTGGCTAACCCCAGATAATATCCCATTTGTACGCCAAATAATCCATGGCCAGGCACCGAAAGTACGGCCCTGGACAAAGCAGTGCCGTATCCACCCATGACAGGGTGGGTTACGTAAATTATATTTTCTATCCAGGCAAAGCCTAGTGATACAAAAACACCGTATACTATCCCATCCAGTGGTTCGTTGAAATTCCCATTTTTCCAAATCAAGAAAATTAAGAAAACGTACTTAATCACCTCCTCAACCCCTGCTGAGCTAACAAATGCCGTATAAAATGGATTCTCACGATGAGGAAATACTTTTTCCAAACCCAATCCAACTGCATAAATTACACAGGTAGCGTAAATCCCGTATAGTAACCCCAACAGAAGCATTCTCCAAGGTTCCTTTTCATATTTATCTCTTACATAAATATAAAAAAGGCCAACCAATACAGGTGCAGCAGCAAGTTGTATCAGCATGAAAACCCTTCCTTTTTTCTTTTGACATTTCTCACTTAGTCTTTCCAAAAAAACAATATCTATAATGATTTAAATAAAAAACACACTATCTTTTTGTACTAACAAACAAATAGTGTGTTTTCACTCGTATCATAAATTTACTCTGTTTTAATTGCTGTTAAGGCACTTAATTTCATGGCTCTTTTTGCTGGTAAGTATCCTGAAAGAACACCGATTACGGTTGCAAAACCAATGGAACCTAGATATAACCATAAAGGAATGGATGATGTCATATCACTTCCCTGTTGCATAGCAACAAAGTTTACAAGCTTTGAGGTTGCAAAACTAACAAGGATACCAATAATACCGCCAGCAAAACCAATAAAGGCAGCCTCTGTTAAGAAAAGAAGCTTAATATCTCTTAAGGATGCACCGATTACCTTCATAATACCAATTTCTCTGGTCCGCTCATAAATTGCCATAACCATAGTATTTGTAATACCAATTGCGGCTACAACCAAAGAAATTGCACCAATTGCACCTAAAACCATACGCAACATTTTAGTAGTTTGTTTCATAGCTTCTAACTGATCCGTTAAGCTTGAGGCCCGATAACCAAGATCCTTAATATGTTGCTGTACCACCTGAACATTTTTAATATCATCAACTTTTACTAGAACCTGTTCATATTCTTGGGATTTTTTTTGATTATTGCCACTAGAAGACCCATATTTCGTCTTTTCCCATTCTTTTTGTGCCTTCTCTATTTTTTCGACTTCCTTTAAGGGCATAACCACGCTCCAACTATTGCTACCGTCGGCAGGCATAGTACCTACCACCTCAAATTTAAATGGTTTCACGGATTTGTCAGCATGCTTTGTGCCGTAACCCCAATCATATGTAACTTCAACCTTTTCACCAATTAATTCAAGCTTAGGCTTTTCTGCACTCATTCTCATTTCCCAGCTTAATTTGGGGTCATAGAATTCTACTGCGCCACCAATAACAATTGCCTTCACATCTTCACCGGTAAGGGCACGCCCTCCATCCACTTTATAGCCCATGGCTTCCATAGTTGCAGGATCTAATCCAATAATATTGGCATCCGCAACAAGTTTTCCGCTTCCTAACATTAAGTATAAGTTTTTTACAGGAGATACGGCTTCTACACTGGATATTTGGCGAAAAGATTCTACCGCAGCACCGTCCAATTTTACTTGCTTACCCTTATTTTGGGTATTCATAGAGGTATCTTCACCCATCATGTAGGCACCTCCACCGCCATTTGGCGAAAAAACATTAATCACTTGTAAGCTTCCCCAATCTTGCAGTTGTCGCTCAAAGCTTTCATTCATACCAATACCGATGGAAACCATTACAACAATGGAGGCTGTGCCTATTACTACACCTAGAACTGTTAGAAATGTTCGCAGTTTTCTCTTTAACAAGTTGCGCAGAGCCATATTCAATAAGTCTCTCGTACTCATAAAGACATATCCTCTCTATCATCGTCGTCATCTTCATCATCATCGTCAATAATATCACTTACACTCTCTGCAAAACTGTTATGAGGATCTTGTTTCTGACGTCTAATAAAAATGAACAACCCCATGCCGAAAAGGGCTAAAATTGCAATTGAAATCATTACTTTTTTCATGTCCATTGGAGGTGTTACAGAATCTGTCCCATCAATATCCTCTGGCATCATTGGTTCTGATACATTTAGCACAAAATCTCTGCGTTCTTCTTTAACCTCTCCTGTTGCATCTTCATAAGAGATAATAATGCTTACAGGTACTTCTCCTGCTGTTAACGGTGTAAAAGAGGTTTCAAAATATTCACTTGCACCCGAATCCAAGTTGCCTATATAGGTATTCTTATTCTGGCATTCAACATCGCCTTCTACTTTAACCATTACGTTGTTCAATGTAACTTTGCCCGTATTATAGTACCCAAAAGATACTGTTACAGGAGAATACACTTCTACCATATCAGGAATAGCAAACTCATCAACCTGTAGCTCTGTTATCTGCTTTACGTTTATACCTAGCAACTCAGTTGCTGTAAATTCCTTTCCAGCACTATCTTCATATTCAAAGTTTACTGTCAAAGTGTATGTTTTTGGCTGGGCCTCAGGGACAACATATAGTCGTAGCTGTTTCTGTGCTGTACCCTTAGGGCCAATTGCATCGAAGTAGAATGTATTACTACTTTCAACGGGGGTAAAGATATTTCCAGACTTTTGGCTATCAGATGAAGTTTCTTCAGCCAAAGTTAAATACATTTTGATATTTTTCACACCTTTTGATGCGTGGGTATTTAATATATCCATATTTAAGTCAAATTCCTGCCCTGCCATTACAATCAATGGGTCGCACTCATAGTTACTTACGATAAGTTTAGGCTTGCTGGCATTTTCTTCATCTTTATCTGGATTGCTAATGTTCACCCCTGCAAATTGCTTAAACGAGGTAACTGCTGTGCCACCAGAAGTATATTCTGTTGTAAATTGAATGGCATAGTTCTGAGACTTTGATGCTGCAGTACCTGCAAAAGTGAAAGAAAGCGTTGTTGTTGCCCCTGGCGCCAATTCCGTTACAGTTTTTACACTGCCTGACTTAGGAACTACTGCCGACGTATCCACTGACTCTGCAGTTACAACGATATTTTTTGCAGCAATCTTTCCACTGTTGTGTAAATCAAAGCTGATTGTAAAGTTTTGGTTTACTCCATACACTCCACCGGGTTCTCTCATATTTTTAATCTCAAGCTGAGATTTCTGCCCAGCCACACCACCAACATTAACATAGTATTCTTGGGTTTTTTCAACAGCTTTACCAAACCCATCTTTAAACTTTAATTTAATGGTAACGGGATAGTTGCCAGCTGCCATATCAGCACTTGCAACAAGGGGGAATGCAAAATCAACACTGGCATTCACAGGGATTTTGGAGTAATGCTTGCTGCTAAATCCACCACTCAAACTAATTTTATCTGTTGCTAAGTTATCTAAGCTAATATCTACGTCAATCATATCCTGTCCGCCGTTATTCACAACTTTACCACTTAAATTTGCACTACTTCCATGAGACATGCTTTCAGGAGTCAGCTTCATATTGTCCAATTTAAAGCTAGGATCATTGTCAAATCCTTTCATCTTCAAATAAACCGTCTCTGTACTTGAAAATGTTGTGTCGTTTGCATTTCTGTATGTAAACTCTAAAGTTACAGGATAACTTGACTCCTTCACATCACCATTAATCGTCACATTTAACGACATATTTTTGTAGCCGTTGGCACCAATGCTACCGATATCACCGCCCCCTTGTACAGAAACACGAAAAGGGTCTGTTGCATTCTTTTTGGGACTCACATAAACATTATCTGCGGCAACTGCCCCTTTGTTTTTCACCTGAAAGGTAACACGGTTTTCCTGACCCGCCTGAACTTCTACAACTGTTTCTCCCCCTACTATAATCTTCGGGGATCCATTATCACTAAAATCATCTGCAAACCCGATAACAGTTTGTCCCAGTATCACGGAAAACATCAATAAAAAAGTTACAATTTTTTGTCCTAGCCTTCTGTTCATCATTCTTTCTCTCCTTCGACCTGCCTTTTATCTTCGATTCGCTCTACCTGACCATCTGATAACATCACAATACGATCTGCATAATCTGACAGCTCTAAATCGTGGGTTACAATTACCAATGTCTGATTATTTTTTTTTGCCAAAGCTGTAATCAAATCCATCATTTCATAGGTGGTACGGGTGTCTAAATTCCCTGTTGGTTCATCAGCAAATACCACCTGAGGGCTATTGATAAACGCTCTTGCAATACTTACCCTTTGCTGCTGTCCGCCACTCATTTCATGGGGCTTATGATGAGCTCTGTCTTCCAGTCCAACGGCTTTTAACATTTCCATTGCTCGCTCATTCCGCTCCTTCAAGGGCACATTTTTAAAAATCAATGGTAATGTTACATTCTCCATTGCCGTTAATGTGGGCAAAAGATTATAGGACTGAAATACAAACCCAACATATTTCTGTCTGAAATCCGCCAGCTGGTCTTCATTCATACGTTCAATATGTTTTTTATTAAATATGATTTCACCAGATGAGGGTTTTTCTAACCCTGCGATCAAATTCAATAAAGTGGATTTACCCGAGCCAGATTTTCCAAGCAAACAGCAAACTTCACCTTGCCTAATGTTTAAACTTATACCATCAACCGCTTGAATTTTTTCTTTTCCCATTTGATAATACTTTTTAACATTCTTAATACGAATCACACTACGACCCAAGTTTCACACTCCTTTCCATCCAAATTTCGTTAAAACGAACATTTTAATGAATCTTTAATATATAGATTTTAGCATATAGTTGTTACAAAAGCTAACGAGAAAGCTTAAAATTTTCTTACGATAGGTTAAACAATTCTTTCCAATATCCATTGAAACCCACTATTTACTATGCTATCTTAATTATAAAAGAGGGAGGCAATGCCATGATTACAATCTTCAATCGAAAAGAGCTTTTCATCACAAATTCCATGGAAGATCAGGCCAGAATACGAGATTTACTTTCTGCACACAATATTGACTACACAATTTCAACCTTTGGAAACCTTTGGAGAAGTGAAGCACGTGGTTATCCAGGAATGAATAATATGGCGCAAACCGAGTATTTCATTTATGTTAATAGATCTGATTATGACCAAGCGGTTGCCATTCTAGATGGTAAAAAATTAAGTTGTGTCTTCCCATAGTACACTTCTTACCAAGCAAAAAAAAACAACTGCAGAAAAAACTGATCTCCCCAGAAAAACCATAAAAAATCTCTTGAAATTTATGCCCAACTGCATAAACTTCAAGAGATACCTTTATCGCTGATATTTCTCTAGCCTATTGGCGGATTCTTCATCCACATATACTTCCAATAAGACGCCTTCGGCAGTGTGCTCCTCATGAATAATTTCACAACGCCCGTGCACCCAACCAATCAAGCCCCCTTCTGTGTAGGGAATAACAACAACCAAAGACTTTCGAAAGCTTTTTAACACTTTTTCAATAGATCCTAGCATTACCTCCAAGCCATCACCAGTAAACGCAGAAATTTGTACAATCTCCCTGGCTCTAGTATCTATTGGCAGAGGCAATTCCACATCTTTGTCCATCTTATTAAAAATTGTAATGACTGGTGTGTCTGCACACCCTAAATCATCCAATGTTTTATATACAACCTGCATCTGCTCCTGCCTGTTAGGATTAGACGCATCAACCACATGCAGTAATACATCTGCATATTTTAATTCCTCTAATGTTGCTCGAAATGCCTGCACCAAGTGATGCGGAAGCTTTTGAATAAAACCAACGGTATCTGTCAATAAAACTTCAGAGCCATTTGGGAGTTCCACCTTTCTGGTGGTTGTATCCAGGGTTGCAAATAGCTTATCTTCCGCCAGAACCCCTGCATCAGTCAGCTTATTAATTAATGTAGATTTCCCCGCGTTGGTATAGCCAACCAACGAAACTACAGGAGTTCCTTTTTTCCCTCTCTGATTGCGTAATAATTCCCGATGAGTTTGAATTTCCTTTGCAGCAATGTTTAATTCTGCAATCCGATCTTTAATGTAACGTCTGTCTGTTTCTAACTTCTTTTCACCAGGGCCTCTTGTACCGATACCACCGCCAAGCCTTGACATTGATGCACCCATACCTGTCAATCGCGACAGTCGATGTTTTAATTGGGCCAACTCCACTTGAATTTTACCCTCACCAGAAATTGCCCTACCTGCAAAAATGTCCAAAATCACAATGGTCCGATCCATAACTTTGGTTTCTAGCATCTTTTCAAGATTTTTCAGCTGGGCTGGAGAAAGTTCATCATCACAAACAATACCAGAAGCTCCATATGCCTCTACCATCATTTTTAGTTCCTCAATCTTACCTTTTCCTAAGTAATGTCCCGGATGAACTCGATCCCTTTTTTGCACGCTTCTTGCAACGGCTACAGCCCCTGCCGTCTGGACAAGTTCTTGTAATTCATCCAAACACGCATCTATCTCCATGGCAGAACGACTGTTTCGTTCGTCCGGTTCTACAGCAACTAGGATTACCTTCTCTTCCATTTTTGCTGTCTCATGCATTTCTTTCGCCATACTCTTCCTCCTTTCCTTGCTAGCTGCAAGGTTTAAACCTCTCTTAACCAAACACCATCAAAGGAAAATGCCGCTGGACCACTCATGTAAACATGATTGTCCTGTGCATCCCATTTTATTGTTAACGTCCCCCCAAGAAGGGATACCTTTACTTCTCTATCACAAAATCCGTTCAAAATAGATGCTACAACGGAAGCACATGCCCCTGTACCACAGGCAAGTGTTTCGCCACTGCCCCGTTCCCAAACTCTCATATTTATTTGGCTTCGGCTTATAATCTGGACAAACTCAACATTCGTTTTGTTGGGAAAAAGTGAATTGCACTCAATTTTCTTTCCATAATGCTCCACAGGAAAAGTTTTAGTATCATCCACAAAGGCAACAGCATGGGGATTTCCCATAGATACACAGGTGCATAACAGATTTTCTCCATCGATGAAAATATTTTTGTTTACGACAGGGCTTTCTCCGTGAACAACAGGAATTTTTTCTGCCGCTAAAATCGGCTCTCCCATATCCACACCAACAGTCTTCACCACATCATTTTCGATGCATAACTCCAAATAACGAATTCCCCCTGCAGTTTCCAGTGAAATTTGTTCTTTTGTTGTCAATCCTCGCTCATATACATACTTGCCTATGCAGCGAACGGCATTCCCACACATTTCGCCTTCTGAACCATCCAGGTTAAACATACGCATACGAAAATCCGCCTTGTTTGAGGGCATAATCAAGACCAAACCATCCCCTCCAACTCCAAAATGGCGCTCACTCATAGCTACTGCTAACCTTTCCGGTTTCTCTACATTTTCCTCAAAGCAGTTAATGTAAATATAATCATTGCCGCAGCCTTCCATCTTTGTAAAACGCATTTTTCTCCCCCTATTCTATGTAAAGCAGCGGTAATACCGCCGCCATTTCTGTTAATGTCTAGCAATGCGTACTGTAGGGTTTTCCTGTGCTACGGAACCATAAAGTGTCAAAGACCACAGCCCAGCTAAACCAACCAAGCCAAAGATGACCCTGGAAATCCAGAACATACTTCCACCAAAGATGCTTGTAACAACATCATAACCGAAGAAACCAATCAGCCCCCAGTTTAAAGCACCAATGATTACCAATGTTAATGCAACATAGTTTAAAGCTTTCATAATAATAACCTCCTAAAAAATAATGACGGAATAATACCGTTATCCTTATTATCCCTCAGATTTCATTAAATATGAAAAACTTTTTTTCCTATGCTATGGGCATCAATTTCACCTACATTTCCCACAGCACACCAGCTTACCTTATTCAAATCAAATACACGCTCCGTAACCTCTAAAATATCCTCAGCAGTAACCTTGCTTAGCTTTCCAATGACCGCTTCATTATCTTGCACCTGACCACGCAAAAGCAAAGCGGAGCCTGCGGCAGTCATTCGATTCAAGGTGCTTTCCGTTCCAATAATGAAATTACTAATGAGTTGCTCCTTGGTAACTTCAATTAATTTTTGTGGTAAAAGATTTGCCTTTGCCTCTTTTATTTCTCCTACAATTAAATCATATACTCTTTCCAGCTGATTGGGATTCATGCTACCACAAATTGAGAATAATCCTGTATCTGCAAAAGCAGTAGTATAACTATAAATAGAGTATGTCAAACCATTTTCCTCTCTTACCTTCTGAAACAAACGTGAGCTCATACCACCACCAAAAATGGTATTAAAGACGCCAAGGGCATACTTCATTGGATCCTCACGTTCTAACCCTTGAAAGGCAATACATGCGTGTACTTGCTCCACATCTTTCTCCCGTGCAACATGGGAAACCTGGTAAGTTGCTTTTGAATTGTACTGCTCAAAGGGGCGCTTCGCTGTCCAATTGCCAAGAGCGTCATTCAACTGTTCCAACATTTTGTCAACTTTAAAATTACCAGCAACGGACAACACTATATTTTCAGTATGATAGTTTCTTTCATAGTAACTTCTGATGCTTTCAGATGTAAAGGTAGAGATTGTCTTAGTGGTACCTAAAATAGGCATCCCCAAAGAACTGTCTCTCCAAATGGTGTCTTGCAAAGCATCGTGCACCAGTTCTTCGGGTGCATCTTCATACATATTTATTTCCTCCGTGATAACATTTCGCTCTCTCTCAACATCTTTCTGATCAAATGAGGATCGTAAAATCATATCACTCATAACATCCAAGGCCCTGTTAAAATGCTCATCCAAAACACGGGTATGATAGCAGGTATATTCCTTTGTGGTGTAGGCATTAATTTGCCCACCCAATGCATCCATTTCCTCTGCAATCTGTCTTGCACTTCTATTCTCAGTGCCCTTAAACATCATATGCTCAATAAAATGAGAAACCCCACTTTCCTCAGGTCTTTCATTTCTAGAACCATTCTTCACCCAAATTCCAAAGGAAATACTCCTCACATAGGTGATTTCTTCTAATGCCACAGATATTCCGTTTTGTAGTTTTTTAATAATAACCATATTATCTCTCCCATGCATAAAATCACTAATTTCTTTTATCATGTTCCAATCTGGCTTTTTTATGCTTCAACAAAAAAGAGGCTGTATAGGAAAACCTTCCTTCCCACAGCCTCCTAACTTGTTTAGAGATTATGCTTGATGTTCGTTCTTATCTTCTTTATGCTTTTCTTCCTTAGGCAATGTATCTTTAATAGAGAAGTTCAATCTGCCCTGCTTATCAATTTCCATCAATTTTGCAGTTACAATGTCGCCTACAGCCAAAACGTCCTCTACTTTTTCAACACGCTTATTGGAAATCTTGGAAATATGAATCAAGCCTTCTTTTCCAGGAGCGATTTCAAAGAATGCACCAAATGTCATAAGTCTTGTAATTGCACCTGTGTAAACTGTACCTGGCACAGGATCCTTTACAATGGCATTAATCATGTCAATTGCGCGCTGAATATCAGTAGCGTTAATTCCTTTGATAAAGATTGTGCCATCATCTTCTGTATCAATTGCACAGCCAGTTTCTTCAACAATCTTTTTAATAACCTTACCTCTTGTACCGATTACTTCTGCAATTTTTTCTACATCAATCTGCATAGAAGCAATCTTAGGCGCATGAGGAGAAAGCTCACTCTTGGGTTGTGCAATTGCTTTCAGCATTACTTCATTTAAAATATACTCTCTTGCTCTGCTTGTCTGAGCAAAAGCCTGCTCAATCATAGCAAAAGTCAAGCCTTTAATTTTCATATCCATCTGAATTGCTGTGATACCTTCGCTTGTACCAGCAACCTTAAAGTCCATATCACCAAAGAAATCTTCCACGCCCTGAATATCAGTGATTTCAACAAAATCTTCATCGTTGTCCCCTGTTACCAATCCCACAGAAATACCTGCAACTGGACGCTTAATAGGAACACCTGCTGCCATCAATGACAGCGTAGACCCACAAATGCTTGCCTGGGATGTAGAACCATTGGAGCTTAAAATATCAGATACCAATCGAATTGCATAGGGAAATTCTTCAGGACTTGGGATAACTGGCAACAACGCTCTTTCACCCAAAGCGCCATGACCGATTTCACGTCTGCCGGGTCCTCTGGATGTTTTTGCTTCACCAACGGAGTAACCAGGGAAGTTATAGTGATGGATATAGCGTTTTTCTGTTTCATTTGTATCCAAGCCATCTAAACGCTGGCCTTCACTAATCATGCCTAGTGTCGTTACAGTCAAACACTGTGTTTGACCTCTGGAGAACAATGCAGATCCGTGAACACGAGGTAACACATCAATCTCAGCAGAAAGTGCTCTGATATCTTCGATTCCACGACCATCAGGGCGTTTATGATCTCTTAAAATCATACGTCTTACTGTCATCTTCTCAAATTTATAGATGATATCTCCCAACAAGGCAGCAATATTTGCTTCTTCGCCGTAAATCCCAATCAATTTATCGCTCAAAGTCTCTAATACTTCCTCAGTAATGGCTTTAATCTTTGCATCTCTGTCTTGTTTTAATTCAGCATACACCGCATCTTCCATTCTTGCGTCAGTTACATAGCCTGTAACCAAGTCATATGCTTCCTGATTGATGGTGTATTCTTCATAAGGTGCTTTTTCTTTACCCTCTTTTTCAACAATTTCTTTGATAAACTTAACAACTTCTAAGTTTGTATCAAAGGCCAAATGAATTGCTTCCATCATCAATGCGTCAGGAATTTCATCTGCGCCGGCTTCAATCATCATAACTTTATCTTCTTTAGAAGAAACAGTTAAAGACAATCTGGATGTTTCTCTCTGTTCTGCAGTTGGGTTCACAACCAACTGTCCATCACAATAGCCAATGTTCACAGAAGAAACGGGGTCATTGAAAGGAATATCGGAAATATTCAATGCCAAAGACGCACCAATCATTGCTACCACCTCGGGGGAGCAATCCTGATCAACAGACATAACAGTTGCTACAATGGCAACGTCATTTCTGTAGTCTTTTGGGAACAAAGGCCTTAATGGCCTATCGATACATCTAGATGTTAAAACTGCTTTTTCAGAAGGTCTCCCCTCTCTTTTGATGAAGCCACCGGGTATTTTACCAACAGAGTATAGTCTTTCTTCATAATCAATACTCAGAGGGAAAAAATCAATGCCTTCTCTGGGTTTTGTAGATGCAGTAGCCGTCACTAAAACAGTTGTTTCGCCATAACGCAAAATGGCCGCACCATTTGCCTGTTCTGCAACTCTACCAATTTCTACTGTCAGTGTTCTGCCAGCCAAATCCATGGAATAAGTTCTAAACATTTTGAATTCTCCTTTTGTTTTCATCTATGCACCATAGATCTTCAACTTTATTTACACCCTCGTGATGGCTATAAACAAAGCTGGAAATCTATAGTGCCACATTCTCTTTTTTTACTTCATAAATTAATAGAAGAAAAGAGAGGAATTTTACCTCTCTTTTGTCTATATCGCAAATCTTACTTTCTCAGACCAAGTTCTGCAACGATAGTACGATATCTTTCGATATCCAATTCTTTCAAATAGTTCAAAAGACCTCTTCTTTGACCAACCATTTTCAGAAGACCTCTTCTGGAGTGGTGATCTTTCTTGTGTTCCTTCAAGTGATCTGTAAGCATTGTGATTCTTGCTGTTAACAGAGCAATCTGTACTTCGGGAGAACCTGTATCGTTAGGTGTTCTACCGAATTTTGCGATAATTTCTTGTTTGTTAATTGTTGCCATTTTGTTTTCCTCCTCAAAATTCTTAAAATGAATGTAATTGTGCATCCCCAGAGGCTAAGTGATGGTTGGAGAATCCAAAAACTGAGTCTCGGTTTTACAGCATTTTTATTTTAGCATATTGACCCTATCTTTGCAAGGACAATACGTTAATTCTCTGTGTTTTTCACGGCTTTGTCCTGACTGGGCTTGATAAAATCAAGCTGTGAAAGTATAACTGCTACAAAAACGATGATGAAGCCAATGGCGATTTTAAGAGTAATCACCTCTTCGTATAATAACACTGAAAAAATTACACCAAAAACTGCTTCAAGGCTTAATAAAATTGTACCCACAGTTGCATTTATATATTTTAACCCAACACTCTGTAAACTTAAACATAAAGCAGTAGAAAAAACTGCCAAATAAAGTACATTTCCTGCGGATGCCATACTGATTTCTTGTGGCATAGTGCTTGTAGCAACAACAGAAATCCAGCCCCATATAGCGGCTACGCATATTTGAATCATAGTCAACACCATGGGATCCCTACCACGGCAAAAAAATGCTATAGAGATTATGTTGCCCGCAAAGACCGCGCTGCATAGCAATGTCACACCATCACCAAAGGTAATTTTAAAATTGCCATCCAAAGAGATAAATCCAATTCCCAGTAAACAAATTACAGCAGAAATAATATGATTTTTCTTTGGCTTTTCCTTCAAGAAAATCCAGCATAAAAACGGAACAATCACACAATAGGCGGCAGTCAAAAAGGCACTTTTGCCTGGTGTTGTGCCAAAGGTCATGGCCACCGTCTGTAAGCCCGTACCCAACGCCATAGTAGTGCCTGCAGCAAAGCCACCTAGTAAATAACTCTTGTCAATACGATGCCATTTTTTTATTGTTGCTATGGCGGTCAATACACCTGCAATCGTAAAACGTGATGCAATAATAAAAGATGTTGATAATTCATCAACGGCAAATTTTTGGAACACAAAGGCACTACCCCAAATTGCAGCCGTTAAAAGCAACGCAATGGTCGCCCATAATTTCTTTTTTTGACTCATATACTATCTCCCCAATTTTTATTCTTGGGCACTTTTCCAATTTTTCAAATATTCCTCTGATGCAAAGTATTCCGCTGCCTGCTCAGCATTTCGTTGAATTTGCTGCCGTAGTTCCTCAACACTGGGAAACTTGCGCTCACTACGTAAGAATTTATAGAAAAATGTCTGCAAGGTTTCGCCATACACATTTTCACTAAAGTCCAATAAATAGGTTTCCACAATTTTCTGCGTTCCATCCACCGTTGGGTTAATTCCAATATTGGTCACACCATAATAATACTTCCCTTTGTATAATGTTTTTGTAGCATAAACACCGTTGGGTGGAAATAGCTTTAAGGGATGAGCAATAATGTTAACCGTAGGAAAACCTATGGTTCTGCCCAATTTTTTACCTTCAGACACTGTACCCAAAATGAAGTACGGCACTGTCAACATTCGGTTTGCATCTTCCAAATCCTTTTGAATCAAACACTTTCGAATTCTCGATGAGCTTACTCTCTCCTCATCAAAAAGTACAGAGGGTACTGCTACAACCTTTACGCCACGCTCTTGGCCTAATTTTTGCAACATTTCATAATTCCCGGAGCGGTTAGAACCAAAATGGTAGTTCTCCCCAACTATTAAAACACGACACTGCAACTTCTCAAAGATCAGCTTTATAGCAAAATCTTCAGCGCTCATTGATGCAAACTCTTGGTTAAAAGGATACTCAATATAAGTGTCAATCCCCATTTGCTCCATGGTAAATTTTTTCTCTGAGGGAGCCATAATCAATGCAAAGTCCTCTTTTTTCTTGAACACCAGCATAGGGTGGGGAGAAAATGTAAATACGACACTTTGTAGTCCCTCTTCCTCTGCAAACTGCTTTGTCAATTTGATCAACGCACGATGTCCCAGATGCAAGCCATCGAAATTGCCTAGCGTAACTGCTGTAGGTCGACTCTGTTCTATGTGCGTATCCGCGATATGTTCCATTTCTCTACTCCTTAAATCAACATCTTAAACGGTTTGATAAAAAAGTCATTTTCTTCTTCAATTACTGTATATAATCCTACAAGGTTTTTTTTATGGTCAAACACCACCACAACTTGGCCGTTTTTTATGGCCTTTTCAGGCTTCAAAAAACCACTTCGAATTTTTCCTCCGTTGTATAATAACTTTGCAGATTTTTCCGAAACAAAAACCTTGGTATACTCCGTCAAAGCGTCTTCCAACTTTAAAAGCACCTTTTCCACTTGTCCTGTTTCCGCCAATGCTTTTAAATCTCCAAGCTTAATGGCATCTTCCAAAGAAAATGTTCCTGTTGCAGTACGAACAAGCTCAGACATATGTCCCCCACAACCTAAAGCTTTGCCAATGTCAGCACACAGGGTACGGATGTAGGTTCCCTTTGAGCAGGTCACATCCATCTCCACCTGACAAGGGGGGATAAGTCGACGAATTTGAATATCATAAATCGTAATTTTGCGTGATTTACGTTCAATTTCTTTGCCTTCCCTAGCCAGCTCGTATAATCTCTTTCCGTTCACTTTAACAGCAGAGTACATGGGAGGAACTTGGTTTAATTCACCAACGAAACCCTTCACAGTCTCTCGAATTATATCCTCGTCAAATAAGACAGGCTTTTTCTCCAAAACTTCTCCCGAAGCATCCTCTGTTGTTGTGGTAATGCCAAGATGCAAAACTGCACGATAGCTTTTATGCCCATTCATAATGATATCCGCAAGCTTTGTGCCACGACCAACACAAACGGGCAGAACCCCTTCCGCGTCAGGGTCTAGGGTGCCTGTATGCCCAACCTTTTTCATATGCAGTATTTTACGTACCACTGCTACCACATCATGAGAAGTAAAACCTTTTTCTTTATAAATATTTAGGATCCCATCCAAAAGGCTTCCTCCTTACAGCATTTTTTCTATTTCAGTAAAAACCATATCCTTTGCTTTTTCAATTGGTGCAGCTATAGTGCATCCAGCGGCTTTTACATGGCCGCCCCCGCCAAACTTCTGGGCCAAGGTACATACATCATAGCCATCATTTCCACGAAAGCTAACTTTGACATCCATTTCATTTTTCTCGTATAAGAAACAAGCAATTTTGGTATCATTTACTCCTTTTAGATAGTTAATGATTGCATCTAGCTCTTTACTGGTACCATGACAATCCTCAATATCTTTTATAGTAATTGAACTGCAAATTACCTTTCCGTCAAAATAGCTTTCCGCCTTATCGAATGCTCTACCCATAATTTTCATTTCCGAAAATGTGCGGCAATCAAACAAGGCATTATATATTTTGGTATATGGGATGTCATAGGACATTAGCTCCCCTGCGGCCTGCATCGTAAAAGGCGTCGTAGACGTATGGCGAAATCCACCTGTATCATAAATTATTCCTGCATACAATCCTGCGGCAACGCTTTCATCCATGGGAAAATGCCCTTGCAGCAGCTTAAATACGATTTCGCTGGTCGAAGATGCATTTTCCTCCACATAGTTATACTCTCCAAAGTATGAGTTGCTGGCATGGTGGTCGATATTCATGATACATTTTGCATCATGAAAAGCCGTCTCCACACCCTGCAAACGCCCCATATCGCCACAGTCTAAGGCAATAAAAAGGTCAATGGCTTTCACAAATTCCATGCTCCCAATCAAATCTTTGTTAGGAATCAGGTCATACTTCATTGCATAGGGTTCCAAAAGGACACAAACATTTTTACCCATTTGTTTCAGGGATGCAGCCAAAGAAAGACTAGCTCCAATGGCATCCCCATCGGGGTTTGTATGTCCACAAAGCACAATATTTTGATGAAGTGAAATGATTTCTCTTATTTTTTCTAAAGAATCATTCTTTCTCTGCATTGGCTTCTTTCTCCTTTAAATCTTTGGAAATCTGCTTAATCAGCTGATTCATGTGAATCGCATACTCCGCAGACTCATCCAATTTAAATGTGAATTCAGGTGTAAAACGTAAGTTAACCCTCTGGGCAACAAGACGACGAATAAATCCGCTAGCATTTTTCAGGCCTTTCATTACGCTATCTTTCTCGTCGTCATTACCCAAAACAGAAACATACACCTTGCAGTATTTTAAATCAGGTGTTGTTTCAACCCTAACCACACTGGTTAAAGAACCAATGCGTGGATCTTTCAACTCTCCTCGAATAATCTGAGAAATTTCTTTCATAATCTCATCATTAATACGAGAAATTCTTGTGTTATTTTTCATAGTATCACCTAATTATCTGGGCACCTCTACCATTGTGAAGGCCTCTACCCAGTCACCTTCCCTTAAATCATTAAACTTCTTAAACACCAAACCACATTCATAGCCTGTTGTTACTTCTTTTACATCGTCCTTGAAACGCTTTAAACTTTCCAGGTCACCTTCGTAAACTACAATACCATCACGAATGATACGCACCTGACAATTACGAACGAATTTACCATCCTTTACATAACTACCTGCAATGGTACCTACACCAGAAGCCTTAAACAATTGGCGAACTTCTGCATGACCCAGCACCTTTTCTTCAAAGACAGGGTCAAGCATACCCTTCATTGCTGCTGTTACATCTTCAATTGCATTGTAAATTACACGATATAGACGAACATCAACCTTTTCCTCATCTGCAAACGCCTTTGCAGCGGGTTCAGGACGTACGTTAAAGCCAATGATGATAGCATTTGATGCAGAGGCCAACATAACATCGCTTTCTGTGATTGCACCTACACCACCATGAATGATGCGTACACGTACTTCTTCGTTGGACAACCGTTCCAAGCTCTGGCGAACGGCTTCCACAGACCCCTGAACATCAGCCTTAACAACGATATTCAATTCTTTCATATTACCGCTCTGAATCTGAGAGAACAAATCGTCCAAAGAAACCTTCTGTGGTGTCTCTTTGATTAAGTTTTCTCTATTCTTTGCAACAATACTTTCAGCTACCTGCCTTGCCTGCTTATCGCTTTCCGCAACGTAAAAACCGTCACCAGCAGTAGGTACTTCTGAAAGGCCCAAAATTTCAACAGGTGTAGAAGGGCCTGCTTTTTTCACACGTCTTCCCTTATCATCGGTCATCGCTCTGATTTTACCATAAGCACAACCTGCAACGATAGGGTCTCCCACCTGCAAAGTACCGCTCTGAACCAAAACAGTTGCAACGGGACCTCTACCCTTATCCAACTGTGCTTCAACAATGGCACCTCTTGCATTTTTATTAGGGTTTGCACGTAATTCTTTCATTTCAGCAACCAGAGTGATCATTTCAAGTAATGTATCAATGCCATCCTTGGAGACCGCGGAAACAGGTACGCAAATAGTTTCACCACCCCAATCCTCTGCCAACAAGTTAAACTCTGTCAATTCCTGTTTTACACGATCAGGGTTTGCAGAAGGTTTATCCATCTTGTTGATTGCAACAATAATTTCAACACCAGCAGCTTTTGCATGATTAATCGCCTCTACTGTCTGAGGCATAACACCGTCATCAGCAGCAACAACCAAAATTGCAATATCTGTAATCTGGGCTCCACGCATACGCATAGCCGTAAATGCTTCGTGGCCTGGTGTGTCCAAAAATGTTATGGGCTTGCCAGCAATTTGAACTGTATAAGCACCAATATGCTGGGTGATACCACCAGCTTCTCCCTTCGTTACATCGCTGTGACGAATTGCATCCAATAGGGATGTTTTACCGTGGTCAACATGGCCCATAACAACAACAACAGGAGGACGTTCTTCTAGAACGCTATCATCCTCTTCCGCCTCTGCAAAAACAACTTCCATAATATCTTGTTCTTCTTCTTTTTCAAGAATTACGTTAAACTCTCCTGCAATTGCGGCAGCCGTGTCAAAATCAAGAGTTGCATTGATATTCAGCATTCTGCCCTTTTTCATCAAATTCATCACAAGGTCAGAGCCTTTTTTACCAAGGATTTCTGCCAAGTCTTTTACAGAAATTGTTTCAGGAATAACCCTGGAAACAGAGTCTGGATTCGCAGCCTTTTCTGCCGCTTCCAAAGCTTCTAACTCTGCCATAAGAGCCGCTTCTTCTCTTTCACGACGTCTACGTTCCATTGGATCTTCTCTTACTTTTTGTTCTTTTTGCTTACCTTTTTTATTTTTATCATCTTTTTTATTCCCATTATTTTGGTTTTGGTTTTGACGAGGCTGTTCCTTTACTGGAGTACCTTTATTGCCATCTTCCTTTTTCCCCTGAGAATTACTTTTTTCATTCTTTGCTGTAGATTCTTTGTTCCCAGTATGCTGGGGTATATTCTTCTTTTCTGTTGTTCCTTGGGGTGCTTGTTTTGCAGGCACATATAAAGATTTTACTTTTTCAACCACATCTGCCTCCAAAACACCCATATGACTGGTTGCTTCCACATTAATACTTTTTAATTTTGCCATTAATTCCTTGTTTGTAACGCCAAGTTGTTTTGCTAATTCATATATACGAGTCTTTGACATTCACTACACCTCTACTTTCCAAACGACGAATCGTTTTTCCCTATCTTACTCCATAACCTTTTCTTCTTCCGCTAGCTCTTTTAGTTTTTTTGCGAACCCTGCATCCGTTACTGCAAGTATCGCCCGAATCTCTTCACCAACCGCACCGCCTAGACTATCTTTGTCTCCCACCTCAACCAATGGGATTTTATAGTATGCCGCTGAATTATTGAATTTTTTTCTGGTGTTGCCCGAGGCATCTCCTGCAAGAATCAGCAATACCGCTGTTTTCTGACGAATTGCATTTTCTACAGCCACCTCACCACCAACTAACTTTCCTGCCTTTTTACAAAGACCTAAGAGAGAGTAGAATTTACTCATTTCCTTCACCACACAGCTCATTTAAAAGTTGTTCATATACCTCTTTTGGAACAGGTGCTTTAAAAGAACGTTCCAAGCCTTTTGACTTTTGAGCCTTTGTCAAGCATTCACTATCTGGACAAATATAAGCACCTCTGCCAGGCTTTTTCCCTGTTCTGTCTAAAGAAAATTCACCTTCATCATTACGAACAATCCGTATCAACTCTTTTTTACTTTTCATTTCCTGACATCCGGTACACTTTCTAAGAGGAGTTTTTCTTTGTTTCATACTGCCACCCCCAATTCTTATTCTTCTGTCAGTTCCTCTTCAACAGTTTCTACTGCATTCACTGCATCTTCCACTGTTTCCACTGGCGTTTCTGCTAAGAAATTTGTTTCGTTCGCCTGGGTTTCACTCTTTATATCAATTCTCCAACCTGTCAATTTTGCAGACAATCTAGCATTCTGTCCTTCCTTACCAATGGCAAGAGAAAGTTGATGATCGGGTACTACGATTTTTGCACTCTGTTCTTCTTCGTTTAGTGCAACTGCCAATACCTTAGATGGGCTTAATGCAGCTGCAATGAATTCTTTGGGATCGTCGCTCCAATTAATAACGTCGATTTTCTCACCGCCAAGCTCACTTACGATTACGTTTACACGATAACCATTTTGACCAACACAAGCACCCAAAGCATCTACATTGCTATCCTTAGAGTGAACAGCAATTTTTGTACGACTACCCGCTTCTCTGGCAATGCTTTTAATTTCAACAGTCCCATCATGTACTTCTGGAACTTCATGTTCAAACAAGCGTTTTACCAACTCTGGATGTGTTCTGGAAACAAAAATCTGAGGACCCTTTGTTGTTTGTTTTACTTCTAAAACGTATACCTTCAGGCGATCCATGAAGTTATATTGCTCACCAGGAATCTGTTCATTTGATGCCAGTACCGCATCAATCTTACCCATCTGAACGATAATGTTACGTCTATCTCTTCTTTGAACAATACCTGTTACAACTTCCCGTTCCTTTGTAATATACTGATTGTATAAAATTTCTCTTTCCGCTTCGCGGAATTTCTGAACGACCACCTGTTTTGCAGTCTGCGCGGAGATACGACCAAAATCCCTAGGGGTTACTTCCAAGTCAACCACATCGCCCACCGTATAATTGGGATTTAGAACTCTTGCTGCCCCCAATAAAATTTCATTTTGTTCATCCTCGATTTGCTCTACAACTGTTTTTTGTGCAAAGCAAGCCACGTTTCCAGTCTCTCTGTCAATCACGACTTTTATATTCTGGCCGCTACCGAAGTTCTTTTTACAAGCCGAAACCAAAGATGCCTCGATGGCTTCAAAAATCACTTCCTTGTCGATGCCCTTTTCTTTTTCAATCAAATACAAAGCATCCATAAACTCCGCTCTATCCATTTTTCCTATTCCTCCTCTTAGCCTTAGAAAATCACTGCCAAGCGTACGCTAGCAATATCTTTTTGTTCCAATGAAATCACCTTGTTTTCTTCATCCTCAATGGAAATAACCCCATCTTCCAATCCCAATAGTTTTCCTTGGAACTGTTTTTGTCCATCCATCGCTCTATACAATTTAATGTCAATCATTTCGCCACGATATTTCACAAAGTCCGCTTCTTTTTTCAAAGGGCGATCAATACCCGGAGAACTAACTTCTAAAATATATGCTTGTTCAATGGGATCGGCTGTATCAAGCTTTGCCTCCAACGCTCGGCTTACACCTTCACAATCATCAATATCGACGCCACCTTCTTTATCAATATAAACACGTAGATACCAGTTTGCACCCTCTTTTACGAATTCCAGATCAACTAACTCTAAATTTTTTTCTGTTATAATGGGTTCCAAAAAAGGCAATATCTTTTTATCTGTATTACTTATTTTAGCCATTCTCACACCTCTTTAAAAAAAATTAACCTATGCAATAACAAAGAGTGGGCATTTACCCACTCTTTTGTCCGCGTACTATAAGTTTCTTGCACCAGTATAACACCATTCACCCTAAAAAGCAAGGGTTTTCCTACATTTTCCCACTCCCTGACCTGTTTACCAAACATACAAACGCTTCAAATATATGATAGCCATAAAACTACAAAAGTATAAATAAAAAATTATTCAGCTAGTTGATTTCGTGGTTTCTAAATACCTCTTTGCCCTCCTCAAAATTAACGTAAACTGATTATTATGTAAAACAATTCCTTAGATTTATATTATACCTACTATTAATGGTGTTAATACAATGGGTAAAAACAAAGCGGGAAGGTAATTTAACACTTTAAATTTTGTTATTCCTACCATGTTTAGCCCCAATGCAAAAATCAGAACTGAACCAATACAAGTCATCTCCGCCACCACTGCATCCGTTAAAAACGGTGCAACAATTTGGGCCAATACAACAATGCTTCCCTGAAAAATGAAAACAAAGACAGCAGAAAGCATAACCCCAATTCCTAAAGACGATGCGAAAACCATGGAAGAAATAAAATCCAAAACAGACTTTGTAAAAAGCATTTCATAATCACCAGATAAGCCTGCTTGCATAGACCCCACTACAGTCATGGCGCCAACACAAAACAATAAAGATGCAGCGGTAAAGCCCTCTGCCATAGATACTTTGCCATCACCCTTGTGAAACTTTGCTTCTAATTTCTCCGCAAATCCATTTAATTTTGCATCTAAGTCAAACCCCTCACCAATCATAGTACCAATTGCCATGGAAATAATCAAACCCAAAGTGTTACTACCTTTAAGCGACCCTGACCAACCAATATATAAGGTGCAAAAACCCAGCCCTTTCATCATAGCCTCTGAAATCCTATAAGGCATCCCCTTCTTTACCAGTATTCCTAAGCCACTACCAATCACGATTGCTATAACGTTAATCAGAACTCCTATCATTTGTATTCTCCCTTCTTTTGTATAAACAATATTAGTATACCATTTACTAGAAGTGTTTGTCTAGAAATACAATAGTAAAAAAGCAGCCTCCATACCTCTATTTTTTCTCACAAAAAAGCTCCTCTATTAAACGAGGAGCATCTCATTTTAGACGCAACAATTCCATCTTAAAAACACCTATAAAAAATAGAACTTAACTTTGGACATATGTATCTATGATTTCTTGATATTTACCATTCTTTCTAATATTTTCAAGTCCATTGTTAAACATTTCTATCAGTTCTGGGTTTTTTCCTTTTGGCACAGCAAATCCATAAGGGTTCTTCCGTTCAATGTCAGAAACTATTTTAAAGTCAACCCCCTGTGATATGATATAACCCATTACTGGATAATCCTCAAATAAAGCTTGGCTATTCCCCTCTAATACATCAATATATACATCACTAAATTCATTAAATGTTGTTATATTAAAACCATATATATCCTTGATAGACTCAGCAAATGCCTCCGCCTCAGTTCCCTGAGCAACTGCAACGGCAACTGTTTTCCCTGCTAAATCTTCGTAATTATTAATGTCATTTCTGTTAGCTGCAACAGCCATTACAACACCGCCCACTAGGTAAGGGTTAGAATAGTCAAATATTTCTTTTCTTTTCTCTGTAATGCTAATGCCTGCTAAAGCCCCATCTACCCGTCCTTCCTCAACTGCTGTTAAAACTTCATTAAAAGACATGGTGACTAATTCATACCTAAATCCCTGATCCTTAGCAATAGCCTCCAGAAGGTCCATGTCTATTCCTACGTATTCCCCCATATTATTTTGAAACTCAAAAGGCGCAAAAAATGTATTTGTTGCAATAACATACTTTTTCCCTTCTTCCTGCACCTCACTATTGGTTTTCTGTTCGGCGCTAATTGTCACTTTATCATTACATGCTGCCAAGCCTGTAACCAAAGCCAACGCTAAAATAGCAAAACCACCTTTCTTCATAAAACTCATTAACATTACCCCCTTTTTTATAAATTATCACTACAAATGAAAGATCCAGAAAAACCATCCTGTTTCTGTGGCTTTTATCGTTTTATTATCTATGTACCACCATAAATTTCTTCTGTATTACGTTATCTTGCTTTCTTAGAAACTGTTAGGCGTTTTCCTGCAATACGCCGCACTTGTTTTAATATATTCTGCAGCAAAACCACTTACAACTTCAAAGTCCATTAACTTCTCTTTTTTCCTAAAATTTAGGGAGTCCATACAAAAAAATCCCTCGCAATTTGCGAGGGATTCTAATATTACAATACTTTGTTTAAAAAATCTTGTGTCCTTTTATTTTGAGGGTTTCCAAAAACTTCCTCTGGAGTACCTTCTTCCACGATGTAGCCACCATCCATAAAGATAACACGATCTGCAACTTCTCTTGCAAATCCCATCTCATGGGTAACAACAACCATTGTCATACCATCAGCTGCTAATTTTTTCATTACTTCTAAAACTTCCCCAACCATTTCAGGATCTAGGGCTGAAGTAGGTTCATCAAAAAGCATAATATCTGGTTCCATTGCCAAAGCCCTTGCAATTGCAACACGCTGTTGCTGTCCACCAGAAAGATTTGCGGGATATTCTGTTGCTTTTTCTGCCAACCCTACGGATTCTAATAAAGAAATTGCTTTCTCTTTTGCTTCGTCTTTGGTCATCTTTTTACGATCCACTGGGGCTAACATAATGTTTTCTAGTACATTTAAGTGGGGAAATAAATTAAATTGTTGGAATACCATTCCAATATTTTCTCTGATTTTGTTTATATCACTACCTTTGGCAGTTAGATCATTGTCATCAACAATAACAATACCACAGCTAATTTCTTCCAAACGATTTAGGCAGCGCAAGAAAGTACTTTTACCCGAGCCCGAAGGGCCAATCAAACAAACTACTTCCCCTTCTTTGACTTCAAGGTCGATTCCTTTTAGAACCTCCAATTTGCCAAAGTTCTTTTTCAGGTTTTCAACTTTAACTTTTATCATTTTGCTAGCCTCCTTTCAATGATCTTTGCGACCTTTGTCAGAATTGTAATCATTATATAATACATGATTGCAATTACAGCATAGGTTTCAAAGCTACGGAAGTTTCTTGCAACAATCTGACTCCCTTGACGCATTAACTCCGCACAACCAATAACTGAAAGGATTGAGGTATCCTTTAATGTGATAATAAACTGATTTACCACCGAAGGGATTACAATTCGGATAGCCTGCGGTAAGACAACCTTACGCATCGCAACGCCATGAGGCAAACCAAGGCTTCTTGCCGCTTCCATCTGACCTTTATTAACCGCCATAATACCACTGCGGAAAATTTCGGATAAGTATGCACCTGCATTCAGGCAAAGAACAATGATTGATGCTGTAAAAGCCGAAATCCTAATATCTAAAGCCGAAGTGATACCAAAGTAGATAAAGAACGCCTGTACCATCAATGGTGTACCCCGAATTACGCTTAAATAGATAGCTGCAATCCAATTTAACACCTTTATTTTAGAGATGGTAAACATACAAGAAACGATGCCCACAATCAAAGCTAACACCAAAGACACAACAGTCATCTGTATTGTAAATGACATACCCTCTAATAGCTGAGGCAAAATTTGTATTGTATATTCGAAAAAATTTGAACCATTCATAAGGCACTGCTCCCTATTGCTTTATTTATCAGAAATTACTTTTGGATATAAGTATCCATGATTTCCTGATATTTTCCGTTTTCTTTCACATTTACAAGACCTTTGTTGAACATTTCCAAAAGTTCTGCATTTTTTCCTTTTGCAACCGCAAAGCCATAAGAGCTGCCCTGTTCCATATCTGTTACCATTTTCAGTTCAACTCCCTGGGTAATTGCATAACCCATTACAGGATAGTCTTCAAAGCAAGCTGCACTGTTACCAACCATTACGTCCATATACATTGCACTGGAATCATCAAAAGTTACAGTACTAAAACCATACTCATCTTTGATGGATTCGGCAAAAGCTGCTCCTTCTGTACCAATTTTGATTGCAACTGTCTTACCTGCTAAATCTTCGTAGGTTTTAACTTCATCATTGGCTGCAGCTACACCCATAACTACACCGCTATCAAAGTAAGGCTCGGAGAAATTAAATTTCTGCTGTCTTTCTCCTGTGATGCTCATACCAGCGATAACGCCATCAGCCTGACCTGCTTCCAACGCCTGTACTGCAGCATTAAAGCCCAAGGGGTTTAGTTCATATGTAAAACCCTGGTCCTCAGCAATTGCAGCCAACAAATCTAAGTCAATACCAATGAACTGACCGGACTCATTCTGGAATTCAAAAGGTGCAAATGTTGTATCTGTTGCAATGATATATTTCTTAGCATCAGCAGGTGTATCTGTGCCCTCCGTTGCATCTGCGCTGCTGCTATCACTACCACCACAAGCAGCCAAACCCATTACCATAGCAAAAGCCATAGCCGTTACACTTACTTTTTTAAATAAACTCATTTCTATTTCCTCCCTTTTTTCTTTTCAAGTTTTTTATGCTAATACAGCTACTGCCATATTCCATAAGTCAAAATTATTTACACAACATGCCCAATAAAGAGCTACTGCCTAGTCTGTCTGCGCCAGCTGCAAGAAATTCTCTAGCATCTTGAATACTCTTTATTCCGCCCGCCGCCTTGATTTTTGTTTCATTGAAAACATATTTTTGAAACAGCTGGATATCCGCCAATGTTGCACCACCACCGCCAAAACCAGTACTTGTTTTGATGTATTCCGCCTTGGAGCGGCTAACAACTTCACACATTTTAATTTTTTCTTCATCCGTTAGCAAACAAGTCTCAACAATTACTTTTAAAATTTTATTTTCACAAGCCTCTTTAACAGCATTAATCTCCTGGAAAATATTATCATAAAGCCCTTCTTTTAACCATCCCAAATTGATAACCATGTCAATTTCATCTGCTCCGTTTCCCACGGCATTTCTGGTTTCAAAAACTTTGGCCGCTGTTGTTTGGTATCCATTTGGAAACCCAATGACTGTACAAATTGCCACCTGTCCTCCCACAAAGGACGCAGCCTGGGAAACAAAGGTGGGTGGAATACAAACCGATGCAGTTTTTTGTTCCATTCCTTCTTTGCATATTTCCCGAACCTGATCCCATGTAGCATCTTGTTTCAGTAAAGTATGATCGATGTGGCTAAGAATCAACTGCTTTTCCATATTTCATCCTCCTTGTATTCACACATTAGAAAATTATATCATAAATAGAACATGACAACAATGTCGTTTTTTCAATCGGTTCGCCTAATTTTTTTCTATAAGTCAGTGTTTTTTATTAAATTCTCACATAAATTATGTGAATTTTTATCTCCTGTGGAAATAAAATGAAGCTTTTCATTCCATTTCCTTTCTTATTTTGTTCTTTTACCGTACACATATACAGAAAAAAGCGTTGCTTTTTAGCAACGCTTTTTTGTAATATTTTACTCTTAATTAAGCTTCTGTTACAACAGCTTCTTCAGAAACTGTTTCTTCTTCAACAGGAGCTTCTGCCTGTCTTTTGGAAAGGCTGATTTTTTTCTGCTCGGAGTTAACTTCCAAAACTTTAACATTGATTATTTCGCCAACCTTAAGTTCATCTTCAGGCTTAACTACGTGCTTGTTTGCGATCTGGGAGATATGTACCAGACCATCAACACCAGGTTCCAGTTCAACAAAGGCACCAAAAGGTACCATACGAACAACCTTGCCTTCTACAACTGTGCCAACAGCGTATTTTTCAACTGCAAGCTTCCAAGGATTCATATTGCTGTCTTTTAAAGAAAGGCTGATTTTGCCTTTTTCTTTGTCAACGTCCAAAACAAAAACTTCAACTGTCTGGCCTTCTTTTAAAACTTCCTTAGGGTTGGAGATTCTTCCCCAGCTCATTTCGGAAATATGGATCAAGCCATCAACCCCACCCAAATCAATGAATGCGCCAAAGTCTGTTAATCTGCTTACTGTACCAGTAGCTTTAGCACCAGCTTCGATAGATGCAAACAAAGCTGTTCTCTTTGCATTGATTTCCTGTTCTACTAAAGCTTTTCTACCACCAATGATACGACGCTTTACTCTGTCCATTTCAATGATGTTGAAATCCAATTCCTGGCCTTTGAAAACGCTCAAGTCTTCAATAAATCTATTTGAAACCTGAGAAGAGGGAATAAATACTCTTACGCCGTTAACAACTGCAATCAAGCCGCCTTTAACAACTTCTGTTACAATACCTGTAACAACAGCTTTTTCGTTAAATGCCACTTCAATGTCTTCCATACCCTTCTGCGCTTCAATACGCTTTTTGGACAAAAGAACATTGCCGTCGCCGTCGTTCACACGAACTACGAATACTTCGATCTCATCTCCGGGCTGAACTACTTTACTAGGAATTACTGTTGGATCACTGCTAAATTCACCTCTGGGAATAACACCATCGGATTTATAGCCGAGATTCACAGAAACCTCTTCATTTACAATCTGAATTACAGTGCCTTTTACAACATCGCCTGTGTGCAGGGTAACGAGAGATTCTTCTAACATTTGTTCGAATGAAATTTCCTCACTTCCTCCTAAATTTTGTACTGCATTGTCAAATGCTTCGCTCATAGTAACAACTACCTCCTTAATTATTGCAGGTGGTGTAGACGCACCCGCAGTTATTCCTATTTTATCATTCTTTGAAAAAATATTCAACACCAAATCGCAAATTGTTTCAATGTGAACGGTATTATCGCAATTTTTTCTACAAATCTCCACTAGCTTTTGGGTATTAGAGCTTTTTTTGTCGCCAATGACTATCATTTTGTCGACTTTTTGGGATAAAGTGACAGCTTCAGCTTGTCTTTTTTCCGTTGCAGAACAGATTGTATTAAATATTTCCAAGCGGATGTTTTCTTTCATCAATGCATTTATAATCTCTTCAAAACGACTTTGACGAAAGGTGGTTTGCACCACAAGAATATATTTTCCCCCATCTGTCAAGTCTAATGCAATAGCTTCTTCCGTTGTCTCAATGATTTTGGCCTTGTTATCACACCATCCATTGATCCCAATTACTTCTGGGTGCTCCTTATTTCCTGCAATAATTACGCCCTCATTTAAAGCATGATGCTCCTTAACAATATTATGGATTTTTTTTACAAAGGGACAGGTGCCGTCAATCACTTTTATACCCTGTTTTTCCAATTCATCATAAAGAAATTTGCCAACTCCATGAGAACGAATTAAAACAGTACCCTTATTTATCTCGTCCAGACTCTCAATAATTTTAAGGCCCTTATCCTCCAAGTCTCCTGTTACCGCTTTGTTGTGAATCAAAGGACCATAGGAATAAGTTTTTTCATTATTTTCAATTTGTTTATATGCCATCTCTATGGCCCGTTTTACACCAAAACAAAACCCTGCCGATTGGGCCAATTCTACCTTGCTCATAAATCAACCTTCATTCCTTGGACTTTTTCCATTATTTTTTCTGTAATTTCTTCCATCAATGCTGTATTTATTCTTTCTACACGGTATTCTTCAAGGGTAATTGGCTCACCAAATTCAATTCTAACTTCTTTACGGAATTTGTATTTCCCCGAAATTGCCACCGGAATAACTGGCGCATCACCCTTTAAAGCAAACATCGCAACACCAGCTTTAGCCGCTTTTTCCTCCCCTTCTTTCACACGGGTCCCCTCTGCAAAAATCCCCAATAACTCTCCACCCTTAAGCACATTAACCGCCGTTTTAAAGGCTTTCATATCCATAGTTGCCTGGCGATCAACAGGAAAGGCCTGCAAATTTTTCAGCAAAGCACCTAAAATCTTATTTTGAAACAATTCCTTTTTCGCAATAAATCTTGGTAGCCTATTTAGGTACACAGCCATAGTTAGGGGATCAAAATTACTGATGTGATTACAACACAAAACACCATTTCCAAAGTTAGGTACATTTTCTTTTCCCACAACAGTTACTTTAAACATAATTTTATAATATATCTTTACAATAGCCTTAACAAAAGGATATAAGGACATAATCACACCTCACTTATTTTATCTTTGCATATCTCTAAAATTTTGTTTACAACCTCTTCAATACTCATAAATGTGGTATCTAAATAAACTGCATCCTCAGCCTTGCATAATGGACTATGCACACGATTCATATCATTTTCGTCACGCTGAATAATTTCTTGGCGTATGGTTTCAAAATTCGGCTTTTCACCCTTCGCCTCCAACTCCTCCATACGACGCCTAGCCCTCTCATCAACACCTGCATCCATATAGATTTTCACCTCTGCCTGAGGAAGCACAAAAGTACCAATATCTCTACCATCCATAATCACAGAACTTCTTTTTGCCATGTCCCTTTGCATATCACCCAGTTTCTGCCGTACAGATTGGATCTTTCCCACATCAGAGGCACCTTGACCAATTTCCTGGGTTCGTATCTTGCTGGTAATATCTTCGCCATCCAACAGAATTCTTTGTCCACCTTTTTGAGGTTGTATCTCTAAATTTATTTCTTCCAGCAAAGCCAACACACTAACTTCATCTGAAGGGTCAATTCCTTTTTGTATACAAAAATAGGCAACACCGCGGTACATTGCACCTGTATCAACATAAATGATTTCCAATTCTTTTGCAACTGCCTTGGCAACGGAACTCTTGCCGGAACCCGCCGGTCCATCAACCGCAATAGCAAACTTTTTCATGTTTATCCCTCCTGTCGTTCTGCTAAAGCACCTTCACCAGCAGTAAAACCACTGGAAAAAGCAATCTGCAGATTATATCCCCCTGTGTAGGCATCCACATCCAACACCTCTCCAGCAAAGTGTAAGTTTTTCACCAGTTTGCTTTCCATGTTGGAAGGATCAATTTGATCTACACAAATCCCACCACAGGTAATCACCGCTTCGTTATATCCGGCTGTCCCCGTGATCGTTAGTGGAAGTGACTTTAATAAAGTCAATAGACGTTTTCTTTCTTCTTTTGTAACGCTGTTTACCTTTTTATCTTCTTGAATGCCCGAAAGAGACACAATGACAGGTATCAGTTTTTTTGGCAACAAATCATCCAGTGCATTAATAAAATCACGATTTGCATACTTTTCAAAGTCTCTTAGCAAACGCATATCTAGTTTCTTTTCATCCATAGCCGGCTTCAAATCAATATAAAGCATATATCCTTCATCCATAGAAAAAATCAAATGTCGGCTAGCACTCAGAATAACGGGACCCGAAACACCATAATGGGTAAACAACATTTCACCAAATTCTTCAAAGACCGTTTTGCCTTTTTTATTTTTCACCTGAATAGAGATGTTCCTAAGGCTAAGACCCATTAAGCTTTTGCACCATTGTTCTGCTGTTTTTAACGGAACCAATGAAGGATACAACTTCGTCACTTCATGGCCTGCTTTTTTTGCAAAGCGATATCCATCCCCTGTTGAACCCGTAGCAGGATAGGATAACCCTCCCGTTGTCACAATGACAGCATCGGCTTCTATAACAGTTCCTTTTTTTAATCTCACCCCAACCGCCTTTCCATCAGAAATCAAAATCTCATCCACAGGGCTGTCCAGATGTTGCTTTACTTTATTTTCTTTTAAATATTGCTCCAAGGCAAACACAACATCTAAAGATTTATCTGAAACAGGAAAAACTCTTCTTCCTCTTTCTACTTTTGTTTGAAGCCCTAATCGATGAAAAAGTTCCTGCGTTTGGGGACTATCCAAATGGTAAAATGCACTGTACATAAAATAAGGATTTCCCGGGATATTTTCTAACAAGGTTTCCACATCGCAATCATTCGTAATATTACAACGACCTTTTCCTGTGATTAAAATCTTTTTTCCTAGTCGATTGTTTTTTTCAAATAAGTGTACTTCATGTCCACGACTTCCCGCTCTACCTGCGGCCATCATTCCGGCGGCACCGCCACCCACTACGATAATTTTTCCCATATATTCACCTGTTTTTCAATAATTCTGCCATTTCCAAATGAGCTTTATCATTCAAAGTCATCAAAAACTTCTTATCGTCTGAAGAAATATCCACCATAGAGATTGAAGTATTTGTCAACCACATTCTACGATACATATTTAAATCCAAACCCAACAACTGAATCATAAACACACGTAACAAACCACCATGTGACACAATTGCAACCCGCTGCCCTCTATGCTTTTTCATGATCTCTTGAAAGCCAGCAATGGAACGCTCAGCTACTTTATGAAAAGATCCCTCTCCAGGCATAGTGTGATGGAAAGGATTATCAAAAAAATCGGTGTAGGGCTTTCCGTATTTCTCCGTAAGCTCTGCCACTGTATGCCCTTCCCACTCCCCAAAGTTAATTTCTTTAAAATGCTCGTCCACAATTAAGGGAAGGCCTTTTAGCTTTGCAATTGGCTCTGCAGTAGCAATAGCACGTTTTAGTGGTGAAACATAAATGGCATCCAACGGCATATACTCAAAACGTTTTGCCAAAAGCTTTGCCTGCCACTGACCCTGTTCAGAAAGTTCAATGTCTGTCCATCCTTGATAGCGCCCGCCTCTATTCCACTCCGTCTCACCATGACGAATTAAGTATAATCTAGTTTTTTCCTGTTCCATCTTTTATCATTCCTTTTTTTGCGAAATCTTAACAATATATTATACGTTATTATCCCTTTGCTTTCAAGAAAAAAGCCCCAAAAGGCATATCCGTCTGCAAAGAAACCTTAGAATCCTCATGTAAGGTATTCAAAAAGGTCCAAAAATTACAGCAATATGTCTTGGAGCTTTCAAATATCAAATAAATTTCCAAGTTATTTTACCTCTAGAAATTCAAGCATAAATCATTTCTCATAAACCTTTTAAATATTTCACCTCTTTTGCAGTAAGGTGACGGAATTTCCCCTTTGGTAAATCCCCCATCTTAAGTTCTCCTGTGGCAACTCTTTTTAACTGGGCAACGGGATGCTTGATTGCTTCACACATTTTACGCACCTGTCGATTTCTACCCTCATGAATTACAATTTCCACCGTTGACTGGCGATCGCCTTTTTCCAAAATCTGAATTTTTGCAGGTTTTGTTTTTCTACCATCAATAACAACACCTCTGCGGAATTTTTGAAGGTCCATATCATCAGGTGTTCCATAAACCTTTGCAACATAAGTCTTATCCACATCATGCTTTGGATGGGTCAACTTATAAGTTAAATCCCCATCATTAGTCAATAGTAGCAGCCCTGAAGTATCGTAATCCAATCGACCCACAGGAAAAATTCTTGCATCAATATCCTTAACCAAATCCATTACACCAGGACGACCAAACTGCTCTTTTGCAGTGGTAACATAGCCTTCTGGCTTGTGAAGCATAATATATACCATCTCTACTTCTTTGTTGCTAATTTTTTTATCTAGATAAAAGACCTCATCCTTCTTGGGGTCAATCTTTGTTCCTAATTCTGTAACTACCTTGCCATTCACCTTTATCTTTCCTGCAACAATAAGCTCCTCTGCCTTTCGGCGGGATGCCACACCTGCTTCCGCAAGAAATTTCTGTAGTCTTTCTTCCATACTGTTCCTCCGTCTCTTTGCTCATTGGAATCAGTATACCCTACCATAAAAGGAAAGTCAAAAAAACTCTAAAACCAAGTGGTCCAATTTTTGAATAAAAATAAATACCAATCGACCAAAGTGTACGCTGGAGCTGAGCGGTCCGCCAGAATTGGTATTTCTCTCAACAATTCATCTCCCAAAATAAGCTGAGCATTTCCAAGTTGTTGACCGGCCTGAATTGGTGCTTCTATACTTTCGGGTAACGTAATTTGTATTTTTATATTCCCCTGCTCTTCCTTGGAAAATAGTCCTTTATACCCTTCTTTTAAGACTGTGCCTACTTCACCAATTTGAGAGTGCAGCACAGGAATTTGACCGCAGCTTTGCCCTGCTTTTACCACTTCATAAGGAAAAAACGTGGCAAAACCATAGTTCATCAATTCCTTTGTATCTGTCCACTTCTTTTCCTTACCCGTGTTTCCCCAGCCACTGCCTAGAACAGCAGTAACCAAACGTATCCCATCTCTTTCTGCTGCACCAACAAAACAGTGACCTGCCTTATTTGTGTAACCTGTTTTTACCCCCATAGCTCCCTGATACTCACGCAAAAAGCGATCCGCATTTGTGGCATGATATTGTCTTTCGCCCGTTGCCTCATAAATCGTTACTTCGGGTTGGGAAATAACCTTGCAAAACGCTTCATTCTTTAACGCATACGTAGCAATTAAAGCCATGTCTTCGGCCGTTGAATGATGTTTTTCAAAAGGAATTTGGCTATCTAAACCATTTGGAGAACCAAATACCGTATCCTTTGCTCCAATTTCTGCCGCTTTTTCTGTCATCAACTGGCAAAACGCTTCCACACTTCCAGATATGTGCTCTGCCAAAGCAACGGCAGTGTCATTGTATGAGCGCAGCATCATAACCGAAAGCAAATCATCAACCCTCCATTGCTCACCGGCTTTTAAATCCATATGTACCTCTGGCTGTCTAGCTGCATTTTTACTAATTGTAACAACGTCATCTAAGTTGGCCTTTTCAAAAACCAAAATCGCTGTCATGATTTTTGTTGTGCTTGCCATGGCCAATGGCTCCTCCGAGTTTTTTCCCCAAAGCAATCGACCTGTATTACCATCTACCAGTGCGGCTCCCTGTGCGCCTATGGATGGCTCCCCTCCATAAACCAGTGAGCTGCATAAAAAAAGCAGGAGAAATAAGATCCCCACACGCCTCATGTGCATCACCCCTCTCCTGCTATGTCTATTCTCTTTTTTCCCTTTTCATACAAAAAAAGTTTTGATACTTATGGCTTAAATTATTTCAAGCCACCGTAACTATACGTAACTACACTTTTATCCACATTGTTATGTTGGTACTTTTAAAGTTATCCACATTACTCACCCATTTTTGTGCACAACCTTCTGCAACTCTGTGGATACCGTGTGGGTATTTGTATGCTAACTCAAATTCCCGAATAAATTTATGGTTCGGCACAGGCGCCCTCCTCTGCTTGAGGCGCTTCATCCAAAGCGGGTAATTCCAAAACACTTTTAAAACCAAAGTATCTTAAAAACTCATTTGTTGTACCAAACATGATTGGTTTACCCGGGCTGTCCATGCGCCCCACCTCACAAACCAGTTTTTTTTCCACTAATTTGCTGACTGCGTGCTCCGCACTAACGCCACGAATTTCCTCAATTTGTGCACGGGTGATCGGTTGTTTATAAGCTATAATCGCTAAGGTTTCTAGTAACGATTGCGTTAAGCCCTGACGATTGGGGCTTTTATACATATTCCGTATGTATTCAAAACATTCCGAGGCTGTACACATCTGGTAGGATCCTTCGAATTCTACAATACGAACTCCCCGCTTTTCATTTTCGTATTTATCAGCTAAGGTATGAATGATTGCTTTTGCGGTAGCCTTGTCCATCTCAATGGTTTGGGCAATTGCTCCTAAAGGCACCGCCTCCCCAGAAATAAAAAGCAAGGACTCCACCACCGCCTCTAACTCAGATAATCTCATACACTATCCTTTCCATCATATCTAGATATTGTTATTTCACCAAAAGTCATTGATTGGGCAATTTGAACCTCTTTTCGCTTAATCAATTCCAACAAAGCCAAAAAAGTTACTACCTTTTCCATTTTACGGGCATTCTCCCGAAAAATAGAAAAGAATGTAGCCTTAGGGCACAAAATTAGTATGTCCCTTATATACTCCATCTTTTCTTGAACAGTAAATAAGTCTCTGGGGACAGCTTTGAATGAGCTACGAACACGGTCAACTTTTGTATCCTTTCGATTCATAACCTGTTGAAAGGCTAAATATAAATCTTCCATGGTAACCCCTTGCAAAAAGTCCTCCAATGCTTGGGGTTCTTTCCCTTTCAACTGTTTCACAGCCTGATCTGCCTCTTTGTAAAATACGAGGGAGGCCTCCTCTTCCCGCTGTCTCCATTCCTCTGTAACTTCCTTTATCTTTCTGTATTCTAATAATCTCTGCACCAGTTCTTCTCTTGGGTCAGGACCCTCCGTTTCCTCATTTTTAGGTTTTGGTAAAAGGAGCTTACTTTTGATTTCCAGCAGGGTAGCTGCCAATACCAAAAACTCACTCATACCGTCCATATCTCTATCTTCTGCAGCATCCAAGTACTCCAAATATTGATCTGCCAAACGGGCAATAGGGATATCGTAAATATCAATTTCATTCTTCTCAATCAAATGATAGAGAAGATCCAACGGCCCTTCAAAAGCATCTAGTCGAATTGTTATTCTGTCCAAATCAAAACACCCTCTGCTTAAATGATAAAGAAAATATTACCCAAGAAGTTGATTAAGAAGTTCGTAATGCCACCGAAAATACCGCTAAAGAAGCCGAAGAATAACAGGAATAAGAAGAACATCTGCACCATTTTTTCGTATTGCAAATACTGAAAATACTTATTCGCAGGTAATGATACAGAAAGTACCTTCACGCAGTCCATGGGGGAAACAGGCAAAATATTATAAACCGCTAAGCCAACATTATAGTAACATAAATAGTTTAAAATCATAGATACATATGTGTTACCAACAGATACATTGGTGTATAAAGCTAAGAATATCATACCCAAAAATAAGTTTACCAAAGAGGGTAAAATTGCTACCAACAGTGTATCTCTTTTTCTATTTTTATAGTATAGCCCACTGGTTTCAACAGGTTTCCCCCAGCCAAATCCACCGCTATAAAACAGCAGTAAAAATCCAATGGGTTCAAAGTGCTTTACTGGGTTTAATGTTAAACGACCTTTACTCTTTGGTAAAGTATCACCCAATGCTGAAGAAACTGCAGCCCTTGTAAATTCATGCATCGTAGTTGCAACAATAATTCCAGGTATGCTAGCCAAAAAAATCAAAAAATAATTCATATTATCAAATTCCTTTCCAAAGAAAATTCTTTCTTAATTTATAATGATAACAGAAATTCAAAAAGCAGTCAATTTCACAAGCCCTTCTCTTGTTATTATTATCTCCCTATATTATTTTGCAAAGCGCCCATGACAAATAATGCAAAGCGAACTATACTAATGCAAAGCAAGCTTTGCAGAAAGGAAGGGTAACATGAAAACAAAAATTTCTGAATTACGACGACAGCATAAACTATCCCAAGAGGAACTGGCGAAAGCAGTGGGTGTTACTCGCCAAACCATTACCTCCCTTGAGGTTGGCAAATATACTGCCTCATTGATTCTAGCTTATAAAATCGCCCACCATTTTAATTTGACCATTGAAGATGTGTTTCTATTTGACGAGGAGGATGCCCTATGAAAACCGTTACCTTTGAACAACGCTTGAACTACAGACTTTATACAAACATCGGATGTATGATTGTTGCCATTGGTCTTTTTGCTATTGTACTTTTTAACAAAAGCTTTGCTTACCTAATGCCTATGTACTCTGGTGCTCTGGCTGGGCTGTTCTTTGCTTCCTTAGCCTTGTTCTTTCGAAACAAAAAGCTGATAAAAGACCCTAACAAAATGCGGAAAATGGAACTCCTAGAAACAGATGAGCGAAATATACTGATTATAAGGGTAAGCTATACCATTTTCACCTATGTTTCCATTGGTATTCTATATATCTCCATGCTGATTTCCGGCTTCTTCTCCGAAACTATTTTCTATACTCTTCTCTTCCTGCTTTGTGGGGATTTAATCCTAATTCTGTTTATCCGCCACCTTGTTGAAAAAATGTATTAAGCACATTTCAAAAGGGAAATTGCAAAACTCAATGTCCTTGCAATTTCCTTTTAAATTTTTTATGAAACATACTTGCCTGCACTGCCCTAAAAGCTTATTTGTAAACAAAAACTGGGTACAAATTCCGCAGCCAAGGCATCTTTTTTATTCATTACTAATCATGATATCACACATATTTGTTTATGTTCTTTCTTATCCCAAGTAAAATACCATTTTATGTATCCCGTTTATTTCTCTTTGCTCTTTTTTTCATAAACCTTCTGCATAAAAGGAATCTCAACGCCAAGTTCTGTGGCTAAGCGACAACTGCTACCCACCAACCATTCGAATTCTGTTTCTTCTTTTCCAGCAATAATATCTCTGTATAAAGAAGATATGGTTTGGGAGGGAAGTTTCATAAACTCATCTACATACCTTTTAGGCATAGTATCCAGTCCTGTTACACCTGTTGCCTTGGCCAAACGATTGATGTCCTCATATATACCCCGTAAAAACTCCATTTTACGGCTATCCTCCTGGATATTACCGGCAGGGGAATCAAAATAAATGAATGCACAGCTATTGCCACACATCATGGCATATTTTTCCCAAAGCGCCTTCATTATATCTTGCCCATAAGTAGAGGGTAAACCGCACTCATTTAGCATATCAACTAGTTTTCTTGCTTTCTCGTTATCTTTTCCATCAGAAAAACCCACACCGATGCGTAAAAGATTCCCCATATTGGTGATATGTCCTGCCTCTATTATATTAGAAAAACAATAAATATAACTATCACTAACGACACCCCTGCCATCCAACCACTTTGAAACGTATTTTGATGCAGAAACGCCGTTTTGTAGGGGAACAACTAAAGTATTTTCTCCAACAATTTTTGCATATTTTTTGCAAGCACCCTCTAACCCATAGCTTTTACTGCAAAGAATCAAAATGTCAACCACGCCAATTTCTTCTACACTTTCAGACACCAGCCCTGGCCGAATCACTTCATTTCCCAACATTTCTGATTCAAGATAAAGGCCTTTTTCCTGCAAAGCTTCCTTCGTCTTCCCACGTGCAATAAAAATCAGGTCCTTCTCATATTTTCGTAATCCTCCGGCAACGGTTGCACCAACACCACCTAAACCTAAAATTGCAATTTTCATCGGGTTACCTCCTGTTTTTAGTATCTAAGGGGTATATCAGAAAGGGTAACAGGGATATCTAAGCCTTGCCCCTTCAAGAAAGACCTCACACCTCTCACAGCAATGTCACTATTGTTTTTTGCGCCTACCATCACAGACTCCAAGGGGATGGGTGTATCCATGCCATCAAACTCCACCATAATGTATGGCAAAAAAACCTGGTCTAAAATTCGAAATCTAGGCTGTCCTCCTCTTTCGTCCATGGAAGGTGAGAATACAAAACGATATTCCTCCTCACCCTTAAAAAACTCACTCTTAAAAAACATGGCATAAACAGAACAAACCATGGCCATATCCTTGCCAATTTCTGATAAAGATTCTTCGCTAACCTCAGGTGCCTCTTCAAAAATAGTTTCCAAGTCCGTTAGCCCATCCTGAATGGCTCGGCGAATGCAGGATAGTAAGGCTTCTAGTAAACAAGAAATCTGTACCTGGGAATCATAAATCACTGTACCATGTAGAAAAGACCTACCGGAGAATCCCTGCACTAATTTTTCATAATCAAAACCAAGACAATACCCCTTAAAGTCTGTAAATTCCGCCCATAACAATGCACTGTTTTCCAGCTTTGAAAAAGAAACCACATAAAAACTCATTTGTTCCTTTTCTGGTAAACAAACAATGCTACAAGATGGAGTAACAATAGCAAGTTCATCCATCTTTCCTTTTACAATTTGGAATAACCGCCTTCCTACCACCCTATCAACAATATAGGTTTCAATTAATTGGTCTAAAACCTCCAAGGCATACATAAATTCCATCTTATCATTTAAAAAGTCGCTTTTCGTTGCTAAGAATTGCTTGTTGGCAACGATCCCCTGAACACCTTCTGCCGTCGTATAGTGATATAGTTTCTCTCCAAAGTTGCAAAGAGGAACATGTATCCATTCATCCAAAAAACCTGTTTTACTAGTGATTCCCACCAGGAAGTCCTCCCGTCATTTTCTTATTTGCCCATTTCCATAAATAATATATTTTGTTGTCGTCAGTTCCTTTAAGCCCATTGGCCCCCTCGCATGAAGTTTTTGTGTACTAATGCCAATTTCCGCACCAAATCCAAACTGTCCGCCATCAGTAAAACGGGTAGAAGCATTAACATAAACTGCAGCAGCATCCACCTCATTTAAAAACCGCTGTGCATTTGTATAGTTCTCTGTAATTATTGCTTCAGAATGGCCCGTTGAATATTTACGAATATGACTTATGGCCTCATCCAAATCCTTTACAACACGGGTAGAGATGATATAGTCTGTATATTCCGTTGCCCAATCTTCTTCTATTGCAGGTATTGAACCCGAGATCATGCTACAAGTTGTCTCGTCTCCACGAATTTCCACAGCCTTACTTTTAAGAGCATCGCCCACCATAGGTAAAAATTCCTTTGCAACTTTTTCATGAACCAATAAACTTTCACATGCATTGCAGACACCTGGGCGTTGGGTTTTGGCATTTAATATAATTGCCACCGCCTTTTCCAAATCCGCAGTATCATCCACAAAAATATGACAGTTACCAACACCAGTTTCAATAACAGGAACTGTGCTGTTTTGCACAACACTTTGAATCAATCCTGCACCGCCTCGAGGAATTAAAACATCAAGGTATCTATTTAACCGCATCATTTCATTTGCTGTTTCCCTTGATGTATCAGGCACAACCTGTACTATATCAGCTGGCAATCCTAATTCCTGTACAGCTTGACGAAATACAGATACAACAGCTTGGTTTGTTTGAAAAGCTTCTTTGCCACCTCTTAGTATTACCGCACTTCCGGCCTTTAAGCATAACCCAAAGGCATCCGCAGTCACATTTGGCCTGGCTTCAAAAATAATCCCAATTACTCCCATAGGCACACGTTTTTGTCCAATGGTCAAACCATTATCTAAAGTCTTCATGGACAAAACTTCACCCACAGGGTCATCTAAAGCTGCAACCTGACGAAGTCCCTCTGCCATTTCTTCAAGGCGGACCTGTGTTAAAGTCAATCGGTCAATAAATGCACCTTTGATTCCTGCCGCCAGAGCCCCATCAACGTCTGCCTTATTGGCAGCTAAAATCTTCGCCGATGCATCCAGAAGCCCTTGTGCTGCACAGCATAGAGCCTCATTTTTTTTAAGCGTAGACAAAACCGATAGTACAACGGATGCTTCCTTTGCTTTTTGTCCCATTTCAGTCAAAATACTCATAATTAGAACCCCCTGTCAAACCCTTTTCCGTAATGATACAATCAACAGCAATATCGAATGATTCAACCTGTAAATCAACCCCTGCGACCTGAAAAGAAAATGCCACACCAATCTTATAAAGTTTTGGAAACCGTTCAAAATACCTATCATAAAAACCGCCACCATAGCCATAACGATTTCCTCTCTCGTCAAAAACGCTTCCAGGAACGAGGAAAATATCCCTCTCGTTGGGTAAAACCTCTTGTTCTTCCTCAATTTGCGGCTCCATCACTCCAAAACCTGTCTTTCTTAGCTCTTGAAAAGAAGATAGCTTTACAAAATACATCTTACCCCCTTTTTTGGCAATAGGGACAGCAACCTTTTTACCATCTTGCCAGGCCTGTTTTATCAAGGGATATGTATTTACCTCTTGCCCCATGCTTACAAAGGTAAATATCATTTCTGCTTTTTCATACCTTTTACTGCCTATGATAAAGTCAGTAATTTTTTTGCTAAACTCTAGTCTTTCATCTTGGCCCAGTGCCTTTCTCTTTTGTAATATCGCCTGCCTCAACGCATTTTTCATTAACGCAACACCCCTATTGAAAAAGCAATCATGAAACTGCCACCAAATGACAACAACCAAAACGGAAGTCTCTTGTTAGCAGCCAGATTTTTCAAAATCAAATAAATAATATTCGCCCAAAAGCATAGAATTCCTAATACAATAATAACCGAGGAAATGAAGTAACTTCCAACATTCATCCAGAGTAAAATTCCCCAAACTAGGGTAGAAAACATGACCAAAAGCTGTTCTTTTTCCCATTGAAAAATGGGCTTTGTGTTTTCTGTCTTTACATCAAAATTAGCACCCAAAAGTAGAAACCCAACTAGTGATGACCCTGCTAAAGCCCCAGTAACAACCCGTAGAAACTGATTGCTATCCCAAAACCCCATATAACTGAAAAAACCATCAATGGAAATTGGAATAAAGGCGCAAGCCCCTATGATTAAGCCTTTTGTGGTGTAAGGCTGATTTCCACCCAGCCTTTTATAAATAGTAAAGAAAACCATAGAAAAGAATATACCTGAATATATTCCTGTGCATCGGGCACAAACAGGTAGGGGTACTTTCCCAAATATAAAACTACGCTCTGCCATCTGGTGACAGACAGCAGAGCCAAAAAAATCAAATATCTCCATAACTCTAATTAATATGAAAAATAGTAAAACATATTTCCAACAAAACCAAACAATCCACCAATAACGCAACATAACAGCCAGATGCACAGCATAATGCAGCTGACAATGATTAAAGTTTTACCAAATTTACGATAGTCTTCAATTGGGCTTTTCAACAAAACCACACCAGCAATCAAACCTGCAATCTGACCAACACCCCCAGCAATTACGATTGCTAAAATAATAATCACCTTTAAGATTGTGGGTACTGTCTGTTCCTGAACAGGCTTGGGTTCCGACGTTTTATAGTCATCCCAGCTTCTTGGTTCACTTTCTGTTTCAAACTTTTGAGATGTTCCGTCTTCATCCTCCACAGTAAAATCCTTTATCACTTCTGCATGCTCCTGAACTTCTGGATTAGGGTTTGAAGCATTTTCCTTTAAATTACAAACTGGACACCCCATACTTTCATCTAGAATTTGCCTCCCACATTTTGGACAATAACTCATTTCAATCACTCCTTACATTTATGTTCTCTTGCTATTAAAGAAAGTTCCTACATCCGCACCATCTATTACACGATGAATAATTGTAGGATCTTCCCCCAAAACAATGGCCATTTTTACACCTGCATTTTGGCAGATTTCCGCTGCCTGTAATTTTGTAAGCATCCCACCAACACTGAAAGCGGAACCCTTATCCCCTGCCATCTTTCTCACCTCATCTGTAACCCAATCCACACAAGAAACTCGCTTGGCTTCTGGGTTTGATCTAGGATCTTGATCATATAGGGCATCAATATCTGTCATCAATATTAATAGATCTGCACCAATGATTTCCGCAACAATAGCCGAAAGTCTATCATTGTCGGAAATCTCAATTTCATAAGTGGAAATACTATCATTTGCATTTACAATAGGGATAACCCCAAGTTCCATCAATGTTTCCATTGTATTCTTAGTGTTCTGATATCGTTCCTCGCTACCAACTTCCTCTTTTGTCAATAAAACTTGGGCAACCGTCTGGTTATATCGATCAAAAAAATTATGATAAATTTGCATTATCATTGCTTGACCAACTGCTGCTGCTGCCTGCTTCTGTCGAATTACCGTAGGTCTTTCCTTCATACCCATACGCACCGCTCCAACCCCGATGGCACCGCTGGTAACCAAAACAACGTCTTTGCCGCTATTTCTTAGGTCTGTTAATACCCAAGCCAACTCCTCCATGCGCTTAAGATTTAAAAGTCCATTTGGATATGTAATCGTTGAAGTACCGACTTTCACCACAACGCGTCTGCAATTTTTCAATAACTCCCTCACAATGATCCCTCCCATACCTATGTATAGACAAAGTATACTATATTTTTCCTATGTAAAAAAGGACTTTTGCTTTTCCAAATAAAAAATTAAGGGTTTCTTTATAATTCCTAGAAATGTTAAGCTATATGCTTATTTTTTTGCTGGTAAGTGAACAATAGATCATTGTATCTAAAGGTACTCCATAAAATTTTCTAAAATGGTTAGCAAGAAAAATGTCTTTGTATCAACCTCCAGCCCCAAACAAATTACATTTGAGGGGCTTCGCTTATATGACTCCCAGATAAGTATAAAAACATATTTAAGAGTATAAAAGAAAGACCAACGAATATAGGTTATCCCATACCCGTCGGTCATATGAATTATGATAATTTGAAAGAACTTTTCAAAGGAACGATGCGGTTGAAAACCAATTTTTCCTCTGTTGTATCTTTTGTATCAACAATATAGTATCCGTTACGCATAAACTGGTAACGTTCTCCTTTGTTTGCTTCTTTGATAGAAGGCTCAACAAAACATTCTTTTATCTCTAAAGATTTCGGGTTCATTATCATTTCCCCATTGGGGTCTTCTGGATTATCTAACATCATGTAGTCATACAGTCTCGCTGTGGCCTGAACATTTTCAGTTGCACTTACCCAATGAAGCGTTCCCTTCACTTTTCTACCCTCAAAGCCGCTGCCGCTTTTTGTTTCAGGGTCGTAAGTGCAATGTACTTCTACAACATTACCGTTTTCATCCTTTACAAAGTCTGTGCAAGTTACGTAGTACGCACCTTTTAGACGTACCTCCTTGCCAGGTGCTAAACGGAAGAATTTTTTCACCGGTTCTTCCATGAAATCTTCTCTTTCGATGTAAAGCTCTCTTGTAAAAGGAACCATTCTGGTTCCCAATTCAGGCGTTTCCGGATTGTTTTCCAGCTCCATCATTTCAACCTGTCCTTCAGGATAATTTGTAATAATAACCTTTAAAGGATCCAATACAGCCATAACAACCTTTGCTTTGGCCTTCAAATCATCACGTATGCAATAATCCAATAAACCACTGTCTACCATACTGTTTGCTTTTGAAACGCCAATACGCTCGCAGAAATCACGAATAGCTTCAGGCGTATAGCCTCTGCGGCGCAAACCGCAAATAGTGGGCATACGAGGGTCATCCCAACCGTCAACCAAACCCTCCTCAACCAAAGCACGAAGCTTTCTTTTGCTCATAACAGTATTTGTCATTCCTAAACGCGCAAATTCAATCTGTCTAGGAGGATTTACTGTATAGCCTGCCTCTTTTACCACCCAATCATATAGGGGACGATGATCTTCAAACTCCATGGTACAGATAGAATGGGTAATACCTTCAATGGCATCTTCCAAAGGATGTGCAAAATCGTACATCGGGTAAATACACCACGCATCCCCCGTTGTATGATGGGTTGCATGAGCAATTCTATATAAAACAGGGTCTCTCATATTAATATTAGGAGAGGACATATCAATCTTTGCTCTCAATGTGCGAGAACCATCAGGAAATTCACCATTTTTCATACGTTCGAACAGATCTAAATTTTCCTCAACACTTCTATTGCGGTATGGGCTATCTTTTCCTGGTGAGTTCAATGTTCCACGGTACTCTCGCATTTGTTCAGAATTCAAATCGCAAACAAAAGCTTTTCCTTCTTTGATAAGCTTTAAAGCAACTTCATAATACTGTTGAAAATAACTGGAGGCGAAATATAGTCTATCTTCCCAATCAAAACCCAGCCATTTTACATCCTCCCGAATAGAATCCACATATTCTACATCTTCTTTCGTAGGATTTGTATCGTCAAATCTCAAATTGCATTTGCCTCCATAAAGGTTGGCTAAACCAAAATTTAGGCAGATGGATTTTGCGTGTCCAATATGCAAATAGCCATTAGGTTCAGGCGGGAATCTTGTGTGAATTTTATTCAACTCACCCTTTAAATCCTCCTGAATATAACTATGTATAAAGTTACCAGTAGCACCTAAGCCGCCATTTTCCATGATTTTTTCTTCTGCCATTTTGTTTTCCTCCCAAAGTTCGTGGTTCTTTTATCTGCTGCCACGTGTAAAAACACTACTCTAAAACAGAAATAATTAAAATTTATAAAAGGATTTCCATTTTTTCGTATTTCAAACGTAGTTTTACAAATTTAAATAACTTAATTATTCTTCCAGTAGCTGCAGTTACTATTTTCCTTTGCCTAAACTTTATTTAATCTCTCATTGTGATCAAGGAAAGAGGAACCACTTTTTCATAATTATATTATTATAATATAGCCTGTCTACAAACGCAATTAGTTTCCAAAACAAAATTTACCTTTTCATATTTTTTCTTACAGTTTGAATAACATTTGTTTTTTCTCATTTTCCATAGTAAAATAGAACAAACAAAAAAATAGTTTTTTAATATTAGGAGGAAAGCTTGGTATCATTCTTTGTTTCTCCTATTTTTACTGATACCTATTATGAACTGAATCTTTTACAATTACGATTTTCTTATTTGCATAACACAAGAATTGCTAAATTACCACATTCATTTTCATCACCATCGTTTCAAAGGAGGAGCAACCGTGCTGGCTTTTACAGTTTATGATAATAAAACACTCATGGCCCATTTATTAAAAGGAGAACTCTTTGATCACTTCACAATACGACAAGCAGAAGTCAATTCCTTCGCATCATTTAGCATAAACGGAACAAAAGAAGAATCCTATATTACAGATGAGGATCCCGAGCTATACTGCCTTTGGGCAGATATCAAACCCTTTGTTTTCCAAACGGTAAGAGGAAAAAAGTTACCAAAAAGCATGAAATTAGTTTTCTCACTGCCAAAACAAAAAACAGAACGTTATCCAAACGCAAAGGCAGTATTTTTAAACCTCTTATTTCGAGATGGCTCTTTGCTTTGCACCACTTCTGTGGCAGAGGAAACCTTTTCTTTGGAACAAAAAGCAACAAAACAATGGGATGAAGATGTGCTGAATTTTTTTAAAAAACATGAAATACCCATACAAATTGAAAATTGAATAAATTTGTTAGCACTCAATTTAAATGAGTGCTAATTTTGTATTGACTTTTTACTTTGTACTAGCTAAAATTACAGATGTATCATACAAACTACAAACATTTAGTGTTTTTAGGAGGTCATGTAAAATGAATGAAAAAGGAAATCTATCAATCAATAGCGAAAATTTCCTGCCTATTATTAAAAAGTGGCTGTATACCGACAAAGATATTTTTGTGCGTGAGTTGGTATCCAATGCCTGCGACGCTGTTACAAAGCTTGAAAAACTATCACACTTAGGTGAGGCAGAAATCTCTGAAAATGAAAAATTTGAAATTCATGTTGTTTTGGATCAAGATCAGCACACCTTACAAATTATGGACAATGGTATTGGTATGACGGCTGACGAAATCAAAAAATATATCAATCAAATTGCATTTTCCGGTGCAACTGACTTTCTTGCCAAATTCCAAGAAAAGGCAGAACAAGAAAATGAAATCATTGGCCATTTTGGGTTAGGATTCTATTCTGCCTTTATGGTAGCAGATAAAGTTGAAATTGATACCCTTTCTTACCAAAAAGATGCTCAAGCAGCCAAATGGATTTGTGAAGGTGGCATCGATTACGAAATGGCCAGCGGAAGCAGAGACTCTAGAGGTACTACAATCACTCTGTTTTTAGGTGCAGATGGCAAAGAATTTTTAGAAGAGTCTACCCTTTATTCGGCCCTAAGAAAATATTGCTCTTTTATGCCTGTGCCTATTTTTGTTGATGTTATCAAAGAACTAAGCGAGGAAGAAAAAGCAGCTGAGAAAAAAGAAGCAAACACCCTTCACATCTCACCCGAAGATGCAGCAGGCCTGACAAAAGAAGGTGCTTTAGAAAAGCTTGGAGAAAAAAATATAGAAGATGCCGAGGAGCCCAAACCTTTAAACGATACCACCCCCCTATGGCAAAAACAACCTAAAGACTGTACTGACGAAGATTATAAGGCTTTTTACCATAAAGTATTCCTAGATATGAATGATCCGTTGTTCTGGATTCACTTAAATATGGACTATCCTTTCCGCCTAAAAGGTATTTTGTATTTTCCTAAGCTTGTTGAGCATATGGATGTGATGGAGGGGGAAATTAAACTTTACTCCAATCAGGTGTACATTGCTGACAACATAAAAGAAGTAGTCCCTGAGTTTTTACTTTTATTAAAAGGTGTTTTAGATTGCCCCGATATGCCATTAAACGTATCCCGTAGCGCATTACAAAATGATGGCTACGTGGAAAAAATGAATAGCTATATTACCAAGAAAGTAGCTGATAAGCTAACACAGCTATTTAAGAATGATCGTTCCGCCTATGAAGGTTTCTGGGATGATATCGGAATTTTCATTAAGTATGGCTGTATGCGGGAAGAAAAATTCTATGATAAAGTGAAAGATTCTTTATTATATAAAACAACGGATGGCGTTTACGAAACCTTATCAGAATACCTAGAAAAAAACAAAGAAAATCATGAAAACAAACTATTCTTTGTTTCCGATGAAAATTTACAGGCACAATATATTCGCCTGTTCAAGGAACAAGGTCTAGAAGCCGCAATTCTTTCCACAACGGTTGATAAGCCTTTTGTTTCATTCCTTGAATATAAGAATCCAGGCTTAAAGGTACAGCGTATTGATGCAGATATCACTGATACCCTACATCAAAAAGAAGATACAGAAATTTCCGAGGCACAAAAGCAAGCTGATGAATATACCAACAACCGAATGGAAACCTTATTCCGCGGCTTCTTAAATAATGACTCAATTAAAGTAAACGTAGAAAGCCTTAAAACAGAAAATGTTTCTGCTATGATTCTTTTAAGCGAGGACTCCCGCCGTATGATGGAAATGATGGAGGCATATGGAAGCGGAGCTGACTTAAAAGCTATGTTTGCCAATATTAAGCCTGAAGAAACTCTGGTGCTAAATCGTTCAAATGGCTTAGTTAAATATCTGTTGGCAATGAGCGAAAAAGAAGATCAGAAAGAGGACACAGAGATACTGTGCCATCAGGTATATGACTTGGCTTTGATGAGCCATCGTCCTCTTTCTTCCGAAGAAATGACTCGTTTTATCGACCGTAGTAATACAATACTGGAAAAATTAGCTTCTCTTGAAATCCATAAATAATATACATCTATTTGCGCATTGTATGTATAAAAATTTTTAATTTCAAATAGGTTTACGGAATAATGTGGGGCAAAGTTACCCCACATTATTTGCTTGTATGCGAAATACTCTCCCCTTAATAGGGGGTTTTTTTATTTTGTATTTTAACTAGTATCTAAATTTTATTCAATTATTCAAACTCAACCTATTATATTTTGAAAGGCAATTCATCAATTTATCCAATCAATTCTTAAACAATAAGTTTATGCTAGTCAGAATGCATATTTATTCTTTCCATAATTTACATAAATTAGTAAAAAATTAAAATATTTCACTTATTTTTAAATAAAATGTATTTAAGTTGCCGAAACGAATAAAAAATTATCTTCGAAGTTGTAATACCACTTTCCCCAGGAGTATAATAATTTAAAACGAGTGCTTTTTTAGGAGGTGAACTATGACGAAAGAAACTTTTTTACAGAAGCTTTTACCATCCTACGAATCATTTTTTGATATCAAATACGATGTGCAAATAGGCTCCCGTCAATATCCAGCCACGGCAGAGTTTCACTCACGTTCAGAAAAATATGTTTTGGTACGCTCAGCAAAAATCTGGGCAACAGAAATGAACGAATATGCATATTTCACCTTTGCTGATGTGCCAACCTTAGATGATTATCAATCTTTAAAGCAAGATGTTCTTAAATCAGGATTATCGCAAATCAAACCCCATAGTGAGCATATGTATTCCTATGTCTCATTAATTTTAATTGCAGATTTACTTCCCCAAGAAGTAATTAATGAAATTCAAAAAACCAAGTTTCACAAAACATATCTATTTTCATTTCATGGCTGGATGTACTTGAGAATTGCTGCGGTAGACCTCAGCAACGGAAAGGTCTATTCAAATCAAAGGGGTAATGAGCTCCTTCCGTTGCTGCAAAATATTTTTTCTTAATCATCTATATTTTTCATACATAACCTTGGGAAGGAGGCTATTTTATGAATTCGCTGGTATTATTACTAATTGCCATCGCCGTATTATTCATTGGTTATCTTACATATGGTAGTTGGCTGGCAAAACAATGGGGTGTTGACCCAAAAAGAGAAACACCCGCCCATACAGAGATGGACGGCAAAGACTACGTTCCTGCCAAAGCTCCTGTTCTTATGGGACACCATTTTGCATCTATTGCTGGTGCAGGCCCTATTAATGGTCCTATCCAGGCGGCTATCTTTGGTTGGGTGCCCGTATTACTTTGGATTCTCATTGGTGGTATTTTCTTTGGTGCTGTTCAGGACTTTTCCTCTATTTTTGCTTCTATTCGACACAAAGGTAAATCCATCGGCCACGTTATCGAACAAAACGTTGGGCCAAAAGCAAAAAAATTATTTCTGCTTTTTGCCTATCTCACCCTACTCCTCGTGGTTGCCGCGTTCACCAGTATTGTTGTAGGAACATTTAACGGCTTTACGCCCGAGGGTGATATCATTCCTGCAAATGGCTCAACTGCAACTATCTCGGTATTATTTATTCTTTTAGCAATTATTTTTGGTGCATTGGTATACCGTAAAAATGCTCCTTTGAGCGTAGCAACGGTTGTTGGTGTAGTTGCAATCGTGGCATGTATTGCCATCGGCTTAAAGTTTCCAATTTACCTGTCGGGAACAGTATGGTTACTCATTGTTTTAGCCTATATTTTCATTGCTTCTGTTACACCCGTTTGGATTTTGCTACAGCCAAGAGATTATTTAAACTCGTTCTTGTTGTATGGTATGATGATTGCAGCCATTATCGGTGTTGCTGGAAGCCACCCTACAATTAACCTGCCTGCATTCACTGGCTTCCAGGGTATTAATGGCAATAGCCCTATGTTTCCTATGTTGTTCATCACTGTTGCTTGTGGTGCAATTTCTGGCTTCCATAGCTTGGTAGGCTCCGGTACAACATCAAAACAGCTAAATACAGAAAAGGATGCAAAACTCATTGGTTACGGCGGTATGTTAATCGAATGTGGGTTAGCAGTGCTCTCCTTGATTACTGTGGGCGTACTGTTTAGCGAAGGTGCAATGCCTAGCGGCACCCCTACTCAGGTTTTCGCCACAGGTATTGCAACAATGATTGCTAACTTAGGTTTAGAATCAGCTTATGATACAGCATATGCTATCATTATTTTAGCTGTATCCGCCTTCTGCTTAACTTCTTTGGATACATCCACAAGACTTGCAAGATATATGTTCCAAGAGTTCTTTATTCCAGAAGGAACTGACCCAAGAACATTAACAGGTATCAAAAAGGTTTGTGCGAACCCCTTCTTTGCAACATTAGTTACCGTTGTAATTGGCGGTTTAATGGCTGTTGGTGGTTATGCAAAAATTTGGCCTTTATTCGGTTCCGCCAACCAACTACTGGCTGCTTTGGCTCTATTGGCTGTCGCTGCATGGTTAGGTAATATTGGTAAAAATAATAAAATGTTTTTGTTCCCTATGATTTTCATGCTTATTGCAACATTAAGTGCATTGGTAATCACACTGATCAAAAACGTCAAAGGTTTCATGGCGGGAAGTGCAAGTCTTTCCACCGAAGGCTTACAGATTGTTTTTATCATTTTATTAATTGCTTTAGCAATTGACTTGGCCGTAGAAGGTTGTCGTGTTATCTTCGGTAAAAAGAAAGCTGCTTAAGTTTCAAAACTTGTGTGAAAATATAGATGAAAAAAGACCCGTGTTCCCACGGGTCTTTTAATTATATCTGTATTACCAATTCCACAGGGCAATGATCCGAACCTAAAATTTCGCTATGGATTTTAGCATCCACCAGCTTGTCTTTTAACCTTTCAGATACAACATAGTAATCGATGCGCCAACCCGCATTGTTTTTCCTTGCATTAAACCGATAACTCCACCAAGAATATACTCCAACTGAATCTGGATAAAAAAATCTGAATGTATCAACAAATCCTGCGCCTAACAACTCTGTAAACTTTCCTCTTTCCTCATCGGTAAATCCGGCACTGCGGCGATTACTAGATGGGTTTTTCAAATCTATTTCATTATGAGCCACATTTAAGTCTCCACAAATGATAACAGGTTTTACCTTATCCAAATTGCAAACATATTCTCGAAAAGCATCATCCCATTCCATGCGATAGCCAAGCCTAGCATTTTCTTGTTGAGAGTTAGGAGTATACACCGTTATATGATAAAAATCATCAAATTCCAGCGTTATCACTCTACCTTCCATATCATGCTCTTCAATTCCAATTCCGTAGGATACTGTTAATGGCTCCTTTTTTGTAAAAACGGCAACACCGGAATATCCCTTCTTATGAGCATAGTTCCAGTACTGAAAATAACCATCAGTGGCAAGCTCAATTTGCCCTGCTTGCAGCTTTGTTTCCTGCAAAGAAAATATATCCACATTAGCTTCATTAAAATATTCCATAAAACCCTTACCCACTGCCGCTCGCAAGCCATTTACATTCCAAGAAATCATTCTCAATAAAAACACATCCTCTCTTTTATCTGAAGTTAATCAAAACTTTTAAACATAGTCTAAATTTGTTATCTCCTTGGTTCGTTGGTAATCAATCCCTTATGTTAAATATATCCTGCCAATTCGTAAATCTCAGTTTGTGTCTTAACCACCTAAGATTGTGAAATAATAGTAATTATCCCTCACCAAGTATTCATAATTATAACATAGCAGTCTTTCTTTGTCTTGTTTCTTATAGAGTTTTACGTTAAAATTAGTATATGAACCGAAAGGAGTGAGCATTTTGAATATCCAAATCTATGGCTCCAAAAAAAGCTTTGATGCGAAGAAAGCTGAACGATATTTTAAGGAAAGAAAAATAACTTATCAATATATTGATATTCATGAATTTGGTATGAGTAAAAGCGTGTTTGAATCTGCAAAGCGTTGTTTTCCCGTTGAGGATATGATTGACAGAAAAGCAAAAGCCTATCAAACATTATTTATGGATTATATTGACGAAAGTAAACGCGAGGTTGCCTTATTTGAAAATCCTAGCCTCTTCTTAACCCCTATTGTTAGAAATGGAAAGGATTTTACATTAGGTTATTGCCCTGATGTTTGGAAAAACTGGACCTAAAAGGAGGATTTCAAATGCGAATTGGACTTGCACAAATAGACATGGGCTTTGAAAACAAAGCCTTTGCAAAAAAACTTTGTGAAGATATGATATGCTCTGCTGCAAATCAGCAAGTTGACCTTTTGATTTTTCCCGAGATGACCTTAACCGGATTTACAATGAAAACAAACGAAATGGCAGAATGTTTAGAAGATAGTGAAACCATACATTTTTTCAAAAAAAATGCTCAACTTCATAAACTAGCAATTACCTTTGGCTTACCCGTAAAGAGATTTGATAAAGCTGAAAATCACTGTATTATTATCTCCGCTGAAGGTAACCTATTGGTTGATTATACAAAAATTCATCCTTTTTCCTTTGGAACTGAGGCTGACTATTACTCAGGTGGGCATACTCTCAGCTCTTGCACAATAAATGGAGTTGTAACATCACCTTTTATCTGCTATGATCTGCGCTTTCCTGAAATTTTTCAAGTGTCATCTGAAAAGAGCTTATTATTAATTGTGATTGCCAACTGGCCCCGCCCTCGTAGAGAGCATTGGATAACTCTTTTAAAAGCAAGGGCCATGGAAAATCAAGCCTTTGTAGTTGGCGTCAATCGAGCCGGCATAGGTGGTGGATTGGAGTACGCAGGTGATAGCATGGCAATTTCTCCTTTGGGAGATGTTTTGGCTCATGGAGGCGAGGGACAAAGCCTCACTGTCGTTGATATCTCACCAGAAGATGCACAGGCTTATCGCAATAGCTTCCCTCTAAAGGCTGATAGAAAACCTCAGCTATACTCTCAACTCTTAAGAGGCATGGAAAATTGAAAGGAGCAACTTATGGTTCACGTACTTTTTATTTGCCACGGCAACATTTGCCGTTCTCCAATGGCAGAATTTTTATTTCGGGATATGCTTAGAAAAAAAGGCCTTGAACAAAGCTTTTATATTGCCTCAGCTGCCACAAGCCGTGAGGAAATTGGAAATGGTGTTTATCCCCCCGCAAAAGAAAAACTATCTTCATTAGGAATAGATTGTTGTCAAAAAACAGCAAGGCAGGTAACCCAACAGGATTACCAAGATTTTGATTACTTTTTGGTTATGGAAAGTTATAACGCCAGAAACCTGATGACAATTTTAAAAGAGGACCCCAAAAACAAGGTTTATCGCCTCTTAGATTTTACCCACCAACCAAGAGACATTGCAGATCCTTGGTATTCCGGTGATTTTGATGTTACACATTTAGATATTATAGAAGGGCTAGAGGCCTTCCTTGGGTTTATCCTAAAACAACAAGCTGACAGCAAAAAAGAAAGCATATACCCATTAAACAATACTTATAATTAAAAAGTGTGGCTAAACTATCGAACGGTCCCCATTAAAAGCAAATTTCTTGTTAAGGGGACCGTTCTTATATATGCACTTCTTTTTTTAGAATTATATTAAAGGTTAATTTCCCCCTGTAAGTATAAAATTGCTTCTCCAGCAATTTTTACTCGCTCATCTGCATTTTCACAGAATAATTCCCCGCCCCGATTTGAAACTTGCTTTGCCCGTAGAGTGCTTCGCTCTAATTTCTCTGCCCATAACGGGATTAGACTACTATGGGCTGAACCAGTGACAGGATCCTCATTAACCCCTAACTTTGGATAAAAACAACGTGAAACAAAGTCATATTTACTGCCTCTTGCCGTAGCTACTAATCCCAACCCAACCTCCAGTTCCAAAACCTTTTGGAAATCCGGGTTCAGATTGACAACACTGTCTTCATCCTCAAACACCAAAATTAGATCTCTAGATAAATACGCTTCTTTTGCTTTTACGCCGGCGGCCTCTATCATTTCTTGGGTAATATTTATTTTTTCTGGTATGCGCCTCGGAAAATCCATTTCAAACAGATTCCCCTTTCTCTTCACAGTTAAGATGCCGCTCAACGTAGAAAACTCCATACCTTGGACGCATGGGTCGACAAAATGGGAAACAACAAATGCTGTACCTAATGTTGCGTGGCCGCACAAGTCAATCTCCGCTTTTGGTGTAAACCATCTCAAGTCGTACTTACCAACCTTATTCTTATAGACAAAGGCTGTTTCCGAAAGGTTATTTTCTGCGGCAATATATTGCATAATTTCCCTTGATAATGGTTCCTCAAGCACACAAACCCCTGCGGGATTCCCTCCAAAAACACATTGGGTAAATGCATCAACAACGTAATATTTCATGAAATTTTCTCCTTTCCTTGCCAATAAAATTCCATTTGTTTATAATCCTAGTATATGGTACAAATTGTATGGCTGCAAGCAAGTAATTGTATGCCCTACAGATAAGGAGAAAAAACAATGCCAATCAATTCTTTTGAAAACTACCCCATGTCCTGGAAGCCGGAAAAAGGGAACCTATCCCACCCCTTATATGTTTCTTTAGCAAAACTTCTGAAACGAGATATCAAAAACGGTACTTTACAACCTCACACAAAACTGCCACCACAAAGAGAACTTGCAGATTATCTGGACATCAACCTTAGCACAGTGACAAAAGCCTTTAAACTTTGCCAGCTTGATGGATACCTTTATGCTATAACTGGTAGAGGTACTTTTGTATCTCCTAATGCAGGTGTCTCTATTTCCATCCAAGATACAAATATAGATTCCCCTTTCATAGAAATGGGTATAATTAAGCCCTTGGATTTCTTGAATCACTACACCCAAGATGCCGTTAAGACAGTCTTATTAAAAACCCCAAATGAATCTTTGCTAAATTATTCAGCACCCTTTGGAACAGCATTTCAAAAAAGTGCCGCAATAAAATGGTGTTACCAATTGGGTCTACACCCTAAAGTAGAGAATATTTTCTTTACTACAGGCGCACAAAACGCCCTTGCCGTTATCCTAGTGACACTGTTTCATCACGGAGATAAAATCGCTACCGATGAATTTACATACTCTAATTTTATTGAACTGGCTAATATGCTAAATATCCAGCTTGTTCCCATACCCATCGATGAATTTGGAATGATACCCGAAGATTTAGACTTGCAGTGCCGCCAGCAAGGAATTCGAGGAGTATATTTAATGCCTACATACAGCAATCCCACAGGGACACTAATGGATGTTTGCCGCAAATCTGCCCTAGCAAAAATCATTAAAAATCATCATCTAATTTTAATTGAAGATGATATTTATGCATTTTTATCCCCTAAAGAGAATATCCCCCTTACAACCTTATGTCCCCAAAACGGTTGTTATATTGCTAGCTTTTCCAAGGCAATTTGTCCTGGGCTTCGTGTGGCCTTTTTATCGGTGCCGCATCGATTTTCACCCCAAATATCTAAAGGTATCTACAATATCAACGTAAAAACTTCATCCATAAGTGTGGAAACAGCAGCTTATATGATTCATAATGGTATCACCGACCAGGTCATTGAAAAAAAACGACAAGAGGCCACAGCTAGAAATCTCCTGTTCCATCAATTTTTTCCTAGCAAAAAGCCCATACCTCTATCATTTTCCCGTTGGCTTCCCATTCCACTTCCCTTAACCGATTTGCCACTGGAGCGACTTGCTCAAGAAAAAGGGCTGAATCTTTTTCACTCTAATCGCTTTTTAGTGGGTCCTCCCCATGGAAAACAATTTCTTCGTATCTCCCTTACTTCTACAGATACGAAAGAGGAACTGGAATCGGGGTTAAAAAGATTAGATGCACTTTTAAAAGACAACGAACGACGTATAACAGGCTCATAAATATGAATTAGGAGCACCACATTACCTATAATGGACTGCTACTCTCAATGCCTGAGAGATCATTGGAAACATTTTTATGAACCAACCCCCGGCTTGGCAAAAGTTTTTTTGATTTTTCTAAATGTGTTGAATATCCTCTTGTTATTCATTTCAAAAAACAAAGGCCTAACAGCCAAGATAAAAACCATTCCTGTTATCTGCATAGCAATTGGTTTTTTCAAGCCTAAGCAAACAATAATAAAAAGGGACAATTTCTAAATTAAGAAATTGTCCCTTTCCAGTTTCTCATTCCAAAACTGGTTTCTCAGAAGGATTCACATGGACCATACAGTGCTTTACTTCTTCAAAATTCTTTTCGATGGCTCCATGTACCTGCTCTGCAATTTCATGGGCCTCACCTAATGTCATGCTACCATCTGCTGCAATTTCAACATCTACATAAATTCTGGCACCAAACAAACGCGTCTGAATTTGATCTATCCCAACCACACCTGCCTGGGATAGTATCACTTCTTTCATCTTCCCTATGGTTTCTACATCACAGGCAGTATCCATCATTTTGTTAACAGCATCTTTAAAAATATCATAAGCGGCTTTCACAATGAAAACGCAGATAATAACACTGGCCAATGGGTCACAAATGGGATAGCCCAGCCTTGCACCAATAATACCCACCATACTACCAACGGAAGACACTGCGTCTGAACGGTGGTGCCATGCGTCCGCCATTAAAGCCCCTGAGTTGACTTTTTTAGCCGCTGCTCTGGTATACCAATACATGCCCTCTTTCACACCAATAGAAATAATTGCTGCTATTAAGGCCAAAACCCCCGGCATAGCCAAACTTAGCTGATCCGCATGAATGATTTTTTTCACGCCTCCATAGCCAATGGCAATACCCGTTGCACATAAAATCATCGCCAGCAACAATGCTGCGACGCACTCTATTCGCTCATGCCCATATTGGTGGTTGTCGTCTGACTCCTTGGCTGACATCCTATACCCAATTATTACAACAAAGGTACTAAACACATCGGAAGCAGAATGAATACCATCTGAAATCATTGCACCCGAACGCGCAACAAAACCAGCGGCCACCTTACCAATGGACAAGACCAAGTTTACAATCATAGAATTAACAGATACCCTCATAACGATTTTCTCGTTTTCTATAATTTTTCTATCCTTCTTCTCCAAAACAAGCCCTCCCATTCATATTGTTTATTCTACCCAAAATAGGTAAAAAAATTTGTATAAAAATAACGCCTATAGGAACAATTACTGTCCCACAGACGTTTCTCTGCTGCTTATGCCCGGCCACATGGTAGATTTCCCCATTGCCTGATCAGTTCTCATGATTTTAATATATGACATCCCCTATTGTCAAGTTTTTTATAAAAAAAGAGTGTCCGCAGACACTCTTACTCTTTAAAAAATCCTTTCATTTTTTCTGAGAAGGATTTCTTTTCTTCGTTTCCATTTTTATGTTCTTGCGTAGCTTCGGAATCATCGTTGTAGAACATACGCAACAATTCTTTTTGTTTTTCGCTCAAATCCGTAGGAATTTTCACCTTCAAAGTTACAACTTGATTTCCTCGCACCTTAGGATTTCGAAGGTTCGGGATACCAACACCGCGAAGAGTTACCACAGTTTCGGGCTGCGTGCCCGGTTTAATGGTGTGCTTTTGTTCACCATCAATGGTCTTAATTACAATTTCTCCACCTAATGCTGCCTGAACAAAACTTATGGGAACATCGCAATAGACATCAAAGCCTTTTCTAACAAAAACACGGTCTGGTTGAATGTAGACAGTTACCAACAAGTCTCCATAACCACCGCCATTTTCACCAACTTCGCCTTTGTTTGCCAAACGAATGGTTTGGCCATTATCAATTCCTTTTGGAATATTAACTTCGTATTTTTTGGTTTTTCTAACCTTTCCAGCTCCCTGGCAAGTATTACAAGGATCCTTAACAACCTTGCCTGAGCCATGACACTGCGAACAAGTTCGCACAGAAGTAACTGCACCAAACATGGACTGCTGAACAAACCTCTCCTGTCCAGTACCATTACACTTTGGACAACTTTCTGCATGAGTACCAGTCTTTGCGCCTGTACCATGACAAGTTTCACACTCATCTAAAATTGCAACAGAAATTTCCTTAGTACACCCAAAAGCAGCCTCCTCAAAGGTAAGCTGAATATTTACATTTACATCATTGCCTCGTCTAGGTCCATTTTTTCGGGCACCGCCACCAAAGCCCCCAAAGCCAAACATACTGCCAAAAATATCACCCAAATCTCCCATATCAAAGCCCTGGCCATAAAAACCACCGCCTGCACCGCCTTGCTCAAAGGCTGAATGGCCAAATTGGTCATATTGTGCTCTTTTTTGAGGATCGCTCAAAACTTCATAGGCTTCATTGACTTCTTTGAATTTATCTTCAGCGTCTTTATTTCCGGGGTTTTGGTCTGGATGGTATTTCACCGCCATCTTACGGTAAGCCTTCTTCAACTCTGCATCAGAAGCTCCTTTGCTTACCCCCAATATTTCGTAATAATCTCTTTTCTCAGCCAATTTCCTCACCACCTTTATTCTTTCAAGGTCTTATAACAGCAAAAGCAGGGGCGGTTCACCCGCCCTTGCCATGCACAACCACTTTATTTTACAGTTCTTTGCCTTCCCCGTCAACTACATTTGGGTCTTGGCTGTTGGGGTCTGCGCCCTGCGCTGCCTGTGCCTGCTGATATAATTTTTCGGAAATTTTATAAAACTCCTGTGTCAAGGCTTCGGTCGCTGCCTTTAAGCTTTCAACATCGGCCTCTGTCATAGTTTCGGGGTTCATATCCTTTGCCAAATCTTTCAATTTGTTCAGTTCGGCTTCCACCGCATTCTTTTCATCATCGGCCAGTTTGCCATCCAATTCGCCCAGAGTTTTTTCTGTCTGGAAAACCAAAGAGTCTGCTTCATTTTTTGCATCAATGGCTTCTTTTCTCTTTCTGTCAGCCTCTGCAAACTGTTCTGCTTCTTTTACTGCCTTTTCAATTTCATCATCGCTCAAGTTAGAACCAGCAGTAATGGTAATTTTCTGTTCTTTGCCCGTTCCCAAATCCTTAGCAGATACGTTTACTATACCATTGGCATCAATGTCGAAAGTAACCTCAATCTGAGGAACACCACGTCTTGCAGGGGCAATACCGTCCAGTTTGAAACGGCCCAAGGTTTTATTGTCTTTTGCCAAAGGTCTTTCACCCTGAACAACGTGAATATCTACCGCTGTTTGATTGTCTTCTGCTGTGGAGAATACCTGCTTTTTGTTTGTAGGGATTGTTGTGTTTCTGTCGATGAGCTTTGTTGCTACACCGCCCAATGTTTCTATACCCAAAGACAAGGGTGTTACGTCCAATAAAAGTACGCTACCAGCACCTTCATCGCCAGCTAATTTACCACCCTGGATTGCCGCACCAACAGCAACACATTCATCAGGGTTAATTCCTTTAAAAGGCTCTTTTCCTGTATATTTTTTAACTGCATCCTGAACTGCCGGAATTCTTGTGGAACCACCAACCAGTAATACTTTATCAATTTCATTTGCACTTAGTCCAGCATCAGCCAATGCCTGACGAACAGGACCCATAGTACCATCTACTAAGTCAGCTGTCAGTTCATCAAATTTGGCTCTGCTCAGTGTTACATCTAAGTGCTTAGGGCCATCCTGGTTCATTGTAATGAAAGGCAAGTTGATATTGGTTGTTGTTACTGTAGAGAGTTCTTTTTTGGCTTTTTCCGCAGCTTCTTTTAATCTCTGCATTGCCATCTTATCTTTGCTCAGATCCATGCCCTCTGCTTTTTTGAATTCTGCTACTAAATAGTTGATGACTCTCTCATCAAAATCATCACCACCCAAGCGAGTGTTACCATTTGTAGAAAGTACTTCAATAACACCATCACCAATTTCGATAATAGAAACGTCGAATGTGCCGCCACCTAAGTCGTAAACCATAATTTTTTGCTCATTTTCATTATCTAAGCCATAAGCTAAAGCAGCAGATGTAGGCTCGTTAATGATACGCTTTACTTCTAAGCCTGCAATACGACCAGCATCCTTTGTTGCCTGTCTCTGAGCATCATTGAAGTAAGCAGGAACAGTAATAACAGCTTCAGAAACAGTTTCTCCCAAATAGCTTTCTGCATCAGCCTTTAATTTCTGTAATACCATAGCAGAAATCTCCTGAGGAGAATAACTTTTATCTTCAATATTTACTTTGTAATTTTCGCCCATTCTTCTTTTAATAGAGCTAATCGTATTATCAGGGTTTGTAATAGCCTGACGTTTTGCTGTTTCACCAACTAGTCTTTCACCATTTTTTGCAAACCCAACAACCGAAGGTGTGGTTCTTGCACCATCACTATTTACAATAACAACGGGCTGACCGCCTTCCATAACTGCTACACAAGAGTTGGTTGTACCCAAGTCAATACCAATAATTTTTCCCATAATCTTTTCCTCCTAAAATATATGAATATTTAATTTCTTAGTTGGCTACCTTCACCATGCTATGGCGAATCACTTTATCTTTATATTTATAACCTTTTAACATTTCCAAAATCACTTCATTTTCACCATAATTTTCATCATCCTCATGGGCAACTGCCGCATGAAGGTTGGGATCAAATTGTTCTCCCAAGGCCTTAATTTCTTCTACACCCAAACTATGCAAAACATCCTGGAATTGTTTTAAGGTCATTTGCACCCCTTTGAAGAAACCGTCGTTTTCCTCAGCCTTACCTTCTTGCGCTGCAACGGCTCTTTCCAAATTATCCACTACCATTAAAAGCTTTTCAACCGTATCCCTTACTCCATCGTCATACATTGATGCTTTTTCTCTAGCTGTGCGTTTTCTAAAGTTATCAAATTCTGCCAAGCTTCTTTGATATTTATCAAAGTTTTCAGCTGCTTGCTGCTCTAACTTTGCAATCTTTTCAGCAGTTTCATCAACCACTTCTGCTTCAACAGTTTCTTCTTTTTGCACTTCCTGCTCTTGGGCATCAAGAATTTCTTCTGTTATGGTCTCATCTCTGTCTTTATTCTCTTCCACTTATTTCCCTCTTTTCTCTAGCCATCTTTATTATTATCTGTCAAGTTTCGTAATACTCTCTCGATATTTTGAACCATTCCGTTTAATACGGATACCACCTGGGAATAGTCCATTCTGGTAGGGCCTACAATACCAATTGTGCCCCGAGTGTCATCGCTTAGCTTATAGGTTGCTGTAATTACACTACAATCTCTCATGCTTTGCACTGTATTTTCACTGCCGATTAAAATCTGCAAGTCATTGCTTTTGCCTTCTTCCAGCAATGTAACCAAAACATCTTTTTCCTCCAAAGTTTGGAATAATGACTTGGCTTTGCTGATGTCAGAAAATTCAGGAAAAGCTAAAATATTTTTTGTTCCGCTCATATGAACTTGAACTTTTTCTGCCGCCTCCATTGTTGCCTCCAAGGCACGAAGAATTGGTCGCAACAAGTCTTTGTACTCCCCAAGTTCAAACTGTAATCGTCTGATTACCGTTTCATCTATTTGCTGTAATGCACAGCCCTGAAATGCCCGATTCAAATACATACCAATTTCAAAGATTTTTTCTTCATCAGGCACCGCACCCAATTTAATCACATGGTTTTTCATAAAATTATCTTCCGTTACAATGACCAGAAGTATGGAAACCATATCCAACGGCAACAAACGAATTTGTTTGATTCTGGCTCGTTGGCCAACAGGTTCTGAAATAAATGTAGTATAATTTGTTAAAGCCGAAATAACCTTAGCAGTCTCCTCCATAAGATAATCAATTTGATTGATGTCCCTTGAGATCAGGCTTTGTAGATACCCTTGTTCCTCGTTGCTTAGCTCTCGCTTTTGCATCAGATGATCTACATAGAGTCTATATCCTAAGTCCGAAGGAATTCGCCCTGAGGATGCATGCGGCTGCATAATAAAGCCCATTTCCTCCAAATCGCTCATTTCGTTTCGAATTGTGGCAGAGCTGATACCAAGGTTATATTTCTTGGCTATGGTTCTGGAGCCGACCGGTTCCGCCGTTTCAATATAATCATTGATAATGGCTTGCAGAATTTGTATTTTTCTGTCATTCAACGACATCTAGCCGCCCCCTTCCTCATCATTGTTAGCACTCACTTAGCACGAGTGCTAATTCATATACATAAGATAGCACTTGACACCTTAGATGTCAAGCGTAAATTATAAATTTCATCTTAATTTTGCACAATAGAATACAAAATATTTTCAAGCTTCTATTGATCTAATAAAAATTGGATAAACACCTGATTGCTTAGGTCTACACCTTTGGCAGTAAGAACAATTCCTGTTTCAGTTTCTTTCAAAAAATTACTTTGAATCGATGTAGCAATCGCCTCTGCATACACTTGCTTCATCTCGATGCCAAAGCGTCTATAAAACTTATCAAATGACACACCCTTTGTCATCCTTAACCCTAAAAACATAAATTCTTCCATCTCATCCTTTTTTGTTTCCGCTTCCCTATTTTCTTCAATTATAGTTATTTCCCCTTGTGCCAAAATATATTTGTCCATATCATAGGTATTATGGAAGCGACTACCATCAAAAAAGGAATGTGCACCCAATCCCAGCCCTAAATATGGTTGTGTTTCCCAATAAATTTGATTGTGACGGCTTTCTCTCCCTTTCTTAGCAAAATTTGAAATTTCATACTGCCTATAACCATTTTCAGCCAAAAAAGAAACTGCATAATGATACATCTTTCGGTCAAGTTCCTCCTCAATTTCTTGCAACTCTCCCTTTTCAAACTTATCATAAAAAGGAGTCCCTTCCTCGATAATCAAACTATATGCCGAAATATGCTCTGGGTTCATTTCCGTGATTTTTGCCAAAGTTTCTTTCCAGTCTTCTAATGTTTGGGATGGCAACGCAAACATCAAATCCACATTAATGTTTTGGAACCCTGCATCCCTGGCAATCATAAAATTATTTTGAAACTCCTCGATGCTATGAATGCGCCCAAGGGTAGTTAAAAGACGATTCTGCCACGCTTGCACTCCCATACTCAACCGATTAAAACCCATCTGTTTTAGCGCTTCTGCCTTTTCCTTTTCAATTGTGCCTGGATTACTTTCGATGGTTATTTCTGCTTCTTCTAGAATAGAGAAGCTATTTTTAATTTTTATCATCAAACGTTTTAGCATCTCTTTGGAAAGAACGGTAGGGGTTCCACCGCCGAAAAAGATAGAACTTACATCCCACCCCTTACATACACTTCCCCGTTTCTCAATTTCCATTTCCAATGCAGAAACATACGCCTCATATTTCTCCTCCATATCTCCATAGGATGGGAAATCACAATATAGGCACTTCCTCTTACAAAAAGGAATATGAACATAAAGTCCCATTGTTTTCATCATAACTCATCCTTTCTCCCCCCCATGATAACATAGCCTGTCCTTGAAAAAAAGGTATAATTATGCTATACTTTTTAATTGCATAATCATACCAACATCTATAGTTCTAACATTATAATTCTTAGAAATGAGAGGGTTCTTACCTATGAATGCTTTTCGTGAAATGAAAGAAGAAATCTCCGAATTTTTTAATGGCAATTTAGCCTTAAAAACTTTTAAGTGGCTTGCCTTATTTGTATTTCCTTTTTATATTGCTGTTATAAGCAATTATCTTTCCTATGGCAATACAGATCAACTGGTTACCTTAATCACTACAAACACAGGCTCCTTTGTTTATGGTGCCATTTTAGTATGGCTGGTTTTTTTGTTCCTTTCGGCTATTATGCCCAGTCTATCAGTAGCCACTGTTATCACATCTCTTATTTTTATTATTCTATCCTTGGTTGATTATTTTAAATTTGTTATTTTAAAAACCCATTTCTTACCATGGGATATTTATTTGGCTCAAAACGCTTCAAGCTTTACAGAATTCCTAGGTTCTATTGAAATTACCCAATCCGTCTGGGAAATTGTCATCAGTACCCTATTCTACTGTATTTTTATCTATCTACTGTCGCCATCTGTTCCAATAAAATGGAAATACCGTGGACCCCTTTCACCTATTTTTTTAATTACCCTTGTTCTGTTTGTAACCAACAGTGGCATTCGGCAAATTTATGGCCCTGTGTTCGGAATTTCATTAGAAGAAACCACTGATCAAACAGAGCTGTATGCTGAACATGGGTTTTTAACTGCCTTTGCCCTAAACTTTGGTTCTCTTAATCTGGGTGAGCCTCAAAATTATAACAAGGGCTATATCCATCACGCCTTTGAGAAATACCTACCCAAGGAAAGCAGTGGTGCCTCTTTCCAAAGCCCCGATATTGTTGTAGTACTCTCTGAGGCATATTGGGATCCATCGGTTTTAAATGGAGTTACATTTTCCGCGGACCCTCTTGTAAATTTTAGGGGAATTGCCGAGACAAATCCCAGTGGCAGAATGGTTTCACCCACCTTTGGTGGTGGCACAGTACGCCCAGAGTTCGAAATTCTAACTGGAATGTCCACCAGCGCTCTACCACCAGGTAACATCCCTTATCAGCAATATGTGAAAGGTGAAATTTTCTCCTTTCCAAGAATCTATAAAAACTTAGGTTATGATGCTATTGGCATCCATACCTATCAGAAAACCTTTTACGACCGAAACAAATCCTACCCTCTTATGGGGTTTGATGATTTTCTTGGAGAATACGATCTCCATGCAGAACATCATTGGAACAGTGGCCCTTACATCACTGATGAAACCATAGCAGAAGAAATAATCTATCAGCTGGAACAACCTCATGATGTTGGTGTTTTCGTAATGGCAATCACCATGGAAAATCACAGTATGTATCACGATAAATATGATGAGGAAGATAGAGTGATAAAAGTACAGGGGGATACTCTAACACCTCAGCAAATTTTAACCTTGGAAAACTATGCTGCTGGTGTAAGAAACTCTGACCTTGCATTAAAAGAAATCTATGATTTTGTCATGAACCGAGAAAAACCCACCGTTGTACTTTGGTACGGCGATCATTTACCTACCTTAGGGGATGACTTTGATCCATACACCTCCACTGGTACCATCAACTCCTCCACCGCCGTAGAGTGGACAGAGGACGAAAAATACACCATGTTCTCTACCCCCTATTTGATTTTTACAAATTATGATACAGGCAGAGAATACCTTGCAGATAAGGAATATGTCTCTCCATATTTGCTTCCAGCACTTATGGCGGACTATATCGATGCCCCACAGTGCGTGCAAACTAATTTCCTTTTAGATTTATACAAAACTTGCCCTGTTATCAGCAAATATTACAACCTATACACACCAACGGGGGATGAGGATAGGCGAGAAAAAATGCGGGAATTGCACGAACTTATGACTTATGATATGCTCATTGGTAAAAACTATATTTCTGACTTAAAAAAATATTGATTTAAAACATCTAACCTATGTTTACGGAAGTAAATCTTCCATCGAACATAGGTTTTTCTAAACAAAAAAGGTTGCTCCTTCTTAAGAAGCAACCTTTTATTCTCATACACTAGGTCAATATGATAGTAAAAGCTTTACGGCCTTGGGTAAGCGCCATCCCAAACAATAGATCGATACCCTCCTTGATCCGTATCCCCTTCTGTGCTAAAACATAACACTTTTGCACTTTCATCGAGCTTAAGCTTTTCTTTCCAATGCTTCAAATCAGGATTTCTCATGATTTCTGCAACACACCCAAAGGTTGCTGCACCACTTTCACCGGAGATAATTGGTGAGTCACCCTTAATAGGGTTACCTAAAATGCGCATACCTTCAGCAGCTACATAGTCAGGGCAAGAAATAAAATTATCCCCATATGAATTTAGAATTTCCCAGCCAATGCTACAAGGTTCCCCGCAGGCCAGACCAGCCATGATGGTGTCCATATCTCCCGTTACATAGTGAAGCTTACCATCCCCAGCTTTTGCTGTCTGATAGATGCAGTCTGCCTTATTAGGTTCAACAATGGTAATGATTGGGCACTCCTCTTTATAAACTGCGGCAAAAAAAGCCGTTACTGCCCCAGCCATAGAGCCTACACCCGCCTGTAAAAATATGTGCGTTGGCTTTTCAACTAGCTGGCAATATGCCTCATATGCCATGGTGCCATATCCCTGCATAATCCAAGTGGGTATATCCTCATATCCCTCCCAAGCGGTATCCTGCACCATAATCCAACCTTTTTCTTCTGCCTGTCTATGGGCAAAACGCACGGCATCATCATAATTTAGCTCTGTAATACTAGCATTTGCCCCCTGGTTTAAAATATTATCTAAGCGTTCCTTAGCACTTCCCCTAGGCATATATACCACAGCCTTCTGCTTTAAGTTTTTCGCTGTCCATGCAACACCTCTACCATGGTTTCCATCCGTTGCCGTAACAAATGTAATCTCGCCAAGTTTACTTCTAGTTTCGTCAGAAGTCAAATGACTATAAGAAATATTTTCTATACCCATGCCAATCTTCTTAGCCAATACATTTCCTATTGCAAAACTACCCCCTAGCACCTTAAACGCATTTAATCCAAATCGGTAGGATTCATCCTTGATATAAACATTGCCCAATCCTAATTCCTTGGCTGTATTTTTCAATGAAACCAATGGTGTTTTTTGGTACAAAGGAAAACTGCTGTGAAATGCATGTACTTTTCTAGCAATTTCTAATGCAAAAAGACTCACGTCTGCCTTTTGCCTGTTTGCCCTATCATATTGAACAAGCTTAAATTCCTCTTTCATGAAATCCTCCTCCTGTTTTTAACTTCTTCTTCCTTCAGTATACTTGCCCCTTGTCCTTTATGCAACATCACAATCATGTGTACAAAAATAAGGCATAGCTTTTTTTCATAAAGCCATGCCTTTACCTTTACTACTAATTATAATGGGGCATTCTCAATAGCTGCCTTGATTCACAGCCCACAAGAATCCTGGTTTAGTGGAAATACACGTCCATAATAGATGTAAAAAATCAACATGGACCAATAAACCTCATAACCACCTTGGTCAAACTCCTCTTGTATTAGAAAGTACCCCGTGAACCATTGATATACCACCCAAGTTAAAAAACACGTTTTAACTCATAATCATAATCTTGGCTCTAAGGGCAAATTCACTCATCATTTCAAATTACCTTTAATACAAGAGTATAGTTTACTATCCTCTTTTTTGTAGAATTACTTGCACACAACTGCGGTGCCAGAAACTGTAACCATTAACATACCATTATCTGCGCCTAAAACTTCATAGTCCACGTCTACCCCTACAACTGCATTTGCACCCATGGCACCTGCTCTTTTTACCATTTCTGCAATTGCATTCTCTCTGGCAGAAATCAATTCTTCCTCATATGTACCAGATCTTCCGCCGAAAAAGTTGCTTAACCCCGCAACAAAGTCCTTCACAAAGTTCACCCCAGCAATGACCTCACCAAACACGATACCTTTATAATCTACAATTTCTTTTCCTTCAATTCCATTTGTTGTTGTTACAATCATGTTCTTACCCCTCTCTTTTATAAGTTTTTATATAAATCTGCGAATTTGCGCGCCAAAAGGCAACAACGCAAGCCCCGCAAATTTAAAATGCTGAATACCAAAGGGTATCCCAATAATGGTTAAACAGCACATAACGCCCATGGTTAAAGAGCTAATTGCTAACTCAACTCCACAAAATAATATCCAAATCACATTTAAAATAATAGACCCTGAATTTAAGTTTCCATAGTCAATTTGGGTACCAAAGGGCCAAATCACCATTTTAGCAAATTTAAAACATTGCAAACCAATTGGTATGCCTATGATAGTAATGCAACAAATTATTCCTGCCAAAAACCAGCCGATTGCAGAAAATATTCCTCCGAAAACCAACCACAAAATGTTTCCTAAAATACTCACTTATCTTTTTCCTTCCTATATACAGACCGATAAAAGCCGATTACTTTTTCATAATCCACTGCCCTCAAGGCATCTTCACCCATGGGTGAAAGTCCATAAACACCTTTTTCTAACCTTTCAAACCATTGATACACATTACTTTGCAAGATTGAGGAATACTTTTCCTCCTTCCCCATCAAACGTAGCTCTTTTACAGAAATTCGTCCAAACTCCTCGATGATACAGCAAAGCTCGATAGCTCTCTCTCGATATGCAGTCATTATCTTTCGTCGGGTCATTCCCCCAACATTTTCTGCAACATGACGATTATGAATTTCAGCCTGTAATCGCTCCTGCTTTTTTCGATTTTTCCGAATCATGCTATCAGCGGGTTCTAACACCACATCTACTGTTTTTAAGGGACTATCCAATGCAACAGTGATGAGTCCCACTTCTAGCCGCTTTAAAAGCCTTATCATGTCCTTCCAAGTTCTGTCTCCCTGCCCCTTTTCAGGACGAGGGATCGCAACAAAAACCTGATCCGTTAAACTTTGCCGCTCCAAAGCTTGATATACTAGCTTAAGGTTAAAGCTCTTTTTCAATTCAACAATTAGGGTTTGGCCTTCTTTTATGGCTGCAATATCACAATGTTTCACCTCAGCCTGCACCTTATAGCCCTCATCTTCCAAAAACACCTTAATTGGCTCATATAGGTCTGTTTCTTTTAAACTCATACCTTTCTTCCCTTAGCCATAAAAGCCTCTATCTCATCAACAGTACGGAGCATATTTTGGGTCATAACCTCACACCCATCATGGGTTACCAACACATCATCCTCAATGCGAATACCGATGTTCCATTCCTCAATATACAGCCCAGGCTCCACAGTCAGAACCATGCCTTCCTGTAAATCCCGATCCATATATCTACCAATGTCATGGGTCTCTGCTCCTAAATAGTGGCTAACACCATGATAATAGTACTTTGTTATATCCTCCATGGTTTCTGCCAAACCCAATTTCTTCAGTTCTATCAGATAGTGATCTTTTAAAACTTCATTTAAACGAGAAAAGGCCACTCCTGGTTGGATGGTCTCGATCACCTTTTTCTGCCCCGACAAAACAATGTTGTAAATAACCTTTTGTCTTTCAGTAAATTGCCCACTAACGGGGAAAGTTCGGGTAATATCCCCATTGTACCACCCCACTTGTGCACCAGCATCCACCAAAATCAAATCGCCATCTTTGGTTTGCTGGTTATTTTCAACATAATGGAGAATAGTACTTCTCTTCCCCGCTGCTGCAATGGTTTGAAACGCCTTATGACGTACACCTCGCTTGGTCAATACAAAATCAAAAAATGCCTCGATTTCGTATTCCATCATACCTCCTCGGGCATTTTCCATCATTGCAAAAAAACCCTCCTCGGTAATATGCATGGCTCTACGCATACGCTCCAATTCCCACTCATCTTTAATTAGCCTTAGATCACTAAAAATGGGGTATAAATCCTGGAGCTGAATAGCAGGATATTTTTCTCCCAATTCCTTAGCAAAGGAAAGGGATGCTGTGGGCGATGCATTCCAGTCTCTGTTTTCCAAGTCCAAATAAACGGTCTTAATGTTATGCTTAAATAAAAATGCACCAAAATCCTTGAGAAAGCTATCGACAAACTCAATCTGTTCAATCTCTGATTGTTCCCTAGCTTCCTCAACGGTAATATTGGAACCAACCCATTTTGCTAAAATGCCATTATCCCTGGGGATATAAAGGGTTGTTGTGATGCCTGATGCTGTCTTTGCCATAAAAAAAATGCAGTTTTCTCTTTCAATCCCTGTTACATAATAAAAGTTTCGGTCGGGTGAAAAGGGATATTGCTCATCTCCCCTCTTATACGGCGCCTGCCCTGCAAAAAGTATGGCTACACTGTTTTCTGTCAAACGACCTTCCAGCTTCGCCCTATTGTTTTCAAAGTTACCCATATGAACCACCAAACCTCTCCTATATATTCTATCATACTTTGTTTTTTGGAATTCTAAGAAACTCTAATGAAATTCAAAAGATTTTATTAATCTTTTACTTTTGAAAAATCTTGACCTAGCAACCTAATACCAAAAACTTATATAGAAATCGCGCATCTTTAAGTTTTTAAAAGAACAGGCGTGAGACACATAGATTTTTTTTGCCAAGTTGAACCGAAAGGATTGCATTAAAAACACTTTCTTTCAGAACCACATTTTTTAATACTGTATTTTTTCTCTGTTCAATCAAATTAAAACTCTATAAAGTCTCATAAAAACAAGTGTATCTCCCTTAAAATTTATAATGCAATTTACTTTGCATAAATAAAACCTTTTTCTTCAAAAAATTGAATAAGAATATTTTCATCTCCTTCAATAATACCTTGCACTGCTTCTTCTTTTCCCCCACCCTTACAGTTAAATTGTTTTTTTAATTCAGTTTCAATGACATGGGCATCTTTTTTTCTACTAACCAAAACAAAAGCATATCCTCTTTGGGAAGGAGTAAGAACCATAGCTCTCCCATTCTTTTTTTCTGCGGCCAAATCCGCCAATTTTGCCATATCTTTTCCGCTTAATTCATCCGCCAAAATCAACACATCTTTCGCATTTTCCGGCAATTGCTCAATTTTCATTAAGAAAGATTGCCATTTCCATTTTTTCACTTCTTGTATTAGCATATCCCTCTCACTCTGAATCTTGCTTACAGCTTCGTCAATTTTATCCTCTGGAACGGAAAGCTTTCTCCCAACTTCACTAGCAGCTTGGTTCACCCTTTGCAAATAAGTCAACGCTCTTTTTCCACAAAGCAGTTCTATTCTCGTACCGCCTTTATAATTCTGTGCACCAATCATCTTAATCATGCCAATTTCACCGGCAAATCTCACATGTATTCCACAGCAAGCGCAACAGTCATATTCTCCCGCCTGCACAATACGCACCTCACCAAAAAGTTCTTTCTTACTCCGGTATTCCAGCTGTTCCAAGGTGTTTTTACTTGGATAGGTAATAGATAAAGGTGTATTTCTCCATATTGCCTCATTTGCCTTTTCCTCCAACCAAAGCAAATCCTGGCTTGGTATTTGTACACTGAAGTCAATGGTAACGCTATCTTTGCCCATATGGAAGCCAACATTGTCACAGCTATATTTATTACAAATAATTCCTGAAAGTATATGTTCTCCCGAATGGTTCTGCATCAAATCAAAACGCCATGTCCAGTTGACCTCCCCTCTCACCTCAATGCCAACCTCTAGAGGCTTATCTCCATAGTGGATAATTTGTCCATTTTCCTCCTGGGTATCCAGAATTCGAACTCCCCCTAACACCCCATTATCTCCAGGTTGACCTCCCCCCTCAGGATAAAACAAGGTCTTGTCCAAAACTATATGAAAACAGCCATCATTAGCCTCTTTACAGAAAATCACACGCCCCATAAACTTGGTTGCGTATGCATTTTGATAATATAATCTTTCCGTCATCCAATCGCCTCCTAAAACACTTTAAAACAGTATAACACGCTTTTTAACCTAAGAAAAGATTGGCATATTCTTTATTCCCAGGAAACTTAAATCAAATACCCACTCCCAACATTGAATAAAAACTCAACTCATTTTTCCACCTCTATTTTGAACACTGATTCCTCCAAACCACTCGAATATCTTACCCCAAATATGCCCACGATACATTGATTTACTAAAATCATTTAACTCCTTATATTGATAAAATTCAGAAAAATTAAATTTACGTAAGCTTAAGAAAGCTTATTAAAACAAGGATAATATGAACCATCTTTCTGCAATCAAAAAGCAGACATTGAGGAGAATTTCAATGTCTGCCAAACCATTTCACAACTTTTTAAATTGTTTTTTATTTGCTTAATGAAACTGTTTCTAGAACCACTTATTTTTTATAAATTATCCCAACGGCAACGGCACCAGGACCTGCATAGGTACCAACAACAGGCCCAATAAATCCATTTAGACAATTAGAGATATCAAATTCTTCGGCAAAGCATTCTTTTAACTTAGTAATATTATCGTCTGCCTCTGCCTGACAGAACATAATCGGATAGTTTTCATCCACATTGTCTGCCATTACCAACTCTTTCATCTTGGAAAACATTCTTTTTTTGCCTTTTGCCTTTGCTACATTAATGACTAAGCCATCTTCCGTTGATATAATAGGATGAAGATTCAACATGGTTCCTACAATGGCGGCGCTACCCGACAACCTTCCCCCTTTTTTAACATATTTTAGAGTTTCGATGGCAGCATAAACTTTTGCTCTTCCAGATAAGTCACTCATCTCTTGGAACAATTCTTCAGCAGTTGCCCCTTCTTTTGCACGTTTGGCTGCAATCTCCACCAGAAGCCCCAAAGCGGAACAAACATTATGGGTATCCACAATCCAAATATTATCCCTTTCCAAAGATGCTTTAGCAATATTTGCAGACTGAACAGTTCCACTTAACTTACTGCCAATTAATATACATACAACATCATCCCCTTTTGCTAAAGCTTGTTGAAAAGCCTGTTCAAAGGAGTGTGGCGTAGGTTGGGCTGTTGTAGGAATTTCATGGCTATTTCTGAGGTGATGATAAAATTCCTCTGACGTCATATTCTCACCATCAATAAACGTCTGGTCTCCAAAATGCACCGTTAGAGGTACACATACAACACCGATTTCCTCTAGTCTTTCCCTAGATAAATCGCAAGTGCTGTCCGTAATAATCTGTACCATTTTTATTCCTCCTTTAATGAAACGGCAAATGCCAATATAATCAATTTTTAATCTTTCTTCATATTATAATAGTTTTTAATACTACGTCAACCGTTTCCTAATAAAGAACAAGAGAATATTTTGGAATATGTGTTGCATTTATGAAAACTTTTCATTGTCTATAACTAATGCTTGGGGAATGTTGACGTTAAAATTAGGCCTGGAAAATTTCTTTTCCAAGCCTTTGTTTATTATACCAAAATCATGATTCTTCTATTACTTCTTCTAAAGCATTCTTTTTTGTATTACCTTTAAGCAATACAACTCCCCCAAAAATAACTGCAATAGCTAGTACAATACGGGTTGCACTGTGATTCAACCTCCACGCCAATTCCCACAAAAACCCATCAATAAAAGGATTAAGAATGTTCATTCCTATTTGAGCCAACATACAGATGCCGAAAAATATGAGTACTGTTGCAACCAATTTCTTGTTTCTTCTTAATACTTCATCTGCTTTGGCAAAATCAACATCATTAAAAACCAAATATCTATCTTCTTGAGCTAAAAACTCATCTTCTGGCATACTGCGTAAGTTATGGGTGTGGAAAAAACTATAGAACCATACAACAGGAATAATCGCCCACAATACTTCTAGGTTTGCCCATCCACCAAAAGCTCCAACACCCCAAAAAATCAGCATTAGGCTTATTCCCTGCTTATAAAGCCCCATATACATTTCCCCAGCACCTGGAACCAAGGAACAACAAAACGTAAAGAAAGAATTTTTCTTGTTTTTCATTACTGTAACCTCCAAAAAATTTATATTATAATTGCTTTTTACATAATTTAGTATATCTCATTGTTATTTGGATTTCTTTTAATCTTTTTTAAGAATTTATAAATTTTCTAAGTTTAGGCACCTATAAAAAATAATCTGACTACTAGAAACCAAAGCAAAAAGGGTTCTATCAAATAATTACGAATGAAAAAAACAGTTTAAAAAAATACGAAAATTTTTGAAGGCTTTCCCAACCATATTTATTCCTTATACAAACAATAGTCTTTTGCTGATGTAATAGCTTATGTTTTTACCTTTATACAAACCAAGTATTTGCCATCTAAAAGTCCTGTTACAAAGATCCCATCTTGATAAAGGGCTTCTTTACCTTCCTCAGCCTAAATACATCGTCTCTTTTTATCCATCATTGGCACGCATTTTGAAATTTGTTGTTGTTTCAAAAGATCAGCTCCTATATGGTGCTAATACTAACTTTATCCTCTTTATTGATCAAAAATCCCCTTTCATTAGATTTATGTTTCTCTAATAAAAGGGGTCTGTATCAAAAATTGTATATGGGTTTTATTTAGTCTAAAAAAGATTCAATTACAGCCCAAAGTTCATCAACGCCTGTTTTCTTTTCCCCTGAAAAAGGAATTAAAACATCTTCCGGTCCAAGACCGAATGTTTTTCGTATTACTGCTAAATGCTTGGGTATTTGACTTCGATTTAATTTATCTGACTTTGTAGCCGCAATAACAATGTCATATCCATAATGTTTTAACCATTCATACATAATAACATCGTTCTTACCTGGTTCATGACGAATATCGATTAAAAGAATAATTGCCTTCAACTCTTCTCTCTTTTCCAAATACTCCTCAATCATTTGTCCCCATTTTGCAATTTCTGTTTTTGGGGCTTTGGCATAACCATAACCAGGTAAATCTACAACATACATCATATCGTTTACATCATAAAAATTAATTGTTCTTGTTTTGCCAGGCTGAGAACTTGTTCTGGCCAAAGCCTTACGTCCCAACATCGCATTGATTAATGTAGATTTGCCCACATTTGACTTGCCGGCAAAAGCAATTTCCGTCTTTCCATCAACAGGATAGTGAGAAAAATTTGTTCCTATTGCCGCCAATGAAGTATTCTTTACTTCCATATGTCCGCTCCCTTCACCAATGCAACTTTCAGCACATCATCCATGGTCTTTGCTAATACAAATGCCATCCCGTCTTTGATTTCATCGCTGATTTCCAATAAATCCTTTTCATTTTCCCATGGCAAAACTACCGTTTTAATACCAACTCTTTTTGCCGCAAGCACTTTTTCTTGCAACCCACCAATGGGAAGAACCCTACCACGGATTGTAACCTCCCCCGTCATAGCCACATCATGATGCACCTTTTCTGCTGTTAATGCAGAAATTATGGCGGTGGCCATAGTAATCCCTGCAGAGGGTCCATCTTTAGGCGTTGCCCCTTCCGGGATATGTATATGAATATCCTTCATTTTATAAAAATCTGATGGAAGGCCAAATTTCTTTGCCTGAGAGCGAATATAACTTATGGCCGCCTCCGCCGACTCTGACATGACTTTGCCAACATTTCCCGTAAGCTTAAATTTACCATCGCCATCCATGGCATTCACCTCAATGGAGAGCGTAGTTCCTCCCACAGATGTCCATGCTAAGCCACGTACAATGCCCACTTGCGGCTCTTTATAAATGGAATCTTGAGAATATTTTCTTTTCCCAAGGATGCTTTCCAAGTTTTTTGCTGTAACGGTGGTTGTCTTTTTGTCACCACTTAGGATTGACTTCACTACCTTTCTGCAAACTTCACCAATCACACGTTCCAGCTGGCGAACGCCTGCTTCTCTTGTATAGCCATCAATCAATGCCTCAATGCCATCATCCCTAAGTTTCATTTGGGCAGCGGTTAGTCCATTGCGTTTGCGTTGCTTTCGTATCAAATGTTCCTTAGCGATATGTAATTTTTCTTGGGCTGTATAACTACCAAGGGAGATCACTTCCATTCTGTCTAAAAGTGGCTTAGGAATGGTTTCCAAACTATTTGCTGTACACATAAAAAGCACTTTAGATAAATCATAGGGCAACTCAATAAAATGATCCCGAAATGTACTGTTTTGTTCCCCATCTAAAACTTCAAGCAATGCCGCTGCGGGATCACCATTATGTGAAACGCCCAGCTTATCAATTTCATCCAATAACATCAAAGGATTTACCGTTCCCACCTGCTTCATTGCATTGATAATGCGACCCGGCATAGCCCCAATATATGTTTTTCTATGGCCCCTTATCTCAGCCTCATCCTTTACGCCGCCCAAAGACATCCTGATGTACTTTCGGTTTAACGCTTTGGCCACAGAGCGGGCAATAGAAGTCTTACCAACCCCCGGAGGTCCAACCAAGCAAAGAATGGTAGGTCTTTCTTCGGGAACATTCTGACGCACAGCCAAATATTCTAAAATACGTTCCTTAACCTTTTCCAAGCCGTAGTGTTCTTCATTTAATAACATTTCTGCACCAACCAAGTCAAAGTTTTCTTGGGTGGTTTCGTTCCAAGGCAACCCCAAAAGCGTCTCGATGTAATTTCTAGAGACATTTGATTCAGGGGAGGTCACAGGAATTTTTAACATTCGGTTGATTTCTTTTTCAATGGCTTGCTGCACCACTTCCGGAGGATTTTTCTCTGCTAACTGTTGGCGATATTTTTGGGCATCGGCTCCAACACCATCCTTATCTCCCAGTTCCTCTTGTATTACCTTTAGTTCCTCCCTTAGGTAATATTCTCTTTGGTTTTGCTCAATATGAGATTTGGTTTTTGCCTCAATCTCTTTTTTAATGGTTAGAATTTGTTTCTCATTTTGCATTACCTCCAAAACTGCTTCCAAACGCTCAAAAGGATTCATTACTTCTAAAATTTTTTGTTTGCGTTCAAAAGAAATTTCAAGCCCTGCCGCAATAAGGTCAGCTAATTTCCCTGGCTTTGTTGCTGCGATAACACTGCTTAATAGGTCTGCCGCTGTACCATTTGGTACATACTTGATATATTCTTCATAGCTTTCTGTCACTACACGCATATAAGCCTTTAAATAATCATCAGGCTCATCGATAAAGTCTTGCTCCAAGGATGTAATTTCTGCAAAATCAGTGGATGATTTCATCCATACTCCTTCTAACCTTCCTCGCTCTTGTCCCTCTACGATGACATGAGTAACATTTCCAGGAAGCTTTAACACCTGCTTAATGCTACATAAAGTACCAATTTCATATAAGTCTTTCTGTTCTGGGTCAGGAGTTGCAGGGTCAATCTGCGTCACCAAAAACACCTTCCCACCACTGCTTTCTGCTGCCGTTACCGCATCTAACGAGCGTTGCCTACTAACCGGGAAACTAATAGCCATACTAGGGAAAACTGTTAGCCCCCTAAGCGCGATCATCGGTACTTTGATCGTTTGCTTTTTCTCCATTCTTCCACCTCTATTTTCTATATTCAACAAAAATATATTATTTTAGAATATAAGCGGAGAACTAAATGAAAGCATACAGGCTTTGCTTTTTACTCTCATTAAAGTTCATTTCATATCTTAAACACAAAATGCTTTGTGCTCCAGTCATAGCATTTACATGTTCAAGGACACTGTCAATAATATCTAACAGACTAAAATAAAGTAAAAAAGAAGTCCTCTCGATTTAAAAAAACACTATATTTATGAGAGTTCAAAGAAAAAAATACTGCATTCACGGTTCTCCGCTAAAACTTTACATATTATACCCCAAATTAATCTTGCGGTCAAATCGGCAAGGAATATTCCCAAACTTCTACTATTAATCCCTTTCTTTGGCTGTTAATATACTGCTTTCATCAATAACAGTACGATCTCCGTCTTTTCTGAAAACCTGTTCCAAGAGGTCATCCACATTTTCCAAGGGTTCCACAGTAATACCAAGTTTGGTGTAAGCCTCCCTCCAATTCTCCTTGGGGATAAATGCCCATCTCACACCAGCTTCAACAGCTGCTGCCAATTTATCAGCCACCCCACCAACAGGTAATACCTGCCCCCGCAAACCAATTTCTCCAGTCAAGGCAATGTCACCATCTACTGCTACGCCTGTAAAAGCAGAGTATACAGCCAAAAACATAGCTATGCCTGCTGATGGACCATCCACAGGAGTTCCCCCTGGGAAATTAATATGCACCTGATATTCGTCTTTTATAAATCCGTATTTTTCTAAGACAGTCAAGACATTTTCTGCAGAGCTTCGTGCATTGCTTTTGCGTCGACTAGATCGTTGTCTTCCCTTTATTTCCTCTTCTTCTACAATGCCTGTTACTGTTAAAACACCCTTTGTCGATTTTTGTACCGTTGCCTCTACGGCTAATAGGGTACCGCCGCCACCGCCAGCAACTGCCATACCGTTTACCACACCAACCTGAGCTTTTTTACTAACTCTCCTACGCAAAATTGGTTGATACCTCCCTGTTTCGGCAACCCAATCTAAATCATCAAAAGTAATTTTTCGATTTCCTTCCATGGTAGCTAATGAAGTTAAGGATTGAACCATATTCACCGTATCTCTGCCCCCACGAGCATAACAGGCAATTCTTTCGCACAACCCCTCCTCGTAGGGAATATTGCCTCTATTCAAACTATTTCTAGCAATTTGTTCCACAGCTTTTTCATCTAAACCTTCAAAAAAAATTTCTGTGCAACGAGAACGTAGCGCAGGGGATATATCCGAAGGGTTCCTTGTGGTAGCTCCAATTAAACGGAAATCCGCAGGTATACCCTTTTGGAAGATTTCATGAATGTATGGCGGAGTATGTTTATTATCACGGTTATAGTAACTACTTTGAAACCGTGCAATTCTATCCTCTAAGACCTTTAAAAGCTTATTCATTTGAATAGGATGTAACTCCCCAATTTCATCAATGAATAAAACGCCACCATGGGCCTCACAAATGGCCCCTGGCCTTGGTTGTGGCACCCCAATTTGTCCAAATACGCCTGCCCCTTGATAAATTGGATCATGCACTGAACCCATAAGGGGGTCTGCAATATTTCTCTCATCAAATTGAAGGGTAGTTGCATCAATTTCTACAAACTTTGCCTTTTCGTCAAAAGGGCAGCACTCCTTATGTTTCGCTTCTTCCAATATTAGGCGCGCCGCCGCTGTTTTTCCTACCCCAGGAGGACCGTAGATTAATATATGCTGAGGGTTAGGCCCGCACAAAGCTGCCCTTAACGCCTTAATTGCTTTCTCCTGACCGATGATTTCTGATAAATCCCTAGGACGTGTTTGCTCAGACAAAGGCTCCGTCAACATCCGTTCTCTCATATTCTCGAGTGTTTCCATTTGCTTTAAGTTTTCGTCGGGGGAAAAACCACCTCCTACCAACTTCTTTTTGCTTTTCGTAAAAAAATAGTACGCACCCATACCAAAAAAAAGTAATTGTACTATTGTGAGTACATTCCATCCAGTCACAAGATCCTCTCCCTTTTTCATTTTTCTGGTATTAGTATCTCGAAAAAATAAAAATCTATCCATGAGAAACAAAAAACATCCTAATTTTATATTTCTTTCGTTGTATAAATTATGACTCAAAAATGCCAGCTTCTAAATGCTCCCCTTTTTAGGCTAACCTTTAAAACTATCCATGCATTAAATTATAGTGATTGTACGACAGAATGAACCATACTATTTTGCCATACTAATGTCTAAAATATTCTTTCAACGATTTGGGGTACACCTATCCCCTACATTCTAAGAAAATACCACTACATATAGTAATACTTTCGTGTTATGTATCTTCCGATGTATTCTTTTTTCTTGCAAAAAAATAACGAGTAGTAACTCTCAGTCACTACTCGCTCCTCATTTAATGTATATCTTTCTTTTATAAACATTGTCACATTCTAAAATTAGCTATTAAGTTTCATCTGTGCTATATGGTAACTGCATCCACTCCTCAAAATCAGGATGCTCAATATAATACTCATAAAATTTTTCTTCTGGATACATCCGTTGGTCCAACCTCACTGCTCTTACCAAACCAATACCAAATACAACAGTTAGGCCAATACATATCCCTAAATATATTAACCCAGCTTTGGCTAGGTTTCTTCTGTTTAGATTTCCATGCTTATCAAGAGCCCAAATGAAAAGGACAATAATGTTTACAACAGGAATTGCCAGTATTAACCCAATCAAAAGATAATCGCCCAAAGATAAGGGCGCATATAATCCACCTTTAGGAGGCTCAGTCTGTTTATGGGCTTGTATATTATTCTCTTCATTTTTTTTTAATAAAACGCCACAATTTATGCAATAAAGATCTTCATGTCCTACCTCTTGTCCACACTGATTACACTGTCTACTCATCCATTTCATCCTTCCAAGCAAATATATTCTTTTGTACTCAGTTTATCATATTTTACCGTTTTCGTCTTATACTTTTTCTTAATGTTACTATTGTAAACCATTTTTATAAATTTAGTTGACAAATTTCATTATTCCATTTACAATCCAAACAAAAAATAAAAAGGAGTTTACAATGAAAACAAAGGATTTAACCAAGATTGCCCTTATGACGGCTATCATTTGTATTTTGGCACCAATTAGCATTCCTATACCTGCTAGTCCAGTTGCTCTAACACTGTGCACCTTTGCCCTTTATTTATCTACTTATGTTTTAAGTCCAAAACAGGCAGTTGCTGCAACTGCATTATACATTTTAATAGGTGCTATCGGTATACCCGTTTTTTCCGGTTATACCGCCGGCCTCGCAAAATTTGCTGGGCCAGGAGGAGGCTATATCGTAGGGTATCTCTTTTTAGTTGCAATTAGCGCAACTTTTGTGCGCAAATATCCTAACTCCCCCTTTCTTCAAATGAGTGGGGCCCTCATTGGAACAATTGTTACTTACATCATAGGCACTTATTGGATGGCAACAGTCACCAATGCTAGTTTCCTAAACACATTACCCGCAGGAGCACTTATTTTTATTCCCTTAGATATTGTTAAAATCTTTATTTCTTGTGTTGTTGGCAGAAAAGTACAGCACTACCTTAGAACATAAGCTGATTTTAAATTGCAATTAGTTTAAGTTCAGAAAACCTTAAAAACTGAAAATTTTTAAGGTTTTTTTATTTGCTCATTTTTTCATTTTAATTTGTCTTTCAATTGAATTCCACATAGGCAATTCCATCTTTGTATGGTCCTAGCACTTTATTATTTAACTTCCATATCATGATATTGTAAAAACCAAAAGGAGGCTTTTCTTATGAAGGAAATGTGTAAACATTTTGTTTCCGATAACTGTTCCTGCGTTAAAGTCCAAATGCCCGATAATATGATTCCCGATTATAATATGCTCATCGAAGAATCCATGGAATTAGCCCAGGCTTATGTTCCACTCCAACCCTATACCGCCCCAATGGGCCAAACACAAAGTCTGGTTTGCGGCACCGTTTTTTCCGATTTAGTCGTGCCCTATTGTTCCGGTTGGCACCTATTTCAACTTGCAAAGGAGGTTTGAGCAATGACACGCAATGATATGCTTACTAAGCTGATGGAATTAGATTTTATTTCTCTGGACTTAGGACTTTTTTTGAATACTCATCCCGATAATACTGAAGCAATTGATACGTATAATCAGGTTATCACCGCAGCAGACGCTTTGCGTCTTAAATTCGAAGAGTCATATGGACCTTTATGCTCCTTCCGTAGTTATGCAACGGACACAAATCATTGGCAATGGCAAAATAACCCCTGGCCATGGCAAAAAGAAGCAAATGTTTCTTTTGCAGGAAAGGAGTGTATGTAAATGTGGATTTATGAAAAGAAATTACAGTTTCCCATTAACATTAAAAAACCTGATGCACGTTTAGCCAAAATTATGTTGGAGCAGTATGGCGGTCCCGATGGTGAATTGGGTGCTTCCTTGCGGTATCTTAGCCAAAAATTCACCATGGTTACGCCCGAAGCTAAAGCTACGTTAAACGATATTGCAACGGAAGAGTTTGCTCACTCAGAAATGATGGCAACAATCTTCCATCAATTAACCCAGGGCCTAACAAAAGAGCAAATTATCAACTCAGGCCTAGATGCATACTATGTAAATCATGGTTTGGGTGTTTATCCCGTGTCTGCTGCAGGGGTTCCCTTTAGTGCTTGTGCATTCCAGTCAAAAGGGGATCCAATTACTGACCTTTATGAAGATATGGCAGCTGAACAAAAAGCGCGTAGCACCTATGAATACTTGATTGACCTAACAGATGATCCCGACGTATTGGCACCTTTACGCTTCCTGCGCGAAAGAGAAGTTGTTCACTTCCAGCGTTTTGGTGAAGCATTAGATATTGCCAGAGATTATTTGAATCAGCAACATTATTTCTTTATGAATAAATATGGCTGTGACGATTAAAATTGGTTAAAAATCCTTTTATATAACTCTGCTCATTCCCAAAAAACACTAAAATTCAAACTAACACCATCGCATATTCTAATCATAAAACCAAAAAAGGTATCCCCCACATTTGAGGATACCTTTTTACATACATTTAATTTTTTCTCATATTTACCGATGCATTTTTAAACTTATCATGTACTGCAACCATAGCAGTATCAATATCTTTTTCAGAAATCAAAACAGTAATTTTAATTTCTGATGTCGATATCATCTGAATATTAACCCCTGCATCATACATTGCTTCAAAGAACATCGCAGCTACACCAGGGTTGGATGCCATACCAGCACCCACGATGGATAGTTTTGCAACACTATCATCATGTTGGATTGTTTCAGCTGTCAATCTTACTTTGTTTTCCTCCAAAGCTTTTAATGCGATATCTAAATCATCCTTGCCTATGGTGAAGGAAATATCTTGTTTACCATCACGTCCAGTTGATTGTAAAATAATGTCCACACTTACTTTTTCTCTTGCCATTAAAGTAAATACTTCAAAAGCCTTACCAGGCTCGTCTTTAATACCCATGATAGAAATTCGGGATACATTTTTATCTGCTGCTACACCGCTAATCAGCATTCTTTCCATCTTACATTCCTCCTTCACCTCTGTACCTTCTGCATCTGTCATACTGGAAAGCACTGATAACTTTACATTATATTTCTTCGCAACTTCAACAGAACGGCAGTGCAAAACCTTCGCCCCCAAAGAAGCCAATTCCAACATTTCATCGTAGCTAATTTCATCCAGTTTTTGGGCATCCTTCACAACTCTTGGATCCGCCGTATAAACACCGTCAACGTCAGTGTAAATTTGACATACATCAGCATTTAATGCTGCAGCCAATGCCACCGCAGAGGTATCAGAGCCACCTCTGCCCAATGTAGTTACATCCCCATGAGAATTAACCCCCTGAAATCCTGTAACAAGCACAATATTTCCTCTTTCCAATTCATTTTCAATACGCTCTGTTTGAATCTTACGAATTCTCGCATTGCTATATGTATTTGTTGTTTCGATACCTACTTGAACGCCATTCAAGGAAATTGCTCTGCCTCCCAGGGCGTTGATTGCCATTGCCATAAGAGCAACAGATTGCTGCTCGCCTGTAACTAAAAGCATATCCATCTCCCTACGGCTTGCTTTAGGGTTAATCTCTTTCGCTTTTGCAATTAATCCATCAGTTGTTTTTCCCTGGGCAGATAAAACTACAACTACATCATTGCCTTCCTCTTTTGCTTTCATAATTCTTCTGGCAACATTAAAGACTCTTTCTGCGTTGGCAACAGAACTGCCACCATATTTTTGCACAATTAACATCGTTCTTTCCTCCTGTTATTCCGTCTCGACCTTTGCACCTTCCAAGTCTGCCTTAAGCAGTGTTAGCTGCCAGTTGTCAGGAAGGGTCTGTAAATAGTCGGACATATCTTTCTGGAACTGCTGTGCCTGCTCCTTTTTCACCATAGCCATTAGCGTCGAACCAGCACCGCTTAAATAGCAAGCCAGTGCGCCATAGTTTTTTGCCTGTTGAAAAATTTCTTCCATATTTGGAATCAATCTACTTCTAAAAGGTTGGTGAATTTTATCTTCCATGGCCATAGGTAGATTTTCATATTTACCACTTAAAATGGATGCTACCAAAAGAGCACCTCTAGAGACGTTAAATACAACTTCTCCCCGAGAATATCCCTCGGGCAATACCCCTCTAGACGCTGCTGTAGAAACAGGAAAATCAGGAACCATTGTGGCAAACACTAAATCCTCTGGCAAATCAAGGCGCACATGCTGCATTTTCATATCATCCAATGCGCCAACAACCATGCTACCAAAAATAGCAGGGTTAGAGTTATCAGGATGCCCCTCAAGCTTTGCAGCCATCTGAGCCAGCTCCTCTTTATCGCAAGGTTTTCCAGCTAATTCGTTGGCTGCAATCAAGCCCCCAACTATACAAGCCGCACTACTGCCCAATCCCCTTACCATAGGAATATAATCCTCCTGAATCAGGTGCACTCCAGGCATCGTTAAACCCTTTTGATCATAAAAATATTTCATCGTTTGATAAATTAGGTTGCTTTCATCTGTAGGGATTTCTATTTCTTGTTTTCGTTTTACCTCAATGATTAATCCAGATGATATTTTTTCAACCCAAAGATGATTATATAATTCCAATGCAACACCGATGCAATCAAAACCTGGCCCCATATTAGCCGATGTAGCAGGAATCTGAATATGTATCATAATGCTTTCCTCCACTTCTTACAACTTAAAGTATATGGTTCTACGCTAAAAAAAACACAGTTTTATTTCAACAGAAGCGTTTTAGACAAAACAAAGCTCCTCCAAGAGGAGCCTTAAAAATCAATACAATTGATTCGTCTTGGTTCAAGTTTATTCTCTACCAATAATTTTAAGTGACTGAACCCCTTGCAACCCTTCGATACGGTTAATCAGACGGCTAAAATCACCTTGCATGGCATTTGTTTCTATGGTTATGGTAACATTTGCAATCCCATTGATTGGAATTGTTTGGTTAATGGTCAAAATATTTGCCCCTTCTGTGGCTATACTATTTAAAACAGCAGACAAAAGCCCAGGGGTGTTATCCAAATTGGTAGAAATGGTAACCGTTTTTCCTCTTGTATTTTCATAAAGTGGGTGGACAGCATCTCTATACTTATAAAACGCACTGCGGCTAATTCCAACTTTATTTACAGCATCTTGAACTGTTTTTTCTTTCTTGCTTTCTAGAAGATTTTTAACTTCCATTACCTTTAAAAATATCTCTGGTAATACACTTTTATCCACAATAAAAAAATTCTTATCTTCCTTCACTTTTACTCCTCCTGTTTTTTTACCAAAAACATTTGTTTTCAATACAAGGAATATAACACAAATTATATTTCTTTTCAACATCTATACTTTAAAATTTTACAAAGTTTTTGGAAATCTGTCTTTTGCACAAAAACAAATCAATCTCTGTATCCATACAGTACAAATTGCTAAAGGTTTTTCACCTTTTATTGTTTCATTTTAAGGTTATATCTGATACAATTAACTTTAGTATCTTTCTCATTATATTTGTAGTTTCATAGAAAGACAATACTTGATACAAAGATTTTCACATCCCCATTTTTAGCAGTTTTATGGTGATTTTACCAAGTTTCTATATGAATACAAATAGATATGAATCAAGACTTATTTATTCTTTGTATCACTAAAAGCGTATTTCTACGTATTTCTAATAGATAAATTCTAAAATTTTTAAAGATTTTAAACCCCAAATTTATGAATTATTATGTAAATTATTGTTAAAGATACGTTTTGAATATACATAAAGCGAATCGTATTTTTAGTAATTATTAAAGAATCTAAACAAATCCCCTAAAAGGAGCTTTTGAATGAATCAAAAACAAACTACCCAGCCACGGCATATTGAATTGCTGAGCTTGTTTTTAAATGGCTACACAGGCATGTGTGCCCATATGGACTTAACCTGCCAAAAAGGGTTGAAAGAAGCGGCCCCTTTGGTATTCTCTAAATGGTACTACACTGCAATTGCGGCAGATACATTATTATCCCCAGCAAATATTATTGCTCAGGATCTGAACAGCAAGAATGAGGATAAAGAATACCAATATACCCTCCAGTTAGACCCCCTTGAGCAAGATTTAAATAAAAGCGAGTTCATGCTACTTTCTTACTCACTGGAAAGTCATCCCCTTGTGGATGATTTGCGCAAAATTACAAACTTCTGTGTCCCTGCATGTAAAATGGATGAAAATCTATTTTTTATGGAGGAAGACAAAAACACATTGCTAAAAGAGCTTTCTCATAAACATGAGTTTTATTTGGAATACTTAACCCGACTAGCATGGTGGATGGGGCTATTTGTCTATATGCCTGCAATCCATACAAAAAAGGTGCAACGTGCCCCTTATTGTGATACACTCTTTGCCCAAAGCACAGAATTCATCTTAAAAACAGCGGCAGAGGCGGCCTGCGAGTTAGCAGCAGAGCGATTTTCCTTTTCCATGGATTTGGAACAAGGCATTGCAACCCCCTCCTTCTTTCTGAAGTGCCTTGTGGCTCCCGCAGAAACAGACCAAATCTTCATTGATTTTTATAAACGGGTTGACGTAGACATCGAAGACATTTGGCAAACACAGCCCAATGATCTAACAGAGGATGATAAAGCCATTATCTCCTCATTTCTATTTACAGGCATCATGTTAGATAAATGGTTCATTTCTCCCATGAGTAGCTTTTTTGGTCTTATTAGGCCAATTTCTTTTACACCAATTAAGTATTTTAGCCTTGTAAATAACCTGTCTGCACTACTCATTATGGAACATAATATTGGGGCAGAAATATTCACCCCACCTAGTTATTATACCCTCACTTCTTTGGGTCAATCCCTTTTTGGCGATGGAACCGAGGAAGAAGAAAAATATAAAATGCCTAATAAGCTCTCTTATGATCAAATTTTAGAGGCATTAGACAGGGAAATTGAGATCACCCGTTTTGAAGAAGTGTTTTATATGGGTGCAGAAAAGGATATTCTTTCTATTCACGCCTCAAGAAAAGATCAACCTGAGTTCTGGAAAATCATAGAAGTTGGAATTACCACCCCTTTAGATGAGTTTTGTCGTGATTTATGTGCCGCCTTCTGTATGGATGACACTTCTGATTACGTACTAACTATTCTTGATGAAAACAACTTCCCTTTGGAATACTCTCCTGTGGGATCGAAAAAAAGCATCAACAAAACTGGGGATAAAACCATTGAACACCTATGGTTGGAAAAAGGAGATATTTTCTCCCTTGCCACTTCGAAAACAAACCAGCTTACACTGGAAGTCTTGGAAGTCACAGGAGGTGACCCCTTTATTCTATATCCCCGTGTAAAGGCACAAAGTCCGGCTGTAACAGAATTGGAAAAATTTGATGAGATTTTTTAAATAAGAAGGAGCGTATGGTGATGCAGTTAGTTCATCAGCATGGCGGCGATTTAGACGCTATTGAAAGAAATTATGGAATCCCCAAAAACGAAATCAAAGATTTTAGTGGAAATATCAATCCCCTAGGTTTTCCCAAAGCAGCCGAAAAAGCTTTGGCTGAAAATCTGGGCATTATATCCACCTATCCTGATAAGAAATACACCTCCTTACGTCAGGCCATTGCCAAGTATACAGGGGCCGCGGCTGAGCATATTGTTGTAGGTAACGGTTCAACTGAGCTGATTTCAACTTTTATCCAGACAGTTCATGCACGTCAAAGTATTATCGTTGGACCATCCTACTCAGAGTATGAGCGGGAAGTGACCCTTTGTGGCGGTGCTTTTTCATACTTTCCGTTAAAAGAGGAGGAGGACTTCTGTATTGATTTGCCTGCATTGCTAAATGCTCTAACAAAAGACGTAGGTATGCTGGTTATTTGTAATCCAAACAATCCTACCGGCTCTGCCTTCACATCTTCCCAATTAGAAGAAATTTTGCATCACTGCAAAAACATAGGCGCTTCTGTTATGGTAGATGAAACTTATATCGAATTTTCAGATAACTTAAATGCTATCTGTGCCATTCCTTTGGCCTCAAAGTTTGATAACTTATTTGTGGTGCGTGGCACTTCAAAATTTTTTGCTGCCCCGGGGATTCGTTTGGGCTATGGCGTTTCTTCCAATCAAAACTTCTTGGATCGCTTAAAAACAAACCAAGATCCTTGGAGTGTAAATAGCCTAGCGGCCTTTGCAGGTGAAAAAATGTTTGCAGACACAGAATATCATACCACTACACAAAAACTAATCTCCGATCAGCGAAAAAAGGCCTTTCAAGAATTATCAACTTGGAAAAACATAAAAGCCTTTCCATCCTCAGCAAATTTTATATTGTTAAAACTTCTAACGGATAAAATAACAGCTGCAGAGCTATTTGAAATTTTAATTCAAAAGAAAATGTTGATTCGAGATGCATCCAGTTTTACATTTTTAAATGATAAATTTTTACGATTTTGTATTCTTTCACCGGAAGATAATGCTGCCTTACTAAAAGAGCTCAAACTACTGATAGAGTAAAAAACTGACATCATTTTTTTCCCCATTCACGCACATATTACTTTCAAAACCCAAAGGTTTTGAGGTGATTAATTTGAAACAATCAATCAGCCGCAATGAACTTTGCGGCTATTTAAATCTATTACGAGAAACAATGACCGACGGTAGAAATTTTCCACCTTCTCATATTCGTTTTTTTGATAGTCGTAGCTTCTATTATTATTTTTCAAAACGCCCTTGTGGTGATGTAACAGTTGAAGAAATACTAATAGAGATGGAAAACTGTATTCCCTTGGCCATAACAGAAGAAAGTCTTCAACTTTTTTTGTCCGCTTATAAAAAAGATGATTGTCCATATCTTGCCCACTCTTTTCTAGAAAGCAGTAAGGCTGATTTTCTCCTTTTGGTTCGTCATGCAGCCAAGGATGACGGAAAATGGCAAGCTGTGATGTCTCTGTGTGAAGGACTAAGACAAAAAAATCTTTCTTAAAACCCATGAGAGGAGCACCCTTTGTGGCAACGTATCCTTACAAAAGCCTAAATGAATATTACCGAAGCCTGTTCGGAAAAAAAACTGCTAAAATTTCTCTGGATGGCGGTTTTACGTGCCCAAACAGAGATGGTACCCTATCCACCGGTGGCTGCATTTTTTGCAGCGTCGGTGGTTCAGGGGACTTTGCAGAAGATGCCGCCTTGTCCATAGCCAAGCAAATTGAAAAAGGCAAACTGCAAACGCAGAAAAAATGGCCTGATGCCTGTTATATTGCCTACTTTCAGGCCTTTACCAACACATATGCTCCTGTTGAGGTTTTGCGTGCTAAATACCTAGAGGCTTTAGCCCAACCCCAAGTGGAGGGGATTTCTATCGCCACCCGAGCAGATTGCTTAGGAGAAGACGTTCTAATCCTACTAAAAGACATATGTGAAAAAACAAAAATTTGGGTAGAGTTAGGTCTTCAAACAGCCAATGAACATACCGCAGTCAATATTCGCCGTGGCTATTCAAATGACGTTTTTATCAAAGCCGTTGAGGATCTACACCAACTTCAAATTCCCGTGATTGCCCATGTTATTTTAGGCTTGCCTGGTGAAACGAAAGAAGATATGATAAAAACCATTCAATTTATTAACTGCCTACCCGTTCATGGCATTAAACTGCAGCTAATGCATGTTCTTGTAGACACTGATTTAGCAAACCTATATCAGGACGGTAGTTATATCCCTTTAGAAAAAGAGGAATATCTAAACATTTTATGTGAATGTATTTCTCATCTACGCCCAGATATAGTCATCCACCGTCTAACCGGCGATGGTGATAAACATAAACTGTTAGCACCTTTATGGAGCTTACATAAGCGAGATGTGCTAAATTGTCTCCATCAGATGTTAAAAAAAAATAGGATTCATCAAGGCGATTCCTATTATACTTAAAATTCCCTCTGTTTTTTTCTTGAATTTTATGTTAGAATATAAATTATTTTGAAAGGAGAGCTTGACTGTGGCTGATCCCATTCGACAATTAGCAGAACATAAATTGATTATATTGCACCTCGTGCAAAAAATGGGGATCTCCCTTTCTAATAGTGAAATCTGCCAGTTCTTGTTGAACAAAGAGTATATGGATTATTTCTCCGTTCAACAATATCTTGCAGAATTAGTAGATGCAGGATGGTTGGAAAAATCAAAAGAACACAATAACACTCGATATACCCTTACTGATGAAGGTGAGGAAGTGATTAATTATTTCCAAAACCACGTCAAAGAGAGTGTAAAAGAGGATATTAGTATCTATGTTAAAGAAAATAGCAAGCGTATCCGTGCTGAATATGCAGTAACCGCAAACTACTTTCCCGAGTTCAATGGTGATTTTCTTGTAAAGTGTGGGCTTTGTGACGACGATGGTGCGCCCCTAATGGAACTCAGTGTTTCCGTTGTCTCAAAACAACAAGCGCAGCAAATTTGTAGAAATTGGCGCAAAAATGTGAGCCATCTCTACGGTTCCTTCTTAACTGCTTTGGTTGTAAGTGATGATGAAATTCCCATTGAATTTAAAGCAAGATCAGAAAATTTTCCTGAGCCAACCTCTGAAGATTGCAAATTAACCTAATACATAATGAAGTTAATTTTTTTTGCGGCTATTTATATTTAAAATAAATTGCCGCTTTTTAAATTGTTTAACAAGATGACATGAACTCTTAATTTGATCACGCCAATAGCTCAAAGCTTTTGGAATATATTTATAGATCTTCACAAACCGCAAGAAGGACAACTAATGTTGTAACAACCTCCTATTTTCAAAAAAAAGAGGCTCATCCTGCATTGCAAGAGAACCTCTTTTTAATTTTAATGATTATTTATCAAACCGTGCTTCTAGGCGGTAAATAGGCATGCCCTGAGCAGAAAATTTTTCTTCATACTCCGTCATAATATTACCTTCATATTCACTATTGTGTAAATCCAATGAAATGTTTGATAACTTCCAATTATCTGCACAAAATTCATTAAGGGAAAATTCAAATAAATTGCGATTATCCGTCTTAAAAAACACCTCCGCATGATCCCCCATGTTATTACGATAGCTTTCTAAAAACCCTCGATAAGTCAGTCTTCGTTTGTACATCCTCTTTTTAGGCCAAGGGTCAGAAAAATTCAAATAAAGTCTTTGAAACTCCCCAACCTCAAATAAATCCGAAAGATTTGCGGCATTTTCCCAAATCAATGCTAGATTCGGCAGATCCTCATCCGTTCTTCTTGCAGCAAGAGCAATTACCGATTGTTGTCTTTCAATACCAACGAAGTTTATTTCGGGGTATGCCTGGGCATTTTTTGTTATAAATCCCCCTTTGCCACATCCGACTTCCACATAAATGGGATTGTCATTGCCAAAAAACTCTGACCATTTTCCTTTTCTTGTAGTAGCATCCTGAATAACTCTGCTATTATTTTCAAGTTCTTCTTCAGCCCAAGGCTTTTTTCTGATTCTCATAACAATCTCCTTTAATCAAACAAAATCTTATAAAGCTATATTGTACAACTAAAATCTACTCTAAGCAACTCTAAAACATCAAACAAGTTTGGTAAAAAACCGAATATATTACAATTTCTTTAAACCTCAAGTCAGGTTAAAAAATCTATTTTAGGAACTTTTGACATTAAACAAAACTGCGGCCATAGTTTTTGCGAAGATTCCTGATAACATAAGCTTATTTTTCATTGCGATTAAGAGTTCTGTACCAACATAAATTATTAAACTTGTTCAAAAAAATATTCTTAAAGTGTATGAAAAAAGGGAATCGTCTAGATCATTCAATTATGGAGCATGCCTTTGTCTTGTCCAAATCGGAGTGGTTTATCTAAGAAAATTTAGTAACTAGATAGATTGAAAGATTCAAAGAAAAAATTTAAATTATTAAATACCTACAGAAACCACTAAAAGAAAAAAGACTGAACCCTGTAATATACAGGATTCAATCCTTATTTGTAGCTTCATTGAATTTTGTCTAACATTATGGGGTCAGATCATTTAGGAGTTTTTTCATTCTCTCTGGGTCGTGATTTGGACAATAAAAATCCCCTCTTGTGTGTGGTTAAACGAATTAGTTCAGATCATACATAAACCGTATTTTATCTTTAAATGAGTTACATTAAACATTTGGATTATTGAAACTTGGGGGATTTGCCTTTGTATCACCAAATGCATTACTTGGAGACGGGCTTGAAAGATCGAAATAAATCCTAGAATCTTTTGTAACTCCAAAATCCTTGTTCGAACCAGTATCCTGAACCTTATTAAATGCTTCTCTAAATAAAGCATTATGAGCTTCTTCTCGATTTAAGAGAAAATCTATGGTATCCTTTACTTTTTTATCATCGATCTGTCGATAAAGGTACTGATACACAACCTTTGCCCTCTGTTCAGAAGCAATGTTAGAAAGTAAATCGGCACATAAGTCACCGGTTACTGTAACATAGTCCCCTGTCCATGAGTATCCAGAAGAATTAATTAGTCCAGGGTTAAGGCCTAAAATAACATGGCTCTGAATTTCCCCTGCCCCAACTGCAGATGCATCTACATCATGTCCATTTAACAGGTTAATGGTTTGGGCTACCATCTCCATATGACTTAGTTCTTCCGCTGCAATATCTAAAAATAAATCTTTAATCTGTTGGTCTTTAATGCGAAAGCTTTGAGACATATATTGCATAGCAGCCTTAAGCTCTCCATTTCCACCACCTAATTGCTCCTGCATTAAAACAGCATATTGAGGGTTAGGCCTTTCTACACTAACTGGATGAAATAACTGTTTTTCATGTTTAAACATATAATATACACTCCCTTCGTTCATGTATTATTCCTTACATTAACGAATACTATTCTCAATAAATCGACTTACAACTTGTCCATGGTTACAAAAACGATAATGTCCCTTAGGTTTGTGTCAATTTGCGTCAAGTTGTGTAAATTTATGTCATTTTTTATCCCATATAAATGAATCATTTTAGACCTCTATTCCAGATACCATGTCCAAAATGGAGAAACACAATGGAAGTATACTCTCCTGTAACCCATCAAATGATGAAAAAGGCGGCTGTAAAACCAAAGAAATTTTCACACTGATTTTCTACGAAATCCTAAAATTCTTTGATTTTACGCCGCCCAAAAAGCTTTTTATAACCCATTCTATAGTTATCACACTATGGAATTTGTCTAGTGTAAATCCCTATTTTTTTGTCATAACCCAATAACCCAAGTCATCGTTTTTCATTTTTCTAAACTCACCAAACCCTAGTTCCTGCGCCCTCTGTTGGTTATCAGACGAATCCGTACCAGGAATGCCAATAGAATAACCCTCAGCCTCAGGTTTCCAAATAAAATGATGATACTTTCTCATGGGCATCAGGAAGAAATAATCTTTAAGCCAAGAAAGTGGAATACCCTCTAAAAGCATCGTCTCTTCTAGTGTGATTAGCTTCCATGGTAAATCCTCATCCTCAAAGGGAAATATCTCTTTGTTTTCCTTTAGCATGACATACTCCTCGGGTATGCTCATGGACTCTGTTTGGATTTCTTCCTCCTGTTGCTCCTGGTTCTCCATGGTGTCCTCAGGCACTACCATCTCTGTTTCTTCCATTTCCTCATTCCCATCTGCCATTATTTCTTCCGCAGATTTTAAGTCAATTGTCTCTGTCACAACTCCATTTTGTAGATTTCTTCTTCCAGCCCGTTCGATGCGTTCCATATCTTTTTCGGTGAAAACCCCTGTATCTTGCAGTTCTTCTAACTCTTGTCGGAATTTTTCCAGCAGCCCTCTAAAACTACCATGATAGTTTTCTGCCTTTGTTTCTATAGGTTTTCTTTTCTCTTCTTTTTCTTCGTCTTTTTTCCAATTTATTTTAGGGAATTCAAAAGAAGCCTTATCTAAAGCAGGTGCCTCAGCTGCAACCAAGGTTACTTCTTGGGTTGTCTCTACAGCTGGGATTTCCACTTTTTTAATCACTTCCTTTTGTACTGAAATCTTACTTGTGTTCTTTTTAAAGTATGTACGCCATTCAACCTTACTACCAAAATATGCCGTGAGAGGAACAGAAAATCCTCCGTCAGCCTCTGCCAAAATGGCAACGGTATTAAGGTTCTCAACAACTACACCCTTTCCTTCTAAATTATCAGGGTTAAAATCCCACTTCAGCTCACAATGACCAGCAGTATCTGGTTTCAAAACACCGCAAAAAAAGTTTTTTTGCATTTCACCTTCGCCTGCAATTGCATATACTGCATATTTACCGCGGTGGATGGGGCGCAAACTTTGTACTGTCAAAGTGATTCTTCCCATTCCATTTTTAATTTCCATCACACAACTGCCCCAAGGCGCTCTTTGCCCTAAGCTGTAACCTGCCGTCTCTTGTCTAAGCATCAAAAATACCTTGTCATATCTTCTATTATACATACTCGGCCTCTCCCCTTCATTTCGCTCTTGTCCATCGCTATAACTTATGCGCAAAATCAAAGAAAAATTCCAATATATAAAAAAAGCATCCATTTTGGATGCTTAGTTGTTGTCTTTAGGCTTGCCATAAAGGGCAAGAGATGTATTTTTGTAACGGCGATCATAGGAAATATCAGTACCAAACCATTCTGGCACAACAAATCCATTTGCGTCTTCCATGGTTTCAAACTCAACTTCTGTTGTAAATAAGCCTTCTAATGATCCCTCATATACATCTAGCTCTGCTGTGTAACCACTTTGAAGTGGGATGAGGTAGCGTCTTTTCCGAACCTCATTCCCCTCAATTTTCATATACAAACGCTCATATTCTTGCTGACTGATTGCTATTTCAAACTCCTCTCTTATCATATACCCTTTACCTTTCACCGTCAAAAAATATTTGTCATTACTTTGACGTATACGAATGGTTGGCTGAAAAGATATATAGGATTGAACAATTTGTTTGCAAACAAACCCTTCGAGCGCAAAAGGAATTTTCTTTGTCAAAAACTTTCTTTCAATCTCCAAAGCTCCACCTCCAATTTTTCCTCAGAACAATACCTTGATTTCATGCTGTCAAGGGGATTCTTGATAATTCGTAGCTTTTAGAATATAATAAACCTTATAAACTTTTATACAGAAGCAAAGAAAAACAACATCAGGAGGCTTAACTCATGAAAACGGTTTATATTTTCCTTGCAGAAGGATTTGAAGAAATTGAAGCTATAACCCCCCTAGATTTACTGCGTCGCGTTGGCATAGATGCAAAATTTGTATCTATTGGAAAAACTTTGCAGGTTCAAGGGGCACACGATATCCTTTTTATTGCAGATATCCTATTTGATGAACTACCCACTACCATGGCTGACGGTATTGTCTTGCCTGGTGGAATGCCCGGCACCCTAAACCTTTTAGACCATAAGGGCCTGTGCACACTGATTCAAGAATATTATAATGCACAAAAGTATGTTTGTGCAATCTGTGCTGCACCGCTAATTCTAGGTACATTAAATCTCCTTGCAGGAAAAACGGCAACGATATATCCGGGCATGGAAAATAAGCTAACTGGCGCAATGCCCTCGGTTAGCCCTGTTTGTGCTGACGGAACAATTATCACTTCTCGGGGTCCTGGCACAGCAATCCCTTTTGCTCTAAAATTAGTTGAGATTTTTGCAGGTAAAGAAGTAGCCGAACGCCTTACAGCCGATATTGTCTATCAGAAATAAAAATTTCCCCAAAAAGAAGGGGTAGTTCCGCGGAGGAAAAACGATCTTTCCCAATTTTTTCGGCAGCTACCTCTACATCCTTTGGTGCTAAATCATATATGTATGAAATCTCCTGTAATGTGTATGTGTTAGACATCCCACAGGAAACTTCCCGCCGGAACATCTTACAAAAGGGGGAAGGTGCAATTTGCATGAGGTGCAAAAAAGTACCTTTCGTGATAATGGCAAGTTTTTCTTGCTCTAACATTTTTGTAAGCTCTGGTGCAGTTAAGCATAATAGCTCTGCAACCTGCCCCATCTCATAGGGCTGTGGTTCAGATTTTAAAAATATATCAATAGCCTCAATCCTAGGCTGAATCTCCCTTTTATAAAATTCTAAAAAAGTCTGCATATATATCCTCTCCCCTAAGTATTCTTTCTTCATTGTAACAGGATGATAGCTCCTAATGCCACAGGGAATGGATGGAAGTGAGGCAAACGATGAATGCAATTCAAAAATACTTTAAGTATCGCCAAAACCTGATTGACCAATACATGAAAGGGGACATGACCAAAAGGGAATATCTCCAGAAAAATTATGAAGCAGTTGTGTACGGTGGCATTGGCCCATTTAGCAATATGGATTCCATTGAAAAAGCACTGTTTAACTATCAGTATTATAACGCCTTAGCCAAAGAACAAAAATCCATTAGTACCACAAAAGACATGGATTACGAACTGAAAAGGGACTACTTGAATCAAAGTAATTACTATTATAACAAAAAAGATAAAGCAACGTTAGCAGTTTTGAAAATGTTGGACTACCAAGGGATTGAAGCCTACTTTGTTAAAGTTCATAGTAAATACCTAAAAGGAAAGCTCTTTGAAATTGTTATTGACTACGAGGGTGTTATTTTGCACTCAACGAGTTCTCTTATTCTCAAATGTTTACGGGAAGAAGGGGTGTTTTATGAGGAAAGTCGTAAGTCGCTCATTGACGAATATGTGAATCATAGATATTAATTCTATTTATAAACTACGCGTAGAAATTCCTTAACTTTTTTCTATGTCCTCACAAACAGGTCTGTTCCTTTATAAGTAGATCATAGAATTTGTAAATATAAAAAAGGGTTCTGTTTGTTTTAACAGGAACCCAATTGCCCAGAATAAAAAGTAAAGGCAGGTATCCCATTTTTGATACCCGCCTTTCGTTTGTATAACTTCCATAAACAATACTGTATGTACAAAATAATCTTGAAATAAGGTTTATATAGCCACGCCCTTTTTTCTTTTCCGCCCCTTCATCAGAACAAACCAACCTTGGAAATATACCGATCAATTAGCTGTAACTTGGCTTCTGTGGAGTATCCCATCTTCCTACTAATAAAGGAGCATAACAGCTCCATTGTAAACAAAACAGAGACATATGAGTTGAAAAACGTGTTGCTATCCACACTGACTGTCAACAACTGCGTTGAATACTGAGCCAAAGGTGAGCTTGCCTTATCTGTAATCAGTATAATCTTTGCCCCTGAGTCATATGCCATCTGTGCCGCCAACAAATCCATTTCCGAATATCTGGGAAAACTAACTGCAATAATGCAATCATTTTCAGTAATATCACATAAATGGTCAATTACATTTAAAGCAGGATGGGATGTTTCATACACATCAGGCAATAAATGTTTTAACAACAACAGCATCATATCACCAATACAGGTGTTTGCCCTTGATGTTACAATGAACTTTCTTTTGCTGCCTGCAATCAACCCCGCTGCTCGCTCAAAAGCTAATGTATCATTATGATTGATACAATATTTCATATTTTGCAGAACATTGGAAAAATAGCTCTCAACGATGTCGCTCTGGCCTAACTTGCCAATAGACAACTTTAATCTTTCAGACGGAATTGTAATATTGTCTGAAACACTATTAATTCTTTCAGTATAAGTTTTTCTGATGCTTTTTTGAAAATCCATAAACCCTGAATATCCTAAAGTACGTGTAAAACGAATTACTGATGAATCACTAACGTGCAATCTTTTCGCAATTTCTGTGGAGGTGATAAAACAAGACTCTGCAAAATTGTCTAAAATGAATTCTGCAATTAATTTTTCTTTTTTTGTTAGCTTCACGCCCATTAACTGGGCTCTTAACTCCTCTGTCAAACCATTCACCCTTTCGCATATAAAAAATGATATATGAATCCGTATATAATTACCAATTTGATTACCAATAACAATATAAAAAAGTATATATATTCCTATTATTACATTATAACCATAAAGGACAATCAATTTCAACCGAAAAACAACAAAAGGGTTGAAAAGAAAAGATTAAGAATTTTTTCACGACTTTGTTGTTGTTTAAAAAATGATAATAGTATATAATATAGTCTCAAAGTAGCAAAAAAATCAGCATGGGGCGCTTCCCATGCTCTTTTCAGGAGGAATTCAATTGGCTGAGACGATTGCAACCTGGTTTGTAACAAACCTACAAGATTCAATGGCAAGGGAAATCATTGTTTTTATTGTTTCGATGCTACCAATTTTAGAACTAAGAGGCGGCATTATTGCTGGCTTTGCCATGCAAATGCAATGGCTGCCAACTTTTATGATTGCTTTTATCGGCAACTTGGTTCCAATTCCATTTATCTTGCTTTTTATCCGCTATATTTTTAGAATATTGAAAAACACACCTTTGCGTTCCTTTGTGGAATGGTGCGAAAACAAAGCGGAGAAAAAAAGCGACCAGATACGTAAATATGCATATTGGGGCGTGTTCCTTTTTGTGGCTATTCCCCTGCCAGGAACAGGCGCTTGGATGGGTGCTTTAATCAGTGTTTTATTAAACATGGACTCTAAAAAAACATTTCCTGTTATTGTGCTTGGCGTATTAACTGCTGGTATTATTGTATCTATTCTGTCCTTCGGTTTATTAGGCAGTTTAGGTTTTGGCGCGTAAAGGAGAACACATATGGCAGAACGCATTTCTACCCCTTCAAAAACCAAACAAATTATCGAGGAAAATGGCTTTTTCTTTAAAAAGAACTTTGGGCAGAATTTTCTGATTGATACAAATATTTTAGACAACATCGCTCTTTGTGCAGGTATCACAAAGGATGATTGTGTGTTAGAGGTTGGCCCAGGAATAGGTTCTTTGACTCAAGTGCTAGCTGAAAATGCACGAGAAGTTGTTGCTGTTGAAATAGACAATACCCTAATCCCCATCCTGAAACGAACTCTGAAGGACTACAACAATGTGGAGATTTTAAACCAAGATATTTTAAAGACCGACATTAATAAAATAATCCAAGAAAAAAATGAAGGTAAATCTATTAAAGTTGTTGCAAATCTACCCTATTATATCACCACTCCCATTATTATGGATTTATTGGAAAAAGAACGTAAGATTGACACCATCACCGTAATGGTTCAAAAGGAAGTTGCCGAACGTATGCAGGCAGGCCCAAGGGAAAAAGAGTATGGTGCGTTGTCTATAGCTGTTCAATATTACTGTGACGCTAATTTAGATATGATTGTGCAGCCCTCTTGCTTCATGCCTAGACCCAAAGTTGCATCGGCGGTTATTACCCTTAAAGTTTTGCCAGAGCGAAAAGTAAAAACAAAAGACGAGTCTTTATTCTTCCATTTGGTAAAATGCGCCTTTGGACAGCGTAGGAAAACACTGCTTAACAGCCTAAATAATCAGGGGAAACTCAACCTATCAAAAGAAGAATTAACTGCAATCATTACTTCTTTAGGCTGGGATGAACGCATTCGAGGAGAAGCCCTAGGAATATATGAGTTTGCAGCTTTAACAGATGCTGTTTTCGACAAAATACACGGCTAATTCGGTTATAACTATAAAAACTGGCTATGACAAAACAAATTATGTTTTGCCTTAGCCAGTTTTTTGGGCTCATTTTGCAAAAAAACTAACTTGTTATGTCAGATTTTGAGTCAAAATTGCAACAAAAATTATTTTTCAGTCCTAATTTCCAATTAGGGTATGTATGTATAAAAATACTCCAAAATTCACCAATATTTTTGCTATTCTACAAAAATTAGAACAAAATCAAGAAGAATGCAGAAGGATAAGGGAAAATTACGTTAAAAATATATCAGGATTTGATTTGTCAAAACTTACAATTTACTTAAACCATTTGGGTGTTATCTTTATTAACGAAGTTTTTTTCCTTTAAATTCTAAGGAAAATGAAAAACTCGACAAGAAAAAAATCGTATTTTCCACCACAAAAGACGCCTTTTTTCTTCATTTCCCCTATTTCCCACTGTCATCAATCTGCATGATTCAACAAGGGTAATATTCCCCACTAAAAACGATGCAGTATTTTACAACTTTGTTAAAATTCCAGTCTTAATTTGTCTGGCGAAAACACCTTGTCACCAGATTATTCCTGTACTATAATCAACCCAAAAGCAAGTATTATTTGCATATTCATTCATTAAACAACAATCGGAGGGATCATTTTGAATCAAAATAAAATAAAAGTGCTGTTAGCTGATGATAATAAGGATTTTTGCGATGTGATCGTCAGTCATCTAAGTAAACAAGACGATATGACGGTTGTCGCAGTAGCCGTAGATGGTATTGATGCCATGAACAAAATTAGGGATACGGAACCAGATGTTGCAATTATCGACGGCATCATGCCTCGCCTAGATGGAATCGGCGTTTTAGAAAGACTACAAAAAAACAGCGATACTCATCAGCCAGTTACCATAATCCTCTCTGCTCTATCTCAGGATAAAGTTGTTCAAAAGGCATTAGACTTAGGCGCTTCTTACTATATGGTAAAGCCCTTTGATATGGAAGCTTTGACACAGCGCATTAGACAGCTATTGCAAGAAAAACCCATGATTAAAAGTGGTATCCCCTCCTTTAATCAACCTCAACCTACAATGGCCTATGACCTAGAAACAAAAGTTACAAACATTTTACATGAAATTGGCGTACCGGCTCATATTCGAGGCTATCATTACATGAGGGAAGCTATCATTATGAGTGTAAACGATATGGATGTGTTAAATTACATCACAAAGGAGCTTTACCCATCAATTGCCAAAAAATGCAACACAACTCCCTCTCGTGTAGAGCGCGCAATTCGCCATGCCATTGAAGTAGCATGGAATCGAGGTAAGGTTGATGCTATCGATGCCCTATTTGGCTATACTGTTAACAACCATAAAGGCAAACCAACCAATAGTGAATTTATCGCACTCATTGCAGATAGATTACGTTTGGAACAAAAAGCTGGTTAATTCATAACTCCTTTTATCATTTTTATCCCCAATAAAGACTGATAATTTATAGGCCTAGACTTGGTTTCTAACTTTGTCTAGGCCTATAAATATGCTCAATATACATGAACCAGAAAGTGCACTGCTGAGAAAAACACCCATAAGCGTGTTTTCTTCCTAAAGCAAATGTAAAATTTCCAAAATATAATGCACCAAATATAACATCAAAATGGATGTAAAAACCCCAATAAAGCCAAAAATAGTCTTATTGACTTCCCTATTCAAAAATGTTACTTTCTTGTTCACCCCATTATTATTTAGAATTTTTAATGTAAGACCCAATATAATCATCATAACAACCCATGAAAGGAAAATTATCCCCTTGGTTACCGTCAAGTACAAAAATCCAACAGCAAAAATCAGATATATATTGGCAAAGAAATTTAGAATAGAAACTTTTTTGATAACGCTACCAGGAATTATCTCACCCTGGGATAATATAGTCACGTTTTCTTCTTGATCTTTTCGCCTGGCACCACAATTGGAGCAAAAGTTTTCTCTTTGTTCAAAGCTCTGACCGCATTGTTTACACTGATTCATATTCTATTCTCCCTACGCCAATTTAAACCCAACTCTACTTACCTTTCCACCGCCGAAAACCCCTAAAAAAACAGAGGCTTCGTTGCCGCTAGCAACGTCACCTCTTGTTTTAATCTTATTACTCTTCTTCCAGCTTTAAAACACTCATAAATGCCTGCTGAGGTACTTCTACGCTACCAATCTGGCGCATACGTTTTTTACCCTCTTTTTGCTTCTCTAACAACTTCTTCTTACGAGAGATATCTCCACCATAGCATTTTGCCAAAACGTCCTTACGCAGGGCGCTAATGGTCTCTCTTGCAATAATCTTACTACCAATGGCGGCCTGAATGGGAATTTCAAACTGATGTCTTGGGATTTCCTTTTTCAGTTTTTCGCACATTTTTCTGCCTCTTTCTGTTGCAGAGTCTTTATGCACAATAAAGGAAAGGGCATCTACCGCTTCTCTATTGACCAGGATATCCAATTTGACTAGTTCACTTTCTTTATAACCAATCAAGGAATAATCAAAGGATGCATACCCCCGACTTCTAGATTTCAACACATCGAAGAAATCATAAATAATTTCATTCAAAGGGATTTCATATGTCAGCACAGCTCTACTATCGTCCAAGTATTCCATACTGATATATTCCCCTCGTCTTTGCTGGCAAAGCTCCATGATAGCCCCAATAAAGTCCTTGGGAAGCATAATTTCAGCCTTAACAATAGGCTCCTCCATCTTTAAAATACGGGCTGGATCAGGCATATTACTTGGGTTAGACAAATCAAAACAAGTGCCATCCGTCAAATATACTTTATAAATAACACTTGGTGCTGTTGTTACCAAATCCAAGTTATATTCTCTTTCCAATCTTTCTTGTATAATTTCCAAATGAAGCAGCCCTAGAAAACCGCAACGGAATCCAAATCCCAATGCAACTGATGTTTCTGGTTCAAAAAATAATGCCGCATCGTTTAATTGCAATTTTTCCAAGGCATCCCTCAAATCAGGGTATTTGGCTCCATCCACAGGGAACACACCACAGTAAACCATAGGATTTACCTTCTTATATCCAGGTAAAACCTCAGTCGTAGGATTCGATGCATCTGTAACCGTATCACCAACGCGGGTATCCGCAACATTTTTAATACTTGCTGTAAAATAACCAACCATTCCTGCCTTCAATTCATCCGTTGGCAGATATCTACCAGGACCAAAGATACCAACTTCTATTACATCAAACTCCTTACCTGTTGCCATCATTCGCACTTTGCTTCCCTTACGCACACAGCCATCAAACACACGCATTAATACGATTACGCCACGATATTGATCATAAACAGAGTCAAAAATCAATGCCTTTAATGGCGCTTCTGGGTCACCACTTGGTGCTGGAATATCAGTGATAACACGTTCTAAAACATCCTGAATGTTGATTCCGTTTTTTGCAGAAATTTCCGGTGCATCCATTGCTGGAATTCCGATAATATCTTCTATTTCTTGTTTTGCCCATGCAGGGTTTGCACTGGGCAAATCAATTTTATTAATTACTGGTAATATTTCTAAATTATTATCTAACGCCAAATAAACATTAGCCAATGTTTGTGCCTCAATGCCCTGGGCAGCATCCACAATTAAAATAGCCCCTTCACAGGCTGCCAAACTTCTTGAAACCTCATAGTTAAAGTCTACATGGCCAGGGGTATCAATTAAATTAAACTCATATTCTTCACCGTCATTTGCACGATAAATAAGACGCACCGCCTGAGACTTAATAGTGATGCCTCTTTCTCTTTCTAAATCCATATTATCCAAAACTTGCTCCTGCATCTCTCTATCAGTAAGCAAGCCTGTTTTCTGAATCAGTCTGTCCGCCAAGGTGGATTTACCGTGGTCTATATGGGCCACGATACAAAAATTTCGGATATTCTTTTGTCTGTCGGACATGAATTCCCCTCCTAAAAATCTATATTTACTTGTAGAGACTATTATCTGGGTTAGAAATATTCTTTTACGCCCAATGCTATCAAATGTTACGGCATAAACGCCAATTCTTCTCCACTAAAATCCTACCGATTATATCATAAAAAAGCTGGTCAAGTCAAAGAAATTCATGTGCTTTAGAGATTTTCTTCTCAATCGCAATCATGAAGATGACTTGTCTTTTTTCTCTTTGCGATTTTCCCTTTGAACATAAAAAACCCAACCAATGGCACAAATGATACCAAGTATCCAAAATGGCCAAGAGAACTGTTTTACCAATGTGCCTAAAAGTACAAATACAATTACACCTATTTGAAAAATAAATTCCATTTTCGTTTGGTGTTTGTCGTTATTTTCAGAGCCTTGCATTGTCCTCTTCCTTTCTAGTGTTATTCTTATTTCTTGTCCATCAGTATACCATAAACCTACACAAACAACTACTTAAACATGGCTATCTGGAAAACATATGGTTTTCTTTACTTTTTCTATATATTTTCTTAAAAATCCTTAAGCGTCACTTAAGCTTCCATTCATAAAATGTACATATTTGTATTGTAAACTTTAGAAGAAGTCAAAAGGACGCCCCCTTTTACTTCTGCCAGTGGCTCCTTCCCCGAACAGCCACTGGCCCCCTTCCAAAAAAATTGGGATAAAAAATGGTTCTCGTGCTTTAATAAAAAAGTACCAATAGGCCAATATTGAAATAGCTAACCACAATATTTTGTTGACATAACTAGTACCCTCTCCCCTTAATTGAGAAAAAACAGCCGAACAGGCTGTTTTTTCTTTTTATCAATATTTTTTTACATATAACTTCTTCTCCATACAGAGGGTGCAAAAAGCATAACAATGGGGAAAATTTCTAATCTTCCCAATAACATATCAAAACACAAAACCAGCTTCGAAAAATCAGAGAAAAAGCTGTAATTCTCCACAGGGCCAACCATGCTAAGCCCTGGGCCAACATTACCAAGACAAGTCAAAACCGAGGTAATGGATGTGGTAAAGTCGAAATTATCTAAGGAAACTAAGAGGAAGGATCCAAATAGTAAAAACAGGTATACGATTATAAATCCTGCCACTCCACGTATAACTTCCTCATCCACCTTATGCCCATCCAACTTGATGATATTTACCGATCTAGGGTGGATGATGTGGCGTACCTCACGCCCTGCCATTTTTAGCAAGATAATCAAACGAGATATTTTGATACCACCACCAGTGGAACCGCCACAGGCGCCTACAATCATCAATATTATTAGTAGTGACTTTGACAGCTCTGGCCATGCATCAAAATTGGCGGTAGCAAAGCCTGTTGTACTTATAATCGCCAAAACCTGAAAAGCTGCATGTCGGAACGCACTTTCTAAGGTTGGGTATAGATTCAGAATATTGACTGTAATAATTGCAATTGAACTTAAAATAATGATTAAGTAATATCTTAACTCTTCGTTTTTAAAGGCATTTTTAGTATCTTTAATCAAAAGTAAGTAGTATAAATTAAAGTTCACACTAAATAGGAACATAAAAATGGTGATAATATATTCAAAGTAAGGCGTCTCATATGCGGCTATGCTGGCATTTTTAATAGCAAAACCACCTGTTCCCGCCGTTGAAAATGCATTCACAACACTATCAAACAAAGGCATTCCGCCTACAAAGAGCAGAATCACCTCTACTAGAGTCAAAATTACATAAATACCATACAGCAACTTCGCTGTTGATTTTACCTTGGGTACAAGTTTACTGACCACTGGTCCCGGTGCCTCAGCACGCATTAAATGCATAGAGCGTTCATCCACTGCGGGCATAATCGCAAGCATAAACACCAATATACCCATACCACCAATCCAGTGGGTAAAGCTTCTCCAAAATAAAATGCTCATTGGCAAGCTTTCGATTTCTGTCAGTATGGATGCCCCTGTTGTCGTAAAACCAGATACTGTTTCAAAAAAACAATTTACTACACCTTCTATGGCACCGCTAAAATAAAATGGCATTGCACCAAAAAAGGACATACTTATCCAGGCAAGAGCCACAATAACAAATCCCTCGCGCCCATAGATTCTTTTATTTTTAGGCTCTGCCTTTGCAAGAATTGTACCGATTAGAAGCGTGATACAAATTGTTAGAATAAATGCAAAAAGTGCCCCTCTTTCGCCAAAATACACGGCAAGCAACGCAGGCACAGTTAAAAATAACCCTTCAACCCGCAATATATTGCCTAATATATAGGCCATCATATGATAATTCATGATTATTCTCCGTCTAATTTTGTATTTCGTTTAGATCTGTTAGGTGCCTTTTTGTGGTAACAACAATAACATTATCGCCTTTTTCAATTGTGTCGTTTCCACTGGGGATAATAATTTGTGTGCCTCGAATAACTGCAGCTACAATAAGGCCATCTCTTCTTTTAAAGTTTTTCAGAGGAATCCCAACAACAGATGATTCTTCCCGAACCTTAAACTCTACGGCTTCAACCTGATTGTTAATTAAAGTATGCAATGTCTCTACATTATTACTTCTCATTGAATTTTTCATTGCACGAACATAACGCACAATATTCTGGGCTGCAATGGTTTTAGGCGAAATAAAGCTATCAATGTTCAAATTATCCAAAATTTCATGGAATGAAATCTTGTTGACCTTGGCAATAACCTTAGATACCTTTTTCTCTTTGGCATATAAAGCAACTATAATATTTTCTTCATCCATCCCTGTCAAAGTAATAAATGCATCCGTTTTTTCCATACCTTCTTCATGCAATAACTCTTTGTCGGTACCATCTCCATGGATAATTACCGAGTCGGGCAACATTTCACAAAGGTATTCGCAACGTTTTAAGTCTTTCTCAATAATTTTGACTTTCACATGAACAGTACTTAACTCCTTTGCCAAGTAATATGCAATGCGCCCCCCACCTATAATCATTACAGACTTTACACCACTGCGGAAAATCCCAATTGCTCGAAAGAAATTTGCAATTTCTAAGTGAGATGCAGTAATGTTAATTTTATCACCTGATTTTAATACAAAATCACCGCTAGGAATAAAAACTTCCTCATCCCTTTGCACAACGCAAATAAGAATTTTTACCTGAAATTCTTTATAAATAGCCCAGAGAGGCATCCCATCCAGAGAGCTATGTTCCGGAATTTTCAACTCAACCAATTCAACTCTGCCTCGGGCGAAAGGTTCAATCTGAATTGCAGAAGGAAAACGCAGTAATCGGGAAATCTCTGTTGCTGCAGCATATTCAGGGTTTACTGCCATGCTTAGCCCCAATTCATCCTTAATCATGCCCATCTGTGCGTAATATTCAGGATTACGTACACGGGCAATGGTATTCTTTGCGCCTAGCTTTTTACCCAATAAGCAACAAATCATATTCACTTCATCCGCAGAAGTTGCAGCAATCAAAACATCTGCATTTGCTACGCCTGCTTCCTGCAAAACTGAAACTGTTGCTCCATTTCCCTCAATACAAAAAATATCCATTGTATTCCCAGACTGGGCCAACACCGCAGAATTATTGTCTATTACAATAACATCATGTCCTTCTATGGAGAGCTGGTTGGCTATGGTGCTGCCCACTTTACCGTCCCCTACAATTACGATTTTCAACTTACTTCCTCCTTGAAGCCTGCCTATTCTATAGTTTGTGGACAAGGTCCATCCATTATCCCAATATATTAACACTTCCCTACCTTGAATACAAGGGTAATTCCGTTTATTACTCAGCTCTTATTCTCATGCTACATAGAAAAAACGCCTCCTTTATAAAATGTGAGACGTTTTTATCAAATTAGAAGATTTTATTTGCATTTTTGTGCTAGAACAGTATATAGCTCTGAAAGGGAAACTTCACTTTTTTCACCTGTTTCCATGTTTTTTAGCTCAACCACTCCGTTTTCCAACTCACTATCTCCAATTACTACAGCGAACTTGGCGCCAATTTTATTGGCGAATTTCATCTGTGCCTTAACACTTCTTTCCACGGTGTCACAATCGGCAGAAATCCCAGCTTTTCTGAGTGCTAATGCCAAGCCTTGTGACTTCAAGAAACCTTTTTCTCCCATAGAACCGATGAATACATCTCTCTTTGGAATTTCTGTGATTTCACCTTTTTGTTTTTCTAGAATCATTACAAGTCGTTCAATTCCCAAGCCAAAGCCAACGGCACCTGTGGGCTTTCCACCACACTCTTCTACCAAGTTATCATATCGTCCACCACCACAAACTGTTAATCCATCAGAAATGAATTCAAACACGGTTCTTGTGTAGTAGTCCAGCCCCCTCACAATTTTGGGATCAATGGTAAATGAAATGCCCATTTCCGTTAAAATGTCCTGAACCTTTTGGAAATGTTCCGTGCATTCTTCATCCAAACAATCTAAAACAGAGGGTGCATTTGCAATAATTGTTTTACAGCTTTCTTCCTTGCAGTCCAAAACCCGTAAAGGATTTTTTTCAAAGCGCTCTTTGCAAGTTGGGCAAAGCTTGTCCAAATTCTGCCCTATAAAATCTTTCAATGTTTGATTATATCGACTACGACATTCGGGACAACCTAAGCTATTCATGCGTAACTCAACGCCCTTAATACCCATTTCTTCCAACAAGTTTGCCGCTACAGAAATGGACTCTGCATCCTGTGCAGCACTATATGAGCCTAGCATTTCAACACCAAACTGGTGGAATTGGCGCTGGCGTCCTGCCTGAGTGTTTTCACAACGGAAGGTAGGAGAGATGTAATAAAGCTTGGTTGGCTGTGCCTGATTGTGCATACCATGCTCAATATATGCACGAGCAACGCCTGCTGTTCCTTCTGGACGCAAAGTTAAACTTCTATCACCATCATCTGTAAAGGTATACATTTCCTTTTGAACAATATCTGTTGTTTCACCTACTCCACGTACAAACAACTCTGTAAATTCAAAAATTGGTGTTCTGATTTCACCAATGCCAAATGTTTCGCAAATATTTCTCATTTTCTTTTCAATATCCTGCCAAACTTTTACTTCTGCGGAAAAAATATCTTTTGTTCCTTTTACCAACTGTATCATTGCAATCCTCCTTTAGGTAATCCTTGCTTCTTACGTTCAATCATTTCGTCGATTCTACTGATGTAATCCTCCACACTTTTTACATTAAAAATTCGCTGGATGCGGTCCGTACGGGGATCCACAGTTTTTGTGCTGGCGCCAGCGCCCACTGCCAAAACCGTTTGCTTTTCTTCCATGATTTGAACGTTATAAACCCCTTCTTTACCCGGGCGGCAGTAACCAACATTTTCAAAATTGCCCACCATGTTTTTCTGACGGTACATATAATAAGGAACCATTCCCATTCTTAGAGCATAATCCGCCGCAATAGAAAGCATTTTTTCCAGTGCCTGTGCCGTAGCTAAAGTATGTTGATCAAATTCTTCTTTTAATCGAGATGCTCTTTTTACTGCAAGGGTATGCACCGTAATATTATCAGGGGCTAACTTTAAAAGCTCCTCCATAGTATTTTTCACATCCTGGGGTTCTTCACCAGGCAGCCCTAAAATTAAATCCATATTTATATTTTCATGTCCCAGCTCTCTTGCTTCATAAAAAACACGGCGAATATCTTCTACGGAGTGCTTTCTTCCAATTCGCTTTAATGTTTCTTCATTCATGGTTTGGGGGTTGATAGAAATACGGTTCACCCCATATTCTTTCATTAACCGAAGCTTTTCCTTGGTAATGGTATCGGGCCTCCCCGCCTCTACGGTATATTCGATGTTGTGTGTGTCAAAAAGTGTTTCTACTTTTATCAAAAGTCGTTCTAGCTGTTCCTCCGTCAAAGAAGTAGGTGTCCCTCCACCTATATAAATATTTTTCATATCAAAACCTTTAGAATGCTGGGCTAGAAAATCTAATTCTTGGAACATAGCGTCCAAATACTCATCCACTCTATCTTTATACTGCGCCAAAGGGTACGCTGTGAAAGAACAGTATAGGCATCTGGTTGGGCAAAATGGAATACCGATATATAAACTGATATCCCTAGGCTTGTTTTCACCCAGTATCTTTTGTTCAGCCATTGCTACGGAAAGGGCTAATTTTGCCTTATGCTCCATAACCAAGTATTCTTTAGTCAAATAGTCCAAACAGTCCTGTTGGCTTTTCCCATCGGTCAAAAGGCCGCTAATAATCTTCGCAGGACGAACACCAGTCAGTAACCCCCATTGCGGGCGCAAACCAGTCTCCTCTTTCAGCAGCTCATAGATTGTGTGTTTTACCAACCGCTTTTGTTCTTTTTCTCCTGATTCCATTTGAATTTCCCTAGACCAACAATTTACCTTTTTGCCGTCACGATAAAGCATTGCAGACACAATGCCTTTTTCCATGCTACTGATTACCGTTAAACCCGAAGAAGAAACCTCTAACGTAGGCATATAATGAAGATTTGGGTAAAACACCTGAATCATTGTCTGCACATCATTTTGTAGTTCATGTCCTTGAAGAATATAGTGTATCATCATGAATCCCTTTGCTTTAAAATAATTTTTCGCTATCCAATAACAATGTTACTGGCCCATCGTTTACCAAGGATACTTTCATATCCGCCTGAAACTGACCTGTTGCAACCTTTTTAATAGGCATCTCCTTTGCTTTCTCACATAATCTTTCAAACAGCTTTGCTGCCACATCTGGTGCGGCTCCACCAGAGAATCCCGGTCTTCTGCCTTTTCTTGCATCTCCATAAAGAGTAAAATTAGGGACAATCAATAATTCCCCTTTAATATCTAGCAAAGAAAGGTTCATTTTTCCATTTTCATCTTCAAAAATACGAAGGTTTACAACTTTGTCTAACATATAGTCCATGGTTTTTTCATCATCTGTTCCCAGCATCCCCATGAGGACCATAACACCCTTGTTGATCTGTCCAATCACCTGTCCATCCACTGTTACATTTGCCTCTGCTACTCTTTGCAATACCCCACGCATAAAACCCTCCTATTTCCATCCTTATCCAGATACACGCTCGATATCAATCACGTCTTTTACACTCTTAATACGCTTTGTAATTCGTATCAACTGATCCTTGGTTCGAATTTCAAGGGTGATATTAAATATTGCTAGCATATCTTTGGTGGTACGAATATTAAATCCTTTTACCGCAATATCTTCGTCGGCCAAAAGGCGGCTAATTTCAAAAAGCAGACCTGTTCTGTCATTGGCAATGACACGTATTTCTGCTAAATACGCTGCATTCACCACATCACCATGGGTGTATTGGGCCTCCCATTCAGCATTTATCAAGCGGCCTCTCTCTTCATCATTCAAATTCATCACATTCACACAATCTGTTCGATGAATTGTTACGCCTCGACCTCGTGTCACAAAGCCAATGATTTCATCCCCTGGTACAGGGCTACAGCACTTTGAAAATCGCACTGCTACATCGCCTATACCTTCAACAACAATGCCACTCTTGCTTTTTTTCTTTTTCTGGATGGGTTTTTGGTCAACGGTTTTTTCGAAATCCTGCAACATTTCTTCTGCAGTTTGTGTTTTTCTCTTTTCTTTTAAATATTCATCTTTCAACCGATTTACAATTTGACCTTCTTTAATCCCACCATAACCAACAGCTGCCATAATGGCATCCCAGTCTTTAAAATCATATTTATTCATTACCAGCTCCATCCATTCTGGACGCAGAAGATCATTGGGTGCAAACCCCTTCTTCTTCATATCACTGATAAGCATTTCTTTACCACGAAGAATATTTTCTTCCTTTTCTTCCTTTTTAAACCACTGCTTAATTTTGGTTCTAGCCTGAGAACTCTTTACCAATGAAAGCCAATCTCGGCTAGGCCCCCTCGAATTCTGGGAGGTCATAATTTCTACAATATCCCCATTTTGAATGTTATAATCAATGGTGACCATCTTATTATTGACCCTAGCCCCTACCATTTTATTCCCAACAGCAGAGTGAATCATATATGCAAAATCAATGGGCGTAGAATCTTTGGGCAATTGAATCACCCTGCCTTGAGGTGTGAAAGCATAAACCTGGGTGGTAAAAACATTTAAATCCAATTTGATGGTATCAAGATATTCCTTATTATCAGACATATCCTTTTGCCATTCCAAAATTTGGCGTAACCAGGCCAGTTTCGCCTCTTCTGTCTCATTGGTACGATCCCCTGTTTTTCCTTCTTTATATTTCCAATGGGCAGCAATACCATATTCACTGGTGCGATGCATATCCCAAGTTCTAATCTGAATTTCAAAGGGCTGACCACCGGGGCCTATTAAAGTATTATGCAACGACTGGTACATATTTGGCTTGGGCATCGCAATATAATCTTTAAATCTACCTAGCATTGGCGTATACATGGTATGCACGATGCCTAAAACTGCATAGCAATCTTTTATACTATCTACAATTGCTCGCACTGCAAAAAGGTCGTAAATTTGGTCCAAATTTTTATTTTGATTGACCATTTTTTTATAAATGCTAAAAAAATGTTTACTTCGTCCCTCAATTTTCCCTGAAATTCCAGCTTCATCCATTTTTATCTTCACTTCCGTTACAATATCATGAACAAAAGCTTCTCTTTCCGCTCGCTTTTTCTCAATTTTAGCCGCTAGGTCAAAATAAGCCTCTGGATTCAGATACTTAAAACAAAGGTCTTCCATTTCTGTGCGAATTTTCGAAATACCCAATCTATGTGCCAAGGGCGCATAAATGTCTAATGTTTCTTGCGCTTTTTCCCGTTGTTTTTCCGGCGTCATGTAGTTCAGCGTTCGCATATTGTGTAATCTATCTGCCAGCTTAATTAAAATAACCCGAATATCCTTTGCCATTGCCAAAAACATTTTACGGTAATTTTCCGCCTGAATTTCTTCCTTTGTTGTGTAAGAGAGCTTACCTAATTTGGTAACACCATCTACCAAACAAGCAACCTCCTCACTAAAAATTTTAGAGATGTCTTCATGTCCATAATTCGTATCTTCAATTACATCATGGAGTATACCGGCGACGATAGACTCCATGTCTAATTCTAACTCCGCCAATATATACGCAACTTTTAGGGGATGGATTACATATGGCTCGCCTGACTTCCTCTTTTGTTCCTTGTGGGCATCCGCTGCCAGCTCATACGCCCTATCTAACATAGTATAATCTTTTGATGGATGATACATCTTGATCCGTTCCACTAGCTCTTGATACATTTCATCTGCTGTCGCCATGTCCATCACCTCCCTACTTTTCTATTAATATGTCATTTTTTGTTGTTCAATGTCAAAAAACCTGTAAAATTGATTATACCTTTTAAAACCTATATTTTCAAGGAAATTCTATTATTTCAAAGTAACCCCTTGTCATACTTTAAACCCAATATTCTGTGCAAACTCTGGTCCAATCGTTGCGCAGTAATTCGCCCTTCCTTCGTGGCCTCTAACAAAGACTGATATGCCTCGTCAATATCCCCAGGCATTAGAACCATATCCACTCCTGCCAAAACAGACATAACTACCGACTCCCCAACACTATAATACTCGGTAATTGCCTTCATGTTCATAGCATCCGTGATAACAACACCATTATACTTCAAATCATCCCTTAGCAATGCTATGGTTTGTGATGAGAGTGTAGCAGGCAAACCATCTGTTGTTGCATTAGGAGTTTTTATATGCCCAACCATAACAAATGCAACGCCAGCTTCAATAGCCTTCGAAAAAGGAACAAATTCAATTGCTTTCAGTCTTTCCAAATCATGGGTCACAAATACCTCTGCTTTGTGACTATCTGCTTTGGTATCTCCATGTCCTGGAAAGTGCTTTACCGTAGCACTAATCCCTTCATTTTGCAATCCCTTAATAAATGCACACACCATCCCTGCCACCTCTTCAGGGTTATCGGAATAAGAGCGAATCCCAATGACAGGGTTGTCTGGGTTCGTATTTATATCCGCCACAGGGGCAAAGTCCACATTAACACCCATAGAGTATAATGTTTCACCAATGGATTTTCCTGCTGCTTCCGCCTCCTTGGGGTCTTTCATTTCTCCGGGAGAAAGCATCGTTTGGTGGGGAATATTGCTTTTTTTTAAGCGGGATACCAGGCCCCCCTCTTCATCTATTCCAATAAACAATGGTGTTTTTGCAGCATTTTGCATCTCTTGTATCAGTATCTGTGTCTGCTCTAATGTGTCTAGGTTTTCTGCAAACAAGATGACGCCTCCTAGGTGGTATCCCTGAATACTGTCTGCAACATCCTGCCTTAAAACCGTCATTCCACTACCATCCAGGTTGCTTCTAAAATCAGCCATAAGCAACTGTCCAATCTTTTCTTCAACAGACATGGAGTGGATTTTCTTCTCTATGGTTTCAAGTCTGATTTCTTCAGCTGTTTTAGTTACTTCTTCTTGTATTTGTTCATTAGCCGCTGTTCCACAGCCTGTCCCAAAGCATAATAGTACTGCTAAGAGCCCTATTAACCAATGCTTCATACTACGCCCCCTTTTTTTGTATGCTAACATTATAGCCTTTTTCCCTAAAAATGAACAGTATTCCTTTTATTTTTCTTTTAATTCCGATATAATATATAAAATTATTATAAGCTTAACTTTCAAAGAGGAAATATTAGTAGTGTTATTTACCCAAGCTTAGTTTAAAGTTGCTTTACCTAAAACCCAATTGAAAATAACCCTAAATCTGCTATTATTTAATCGTTTGATAATTTATACCTATTATTGGTATCGTCCTAGATTATCTCCATGCTTTTCCTGGCATTCCATCTGATTTTCGCCCATCTTCTACCCTTTTATGATATAATATCTTTTAACTATGAATTAACAAAGGAGATCAAACCTATGAAACTACAAAAATTACTTAGCTATGTGCGTCGTGCCGTAGATGATTACAATATGATTGAGGAAGGGGACAAAATTGCCATTGGTGTTTCAGGCGGAAAAGATAGCATTTGCTTGCTCCTTGCCCTAAAGAATTTGCAACGATTTTATCCAAAACACTTTGAAATAGAAGCTGTTACCGTCTCCCTTGGATTGCCCGGGGCAAAATATGATGATATACAAACCCTTTGTGATGAAATCGGTGTAAACTATACCGTTATCCATACTGACATAGGGCAGATTATTTTTGAAGAGAGAAAGGAAAAAAATCCTTGTTCCCTATGTGCCAAAATGCGAAAAGGCGCTTTAAACGATGCCGCAGAAAAATTAGGATGTAACAAAGTAGCCTTAGGGCATAACAAAGATGATGTTGTGGAGACATTTTTTATGTCCCTTTTCTATGAAGGGAGAATAAACTGTTTTGCCCCTGTAAGTTATCTGGATCGTAAAATGTTATATTCCATCCGACCATTAATGTATGTACCGGAATGGGAAGCAAAAAGCTTTGTTGTGAAAAATGGAATTAACATTGTTAAGAACCCCTGCCTTGCCGATGGTAATACAAAACGTCAAGAAACAAAAGAACTTTTGGCCGAACTCTCAAAGGAATATGACAATCTGCAGGAAAAAGTATTCGGGGCTATCAAACGCTCTAATTTAAAGGGCTGGAATGGAGAGATATAATCCATGTCAACATACCATGAAAACCTAAAAAATAAAGAAACGATAAGGCTTCGGGAGATTCAAAAAGAACTTCCTCCTTTTTTAGTGGAGTTTTTTCGGGGAATCGCCCAGACAACCTCAACCAAAACAAGGCTAGGTTATGCCTATGACCTGAGGATTTTTTTCCGATATCTGTATGAAGAACATAGAGCCCTTGGCGGAATTGAAATAAAAGACCTTACTGTTGAACATTTAAATGAGGTTACCTCCGACGATATTGATTCCTTTATGGAATACCTAACTTATTATATTCGGCAAAATTATGAAAACCCGGAAAATAACACGGAGTTACATAATGATGAAAAAGGGAAATCTCGAAAACTTGCAGCAATTCGCTCCATGTTTAAATACTTCTATAGAAAAAAGAAAATTCTTGCTAACCCTGCCACCATTGTAGAAACTCCAAAAATACACGATAAACAAATCATCCGCTTGGATGTAAATGAAATGGCAGATTTTTTAGATGCCGTAGAGTCTGGCGAAAAACTGTCCGACCACCAAAAAGCCTTTCACGAACGAACTAAAAAAAGAGATTTAGCACTAATCACCCTACTTTTAGGAACTGGTATGCGCGTTTCTGAATGTGTCGGCATAAATATAAAAGATATCGATTTTAAAAATAATAGGATTAAAATTATCCGCAAAGGTGGAAATGAAGTTTTCTTGTACTTCGGGGACGAGGTTGAAGAAGCTTTACAAAATTATTTAGAAAATCGCCGACAAGCATTTACAAAAGAAGAAGGAGATGATGCCCTATTTCTTTCTTCTCAAGGTAAACGTATCACTGTTCGTGCAGTTCAAAATTTAGTTAAAAAATATGCTTCTGGAGTTACCATAAAAAACATTTCCCCCCACAAATTAAGAAGCACCTTTGGTACAAATCTATATCAAGAAACAGGGGACATTTATCTGGTGGCGGATACTTTAGGCCATGCCGATGTAAACACCACCAAAAAACACTATGCTGAAATTGAAGATCAAAGACGACGTAAAGCCGCCTCTTATATTAAATTAAGAAAGGACTGAAACAATGGTTGATCAGAAACTGAGTATTCAGAAAATATCAAATGTTTTTAAAAACCATAGGGCTCAACCAATATTTAAGCTTCGCCGCTATGCAATTCTGGCATTAATTACAGAAAAAAACGGAGAGTTATGCTTCGTTTTAAACAAACGGGCTCCTGGAGTTCGCCAGCCCGGAGATATTTGTTTTCCCGGGGGGCATCAAGAAGCTGATGAAACCTTGTTGGAAACAGCCCTACGAGAAACCGAAGAGGAATTGGGCATTCCCCAAAGTGAAATTTCCATATTAGGTAAAAGCGACTATATGCTTACTATCTATCGGGGAGTCATCCAACCCTTTGTGGGATATGTATGTTACGATGTATTACGTTCTTCTTGCCCAAATGATGATGAGGTTTCACAAATTTTCACTGTTCCTCTCTCCTATTTTAGAGAAACACCCCCAGAAATCCACGATATGATTTGGGAATCCGTTATTATTGACACCTTCCCCTACCATCGCATTGAGGGAGGCAAAGACTACCCCTTTAGCAAATGTCGTATACCTGAGTTGTTTTACGAATATAAGGGTCATACCATATGGGGCTTTACAGCACAAGTTATTCAGAACGTAATTCATTATATTAATCAAGAATAAAAAACCTCTTAGGTTAACATAAAACTGAGCTGCGCCCCTTTTGTGAAACAATATGTTATTCATAAAACAAAAGGGGTTGGTCTATGATAAAAGGGATACCCAACCTAGGATTTCAGGGGAAATTTTAAAAAAAGGAACGGAATATTTGTGGGAACACAGGCTATAACTCTCACCAATGCTGGATATATACAGTAGGAAAATTAACAGCTACACCATGTCACTTAGACTGGTGCATTTGATGGTAACAACTATGTTGGACAAGGGGCTTACACAGCTTTCTAATGGAACAAATCTTATTCTTTGTTTCCACCAAGGTTGCCATATCAGCATAAACAATTTGAGGAGTTGCTTACCAACAAGGAATCCAGTAAAGTATGCGTGGGAAGGGGCACTGTTTTGATAATACCGTGATTGAGAATTTTTTTGGTTTGCTCAAAAACGACTGCTATATCGGCAAAAAATTCAATTCCACGAATCAGTCTAAGACGAAGTTGAACAAAAATTTGGATTACTTACAACAAAGGAAGAATCAAGGTAAAACTGAAGGGCTTGCCGCCTGCTATTCACAGACGACAAGCCCTATGGGGTTGCTTGATACAAATTTTTGACTAATTTTGGGGTTCATCTCAAAACCGATAACCGAAAGTATTTTTTTATTTATTTTTTCTTTTATAGTTTTCTTTTCTTACCCTATCGTCAACAGCCTTAAGCTTTTCTTTTGCCACCTTAGCCTCCAACATTTCATCAATGTCTTCAGGCAATTCTAAGGTAATTCGTCCGAGCTTGCCACCTCTAAATTCATCCAACAAAATCTTTGCTGCTCTCTCCGTGTCAGGCTCTCCACCTTTTAATTTAAAACCTCTTGCCTCGGCAATCTGTTTTAAAACCACGTGAGGCTCTTCAACGGTATCAAAGGTAATTTGATATCGTTTTCTAATACACTCCGCATTGCGAAGGAGCATATGGTCAATAAAAGAAAGGGCTAATGTTTCTGCATCTAATATATCATCGTTGATTGCTCCCGTAAAAGCAAGTTTAAGCCCAACTTCCTGATCCTCAAACTTAGGCCACAAAATACCAGGTGTATCTAAAAGTTCAAAGTCCTTTTTTAATTTTATCCACTGTTTCCCACGGGTAACACCGGGTTTGTCCCCTGTTTTAGCCGTAGTTTTGCCAACATATTTGTTAATGAACGTGGATTTCCCCACATTTGGAATCCCTGCAATCATACTGCGAATGGGAACATTAATGCGTCCTCGGGCCTTCAGCTTTTCGATCTTTTCTTTCATCAGACTCCTAGCCGCTTCAGTAACTTCATTCATGCCCGTGCCTTTTAAGGCATTCATCTGAATAACACGAAACCCTTGCTTCTCAAAATATTCAGTCCAAATACTCGTGGCCCTATCATCGGCCAAATCACATTTGTTCAGCAAAATAATCCGGTGTTTGTTTTTTGCAAGGGAATCCAAATCAGGATTTTTGCTGCTATATGGAATACGCGCATCAACCAACTCAATAACAATATCAACCAGTGAAATGGTTTCTTCCATCATACGGCGAGTTTTCGTCATATGGCCCGGATACCATTGTATATTCATATCATCTCTTTCCTTCCTTTACGAAATAAAGCCAAACTTATCAAAAGGATAAAGGCGGAAAACAACCTCTCCCACCAAATCTTTTTTTTCAATTGCACCAATGGAAACTCTACGGCTATCTGAGCTGGCATTTCGATTATCACCCATCACAAAATAACTGCCCTCGGGTACCTCAAACGGATACTCTATGTCCCCTTTTGTCATCATTGGCTCTCCCAAAAAAGACTCCTCAATCCGTTCATCATTAACATACAAATAGTATTCTACATTTTCACTATCTCCATTCCAAACAATATCAATCTCATCTCCTGGCAGGCCAATAACGCGTTTTATAATATTCTCCTCTTGACCATCGGAGTTCAACCGGCAGATAACAACATCACCTTTTTGGGGAGAAGCTACAGATGTAGCTAATTTATTGATAAACACCAAATCTCCATGATAAAAATTCGGCTCCATAGAAGACCCTTTTACGTACACAGTTCCTAACACAAAGGTTCTAAGTACAAAAACCAAAGCCAATAAAAGAAGAAGTTGAACCCAAAGAGGAAACTCTTTTTTCTTTTTTACCAGTTCTCTATTTTTCCCCTCATACTCAATTTGTTCTTGTGTCTGTTCCATTTTGCAAACCCCCTGTCAGACTCAAAACCGAAGATAAAATGTTGCTAATTTTCTAATTTGTTTCCCATTTATTCATCTCTGTTTTTTTCGTAAAAGGCAAAGATTTTTGCCTTTTACGAAAAAAACCTCGATGAAACAATTCCACCGAGGCCACTTTTCTTATCTCAATACTTCTTTAACTTTTGCTGCTTTACCAACTTTATCTCTCAAGTAGAAAAGTTTAGCACGTCTAACGATACCGCGTCTTACAACCTCAATACGGTCAATTCTAGGGGAGTGTAAAGGCCAAGTTCTTTCCACACCAACGCCAGAAGCGATACGTCTAACTGTAAAAGTTTCTCTGATGCCGCCGCCTTGTCTTTTGATAACAACGCCTTCGAACATCTGAAGTCTTTCTCTGGTGCCTTCTACAACCTTCGCATAAACACGAACTGTATCACCAACGTTAAAAGGAGTTACTTCGCTTTTCAGCTGTTCTTTTTCCAGTTCTCTAATGATATCCATTTTGTTTCCTCCTTCCTCCAAAGACGTTCTTAATGCCATCCCTTTGATGCATCATTGGACCATCCGTAATCACAATTCAGAATTATAACATATCTAAAAAAAGTGTGCAAGCACTTTCATGCTATTTTCCTAATAATTCTATATTTTTCTCAAATCTATACCCAGATATAGCTAATTGCAACGCAAACAGGTACTGTAGCCATAGAAAATGCCGTCGTAAGCATTACCATTTTTGAAGAAACCTCAACACCAACACCATACCGTCCAACAATCATAGGCACAATTGCTGCAGAAGGGAGCGCCATAGCAATAAAATATACGATTTTCACGATCGGCTGTACCGGCATAAAATAAATAAATGCAAAGGCTAAAATAGGCATAAAAATCATTTTTGTAAGACTCGCTTCTAAGGATTCCCGATCTTTTAATAAATATTTAAGGCCACTATTTCCTGTTAACGCACCTATGTAAATTAGCGAAAGAGGGGTTGAAATACTCCCCAAGGAGTTAATGAATTCCTGAACAAAATCAGGCACATACGCCATGAAGCCAACAACCGATGCAAAAAGTCCCAGTAAAATAGATGAGATATTGGGGTTGACTGCCCCCTTAATTAGGGTACGAATCATGGCACCCAAGCGCTCTCCTTTTATCCCTTTGATTATATATAAACCGATACTCCAAACGTATAGGTTTAAGCCTAAAACACTGGCAGACATATAGACAACAGCCTCTTCTCCAAAAAACATCAGGGCAATGGGAAAACCAATAAAAGCATTATTTACGGAAACTGCTGTAACCTCCAACATATTTAAATGGCTTTTTTCAAATTTCCGAAAAAGGTAGTACATACGAATCAGTCGTCCAAAAACCAACATACTGATAAACTGTAATGCCACCATTGTGGCAAAATTAATCAGCATATCATTTTTAACCTGCGTATTTGCTAGGCTTGAAAATAGCAACGCAGGGATTGTAAAAAATAACACAATATTGCCAACCCCGATTGTCATCTCTTGGTTTAAAAATTTCTTTCTGCTGCAAACATAGCCCACAGCCATCAAAGCAAATAACACAAAAAACTGACCAAACATAATTTTCTCCTTTGTAATTAAAAATTCTTTTGTTTACCAATCTGTGATTCTAAACCCCAAATATGCTTGAATGATATTTTTTTGTTCTAAGCTATTTCAACTTCCAATAATTTCATCTTACCAAAGAAATTTTTAAATATCAAGAAATAACAAAACATCACATTATTTTTCCCCTCAATCCCCCAAAAAATAATTTTTCATTTTCACTGTTTCATTCTATCCTTTGGAACCATAGCTTTTATTAGAACCTAACTAAAAAAGGCTGATATCCAATGATATCAGCCATCTTCATAAGTTCTATTTAGAAAAATAACATCTTGCCCATTCCTAAAATAACGGATGCCACCACCAGCCCATAGGCTAAAGGTTGCTTTTCCTTACCAAACTTCCAATCAATCACAATACCAACCATACTTAGCAGGCCAATGCCCCAAGTAATGATTTTCTGTAACACATAATTTTTTGGTAACGCTGTACTACTGATAAATGCAATAATAATTGCCCATACAGCTAAGCAATATAGCAAAGTTCTTTTAGCCTTTTGGCTTTTCATGAAATATAATAAAGCAATGCCTAAAATACTGACTAGCCCCATTCCTAAATAAACATATGATAAAATTGCTAACGCCATCTTCTCTCTCCTTTTAATCGCTTCAGTTTTATAAAATTCTAATAAGATTATGTTTACTCCTTCAATCTTAAGCGTTATTGTATCAACCATACCCTACAGAGTCAATAATTACTCATAAATTCTAATCAATCTTTCATGAGCACAATAAAAAAGTATTATATCGAATGGGATATAACACTTTTTATTATTTTCAACAATTTAGAATTTTAGTAGTGAATTACAGTGTTTACATTGTATCCATTTAACACTTTTCTGCCATTTAGGAAATCCAACTCAATGAGGAAGTTCATTGAAACAACCTCCGCACCAACACCTTCCACCATATCTACAATCGCCTTTGCTGTGCCGCCAGTAGCCAACAGATCGTCCACAATAACTACCTTCTGTCCAGGGAGCACCGCATCCTTATGCATTTCAATGGTAGCTGTGCCATATTCTAAAGAATACTCTTTGCTAACAACCTCTGAAGGCAGTTTACCCTTTTTTCTAATAGGGATAAAGCCCTTTTTCAGATTATAGGCAATGGGCATACCAAAAATAAAGCCTCTTGACTCAGGCCCTAAAATCAAATCAAATTCCAATCCCTCTAAGTTTTTCTGCATTTGATCTACCGCTTCTACCAAAGCTTCTGCATCCTTTAGCAAAGTAGTAATATCCCTAAACATAACTCCCTTTTCAGGATAATCGGGAATAGACCTGATTCTATCTTTCAATTCCATTTGTTGTTCCTCCTCATTTCGAAAGCCTAAAGTCTTTAATCATTAATTGCACAGAACTTCTACCGTTATATGTATTAATCTCTATGCTATATACAAAGTCAAATTTTCGCAATATTTTTCCACCACTCATGATTTTAACACATTCTTCTTCTGGATACAATTCTTTTAGTAAATTCAGCATTTGTTCGTAACCTTCAAATGACAATGCCCCAAAACGTTTGCCGCTAGCACCATCAGATAAAGTCATCCGAAGAATGTCCTTATTTTTCCCAATCAAATCTATCCTATCCACAGAGATACTTTTAGAACCAAATAATGGTGCATGATTTTCTTTCCCAAACGGTGCCAGCATTTCCAATTCCTTGGCTAGCTCCATGTCTATCTCCGAAAATAACAATTGCTTGTCCAGTCGTAAAACGGGTGTCATATCTTCTTTGGTCAAGTCACAATCCTCATTTAACTTTTCCCTTAGTAAAGGGATGTTTTCCAGGGGCAAAGACAGTCCTGCTGCCATGGCGTGGCCCCCAAACCGGGTAAAAAGAGATTTGCAACGAAAAAGAGCTTGAAATAAATGAAATCCTTCTATGCTTCTTCCAGAACCCTTCCCTCCATCTTCCCCTGCAGTTATCATAATGACAGGCCGATAGTAGCGCTCCTTTATTCTCCCTGCAACAATCCCGGCAATGCTTTCATGCGTATCCCCATCATATAAGACGAGAACTTTATCATGAAGGAAACCTTCTGTTTCAATACGTTCTACGGCTCGCTGGGCGGCCTGAACCGTTAGATTTTTTCGTTCTTCATTCAGTTTTATTAAAGTTTTTACAATCTCCCTAGCCCTACCTTCATCCTTTTCACAGAAAAGTTCAACAGCCTTTTTGCCACTTTCTAGACGCCCAGTGGCATTAATACAAGGGCCAATAATAAATCCTAGATGATACTCAGATATAGGTCTATTCGCCACGCCAGTTTCCTCAAGTAATACTTTTAAGCCCACATTCGTTGTTTTTCGTATCTCCTGCAACCCACAACGAACCAGAATTCTATTTTCATCTAACAAATCCACAATATCACAAACTGTGGCAATGGCAGCAAAGCACAAAAACTCCTTTTCTAAATTTCTATCCTGTATTTTAAAGATTCTTAATAGAGCGATAGCAAATTTATATGCAATCCCCCCGGCACAGAGCATGGGAAAGGGATACCTACACTTGCTTTGCTTTGGGTCAATTAACGCATCTGCCGTTGGAAGAATATCTTCAACAATCCCATCTACGTCTCTAAATCCCGGCTCATGATGGTCTAGAATCACAACATCCATACCAAGCGCTTTTGCTCTTTTTGTTTCTTCTAGGGCAGCAATTCCGTTATCACAGGTAAAGAGCACCTTTACTCCTTCCTCTGCCAATTGTTCTACAGCCTCTAGGTTAAGGCCATACCCTTCCCTTTGCCTATGGGGTACATAGTAAACTGCGTTTCCCCCACATCTTAATATTCCACGAAAAAGAATGGTGGTACTCATAATCCCATCCACATCATAATCACCATAAACCGCAATCTTTTTGCCCTCTATGATGGCCTGTTTTATTACCTTTATTGCCAACTCCATATCCTTCATTAAATATGGATCTCTTAGGTCATCAATTGTTCCATATATAAAGTTTCTGGCATTCTGGCGTTCATTAAGACCTCGATTTGCCAGAACACAAGCAACTGTATGACTAACTCCCAGTTCCCTTGCCATAGTAGCCGAATCTATTTTAGACCTTTTTAATAACCATCGTTTCAACCGTAACAACTCCTTTAATTTTTTCATTATATCACACAATAAAAGGTTATGTAGAAGAGTCCACCCCATTATTTTCACACAATGAAAAACCAGCAAAAATTTTTAGCCTCCTCCAATAAGGATGTTTAGGGCACCACCGTTTGATTCAGCGGTGATGCCCTAATTTTTTTGTATGACATTTATCACCTCAGCGATAAACTTGAGTTTTTCGTTCAACAGTTAAGACATATCCAAACCTAAAATTTGTCCTTTCTCCATTATAACATGAGAATAACCTTGTCACAACCACAGAACCGCTGTGGTAAGGCACATCCTTATTGGGAAATCCTGGGGTATTGTCATGACTAAAAAAGTGAAAGGCGGTAGCCATGAGAACCTTCATGACTACCGCCTTCGAAATCATAATTATTTGAGTAGGACATTTCCTGCCACTTTTTATTTTTCATTTTTGGGTAATAATGTATACCAAACCGACCCAGAAATGCATATCGAAGAATACGCACCTACAATTATACCTACCATCATAGGCAGAGCAAATTCTTTAATGGATTGAACCCCAATGACATACACTGCACCAACTGTAAAAAAGGTGGTGATGGATGTATTGATGGATCTAGCCAAAGTTTGTGCTACACTCTTATTAATTTTTTCTGCCGTTTCACGATGGGGGAACTTATCATGGTTTTCACGTATACGGTCAAAAATCACAATAGTCGCATTTACAGAGTAACCCAAAATGGTCAGCAACACAGCAATAAAAGTGTTATTCACAGGTATACGGAAAATTGCGTAAGCTGCAATAACAATTAAAACATCGTGTACCAGAGCAATGATGGCGCTACTACCAGCTCTAATATCCTTAAACCGAATAGAAATGTAAATTAACATAGCAATACAAGCAAGCAAAGATGCCTTAATTGCAGCCTTTTGCATCTCCGAGCTTACAGTACCACTAACATCGGATGTTGTTTTGATTTCAGACAAAGGAAATTCTGCTTGAATTCCTTCTGCCAATTTGCCTCTGGTTACACTATCAATAGACTGCATCTTCACAGCAACTTCATTTGTTCCTATTACGTCCTGAATTTGGGGACTTCTCTGCCCTGTCACATCAAAAATCACTTCTCTTAACTTTTCATGATCGTATTCTTCGCCCATATCAATTTCCATGGATGTACCGCCTGTAAACTCTACATCCCAATTGAGCATTCCGTTACTCTGAGTACTTTGGTAAAACATTGCCGCAAAACCAATGAAAATCATAATCAAGGAAAGGGCAAAAAAATTCTTTCTATTTTCAATTATCTTCATCTTTGCCACCTCCTTATTTCACTCTAAATCCATAGTTTTTAGGGTTATGAAACCCTGCCTTTATCAAACTATTTACAATAACTCTTGTTACAACCAAAGCAGTAAACATAGAAATTATGATACCAATCATTAGCGTTGTTGCGAAGCCCTTAACTGTACCCGAGCCTAAGAAGAACAATACAATAGCTGCAATTAATGTTGTCACATTGCCATCAATGATTGCAGGTAATGCTCTTGAAAATCCGGTCTTAACCGCTGAACGCAGGGTCTTGCCCAAAATCAACTCTTCCTTAATACGCTCGAATATAACGACGTTGGCATCAACTGCCATACCAATAGAGAGAATAATACCTGCAATACCCGGCAATGTCAGTGTAACATTAAACAGGCTCAAAACAATTAAGTCTAGGGCAATATAGATTATCAAAGCCCAGTCAGCAGCAAGGCCTAGCATTCTATAAGTACATACCATATATACAAGCACCAGCGCAATGCCAACCAAACCAGCTAAAACGCCAGTGGAAAGTGCATCGGCTCCCAACCTTGCGCCAACATTTTTCATTTGAATTACATTTAAGTTAAATGGCAAAGAACCTGCACGAATCAAAGCAGCCAAATTTTCAGCACTTTCACCTGTAAATTGACCGGAAATCATAGCGTTGCCATCCGTAATCTTAGTCTGAACCACAGGTGCGCTTATCACCTCATCATCCATTACAATGCGTATGGTCTTCCCAATATTCTCCTCCGTGGCCTGTGCAAATTTCTCTTTTCCTTCCTCATTAAATTCCAAAGAAACATAAGGAATTGAGGGACCATTTTTTGAGGTTGCCCCAACCTGTTTGGTTGCATTTTTTATCATGCTACCCGTAAGTAAAACATTCCCTGCCTCATCTACAAAGGCAAGTTGTGCTGTTTGTCCAATTTCTTGTATTGCCTCCTCTGCATCATCTACACCAGGAATTTGCACACGGATTCTATTAGTACCTTCTTTGGCGGCTTCCGCCTCTGTCCAACCGTTCCAGTCTAAACGCCCTTGCAACAAAGAAATTGCCGCTGCCATCTCCTCTGCTGTAACATTCTCTTTATCTGCCTCATACACAATGTCAACGCCGCCACTTAAATCCAGGCCCTGTTTGATGTCATTGACGCTAAATTGCTTGTCCCGCCCTAGTCCATAATAGGTTAATGCGCTTAATCCCAATGCCACAACCAGCATAAGCAATAGCATTAATCTTCCCTTTGTCTTCATCCTGATTCCCTCCTGAAATCTTTGTGCTTAAGTTTTTGCACAAAAGAAAGGCGGCTCTCCTTTTTGTATAAAAGGAGAAACCAGCCTATTTCGCACTTATTTGCAAAGCTCACACAATTTTGATTTAGAAAATTGTATACTCTCTTAGCAGTCAGTATATCACACTGAAGAAAATTTTCAAGTGTTTTTTCATTTTTTTCCATTAACACCCATGATACCACCAATTCCCCCACCTGCAAGAGCAACGATTAGAGTCATGACTTTAGACATACCTATAGTAAATGTATCACTGGCCAAACCTGTTACAATAAAAAGAATGACCGTGTAAACCAGACCCGCCGCTAAACCCATTAAAAAGCCCTTTCTTTTACGGCATTTGGCCCAGTCATACCCAGCAACCGCTGAAGACAAGGCAGTACATACCAGCGCAACCATGGGTAAACTTTGTTCGGAAATATTTGTGTATGTAAGAATAAGCCCATAGGCAATAAAGAATATACAGGTGATTGCATAAGCAACAGCCATCCCCTTCACCATACAAATCCAGCCCTGCCCTCCTTGCTTTTCCATACTCTCTCTTTTTTTCTGTATTTTTTTCTTGTTTTCCTTCTTCTTCTTTTCCAAAGATATCCTCTCCCAATTTGCTTTGGTTTATTTTATGGGAGGAGCAGGATAATTATGATACAATCTTAAAATCCTGTGAGATTGCCAAAACTCAGCTCAGTTCATATTGTTTTTTTCTCCGTCCAGTTTAAACGCTCTACTTTTGTGTTATAATGATTGTACTGTGGTTACTCTAACAGGTAAATCTATTTTAAAGCAGTTGTGTCATTATTATATTGCTCATAACAAAACTGTCATAACATACTTCAAGAGCAAACTTCCATTGCCCGTCCGCTCACCTTTTAATATGTTATACTAAAAGGAAACAAAGGAGGTAGGACTATGAATAAAAACAATACTATTGATTTGCATACCCACTCTTATTGCTCCGATGGCACCTACTCGCCAGAGGGCCTTGTTATATTGGCAAAAAAACAGGGACTTAGGGCAATTGCTCTTACAGATCATGATACCATTGACGGATTAGAAGAGTTCATGAAAGCAGGTAAAAAACACGGAATAGAAACCATTCCTGGAATTGAACTTGGTGGCCAATGCCATCTCTTTCATCAACCCGAGCTACACATTGTGGGTTTGGGTCTGGATCCAAAAGCCCCAATTTTAAATGAACAAATGGAAACCATGGGTCAAAACCGCATGGATAGAAACATTAAAATGGTGAATCAACTAGCGCAATTAGGGTTAGACATTACAATTGAAGATATCATGCAAAATGCTGGTGGCGAAATCATAACACGAGCCCACTTTGCCAATGTTCTGCTTAAAAAGGGGTACATATACACCCGGGATGAGGCATTTGTAAAATTCCTTTCCCCCGGAATGCCAGCTTATGTGGCCAAAACCCTTTTTACAACGGAGCAATGCATTCAAATGATCCATCAAGCTGGTGGAATCAGTATACTTGCCCATCCCACTCTTTACGCCCTCGCCCAAGACCAATTGGATATTCTTTGTGATGACTTAGCAAAGCTAGGTTTAGATGGCATCGAATGTTATTACTCCTCCTATACACCTTCCCAAAGAAAAAATATGATAAAGCTTGCAAACAAATATCATTTATGCCCTTCCGGCGGAAGTGACTTTCATGGTGAAAATAAACCACTTATTCGCTTAGGCACAGGCAGAGGCAACCTTGCCATACCCTACTCTATTTGGGAAAATCTAAGAAATCATAATAAAGAGAAAAACAAAGGGTTAGGCTAAATTAGGCAAAGCCCTTTCTTCATCGCCCCTTACTGCAAGCACAAAAATATTGCTGCAATATGAAAAGGACAACATCCATTTGATGCTGCCCTTTTTCTTTGCTTTAAAATTCTTTTTACTTGGATACAGTTGCTTCTTTTAAGCCATCTACAGCTTTGTAGTCAACGGTATAACCCAATTTTTCAAAGTCACGAACGCTGATAAAAGATTTTCCATCCTGCAATACACCGTCCATGGCAGTCTTGCCACCTTCACGAACTACATAAGCTGTCTTATCATCTTTGTTCCATTCAACAGTTTCACCCATTGCTTCACAAATCATACGCAAAGGTAAATATACACGACCGTCTTTCACAACATAGTCCGTCATTTCTGTATCATTAGAAGCCAAAGAGACTTCCGCTCTTTCTTTTGTCAACATAGCCTCTGAATCGCCTTCCCATCCCCAAAGAACGGAAATAGCGGTCACAGGGTTATATTTTTCTGTCAAACCCACTAATTTTTCTTGGAAAGCAGATACACTTACACTGGATGTTGGCATAACAACTTTGCCGCTTCCAGCTTTCATTGCGCTATCACTTGTAACTTTCAATACACTCTTAGATCCATTTGTGATGCCAAAAGATTCTTTTGCATTATAACCTGCTCCAGACCTTGTAATAGTTGCTTCATATTTAAAACTATCCAAAACATCAGAAACAACTGGTGTAGCTATTGCCTGCTGGATCATTGCCTTTAATGCATCCGTTGTTTCTTTCATAGAAGCAACTTCACCCTTTACAGCATCCATCTGTGCTTTAAACTCGGCAATTTCTTCTTCGGAAGACTTCATTACTTTCATTACGTCCATCATATATGCTGTTGTCGCAGTCATTACGGTGTCTGGGTTACTGCCCACATAGTCTAATAAATCGACTACCAATTGTGCCACTGCCTTGCCATCTGCCTGAACTTTATATCCACCAGAAACTTCACTTACCATATTTGTAGTGAAGCCGGCAAACGCATTCTTATAAAATTCAAATACGGATGCGTACAACTCACTGAAACCACCATCAGGTGAGATCTGGGCCATTTCTTCTTCCGTCAAACCCATTTCCTCCATAGAAATCAGGTTGATGTACTTACTTTGGTCCAAAGTAGCCTTCAGTTCTTTTGCAAAATTTTCATCTAACAAATAACTTGTTTTGTCAGCGCCTGCCATATCTCTTGTCAATTCATATATGCCCCAAATTGTTTTGCTGGAAACATAAATACCATCTGTCATACCAAAATACATATCACCCATAGCATACTTCTTACCGCCATAAGTCATATCCATGCCTAAATAGTAATCAAGGGTATCCATGTTCATTTTTAAAGTATAGTCTATTACAACAGATTGCTTTCCTTTCAGAGTGCCAAGTTCTTTTAAAGATTCCTGAGTTACCTCATCGGTGTACCCCGCTACCTTAGACAATTCTGCAACATACTCTTTCATTGCGTCTACATCTAAATCTACGTTAACCTTTCCAGATGCTTCACAAACCTCAAGGCTGTTCAACATATCCACGCTCATCTGCAGATAACCTAATTCTGCCTTGGAGCACCCAGTAAATGCTGTGATGCACATTACTGCACATAGTAGTGCTGCTAACTTCTTTCTCATAAGTATTTCCCCCTTAAATATTGTTTACACAGATGTGTATCAATAATTATACTCCCTTTAATTTCCTTTATCAAACAAAAGGGGAAACCTTAAGGAATTCTTAAATGTTGTAAGACTAGCTTTCTTTTTTCAATTCTTCCTTTTTGGGCCTCATGATAAGCGGAAAAGCATTCGTAAAAGTTGTGCCTTTGCCTTCTTGACTTTCTACGGAAATTTGACCAAAATGGCTGTCAACAATCCACTTCGCAATTGAAAGTCCTAATCCTGTACCAGAAATCCCTTTGTTTCTAGATTGATCTACTCGGTAAAATCGATCGAAAATTTTGCCCAGATGCTCCTTCGAAATTCCTGCACCATTGTCACCTACTGACACATATGCATTTTTTTTATCCTTCCAAACTCGTATCGTTATTAGATCACCATCTTTTGTGTATTTCAAAGCATTTTCAGCATGAATCCATAGCAACTGCTTGATTAAATCAGAGTCGCCCCAAATTTCAGCCTTATCCTGCCCATCAAAAATCACTTGTCGGTTTACCTCCAAGATCTCTAATTCCTTTACGATTTCATTGGCAATTTCGTTTAGTGTCACTGACTGCTTCTGCACAAGCATACGGTTCTGATCACCCTTCGCCAAAAATAAAAGTTTACGTATTAACGCACTCATATGCTCTGTTTCGGTTAAAATCGAGTCTATGGACTCTTGCAATATATCAGGATCACTCTTGCCCCAACGATTGATTAGGTTCGCATATCCTTGAATGACAGATATGGGTGTTCTTAATTCATGAGAAGCATCCGACACAAACTGGTTTTGCCGCTGGAACGAACTTTCCAAACGGTCGATCATAGAGTTAAACGTTACTGTTAACTCTTTCATCTCATCATCCGGCCCATCCGTATCTATTCGCTGGCTTAAGTCTTCAATGGTAATGCGTTCTGCCGCTGAGCGAATTGCCTCCACTGGTTGTAGCATACGCCGACTAATATAACGACCAATCAAGAATGCACAAAAAATTCCAATAAAATCTATCATTGTCAACTTGACGATGAAACCTTTTAAGAAATTGGAATTGATGTCAATCAGCTTAAACGCTTCAACACGGTATACTCTATCCTTTGTAGGAATTGATGTAGAAATCAACATAAGCTGTTGATTTCTATTGTTTTCCAAAATATACTCTGTGCTATTACCTGCGCTTTCTTTTTGAACGGTAATTTTAAAGCCATCCTCTTCAAAAGCTTTCTTCCTCTTTTCTCTCAGCTCTTCATCTTTTACAAGGTTGCCATTGTCTTTTTGCAAGTTAAACTCCTGAGACTGAATTAGCGAAGGACCTTCCCCAAAGTGACTATAATAAAAGCAATCTTCTATCTGATCGTATACGCATATCTCAACATATTTGTTGTCTAGCAAACCTCTTAGTGCTTCATTGCTCAGTTTCTTCCCTTGTTTCAAATAATTTTCAATATTTGAAATAGTATAGGTTAGCTCCCTGCGAATATTATGCTGTTGTATTGCAGTAATATTTAATGTCATAAACAAACTAATGATAAACAGGGAAAAGGAGAAAATTCCACCATATAATAGTGTGATTTTTTTAGCGATAGCCATGTGTCGTATTCCGCCAAAAAATGTTCTTTTATTCTTCTTTGACATAGTAGCCTACCCCACGAATGGTATGGATAAATTTCTTTTGAAAAGCTTCATCAATTTTCGCTCTCAAATAACGAACATAAACATCCACAACATTAGTCTCACCAATATAACTATAACCCCAAACTTCGTTTAAAATCTGTTCTCTTGTTAACACTATGTTTTTGTTCTGCACCAAATATAAAAGAAGCTCATATTCTTTTTTCGTAAGTTCAACAACAATACCGCCAACCGTAACCAAACGTTTTTCTGTATCAATTTCTAGATCTTGCACCTGCAACAATACCTTTTTGGTCATTCTATCTTCACAATGCTTGAAAGCCACACGCATCCTAGCCAGTAGCTCTTCGATTGCAAATGGTTTTGTCAAATAGTCGTCAGCACCACTATCAAGACCTGCCACCTTATCAATAACCTCATCTTTTGCCGTTAACATAATAATTGGCACATTAGATGTTTTACGGACGCGGCGACAAATTTCTATTCCTGTTAACCCAGGCAACATTAAATCCAAGAGAATCATGTCAAAGTGTTCTTCGTTGATTAATGCCATGCCCTCGCGTCCATCATGGCTTACACTCACTTCATACCCTTCATATTTGAGCTCTAACTCGACAAATCTTGCTAGCTTCACTTCATCTTCAATTAAAAGAATCTTCTTCTGTGCCATATGTTAATTCTCCTTTTCATATTGTTGGTTTATTATACCATAAAACCTATAAAACTAGACAAAAAACAGGTAAAGTGAAATTCAATTGGCTCTTTAGTGTTTCTATGACTATTTTGCTTATAGGTAGGATCCGATAATCTCCTATCCTCTTTCTGCATATCACATATCACAACTGTAGTTTGTTTCATATACAAAATTTTTCAGCTACTTTTCCACAGAGTATAAAAAAACTAATTTACTGTATAAAAAAACCATGCCTGTGTTTATAAAATATTCTAGCTTTATTTATCCACAATTTAAATCCAGTATACATTTTTGCAGTTAAAAGCATATTGTCGACGGATTAAAATGCAATTAAAAATCATAATAATTGTTTATTTTCCATAGTTTTTACCATTGCGACAGGCCATTTATTTCTGTATAATAATGTAGTATGTTTAAAAATTACAAGTAATTGCATTTTGTTAAGCAATTAAAATTCAATTAATAAAAATGAATTTTCAGCTTTTTACGCAATCATTTTTAGGAGGAATAACAATGATTAAAAAAATAGCACTTTTTCTTGTGCTGATTATGAGCTTTAGCATCCTTGGCGGGTGTGGAAAAAAGGATACCGCTCCAGCAGAAAACAAAAACACTGAATTAAAAACAGATTACCGCTTTGAACAATGTGGTTTGGCATATAGTCTGCCAATGCAATGGTTAGAACAGGAAAATGTGAACTTAATTCCTGTAAGCTTTGTAGACACCGCTGGGGAGATTTACGCTAAGGTTGAATATGACTATGCTCCAAGTGAAAATCTTGATGAGTTAAATAATATTGACTCTCAAATCCCTGTGGAAGAATTAATGATTCCTATTTTTACCCTCTTAGTTGTAAGAGATGAGAATGTTGATTCCGACACTGTCCAAGACGAAATAGACCTATATGAAAATTGTGAAGAATTACCTCTGCAAGATGGTTTCCGTTTCTACTATCTAACAGATTACATCGGTGCTGTCCCCAAATTTACCAAAAACGCCGAGAAAATTTTTGATGCCCTAAAAGCAGATTTACCCCTTCTCAGAGACTCAATTGAAACGTTTGTGCCCGATGAAACCGTTGTAAAATCTCAAACGGAAGAAGATAAAAAATATTTAAACTTTATGTCTACCACACTAGATGGTGACTCAATTACAAGTACAATGTTTTATGATTATGATTTAACTGTTGTGAACTTTTGGGCTTCCTACTGTTATCCAGACATAAATGAACTAGATACCCTGCAATCTTTTTATGAGCAGCTAAAGCAAAAATACCCAAACGTTAACTTTGTACAAGTTATTATTGATACCCCCGGTGAGGAAGCCGAACAAATTGTTAAAAAAGCCCAAAAAGAAGCAGGTGTAACCTTTACAACAATTGTTCCGGATCAAAATATGGCATCTTGGGTTATCGAACATTTACAGGGATTGCCTACAACAATTTTTGTTGATAACACAGGGAAGCCTCTGTCTAAAAAACTTGAGGGAGTCCAAGATTTGGGTAATTATATCACCACAACCGAATCAATGTTAAACGAAGTAAAACCTAAAAAATGATTTTAAAAAGAACGTATCTCTCGGATACGTTCTTTTTTCAATTCTTTTTTATAAAATTTGGCATAAAATATTACCGGAGGTGGCGGAATGATAATCCATGTTGTTGATCTTGGTGAAACAATTTTTTCTATTGCAGCAAAATATAACGTACCAGCAAAACAAATTATGCAAAACAACGCTATCACCAATCCTAATCTTTTAACCAAAGGGCAGGCATTGTTGATTTTAGAACCTGAAGTAACATATATTGTGCAACCGGGTGATAGTATTTTTACCATAGCCCAGCAATTTGGAATTTCCCAAAATGTTTTGTTGCAAAATAACCCTCAAGTAACATCGCAAGAATATATTTATTCTGGTCAAAGTTTAATTATTGCTTTTAAGCAAAACCCCATAGGGCAATATTTGGTTAACGGTTATGCCTATCCACATATAAACACAGACTTATTAAACCAAACGGTTCCCTATTTATCCTTACTCTCCGTCTTTTCCTATGGTTTTAAAGAAGACGGCCAACTAATCCCATTAGATGATAGACAATTGCTTGAATCAGCTGCAAAGTATGGGGCTGCTCCAATTTTAGTGTTAACCCCCTTTGATGAAAGCGGAAAATTTAGCAACGAATTGGTCTCTAAAATGCTAAATAATCCCTCCTCAAAGGAGGCCCTCATTCAAAACCTATTAACCGTAATGAACGAAAAAGGTTATTATGGTATTGATGTTGATTTCGAATATGTTTTCCCTGAGGATAAAGATGCTTTTATTGCATTTATTTCTGATTTAAAAGCAGTAATGAGTGCCGCCGGATATAAGGTTTTTGTTGCACTAGCACCAAAAACCTCCGCTGGACAACAAGGATTGCTCTACGAGTCTCACGACTATAAAAGAATTGGCGAGATAGCAGACTTTATATTGCTTATGACCTACGAGTGGGGATATGCATATGGACCCCCAATGGCTGTAGCCCCCCTAAACAGCGTTCGGGCCGTTTTAGACTATGCCATTACCGAAATCCCGCCCGAAAAAATTATTATGGGAGTTCCTAATTATGGATACGACTGGACGTTGCCTTTCTTAAGGGGCGATGACAAGGCACTCTCCATAGGAAACCAAGCAGCTGCGCAAATGGCTATGGACTTACGCGCAGAAATTCTTTTTGACGAACCCAGTCAAAGCCCCTACTTCTACTATACTGATGATACTGGCAGAGCCCATGTTGTTTGGTTTGAGGATGCAAGAAGCATAGAAGCCAAATTGAAAACAGCCTCTGAATATGGGTTCGCAGGCGTGGGATATTGGAATATCATGCGGCCATTCATTCAAAATTGGCTGTTACTATCTAACCTTTATGATATTAAAAAGTTTGGCAGCTGACAAGGCGGAGAGGAACAGACCATTCAAAGGTGCATAATAACAGTAAATAGAAATTAACTGCAGCCTTGTGGGAATACACCCTCTGGTCTTACTCAATGACCTGCAAAACGGAGAAACGGCATAGCCAAAGCTACGCCGTTTCTCCGTTTTTACTTCCGTCATATAAGTGCCTACCAAAAGGGCTATGATTCTTTTGTTCATTTTTCTTCTTCTGTTTTAGAAGGCTGATTTAAATAAACCCGTAACTTAGAAATACGATTCTTATCCATCTCTTCCACGATAAATTTTAATCCATCCAACTCCAATTCTTCCCCGCCCTCTGGGAAACTCCCTAAAATCATCAAAACATAACCTGCAATGGTATCCACTTCATCAGATTCCAACTGGCTACCTACTAAATTATTAAATTCTTCTAGACGTGTACTACCATCAACTACAAACTCATCTTCTTTAATGATTTCTATTTCATCCTGCTCATCATCATATTCATCAGCAATTTCGCCCATAATCTCTTCCACAATATCTTCCATGGTTGCTAAACCCGATGTTCCGCCATATTCATCCAAAACAATTGCAACCGCTAATCGGTTTGCTCTCATTTCGGCAAAAAGTTCAGCCACAGGTTTGCTTTCGTAAGTAAAATAAGGCTCCCTCATATACTTTTCCGCTGAGAACTCACTTTCGTCAACGAAAAACACGTCTTTTACATAAAGAATCCCTACAATATCATCAATATCCTCTTGATAAACAGGCAGACGAGAAAATCCTTCCTCTTTCACTAAAGTAACAAACTCTTCGTACGAAACATCACAAGATACTGTTAACATATCTGTTCTGGGTGTCATTACATCTCTTGCCTTGGCATCCCCAAAGTTAAAGATATTATTAATCATAAATCTTTCTTCCGACTCTAAAACGCCCTCCTCGTGGCTAACATTCACAATGGTTTTCAATTCAGCCTCTGTGATAGTAGGGGTTTTCTGGTTGGGATTATATCCAAAAAATCGAATCAACGCACCTGTTACCACATTTAAAATTGCAACCACAGGACGTAAAATAAACACTACTGCCGCAATAATATTAACAACAATCAATGCAACCCTTTCCGCTTGTTGGGCTGCGATGGTTTTTGGCGTAATTTCACCAAAAATTAATATTACAACCGTTATAAATGCCGTTGCAACACTGGCTCCACTGCCTGCATCTCCATGAAACAACTGAATTGCCAAAGCTGTTGTCAATGCAGATGCACCGTTGTTTACCAAGTTGTTGCCTACTAGGATAGAGCTGAGCAATCGATTTGGATCATCCAAAAGTCTGCTAATTTTATCTGCGTTCTTTATTTTTTCCTCCACCATATTCCGAAGCCTTATCTTGCTAAGTGAAGTCAAAGCTGTCTCTGAGGCAGAAAAAAATGCGGAACAACATACTAAAAATAATAAAAGCCCTATCAGGTACGGACTGGCACCGTCCACTAAAATCACTCTCCATTTCTAAAAAACCCATCCTTATTTACAATATAACAAGATACCATAAAAGCTTCTTCCCGTCTAGAGAAAAATCAAATTTATCCCCGATCTATGCGGTTTCTTTCAATTTCTTCCGCCAATTCCATTAATTCCATCCAGCGTTCCATTCTGCATTCTAATTGGCCTTCCAATATTTCCTTCTCTTGGGATAATTCCTGAAGTTTAGTGTAGTCAGCCATGCAAGATTCCATGCTTTTTTCTATATTTTCAATTTTTCCTTCTAATTTTGAAATTTCATCACCAATGGTGTCATATTCCCGCTGATCCTTATAGCTCATTTTCGTGATGGGAGCTGGTCCTTTACCCTTAACTGGTTCGGTTTTTTTAACTTTTATGTCGTCCAACACCGGTGCTTCTTTTTCTCTAGCCAACTTGTAATCAGAATAACCACCTTCATATTGTTTTATCTTCCCATTTCCCAAAAATGCAAAAATACGATTAACTGTTTTGTCTAAGAAATATCGATCATGGGATACCGCCACAACTGCCCCCTGAAATCCTTCTAGATAATCTTCTAAAATCATTAGGGTTTCCAAATCCAAATCATTGGTAGGTTCATCTAAAAACAAAATATTTGGTGAGCTCATCAAAACCTTAGCAAGATAAAGTCTACGTTTCTCTCCACCTGAAAGCATGGAGATAGGTCCCCTTTGCATATCCATGGGAAATAAGAACTTCTCCAGCATCTGGGATGCACTAATTCTACCGTCGCCAGTTTGAATGTATTCAGCAACGTCACGGATATAGTCGATTACCTTTACACTCTCGTCGATCTCATCGTTTTCCTGGGCAAACACACCTATCTTGACCGTTTCGCCCCAATGCACCAAACCACCATCGGGTTGTAGCTTTCCTGTCATAATTTTGAGTAGTGTTGTTTTTCCACATCCGTTTTTCCCCGTAATACCGATGCGATCATCACGAAGGAGAATGTAGCTAAAATCTTTGATATACTCCTTATCATCATAGACCTTAGATATATTTTCTAATTCAATAGTCTTTTTCCCAAGGCGGCTACCCACAGAGGATAACTCCACATTCTGTTTTTCTTCAGGTGCCTTAACAGAGGATATTTCATCAAAACGTTGGAGCCTAGCCTTTTGTTTCGTTGTTCTTGCCTGTGCCCCACGGCGCACCCACTCAAGCTCTGTGCGTAAAAAATTTTGTCGTTTTCTTTCACCTGCGGCTTCCAGTTCCTCACGTTCAGCTTTCATCTCCAAAAACTTTGTGTAGTTGGCTTGATAGGAATATATCTTTCCTTGTTCCAACTCTAAAGTTCTGTTGGCAACACGGTCCAAGAAGTATCTATCATGGGTAACCATTAATAACGCTTTTGAGTACTTTTCAAGATGCTTTTCCAGCCACTCAACAGTACCATGGTCAATATGGTTTGTAGGTTCATCTAAAATCAAAAGTTCCACTGGAGCAATTAGTGCTGCTGCCAAAGCAACCCTTTTTTTCTGCCCGCCCGATAAGTTATCAACCTTTTGGCCAAAATCAGTAATTCCAAGGCGAGTTAAAATATTTTTGGCCTCGCTCTCCAAGGACCATGCCTCCGCCTTATCCATTTCCTCTGTGAGCTTTGCCGACAAGGCAACCAACGATTTATCTTCAGGGTTCTCCGCCAGTTTAGCCATAGTCTCCTCATAATCACGGACTAATGCAAGCTTTGGATTATCCCCAGCAAAAATCTGCTGTAACACGGTTGTTCCCACTGAAAACTCTGGATTTTGAGAAAGATACGCAATTCTCATCCCATTCATGGTAATGATTTCGCCACCATCAGCATGGCCAACCCCAGCTACAATCTTTAACAGGGTTGTTTTGCCTGTACCATTAACCCCAATAACGCCGATTTTATCTCCCTCGTGGATACTAAATGAAATATCATCAAATATAACTCTTGTTCCATAACTTTTTTGTATATGTTCTGCCGTTAATAAAACCATATATCTTCCTCCAATATGTAACACTGCCCCTGCCATAAAAATGGCAGAGGCCAATAAATCTTCTTAATTTTCTTATTTGTCTTCCCCTTCATGGTCTTGGGACGAACCATCCCCACCAACAGATGCATGGGCAAGCTTAGTTTGCCTACCTTTCCAAACCAGGAACCCTGCCGCTACAACAATCAGCACTGCAGATAAGATTTGAGAAACAGCAAAGCCACCTAACATCAACTGGTCTGTACGCAAACCTTCAATCCACACACGGCCCAATCCATAACCAAGGAAGTACAACCCCGCAATTTGCCCATGGAATTTCTTCCGACGACTCATATAAATTAATAAGATAAATACACCTAAGCTCCACAAAGATTCATACAAAAATGTGGGATGTACCTGAATATATTCAACCCCATTAACCACCTGAAGTTGACTCAAAGTTTGGTCGGAAATATCCCCCAGGCGAACTTGGGAAAGCTGATAGCGCATTGCAAATAGGTTATCGGTAAAACCGCCAAAAGCTTCTCTGTTAAAAAAGTTTCCCCAACGTCCTAACATTTGCCCTAAAATCAAGCTTGGTGCAGCAGTATCTGCCAATTGCCAAAAATTCAACTTCTTTATTTTACAATAAACCAATGCTGTTAAAACGCCACCAATAACGCCGCCATAAATAGCAAGCCCACCTTCTCTAAGGGCAAATATTTTTGAGATATCTTGGCTGTAATACTCCCAGGAAAATAAGACATAATATAATCGTGCCCCAATAATGGAAAAAATCAAAGCATACAGTGTAAAATCCAAGTAGATTTCTGGATCTTGCCCCGTTCTCTTAGCCTCTTTCATTGCCAATAAAATTCCCAGAAACACACCGGTGCCAATAAAAATACCGTACCAATAAACATCATTTCCGAAAACTGTAAAAGCAACTCTGCTTAAGTGATCAATTTCTATTCCCAAATTTGGAAACCAAATTTCTGGCATAAGCCAACCTACCTTTCTAACTTTACAATTAAACCTAGTTTTTTATTTCTAATAAGACTATTTTATTAGTATTCTAACCAATTTTCATTTTTATTATTTTATTCATTCGTTAATATCCCTTTTTGACGGCAGGGAATGACAATTTTCTTCCGCCGTACAAGAAAAAAGTTTTAATATTCTAACGCAAATTGGCCTGTTTAGAAAAAATCATACCACATCAAGCCATGTAACTCAATGCATTCTTAGGGAAAAACTTTTGAACATCTTCTTCAGTATTGCTTCATAAAAGAAATTTTATAGGCTATCAACTTTTTTCCGCAATCAAAAAGTGACCAAATCCCTTATGAAAACAGCAAAGAAAAACCCCTCAAAATTTTGAAGGGGTTTCTTGGGAAGGGGTTCTGTCAAAGTTAAAAGAATAAGAAAACACTCTTTTTGTATCGCATGAAATACAAAGAGCTATTCTTTTAAATCATAACTAATTTGATGATTTATAACTGGATTGTCTAAAAAAGCATCATATGCCATAAACTTAGACACTTTATAGCCTTTTTTCACCCAGTCCAATTAAATTGTTTTATATTGTAATTCCAGCTTCATTTAATTCAGCAAGTACAAACTCTCTACTTTCCTGAATTTCATCCATAATGTAGTTTATATCTTCTTCTGAGGCCATAGCCATGTCGTAGTTTTTCACACAATTATGAATATATGATTTCTTTGCCTTAGATAAGTCGTATTCTCTAGCCTTAATCATACCAGGATCTTCGGGGAATACCAAAGTTTTACCTGGCACTTCCGTATCGGGATCACCAAAAAGAACTTCCACACCATTTTGTTTTGCAAAAGTTAGCTGAGGCATAGTATGTTTACCCGCACCTGTATATTCTGTTTCCTGCACAATAATAATTTCATCCTCATTCATCTCCTGTGCTAGCACAAATGCTGCCGTCAGAGATGTATTTCCTGCAGGGCCTCTTTCGTAGCCTTCCAAAATGGCCAATGCCTGTGTCATATAAAATACTTCCCCTTGCTTTACAATGACATAGCGATCCATATAACGTAGTGTTCTGGCTGCATTTCTAGGGCAATCAGAACGGTCAGGCCATGTTACAAAAGGAATTGCGAAACCAGTGTGACCTGTGGTACAAGACTTCTTGTTAAAATCTCCGTTTGAAGCCATATGTAAGCCCTTTAAGTCAATGCTGGCACCAACCACCTGTGTTTTGGTTGCCCCTGCTTTAATTAACCCCCTGGCTGTACCAGTTAAATTGCCACCACCTGCATTGGTACAAACAACCACATCTGGATCTTTACCATAACGTTGCCTACATTGCTCTGCCAATTCATAACCCAGTGTTTCCACTCCCGCTATGCCAAATGGAGTATATAAAGAAGCATTAAAGTATCCTGTTTCTTCCAAAAGACCAAGGAATGTTGTAAACAGTTCAGGCCCAACAGTAAGCTGAACCACTTCTGCTCCATATGCCTCACAAATACGCTGTTTTTCCAAAATTTCAGGCTGGCCCATTTTATCATTATCATAGCACTCCTGTACAACAATGCACTTTAAGCCATTCATGGCCGCTTGGGCTGCAACAGCAGCTCCGTAATTTCCGCTTGTTGCTGCAATTACACCTTTATAACCTAATTTTTTTGCCTGTTGAACTGCAATTGCCGCTCTTCTTGCTTTAAAGCTGCCTGAAGCATTACATGCCTCATCTTTTACAAGAATCTTGGCACCCTTGCCTGCTGGTGCGTATTTTCTTGCCAAAGCCGTTAGATTACGCATTTCCAATAAAGGGGTATTTCCTACTGCGTTATCCAACTGCATCTTGCGCATTTCTTCAATGGAATATCCAACTTCATCCATCATTTTCTCATAATCAAAACCTATGCCCTCAAACTCAAAGTCTTCATAACTAATCTGCATTGCTGCTTTCATAATTTCATTTTTTCTAGCATTTAAAGCCTCATAAGACATATCCTTTGCCATCAGTTTTCACCTCCAAACAAAATTTCTTTTAACTGATGTTCTATTCTCAAAAGTTCTGGTTGGAATTCGCCATAGTCGTGAATATATCTTGAATTCACCTCTACCAATCTACCTTTTACAATTCTTCCCGTCGTAGTTTTTACTTCAAGTTCTTCATTCTCTTCTGCATCCCCCAGTGCTTCACCTTTTACCCACATTTTTAAGTCACACTGCTGCGTATCCTCAGGAACTTGTGGAGCTCTGTGCCCTGCTGGTAAAATAATATTCTCAATTTGTACCCAATCGCCTTTTTTTGCTTTTATCATTTCTACACTCCCCTTTATAAGCTCTGTGCTGCCTCATACTCTGCCTTCATATCCTCAGGCAATTTATCCATATAGTCTTTACGGCCAATACCAAAAATCATTGTGCCAACCATAACTACAAGCATTACATAGCAATAGAATACACAAGGCATTACTTGCAATGCTGTCAAAGGTGCAGCTCCATCAGCGGCAAATCCCAGTGTATAGATCATTGCTGGTGTCCAAGGTAAGCAATATACCAATGTGTTAGATTGGGCATCCATTAAGTTTGCAGTGCGGTATGGGCTGATTCCATGCTTTCGAGATAATGGCTTTGCAAAGGATGCACCAACTGCCAAAATAGCAGGGGCATTTAAACCCATCAATCCAGAAAGAACAATTACCATTAAGGAAATGGTTAATTCGGCACTAAAGGGTGTTTTTGCAATTTTACCTAGTGAATCCAACAACATCACATCACCCCGACCACGGCGCATAATATTAATGGAACCAAAGAGCAATAATGCCAAAATACAAACCTGCAACATACTGTTAATGCCGGTGTAAATAACGCCGCCCACTGTACGGTCTAATCCCTCACCATAAACAGAAATAATTGCTGGAACTTCTGGGTTTGCCACATCAATTTGAATAAAGTCAAATAATCCGAATCCACAACCAACTACGATGCCAACCACAGTACCAACGGTTGTTGCTATGATAATATCCCCTGTTTTAATAGCAATAAAAATAGTTGCAACAACTGGGATAAACATAGATAACGTTTTGGCATTATATGCATATTCAATGGCAGAGCCTTCCGTTGAGCCGGTAATCATGCCATAAATAATAATACATGCAATTGTTAAAACACCTGCTGTTAGGGCATATTTTAGACGAGAGCGAACAACCCCCGGTACGTCTACCCCCTGAGATGTGGCTGAGCAAATTGTAGTGTCAGAAACAGGTGCTAAGTTGTCACCAAAAGCTGCACCAGAAATGATTGCACCAGCCAATAAAGCGGGGTTTCCGCCTAAAGCAACACCTGCTGGATACAAAACGCCCATACCTGCTGCAATTGTACCAAATCCAGTTCCTGAGGCAGTTGCAAGTATTGCAGAAGCAATAAAGGTAATTACTGCAAAGGTAATACTGCCTACACCCAAGCTTGCTGCCACACCAGCTACGCCATCAGCCAAACCTGACATACGCAAAACTCTGGAGAATACCCCGGCAAAGATCCAGCAAACAACAGGGATAATTGCTTCCTTGCTTGCCATACCCTCGATAACTACATTGGCATACTGTGTCTTATCCTTCGCCAGAAAAAAGGGCACAAGGATAGCTGCAAAAGCAGGAATCCATAGAGCACCGTCGGAAATAGACCCCCAAATAAAGGTTGTCAGTACAATGAGGGACAAAAACACAATAAATGGTAAAAATGATACCCAGGTCCCTCCATAAAACTCTAATTTCTTTTCGTTTGAATCCATATTCTCTCCTCCTTAAATAATTTGTTGAAATAAGATTACCCTATATTAATAAAGCAAAACTCGTGCCAACCATTTAAAAAAAGGAAACCTTGATTTTACAAGGTTTCCTTTTCTCAACTATGAAAAAAGCTAGGAAAAAAATAACCATATGGAAATTTTTTTCCTAGCAAAATTATGCATACTTCTTATTTTGTTTCAATCTCATACTCTTGAATTTTATTGAATAACTGCCGTCTACTCATCTTCATTTTTTCCGCAGCTTTAGATATATTGTTATCACAACATTCTAATATGGAGCAAATGTACTTTCTTTCAAAATTTTGTTTTGCTTCTTTATATGATAAAAACGAAGTTCTCGCATTCACTTCCTTAGGTCCTCTCACATCCAAAGTCTCTGATACTCTAAGGATACCATCCCTAGAAAGAAGGACCATGCGCTCTATCATATTCTTCATTTCACGAATATTTCCATAATAGGGATATTCCAACAAAAACTTTTCAGTTTCCTTATCCATACATTTTATATGCTTTCCTGTATCATGCATATACTTTCCTATGAAAAAGTCTATAAAACTTGGAATGTCCTCTCTTCTTTCCCTTAGAGGAGGCACTTTAACCTCTATGGTGTTAATACGATACAAAAAGTCCTCCCGAAAAAGTCCTTCTTTAACCCTTTGGTGTAGGTTTCTATTGGTTGCACTCACAAGGCGGAAATCTACATCTATCAATCGGTTTGAACCAATCCTTTCAATCTGCTTTGCCTCCAAAACCCTCAATAACGTTACCTGAGTTGCTAAACTCATCTCACCAATTTCATCAAGAAAAATTGTACCACCATTGCCTGCTTCAATCTTTCCCACTCTTTTTGTTACCGCCCCAGTAAACGCACCTTTCTCATGGCCAAACAGCTCAGATTCAATCAATTTGTCAGGATAATTTTGACAATTTAAAGGAATGAACAGCTTATTAGAACGCTTGCTTCTCAAATGAATTTCTCTGGCAACAATCTCTTTGCCAACACCGGTCTCTCCCGTAATTAATACATTCACATTAGAATCTGCAACACGATTTATCATCTCCCAAACTTCTTGCATTTTAGGATTTTTACTGGTTAGATGGAATTTCTTATTTCTTTGTTTTGTGTTTTGGAATTGTTCCGCTTTTAGTTCAATCAAGCTTTTTGCCTTTTTAATATCTAATAAAAGATCCTCCGGCTTGGAGCCTTTCATTAAATAGCTAAAAGCTCCCATTTTTATTGTTTGCACCGCAGTCTCAATGCTTCCATATCCCGTTACCATAATAACTTCGATGTTTTCTTTGTAAGAGTCTTTAATTTTATTTAGAAATTCAATGCCACTCATTCCAGGCATCATAATATCCGTAATAACCAGGGGGTAGTATTCCACTTCCAAAAAATTTAAAGCTTGTGCAACACTTTGTGCTGTTTTTACTTGATAACCAACGCTATTCAGTAGCATTTGCATACTCTCTCTTGCATCTGCCTCATCATCCACCACCAAAATTTTAAATAAATCAGACATCTTAATACTCCTCTCCCAGTGGAAGTTTGATAGTAAAACAAGTACCCTCACCTAGTTTGCTATCAACCTTAATGCTTCCCGACAGTTTCTCCACCTCAGAATACACTACAAATAGCCCCAATCCAGTACCCTTTCCCAACTCTTTTGTTGTAAAAAATGGATTAAATAGATTTTCCATATTCTCTTCAGCAATGCCGCAACCAGTATCTATACATTGGATTAGCACGCCATCTTCTATTTTCTCACCTAATAGTATTATCTTATCCAACCGTTCCATGGCATCTATGGCATTTGAAACTAAGTTAACTAAAATATGCTTTAGAGCCTCCTCGTTGCAGCGGAACCAAAGCTCACTATCACAAACTATCTCTACCTCAATCTCTTTTTTGCTTAGCAAGTTTTCATGCAGAGAAATGATATCACCAAAATTTTTTGATAAGTTGATTGTTTCAATTTGATTCCCTGACACACGCCAGAAATTCATAACATTATCAATGATACCTCCTGCCTTTTGCACATTTTCATCAATATATTTTAACGATTTTTTTCCCGTTTCATCCATATTCTGATTTTCTCTAAGCATATATGTATGCATACGAATAATAGAGAGGGGATTTCTAATCTGATGTGCCATGCCGGCAGCCAACTGCCCAACGGCTAGCATCTTTGACGACTGGAGTAATTGTTTTTTATTCACTTCATCTAAAGTTATATCTCTCAGCGTAATCAAAGTACCCCGTTCAAACTCTGAAAGCCGATATATTTTTACCTCATAAATTCGTTTGCCTGTTTTAACAAGCATTTTTTCATCTTGCAAACCCTTCTCATCAGAAATGATATTTCTATATCCTAATGAAAACTTATTTAAGATGGTATCACAACAATGCCCAAAACAAAGACTTGGGTCTAAACCGGTGTATTCCAAAATGCCTCTGTTGGCATTTACAACCTTGCCGAATTGGTCAACCATGAGAATGTATTCGGGGATACTATCAAAAATTAACTGCAATTCATTTTTGCTTGCCTCAAGTTCTCTGGTGCGAATACGAACTTGTCTTTTCAAGGAATGGTTATTTGCAGCAATGGTACCCACCAGTATTAACAATGCACCACCACTAATAATCCCTAATCGGATATATTTCTTTGCTCCGTTTGCATCCTTTAAGGGGGTTGAAATACCAAACCACTTTTGTTGGATCTTTTCTAGCTGGCCCTTTTTATTTACCTCTTTGATGGCTTGATTTACAATTGGCAATAAATCTGCATTTTTTCTAGGCAAGCCTAATACAACAGGCTCCTCATAAAGAGCAGTGTTGATCATCCTAATTTGTGCACTCTTTTTCCCAATATAGTAAGAAACGATGGGCTCATCCCCTATCACCGCATCTACCTGCCCCAGTAAGAGCAAATCCATCCCCGCTCCAACATTATCGACAAAAAACAAATCTGCCTGCGGAAAGTTTTTTTCGATATAGTAATTTGCATAATCCCCTTTTTCCGTGGCAATTTTCATTTCATTGATATCATTAAAGGAAAATTTTGACTCCTCCTTCACAGCTAAAACTGTTCTTAAATTATAAATTGGATCCGTAAATACATAGTCTTTTGCCCGTTCCTCATTGACAAACATATCGCAAAAATCCGTTTCTCCCTCTTTTAGCCTCCATAACGCCTCTTCCCATTCATATGGTTCCGTCTTTATCTCTACTCCCATTTCTAGGGAGAGTAAGGAAATATAATCTACAACCACACCCTTATATACACCGTCTTCATCAAGAAATCTTAATGGTGGTGCACAAATATTTGCCCCATAAATCAAAAAATCCTGTTTTCTTAAATGTTTTTCTAAAATTATCTGCTTATCCCTTTCAAATGCCTTTTTCTTGGTATCCAAGCATATAAAGAAAATGGCTACCACAATCATACTAATAACGCCCAAATTCATTAAAATCTTCTTCTTTTTTTCAAGGAATACCTTTGCTTCCTCTAAACTTTTTGATTTATCCAACTCTATTCCCCCTAAAGTTTTACAAAGAACTCCTATATGCTTCATTGTAATTATCATGTAACTTTATGTCAATAAATGAATTTTTTCATTACTTTATTTGATATTTTTTACTTATTGAAATCTCAACGCACATTATTAATCAAGCAATTTTTACAATAATGAAATAAAAAAACACAGAAATTTATCATTTCTGTGTTTTTTAAGCTACCTGATCACTGAAAGGACCATTTTTTCTGCATTCAAACCTTTACGAAGAAGGCCTTCAACTTCTCTTTTTTTCATAGACTTAATCAAACGAAATGCCTCTCCCGCAGAGGTATCTTCCATGGCCCACTCGATTTGACCAAGAACCATACCCGAAACAGACTGGCTTCGTCGAATGAATCGTCCAATTTGTTTTTTCCGGATACGCCGGAAATCCTCCTCTTTGATACCTTCTTTTTGCAAAACTTCAACGTAATGCTTCAGCAGTTCGCTTACCTCCATTCCTCTTTCTCCAATACCCGAAAATGCACAAAAAGCATAACCCTGTCCACTAAAGTAAGCATTTCCTAGTGGTTCATCCAAATATTTTTTGGAATAGGCCTCTTGATAAAATGCACTGCTCTCTCCTGCCAAAATATCCATAACAATACTCATTATCAGCCTTTGTCGCAGTGGATACTCCTCCACAGGTGCCATTTTAAAACCAATTTGGAAGATGGGTCGAGTAATACCCAACTTCCGCTCTACATAGTTTTCACTTACGCTATCAGGTTCCCTGTCAAAAAGTGGCTGAACTCCAGCTTTTCTTTTCTTAACCATTCCTGCCGCTTCAATTAGTTTTCTTACCGGTATATCTCCAGCACATACTAAGCTAAAGCGATCAGGCGTGTACATACAGTCATACGCTTGTTGCAACACGTTATGATCAATTTTTTGAATAGACTTTGCATCTCCGGCAATGGGAATCCTGATGGGATGATTTTTGTACATAGCTTGCAGAAGCTGATAATATACTAACCAATCTGGATCATCATCGTACATAGTGATTTCACTATTAATGATATTTTTCTCTTGTTCTGTTTCATCCTCTAGAAAACAAGGATTTTGTACAAAACTTAAAAGCAGTCGTAAATTTTCAAAAAAGTTTTCTTGGCAGCTAAAATAGTAAACGGTTTTCTCTGAATCTGTAAAGGCATTAGCCGATGCCCCTTGCTTACTAAAAGCGGCAAAAGCGTCCCCCCACTTTTGTCGAAACAATCTATGTTCAATAAAATGTGCTGTTCCTTCTGGGATTCGTGTTGGCTTCTTTCCAGATGCACTTTCCCACGCCAAAAAATTTGATCCTGCTTTTACCACAATCGCTGCCATTTTTTCTCCATAGTTTAGCATGGGCATAAAGTAACAATCCATTCCCGAAGGCATTCTTCTCCATATCACACCATTTTTATCTGACTCATTTAGCTTCATTTTTCGCCACCTCCTGACCGCTTAACAAGTATATGGTTCTAAGCTTAGATCTATTTGCCATGCGGCATACTTCCTCCGCCGTTACATTTTCAATGCGATGCATAAATGGGTCTAGACCTCGTTCACCTTCCATCAAAACCTGCTCCACAGAAAAATCCACCATACTCCAGGGTTGATCAGCAATGGTGTTACACTGCCTTAATAGGGCTGTTTTTGCCTGTTGCAATTTTTTGGGCTCCACCGCATTCTCTCCCAATTCCTCCAAAGCTTTTAAAATACCCACCGCAGATTTTTTTGCATCCTGAACCTTAATTCCAGTTTGAACAAACAATAGCCCTGTAAGGGGGTAGGTATAAGATTTTATATCATAACAAAGGCCATCCCGTTCTCTCAAATTCTGAAACAGTAAGGAATCAGGATCACCACCGAAAAGCTGATTCAAAACCAGCATCGTTGCATAACTTCGCTTACCCCATTCCGCCTTGGTATCAAAAGCCAATACCAACCTTGCCTGCTCCATATTAGCTTGCTCTTTCACAAAAACCGGCTCATGTTTTGGCAAGATTTCAGCATCCCTCATATTTGATAAAGGCTCTCCACCGTCGAATATTTTCCGAAATAGAGTTAACTTTCTTTTTTCCCTTTCGTCACCACAAAAGAATACTTTTACCGTTCCACTTTCAATAATTTGGCGATAATGGTTATATAATTCCTTACCATCTATTTGATCTAAGTCTTCAGCATAGCCATCAGCAGAAATCTCTAGTGGGGTGTCTTTTCCTACTTCCTCCAGACAGCGCCTTCTTGCATATTCCCTTTTATCATCTTTCAATGCGGCCAGCCTTCTTGCTAATATTTCCTTACGCCGCGTTACAACTTCTTGTGGGAACGCCTCATTCTCTATTAAGGGCTCCGATGAGATTGCCTTTAAAAATCCCATAGCATCCTCAACATCTACCGCCTTTGCCGCTTCCAAGGAAAAAAGCAATAATTGCCTATCCCCTTTTTTCACAATCGAAATATCCCACAACGCACCGTACATTTCCTCCGCAGCAACGGCCAAGGTTCGTGCATCTGGATAAGGCTTGCATCCTTCCCTAAGCACCTCTGCCAAAAGAGCAGTCTTTGTAGCAGTTTCACGTCTTAATGGTAAATCAAAAAGAAGAACAAATAAATTTGTTTTAAACTTTTTTCCATCAAGCCAATAGATTCTACATCTTGGTATATTTCTTTCCAAGGAATACATTTCTTCACCTCATTTTTTCAATTTGGTTTATTTTGTCCCAAAGAAGTAAAAATAAGCGGACTTACGCTACAATTTTTTCAGCCTATATTTTTTAGCTTATTCTTCATTTTTTATATTACCCACTAATAAAATTCCCTCTATTTGAACAAAATACCGTTTAAGAACATCCATAGACATTCTTAAACGGTATCTTGTGAATTTTTTTTATTTACTTTTTTTTGATAGTATTGAAATTTATTTTTATACATCATTTGGTCAGCCTCATGCATCAAACGATGCACTCCCTCCCTTGTTACGATTACGTCTTTCACTGTTCTGCTTCCACAGGAAATAGAAACTGGTCCATGCTCAAAATTTTTCCATCTTTCCGTGGCTTTTAGCAAACGTTGCTGACACTCCTCGTTGTCAATCTCCGTTTCTGTCATTAAAACCACAAATTCGTCCCCGCCCAGACGATACCATGCATCGTCCTCCTCTGGAAAAGCAGTTTTAATACTTCTTGCCGCTTCACACAATAGCCTATCTCCTGCACCATGCCCACTTTTGTCATTCACAGGCTTTAAACCATTTACATCCATTAATATTACCGTCAAAAACTTACATACGGCTTTATTTTCCTCTAATCTTTCTATCCGTTCCTCAAGGGCTGCCCTGTTTGGCAAATGGGTTAGAACATCCCTTAATGCCAATTCCTTATAGATGCGATTTTCCACTTCAACCTCAACATAACATAACATTCTCTTTGCACAAATCCATAATATAACTATAATAAAAGTCAAAATGCCATATCTAAAATACTTAGCATTATCCAGGGGAACATCATAGAAAAACCGAAACACATCAAGAATAAAAAATCCCATAAATATCACCGTTGCAATCAAAAACCCCGTTGCATAATAAGTATCTCTTTTCTTATGCTCCTGAAATGTTAAACCAATTAAGGCCATAAGGGAAAGAATGGAGATTATATAAGTAATGGGCATCATTTGGATATACTGAAATAACCCTAGAAAGCACACTATATTCTGGAGGATAAAGTTTACTGCCGCAATAACTGCCAGTTTATTTAGGGAGCCCTTATGTGCTTCCAACACATTCCCATAAAAGATTGGAATTACCAATGGTAATAGCATAAATGCATTAAAAGCAAGAAAACCTAAGATAATGTCATTTTGAACTAATAAATGAATGATAGGCGAATTAGCAATGGACCAAATACCGCTTAAAGCCATTAAAACTGAAGATTGGGCCATTATATTACAGTTATCTCCCTTACCAATATGCTCTCTGATGTACATTGCAAAAAATAAAAAAGCAAAAAAGAACATGATGCCGGAAAAAACCAACGAAGATGCATCATATCGTAAAAGCTCTAAAAGAATTCCTGTTTCTGTTCCTATATAAAAATTAGGTAGATATAAGCTTGTATTCTTTAGAGGTGAGTGAAACATAACTTCTATAATTTTGCCACTATCTTCTTTGGTAAAGCCAACAATACAAAAGGTATTGTTGTTCATCTGCCTAGTACTATTGGGTAATACGCCGCAATAGGAATAACGCTCCTGTCCCCCAATTTTGACTGTGACATCCTGAAAGCGATTGGTAAACACTAAAATAGAATCACTGTTAAGACCATCTGGGAGTTGGCGAAAAAGAGTCACCTGTTTCGTATCGTGAAAAAAAACTTGGGGTAATTTCCCCAACTGTTGCACATCTTTACGCCCTTTGATTGCCCAATTTTCATTTATTTCAATTAACTTTTCCTGTTGTACTTTTGTTACCCCAAAATGAAAAAAATCAACCGCATCAATACAAACCAGACCTAGTACAGCTATGACAACCACATAAAGTATAAGAAACAATTTTTTTCTTTTCATAGGTACATTCTCCTTATTCTTATACTTCAATTATATATGTTTAATCCAAGAAATTCATAAAAATTATGGCTTTTCTGTAAAAAATATTCCGTATTTTATCGACAAAAAACACCCCAGTAGAGTTTACTCCACATGGGGTGTTTTTTTTGATTTCTTTTAATCTTTTACTTCCAAAACTCGAATTCTAAATCATAGATACGGACAGTATCACCCTGTTCGATTCCTTTTTCTTCCAAGGCTTCTATAATACCCTTTTCCTTTAAATACTTCTGGAAGAATGCAAAACCCTTTTCCGTTTCAATATTGGTATAACCAATCATCTTTTCTACACCAACGCCACTTACTACAAAGTAACCGTCTTCTTCCTCTTCAACAGTGAACGGTTCTCTATCCACAGCAACTTCATCAAATTCTTCATATTCTTCCTCAAAAATAATATTTTCAGGATAGTCTTTTAAAATCATTGCAACTGCAGCTAGCAACTCATCCAAGCCTTTATTTGTAGCTGCAGAAATGGGGAATACCTGGTACCCTTCCTTTTCATAAGCTTGTTTTAGCCTGGCAACATTCTCAGCTGCTTCCGGAATATCTGTTTTATTTGCTGCAATCACCTGAGGGCGTTTTAACAACTCTGCATTATATTCTTCTAGCTCTTTGTTGATTTTACGGACGCATTCAACGGGGTCATCGCCCTCAACACCTGCTGCATCTACAACATGAATAAATACCTTTGTTCTTTCAACATGACGTAAGAATTCATGACCCAAACCGACACCTTCACTGGCACCTTCAACCAAACCTGGGATATCTGCCAACACAAAGCTATCGCCAAATCTTCCCTGCACTACCCCTAAATTAGGAGAAAGGGTTGTAAAGTGATAATTGGCAATTTTGGGATTTGCATTGGTTACCATGGAAAGCAGTGTAGATTTGCCTACATTGGGGAACCCAATTAAGCCAACATCTGCAATCAGTTTTAGTTCCAAAATAACATCATATTCTTTTGCTATGCGTCCTCTTTCAGCATATCTTGGGGCTTGTCTGGTGGGGGTTGCGAAATGCTGGTTGCCTTTTCCACCCTTTCCTCCAAAAATGAGAACTTTTTCCTCACCTGCTTTGCTGATGTCCGCCATAACTTTTCCGCTTTCTGACTCGCGGATGACAGTGCCCACCGGCACCCTAATTACCACATCTTCTCCATCTTTACCAAAGCAGTTTCTCTTACCGCCATCTTCACCGTTTTGCGCTTTGAAAAGCCTCTTATATCGAAAATCCATAAGAGTATTCATACCTTCATCACCGACAAAAATTACGCTTCCACCTTTTCCACCGTCACCACCATCAGGACCGCCATGGGTAATGTACTTGGCTCTATAGAAAGAAACCATACCATTTCCACCATTGCCACCTTTTACGTGAATTTTAACTCTATCTACAAACATTACTTTCACCTCTTTTATCTTACATCTTAGGTTCTACCTTTTTCGTCAAAAGCAAAAAACTTTTGCTTTTCACGAAAAAGGCTTCAAATGGTATCATTTGAAGCCTTCGCAATTCTTATTCAGCAATTTCGATAGGGTAAACAGAAACCTGTTTTTTGTCTCTACCTTTCCTTTCATATTTCACACGACCGTCAACCAAAGCAAACAAAGTGTCATTGCCACCTTTGCCTACATTTACGCCAGGGTGAATCTTTGTTCCCCTCTGTGTGTATAAGATATTGCCAGCCAATACAAACTGACCATCTGCACGTTTTGCGCCAAGTCTCTTTGCATTAGAGTCACGACCATTCTTTGTGGAACCGCCGCCCTTATGATGCGCGAAGAACTGAAGGTTTAATCTGAACATCACTACACCTCCTTATAATTCAAAGTAAGATACTGATTGTATTCTGTCTCTATTGCGGACAAACCCATTTCCAATGTCATTAATAACAATTGGGTATCATGGTCTGCCATACCCTCTAAAGGGAAAAGGACTTTAAGAAAACCGCCTTTTTTCTCATCCGCTTCAGCTCGAAACGGAATCTCCGTAAACTGCTCTATGGCATTTATGGTATTAAGTGTCAATGCAGATACTGCTGAGCACACGATATCCTCGCCACTCTTTGCATAACCCGCATGACCGGTTAACTCAACTCCACAGATTATTCCGTCTTTACGATAAATAATAGCCTTTATCATAATTAGATAGATTTGATCTGTAATTTAGTGAAAGGCTGTCTATGACCTCTTTTCTTGTGGAAGCCTTTTTTAGGTTTGTATTTATAAACAATAACCTTTTTAGCCTTACCATCACCAAGTACAGAAGCTGTAACAGCAGCACCTTCTACATAGGGAGCCCCAACTTTAACATCGCCGTCTTTTGCTAAAACGAGAACCTTGTCAAAAGTAAAATCCTGACCAGCTTCAACGCCTAACTTTTCAACTGTGATGATATCGCCTTCTGCTACCTTGTACTGCTTTCCACCTGTTTCAATAATTGCGTACATCCGAACACCTCCTCGCAATTTACTCGCCGAATACGGTAACCAAAGCCTTTCTTTGATTTTCCACAACCTCTTCGTGCGGCTAAACATACTCCCTTATAGTATCACAGGCCAAAAAACATGTCAATAAAAACTATTCCATTTCACTCCCCTTTTTTACGGAAAAATAAGCTTCATAATCCCCATTTTTCCATAAAAGGTCACACAAAAGTTGTACCCCTTCCTTTGTTATGCATTTTTTCCCACTAATACTTTCGTTATAGGCTAGTTTGAGAGCTTCCACCGCTTTCTCCTCCAGGCCCGCAGAGCTATATAATCGGCCAACCCTGTCGCACACCCTACCAAATTTTTCTGAGGTTATGCCACTTTTTCCAGCCAAAATTAAAACCCGATCCAAAAGGGTTTCCGCCTCCTTAGTCTCTCCCAACTCAATATGAAACATAGCTATGCGCAATAGCAATTTTGCAAATTTTTCTGTTTCTCCCTCTCTATTTCGTATAGATAGAGCCAAAGTATAATAGCACTCTACTGCCTCTTTGCTTCTATCGCATGCGGTTAGAAGCCTACAAATTTTTTCTATTCTATTGTCATAAGCGATGCAATCCGGTAACCCCAGCTCATAATACAATTGTTTCCAGGCAAAATAAAAATCCAAGGCAGCCTTTTTGTCACCCTTTTTATACAAGCAATCCCCTATATTACCTAATAGTCGACAATAATCTGGGGAGTGGATATCTCCATATTCAGCCATATATTCTTTACCATTGATAAACCGCTGTAATGCTTTATCATCTTCACCAAAGGCCAAATAAGCCTCCGCAAGGCGTGTACAGGCACGCACATAATATTCTGTTTGAGCTTCCTGCTCAGCCAAGGTATACCAATATACCATCTCGTCCTTTTTACCTAATCGTTGATACATTTCTCCTAAAGAAAAAGCGATAAAGGCTTTTTGTTTTTTTTCCATCTCCCCGTCTTCATGGAATTGCCTATGATACCTTAAAAGGAAATGTATTGTTTCTTCTAAACATTTTCGTTCTCCATCCCGTAACCTTCTTCTTACAGGCTTGGTCACATGAAAATTCCCCTTTATTCCATTTTCGTACATTTCCATCAAACAACTATATCTTTCATTAGCCTTAGCTCGGCTTCTTTTCATTTTATCCTGGGCCTCAGCTAGGTGCGCCTTAGCCTTATCAAACTCCCCTAATTTTAAGTAGCAATTACCAATGGACAACAGGGTACAAGCTGCTTCCCTTTGCTCCTCAGGTGTTTCCTCAAAATTAACATCATTGCGTTCTTTATAAAGTTGAATTGCCTGCAAGCAGTCTCCTCTTTGATAACACACCTCTGCAAAAGCTTCCATTGTTTTAATATAAATTGGATTATCTTCATCTAAAGTTTCCCTCTGTATATTTAAGGCTTCCTCTAAATATTTTGAAGCTACAGCCAAATCCCCTGCCTTTTGGTAGGATAACCCCAACTGTTTTAATGCCAGGGAATACTTTGCATGCTGTTTTCCATAAATCCTTTCTGCCATTGACACCATCTCAAGGCAAATTACAACGGCTCTAGTATATTCCTCTTGCTTCTCCCTGGTTTGTGCAAGAATTTTCATATAGAAAATGTCATTTTCATTTTTCACAGATAAACACGAATTCCTAATCCTTAATACATATTCGTACAAAAAAGCAGCTGCCTCATATGCCTCTTGTTTCTCAAAAAGAGTTGCTATTCTATTCCAAACATTATCCAAAGCGCCATCAGGACTATTGCTTGAATTCTCCCTTACATATAATGCCTTTTCATAATAATCTAAGGCTTCCTCGTAATTACCCTGCTCATCTAAAATCTGACCCAATGTCATATAGCTTTTTGTAATCTCTAAATGATCTTCAGAAATTATGCCTTGCCTAATCTTTAGACAATTCTGTGCATATTCAAAGGCTTTTTGAAAATCCTTCTTCCCACAAATATCTAGCGCTATCTTATCAAGGGTGTCAAAGTAAAATAGATGTGCTTGCCCAAATTTTTCCTCAATCAAATCAAGTATTATTTTGTGTATTTTCAAAGATTTATCGAATTGTCCATCTTTTCGACAAAGAGACGAAAGGTATTCCATATTATTCACATAGTCAAGGTCACCCTTAGGAAACATTTTGCGCCGAATCTCCACCACACGCTCACAATACTCCACGGCAAGGCCGAAATATTCTGCCTTCTCACACACCAAGGCAAGGGATAGGGCATTGGAGATATACTGCAAACTTTGAACACCCTGTTTTTTTTCAATGATATCTAAGGCAAATTCATAATAAAAAACTGATTTTTTATAATTCCCTTTCTTTTCAAAGCAACCCGCCATGGCACCATGGATATCCGCTACATCCATCATTTGCAAAGCCTTGCAACCATAGCTCAACTCCAGCGCCTGCCCATGACATTCAAGAGCCTTATCATACTGGCTGAGTGCCTCATACGTATTACCTAAATTGTATAACGTATAAATATAATCAACGTTTTCTTTTCCTAATTTTGTTTTACGCACAGCCAAAACGCACTTATGAATTTTTAAAGCCTCCTGGTGCAAGCCCAAATTACTGTATGCAATCGCAAGATTATTTAATGAATTCGCAAAGGATGGTGACTCGCCACACCTAGCCTTTTCCAATGACGCCGCCTTTCGATAGTGCTCAACCGCCCTTTCATACAATCCCAGCTCATCAAAAACAACAGCCACATTATGGGTATCTTCAGCTAAACCAGCACTACCCTTGTCCTCATTTTCATCGTAAATGTCCAATAGGCGTTTTCCGAAAAATAGAGCTTTTTTCAAATCTCCACCTTTATATGACTGAATAAAATCTTTTCGTAGCTCTCTAATTTCGGCCAAATAAAAACTCATGCATTCACACCCTACACCCTAATTTTCCACTTGTTCATCCATTTCCTGAAAAGCACTTTTTATTACTCCATAGGAATACCCCTTGCGTTGCAAAAACCCATAAAGTTGCTTTTTCTTTTTCTCATCCGGTGGCCACTGTCCTCTTGCCTTACGCTCTATCCATCGAACAGCATCCCCCAACTCTGAAACATGCGTTTCGTCTAACACTTCTTGACAAATTCCCTCGGCAATCCCCCTTTGCAAAAGCTCCATCCGTAGGGCATAGGCACTCCTAGGGTTTAGCCTTAAACGCTCTTTAATATAACGCTTGGCATACTCTCTATCATCAGTATATTTATATTTGCATAAAAAATTGATAACTTCTTCTACTACTTCTTCTGCAAATTCTTTTTCTTCTAATTTTTGTCGTACTTCCTTTTCAGTACGCATTTTATAACCAATAAAATGCAAGGCCACATCCTGTGCTTGCACATAAATCAAACTTTTTTGAATAAAAGAAATGGTATCCTGTGGTACTTCTTTTCCTTCTTTTATCCCAAAATATTCCATATCTTGAGGATGAAGGGCAAAAACATATTCACCGTCTATATAAATATTATATTTTGTAATATCTCTTTTCTGGGGCACCACTTTTGTCACTAACATTACAGATTACCTTCCTCTTTGATTTCATTATTCCAATTATAACATAATCTTCTTCACAGCACTACTTTTACTTCGTATAATAAAAACCAGGTATCTTTCAATACCTGGTTTTTATTATCAAAAATATATGATAGAAATATGACCTGAGTTTGCAACCCTAGCAACAAACACGTTCTACTCCTTAAGCCGCTATACTTGTTGCCTTCTTTTTCAAAAGCCCTTTCATTCAACAAAAAGTTTGTTTCCCAAATCATGTTATGTTGACAATTTATACTTTTCTTATTCTAAGTCTAACTCAACTACAGAATTTTCACTCTTTTGCTCTGATGGTTCTGCTACATTCTGTGCTTGCTGGATATTAGCTTGTGACAAAGAAGGCAATCCATAATGCTCTCTAACAGCATTTTCGACTTCCAGGGAAACATCCGGATGCTCTTTCAAAAACTGCTTTGCATTTTCCCGGCCCTGACCAATTCTAGTTTCTTTGTATGAATACCATGAACCGCTTTTGTTGATGATGCTTACCTCTGCGGCCAGGTCTAAAATGTCTCCCTCTTTAGAAATACCCTGTCCATACACAATATCAAACTCCGCAATTTTAAAGGGGGGTGCAACCTTATTTTTTGCAATCTTTACTTTAACTCTATTACCCACCAATTCGGTACCCTGTTTCAACACATCAGATTTCCTTATATCGATACGAATAGAAGCGTAGAATTTCAATGCACGTCCACCTGTAGTTGTTTCTGGGTTACCATATGTAACACCAATTTTTTCTCTCAACTGGTTAATAAACACCACGGTGCACTTAGACTTATTGGTGATACCAGTCAGTTTTCTTAGGGCTTGGCTCATCAGTCTAGCCTGTAGGCCTACATGTGAATCACCCATTTCCCCCTCAATTTCTGCCTTTGGTACCAATGCAGCAACAGAGTCAACAATTACAATATCAATGGCTCCACAACGCACCATGGTCTCTGCAATTTCTAATGCTTGTTCACCATTATCTGGCTGGGAAATATATAAATTGTCAATATCAACTCCCAAAGCTTTTGCATAGGTTGGATCCATGGCATGCTCAGCATCAATATACCCTGCAATACCACCCCTTTTTTGCACCTCCGCCACCATATGCAAGGCAACCGTTGTTTTACCAGAAGATTCTGGACCATACACCTCTATAATTCTACCCTTTGGCACACCACCAACACCTAAAGCCACATCAAGACTCAAGGACCCCGTGGGGACTACTTCAACATTCATTTGCTGGCCACTGTCGCCAAGTTTCATAACGGCACCCTTGCCAAATTGTTTCTCGATTTGTCCCAGTGCTGCTTCAAGGGCCTTTTCTTTATCTTCAAATTTTATATCATCTTTCTTAAAATCGTCCTTCTTCGCCATTTTTACCCATCCTCTCTATGTATCGAACTTACGTTCTTATGTTAACCTATTTTTTCTCTACTGTCAACTGGTTTGCCCATAGGTTTTTCTGCCAAAATCATTGCTACGAATATGATTCCACACCCCATAAAGCCACGCCAACCCATACGTTCCCCATAAAAAAGGGCTGAAATGATAGCGGCAAAAATAGACTCCGAAGTGATAATAATAGCAGTTTTATTTGCGGAGGTATATTTTTGACCGATAGATTGTAAAACAAAATATAACGCTGTACAAAAGATACCAACAAACAAAAAGTTCCCCATCGCCACCCCATTTAAAGGTGGGATCTGTATTCCAGTAAACAATACAATCACCCACGCTATTGCCGCTACTGTTAAATGCTCAACAAGGGCAATGTGAATAGAATCACACTCTTCAACGGCTTTTCCCATTAAGGCCATCTGAATAGAAAAGGCCACCGATGCCCCAAATGAAAGAATGGCCCCAATATCAATACGAAACTCCTCGGTCACTGAAAGAAGGGCTACTCCTGCTAAAGTTAAAAATGCCGCAAGAAAGCAGCTTGGCATAGGTTTTTGACGAAAAGCCCACCAACAAAAAAATGGTACAATAACGGCCTGGGTGTTACACAAGAAGGCATTCACTGACGGGGTTGTAAATTGTAGTCCTACTGTAAGAAGCAGAAAAGTTGCCGCTAAAAGCCCACCTAAAATACTGCCCATTTTCCATTCGTTCTTAGAAATTTTTTGAAACCTTTTAAAATAAACAAGGCTTAGGCAAATAGTGGCTATCAAAAACCTGCCAAACATCACTTGGAATGGGTTATATCCCCAATCCAAAAGATATTTAACACTGATGAACCCACCTCCGCCTATAATTGCGGCAACCAGTAATATCCAGTCCCCTTTAGTTCTCATACTGCAATTTCCTCCGCAACCAATCTAAAGCTTGGAAGGTTGCCCGTTCTCTTATTTTATTTCTGCTACCAGCAAAGCGATATTCCTTTGCCTCCGCCTTTCCATTATAGTAGATACCCACATATACCAAGCCAACCGGCTTGTCCTCTGTGCCACCATCAGGCCCAGCTACTCCTGTTGTTGCAATACCAATATCTGCCCCCGATGTTTTTGCAATACCCTGGGCCATTTCCATAGCAGTCTCCTTGCTAACAGCACCAAATTCCTTTAGGGTTTCTTCTAAAACGCCCAAGCGTTTTATCTTTGCCTCATTAGAGTATGTGACACAGCCCTCCAAGAACACCTGAGAAACACCAGGGTAGCGAATTAACTGAGAAGATATTTCGCCACCAGTGCAGGACTCTGCAACGGCAATGGTCTTTTTCTGAGCTACCAACAGTTTTGCAACTTCTGTCTCCATGTTGGTTTCACCCTCAGCATAAACAGACTTTCCTAATCTTTCTTTTAAAGCATCAGCAACGGGGTCGATCAAGCTTTTTGCTTCCCCTTCATCTTTAGCCTTGGCGGTTATCCTTAAAATGGCCTCTCCATCTTTAGCATAAGGTGCGATGGTAGGGTTTGTTTGAGCATCAATCAAATCCTTTACTAGCATTTCCATAGCACTTTCCCCAACGCTAGCGACACGCAATATTCTTGAAATAAAGGTGTATTCCTGCTTCTTCGCCAAATAAGGCTTAACTTGGTTTTGAAACATAGGAACTACTTCTTTAGGGGGGCCAGGCAACATGACAATTATTTTCTCATTTTTTTCAATGATAATTCCTGGGGCAGTACCATTGGCATTATATAATACAACACCGTTATTTTCTGGCACGAAAGCTTGCTTTTTATTGTTGATAGTCATCTCTCTACCGATACGGTCAAAAAATACCTGAATTTGTGATAAGGCTTTTTCGTCCAACACAAGATTTTCGCCAAAATATTTCACAGCTGTTTCTTTTGTCAGGTCATCCTCTGTGGGTCCCAACCCGCCTGTGGTAATCACTAAATCTGCTCTTGAAAACGCATGAAAAATTGTATCTTCAAGCCTTTGGGGGTTGTCCCCCACAACAGACTGATAATACACTTCTATCCCCAAAGTAGCCAGTTCCTGAGCTAGAAACTGGGCATTTGTGTTTAATATATCCCCTAACAGCAGTTCTGTTCCAACTGCGATTATCTCCGCTCTCATAATTTCCTCCTCATGTTCTAAAATTATCCTTTTTCTATTGTATCTCTTTTTTTATCTTCTTTCCAACCTTTTTTCAAAATTCCTTTAAAACAAAAAAGAGGAGTTTACACTCCTCCCTTGGTTTCTTCAATATCTATTTTTTCCTGTGTCCCTTGCATATGTACGTAATTGACCAAAACAATAGATCCAATAACAAGAATAATTCCAACCCACCCTCGTAATGTTATCTTCTCTTGAAAAATCAACACTCCCAGCAGAATAGCCTCAATAGGTTCAAACACACTGACAATAGCCACCTTCGCCGAACCAATCATCTTTACACCCAAAGAAAGGGCTATGGCTCCCACCGCCGTGGTAAACACAGCCATAGCTATGATTCCCGTCCAACAAGGCAATGGCATATTCACCCGCAGTTCTCCTCTTGCCAAGCAAAATATAAAATACGAAATACCCGCAAACAAGGATGAATAAGCACCTACAACAATGCTATCTACCTCCAACACATTGCGCTTACCCAAACATAATATGTACGCCGTATTGCAAATGGCAGCACCCACACAAAAGGCAATGCCAATCAAACTCATTCTCAAATCATCCAGTGTTACTGTCATCAGAATGCCTATAAAAGCCACTACTAAAGATAGCACTTGCATTCGGGAAATGGATTCTTTGAAAAATATAACGCTGAGTATATTCACAATAAACGGATATGTATAGAAAATCATAATCTGTATGCAGATTGGCACATACCTTAAGGCATTAAAATAACATTGGGTTGTTAGAAAGTGAGTCACCCCACCCACAACAACCATCATTAGCAACTGATCCTTTCGTAGACGTATGTTTAAATCCTTGCGAAAAACCAGGAGGTACCCCCACACTAAGGCTGTTGCAATGATAAACCTCCAAAGCAACACATTCCCTACTGTAACATCATATTGATATACAGCCTTAGCAATTGGCGACGCTGCCCCAAAGCAAGCCGCCGCCAATAATGTAATCAAAATGCCTTTCGTCTGTGTCTTCAAACCTGCATCAGCCTTTCAGAACTTGTCTATTCTTCACAATATAGTCTACACCAGAAACAATTGTAAAGAACACCGCCAAAGCCACCAAAATTGTTTCTACTGCTCCCATATATGCAAAGGGCAAATCCAAAAGCACCACTACGATCATAATCATTTGAACTGTGGTTTTTACTTTACCCCACCAGCTTGCTGCCATAACAATATTTGCCTCCATGGCCAAAGTGCGGAATCCGGTAATGGCAAACTCACGAGCCAAAATAATGATTACGACCCAACTTGGTAAATCACCTAACTCAACCATGGACACAAGGGCAGCCATAACCAGAAGCTTGTCCGCTAAGGGATCCATAAATTTACCAAAATTACTAACCAAGTTCCACCTTCTAGCAAGATATCCATCCAGAAAGTCTGTTAATGATGCAATTACAAAAATGAAAACTGCAACATAGCGATTTGTGGGCACAGGTGCTAAAAATAATACCAGTAGAAAAACAGGAATCAAAATCACCCGTAAAATCGTCAGTTTATTCGGCAGGTTCATCTGCATAAATAACATCTCCCATCAAATCATAGTCTCCGGCCTCTCTAATCTTTACTGTTACAAAATCACCGGAATATATTTCTTCTTCAGCATTTAAGAATACCAACCCATCAATATCTGGAGCATCCCTTCGGGTACGACCACAGTAAATACTTTCCTCGGGTAATTTTCCCTCAACCAATACCTGCACCACCTTGCCTACTTCTTTTTCACAAAGGGCTGCAGCTATATTTTTTTGCATGTCCATAATGATGTCTCTTCTAGATTCCTTTATTTCATCATCAATTTGATTATCCATCCTGGCCGCAGGTGTTCCATCCTCTTGGGAATAGGAGAAAACGCCCAAGCGGTCAAACTTCATTTCTTCAACAAATTGCATCAAGTCATTGAATTCTTCTTCCGATTCACCAGGGAAGCCCACAATCAAAGTAGTTCTAATTGCAATATCAGGCATTGCCTGTCTTAACGCCGAAACTTTTTCTTTAATCAAAGCCTGGCTACTCTTTCTACCCATTCGCTTCAAAACCGAATCATTTCCGTGCTGAATAGGCATATCGATGTAATGGCAAATTTTTTCGTTCTTTGCCATTACATCAATTGTTTCTTTAGTTAATGTTTCAGGATAGCAGTATAACAGTCTAATCCACTCTATCCCTTCTATCTCAGCCAATTTCTCTAATAAAATATGAAGCTTTGGCTCGCCATATAAATCTCTACCATAAATAGACGTATCTTGAGCTACGATAACCAATTCCTTTACACCATTTTGTGCCAACACCGTTGCTTCTTCCACCAAACTTTCCATACCGCGGCTTCTATGCTTACCACGAAGCTTTGGAATTACACAATATGTGCAATGGTTATCGCAACCCTCAGAAATTTTCAAATAGGCAAAATAGGGGGCCGTAGAAAGTACACGCAATTTACCATTGGCATCCTCCATAGGGCGGTCAATATCTTCCAAATATCTCTCCCCTGTTTTTCCAGCTAAGATTTCTGCTGCCACTTCTGCCACAGACTCATATGCCGCAGTGCCAATGATTGCATCCACCTCAGGCAACTCATTGAAAAATTCTTCTTCATAGCGTTGTCCTAAACAACCCGCTACAATCAAACCCTTACAATTACCTGTTTTTTTATACTCCGCCATTTCCAAAATGGTTTCAATGCTTTCCTCCAGGGCGTCCTTGATAAAGCAGCAAGTATTTACCACGATAATATCTGCCTGCGCTTCATCGGCAACGGCCTGAAAACCTTTTTGTGCCAATATGCCAAGCATAACCTCGCTATCTACTCTGTTCTTATCGCACCCCAAAGAGGTGAATGCTACGGTTCCTTTCATGTTTGCCTCCTAAGTTTACATCAAGTTATTCTGCTTTTTAGCAGCAACAAGACAATTTTTCATAAGCATTGCAATGGTCATCGGTCCTACACCCCCAGGCACCGGTGTAATTGCCCCTGCTATTTCCTTTACATTTTCAAAATCCACATCACCGCAGAGTTTTCCTGCATCGTTGCGGTTCATACCCACATCTATAACTATTGCCCCCACCTTTACCATGTCCGCAGTAACGGTATTTACTTTACCTGTGGCACTAACAATAATATCGGACCTCCGACATACATCCGCCAGGTTTTTGGTTTTTGAATGGCAAATTGTGACTGTACCATTCTCCTGCATCAATAGCATTGCCACAGGCTTACCTACAATATTACTTCTACCAATAATAACACAATTTTGCCCCTGAATTGTATGACCACTACGCTTAATCAACTCTATGATTCCCGCTGGAGTGCAGGGCAAAAAGCCTTTTCCACCAGTATGTAGCAACCCAACATTAACAGGATGAAAACAGTCCACATCTTTTTTAGCATCAATGGCAAGAATTATTTTTTCTTCGTTAATATGCTTGGGCAAAGGCATCTGCACCAAAATACCATGAACCCCTTCATCGACATTCAACTGGTGAACAAGTTGCAGCAACTCCTGCTCCTTTGTTTCCTCTGATAATTCATAGGATACAGAGCGGATGCCGACTGCCTCACAGGCTTTCTTTTTGTTATTTACATAAACTTGAGAAGCAGAGTCATTCCCCACCAAAACAACTGCAAGGCAAGGGATAACGCCCTGAGCCTTAAGCTCAGCGGCCTCTATTGCTGCCTCTTGTTTAATTTGGCCCGATATCAACTTGCCATCAATCAATTGTGCTGTCATGTTATCCTCTCCTTAGAACAAACCTACGATGTTACCATCGTCATCAATATCAATATCTAAAGCCGCAGGTTTTTTAGGCAGACCTGGCATAGTCATAATATCACCAAGCATTACAACAATAAAGCCTGCACCAGCGGAAATTCTTATTTCTTTCACTGTAACCTCAAACCCTTCAGGTCTACCTAATACCTTTGGATCATCAGAAAGGGAATACTGGGTTTTTGCAATACAAACAGGGAAATGTCCAAAGCCCAATTTATCAATCTGTGCCAAGGTTTTCTTTGCCGCTGCAGAGAAATTCACATTACCCGCACCATAAATTTCCTTACACACGCGATTCACTTTTTCTTCGATGCTCAAGTCATCGTTATATAAGGTGTGGAAGTTATTTTCTTTTGTTGCCAGCGTTTCTATTACTTTTTCTGCCAATTCGCGGCCACCCTCACCACCAGCAGCCCAAACCTTTGCAATGGCAAAAGTTGCGCCCATGGCTTCACAGCGTTCTTTCACAAATGCCACCTCTGCCTCTGTATCAAAAACAAAGTGGTTTAATGTTACAACAACAGGAACACCATATTTTTGGATGTTTTCAATATGCTTTTCTAAATTAACGAAACCTTTTTCTAAGGCTATTAAGTTTTCGTTACTTAAGTCTGCCTTTGCAACACCACCATTATATTTCATCGCACGGATGGTTGCAACCAAAACAACTGCATCTGGCTTGATGCCTGCTTTACGGCATTTGATATCAAAGAATTTTTCTGCGCCCAGATCTGCGCCAAAGCCTGCTTCTGTCACCACATAATCTGCCAACTTCATGGCAAATTTTGTAGCACGCACACTATTGCAACCATGGGCAATATTTGCAAACGGTCCACCATGAATAATGGCAGGGGTGTGCTCTAATGTCTGAACCAAGTTAGGCTGGAGGGCATCCTTTAATAACACTGTCATTGCCCCATCTGCGCCAATCTGCTTTGCAGTTACAGGCTCATCATCATAAGTATAGCCAACAATAATCTGACCTAACATTTCTTTTAAATGTTTTAAATCATTTGCCAGACAGAAAATTGCCATTATTTCAGATGCAACAGTGATCTGGAATCCATCTTCTCTAGGGATGCCATTTACCTTACCCCCTAAACCAGAAATTACGCTACGAAGCTGTCTATCATTTAAGTCCACTGCTCTTTTCCAAGCAATTTTTCTTGGATCAATATTCAATTCATTTCCTTGCTGTATATGATTGTCAACCATGGATGCCAAAAGATTATTTGCCGTAGTAATCGCATGAAGGTCACCTGTAAAATGCAGATTAATCTCCTCCATAGGTACTACCTGAGCATAACCCCCACCAGCAGCGCCACCCTTTACTCCCATACAAGGCCCCAAAGAAGGCTCCCTTAAACAAGTGATTGCGTTTTTACCTAGTTTTTGCAATGCTTGTGTTAATCCAATGGTTACGGTTGTCTTACCTTCGCCAGCAGGGGTAGGGTTTACTGCTGTTACCAAAATCAGCTTTGCATCGGGGTTGTTTTTAATCTGATTATAGTATTTGTCACTAATCTTTGCTTTGTATTTGCCGTAGCACTCCACATACTCCTGGGGAATACCTGCTTTTGCGGCAATTGCGGTGATTGGTTCCAATGTGCACTCCTGTGCGATCTGTAAATCTGTTTTCATGATTAACAAACTCCTCTCCGTTGTTTAAACTGGTTTATATGAGCATTGAACCGCAATGAAAAAAAGCCGACAGTCCAAGCATCATCGCCCAGACGGTCGGCATTTATCTAGTCATACTCCATGTGGTTAACTCCACTTCCGTCAGTCATATGACCTCTTAGAAAATGGTACTATATGCTCTTATCTTTGTCAACAAACATTAAAAAATTCTAAGGATGTGTTATTTTTATTTCGTCCTTCGTCTTTGCATTGTTTAAAATTACCGTTGTACTTCCTTTGACAAAAGACTTTTTTATTTTCTAATTTTATTGTCCTAGGCTTTTGTAGACCAGGGGCTGTCTGTATGTTTACGGTATTTTTTCACACAAATCTTCCCTAATTTACTCCCCGTTTTTAAGCATACTCTCACTGGTTGGTATTCATTCCTTCTCCAATCACCTTGGCATCTAGGCTCATTGATATTTCATATATATCTATGCTTACTAGGTGTCTTTTCATTCATAGCGAATAAAAAGGCTTTTATTCCATACAAGAAATAAAATTATTACTAAATTTCATCTTCTATGGGTTCTTTCATTGCCTCCCATTGCCCACGGGAAATAAGTACTTTTCTTGGTTTGCTGCCATCTTCGGGGCCAACCAATCCTTTGCGCTCCAGTTCATCCATAAGCCTTGCCGCACGGTTATAGCCAATTCTAAACTGTCGTTGCAGCATAGAGACAGATGCCTTTTCTTTTTCAATAATTAAGTCCACTGCCTGCTCGAAAAACTCATCGCTATCTTCTCCTGCATCCATTCCAGCCTTTTCTACTTTTGTGATTTGGTCTATGGTCTCTTGCGTATAGCCAGGGTGTCCACTTTTTCTAAGAAAGGCTACAATATCTTCTACTTCTTTATCTGTTACAAATGCGCCTTGCAATCGGGATGGTTTGCTTTGTCCCGAAGGATAGAAAAGCATATCCCCCTTCCCTAACAACTTTTCCGCACCCACCATATCTAAAATAGTTCTTGAGTCGATGCCAGAAGAAACTGCAAATGCCAAACGAGAAGGAATATTGGCCTTAATGACACCCGTAATAACATCTACCGATGGTCTTTGGGTGGCAATAATTAAGTGCATACCTGCCGCACGAGCCATCTGTGCCAATCGGCAAATTGCATCCTCTACCTCACCAGGAGCTGCCATCATTAAGTCAGCTAACTCGTCAATGACAATTACAATTTGAGCCATCTTCCCTTTCTCATCCCCCGCATCCTGTTTCATTGCATTAAAGCCTTTGATATCTCTAACACCACAAGCTGCAAAATCGTTGTATCTTTGCAACATTTCTCGCACTGCCCAGTTTAAAGCTGCAGATGCTTTTTTGGGATCCGTTACAACTGGAATGAGTAAATGAGGGATTCCATTGTACACGCTAAGCTCCACTACCTTTGGATCAACCAGTAAGAGCTTTACCTCTTTTGGATCGGCTTTGTACAGGATACTGGTTATTAACGTATTAATACAAACACTCTTACCACTACCTGTTGCCCCAGCAATTAATAAATGGGGCATTTTAGAAATATCTGTTACCACAGGGTTCCCTGCAATATCTTCCCCTAAAGCAAAGGCTAATTTTGATGAATGCTTATGAAAAGCTTCACTATCTAATACCGTCCTTAAATAAACAGATTGCGTTTCCCGATTTGGCACCTCGATACCTACTGCCGCCTTACCAGGGATAGGGGCTTCAATTCGTATGCCACTTGCCGCTAAGTTCAGAGCAATATCATCAGCCAGATTTACAATTTTACTAACCTTTACACCCTGACTAGGAGATAACTCATATCGGGTAACCGTAGGGCCTTTGTTAATTTGAATTACTTTTGCATCTACTCCAAAGCTTTTTAGTGTGGACTCTAACTTTCTGGCATTGGCTAACATCTCTGCCTTGGAATCTCCCCCCCCCGTTTTAGGGTCTTCACCCAATAACTCAATTGGAGGGAACACATATGGTATTTCCTCCTCTACAGGTGTATCTATAACCCCTTGGGCTTTGTCCTCATCAGCTGAAGCCACCTCCGGCTTCTCAGTCCCCTGAGAAACGTCTTCCACAGTGCCTACCTCCCCGGTTTCATCGATACCCTCAGTGGTTGCCCCATCGTCCAAACTGCCGATTGGAATATCTTCATCTTCACCCTGAGGCCCGTCTATTAGGTTAATGGCATTTTCCTCTGTACAATCTTCTTCTGCAACTCCCAAGTATTTCTCCACTTCCCTATTTTCTTCTTCTTCTGCAACCTCCCTGAAGATATCTTCAATCAGTTGTTCATCCTCATCCAAAACCCCTTTGGCATGCATAATGACAGGTATATCCTCTTTAAAATTCTCTGTCTTTGGCAATGTCTCAATTTCAAAATCTGAAGATGAGGCCTCTGCAATAGGCTCTACTACATCTTCATAATCATCCATGGTAAAATTATAAATGGGAGTTGCTTTCTTATATTTTGTTGGCTCTTTCTTGCGGAATACCGTTTCTGCAATCACCGGTGCTTCCACAGGTAGCCCTTCTTCTTCATTTAGTTTAATATTATAGTTAACTTTTTTCCTAGCCTTCTCTCGACGGCGCTCCAATTTCACAGCCTCTGCCATTTCCATTTGTCGAATTTGCTCAGCCTTACTTTTAATTTTTTCATTTCTAATTTTTTGATTTGCTTTACGATGGGAAGAATAGTCTCCAAGCGCCTGAAAAAAAGATTTCCCCGTAGCCATAATCACAGAAACGATCAATAGCGCAATCAGTACCAAGGTACTACCAAGGGTATCCAGGGCACGATATAACAAACCTCCAAACACACCGCCAAAAAAGCCACCATTCAATAAGGTACCTTCACCATAGTATGCCCCTATTTTTCCAAAGAAACTTAAGTTGGCAGTTGTCTCAATGGGGTTAATCAATTGCATACCAGAAGAAACACAGAGTAAAAATAAAAGACCTCCCATTGCACGAACCAATGGCATTTTCCTCTCACTACTGGCCAATAACCAAGCACAATATGCAATAATAAGCAATGGTAATAATGCCCCTGAAAGTCCAAAAAGCCCTTTAAAAAGTCCATTGAACATAAGGCCGATAACTCCCATTTTTTCTGTAATTAAGCTAATTTCAGCTACAATAGCAACCAGTATTATAATAATCAGAATGACCTCATCCAAAATACTATCCCCAAAACGGCTGGTCTGAGTCATTACCTTTGTGGACGCCTTTTGAGGCACCTTCTTCGAATTAGGTTTTCCCGTTCCATTATTTTTTGTTGTACTTTTTTTCACGGCAGGAGATTTAGCGGTAGGCTTAGAAGCACCCTTTGCACCACTCTTTTTTGTTGTCTTTTTCTGTTCTTCCAAACTTCTCACCCCATCTATCTTTTGAATCAAAGAATCTTACTTGTATTTGCCTTAATATAAAATTATACCATAAATATGCAATTTACGCATCTTTTTTTCACAATCACATTTTCTATTGTCTCCTTGCCAGGGTTATAGATAATACTGTATAATATGAGGGATTCATGTCTACAAAAGGATTAAGGAGGAACTTAAGATGAAATACAGTGGAGAAAAGATTCAATTAAGAGCAATCGAAACAGTTGCATCCCTCATGATTGCAGCGGCAAAGACTGCACCCAAGGGATGTGGCAGAGATAGCATGGAAACAATTATTATTGATGGTGCTGACAAGGATGCCCTCTCTGCACAAATGAGAAAAATCGGTGAAGAAACCAGGCAACCTTTCTATATTAGAGATGCAGAAAACGTTGACTTGTCCGCATGTGTTGTTCTTTTTGGTGCACAGGAAACTTACCGCGGTCTACCATTTTGTGGTTACTGCGGAGCAGGTGATTGCTTTGGAGCTAATAAAAGTGGCACCCATTGTGCTTTTGCCGTTGGTGACTTAGGCATTGCCATGGGTTCTGCTGTCTCTGTTGCAGCTGCACACCATATTGACAACCGCATTATGTTTTCCGCCGGAAAAGCCGCATTAGCCTTAGGCCTTTTTTCCGAAAAAGTATTCTTAGCCTATGGTGTGCCTCTTTCTGTTTCTGAAAAGAGCCCTTATTTTGATCGTCCTGCAACTGCTCCGGCTTCATCCGCTGCCACACCTGGATGTAACGCCAAATAAATAAAAATACCCCTTCGTTAGATTTTTTTCTAACAAAGGGGTTCCTTTCAAAATTAGGGGAATTTCCTGTTTTAGCAGCTCTCAAGGATTTAAAACCATTTCCAGGCAGTTCCACTCTTGCTCTTTAACTTTATATTTTATCACACTCTCCTGATCTTGCACAAATCCCAAAGACTCATAGCATTTTTTCGCAACAGCATTCTGTTCAAACACACCCAAAGTGACTCGGTTTGCCTCCAAAAACAGCCTCGCATACGCAATTCCCAAGGAAACTAACTCTTTTCCAAGACCCTGACCTCTTCTATTAACATCTACCAGCACAAAGCCTAGGCGTACAACTCTCTTTTTCTCATCCACAAAGCGCATTGAAATATGACCCATGACACCCAGTTCATCCTCAGCAGTCATACCCCAATAGGAAGTGTTGTTTTGTAACGCCTCATAAAATTCAATTATCTTTTTTTCAGAAAGAGGGTACTCACCAAAAAGTCCTGCACACCATTGATAATAAGCTGTTTCATCCTTGATCCAACCCACAATATGTTTTGCGTCCTCATTCTTATAAGGTCTTAGCTTCATCCTTTTTCACTTCCTTATCCTTCACTTCTCTACCAGAGTAAAAAGACAATACATAAACTGTTCCCAAAACCAAGATAAATCCAACCAGCTCAATGGGATGAAATGCCGAACCTAAGAATACCAAGGAAACCACAATCGCTGTTACCGGCTCAATGCTACCCAAAAGGCTTCCCATAAATGGCCCCACCATACTCACCCCCTTTAAATATAGAGAGAATGCTACAGCAGTACCGATTACAACAACACCTAAAACAGCCCAAATTGTTTCTCTATCCCAAAGAATTTCATACTCCCAAGGACGCACAAGAACTGTCATGACAATACCGGCAATGAGCATACCAAACCCAACAACAACATATACACCGTATTTTTTCATTAGCCCACCGGAAAGAAGGTTATAAAGGGCAGCACATACTGCTGAACTTAACCCTAAAAACAATGCCATACCCGTTAGAGACATATTATGTATGTCTCCATGGGTACTTAGTAAAAATGTACCTAAAAGGGCCGAAATAATGGCTCCTACCTCTAACTTGCTTGGGTGACGAATTTCTTTTACACAAACCACCACCAGAATAACCAACGGGTTTAAGGATTGCAAAACCGTTGCTGTTCCTGCATTGGAATGTTCTATTGCCGCAAAATAAGTGTATTGACATAATAGCATCCCTAAAATTGAAAAAATTAGCAATTGTTTACGGTCCGCCTTGTCTTTAAAAACATTCCACATTTTATTTTTTTGTAATATGAGTCCCATTGCAATCAATAAAATCCCAGCATAAATAAGTCGTATTGTAACAAGCCACTCTGCTGTAACCCCTTTTTCCACAAAGAGATACTGCCCAAAGCAGCCTGAAATCCCCCAACAGATTCCACCACTTAGGGTAATCAAAATACCCGTTTTTTTCTTTCCTTCCATTCCCTTCCCTCCATAATCAAGTTAACTTATAGTATAGAGGTTCACCCTCAACTGTGCAACTAAAAAAACATCCTTTTGTCAAACAGAAGGATGTTTTTAAATGTTAGGTCAATTTTAATGATATACCAATCTCCTCTTTCCCACAAAGAGGCAGATTATCAGATTGTTCTGGAAATTAATAGTAGGTATTCTTCCTTAACATATTATCTTCCACAACCCTAGTTTATTATAAATATCTCTTTTTCCCCTTATTACAAACATGGTATATTCAGATGTATCTACTTTTTATTTGTGCCACCAAATGAATTTCGACAGCCATATCTCAGCGACAATAGCAAAAAACTCTTCAATACCTGTGAAATATCTCTTTTTATTACTTCACATCATAACCTTTAGAATTCAGCATTTTGATTAATTCTTCACAGTGTTCCTTATTTCTTGTTTCCACAGTGACATCAACCACACATTTACCAACGGCCACATTACGCACCATACGGTCATGATTTACATTAAAGATATTTGCGCCCTCTTCTGCAATAACCCCAAGTAAGCTTGTAAGCTGGCCCGGTTTATCCATCATTGTTACAGAGAACTTTGTTAAACGTCCATTTACCTGCAAGCCTTTATCAATAATACGGTCTAAAATATTGATATCCACATTGCCACCGGAAATAACGCAAACAGTCTTCTTGCCTTTAATGTCAGCCTTATTATGCATTGCAGCCGCAACAGAAACAGCACCTGCGCCTTCTGCAACCATTTTGTGTTTTTCCAAAAGTAGAAGAATGGCAGAGGCAATTTCTTCCTCCGTAACCGTAACAATGCCATCCACATACTTCTGGCACATTTCAAAAGTCTTATCACCTGGCTGCTTTACAGCGATACCATCAGCAACAGTGCTAACTTCTGGCAGTGTCTCAATTTTGCCACCACGAATGGAGTTATACATGGATGGAGCACCTGCAGCCTGCACACCGTAGACTTTGCAGCTTGGCTTCAAAGACTTAATCGCACAAGCAACACCGCTAATTAATCCGCCGCCACCGATAGGAACTAAAACAACTTCTGCATCTTCCAAACGCTCCAAAATCTCAAGACCGACCGTTCCTTGCCCTGCCATTACATAGTCATCATTGAAAGGGTGTAAAAAGGTATATCCTTTTTCATCTCTTAATTCTGCCGCTTTTGCGGCCGCATCATCATAAACTCCTGGAACCAAAACCACTTCTGCTCCGTAGCTTCTCGTTGCTTCCACTTTTGCCAATGGTGCTCCAGCAGGCATACAAATAACAGCAGGAATTCCCTCTTTCTGTGCTGCTAAAGCAACGCCCTGAGCATGGTTACCAGCAGAACAGGCCACAACACCATGTTTCGCTTCTTCCTGTGTTAAGTTAACGGTTTTATAATAGGCACCTCTTAATTTGAAGGAACCTGTTACCTGCATATTTTCACACTTAATGTAAACATCAGCATCTGGATTAATGAATTTTGACTGAAACAAAGGTGTAACCGTTGCTACGCCCTCTAAAACCTTTTTTGCATCTTGGATCATTTCTAAAGATAACATAATATGCTCACTCCTGCGTCTTTAATATATGGACATATGTTTATTTTTGTCTATCTCTCAAATACAAATTAATTATATGTCTCATTTTTCACAACGTCAACCTATTTCATAATATTTTTCCGTTATTTTATGTTTTTGTGATAATTGCTATTCATTCCATCTTTTATGCACATTATTCCGCAGAAAAAAAACAAATCCTTCATGTTCTATGTAGTTATGCATAAAAAATACTTTACCAATTCCCCACAATTTCAACTTAAAAACGTTTTTTGGATAAACATTTTTGCTAAAAATAAGAAAAAAACCGCTTTATCAATAAGAAAACCTCTATGAAAAATAATCATAGAGGTTCGATTTCCTTTTTATATGACTGCAATTCCCAATTCTTTAGGAAGCATTCACCTTTCTTGTTGGTTTGCGCTTACGCATACGCTGTAAAGGTTGTCTATTCTCGTTGTAAACATAGGTAGGTTCTTCCTTACCATCTACAACGCCCTGGGTGATGATACATTTTTCTACCGTTGCTTCTGCTGGAATCTGGTACATAATTGGATTAATGAATTCTTCCATGATTGCTCGCAGTCCTCTGGCTCCCGTTGCTCTTTCCATTGCTTTTTTTGCGATAGAAAGAAGTGCATCTTGTTCAAATTCTAAGATTACATCGTCCAATGCAAACAAATACTCATACTGCTTTGTTAATGCATTTTTAGGTTCTGTTAAAATATGGATAAACGCATCTTCATCCAGATTATCCAACGTTACCACAACAGGTAAACGTCCAATAAATTCTGGTATCAACCCATACTTCAACAAGTCCTGAGGCATTAACGAACGTAGAATCTCGTCATTTGTCTTGTCCAGCTTGCTATGCACCTCAGCGCCAAAGCCGATTACTTTGTGACCCATACGGTTTTCGATGATTTTTTCTATACCACCAAAAGCACCACCACAAATAAACAAAATATTTGTTGTATCGATCTGAATAAATTCCTGATGAGGATGCTTTCTACCACCCTGCGGTGGCACACTTGCTGTTGTACCTTCCAAAATTTTTAGCAATGCCTGCTGAACGCCTTCACCGCTTACATCCCTGGTTATTGATACATTTTCAGACTTTTTGGTAATTTTATCAATTTCGTCAATGTAGATAATACCTCTTTCTGCACGTTCAATGTCATAATCAGCTGCCTGAATCAACTTCAGAAGGATATTTTCCACATCCTCGCCAACATAGCCTGCTTCCGTTAAAGAGGTTGCATCTGCAATGGCAAAAGGAACATTTAAAACTTTAGCCAAAGTCTGTGCAAGTAAAGTTTTCCCGGTACCCGTAGGTCCCACTAAAAGAATATTGCTTTTTTGCAGTTCCACATCATCCGCCTTGGCATCCATGAAAATACGCTTATAGTGGTTATAAACCGCTACAGCCAGTGCCTGCTTCGCCTTATCCTGACCAATTACATATTGATCAAGGGTTTCCTTGATTTCTATGGGCTTGGGAACATTAAAATCTTCTTCTTTATTTGCTAAAACATCATACTCTTCATCCATAATATCGGCACAAAGATCGATACATTCATCACAAATGTATACATTCGGCCCAGCAATCAGTTTTTTCACCTGTTCCTGAGCCTTCCCGCAGAAGGAACAACGCAATTTGTTCATATCTTCTGTTTTTCCTGCCATATTTAGCCTCTCTCCTTTGTCTGAGGTTTGGTGATTACATCATCAATAAGGCCATAGGCCTTCGCTTCCTCAGCCGTCATAAAATTATCTCTCTCGGTATCCATTTCGATTACATCTACTGATTTACCCGTGTTTGCTGCTAAAATTTCATTTAATTTTCTTTTTGTCCGCAGGATATTTTCGGCGTGAATATGGATATCCGTTGCCTGCCCTCTTGCACCACCACTAGGCTGGTGAATCATAACCTCTGCATTGGGTAGTGCATATCTTTTACCCTTTGCACCACCGGCTAAAAGAAAAGCCCCCATACTTGCCGCCATACCAATACAAATAGTTGATACATCAGGTTTGATGTATTGCATTGTATCATAAATAGCTAGCCCTGCAGTTACAGAGCCACCGGGGCTGTTGATATAAAGGCTAATGTCTTTATCAGGGTCTTCCGCTGCTAAAAATAACAGCTGAGCTACGACAAGGCTGGCAGTAACGTCATTTACTTCTTCGCCCAGAAAAATAATTCTGTCTTTTAACAGTCTGGAATAAATATCATAAGAACGTTCTCCACGGTTTGTTTGTTCTACTACCATAGGCACTAAACTCATATGAACTCCCTCCATTCCAATTTATTTTAATTACTTGAAACACCTTAACTCTATAAAGTTAAAATTAGGCACAGGAATCCTGTGCCTAATTGGTTGGTCTTATTCAGCCTTAGGCTCTGTTAATTCAGCTGTTTCTTCAATCAGCTTCATCGCTGCTCTAACAAGCATATCATTTTCCAGTGCCTCTTTGTCTTCTTCTCTGAACATTTCCAGCATAGTTTTTCCATCGATACCATAGCTTTCGCCATATTTGCAGATTTCAGCTTCCAGATCTTCCTGAGAAATAGTTAAGCTTTCTTCTTTTGCAATTGCTTCAAGCATTAATCTGGCGTCAACACTTTTTACGCTAGTGTCCTTGAAGTTTTCTCTCATTTCTTCTGGTGTTGTACCCATGTACTGGCAATAAATATCTAAGCTTAAGCCTTGACGAGTGATGTTTTCTTCAAACTCTCTCATCATGCTGTCAATTTTATTGTCATACATAACCTGAGGAACTTCCATTTCACAGTTTGCAACTGCTACATCCAAAAGTTTATCGCCCTGAATCTGACTTGCTTTTTCTGCTTTCTCCTTTGCAAGCTTTTCCAGAATGCTAGCTTTATATTCATCCAAAGTGGAAAATTCAGAAACATCTTCTGCAAATGCATCATCCAACTCAGGCAATTCTTTCTTTGTAATCCCCTTAATTTCAATTGCAAAAACTGCATCCTTGCCAGCCAATTCTTCAGAATGGTACTGTTCGGGGAATTTGACGTTAATATCAAATTTTTCTCCCAATGTATGGCCTACAACCTGCTCTTCAAAACCAGGAATGAACATACCACTGCCCAATTCTAATTCGTGCTCATCAGCCTTGCCGCCTTCAAAAGGAACGCCGTCAACAGAACCTTCGTAGCTCATTTTTACTACATCGCCCATTTCTGCTGCTCTGTCTGTAACTTCTACTGTTCTAGCGTTCTTTGTCTGAACCTTTTGCAACTCAGCCAACACTTCTTCTTCAGTTACTTCAGATACTACCTTTTCAACGGAAAGGCCTTTGTACTGTCCTAATTTAACTTCTGGTTTCACAGTTACATCAATAAGGAACTTCGCACCTTTGCCTGTTTCGATAAAATCCACATCCAATGTGGGTGTGGAAACTACATCCAAGCCTAATTCCTTAACAGCTGCCATATATTCTTCGGGGAAAATGTGGTTTACTGCATCTTCATAGAAGAAGCTTTCACCATACTGTGCCTCGATCAACTTTCTGGGTACTTTACCCTTTCTAAAACCAGGGATAGAAATCTGATTTTTATGCTTGTTATAAGCAAAAGCCATACCTTTTTCCAATACTTCTGCACTAACTTCAAAAGAAAACTTTACTTCTGTTTTTTCCTTGCTCAACAATGTTGCGTTCATGTTTGAAGCTCCTCCTTAAAATATGTTTCTATGACAACCAAGCTTATCTTAAGTTAAACTGTCGCCACTCAAATGTCAGTTTTAAAACCGCACAATCAAAGGTTATTATAACACACGGTATTTTGAAAATCTACTGTTAAATGTAAAAAAAACCACTGTTTCAGCCAAAAATCCTCCCTAAAACACATCAATTTCCGTGGAAATCATTTCTGCTTCCGTGTTTTGTTCCATAAACCGTAGGATATGCTGTATCATACTGTCAGCATGCCGTTTTTCATTGGTAACACAAGCAAAACCAATGACAATCGTTTTATGTTCGTCTTGACAATCTACTTCGGCCACAGAGACATTAAATTTGTGTTTGGTTTTATCAACAAGGCTTTTCACTACCATACGTTTTTCTTTTAGTGATGAAACCCAATCTGCATAAAACGTAACTTCACAAGTACCGATAATCATAGAATTCCCCCTTTCTTATGTATCAAAAAGAGTAAGCTGAATAGGTTCATTTTTTCCAAAAACCTCTTTATCCAGTCTGCTTTTGTAGTCAGCGGAAATTTTATACTTTCGTCTTGCTTTACTTAGTCTTTGAAAAACAACCTTACGATAATCATTAACTTCACCCTTTTGATAAAGCCTATTATATTCTATAGACAAATGTGGATATTCTTTTTTTAAAAAATTATAAAAAACCTGCTTTGTTTCTCCTCTTAAGTATAAAAACCCAGCCAACAAATAATGAACCCCTGATTCCTTTGCCTGAGCAAACACTCGCTCTATATTTTCTTCCCCATCCGTTAAATAAGGCATTAACGGCATCATATGCACCGCCGTAGAGGCCTTGGTTTTTCCAAACTCCTTGAGCATAAAAAAACGACGTTCCGGGCTTACTGCACCCGGTTCTACTTTTCTTTGCAAGTACTCATCTGCTGTTGTAATTGTTGATGCAATATTCACATATGTTTTTCTTGATAATGCATCAATCAAATCAAAATCTCGTAAGATTAAGTCAGATTTGGTCGAAATGATAATAGGATTGTTATATTGAATCATTAGACGAAGTATTTCCGGCATTTGTTTCTCTACTGATTCCGCACTTTGGTAATTATCTGTAACCCCGCCTAAATTTATTACACTTCTATCCCACTTGGGGCTTCGAAGTTGTTTTTCCAATGCCTCCGCTATATTAGATTTCACAAAAATTTTTTGGTTAAAGCTACCCTTTTCCTGCAGATAGTTGTGGGAGTAACGAGCATAGCAGTATTTACAATCATGGCTGCATCCTCTATAAACATTTAAGTCCCAATGATAAGGGAAGCCTCCCTTTACCAACGTGCAAGCTGTTTTGCATTGAATGTGGCTACACCCCTGCATTTTCATTTCTCCCTGCTAATTGCACTAATTTATCTTGCAATTGTATAAAGGCAATTTCGGCATCTACTTCCTCTAAAACGGTTGCCTCCATGGGGCACATTCCATCCTTTGCACGATTGATAATAAATGGTACCATTTTATCATATTGAAATGGTATTCCATACTTTTTCAACACCTCAACTCCATGGCTACTAATAATGTGAGCATACAAATTGTTAATTTTCCCTTTTATCAACAACAATGCTGCAGCCTTTCCAATCACTTTATCTGCCACAGAGGCCCCTTCTAAAAATTTCGGTTCCACTTTCAGCAATTCCATAATGGGTGTAATTCCTTTTCTTGTTGAGGTACGTATTTCTCCTTGTGCTGAAACCACAGCAAAGGTTACTTGATCTTCAGCCAATGCAGCTTTGGCCTGTTCCATTTGTAACGTCACCATTATTCTCACTTCCACCTTTTCTCATTGATATCTGTCCACACTCGGGGCATATCCTCAGATATTTTTATCTTTTGGGGGCATTTTTCTTCACATAATTTGCACTGTATACAATGATTCGCCTTGGCTCTTTTTCCAACTCCGGCCCAACTAAATCGAATAGCCTCAAATTTTTGGTACATATGATATTTGTTCCAAATCTTAAAGTTTTCTGGTATATTTACCCCCTGAGGGCAGGGCATACAATAGCCACATCCTGTACATCTATTTTGTACCCTTCCTTGCAAAATCTCCCTAATTTCTTGAATAACTTGTTTTTCACTTTTAGTTAACGGCGCAAATGAGGCGAAAGTTTTTATGTTATCTCGAACCTGATCCATAGAGCTCATACCACTCAAAACCACCTTTACATTTGGCAATCCCCCAACATGCCGCAGTGCATAAGATGGGATAGACGCCAAATCATCAAGGGCCTTAAATTTGGCATTCATCTCCTCAGAGAAGCTAGCCAACGCACCTCCCCTAACCGGCTCCATCACAATAACAGGTATACCCAAATTTTCTGCAAGATAATAACCCTTTAACCCCGCTTGTTCCTCTATATCCATATAATTTAGCTGAATTTGGCAGAAATCCCAATTTCGATACCCAATAATTTTCTCAAAAACGTCGTATTCATCGTGAAAAGAGAAGCCAATATACCGTATCTTCCCTTCTTCACGCAATTCTTCTAAAATGGATAAAATGTCATATTTCAATACCACATCCCATTTTTTTCGATCCAATGTGTGCAGTAGATAAAAGTCTATATATTCTGTATTCAAGCGTTGCAATTGCTCTTCAACCACTTTTCGCGTTTCTTGTCTATTTTTTAAAATCCAAACGGGTAATTTTGTTGCCAAGAAATAAGATTGTCTGTCATGCTTTTTAAGTGCCTTACCCAGAAAAGTTTCGCTTTCGCCCTCATGATAAAAATAAGCCGTATCAATATAATTGACACCTTTAGCTAGAGCATAATCTATCATTGCCTGAGATTGCATCGCATCAATCATACCATTTTCTGTTACCGGAAAACGCATACATCCAAACCCCAATAATGAAGTCTCTACTCCTATATTATTTAGCTTTCTCTTTTCCATAATAACTCCCTTCTGCCCCTTCATAAGTATTTGGCATACAAAACTTCCATGGAAATCACAATAATTATCCTTTAATTCTGTCCCTTTACCCTATCATAATTTTTTATAAAATCATAGATATTTAGTATGTAAAAATAAAATTCTGTTAAGATCATCTCTTTTCTTATTGATTCTAGCTCCTAAACATTCAAAAAATTTATGCAATAAAAAAATCGATTTTGAATAATCAAAATCGATTTTAAAGCGCGAGACGAGATTCGAACTCGCGACCCTCGCCTTGGCAAGGCGATGCTCTACCACTGAGCCACTCGCGCATATCTAATTGCATAGATATAATATACTAAATTTTAAAGGTTGTCAATAATAATTTAAAAAAATATTGTGCATTCGACAACAAGCAACACCCCTTAATCATGATAAAGCTATTGAGCTAAAACATTTATATCAATTTTACCTAACCTTACATTGTTATATGCTATAATTAAACCCTAAAATTGTCATTTATTTGCCTTTAAAATGTTATTTATTTATAGTATATAAAAACGATACAAGGGGCAAGTAAAGTATTCTACTCATAACAGTTTTTTATTTAAGGAGGATTTTACATGAAATATGAAATTTTGGGCGAAACCTTACCCGTTGTTATCTGCAAGCTAGATGCAAATGAAACAATGATTACAGAAAAAGGTTCTATGGCGTGGATGTCTCCAAATATGCTGATGGATACGAACACAAATGGGGGAATCGGTAAAGCTTTTGGTCGAATGTTTTCTGGGGAGTCTTTTTTCCAGAATAAATACACTGCAAGTCAGGGTCCAGGGGTAATTGCCTTTGCCTCCAGTTTTCCAGGAAGCATCAAGGCCTTTGAAGTAGGTCCAAACAAAGAATACATCTTGCAAAAAAGTGCTTTTCTTGCAGGTGAATCAAGTGTACAGCTTTCTGTTCATTTTCATAAAAAAATTGGCTCTGGACTCTTTGGTGGGGAAGGTTTTATCCTACAAAAGGTATCTGGAAACGGCATCTTCTTTGCAGAATTTGATGGCCACACCGTTGAATATGATCTGCAAGTTGGACAACAAATTGTCATCGACAGCGGTTACTTGGCCGCCATGAGCACCACCTGTCAGATGGACATCCAAATGGTCCCTGGTATCAAAAATATGCTGTTTGGTGGCGAAGGACTTTTTAATACAGTTATCACAGGACCTGGTCATGTTTGGCTTCAAACCATGCCCATTAGTGCAGTTGCCGGAGTGTTAAGACCCTATTTCCCCTCCAGTTCATCCAACTAATTTACTATCAAAGTATAATATCTGCTAAAGAGTACCTTTTTTATAAGATTCTCATTAGATAATTGGAATATGTTACCTCTTTTATTCCGCAGAAGAATATGGTAAGATGTTTATGTAACATTTTTGTAACAATTACATAACATAAAAGAAATATTTCTGTAATTGTTTTAACTTAAATTTAAAGGAGGAACTAAAATGAAAAAATTCCGATTAATCTCAGCAGTTTCCGTTGCAGTATTGTCTATGTCTGTGCAGGCGATGGCTATGCCTCTAAGTGGAAATACAGCATCCTTGCAGTGTAAAAACGTTACCGCAGTGAAAAACTGCATCACAGCAAATTGCAGTAGCAATGGTAGCACAAGTAAGAGTTGCGTAAATTCACTGGATATCAACAGCATTTTAAAGGGTCTTAACGGCTCCAGTGTAAAACCCTCCATTACAATTCCAAATTTTAATTGCAATTTAAATGGCGGTTCTTGTGATAACGGTTCTTGTGATAACGGTTCTTGCGATAACGGTTCTTGCGATAACGGTTCCGGTAACGCAGGTTCCGGTAACACAGGCTCCGGCAATGCAGGTTCCGGTAACGCAGGTTCCGGTAACAACGGTAATACCTCCGAAGATACTTCTGCTTCCATCTCTGCTTATGCGCAGAAAGTGGTTGACTTAGTAAATGAAGAAAGAGCAAAACAGGGAATTAGCCCATTGGCAGTGGATGCAGACGTAATGAAAGCTGCCCAGATTAGAGCAAAAGAAATTCAGACCAGTTTCTCTCACACAAGACCTGATGGCAGAAGCTGTTTTACAGCCCTTGACGAAGCAGGTGCATCTTACAGAGGTGCTGGGGAAAATATTGCCCTTGGTCAAAAAACTCCCGAGCAGGTAGTAAACGCTTGGATGAACTCTGAAGGACACAGAAAAAATATTTTAAACTCCAATTTCAAATCCATCGGTGTTGGCGTTGACGGCACAGCATGGACACAGTTATTTACATACTAATTGAAACAAAAAGCAAAAAGTGAACCCTCTTGGGTTCACTTTTTTTTATCCTTTTTGCAGTGGGCGCAATTCCCAGAACAACCACAACAGCCGCCCTTCTTCTTCATTTGACGAATGGCTAAAATCAGACCCAATGCTATACATCCTAAAATAATAAAATCTGCAAAATTCATAGTTACAGCCCCTTATACAAATAAATGCAGTAATTGGTATACGCCAAAAGCTACAATCCAAGCAACCACACATTGTAGAAACGCGATTCCTGCTGCCAATACCCCTGAATTTAGCTCCCTTTTCACTGCTGCAACGGCAGCAACACAGGGTGTATATAACAATGTGAATACCAAAAAGCTGATGGCAGACATTGGGGTGAACAAGGTTGATAGGGCACCATTGAGCTGTGCCACCGTTGTTCCCAACAAAACGCTCATGGTGCTAATTACGGCTTCTTTTGCTGTGAACCCTGTAATAAGAGCAGTAGGAACTCTCCAATCAGTGAAGCCCAAAGGAACAAACAAAGGTGCTAAAACCTGACCAATTATAGCAAGCAAACTGTCAGCGCTATCAGTAACTATATTCAAATGGCTATCAAAACTTTGCAAGAACCAAATAATAATCGTGGCTACAAAAATCACAGTAAATGCCTTTTGCAAAAAGTCCTTTGCTTTATCCCACATCAGAAGGAGTACACTTTTGAGGGAAGGGAACCGATAATTCGGCAGTTCCATTACAAAAGGAATGGGCTTCCCCTCAAAAACTGTTTTTCCAAATAACAAAGCTACCAAGATACCAACTACAATCCCAGTCACATACAATCCAATCATTACGAATGCAGCGTACTTAGGAAAAAAAGCTGCTGTAAAAACCGCATAAATTGGTATTTTGGCAGAGCAACTCATGAAAGGTGTTAGCATGATGGTCATCTTCCTATCCCTTTGGGAAGAAAGAGTTCTGGTTGCCATAACAGCAGGTACCGTACAGCCAAAACCCATTAGTAATGGGACAATGCTTCGTCCAGAAAGTCCAATTTTTCTTAGGAGTTTATCCATCACAAAGGCGATACGTGCCATATATCCCGTATCCTCCAAAATAGACAGGAAAAAAAATAAAACAACGATAATAGGCAAAAAACTTAAAACACTGCCTACGCCCGCAAAGATACCATCAATTACTAGGCTATGTACAACGGGGTTAATCCCATAGGCAGCCAAGGCTCCATCCACCCAGGCCGTAGCGCCATCGATTAAAACAGACAAACCATCGCTTAAAACTGCCCCAAACACATTAAAGGTTAAGAAGAAAATTGTAAACATAATTCCAATGAAAATGGGAATTGCCAAGTATTTATGGGTTAATAAGCTATCGATTCGAACGCTTCGAATATGTTCTTTACTCTCCTGGCATTTGATCACCGTTGAGTCACATACTTTTTCAATAAAATCATAGCGCATATCTGCAAGGGCGGCGTTACGATCCATTGAAAGTTCTGTCTCCATTTCAATAATGCTATGTTCAATGAGTTCCAATTCATTTTGACTTAAATTTAGCCTTTGGATGATATCGGCATCATTTTCAATCACTTTTGTTGCGCTAAAGCGTAACGGAAGGCCTGCGTTTTCCGCATGATCCTCCAACTGATGGCATACGGAATGAATGCAACGATGGACAGGCCCCTGCGGGCAAAAATCCATTCTCTCAGGTAACTTCTTTTGCCTTATTTCTTTCAATGCGCAATTTAGTAATTCTTCTATACCCTCATTTTTTACGGCACTAATGGGAACAACGGGAATGCCTAATTGTTCTGACATCTTTTCCACATTTATAGTCCCGCCGTTATTACGCACCTCATCCATCATATTGAGGGCCAACACCATAGGAATTCTCATCTCCATCAACTGAAGGGTTAAATAAAGATTTCTTTCAATATTCGTTGCATCAACAATGTTAATAATGCCGTCTGGTTTTTCATTTAAAATAAAATCTCGTGTAACAATTTCTTCATTTGTATAAGGACGAATGGAGTAAATACCCGGTAGGTCTACTACCTTGCAGTCCCTATGACCCCTAATTTCTCCAACTTTCTGATCCACGGTTACACCAGGGAAGTTTCCCACATGCTGATTAGAACCTGTCAATTGGTTAAACAAAGTGGTTTTACCGCAGTTCTGATTTCCGGCTAAAGCAAATATCATTTTTTAGCCCCCTCAACCACTTGGATTTTTTGGGCATCTTCAATACGAATGGTAAGCGTATACCCTCTCACACGCAACTCTATAGGGTCGCCCATAGGTGCAACCTTTGTTACTATTATTTTCGTTTTAGGGATTAATCCCATATCTAAAAGTCGGCAGCGCAATACACCCTCGCCGCCAACTTCAGTAATTGTCGCTTCTTTGCCAATTGGCAACTCACTTAACATCATTTTCATCCCTCTATTCACCTAATTAATTAAGGCTAACTTATAATTCTCGTGAAAGTATAGCACAGCCCCCTCCTGATGTCAATTATACTGATTTTACGGCAAATTAAGCCTTAATCTATATTCATACAAAAAAACCACTTGGCATTATTACAATCAAATAGGACTTAATATTCGTCTTAACTTAAACCAGTTATAACTTTCTCCAGAAAAACCCTCCCCACAAAAAATAGTCCCAATATACATTCATTTTTTTAACATCATAATGTATACCGGGACTTAACCATCCATCACTATTCCATCTTATCTAACAGGGAATAAAAACTATTTTCCTGATAACCTATGGTCTCCTTCATTAATTCTTGAATGGTCTTACTTTCTCTTCTCAACTCATCCAACATAATATCGACAGCAATTTTATTACCTTTCAAAATGATTACACGATCCACAAAATTTTCAATTTCTCCAATTTCATGGGTCGTTATAAAGATAGTTTCATCGCCGCTAAGTGTTCCTGCCAAGGCCTGCATAAAATCTTGACGTGTAAACATATCTTTCCCAACAAAAGGTTCGTCCATAATGATATATGGCGTGCGCTTTGCCATTCCTGCTGCGATCTCTACTTTTGCTTTTTGACCCTTAGACATTTTTTTAATAGGACGCATCTCTAGCTGAAAGAAATCTAACAGCATATCATAATATTGTCGATCAAACGTTGGAAAAAAGTCCTGCAAAAAATCACCATAGGTCTTTGGTGTCAAGTCGTTAAAATATGTTCCTGCTTCACTAATGTAAGCAATTTGTCCTGAGGCTTGTTGGGGTATTTTTCCGTCAATCAGGACGTGTACATCCCCGTCAGGGACCAATAAACCTGCAATGAGCTTTAAAAGAGTGGTTTTTCCTGCACCATTTTCTCCCAACACTGCTACAATCTGCCCTGTGGGTACAGAAAAGGATATCTTCTCCAAAACCGTTGAATAATTTGGATAGGTAAAATATAAGTTATTTATCTCCACCATATACTTTGCCCCCTTCCATTTATAGGCACAACATCAGAAATCAGACGTTTCCTTTGCCCTATGATACCATCTATATATTGGGTCTTCATGGCTTCTTCCAAATAGACAGCATTTTTCGCAATGTTATACCCAGACAAGTTCTTTAAACTATCCTCCGAATAATCTGTTCGGAATACTCCCTGGTATAAAACACCGCCAGTGTCGCCATTGGTAATGCAAATATAAACATCATAATTATAGTTATATGGAATCTTTGTTTCCTCCTCAAAATCCATATACACATCCAAAACCAAATTATTTCTGCAAGCAGAAAGTAATTTCCCTCCATTTTCACCGTAGCACTTAAATCTTTTTAATCCTTTTTCATCTACCTGATAAATGCCATCTATCAAGCATTCCCAAACCTGTGAATTTTTTTCTTTCTCAACTACATCATACATTTTAAAATAAATGGACACAGTCCCATCATCCCATACGGTAACCTCTGCCTCTGTCTGATCTATTTTTCGGCTCTGCTCACGCGAAAGCAAATCTTGTGCCTTTCGGTTACCCTCAAGATCATAGATTTCGAACAATAAGTTTTCATTCTCCACTCTAAATATACCAAGCGAATTATCACCTACCCCAAACATCCCAAGTACCTGGTTGGATGGATCTATGGGAAAAGAACAAAGAACCTGTGCATCTCCATACTCCGCAGTATTGTAAATGCCAGGATCCACATATTGAGCCTCTGGAGCCTTAAGCCCATCCTCCTTTATACGATAAAGGGATGTTTCCCCTACACAATTGCTTTTGGATCCCACTAAAATATAATATGCATCCCCCTGTCTAACACAGTACGATTGCATACCTAAATCATCAAAAGACGCGTATCCGGCGTAATTTTCGGTGTTTCCTCTATATCCTCTAGTATAGTAGTAATCTTTGTCTTGTATGGTCATACCTGTACGTAACCTTGCTTCACCGACACCTTCTAACCCCCAAAAGTTTAAGTAAACATCTATTTTGTCTGCAACAATGGTTTCGCCTGCGGTAAATTCATCATAAGCAAAATACCCTTTTTCAATCATTTCCTCGTGGATTCCCTCTTTTTTTTGAATAGAGGCACCATGAGAAGGTGCCGAGTCTGCATAAGAATTCATATCATTTTGAAACATTGAATTATAATAGTCATAATGATACTTTTGAAATCCCTTTATACCTGCCCGCTCTGCAAAAAATAAGTTGCGCACTTGCTCTGACCCCATGGAATAAAATCTTGTAGAAAGATCCCCATCCTCTATGCGAAAGGTAAACGCGTGTGTTCCATCTCCCGTTATCCCCTCTAAGGGGAAAAGACTTAAGTATTCTCTTTGGCCTTCTATATCTTCTAGATAAAAGATACCCTTATCTCTAAGCTTGGTCATTCCGCCAATAAAAACCGAGAAAATGAGGATAGATATGACCATTACCCAAATAACTCTATTTCTCATAACCATCCCTCCCTAAATTTCTTTTCTACGCTTCAATTTGTATAAAGCAGCACAAATCAAAGCTACCCCAGTGAACACGGCACCAACGGAAATAAATTTACTCGTAGGTAGCAGTTTTTTCCCAGAATAAAAGAAAAAACCATCAAACAAAACCCAAGCCTGGTAAATCGAAACAATAAAGCCTCCAAGACCAACGATAAGCAACCCTATCCGAGTAAAAATAAACTCATTATAAAGCCCTGCAAACACAATGGCAACAGCGGATAAAAACATCCCTGACCATAATGCTAAGCACTGTATCCAAGATGTTGGAAAACACGTTGACAAAAAAACACTCCTCTGGAATGCTAGAAAGAACCCATTGGTAATCCTTGCATCTAACTTTCTTAGAGTCACTTGTTCGGAAATATATAATACCGCCTCAGAGGCTGCTTTTTCATACATATTTGTTATAGGAAAATAAAGCAGTACCATGACAATGAACCACGCTAAAAAATAAAGCATAATAGAGGTTATAGCCAACAAAAAGAACGCCATAAAAACCTCACTTCGCTTCATAGGCAAGGTCAATAAAGAATACATCCCTTTCCCATTGGTATAAAAACTGTTTATTTGAATAAAGAGTGAGGCAAAAAGTATAATCAAACCAAGTAAAAATACAAATCCAGCACCACTATAGTCCACAACTAAATCATATGTACGAAATTCAATGGCAATATGATTGTACATATCTCTATTATTCAAGTCCCCAACCAAAAGCAATATAATTGCAATTACCAATGAAATTGCTAAAATATATCGCTCATATTTACGAAAAAACCAAGCAAACAAATAATTACAAAGCTTTAACATATTTTTCATTCTTTCGCCCCCATTTCCCACTCCATTTGAAGCAATTCCATTACCTCCTCAAGGGATAGTTTATTTTCTTTTGCCCTTTTTACAAACTCTGCCACAATATCTGCTGTCATTTGACGCTGAATCTCGATCAACATTTCCTCATCAAAATACAAAATGCTCACAGTGTTTTTGGGCGTTAACACCAAACCTGCCTCTTCCATAGCCTTGAAGGCCTTTTGAGCCGTGTTGGGATTAATCTTTAGTTGTGTCGCCAACTCCCTTCTTGATGGTAATGGATCCCCTTTTTTTGCCTTTCCAAAAAAAATTTGACGTTTTACAAATCGATTTATTTGTATATAAACTGGTTCCACTGTGTTTAGAGTCAGCTCTGTAAAGTCTAACATATCAAACCCTCCCCAAGTGTACTATATCAATAGTACACTACATAGGTGTATTATATAAATAATACACCTATGTGTCAATAGAAACGCAGTTAAATTTACAATTTAATCCATACAGTCTTCCCTGCTTAACCAATAAAAAAAGCCTTCATGAATTTCATGAAGGCTTTTTATTTATTCTACAGTTACAGACTTAGCAAGATTTCTAGGTTTATCCACATCACAACCTCTTTCAACCGCTGTGTAGTATGCAAACAACTGCATAGGCAAAACATTGTAAGAACTTGTGAACATATCTACGGATCTTGGTAAATAAACAACCTCATCAGCCACATTATCCATATCGTGGCTTCCCTCAGTTGTAATGGCAATTACCTTTGCACCCCTAGCTTTTACCTCTTTCACATTGCTGACCAACTTTTCGAATAATCTTTCCTGGGTTGCAATGGCAATCACCAATGTTCCCTCTTCAATTAAAGAAATTGTGCCATGCTTTAATTCTCCGGCAGCATAAGCCTCACTATGAATATAAGAAATTTCCTTTAGCTTAAGTGAAGATTCCATGGCAGCTGCATAGTCCAGGCCACGACCAATAATAAATACATCCTCACTATGGGCATACCTTTTCGCAAGTTCAGCCATCTGGCCATCCAATTTTAACACTTCCTCGGTTTTTTCTGGCAATTGATGAAGTTCTTGCACATATGCTTGCAAATTTTCCTCATTCATTGTACCACGAACCTTTGCAAAATGAAGCGCCACCAAATACAGCATTGAGAGTTGGGTTGTATAACCCTTTGTAGTTGCTACTGCAATTTCAGGTCCCGCCCATGTATAGATCACATCATCGCTTTCTCTGGCAATGGAGCTACCAACTACGTTCACAATAGACAGCACCTTAAGCCCTTGTTTCTTCGCTTCTCTTAGGGCAGCCAAAGTATCTGCTGTCTCACCTGACTGACTAATAATGATACAAAGATCATTTTTATTCAAAATAGGATTGCGGTAACGGAATTCCGAAGCAATATCAACCTCAACGGGTATTCTGCTAACCTCTTCCATTACATATCTTCCTACAATTCCTGCATGCCATGCACTACCGCAAGCAACAATATGAATGCGGTTAAACTCCCTGATTTCCTTCTCTGTCAACGAAAGAGATTCCAACTCAATTCCTTTTTCTTCGATTCTTGGAAAAATAGTTTTTCTTAGGGCTTCTGGCTGCTCCATAATTTCTTTCATCATGAAGTAGTCATAGCCACCCTTTTCAGCTGCATCAATATCCCATGTTACATGGAAGACATCTTTTTGAATCTGATTTCCATCTAAGTCAAAAAGGGTAACACCCTCCGTGGTTAAAAGTATAATTTCATTGTCATCCAATAAATAATAGTCCCTTGTATATTCCAATAATGCAGGAATATCCGAAGCAATATAGTTTCCATCCTCACTTAGGCCTACCAAAAGAGGACTATCCTTACGAACTGCAATTAAACTATCGGGATGATCGCTACACATAATACCCAAAGCATATGCACCACGAATTTTCCCAATTATTTTTCTTAGGGTGCCAACAGGGTCACCTTCGTAATAATAATCAAACAACTGGGCAACCACTTCTGTGTCTGTTTCCGACAAAAAATGATATCCATTATCTTCCAAAAAATCCTTTAGCTCAATATAATTTTCAATAATCCCGTTATGAACAACAGATATTTTACCGCTTTGGCTATTATGAGGGTGACTATTTCTGTCACTTGGCGCACCGTGGGTAGCCCATCTGGTATGGCCAATACCAATGTGTGAAGATACTGATTCTCCACCTTCAATTTTTTCTGAGAGCATCGCTAACCTGCCCTTTGTCTTAATGGTTTGAATTCCATCCTTATAAACCGAAATACCCGCCGAATCATATCCACGGTATTCTAACTTGGCAAGGCCATTTAGCAAAACAGGTATTGCCTCCTCGTTACCGACATATCCAACAATTCCACACATAATTAAAGTTCTCCTTCATTTTTTATTCGTCCGTTGCCCTTCTTTTTGTCTGGAAAATCCACTCTTCCATTTTGTAGAAAGACCTGCGACCCTGAACGAATGGGCGAGAAGCATCCGCCGAAATTTCGATCACTTCTACCTCGTCAACCGCCCTATCTGCGGTTCTGGCGCTATCATACAAAAAACCATCCCTTCTTCCATATTAACCGATAGGAAGCCCACGATTTGCCATTCTTATCTATGTTATGACAATATCGTTTTGATAGTATAACATTTTTTTTCTAAGGGGTAAAGACTTCTCCTATCATATTTTATGTATGAGGAGGAAAGACTTGCAAAAAAAATTTATAAATATGAAAGACTTTTGTTACGATTCGTTTATAAAATAGGAATATACTATTGTATATGAAACTAGCCTTAAGGAGGACTGTAAATGAAAAAATACATAATTTATATAATTTCTGGGCTTTTATTATTTGGTACAACAGCTTGTAGCAAAAAAATGAATGAACCCCAGGCTCAGCAAAAAGAAACTTCCAACACGCTGCCTCAAGATATGACAGCTATGGTTGAACCCGTTGATTCCCTAGTGCGGTGTATGCTTGAAAATAATAAAACTTATACCCCAACGGATCCCGATTTTTTCTGGAGCGCCCTATATTACTTCTTAGGGGAATACGGAGCAGAACATCCCCTGGTTTCCGAAACAGATGATAATCGCCTAAAAGTTCCAAGAAAGGTAGCACAAGAATATGCTATTGCTCTCTTTGCAAACTATGTTGATTTATTGCCCCTTCCCGAAGGATTGTCTAGCTTTATCACCTATGACAAAAATTGGGATTCCTATTTACTAGAACAAGGAGACCGAGGTCTAGCCGAGACAGTTTTATCAGACTATAAGAAATCCGATGATACATACTCAGTAACAGCGAAACTTCAATCAACCACGGAAGTTCAAGAAGTTTTGGGTGAGTGGAATATTACCATGCAAAAAAATATCTTTGCCGACGGTATTAAAGACCCTAAGTATTTTTACAGCATTACAGATGTTACCCCTATTAACGGTTTGGTTCTCCCACCTCAAGGTGTTTCCGCTATTTTTAACGGCCTCTCCGATAACCATACTGTGGAAGTTACCTTAGAAGATGGAACCATACAAGCCTTTCAGTTTTACAACTCTACCGTGTCTGAAAAATTACATAGTCTAAACGAGGGTGATGCATTTTCACTTAAATACCTGTGTGATGATAAGACAGGATCCTTAACCATTTTAGAAATCGACTAAAGGATTTATACCGCCTTTAAACAATCCTTTTTCCAATAAGGCAACCATGATTCTAGTATTTAAAACTATGGTATCCATCCTACATGGGTACCATAGTTAATGGAGTGGATACCTACAAACTTAAATAAAGTTACCCTCTATATTAAATTAAAACAAATAAGACTACCGAAGGGAGATTTTTATGGAATTGAGTTTTCGCTTTGCAAATAAAGCTGATTCGCCCTTAATAATGCAGTTTATTCGAGAGTTGGCAGATTATGAAAAGATGTTAGATGAAGTAGTTGCCACTGAGGCACTCCTGGAAGAATGGATTTTTGACCAAAGAAAAGCTGAGGTCATCTTCGCCATGGTTGAAGGTGTAGAAATCGGTTTCGCCCTTTTCTTCCACAACTTTTCAACTTTCTTGGGTAAATCTGGTATTTATCTTGAAGATTTATACATCAAAGAAGAATTTAGAGGGTTTGGCTACGGTAGAAAATTTCTAGCAAAATTGGCAAAAATTGCTGTAGATCGCAGATGTGGTCGTTTAGAGTGGTGGTGTTTGGATTGGAATCAGCCAAGCATTCATTTTTATCTATCCCTTGGCGCAGAACCCATGAAAGATTGGACTGTGTATCGTCTTTCAGGGGAAACTTTACATAGCCTGGCAAGAGGTGATTAACCAAAAACTTAAAGGAAATTTTTAGTATATATTGCTAAAAATTTAAGCTTGTTTTTATGAAAAAACTCGTAAGATAGATATAATACTATCCTACGAGTTTTCGTAGTTTTTCTCAAAGTGTTAAGAATCATTGCTGTTTATACTTAGTAAAAATCTTTTCAGCCACAGAAATCCCATCCACAGCGGCAGAAACAATGCCACCTGCGTAGCCAGCACCTTCCCCTGTGGGATAGAGCCCTTCTGCCCATGGACTTTCACCATTCTCACCACGTAAAATTCGTATTGGGGAGGAACTTCTGCTTTCCACTGCCGTTAATACAGCGTCTGCCCTGTCAAACCCCTTTAATTTTTTAGCCATGGCGGGTATTGCCTCTCGCATTGCTTCTGTCATAAAGGCAGGGAAAATCGCATCCAAATCCACCTCTTTTGTTCCAGGAAGATAAGTTGGAGAAACTTCTAAGGTCTCTGCCTTTCTTTGCAAAAATGCACCTACCCTTTGAACTGGTGCAGCGTAGTTTCCGCCGCCTGCCTGAAATGATTTTTCCTCTAGCTTACGCTGAAAATGCATTCCTGCCAAGGGGTGGTCTGAGCCAAAATCCTCCGGGAAAACTTGTACCAGGAGGGCTGAGTTTGCATTTTCACCATCTCTAGAATACTCACTCATTCCATTCACTGCCAATCGGCCTTCCTCTGAAGCCGCAGCCACCACATACCCACCAGGGCACATACAAAAAGTATATACGCCTCGACCCTTCTGAGTGGTATAAGTTAGGCGGTAATCCGCAGGGGGAAGATTCTCTGCTGTAGCTCCATATTGGGCATCATCAATCATTTTTTGTGGATGTTCAATTCTAACACCCATGGCAAAGGGTTTTTGTTCTAAGGATGCACCCTTTTCATGCAACATTTCAAAGGTATCCCTTGCGCTATGACCTATGGCAAGCACAACATCATTGGTTACAATGGTTTTGCCATCTGCTAAGATAACCCCTTGTACTTTTCCACTTTCCACAACAATATCCGTTACCTTTGCAAAAAAATGAATTTCACCGCCAAGAGAAATAATTTTTTCCCGAATTCGCTGTACCACGCCTCGTAATAGATCTGTACCAATATGTGGCTTTGCATCATATAGAATTTCCTCAGGTGCACCGGCCTCCACAAGTTCTTCCAAAACCTTGCGGCATCGAGGATCTTTAATTCTCGTGGTTAACTTTCCATCTGAAAAAGTCCCAGCACCGCCTTCCCCAAACTGAACATTGTTCTCAGTGTCAAGCTTGCCTTCTTTCCAAAATCCCTCTATGGCTTTATGGCGACTCTCCACATCCCCGCCTCGCTCCACCACAATAGGCTTTATACCCATTTCTGCCAAAAGTAAGGCTGCAAACATCCCCGCTGGTCCAAACCCCACAACCACTGGGCGATAGTTACATTTTATTTTTCCCTGTATGAATGAATACGAAAAATCTGGCGTCACTGTAATATTTTTACCTTTTGTCTTGGCTAATATCTTTTTCTCGTCCTTAACTAGAACATCAACTACATACACATAGTGGATTTGATCTTTTTTTCTTGCATCTATCGACCGACGAAAAACTTGTAGTTCCACGATGGCCTCCATAGGGAGACCCAAGGCCCTAGCTGCTTTCTTTTTTAGTTGTTCCTCCGTTCCATGAATAGGTAGTTTTAAATCAGTTATTCTAATCATTTCCATCCTGCCCTTCTTCATAGAATACTTCTTTTAATGCAAGCCCTTTGGCTGGCGCTGTAAAGCCTGCTTTTTTTCTATCTAATGCCTCTAATATTAAGGGGATTTCTTCAGGCTTGTATTTGCCTTCGCCGACCTCAATAAGCGTTCCAGTCATTATTCTTACCATTTGATATAAAAATCCATTTCCATAATAAGCAATAGTGACTTTGTCCACAGAGCAATAAAACTGAATATCATATATTTGGCGTACAGTGGATTTCTTCATACGCTTATTGGCACAAAAACTTTTAAAGTCATGCTCACCCAAAAAGAACTTAGACGCCGTCTTCATTTTCTCAATATCTAAGGATTTCTGGCTCCAAAAAACATACTTTCTATCAAACACTGGGGGTTTTTTGCTATTCCATATGGTATATTCATAAATTTTGGCCTTTGCACTCAACCTGCTGTGAAACTTTGGACTAACCGCTTGAATGAACAGCACCGCTATATCCTCAGGTAGCTTTTCATTAATGCTATCCATCAATTTTTCTGGCGTTCCCAACCAATTCATATGAAAATTAGCAACTTGTCCATAGGCATGGGTTCCCGCATCTGTTCTGCCTGAGCCATAAATTTCCGTAGGGCATCCTGCCAAAGCAGTAAGGATGCCCTCCAATTTTTCTTGTATGGTATTATCTGTGTTGCCTTGCTTCTGCCAACCATTATATCGGCCGCCATCATAGGCAAGAATTATTTTATAATTTTTCATCATATCAATTGTTGAATCCCATTTAGTATTTTAGGAACAAACTGTTTCTTTCTAGAAACCATTCCCGGCAGTAGAATCCAATCATCTTCCATCTTACCACAAAATGCTGCATCAACAACCTCTTTCGCCTTATCTCCAACAAACACCAACTCTGAAGATTCGGTAATGATATTCGTTAATAAGAAAAATAATATGTCACAGCTACCCTGGATAGATTTCATATAGGCGGCAATTTTGGGGCGTAATTGAGCCAGCTCATCCTGATCCAAAGAGGAAATCTGCCCAACACCAAAGCTTAGGCCACCACCACTAAACTTTTTGAAATCCTGGTAAAAGATTTCCTCAGGAGCCTTATCACCCAAGCAGCTTCCAGCTCGGAACATCTTTTCAGCATACTCCTGAATTTCAATCCCCGCTACCTCAGCCAAAGCCTCCGCAGCCAATTTGTCCTTTTCTGTGCAGGTAGGAGAGCGGAACATTAATGTATCTGATAAAATAGCAGAACATAACAGCCCAGCAATTTTAGGTTCAACCTCAATCCCGTTTTCTAAATACATTCCATAAACAATTGTTGCCGTGCATCCAACGGGCTGGTTACGGAAATACACAGGCATTGTAGTTTCCAAGCTACCCAAACGATGATGGTCGATAATTTCAATAATTTCCGCCTCATCTATACCGTCTACAGCTTGAGATTTTTCATTATGATCCACCATAATAATTTTCTTCTTTTCCGTGTTCAACAGAGAACGTCTGGAAAGCATACCACAGTAGTTTCCCTCATGATCCAAAACAGGGAAGTCTCTGTGCCTAATTTTTGATAACACCGATTTTATATCTACGATAAAATCATCTTTATGGAACGTAATTAAATTTTCTTTCCGCATAAAATAGCCAACAGGAGTACTTTGGCTCATTAATCTTGCTGTCATATAGGTATCATGAGGTGTGCTGATAATTTTACAGTTGTTTTCAATAGCCAATTTCTGAATGGTTTTAGAGACTGGAGCCCCCATACAAACAACAATACACCCTGCATTCATTTCAATCCCACAAAGCTGACTCTCAAAGCGGTTCCCAGTGATCACAATATCCCCCTCATCCAGGTATGATTCCAATAAATCGGGATTTGCAGCACCAATCAAAATTTTCCCCTTTGTTACAACGTCATTCTCATCGCCTACAATCATTTTGCCATCGATGGTCTCCAGAATATTTGTATATTTGGTATGGGACATTGCAAGAATATGAGTTTCGTATACATCCATATTTGCTGTAGCAATATCTTTAACAGAAATAATTCCCACAAGTTTTCCATCCTGTGCTACTGGCATTGTGGCATCCCCTAAGTCACGCATGGTATTCCATGCTTTTTTTAAGGAAAACTCTTTACTGATTGCAGGTGTGGTTTTAATCGTTACATCACTCACCTGCGTGCCAACATGGTCTATAAACTCGGGAACATCAACTTCAAAATGTTCCAAAACAAATTTTGTTTCATTGTTAATTTCTCCTGCCCTTTTTGGAGCAAAACTACCTTCGTTTAACTTGTTTTTTAATGCTGCATAAGCAATAGCAGCGCAAATGGAATCCGTATCAGGGTTCTTATGTCCAATCACAAAAACAGTTCTCTCTTTTTGCATATTCTTAACCTCCCAAGGAGAAAAAAATTCCCTCTAAAAAATTGACGGTAAAAGCATCTTTGGCTATCATTGAACTCAGTATAGCCGTAAATCTTTGTACCGTCAACATTTTTTGTTAGCATGCTCACTATTTTATGCAAGCCCTAATAAATTAGAGTTTCTTTACTACTTCTCTATGGATTTTATCTCATTTTGATACCAAACATATGACATTAACGTTGGCGCCAACACAATCAAACATACTAAACCAATGGTTATATACTGCATCATTTGTATGGGAAAAACAAATGCACTTAAAAACATAACCAAACCACCAAAAAAGAACATCTTGCCACCCAGCCTTTGTGTTTTATTCCAAACTGTTTCACTGCTTAAAGCCCAAGGAGTTTTTATTCCTGTAAAATAATTGGATTTAACCTTTGGCATCATATTGCCCAACAGAACAAACATTAAGCCAACTGTTCCGCTTACTACACGTATCACTGGTATTCGTCCAGGAAAAAGTGTTTCTAAAATCACAATCCCCATTGTCACGGCCATAAAAACTTCTATTATTAAAACAATTCTTTCATAGACAGGAAAAAATTTTGAATAGTTCTCTCGTCTAGGATCAATTTTAGCCATAAGGGGCATAAATACCCCCATGGCCAAACTTAAACCTGCAATCAAAAATAGTTTCCACTTTTCTCCATATCTTATACCGCCATCGCTTTGAAACTGCATGGGAACCAAGTCGGGTAAATTTTTATAAACCAAACACACCATAATGAGTGGCAAAGCTCCAAAAAAATAAATAGCTAATCTCTTCTTATTCATCCTTATTCCCTCCGGTAAAAGCTGTTAACCAGCTTAAAATTTCTTCAAAAACTGTCATGTTTAGCTCATAATAAATATACTTTCCTTTTTTCTCATCCATAATCAAACCCGCATTTTTTAAAACGGATAAATGGTGAGAAATTGTTGCCCCTGTAGCCTGGAAATGCTGACCTATTTCACCAGCAGTTTTTTCTCCTGCCTTTAATAAATCTAAGATTTCCCGGCGAGTGGGGTCTCCTATTGCTTTTAATGTTTGTTGAATCCCCAACTGATTACCTCCACTTCATTTAGATATTTATCTAAATATAAAATAACATATATTCAACACTGCGTCAATATCATTTAGATGATTATCTAAATATATTCCCCCATTTCCTGACAGACACTTCTCCTAAGCAATTGGTTCGTAGTTCTTCTTTCAATAAAAAATACCCTAGGTTATCTTCCTAAGGCATTTAATAGGTAATAATCCATTGCATTCTTCAAATCCATTGGGATGGATAATCCATCATACGCTGTAATGCTTCAAAAAAAACTTTCAAATGATAGCCATCTGTTGTTGCATGATGCAACGTAACCGATAATGGCATTAAAATCTTACCCTGTGTCTCAACAAATTTTCCCGCCTCAAAACTAGGAAAATAATAGTCTTTTAAGTTATGGTTATATAGGGAAAAACTCTGAAGTGTAAACCAGGGTATACAAGAAATTACATATCCGTTTGGCAAAGGAATACCCTTTGAGGTCAAAATACCATGGTTGTCACCATATTCCCTTATGTCGCTACAATAACATTGATAAAACTTGGAAAAATTATCATAGTATTCAGTCCACAATAATGAGGTACTTCTGTCATCTTCATGAAATTGTGGATATACAGGAATTAGTCTCTTCCAGTGCCCCAAAACACCGTCCATTACTCCTACTCTAAGCTCCTCTACTTCTTGAATAGCCCTTGTTACAAGCCATAGGTATGCAGGAAAGAACTTTAGCCCTCTAATCTTCAATTCCTTTCGCAACACTGTAACATCCATAGACACAGTAATAGAATAGGTTGTAGGAGCTATTTGGGTGTAATAATAGAAGCTTTGTGCCCTCGACCAATTCTCCATATCTATTGGTTCAAATAGCTGTTCCTCTGTTGTTGTCATTTGGTCACCCACAATCCATGCTTGCTACAACCAAAGTAAAACTTCCCTCCATGCAGCCTGGGTATGCGCAACTCACTACCCTGCTCAGGATATAACTTAACAAAAAGCACCCTGTCATAGGATACATATGCAATAAAACAAATATAATGTTCCTTCCTCATTTCATGTGGAAAGGTGATATAAAAATCATTTTCAATATTCTCTATTTTTAGGCGGTGCTCATCAGCAGCAGGCTTTGGTACCAAGGCTGTCAATTTCCTTCCACAGCATGAGATTTCTGCTTCACTAGTTGATGTCATTACATTGCCACAACATGGGCACATAAAAAATTTTACTCGCTTCATATTTCCTCCATCTGCGTTATTGGGCTCCAAATTCCCCAATAAAATTTTTTCAATATTAACATTTAGTGTCTGAGACAACTCATGTAAAAGTGACACATCAGGACATCCTAATCCGCGCTCCCATTTTGAAATGGTTTTATCACTAATATTCATTAAATCAGCCAACTTTTTTTGTGTCAGGCCCTTTTCTTTTCTCAAATCACGAATTAAACTACCAACTTTATTACAATCCACCCACGCCACCTCCATGTATATATTATAGGTCGTTTCTGTCTACAAACCAATCCACGCTCCGTAGAGTTTTACATAAAAACTCTCCAATAAAAAATGACAAGTCTTCGTTGAAAACTTGTCACACTAACTTAAGGCGCCACCCGGATTTGAACCGGGGATAGAGGTGTTGCAGACCTTTGCCTTACCACTTGGCTATGGCGCCAGATATAAAATTATTATAGTATCTTCCTTACCAATCGTCAATACCTATTTTTCCATACTTTTCTGACAAGTTTTTGCTTATCAGAATTTGTCTCATTTCCAGCTCTTTACTTTACCTTTATGTGTACCCCTCTAAACAAATATACTCTTATAAACAAAATACATTACTCTTTTTTTGCAAACAAAAACACGTCTTAAATTAGCATATGCTAGATTAAGACGTGTAACTTGCAAGGCGCCACCCGGATTTGAACCGGGGATAGAGGTGTTGCAGACCTTTGCCTTACCACTTGGCTATGGCGCCAAAAAATGATCCGTGCGGGATTCGAACCCGCGTTACCGCCGTGAAAGGGCGGTGTCTTAACCCCTTGACCAACGGACCATATGTACTCCCCGTGTTGGATTCGAACCAACGACCCTCCGGTTAACAGCCGGATGCTCTACCGCTGAGCTAACGAGGATCATTGCAAATGACCCACCCTACGACAAAGTATCCTCCACTAACGGGGATGCTCAATCGCTAGGCGATCGAGTTGCAAAATTTGATTC
>NZ_JAWRKF010000016.1:0-6199 GCF_040307045.1 Anaerotignum sp.
GAGTTCGGCGCACCCTCGGATTTTTATCTGCACACCATCGCTGAGGGCTACGAAACCGCAGGCTTTGATACGGATTTTCTGGATCAGGCGGTGGAGAAATCCATCCGGCTGGCACAGGAGCAGCAGGCTGCAGAGGATGCACAGTTCAGCCTTTGGGAACAGAAATGGTGGTGATCACCGATGGCAGACCCGGCAACCATTACCCTTGCAGTAAAAGCTGCGGTAGCCGCAGCCACCGACAAACGGACGTGGAAAGCGGCAGGCGTGGTCATCGCCGCCATCCTCACCCCGTTTATTCTAATCATTGTTATGATCATGAGCCTGCTGTCCGGTACCGCCGAACACAACAATTCCGCTGTGGATTTAACCTTTCACGGAGGCAGTATCTCCTCACAGGTTCCCGCCGAGTATCGGCAGTACATTGAGAATATGCGAGGCAGCTTCTCTGATTTGGACAGCGCTGTGTTCGAGATTACGCCCATGATTGAAAGTGGCAGTATCGACAGTACCCGTATAAAATCCATTTTTTATTCTCTGTATTTCGGCGCTGAAAATCTGCGGATGAACGCTTCCTATTATCGAGCCTTTGCGGATTGCTTCGTCCGCTACGAGGAACGCACCCGCACCGTCACTGATGTGGATGGCAATGAAACAGAGGAAACCTACGCGGTGGCTGTTCCCATTACCGACCTGAATGAGATATATGGAAGCCTTGAAAGCACTCTCGGTAAAACCATCACAGAGGAAAACCGGATCAATGCACAACAGATTTACTCCCATGCCAAGTACGGCAGAGCCATCCCCGGTGTGGAGGACGGAGAATATCCAGGAGAGATGGGCGATGGTACCTTTCAGGCGTTGATGGAGGAAGCACAAAAATACATTGGCTACCCCTATGTTTGGGGCGGCTCCTCTCCGCAGACCTCCTTTGACTGCTCCGGTTATGTGTGCTGGGTCTATTCCAAATCGGGCGTATATTATCTGCCCCGCACCACCGCATCAGGAATTTTCAACCAATGTGCAGTGATTTCACGTGAGGAAGCCAAGCCCGGTGATTTGGTGTTTTTCCAAGGAACCTATGCCTCGGCTGGAGTCATAAGCCACATCGGAATCTATGTTGGGAATGGCCAAATGCTGCACTGCGGCGATCCAATCGGGTATGCGGACTTGAATAGCCGCTATTGGCGCAGCCATTTCTATGCCTACGGCAGACTGAAATAGCTGCTAAATAAATGTAAAATAAGGAGATGATACGCAATGACAATGAAAGCAATCTTTGAACGAAAGCCCTCGGATTTCAATCTACGGAGCTTTAAGGTATCAAAAACCATTCGACTTCCCATAGAAATCTTTGAGAATGTGCTGCAAAATCCTCTGCGGGATTATGCCTTTATTCAGGAAAATATAGAGCAGATGCACTGCGACAGTAGCGGTGTGTATCACTGCCTGCTGCTCACCGGTGAGGGCAGAAATGACGGACTGCTGGTGGAGTCGGAGGGCTACGGCTACTGCCGGTACGCCTCCTATGTTCCCAACATTTCCGCTCTTACCTCCCCGGCCTTGCAGCAATTCAATCAGAAACTGACGAAGGCGGTGGATTACATTGTGTCCACCGGAACACAAAATACAACAGAGGGCAACTGGATTATAGGCTTTGATGAGTTGGCACAGCAAACCGGCTTTGAGCATGACTTTAACATCACAGATACCCTGCTGGATATGCTCCATGAGCGTGAGGAAGTGGCCAATGTGGAGTTAGATGATAGCAGCATTGACATGTGCTATTACCTCAACTTCTGTCCGCAGTACGGCGGTCGCCCGGAGGAATCGGAGCCAGAGCAGCTGCCGGAATCCACTATGCCTGTCAGCAGGCTGAAAGATTTGCTCCATCTCCACTGGGAGGATATCCATCTGCTGCACAAGGATGTGGAGGTGCAGCCTGCCACCATTGTGGAGCTGGATGAGCATACCTTGACCGATGCTGGGAAAGAGGTATGGGCTGATGTTTTGGATGCTGAAGTAGTGAAAATCTACAACGGCTACTACGGTTTGCAGATGGAACTGGATAAGGTAAAACCATCCCGCTTGGAGGAATTTTCAGCCATGCTTGCCGGGTACTGCCCAGTATCGGATTGTGAAAAATGGGTCACTCAAGAGGAAAGCATCCCTTCCCAATCACCCCAAATGAAATAATGAAATGGAGGAAATTACAATGAAAAAAGCAAACATGACCATCAGCTTTGGCAGCGAAAAGCTGGATGCCCTGACCTATCACATGGGCAAAAAGGATACGAATTTGCAGACGGAGCTGGAAGATACCATCCAGAAGCTCTACGAAAAGCACGTTCCGCAGGCCACCCGTGAGTACATTGACGACAAGCTCTCCCGTGAGGCCGCCGCCAAATCCAAGCCCAAAAGACCGGTTCGCCCTGCTACGGCAAGCAGCGCTGAAAACAGTATGGCGTAGGCAGGCAACGCTATCCGGGCGTGTGGGCGGCTGTGTTGCCCTGTGTGGCCTTTTGGCAAGCATGGTGGCATCCTGATACCAATTAGCCGCATACCGCCCACGTTGCGCCCGTGTGGAGAGAATGTGAGGAAGCCCCGGATAAGGTGATGAATCCTCAGAATGAGGGCATTCCGGTAGGGTCGAAAGTGGTGCAGGTTAAAGGGTTTATGCTGCTTTGGCAGCATAAACCCGGAAAACACCGACCGGCAAAGCCGTTCGGGGATTGGGTCGTGACATAACTTTTTACCCGAAACCCCATTTGTTATGCTGCTTTCGAAAAAATGCAAGGTATTCCGGGCATTTGCGGGGCTTACTCTGCATACTGGGGCAAAAACCACAGAGAAAAGGAGGCATTATGGCAAAGGAACCGAAAAAAGTCCGCACCGGCTTTTATATTGAAAAGGAAGTGCTGGATCGGTGCGATGAGCTACTGGAGCAGGCCAATGTGAAATCCCGAAATGAATTCGTCACCGAGGCGCTGAAGTTTTATTGTGGGTATCTCACCTCGAAAAAAATTGAAAACTATCTGCTGCAAAGCCTATCCTCCGTCCTCACCAGCACAATCCGGGACACGGAAAACCGTCTGGCCAGAATGGATTTCAAAATAGCCACCGAGCTGTCCAAGCTCTCTCATGTGGTGGCATATACTCACGCCGTTGACGAGCATGCGCTCCAAAGCCTACACTTAAAATGTGTGGAAGAAGTAAAAAGGATCAACGGTGCGGTTGATTTCGAGGATGCATATAACTACCAAAAGCGGCGAACCTAAAATGATAGGATTTATTTGTTTCTTTTGGGTATGGACTATGGAAATACATTCGTTTATGGTGTGTTGCGAAAGGAGGTAAAAGTGCAATGGAGAAAAATGAAATCTTTGAAACAGCTATCCGTGAGCTGACGGAAGCTGCAATCAGCAAACGCAAGGAAACCCTCGATGACAGCGAACAGCAGCTCTATGCTGAGGTGATGGCTCTCAGCTCTCAAGCTCGTGAGATTGTCAAAACGCTACCGGCGGATCAGCAGAAAATTCTCACCGATTATTTTGAGAAAACCAATTTGATTGCCGACCATGAGTGCCAGCACCTCTATGTACAGGGTGCAAAGGATTGCGTGGAGCTTCTCAAAGAGCTTGGCGCTCTGTAAGGAAACATAGGTAGACGGCCTCTGCATGAGCGGAGGCTGTTTTACATAGCTCAATGTTGCTTTTACTCAAATCTTATAAATATTGTTTTACTGCACTCACAAAATAAATATCAGAAAACACTTGACTACCCCCTTGGGGGCTGGCTTAAGATAATTTTGAGAGCAATTAGAATTGTGTTAGGAGGAAAGATTATGCTAATAAAAGAAGTTTGTGAGAAATGCAAGCTGACCAAAAAAGCGATAGAGTATTATGAGTCTAAAAATCTGATACATCCGCAGATACTCGAAAACGGATATAGGGATTACAGTGATGCCGATATATCTGCACTGAAAGAAATATCTGTGCTTAGAAAATGCGGCATCAGCATTGCCGACATTGCTGAGATACTAACCAGCTCAAACAAACCGGCGACTTTAGCCAAGTGCAAATATATTACAGAATTACGGATGCAGCGTCTGAGTGATATACAAAAGTGCATGGACAACCTGATTGCGGATTACGATGTGAATCGGGAATTTGACTATCTGCAAACACATGATGAGGATTTATACACCATAAAAGAGAAATTTGTTTTTGCTTTCCCCGGAAACTATGGCCTTTATGTATCTATGCATTTTGGCAGATTTCTAAACAGGACAATTGAAACTGAGGATCAACGAAAGGCCTATGATGCAATCGTGCAGTACCTTGATCATGTGGAGCTGTATCTGCCTTCAGAATTATCCGAGTTTATGGAAGCCTTCTTTAATGCAAGTGAAAAAATGGATGTGGCAAAAATAGAGGAAGAAACAAGTGGCAGGATGCAAGAGATGCTTACCGATGCAGATGGCTATTTAGAGCGCAACCGGGAAGAGATTGAACAGTATATTGAATTTAAAAGCTCTGATGAGTATAAGAGTTCCGAGGCAGCTAAATTTCAAAGGTTTATGCTGGATTTTCAAAAGGAAAGCGGCTATCAGGAAGTTTTAATAGCCAACATGAAAATACTCAGTCCCGCTTATGCTGAATATTTGAAAAAGGTTGAAGCGGCAAATGACATTATGCTGAAAAAGTTTCCGAAAGCAAAAGATATATATCAGTTAAATTAATGTGCGATAATTATATTTTTCTTCAGGGCGATCAATCACGGTCGCTCTTTTCTTTTGTCCAAAATCAGGAAAGGAGGTCGCCATGCCAAAAATTATCTTCACCTCGCAATATATGCGAGATGCCCCGCCAGCCCAGCTTGAAAACTATGTGAAGTACATCGGAACCCGTGAGGGTGTAGAAAAAATTGACGAGAGCAAACTGCTGCTTCCGGCTACCGTAAAGCAACAGCAGCTTATCCATCAACTGATTCGAGATATTCCTTCCGTCAAAGAAATGCTGGAGTATACCGATTACCGTGAGAACCCCACCATCGGCAATGCTACCGAGTTTATCTCCCTTGCCTTGGAACAAAACCTCAATCTCATCGGCAAGAGGGAAAACTATGTGGAGTATATCGCAGACCGTCCTCGTGTGGAACGAATCGGCGAGCATGGCCTATTCACCGATGCCGGAGTACCGGTGGTACTGGCGCAGGTGCAAGAGGATGTGTGCAAACACAAAGGCGCCGTCTGGACTCATGTCATCAGCCTGCGCCGAGAGGATGCCGCAAGGCTTGGTTATGACAGCGGTAAGCAGTGGCAGGATTTACTCCGCAGCAAAAAAGCTATGCTCTGCAAACATATGAAAATCGACAGTGAGAATCTTCGATGGTATGCCGCTTTTCATAATGAAAGCCATCATCCCCATGTGCATCTCATGGTCTACTCTGTCAAGGACAATGACGGCTTCCTTACTGCTCCTGCCATTGAAGCCATGCGCTCGGAGCTGGCACATGATATTTTCCGTCAGGACTTCGCCCATATTTATGAGCATCAGAATGAAGTCCGCAGCCAGCTTAAACAAGGTGCCGCTGATGTGATGGCCGAGCTGTTTTCACAGGTACAGGATCGTGTCTGTGAAAACAAAACCATCGAAGTGGATCTGCTGATGTTGGCTCGGCGACTTCAAAGCACAGGGGGCAAAAAGGTGTATGGGTACCTCAAGGCAGATGTAAAAGCCATCATCGACCGCATCGTGGATGAGCTTGCCAAGGAGGAACGGATCGACAAGCTGTACCGGACATGGAACGACTGGCAGAATGAAATCCTCAAAACCTATACCAATAAGCTGCCACCCCTTGCTCCGCTTTCTCAGCAGAAACAATTTAAAAGCATTAAAAACATGGTGATTGCCGAAACGTTGCGCTTGAGCAATCACCATTTCTCATTTGAGGATGAATCTGCACCGGAACCGGAGCTGCCGGAGCCTGTAGATGGTGAGCTAAATGAAACCTTCATGGAGCCTGCCGATATAGTCTTTCGTGCCGAGTGGAACAAACAATACAAACTGGCAAGAAAATATCTCTACGGCAGCGAGGATGTGCCGCAGGATTTTAATGAGGCGTATCAGCTGTTCAATCTTGAAGCAGAACTTGGAAATGCTTTGGCCATGCATGATCTCGGCAGAATGTTTGCCGATGG
>NZ_JAWRKF010000017.1:0-262082 GCF_040307045.1 Anaerotignum sp.
GCCTAAAAATTTCTGGTGATGATGCGCTCAGGGGACACACCCGTTCCCATTCCGAACACGTCGGTTAAGACCTGAGCGGTCGATGATACTTGGTGGGTAGCTGCCTGGGAAAGTAGATGGTTGCCAGAATCCATTCAAAAAAAGAACTGTTTATTGCAGTTCTTTTTTTTGAATTAAACCAAAGAACATTAAAGGGAAATGACTGCTATTAGCTAATATCAAAAAGGCATTCTATGATTATGTTTATCATAGAATGCCTTTTGTATTGTTAGATGAATTAATAATGTTAATCAGGAAAATGTTAGAATGATAAATCCATTTTCGTATCAATATCTTTTACTGATTGAAAGTCTACACGAAAAGTAAATAAATCATCTGTAGAGCTTTTTAAAATTCCCTTTCCACCAGTATCACCTTGTAATGAAAGCAATGCATCACGGTATTTTTTAGAAAAGATAGTTGGACTATGCCAAGTTAGGTTATAAACCACACAGCCCAATTCTTTTTTACTCATTCGGTATCCTGCAATGAAAGAGCAAATTACCTCAGCCTTAATATAGGGTTGATCACCAGTGAAAAACATATAGGCATCAGAAGTAGTATCTCTTGAGACGCCTATTTTTATTGATTCAGAAATACCTTGTTTCGCAGATTCATTCCACAAGGAATGAAATTTCATTTCTTTTGCTAAGTTACATATTTCTTCATATTGCGTAACCACATAGGGTGTTTGAACAATGTTTTCTTTAGCTAGAATGGAGAGTTCATTCATAATATGGAATATCATAGGCTCATTATTTATTGTATATAAAAGTTTATTTTCTCCAAAACGATGGCTAAAGCCTGATGCTAATATGATCGGTCTAATTTTCAAGGTCTATCATTCCTCTAACAATTTTTTCTGGTGTAATAGGAAGCTCCCTATGCCAAACTCCTGTGGCATTAAAGATTGCATGGGCAATAGCCGGAGCTGGTGTGTTTATAACGACTTCTCCGATAGATTTGGCTCCAAAAGGGCCTGTTGGTTCATAGCTACTTTCAAAGGAAACATTAATTTTCCCCATGTCTAACCGGGAAGGGATTTTATATTGCATCAAAGAAGTACCGAACAAATTTCCTTTGTTATCATAGATAATATCTTCGTATAGTGCCATACCTATGCCCTGAACGATACCACCTTCTGTTTGAACACGAGCAAGATTTGGATTAATGGGAGTTCCACAATCGACAACAGCTTCATAATGAATCAGCTCTACATGGCCAGTTTCTTTGTCCAACTCAATCTCAACTGCACCAACCATAAAGGGTGGGGGAGATACAGGGGAGAAGTTGCTTGATGTTACTTCTAATACAACATTATTTCCGCACATATCTTCATTTGCAAGATCTTTTAATGCAAGTTCTTTTGTATTATCGGTACTTCTAATAACGATACCGTCAAATACCAGTTCATCTTTTGTAATATTTAATTTGTCAGCGGCCACACCTAATATTCTCTGTTTTAAATCTGTGGCTGCTTTTACAGCAGCTGAGCCAGTTATATATGTTGTGGAAGAAGCATAGGACCCAGAGTCATAAGGGGAAGTATCAGTATCTACACCATAGACTACTACGTTATCCATTTCACACTCCATGACTTCTGCCACAATCTGTGCTAGGATAGTATCACAGCCCGTACCCATGTCAGTAGCACCAATATTTATTGAGTAAAAGCCATCATCATTCAGCTTAATGGTAACAGACCCTTTGTCGACATTAGAAATTCCAGAACCCTGCATACTCATTGCGATGCCAACGCTTCTCACTTTGCTATGGCTCATTTCACGGTAGGGATATTTTTCATCCCAACCTATATTTTTCTTTGCCCTTTGCAAGCACTTGTCCAAAGCACAGCTATTGGTCTGTTCGTTGTAGTAGGCAGGCATCACCATTCCTTGACGTACCATGTTCAATTCTCTTAATTTTACGGGATCAATATTTAATTTCGCTGCCAACTGATTTACTGCACTTTCTAGGGCAAATTGTCCCTGCGTAGCGCCATAACCACGATATGCTCCGGCGCTCATGTTGTTGGTATAGACAACATCATAGGAAAAACGAAATGCTTCGCAATTTGCGGTATAAAGGGGGATACTTTTATGTCCGCTGAGGCCGACTGTTGTTGGTCCATGTTCCCCAAAAGCACCTGTATTGGATAGGGTATTGATTTCGATTGCCTTAATTTTTCCTGAATGATCGGAACCAATGCGTACCTTAACTTCCATCTCATGACGCGGAGAGGAGGCAATTAGACTTTCCTCTCTGGTATATACAACTTTGGCAGGCTTTTTGGTAATCATTGTTACAATAGCAGGGTACACTTCAGCCACAATGGTTTGCTTTGCGCCAAAGCCACCGCCAACTCTGGGCTTCACAACCCTAATTTGACTTTTAGGAATGTCAAGTGCAGTTGAGAGAATTCTTCTCACATGGAAAGGTACCTGAGTCGAGCTTACAATGTTTAATCTGCCGTAGGTGTCAAAATAAGTAAATGTGCGGAAGGTTTCCATCATTGTTTGCTGAACTGCTTTGGTATGATATGTTTCTGATACAACAACGTCACACTTTGAGATTATTGAATCAACATCTCCGTTAGACTCAACTCCACTAGCACAAAGATTACGTTTATTATTGCCACCCACTTCAACAAGGGCTTTCCAGTCATCTTCAGGATGGATGACAATATTATTATCTTTTGCAGTTCTAAAATCTAAAACAGGTTCTAATATTTCATAGTCTACCTTAATTAGTTTAAGGGCTTCTTCTGCTGTTCTTTCATCCTTTGCTGCTACAACGGCAACGGCATCACCAACAAATCTTACTCGGTCTTCTAAAATATAACGGTCATAAGGGCTCAACTCAGGATAGGTCTGGCCTGCCATAGTAAAGCGCTTTTGAGGGATATCTTTATAGGTAAGTACGCATTCAACACCATATAGGTTTTTGGCATTTGAAGTTTCAATTCCTTTAATTTTTGCATGGGCATGAGGGCTTCTTAACACCTTAACGATTAGGCAGTTTTTCGGAGCTATGTCGTCGGTATAAACGGGTTGTCCCGTAACCAATGCCATGGAGTCTTTTTTTCGTACGGAAGTGTTTACAACACGCATTACTTCTCAGCCCCCTTATATGCAAGGTATTTTTTAATGGCACGCAACTGGCCTTCATAGCCTGTGCAACGACACATATTTCCACTTAAGAAAGTGAGAATTTCAGAGTCTGTTGGGTTTTCAAATTCAGAAACCATAGCCAAAACGTTCATGATAAACCCAGGAGAGCAGAAGCCGCATTGTTCGGCACCTTCATCTGCCATAAAACCACCAAATTCTTTTGCCTCATCTTGCAAGCCTTCTAGGGTTGTCACAGATTTTCCGTTTGCCCTTGCCAAAGGATAGGAACATGAGAGGATAGGTTTGCCTTCTACTAAGACAGTGCAAAGCCCACAGTTTGAAGTTTCGCACCCTCGTTTAACACTATAACATTCATGTTCTCTTAGAAAATCTAAGAGCACCATATCGGTTAATGCTTCTGCTACCAATGGTTTTCCGTTTAATATCATTTCAATTTTCATTTGATTCATCTCCAATCAATGCCAAAACGCCTCTAGCAACCAAAACTTTACATAAGTGCTTTCGATACTCTGCACTTCCTCGTGTATTCGTTCCAAATGTCAATTTATTTGCAACAAAATTCGCAAACACCTTTGCGTTTTCTTTTGTAATACCATTTATAAATATACTCTCATCATCCTGAACAAGTTCTGCTCGTTGGGGTCTAGCTCCAACACAAGCTTGTATGCCATGCTCTGTTTGTGCCACAGCAACGGCCAGTACGGGGAAATCAGTATAGGAATTTCTTAGGGATAAATATTTCATTACAGTGTTTTGCTTTTTCAAAATAATACGAATTAAGATATCTCGATCAAGAGGCATTTTAACGAACTCCCTTAGTGGAACTATTCCTTTTTTATATAGCTCAACCTCTGCATCAAGGGCCAAAAGGGCAGTAACTACATCGGAAAAAGGGAATTTCATAAAAACACTGGCACCAACGGTTGCACAATTTCTAAACTGGACGCCTACAATATGACAAAGGCTTTCGGAAATGCCATTGCCAAAGTGCTGCAATATTCTTTGATCTGTTTCTAATGTACGCAAAGGTGTCATTGCCCCAATCCTAAAGCAGTCATCCCATTCTTCGATGGTATCAATTCCTAAATTACTGATATCAATCCCAGTGTATATACGTTTATCTTGCATTTTCACCCAACACATTCCAGCAATTATTTGGTTGTTTCTTGATTGATTGAGTTCATAAGCTTCTTCAATACTTTCTACGATTTTATATTCTTCAATAGAAATCATTTTTTACTCCTTCCAAATCAACACTTTTCCTTTTGAGGTATCTTCAAAAACTATTTCGTGCTCATAAAGGTTACTGAGAGCTTTTGATAGTTTTTCGTATCCATGTTTTTCTTTGTCTATTATATCAATAAGTTCTCCATTTTTAAATAAAACCAACACATCTCCATATTCAGTGGCGATAGATGGGTTATGAATGCTCATAAAAATGCCTTTTCCTTGGTTTATGGAGAGGTCTTTTAAAATTTTCAAAAAACTATGTTGCTTTTTGAAATCTAAAAAAGCAGTAGGTTCATCAAGAACTAGCCAAGGGGTATCCTGCACCAAGGCTTTACACAAATAGGCAAGGCGGCACTCACCGCCACTTATTTCATCAATAAAACAATTTCTAAAATCCCAAATACCTATTTCTTTCATAAGTATTTTTTCTTTTCGCTTCATTTTTTCGGAAGGTTTTCCAAAGAAGTTGATATGTGGGGTGTGGCCCATGGATATTAGTTCCCAGACACGGTATCGGACGCCGGGATCAGCTTCTTGAGACACATAGGCAATCTGTTTTGCCCGTTCATTTAAACTCAATTGTTTAATATTTTTATCACCATAAAAAATGTTTCCCCTGTCTGGATGTTGAAACCCCAAAACAGTTTTTATAAACTGGGTTTTGCCAGCGCCATTTTCACCTAGAAGCATGATTAGTTTATTGGGATTTAACTCCAGAGAAATATTTTTAAGAATTGGTCGATTATTCAGTTTTAGCGTTAGGTGATCTACTGCTATTTTCATAGATTACTCCTGTTTCTGATATATAAAAATACAACCAAAAAAATTGCTCCCATAAAGGATGTTAAAATACTAATTGGGATTTCTGAGGCAGATAATGTTCTTGAAAGGGTATCTGCTATTAGCAACAATATGCCTCCAACAAAGAAACTCTGGGTGAAATTTTGCAAGTAGTTATCACCAGCAAAAATACGAACAATATGGGGAACAATTAACCCAATCCATGAAATAATGCCAGAAACACTCACTACAGCACTAACCAATATTGTCCCACAAATAATAGCAAGGGCTGAAATCATTTTTACATGGATTCCCAATGCCTGTGCATCGTGATCCCCTAGAGCCAGTATCCAAAGACGGCGCTTTATTAAAGTCAAAAGGATAATGGCAAAAAGACAAATGAAGAACACGACAAACACATCATTCCATGATGTGGAGTTAAAGCTGCCCATTAGCCAATATTCTATGGAGGCTAGGTGTTTGACTGGGTCTGCCATATACTTTAGTGCCATAATGATTGCATTGGCAAGGGAACCCATAATGATACCTGAAAGCACCATGGTATAAAGCCGTTTTCCCCCTATGCACTTTGATAAGAGCATACTGCAAAAAACCACAAACAAGCTACACATAAAGGATGAAACTTGAATGAGCACGTGATTTGAGGAGAAAAAAAGGATAGCAATGATTGCACCTACTGATGCGCCGCCGGAAACACCTAAAACGTCAGGGGATACCAGGGGGTTTTTAAAAAGGCTTTGATAGACAAAACCGCTTAATGCCAAAGCCCCACCGCTTAAAGTCACCAATATTGCCCTAGGCAGACGTATGCTTAAAAATATGTTTACATCCATTGCAGTCGGATTTCCACTGTTTGTGAGGATATGTAAAATATCTGTGATGGATAAAGAATATCTCCCAAAACAACAGGAAAGAAGGAAAGTGAAAAAAAGCAGAATCATCAAAAGCCTAGTTTTTTTCATGGTTTTCCTCCTTTACAAGCTTTTTCATCTGACGTTTATAGTCCTAAATCGGTGTTCGTTACAGTAATATCGAAAAATTCTTTATAGAAGTCTGTTGCTTCTTTCAAATAATCTTCTTGTGAATAGATTTCTGGGTGTAACATATGGGTTAAATATAAAACACCTAAAACGGAAGATGGAGTTGGATAATCCCAAGGCTCAATATTTGATGGAAAAGAATAAACATTTCCATTTTTTATTGCTGGAATTTCTGATAATGTTGAATTATTTTTGATATCATCCAGGGAATAATCCTTATAACTAACTGCAAAGATATACTCAGGTGCCCAAACGTTTAATTGTTCCGCAGATATTTGTTGCCAATATCCATTTGTTAATCCTGAGGATACATTTGTACCACCAGCCATTTGAATCAATTCATTCTGATACATTTTGGAGGTACAGGTGGATAAAAACTCACTGCCGCCAGATAAATAAACATTGGGTCGAGTGCTTATAGAAGCGGTTTTTTCCCTGGTTTCTGCCATTTTTTCATCGTAATAGCATAATAAAGCGGTGCTTTTTTCCGTTGTGCCAGTAATGGTTCCTAAAATGGATACACATTCTTTGAAATTATCCATGGTTTCTGGATCCACAACAACGACGGGTATTCCTAAGCTCTCAAAAGAGGTAACAGAATCTTGCAATTTTTGCGGTATAATGACAACATCCGGATTCAATGAGGCAATTTCTTCAATATTAACACCTTTACCGCTTCCGATTGCGGGTAAATCCAATAGGTTAGGGGCTGCCAGACGATAAAGCTCCCTTGTATCTGCTTTTGCTTCAATGCCTACCAGGTTGTTTTCCATACCCAACGCAATCAAAGCAGCAGTTGATATATAATAGCAAGAAACTATTTTTTCTGCAGGTTTTTCCAAGGTAACAGTACGTCCAATTTGGTCCGTAATGGTAATTTCCGTTGAGCTTGAGGCGGGGGCAGGGCTTTGTTGTTTTTTTGATGTACAACCGCTAAAAACTGAAATTATTAAAACAAAAACAACAAAAAAGCTTAGAATCCTTTTACTTTTCATTTAATTTCCCTCCGATTTTTTCTAATAGTTCTTTAAGTGCAACTTCTTGGGTGGTGTCATCTAAATCAATCAGAACGATATCTTCTCGTTTTTTAAGGTTTATTATAAAATAGGAGTCTACTTTTTTTAATATGGCAATAACAATTTTGTTGCTATTAAAAAGTTTCTCCACCTGATTGAGATAATCCAAGTTTTCTAATTCGGCAACGCCCAACTCATCTAATAATACTATTTTTTCAGATGAAAGTAAACTTTTTGTCAAACAAGGAATTCCTATGATCTGAAAGACTTCTTTGTTGTAGATGCAGCTGTCCTTTTTATGCCGTATGGTAAAAGGTAAATCATTTTCAATTTCCGCCAAATCAATGAGGCTATGAAAATAATGACCTCTTATTTTATTATTGATATAATAAGGTAGGGTTTGGTAACCAACATAGCTTTCCTTTAGATTATCAAGAACTTTTTTTGCAAGAAAGCTTTTGCCAACTCCTTTTTTACCGGTGATTAGAAAATTCGTTATCATTTGACTATCACTCTTTCTAATAAATTATAACTAAATCTAGGTGTTTTATTGAGTGCACCAATTTTTAAATATACCTATAAATTGTTATTCCGTCAATATTGTTTGCAGAAAAAATCTAAATATTATAGCATAAAAGGAGATTTCGTAGCAATTTTCGTTTATCAGTAGATGTAATTCTTCTTCAAGGCACTTTTATTATTTTTGCGTCCAATAGAAGGCTTCATTCCGCCACTTGAATTTTCTGGGGCATGATAGAATAGGTTGTTTTCTTATCAACATTGCAATTCTGTATTTTCGTGGCTCAAATTCTGGCTGGGTGGGGCTGTCGGTGTTTGATCACAAAAACTTACTTTACAAAGATTAGTAGAAGAAGTGTGGTTCAGCAAAAAAAGCCACCTAATAATGGTGGCTTTTAAAGATAGTTAGGGAAGTTGTATTTCTCCCCTTAAATATAATACTGCCTGACCTTGGATGATGACACGATCCCCTATAACATTACAGACCAAACTACCACCCCTTGGAGAGAGTTGATTGGCAATTAATTTATTCTTTCCTAATTTGGAGGCCCAAAGGGGAGCAAGAATACAATGGGAAGAACCTGTAGCCATGTCTTCATTTACCCCCAATTTGGGAAAAAAACAGCGAGAAACAAAATCACAATCGTTTCCTTTTGCGCTTACAACCACACCTAAGCCGTCAGAAAGTTGCTTCATTTTCTCAAAATTAGGCTTTAATTGCAAAAGATCTTCCTGGGAATCTAAAAGAAAAACTAAATCACGGGAAAGATAGCTTTCCTTAGGTTGGATCCCCAAAGCCTGGAGTATTTTTTCTGAGGGGCTAAAAGGACAGTGATCAAAAGCTGCAGTTTGGATTTGATAGGTATTGCCTTTACATTGCACCTCTACAGTTCCACCTTTTGTCTCAAAAGAAAGCATTTTCATGTCATCCTCTAAGAAGTGATGGATCACATAAGCAGCACCTAAAGTAGCATGCAAACAAAAAGGTACTTCTTTTTCAGGGGTGAAAAACTGCAGAAGATAGAGGTTATTCAATTTTCGGACAAAAGCAGTTTCTGAGTATCTATTTTCCTCCGCAATTTTTTGCATCACATCTTGTGCCAAAGGCTCAGTTAAAATACACACTCCCGTTGGATTTCCGCTAAACATCGAGGTTGTAAACGTATCAACTATGTAGTAGTTCATGAAGAAACACTTCCCTTTGAATCCAATGTTTTTGTGCCTAAAGTTTGCTGTATTCTAAGTAGCATACCGTTTTTCTTTAATACTACTAAGAATAGATATGCAACAGTGCCGCCCATGATAGTTGCACTTAAGAACATGGGGGTATAGAAGAATAGGGATAAAGAACCTTTGCCAACTAAAAATTTCATAACAGGGTAGGAAACGATAGACCCGATAATGCCTGTTCCAATAATTTCGCCGATAACAGCAAACAGAAGGTTGCCTTTGGAGGCACGGTATAAAATCCCGGATAATGTTGCACCAAAAATAGCCCCTGTTAATGCCAGTGGTGGTATCCCCATAAAGAGCATACGAATGATTCCAATCAGTGTTGCGTTGAGAAGGGCGTACCAAGGCCCCATAAAAACAGCACAAACGATATTAATTAGGTGTGCTGTTGGACACATACCCTCAATTCTTAAAAGAGGGGAGATGACCACGCCGGTGGCAACCATCATAGAGAGAAATACAATTTTTAATGTGTGACTACGTGTGTTCATTTTAGACTCCTTTCAAACAAAGCAAATAAAAAACCATGAGAAACATAGGTTTTCTCATGGGTGAAATTATTCCATATTAAAAATAGCGTTCCCATGGGAAAACCTTAAAAAAGGCGGTCGAAACTCAAAAGTTCCCTCTCAACCGGAAACACCGGCTCCCTCGCTATTTGGTTGTTTGTGAAAAAAAGGTCTAGGACGCTCCTCCTCTACCTTCCTGAATAAAGATAAGTCAAAAAAAGACATACCTCTAGGTATGCCACAGAAAAATCCCGTATTATTTCCTACGTTGGCATTACCCAAATCAGGTATCAGGGTCAAAACATTAATGTTTTTTCTCAGCCTGTTCACAAGCTCCCCTATGTTCTTCATTCATAATATGCATTGCGATATACACGCAATCCAAATTTAAATCTAATATATCATCTTGGAAAAAAATTGTCAAGATTCAAAAAGAAAGAAATTCATTAAGATGCCCTCTTTTTTATAGGAGAATAGAGGAGATCTGCACAAGGTTTGCTGAGCAAGGAATAAAAATGCAATTTTGACCTGTAAAATTGATTGAGTGTTCTAGGGAAGGTTTTTCAGTATATTTGCAAAGAAGCAGTGGAATAAAAATAAATACAAGAAGGCGTTTTTTATAAGTTGATTACTTTATAAGCTAATTATTAATGATTGGTTCAAGGATTTTTTTGAAAGGCTGTCCCCACAAAAGTAGGGTATTTAGTCCTCATTGTCAGTTGTATATGGTAACTTAGTTACGGAAGATTATGTTCACAAATAGTAAAGTGTTGTTAATATAAAATGAGAGAGGATGATAAAGATCTGTTTCACCCAGATCACGAAATTGGAGAATACAAGCAGGCTTTTAGAGCTTGCACCTAAGGAAACACTGTTAAAAGTGGGCTTTCAGAAGAACATGATACTTTGTGATATTGGATCAGGAACTGGTGTTTTTGCATTTGAAGCGGCAAAAATCAGTGGCAATGACATATACGCCTTGGAAGTTTCTCAAAAACTTATCACTCTATTAGAGGCTAGAAAAGAGACGTATGGGTTGCAAAATGTTAAAGTTGAAAAAGTGAAAGACAAGGGATTACCTTTAAAAAGCAACTGTTGTGATATGGCACTATTGGTAACTGTTTTACATGAGTTAGAAGCACGGTCGGAGATGCTTAGTGAAGTCAAAAGAATTTTAAAGGACAATGGAAAGCTTTTGATCATTGAATTCCATGAAAAACAAACACCCATGGGACCTCCCATTAGCCATAGAATAGGGGAGGATAAAGTGGAACGGCTATGTATCGAAAGTGGGTTTCAGGTTTGGAATCGTTTGTTCTTGGGGGATAATTTTTATGGTATTCTTTTCAAATCTGAAATAGATCATCCTGGGACATGAAACTTTTTTATTTGACCATGTGTGATCTAACAATTTTGTATGAAAAAAGGCCAAACCTATGGTTTTATAGCCCTTGGTTTAGCCTTTTTTAGTTAGTGTTTTTTAGATTTTTGTTTTGTATCTGTTTCTGTAAATGAGCCATTTTTTTGTGGGCAAAAAACATCAGAAAAACCATCATCATTAGAATAACGCCCATTAATAAACGATATATGGTTGACCCCGTTTGAAAGTCAACGGCATAAGTATATGCAAAATACAATACACAAAGAATTAGAAGTGTTCGATGAAATTTGAATTTGTTGTATTGTGCAGTAATATTTTCTATTGTTTCGTTTGTATTTTCCATTGAGACTCCTTTTTTTGACGAATTATGGCACTTGGGTTTCGGCCAAAAACATTTTAACACCTTGTGGTGTGCGTTTTTTCCGTGCTACAAAAAATACTAGTGCATCCAAAATGACACTGGTATAAATGTGAGACTCAGCACCAAAGACTGACGTGGATGAGGACTCGATGGTACTAGCCAGTGCAAAATCCGCATGCTTTTTCAGTGGGCTTGTGCTTATGTCTGTTACGGCAATGGTAGAGACCCCTTTTTTTCGAGCTAGCTCAAAAGCTCTAACAACATTCTTAGAACCGCCACTGTGGGATACACCAATAACGATATCACCATATCGTGCCAAATTGATATTGGCCAGCTCCAATTCATCCGAGATAGAGTTGGTGGTTGCAACCCCAATCCGTCCAAGGCGGAAACAAAATTCCAGAACAGAGGGAATGGTATTTCCTGAAGCAATGATGTGTACGGTATTGGCAGATGCGATTAAATCTACGCATGACCAAAACGATTTTTCATCCAGTACGTTGCCGATATGCAGCATATTTTGTGCTGTTGCTTGAAAAAAATCCCCTATGTTACTTAGTTGTGCATCAGTTGGTGGTTGAAGAGCTTTATCCATACTGTGAATCAGCATAACCTTTAGCTGATAAAAGCCTTTATAACCCAGTTTTTTACTCATACGTACCACTGTGGCTTCGCTAGTGTGACTTTCTTTTGCAATTAAAACAACGTTTAAAGAGTGTATTCTATCAATATTTTCCAGTAGAAAAGTAGCAACTTTTTTTTCTGAGGAAGAAAGACTGTCCATATTTAGTTTGATATTTTCATATGCGGAGTCTACCAAATTCATTGCATCTTCCTCCTGCCTTAATTAAATTTGTCCAGAAAAAGGATTTTCGATTTCCACCACTTCTATAGAAGGGTTTTCAGCAATCAAAGCCTCAATTTCTTCTCTTTTGCAATTACCCTCCATAGGGCCTTTTTTTGAAACTGCCAAAGCACCAGCAGCATTTCCGTATATACTAGCTATTTTAATATCTTTCCCTTCACAAAGCAAGGCTAAAAATGTTCCGTCAAAACAATCACCAGCACCAGTGGGATCCACCTCGATGGTGGGGAAGGTATCTACCTTATAAGCTTGAGATTTTGTAAAAATTTCTGTCCCCCTGGAACCATCCTTGATTACAATTACCCGATCTTTCATCCTAAATAAGTTCAATAGATTTTCATGGTACTCACCAAATAATTTTACAAGTTCACTTTTTCCTGTCAAGAGGAAATCGCAGGAACTTAAAATTTCGTTGAAGCTTTCCAAAGTTTGACCAGTTAAAAGTTCAGGGCGTATGTTGGGATCAAAGCTAATTTTTATATTATGCTTTTTGGCAAGCTTAATGCTTTTCATAATCGCACTACACATAGAGGGGCTTCCAGTTACTGAGCAACCCATAATATGAAGTATTTTAGAATTCTTTATGATTGATTCATTAATATCGTCGGGACAAAGTTCGCCGCAAGCTGCATGCTTAAAGTGGAAAATAAATTTGCGACTACCATCACTTAGATATGTGACAAATGCATTCCCCGTTGTATTTTCCTCTGTTTCAATAATATTTGAGATATCTACCCCAGAGGATTTAAGTCTATTTTTGTTAAGAAGGCCGAAGTCATCTTTCCCAATTTTTGCAATGATTGTGGTTTTTGCCCCCATTTTGGCGGCTTGATCGATTGCAATGGCAGGAGCACCACTGGGAAAAGGGCCGAGAAGGGTACCACCTGGTTCAAAAAAATCTTGATCCTTTTTTTCTGCGAGGATTTCTGCCAAAATTTCACCAATAGTAATAATATCGTACATACACATGCCTCCAAAATATAGTATAAGAATATGCAATTAAAATGTATAAAAATGTATATAAATGCATAAAACAAGCTACGCTTAGATATAGTATAATATATAAAAATTAACAGGTCAATATATTAAATTCATTTTATTTTTCCAGGCAAATTACAAAAGGGTTATTTCTTGCAGTGAAAATGATAAAATGAAAACTTGAAAAAAATTTTCTATTTTTTCTTAAAAAAGTGTCTAAAATTGTAAATAACAAAATAATTTAAAATTTTTTTTCCTGCATAGTGAAAAAAATTTCAAAATCTAAAGTATTGTGCTAATTTACTTAAAAAGAATTATGGAAATTGTAGGATTATACAAAATTGTTCAATGTGCTGTAAATAGATTGACTTTTGTCCCTCAAATTGCTATTATTCCCTTATATCCGTACTGTATATTTTAAAGGGATTGTAGTGCATAAAAAGCGGATAAATATTCAGAGAATGAAGGAGAGAGGTTTATGAAGAAGTTTTTAAGTGTATTACTTAGTGCAACATTGGTACTTAGCTTGGCTGCTTGTGGCAGTTCCAAACCTGCTAGTGCACCCGCCGAAGAAGGTGAAGGCGCTGCTGCCGAGGAAGAATTGACCTTAGGTTTTATTGTAGGTTCTAGAGAACACGTTTTCTACAATTTAATCGAAGAAGGCATCATGAATGCGTCTAAAGAATTGGGCTTTAAAGCCATTGTTTTAGACGGCGAATTAGACAGTAACGTTACATCTGACCATATCAACAACTTGGTTGCACAGGGTGTAGATGCAATTGCGCTCTCTTGTAACGATCCTGGTGGCACAACTCCTGCAATGGAAGCTGCTGATAAGGAAGGTATCCCTGTCTTTACATTCGACTGTACAAGTGAAGTAACAGATGTGGTAAAGTGCTTTGTTGGTACAGACAACGTTGAAGGCGGTAGACTTGGTGGACAGGAAACAGTAAGGCTTGCAGAAGCTGGTCAAACTGTAGGTATCATTAACTTCGATGAACCTCAATCTTGCATTGACCGTCGTACTGGATGGGAAGAAGTTGTGAAAGCTTCTGACAAACAGTTCAACATTATCGACATCGGTAACTATGAAGGGGATGCTGCAAAGGCAGAACAGTTGATGTCTGATGCATTGTCCAAAAACAATAATGACATTTCTGTAGTTTTTGCTGTTGGCGATCCCGCTGCAACAGGCGCATTGGCTGCAATCAAAGCTGCTGGTGCAAGCACAAAAGTAATTGGCTTTGATGGTAACCCTGAAGCAAAAGCAGCAATCTTGGATGCTGAAAACGGTAAATATTGGGTATCAGAAATTTCTCAGAATCCACAGGAAATTGGCAAACAAATTTCTCAGAACATGATGGATTATTTGAAAAATGGTTCCGTTGCTGAAGCAAAAATTATGATTGCACCTTACATCATTACAGCTGAAAACGCAGCTGAATAATATTTGTAATAGTTAAGTAATAGCTTTAAGATGAGTTGTCTCAACTCATCTTAAAGTTTATTATAAGGAATTTTTTAGTAGGGAAGGAAGATACAATGAATCCGTGTTTGCAAGTGAAAAATATTTCAAAAAGATTTCAAGGTGTCAAAGCCCTTACAGACGTGTCTATTAATTTTTACCCTGGAGAGATGCACTGTCTTTTGGGAGAAAATGGTGCGGGTAAATCTACTTTGATAAAAATCATTTCAGGTGTATATAGTGCTAGCGAAGGTGAAATCGTTTACAACGACCAAACTGTAAACTTTCAAAACCCACGCCAAGCATTGGATGCAGGCATTTCTGTGATCCATCAGGAGCTTAGTATCGCAAACGATTTGACAGTAGCGGAAAATATCTTCTTAGGAGCGGAACAAAGGCAAGATTTTAAAATGCTTTTGGATAGAAAACGAATGAATAAGGAAGCCCAAGATATATTGGACTTCATGAAAGTAGATATTAAGGCCACACAAATTGCAAGGGAATTGACAGCAGCGCAACAGCAAATGGTAGAAATTGCAAAAGTTATGACTAAAAAATCCAAAGTCGTAATTATGGATGAACCTACATCCTCATTGTCAGAGCTTGAAATTAACGCGTTGTTTGAACAGATTAGAATTCTAAAGGAACAAAATGTTGCTATTATTTACATTACACACAGGCTAAAAGAAATGTTTGTAATGGGCGAAAAAGTTACGGTTTTACGAGATGGCTGTAAAGTAGATACGTTTCAAATTGCTGATGTAACTGAAAAAGAATTGGTTGCCAGCATGGTAGGGCGAGAAATAAAAGACTATTACAATAGACAGGAACATATAGCAAAAGAAGAATTACTTAGAGTAGAAGGCCTTACCGGTAAAAACGGTGAATTTAAGAATATTTCTTTTACTGCTCACGCAGGAGAAATCCTGGGATTTGCTGGGTTAGTTGGTGCTGGACGTACAGAAGTAATGGAGGCTATCTTTGGAGCAAGGGCATATTCCCAAGGGAAAATTTTTATTTCTGGTAAGGAAGTTGCTTTTAAAAGTCCCATTGAAGCCATCAACGCGCACATTGGGTTTGTTACCGAGGATAGAAGACGTACAGGCTTAATGCTAAATGCAATGATAAAAAATAACATTGTGTTACCGAGTCTTAATAATCACTGCAAAAAGTTTGGGTTTTTAGACCTTTTGTGGGAAAAAGAAGTTAGCGAAGATTACGTTGAAAAACTTAAAGTGAGAACTCCTGGAATCACAACAGAAATTGCTAACCTTTCGGGAGGAAATCAGCAAAAAGTAATTTTAGCTAAGTGGTTGCTGGCAAATTCCAAAATCTTAATTTTGGACGAACCAACAAGAGGCATTGACGTAAATGCTAAATCGGAGTTTTATGCCCTGATGAATGCTTTCGTTGCAAATGGTGGATGCATTATCATGGTTTCTTCTGAACTGCCAGAAATTTTAGGAAACAGTGACCGTATTATAGTTATGAGAGAAGGCGAAATTGCAGGTGAATTACACTATAAAGACGCAACAGAGCAGAATGTAATTGAGCTTGCTAGTTTACATAGTAAAAATACTGAAGAATAGTTATTGAGAGGTATATGATATGGAAAAATTGAAAGCATGGCTAAAGAAAAATATGGTTATTGTGTTTTTAATCTGTTTGTGTATTGGGTTTGGCGTGACAACAGACACATTTTTCACAACAAAAAATGTTATGAACTTGACCTCACAAATGGCTATTAATGCACTTTTGGCTACCGGACTTACATATGTAATTATTTTAGGTGGTATTGATATTTCTGTTGGTTCAGTAGCTGCGCTTGCAGGCGTTTTTTCTGCAATGGTTGGGCTTAAGTTCCCTGAAATGTCAGTATTTCTGTCGATTGTTATTCTTGTTGTTTCAGCTCTTATTGTAGGTGGTATTTGTGGTTTTTTCAATGGTATTATGATAACAAAGTTTAAAGTGGTTCCAATGATTACCACACTGGCAACCATGACCATCGCAAGGGGCGTTACATATATCGTTACAGGGGGAACGGCTGTGTTTGGCTTACCTTCCCAGTTTTCATGGTTAGGAGCAGGTCGACTGCTGACAACAGAATCACATCCCAATGGAGTCATACCTATAATAACGATTTTTACAGTTATTATTGTAGCGTTGATGCACATATTGTTGTCCAAAACTGTTTTTGGTAGACATGTATATGCAACAGGTTCTAATTTGCAGGTTGCTCACCTAAGTGGTATAAATACCAACAGGGTAATTCTAAAATCCCATATTTTATGTTCTATTATGGCAGCCCTGGGTGGTGTTTTGGTTGCTTCTAAGTTGCAAAATGGACAGCCAGGTGCTTGTGAGGGATATGAAATGTACGCCATTGCATCTACTGTTTTGGGCGGAACTAGTCTTTCTGGCGGTAGCGGCTCAGTTGGTCGTGCCATGTTTGGTGTTGCAATTATTGCTGTTATCAATAATGGTATGAACTTATTATCTATTTCTTCTTACTGGCAGAAAGTAGTAATCGGAAGTATAATTTTATTGGCTGTTATCTTTGATATGGCGCAAAAGAAAAAGGTTTAATGCTTAGAAAAGGGTGTATCATGAAATTTTATTTGATTTTAGACATAGGCGGAACAAAAACTTCTGGAGCTTTATTTACACAAGATGGCAAAATCGTCGATGATTATGTGCACGTCGCACCCTCTAAAACCTTTTTGGGAGAAGAAGCAGTATATGAAAATACTAAAGATGTGCTGTTGCATATTATAGATCATTTTTCTGTAAAAAAAGAGGACATTATGGGAATAGGTGTTGGTAGCCCTGGCCCTTTAGATGCAGAAAAAGGGATTATCATCCATGCCCCTTTGATGGGGTGGCACGATTTTCCCATTGTACAGCGCTTGGAAGCAGATTTTGGCACAAAAGTTATGCTGGATAACGATGGTAACCTAGGTGCACTTGCCGAGGTGCGAATGGGTGTGGCCAAAGGTTTGCAAAATGTGCTTTATATGACTGTGAGCACGGGTTGCGGCGGTGGCATTGTTGTAAATGGTGAAGTATATCGAGGCAGTTCCTGCGGGGCCGGTGAAGTTGGGCATATGTCCATTATGCCGGAGGGGTTGAAATGCCCTTGTGGCAGCGTGGGTTGCTTTGAACTTTATGCATCAGGAACGGCCATTAATAATCGTATACGTGATGATTTGCAAAAAGGTATTCAAAGTAAAGTTTTCGATATGGCAAGCCATAATCCAAAGAAATTGAATGGAAAGCTGCTAAATGAAGCGGCAACCCTTGGTGATGCTTATGCTCTTGATGTTTATCGCAAAGAAGGGTATTATTTGGGGGTTGGGATTGCTAACCAGTTTAACTTCTTTAATCCCGATACCATCGTCCTAGGCGGTGGCGTTACGAAAGCAAAGCAGTTTTTTCATGAAACTTTGATGGAGACATTAAAAGAACGTTGTATTCAACCAATCGACGATAGTTCTGTAAGGTATTCAATAATGAATGATAGGGTAGTGCTTTACGGTGCATATTGCATGATTAAAGAATATACAGATAAAAATTATAGAGATAGGAGTGTTTAAAATGGGAGATGTGAAAATGAGAGGTTTAGTGACTTTAAAAGAAATTTTAGAGAATACAAGAAAAGAAGGGTATGCAGTTGGTGGCTTTAACTTTAACAGCTACGAAGATGCACAAGGTATTATCAATGGTGCAGCAGAAAAAAATTCACCTGTGATTTTGATGGCATCTATGGGTGCTTGCAAGTATATTGGTTTGCATCAAACAGTAGGAATGATAAAAGGAATGGCAGCGTCTGTCGATATTCCTGTTTGCTTACATTTAGACCATGCAACAGATAAGGATTTTATCAAAGAAGCGATTAAGGCGGGCTTCTCATCTGTTATGATTGATGCTTCTGCACAAGACTTTGAAACAAACATTAGAGATACCAAAGAAATTGTTGACTTTGCGAAGGATTATCATTGTTCCGTTGAATCCGAGCTTGGTAAAGTAGGCGGTAAGGAAGAGAACATCGTTGTTTCAGATGAAAAAGCAACATTTACACAGCCTGCTGATGTACCTCGCTTTGTGGAAGAAACAGGAATTGACGCTTTGGCCATTGCTTTTGGCTCTGTTCACGGTTTCTATAAAAGCGAGCCAAAGCTGGACTTTGAAAGATTGGAAGAAATCGCAAAAATTACCGATTGCCCCTTGGTATTGCATGGCGGCACCGGGATTCCCGTGGAAGACTTCAAAAAATGCGTTAAATATGGCATTAGTAAAATAAACGTTGGTACAGAATTGAAAAAGACCTATACTGACACAGTAAGAAAAATGTGCAACGACCTACCTGAAAAAGAGGTTGATCCCAGAAAATATATGGGACCTGTAAAGGACGCTTGCGCAGAGGTTGTCAAAGGCAAAGTTGATGTATTCGGCAGTGCCAACAAAGGTTGATAAGAGGGAATGCCGATGAATATTGCTGTGATTACCAGCGGCGGGGATTCTTCGGGAATGAATCCTTGTCTTGCTCAGATTGTAAAATATGCAACGCAACAAGGTCACGTCATCTATGGGTACAAACGTGGTTTTTTGGGGATTCGGGATAACGACTATACCATACTTCGTCCCTGCGATGTGCAAGATTGGCACAAAAAAGGGGGGACCGAGCTTCGTACAGGCAGATTTCCAGAACTAAAAAAAGAAGAAAACCAAGTACATTTAATTGCTCAGTTGGCAAAAAACAATATTGATGCATTGATTGTTTTGGGTGGTGACGGTAGTTTCAAAGGTGCAAGGGCTTTAAGTGGTCTAAACCCAAACATGAATATAATAGGAATACCTTGTACAATTGATAATAACATATTCGGTAGTGACTATACCCTAGGCTATGATACAGCCTTAAATAAACAAGTAGATTATCTAGATGGTATTAGTGACACAGGAATGGCATTGCCAGGTAGAGTTTTTTTTGTAGAAACCCTTGGTGCTTGGGATGGATATTTGACCCATAGCTCAGTGTTAATGGGGATGGCGGATTTCAGTGTTTTGGTGGAAAAACCTATGACCAACGAAGAAATCGCCCAAGAGGTTATGCGTATTCGCAACAGTGGAGATAAAGACTATATTGTGGTAATGTTTGCCGAGGGTGATAGCGAGAATACAATCACTAGAATGGTGGATGCTGCCAATTACGTAAAAGAAAACCTGGGTTTAAATGTAAAATGCAACCTTGTAGGTTTTCAACAGCGAGGCGGTGTGCCTACGGCAACAGACCGTTTAAGGGCAGCAGGGTTTGCAAAATATGCTGTGGATGCTGTAACCAAAAAAATTCAGAATGTTTATGTAGTATATGCAGATGGGAAATATCAATATTTGGATATTGAGCATGCATTCCAAAGAAAAGTTTTTGACGAATTCGAAATAAACTAACAAAGGTTTGGTGTATCATGGAAAACATATTAAAACAAATGATGAAAGGCAACAACAATGACTGTGGCATAGCGTCTTATTGCACTGCGAATGCATTGGTAATTGAGGCACTGCTATTATATGCGAAAAAAAACCAGACCCCTGTTTTGATTGAAGCTACGGCCAATCAGGTCAATCAATATGGTGGATACACAGGAATGACTCCCCAGGATTTTACTGATTTTGTTTACCGAATTGGAGACCAAATGGGTTGTAGCAGAAATCTTATCATTTTAGGAGGGGACCATCTAGGTCCCCTTACTTTTAAAGATCTCTCAGAAGATGAAGCCATGGAAAAAGCAAAAGTATTGGTAAGAGCATATGTAAAAGCAGGTTTCACGAAGATTCATTTGGATACGAGTATGAAATTAGCAAGTGACAATAAGGACAAAGAATTACCTACTATCACCATTGCAAAAAGAGGTGCCCAGTTATATCAAGCCTGTATGGAAGCCTTCGGCGAGATGGAGGAGAAACATACACAAAGGCCTGTGTTCATTATTGGCAGTGAAGTACCCATCCCTGGTGGTGCAACAGAGGTGGAAGAGGGTATTTCTGTCACTAAGGCAGCTGATTTCATTGATACAGTTGAAACATATAAGTCTGTTTTTCAGGAACATGGTTTAGCTGATGGATGGGAAAACATTATTGCCGTGGTGGTGCAGCCTGGTGTAGAGTTTGGAGATTCTCAGGTGTTTTTATATAATCGTGAGGAGGCAACTAGCCTTTGTAATAGCCTAAAAGACTATCCCACTTTGGTGTTTGAAGGGCACTCCACTGATTATCAAACAAAAGAAAAGCTGAAAGAAATGGTGGAAGATGGGATTTTGATCTTAAAAGTTGGGCCTGCTCTTACCTTTCGCCTAAGAGAAGCACTTTTTTCCCTTAGTATGATTGAAAAGGAATTGGTACCAGAACAAAAACAAGCAAAATTTATTGAAACCTTGGATGAAGTCATGGTGGAAGATCCGAAGAATTGGATTGATCACTATCATGGAACGCAAGAAGAAATAGCTTTAGCAAGAAAATACAGTTATTCTGACCGTTGTAGATATTATTTATCTAATCCTCGTTTACAAGAAACAATACATACTCTTTTTGAAAACTTGGATAGTATTAGTATTCCCCTCAATTTGCTGCATCAATATATGCCAAGTCAGTATGACAAGGTGATAAGGGGAGAGTTATTAAACTGTGCAAAGGAACTAGTTTATGATGCAATTTTGGAAGTTGTGTCTGATTATGAATATGCTGTGAAAGGATAATAAGCTCATCAGTAAGCCGAATTGAAATGTCGACAAAAAGCCCATAACAAACGTTCTTTAGTTTGTTATGGGCTTTTGACGTAGTATTTTTCAAGGTGTATAGAGAAGCTAAATATTGTTTTTTGCATCAGGAGATGATCCCCAAAATGAGATTATAATTAAATAGATGCAATTATCTTCGAAACTTTTTGTAGTATTTCCTTTTTCTAATTTATTTGACGCTATATACATAAAAAATGAATTTTTTGTGTTGTATTCTGTAAGGATTTTGATATAATAAATTTTAAATAATTATTTGAAGAGGTTAAAAGTGGAAAAAGTTTTAATAATTGATGACAGTATTTTTAACGTAAAGATGTTAAAGGATTTATTGGATAAAGAATATAAAATAATTTATGCAACAAATGGTAGCGACGGCTTTGAGATTGCCAAGGTGCAACAGCCCTCCCTCATACTCCTTGATATAGAAATGCCTGGACAAAATGGCTTTCAGATTATGGAAAAGCTACAAGAAGATAATGAAACACAACAAATTCCAGTGGTATTTCTGACGGGTGTAAATGATACAATTTCAGAGGAAAAGGCATTTTTTTGTGGTGCAGTTGATTATATCAGAAAACCATACTACGGCAACGTGGTGCGAGCTAGGGTTCGTACCCATGTAAATATGTATAGATATAGAAGAATGTTAGAAACCCAAATGTATATAGACGTTATAACAGGGTTATATACAAGGGTGCATTGTATCGGATATATGGACAAGCTATGGCAAAGTTGCATCCAAGAAAAAAATCCATTTTCATTGGGTGTTGTGGATATAGATTATTTTAAACGGGTCAATGATACATATGGTCATCAGGAAGGTGACAGGGTGCTAGGGATTGTTGCAGAAATAATGAAGGCAACTATGCCGAAAGAAAATAATTATATAGCCAGAATGGGCGGAGAGGAGTTTTTCATCCTTTTACATGGAGAAAAAAGTGCAAAAGCCGCTGAAATTATGACAACCGTTTGTAGTGCAGTGGGGCATAGAAATATACTTCAAGACGACAAAAAAAATTACATAAATGTAACCATAAGTATTGGTGGGGGAACAGTCATTCCCTCAAGTAGAGATTCCCTTAAATCGTTTATTGTGCTAGCTGATAAAATGCTATATAAAGCCAAGAATAATGGGAGAAATCAGGTTGTCTGGATGTAGTAAGTAGGGGCGCTCATTTATTTTAAGTACCATTTCATTTTAATTAAAAATACAATTTTTTATTGATAGTTCTGAAACTCTTTCGGAAAATAGAGGTCATTTATGTTGCAAATGTTTATTGAAATCCAAACATGTTTGCATTAAGCAATAAAAGAAATGGGACAAAATAGTCAATTGACCAGTTCTTTGATGCATATAAATATGTCTCATAAAAATATTATATCAAAAGGAAAAGAGTCATTTCCTCATAATTTGAGGAAAGACTCTTTTTTAGTTTACATATTTGTTTTCAAAATAAAATAACAAATACATATAATGGAGTATAAACAAGGAATTTATTAGCGATTCTTTAACTTAAACTGACCAATATGTTCTTGCAACATTTGTGCTTGCCCACTAAGTTCTTCGCTTGCTGCGGCACTTTCTTCAGCAGTTGCACTATTTGTTTGAACAACACAAGAGATTTGATCGATTCCAGTGGTAACTTGTAAGACTGCCGCTGCTTGTTCATTTGAAGCCATTGCAATTTCTTGGATTAAGTCAATCACTTTATTAGAATTGGTTACTACATTTTGCATGGACAAGGCAGTGCTTTGGGCAATGCTAGTGCCTAAGTTTACAGCTTGTACAGTTTCTTCTATCAACATAGTTGTATTTTTGGCTGCCTCCGCTGATTTTTGGGCCAAGTTTCTCACCTCATCAGCAACAACAGCAAAGCCTTTGCCTGCTGAACCTGCTCGGGCTGCTTCGATGGCAGCATTAAGAGCTAAGATATTTGTTTGAAACGCAATATCTTCGATGGTCTTTACGATTTTGCCAATTTCATTTGACTTTTCATTGATATTGCTCATGGCAACAATCATATCTTGCATTTGGTTATTGCTATCCTTCACTTCATTCCCAGCAGAGATGGACTGGGTATGAGCCAATTGTGTATTTTCAGCATTTCGTTTAATCTGATGTGAAATTTCAGCTATGGTGGCGGAGAGTTCTTCGACGCTACTAGCTTGTTCCGTTGCTCCTTGAGCCAGAGTTTGTGCACCTATAGAAACTTGGTTTGAGCCAATGGAAACTTGCTCGGATGACAGTTTGATGCCGCCAATGAGATAAGTAAGTTTTTCTGAAAGTTGATTCAGAGCATCTTTAATTTTTGAAAATTCCCCTGAATAATCATTCATTAAATGGATATCTAAATTACCACTTTGTAGTTCATTTAAAACCGAGGTTATCTCTGATATATAAATTTGGTAATTTTTGAGTTGTTCTACTAACTTTTTCAAATAGATTGCGAGAGCTCCAATTTCATTTTTACTCTGAATGTTAATTGTTTCATCCAAGGCACCATTGGCCATGCGCTCTACTACCCTGGTAAGAGACACAATGGGTTTGGCAATGCGATTACCAAGGAAGAAAGAAATTAATAACATGACTAGGGTTGCTCCTAACATAAACAATGCTAAAATTAGTTTTATTGTGTCAAGCTTACCGTAAATTTCATCATAAGTGGGTGTAACACAGATATTCCACCCGTTTGTAGATAGGGATGAATACCCTAATAAAAGATAATTACTGTTAATTTTTTCATTAATAAAACCACTTTTATTGATGCTTAAATTGCTTATAACAGTTGAATATAGGCTGTTTTCGATTTCTCCAAAGTTTTCTCCATTGGTGTAGTTTGGATGGTATAAAATCTTCCCATCTGCATTTATTAAATAGGAATCACCATTATGATACTTCTGATTCTGCACCAATAAATTATTGAGATAATCAAAGTCAAAATCCACACCAATAATACCAAAGTTTTGGCCACCCTCTAAGTAAAATGGAATAACAAAGGAAACAATGGTTTTATCAATGTTTGCGTTGTAGTAAGGTTCCATCCAAATTGGTTGTTTGTTACGCAAGGGGGTATAGAACCATCCTACATGCTCAGTATCACTAGCTTCGTATTGAAGCAAATCTGTGGGCGTAATAGCTTCAAGGCTTCCGTTATTATCTGAATCCGTATAGAAGGTGCCTGAGGTACCATAGGTTAATGCGGGGTCATAGCGAATGTAGGAAGCCACCAACCCATCAATATCCTTTGTTGCTTCTACCACCAAATGGTTCATGTCATTTTCAAAAGAGCTAAAATATTCCATATCTTTTGCAAGAATCTCATCATCGTCAGAAAGCTCTGTAACCATTGTTTCAAGCATTTTTACCTTTGTTTCAATATTTGAAAGAACCGAGTCAATGGAATTTGCAGTTTGAATCGCGGAAGCCATCATTTCATCATTCCCGCTATCCGTTGTTGTATTGCTTAAATATGTAATAAAGGAAATTCCTAAAACTATAAATACCACTAGGATTGGGAAAAGAATAGAAAAAGCTAAATTATTTCGAATGGATTTCATTGTACACTACCTCTCTTTTTTTGATGATTTGAATTAATTTTGTTAAATTTTGTTTGTAGAATGCTAAAAAAGATGGGAATCAAGTATATTCTTTTGTCTCTTGTTGAAGTTGTTGTCTATCTCAAGACAGACAAAACTTATAAAATAAATTTTTATTAAAGTTGTATCATTAAAGTTGTTTTTACAGAAAAAATCCATCTTTAATTGTTACTCATGCATAAATGAAATCCCCCTTTTTTTAAAATCTAACAAAATTCAGGTTTTAATTTAATAATCGACATAATAAAAATATAAATAATAACTTATATATAAAAAATAAGTTAAGTTGTAAAATTTTTATTGTTCGGGGTAAAAACATAATTCTACAATTATTAGAAATGAAAAGGGTTTCCTGTGATATTAGGATTGGGACCCTTAAACTTGCTACGAATTACTTAGATTTAACTTTCTTAAAGGCTACAATTATTCGCATTTTGTTTTTTTTGAAGGTCATATTGTAAAAATCAAAAATATAAATTGACAACAAAATTTCGGCATGTTAAAATCAATCCATAGATTATATGACTGACGGAACAGTGGGGTTAACCACGTGAAGTATAATCGCTAAAACAAGCCGACCGTCTGGGCAGAAAAAGCCCGGATTGTCGGCTTTTTCTATTTCAAAAAAATTGATTTAGAAAGAGGTGATTATGTGCAAAAAGGAAAAATTCACTCTATTGAGTCGATGGGCCTGGTAGATGGACCAGGGATAAGAACGGTTCTCTTTTTTCAAGGTTGTAAGCTGCGGTGTAAGTACTGTCATAACCCAGATACTTGGAATATCCAAGGTGGTAAAGAAATGGAAGTAAGCCAAATCATAAAAATGTTGAAACGATATCAGCCTTATTATGGAGAGAAAGGTGGAATTACTTGTTCTGGCGGTGAGCCCCTTCTACAGATTGAATTTCTGACAGAATTATTCCGTGCATGCAAAAATGAAAAGATTTCAACCTGCCTTGATACAGCGGGGTATGGAAATGGGAATTTTGATGAATTACTGGCTTACACTGATTTGGTAATATTGGATATCAAACACTACTTAGCAGAGGATTTTAACGCAATAACAGGTGGAGATGATACCATTCCTTTAAAGTTCTTAGCTGCATTGAAAAAGAAGGGGACACCCCTCTGGATTCGCCACGTAGTAGTGCCAAATTTAACAGATTCCAAGGAGCATATCCGCGGCCTTGGAGAGTATATAAAGACAATTCCAAATGTACAGAAGGTAGAGTTATTGCCATATCATAACTTAGGGGTGGACAAACATAAAGTAATGGGTTTCAAATATCCCCTAGAAGATACGTTGCCAATGTGTAAAGAAAAAACAAGACAACTTCAGACGATGATTTCAGATATTGTAGCGTTAGAAACCAGAAAGGATTGATATTATGAATACAACAGCATGGCAGGGTTTTCAGACTGGAAAATGGACCAAAGAAATTGATGTTCGAAACTTTATTCAAAAGAATTTTGCGCTCTACGAAGGTGATGATTCCTTTTTAGAAGGTGTAACAGATAAGACGAAAAAGCTTTGGGACAAATGCCACGCATTAATTATCGAAGAAATGAAAAACGGTATTTTAGATGTGGAAACAAATCTTATTTCTGGTATAGACAATTTTGCACCAGGTTATATTGATAAAGAAAATGAAGTCATTCTTGGCTTGCAAACAGATGCCCCATTAAAAAGAATTGTAAACTTATATGGTGGATTGAAAATGGCAACTAGTGCCCTGGAACAGTATGGCTACAAACTTAACCCACAGGTTGAAAATGACTTTCATTGTTACAGAAAATCACATAATGAAGGCGTTTTTGATGCATACCCGGAAAGAACCAAAGTAGCCAGACATGTAGGTTTATTAACAGGTTTGCCAGATGCTTACGGACGTGGTCGTGTGATTGGCGATTACAGAAGAGTTTCCCTGTATGGTGTTGACTTTTTAATGCAGGAAAAAGAAAAAGAATTAGCAACCTTTGATGGGGCAATGACAGATGAACGTATCCGTACCAGAGAAGAATTAAGTATGCAAATGAAGGCTTTAGAAGAAATGAAATCCATGGCCTCAAATTATGGAGTGGATATCAGTAATCCCGCTACAAATGCCAAAGAGGCAGTACAATTTTTGTATATGGCTTATCTTGCAGGAGTGAAAGAAAATAACGGTGCCGCAATCTCTTTGGGTCGCACTTCCACCTTTTTAGATATTTATATTGAAAGGGACTTGCAAAATGGTACCCTAACTGAAAAAGAAGCCCAAGAATTGATCGATCAGTTTATCATTAAGTTAAGATTAGTGCGTCACCTGAGAACCCCAGAATATAACGAACTTTTCGGTGGCGACCCAACATGGATTACAGAGGCTATTGGTGGTATTAGTGTCAATGGAACACCCCTTGTGACAAAGAATTCCTTCCGCTACCTACATACGCTTTCTAATCTAGGGACTGCCCCAGAACCTAACATGACAGTTTTATGGAGTCGTGATTTACCCTATGCCTTTAAAAAATACTGTGCTAAGATGAGTATTGAAACCGATTCCATTCAGTATGAGAATGATGATGTAATGCGTCCCTTATATGGTGATGATTATGCTATTTCCTGCTGTGTATCTGCCATGCGCGTAGGAAAACAAATGCAATTTTTTGGGGCCAGAGCCAATATTGCAAAATCTTTGTTATTGGCACTGAACGGTGGCATAGACGAATTACAAAAGGTTATGGTGGTACCAGGAATTGCGCCAATTGCAAATGATGTTTTAGAATTTGACGCTGTGTTTGACCGATATAAAAAAGTATTGGAATATGTAGCAGAATTATATGTTGATAGCATCAACATCATTCACTATATGCACGATAAATATGCCTATGAAGCAAGTCAGATGGCCCTACATGATAGAGATGTAGAACGTTTGACTGCCTTTGGCATTGCAGGCATCTCCGTGGTGGCTGACTCCCTTTCTGCCATCAAATATGCAAAAGTTAGACCTGTGCGTGATGAGGATGGAGTGACCGTGGATTTTAAGGTTGAAGGGGATTACCCCAAATACGGCAATGATGATGATAGGGTGGATGATCTTGCGGTTGAGGTAGCAACGTATTTTTCTGATGCATTAAAGAAACACCCTATTTACCGTAATGCAAAACACACTTTGTCAGCCCTTACTATAACTAGTAATGTTATGTATGGAAAGAAAACAGGCACCACTCCTGACGGCAGAAAGCATGGTGAACCTTTAGCACCGGGAGCGAACCCTATGCATGGACGTGACGAAAATGGGGCTTTAGCTTCTCTAAATTCTGTGGCCAAAATCCCCTATAGAAATGTTTGCCAAGATGGGGTTTCCAACACTTTTTCCATTGTGCCTGATGCACTAGGTAAAGAGGGTGAGCAGCAGATTGAAAATCTTATTCATATCTTAGATGGATATTTCATGCAAGGAGCCCATCATTTAAATGTCAATGTAATGAATCGGGATATTTTAATAGATGCAATGGAAAACCCTGAAAAATATCCTACCTTAACAATAAGAGTTTCTGGATATGCCGTAAACTTCAATCGTCTTACCAGAGATCAGCAAATGGAAGTCATCAAAAGAACATTCCACGAAACAATCTAACACAAATGCAAAAACAACCGCTCTAGGTCCATGAGCGGTTGTTTTTTTATGCTTAGTATCATCGTTTTATCGTAAGTTCGTGCCTCTTATTTCGGATACAAATTACTCTCGACGAAGCTTTGCTCTGGTGGCACAAAACTCAACGGGTAAATCTTCGTTTTTCATATTTTCTGGAACAGTAGTACTGCCAGTTTCCTGGGCTGTTTCATAGAACCAACATTTAAAATTTATCACATCAAGAGTTTCTTGTAGTTCCGCCATTTGCTTTTCTACTTCCTGTTTTCTTTTTCTAAAGAGTTGCAACCGATCATCTATGGTATCGTCTCCTTGGATAACCATATAGATAAATTCACGTATGTCTTTTATCTGCATTCCAGTAGTCTTTAGACATTCGATGATTTTCAGAAATTCGTAATCTTCTTCTTTAAATACTCTCATGCCCCCATGAGAACGCTCCATAAAAGGTAAGAGTCCTTCTTTATCATAATATCTAAGCGTAGAGGACGCCACCCCTAATTGTTTTGCCATTTCTCCAATGGAATAGTGCATTTTAAAGCCTCCTATAAAAATACTTCATTCAACAAAAAAAGTTCTTGACTTAAAGTTAACTTTAACTTCTACAATACTATTGAGTCTATTTTACGAGATTTTAAAAGTTGATGCAAGGTGATGTTTTAAAACATGGCAAGAGACTTGTGCTTATTCCCCTAGGCAAATCACTCAAGAAGCACACTAAGTTTTAAGAAAATAACTAAACCAACTTTTCTTGGGCAAGCTTTCATTTTTTTGTTATAGGGGATACTCACAGCATAGTTGAGGCCAGGCTAGAAGGTGAGAGTTTCTAGCAGATGCGGCAACAGGTCTGCAAATGTATGGTATTGCCATGGTGCTGAAAAGACTCATATTTTTGGCACAGAGCATTAGAAGTAGCAAAAGTAGTTGAAACAAATCAGTGCTCAGTATCGGCTCAAATAAAGGGCTACATAAAATAAAAAAAGGAGAATTAGGTATGTTAGGAAAATTTAGCTATTCGAACCCAACAAAATTATATTTTGGAGAAAATGCAATCACTTCTCTGCGTAAAGAATTACCCCAATATGGAAAAAATGTGCTATTGGTTTATGGTGGTGGCTCCATCAAGAAAAACGGAATCTACGATAAGGTCATTGAATTGTTAAAAGAAAGCGGCAAAGAAATTGTGGAAGACCCAGGAGTCATGCCAAACCCAACTGTTGAAAAGCTTTATGAAGGTTGTAAGCGTGCAAAAGAGGGTAAAGTTGACTTTATTTTGGCGGTAGGCGGTGGATCTGTTTGTGATTACGCAAAGGCTGTTTCCGTTTCTGTTCATTGCCAAGAAGACCCATGGGAAAAATACTATCTGCGTATGGAAGATGTGGACAATGAAATTATCCCCGTTGGTTGTGTGTTAACAATGGTTGGTACGGGTTCTGAAATGAATGGTGGTTCTGTTATTACCAACTATGAAAGCAAGCTGAAAATTGGCCATGTATTTCGTGAGAATGTCTTCCCCAAATTTTCAATACTAGATCCAACTTACACCTTCACTTTGCCCAAATACCAAATGGTTGCTGGATTTTATGACATAATGAGCCATATTTTAGAGCAGTATTTTTCTGGCGAGGACGACAACACCTCCGATTATATCATGGAAGGGTTAATGATATCGCTGATTCATAGTTCAAAAATTGCTGTAGAAAAACCAACAGATTATGAGGCAAGAAGTAATATTATGTGGACAGCCACCTGGGCTTTAAATACCCTCGTAGCAAAGGGGAAGACTACTGACTGGATGGTTCATATGCTTGGGCAATCCGTAGGAGCTTACACCAATGCTACCCATGGCATGACCCTTGCTGCGGTCTCTATGGCCTATTATAAAATCATCTTACCTTACGGCTTGGCCAAGTTTAAGCGTTTTGCAACAAACGTTTGGGATGTGAATCCAGAAGGTAAGTCTGACATCCAAGTTGCCCATGAAGGTCTTGAAAGAATGGAAGGGTATATGAAGGAAATGGGCCTTGTCATGAACCTGAAGGAATTGGGCGTTACCGAAGATATGATTGAGGGTATCGCTAAAGGTACATTTATACTTTCTGGTGGATATAAAGAATTAACATACGACGAAGTAGTTACTATTTTGAAAAACAGTATGGGTTAAGGGAAAATGTCATTGGTTCTAAAAAGTTAGAAAACCTATCGGTTCTATTAAGAGCTTTATCACTGGTTCAGAAAAATGTAATTTCCAGTGAGGGAAATTTGTTTTGAAATTCCATTATTCCTCATTATGCAATGTAACAAATTGAATTGATTTCTTACTGTTTAATGTATAAAAATTGAAAATAGCTTAAAATTTCATCACATGGCTATTCGTCACCTTGATTTGTATGTTATAATGCTTAATTAGATGACGATAAAGGAGACAGGTTATGAAAATATCAAAAAAAGATGCTTTGATGTGGTTTGAATTTTTCTCGGCTTTACCTGAGGATGAAGAGATCATGACAAAACAACAAGAAATCATTTATGCTACCTTTGCCCAAATTGAGGAAGCTGTTGACTATAGGATTGAAAAACTAATGTCCGAAATTAAGGACTTAAAGACTTTGCAAAACAGAACTTTTTATGTTGGGGATGATAGCAAGTTTGCAAAGGGTTGCCGTTCATGTTTGCTTGGAACGGGCTTAACTGCCATTCGCAAAACCAATAAATGCAACATTCAGTGCAAGTTCTGTTATAACTATGGAGAACTGGATGATATTGCTCCCGTAGGAGAAGGGTTATGGGAAATTGGTGGTACCAAGTTTTATGAGAAGGATTTGGAGTTGCTTCTTTCCATTCAGGAGAAACCCACAGGAATTTCTTATGTATATTTAGAGCCTTTCATGGAAATCGAAAAATACTATTCTATGGTAAAGAAGTTTAAATCAGCTAATATTCACCAACACTTATATACAAATGGTATTTTAGCTACAGAAGATACATTGAAGGCATTAGGGGAAGCTGGCTTGGATGAAATCCGATTTAACCTGGGGGCATCTAACTGCTCAGATAAGGTGATTGAGAACATAGGTATTGCCAAGAAGTACATTAAAAATGTTGGAATAGAAACACCTATGACACCTGAGTTTTTTGATACGTTTTTTCAGAAGAAAGAAGCTATCTTAGATACTAAGGTTGATTTTATTAACTGTGCTGAGCTCCATCTTAACGCAAATAACATAGACAACTACGCTGGGGAGAATATGTACATTTGTAGACATGGTTATATTTCTCCTATTTGGAGCCGCGAGCTAAACCTAAAATTTATGAAAATTGCAGAACATGAAGGGTGGGATTTGGCTGTCCATGATTGTTCAAACCGAACAAAATTTGCCAGATCATTAAACTTAAGTAGCAAAGAGGGTGGATGGTTTGGTGCAAGCAACTATGGCTGTGAATTCACCCGAATTCCTTATGCGGCATTCTTGCCAATTTTGCGTGATGATAGTTTCCAATTTTTGAGTGAAGAGGATTTGCCTGAGGGTTACAAACCAGGGGAAATGTTTTTTTAAGAATGTTTTTTCTTAACAATGAGAGAAAGCTGTACTATCATTGTTATTGATGCAATAAAACCCTGGTACCAAAAAGGTGCAGGGTTTTTGTGTTTCTGTTCCATTTGATCTGCTTTAACGGGTAAGTAACTTCGTTTGTAGAAGGTTTGTATGAGTTTACTTTCAAATAAATTTCTATTTGAAATCATAGTGAAGGTAGATGAAAAAGGGGTGTTGGCTTCCATTGAAAAAACAATTTAAGTTGGATCATAAAAATAGAGCCTTCATTTCGTTGCGGTGGTTTTACTCTTTTACAACCTATGATACGAATTTAGGATAATAGTAAAAGAAATTTTATTTGAGGTATTGTAATTTCTATAGTTTTGAGGATAATGAAGATATGTAGAAAGATGAGTCTTCAGAAAATGTAAGAGTGTAAAGTTAAAATACCGAAAAATCTATATATGCCAAATATGTTACGTCCGTAACTAAGTTAGAAAGGAAATGATAAAGACGTAGTACATACAATTTTAAAAACTTGTAAAAGAAAATACAATGTTGATTGTGTTACCCAAATAATATGAAATTACTAATAGTTTCTCATGAGTGATGTGCTTTCTTTACCTCAAAATTTTGAATCCTGGGAGGACGATTATATGGACCTAAAAGAGATTATGCAAGGAAAAATTTTTGCAGTTGTCGGTGATACCTTAAATGAACAAAAATATGCATATAAAATAAAAAATGAGCTGATAGAACATGGTTATAAAGTGTATGCAGTTGGTAAGGAGCTGCCATCAATCAATGATGTGCCTGAAGAAATTGATGTAATTGACCTATGTATCAACCCAACGAAAGGCTTGGCTTTGATGAAAGAATGTGAGAAAGATTTTAAGTACATCTTGATTCAACCAGGGGCAGAGAGTGATGAGCTACTGCAATATCTTGAAAAAACCCACTCACCTTTTATGGAAGGGTGCGCTTTAGTGGGTTTGCGTTTATATTCTAAAAGAAAATAATGAAGTTTAAATCGGGGAATCATATTTAAGATATGATTCTCTTTTTTTGTGACATGGTTACAGACAGGGGAAAAAAGAAACTGCTATAATGATGTCAACAGAAAAGTGTTTAACAAATAGCAAAGTGTGTTAGGGAGGAGAAATCGTTATGACAAAGAAAACGGTTATTATAGGCGGAGTTGCAGGCGGCGCGACCACAGCAACAAGACTTCGCAGAAGAGATGAATCTAGGCAGATCATCATGTTCGAAAGAGGAGATTATATCTCCTATGCAAACTGTGGCCTACCCTATTATATAGGTGATGTAATCAAAAGTAGAGATGCTCTGTTGTTACAGACACCACAGGCAATGATGAATAAATATGACATTGACGTGCGGGTGTCAAGTGAAGTAACTAAGATATTTCCCCAGGATAAGAAAATTGAAGTAAAAAATAATAAAACGGGAGAGGTGTATCTGGAAACCTATGATAACCTAGTTTTGGCCACTGGCTCATCTCCATTAAAACCACCCATTCCGGGTATTGATGCACCTAATATTTTCACCCTATGGACAATTCCCGATACTGATCAAATTAAGTCCTACTTGATGGAGAAAAAACCTAAGAGCGCAGCTGTAATTGGCGGTGGTTTTATCGGTTTGGAGATGGCAGAAAACTTACACAAAGAAGGTCTTCAGGTTTCTTTAATTGAAATGCAGAATCAGGTTATGGCTCCTGTTGATTTAGAAATGGCAAACTTGGTTCATGAAAATATGAGTATGAATCAGGTCAATTTGATTTTGGGCGATGGCGTAAAAGAATTTCATCATAATCATGGTAGCACAAAAATCCAGCTAACAAGTGGAGCTGTTGTAGAAGCGGATATGGTGATTTTATCTATTGGTGTTCGCCCCAATAATGAGCTGGCGAAGCAGGCTGGATTAGCACTAAATAAGAAAGGCGGTGTCGTGGTTGATGAATATCTCCAGACTTCTATCCCTGACATATATGCCGTGGGTGATGTCATTGAGGTTGACCATTTTGTAACAAAGGATAGAACCATGGTGCCCCTAGCAGGACCAGCAAATAAACAGGCTCGTATTTTGGCAGACAATCTGGTTGGAGATAAGAAGAAATATTATGGTACATTAGGAACAGCCGTGGCAAAGGTTTTTGACCTTGATGTAGCCAGTGTTGGCTTAAATGAAAAACAATTGATAGCTATGGGAAAAGTGAAAAACAAAGACTATTTTGTAGCTTTGATTAATCAAAAATCCCACGCTGGATATTACCCAGGTGCAACACCACTAACTCTAAAAATGATGTTTGACAAGAAGGGAAAAATTTTTGGTGGTCAGATTGTTGGGCAGGATGGGGTTGATAAAAGAATTGATACCCTTGCTACCACGATGCGTTTAAATGGTACTATCTATGACTTGGAAGAACTGGAGCTTGCATATGCACCTCCATTCTCATCTGCAAAAGATCCTGTTAATATGCTAGGCTTTGTGGCAGAAAATATTTTGCGTGGCATGGTAAGTTTTATGGACTGGAATGAGGTCGACGCATTGTTGGAAGACCAAAGCAAAAAAAATGATTATATCATTTTAGATGTGACAGAGGAAATGGAAAGAATGGTCTTTGCTATTCCTGGTTCTGTTCATATTCCTTTGGGACAGCTTCATAAGAGATATAAAGAGCTGGATAAAAACAAACAGATTATTGTATATTGCACCATTGGTGTTCGTTCCTACAATGGAGCAAAAATTTTGAGTCAAAATGGTTTCAAAAAGGTGGTTGTTTTAGCAGGTGGAACTTCTTTCTATAAATCTATGCATTATGACAAAAGAGACATTCAGATGGAGCCTACCCCTAAGAAAGAGAATCCAGATAAAGAGGAGGGCAACACAGTGAAAGTAACAAATAAAGAGGTTAGAGTTTTGGATTGCTGTGGTTTGCAATGCCCGGGTCCAATCATGAAAGTGCATGAAGCAATTAGCGATATGAAAGAAAACGAAATACTCAAGGTTTCAGCAACAGATATGGGCTTTGCGGCTGACATATCCTCATGGTGCCGCAGAACAGGAAACACATTGGTGAAAACAGAGCGTCAGAATAAGGAAAACATCGTTTTCATTAAAAAGGGTGGAGATGCTTGTTGTATCGAAAGGGAAAATAAAGTAATTGAAACACCCCAGGGAAAAACCATCATTGTTTTTAGTGGTGATTTGGATAAGGTTCTTGCATCATTTATTATTGCAAATGGAGCGGCTTCTATGGGTAGACCTGTTACCATGTTCTTTACGTTCTGGGGGTTAAATGCCCTAAGAAAGTCTGATGGACCTTCCATGAAAAAACCTTTTATGGATAAAATGTTCGGCAGTATGATGCCCAAGGGAAGTAAAAAATTAAAGCTGTCAAAGATGCACATGGGTGGTATGGGAACTGCCATGATGAAAAAAGTTATGAACGATAAAAATGTTGATTCTCTTGAAACATTAATGAAACATGCTATGGACAAAGGCATTCGCCTAGTAGCTTGTACTATGTCTATGGATATAATGGGAATCAAAAAAGAAGAATTACTTGATGGTGTTGAATATGCAGGTGTTGCATCTTACCTTGGCGACGCCGAGGAATCCAATGTGAACCTATTCATTTAAATAAGTATTTCAAAATTGTAAAGGCTATCCCTTTGAAACTGAGGTGGATGGTCTTTTTTATTTCTAAAAAACATGGGAATATTCTTTCTATTTTTGGTTTTAAAGAAATTCTTTCTAGGGGTTGTGAGAAAATAGGGGTGTAATCAAACAAAAATAGTTGACAAAACAACTATATGTCATTATTATAGTTGTTAAAACAACGAATATCAGGAGGGATCTTATGCACAAAAGTGTGGGGCGTTTGGTGTCCATTTTATACCGCAAAAATCAAGTTTATCTTAATGCAGCGCTGAAAACTTACCATATAACAGCCTCGGAATTGCCAATCTTACTTTACTTATATCATCATGATGGTGTTTCCCAGGAAGAATTGTCTTCTTTTTTGCTTATAGATAAAGCATCCACAGCAAGGGGAGTACATTCTCTTATGGAAAAAGAGTTTATCCGAAAAGAAAAAGATCTGATGGATCGTAGGGCGAACAAAATATTCGTTACCGAAAAAGCCCTAGATCAGCAAGACGCTATTCTTCTTATACTGCAACGGTGGACAAATTTTTTAACAGAGGGTCTTGATGAACAGTCGGTAAATGTAATGTTTACTATTCTAGAAGAAATGATTAAAAAAGTAGAAACCATAGATTTTCGAGAAATGGGGAATAAATATGACTGAGCAAGTGAATCCATTAGGAACGGAAAAGGTATCCAGTTTATTATTAAAATTTTCAGTTCCTGCAATCATAGGTATGGTAGTTAATGCGTTATATAATATTGTTGATCGCATCTTTATCGGTAACGCACCGAAATTGGGATCAAATGGTCTGGCCGGTATCACAATTGGATTCCCCATCATGATTATCTTGCTTTCCATTGGCATTTTGTTTGGAGTTGGTGGTGCCACGCTTTTTTCTATAAAACTTGGCGAGGGAAAAATGGAAGAGGCGGATGAAGTCATTGGGTGTGCATTTACACTTTTGTTGATATGTGGTGCACTATTTTTAATTTTGGGGCAGATTTTTCTAACTCCTCTTTTGAAATTATTTGGGGCTAGTAACACAGTTTTACCCTATTCTACTGCGTATATGAGGGTTATTTTTTTTGGCGCAATCTTTCAAGTTGTTAGTATGGGAATGAATAACTTTTTACGTGCGGACGGACAGCCAAGGCTGGCTATGATTACCATGTTTGTAGGGGCTGGTACCAATATTTTTTTAGATCCTATATTTATTTATGTATTTAACATGGGTATGGCGGGGGCGGCCTTCGCTACTATTTTATCCCAATTAATTTCAATGTCATGGATTTTATCTTATTTTCTAACAGATCGAAGTAAGCATAGAATACGCTTTAAAAATATGATACCTAAATGGAATACGGCATTACATATTACATCTCTTGGTTTGCCAGGATTTTTAACACAATTCAGCAATAGTATTTTGAACATTGTTTTAAATAAGAGTTTATTGCTGTTTGGTGGGGATATTGCAGTTTCTGGAATGGGCATTATCAATAGTGTTCAAACCATCTTGTTGATGCCAATTATTGGGCTGAACCAAGGTGTTCAACCAATTATTAGTTTTAACTTTGGAGCAAAAAAATTTGACCGTATAAAATCTGCGGAGAAGCTTGCTATGTTAGCAGCAACAATCATTGTTTTAATCGGTTGGATACTAACAAGACTATTTCCATCTCAAATTGTTTCCCTATTCAATCGGGAAAAAGAACTGGTTGAGTTTGGTAGCCTTGCTCTGGTAACATGGTTTTGGTGCTTACCAGTCATTGGATTTCAAATTTTAGGTGCTAATTTTTTTCAAGCAATTGGACGCCCTAGATCAGCCATGTTTCTAACACTCACTCGGCAGGTTATCCTTCTGATTCCTGCTATCCTAATTTTTTCAAATCTTTGGGGGTTAAACGGTATCTTGATTGCTGCCCCCTTTGCAGATGGGATTTCGGCAGTGTTGACAGGAGTTTGGTTCTATTTTGGTTTGCGTAAATTAATTGGTTCCAATAGTTAGTATGGAGAGAAGCAATATACTGTGTTTCAGCGTTCCTTCTCCATGGGCTCCCTGTGTTCATTGTATCTACCAAAAAAGCTTCTATTAAGTCACACTTAAGTTGAGCATATCTAAAGATAAGAAACAACCTTTTTATAAGAGAGGTTGTTTTTTTATGCTGAAATTTTAATGATGTGCAATTAGATTATATTCCTTTTTTCTAAATATGGTAAACCCATAATCACTGATATATTCTCGTATATAGAAGATAAGAAAATTATATGGCTTTTTGAATTACTGAGTAAATGTAAAAAAAATACAAAATTATTTGAAAATAAATATTGAAACCTTGTTTTGTAACTATAATGTTACCTTAAGGAACTAAAATGAATGAAAAGGTAAAAATAGCATTGGAATATACTTTTATTTCAATCTTTTTCTACCTTATTAAATACAAAATGATTTAATTCGCTAAATCGGGGTGCTTACTAGAAGGATAAACGTTAACTTAATTTGCAAGTATTTTACACAATTATCTGATTTGAGTGAATGATCTCATACAAATGAGTATTTTTGTGAAGAAAATACAATAAATAGAAAATCTTAAATATTTTTTCTTAGGAGCAGAGATGGTATGTAATAATCAACAGCTAATTTAGAGAAGGAAATGAAGGAAATGAATGAAATTTACAAATGTTGGCTAAAAATAGTTTGAAAATTTGGAGGGATTCAAAATGAAATTTAAATTAGGGTTAACAATGTCATTATGTGTTGCATTAGGAGCGGCAAATGTTGCTGTTTATGCAGATGAAGGAAATGTTCAATTGAAAAAACTGCCAGATACTACTGCTGTTAGGGATGCTGGTGTTGGGGAAGCAGACGAAGTGCCAGAAGGCACAACGGAAGAAGCAACGGAAGGAGCAACGGAAGAAGCAACTGAAGGCACAACGGAAGAAGCAACTGAAGGAGCAACGGAAGAAGTGGCAGAAGATACTACCGGAGATGTGACAGAAGATACTACCCAAGAAGTACCAGAAGGAGAAGTAGTTGAAGGAGAAGTAGTTGAAGGTGAAATAGTTGTAATCCCTGAAGAAGAAGTACCTTTGGCTGAGGAAATGCCTATCCTTGAAGTGGTTCAGGAAGATGCAACTTTAACGATTGTACACAAATTACAGTTCGATATTGGTGAGGCTGTTCAGGAACAGATTGTTGTTGGTTTGAAAGCAGGCGAAACAATTAACTTAGCAGACTATGCTTGTACAAATGATGAAGTGGTTTTAAGTGGTGAAATTGGCAGTGTTGTATTGGTAGCTGGTGAGAATTCCGCAGAAATCCAATATGAATTGATTTATAATGCTGCAAATATTGATGGAGATGCACTAGAGGAAGGTGATTGCTAAAAAACAGAACAATATTTATGAAAAGGAGGCGAGGGTAAATGAGATTTAAAAAGATGCTGTCATTCTTTATGGCAATGATTATGACGTTAACATTAATGCCTGCAAATGTTTTTGCTGCAGAAAGTTCGTCATCACCTACTTTGACTAAAACTGCTGAGTGGGTTGATCAGGAAACTGGATTGGCAAAAATTACCATGACAGCAAAAGGAACACCCGTAGAAGTAATCGCAAAAAACGGTGCAGATGTTCTACTGGTTTTAGATGCATCAGGGAGTATGAAAACCCATCCTGAGACCACTTGTAGGGGTGATTTGGAATTAAAAGGGTGGCTTCATCGCTATTACAAGTGCTCCGAATGTCAAACCACCTATGATTATTATGCTGCACCAACTAATTTAAAATGTACACAAAAAGTTTCTATGGGTGAGAGTCGATGGGAAATTGCACAGGATGCTGCTGAAGAGTTAGTGGATCAGGTTATTCCAGATGCGCAAACGGATAACCGAATGGGGGTTATATTGTTTAGTGCAGACGGAAAGTCTAGTGCAAGTAACAATAATTTTGGTAACCATAATAAAGCTATCAAAAAATCCCAAAGTTTTACTAAGGACAAAGATGATGTTATGGATGCGTGCAGTTTCAGTCCTAGTGGTGGAACTGATTATACAGGGGCACTGCAAAAAGCCTATGATATGATTGATTCCAGAACGGATAAAAACCGCCCAGTGTATTTGGTTTTCCTTTCAGACGGGGCTCCAGGTGGGTACACCATTTCGGGGAGAGAGTATAACAGAATCGGTAATTCAAATTGGGATGGTTCTAATGAAATTAGCCTGTTAAAAAGTACATCTGATGAAAGCGATGTTACCATTTACACAGTGGGATTTGGTTTGACAGACTCAGATGCAATTGACTTGTTAGATGGTTACGCATCAGACTCCTCCCGCTCTTACAACATCACAGATGGTAATGAATTAGCTGGGTTGTTTACAGAAATCGGGAATACAATTGCATCCGGCGTATCAGTCTGGGATACCATCGACACCAATTATTTTACTCTAACCAATAAGCCGGGAACAAATAAGTCTTATTTTGTAAGCGATGGCACAGTTCAATGCAGTAATAATTCCCAATTTGTTTGGAATATGGATAACTTTTCACAATCAGGTGAAACCTTAGAAATCTATATTCAGATAAAAGCTGAATACCTCAACAAAAATGGAGATTATCCAACGAACAAGATTAACTCTGCGTATGGTGAATATGTAGGTACTGATGGAAACAAAGTTGACTTAGACGTAAGTGAAACAGGTGCAAGTTCACCCGTGCCAACGTTGAATGCAAAAGCGAAAAATGTTAAGGTGGAATTTCATTTTGTTGGAGACAATAAAAACAAAGTAAGTTTTAATGATCCATCACAGGCAATTCAATTAGTTCCCATTGGTGGTAATGTACTAAAACCTAGTGTTACTGTTGTTGATGGTTATAAAATTACTGACTGGTTTACAACTGGTGATTGCACAGGCACTGCCTTCAATTTTAACAACCCCATTTCCCAAAATCATGCAATAAATTTATTTGCAAGGGTTGATGAGGATGCTAATGCAAAATACGCATATACCGTAGAATTTTATAAAAATGAAATAAAAGCTGAAACTTTATCTGGTAGTGTGTGGGCAGGCGATCCAGTAGTTACCGTTGCTTCAGCAACAGCATTGAAAGAACAAAATTATGCAAATTATACCTTTGATGAAGTAAAGGTAGGTCAAACAAAATACACAAAAGATACAGATAAAATTGCAATTAACAAAAATGGAGATACTGTTATCCAAGCTTACTATACTTCAGGAACAGTAGATCTGACTTTCCACATAGGGGAGTATGGTAAGTTTAGTGCACCTGCTGATAAGGATAAAGTAAGTGTAAAGAGAATCGCTCAGTATGACACAAACTTTAACGATGTACCAGGTGTTACTGCACAATTGGGTTGGCAACCAGTTGGCTGGTACGAAGAGGGGAATGAGGATACCATTATAAACTTCCCCCAAACAGTAACAGGTGCTAAAACTTATATTATGAAATATGTAAAGAATGATGCTGACTGGAAAACAGTTACATTCTTAAAGAATGATGGAACATCGGTTCAGCATAAGGTCATTGACGAAATCTTAGTTGGAAGCAACATTTCCGCGAATGCATGGCCTATGAATCCAGATAGAAGTGGATATGCATTCAAAGGCTGGTACACTATGGATGGAACAAATGGCAACTGGGGCGACCCATTTAGCCAGTCCACAATTGTAAATGAAAACATGAATGTATACGCCAAATGGGAAAAGATTAAAACGGATGTGACCATTGAGTATTATCTGGGTTCCGTTGATGGAAGAAAATTAACCTTTTCTGAACAACAAAAAGTTTCAAATGCAACAATTGGTGCCTCTTTTACAGAGTACATCACCGACGCATTAAAAGAGAAGGGATCTACAGCAACAAATTTAAATGTAGACAAATTTTACTATAAAATTTCCAACGAGAGCGCTATTGTTTATATCAATGGAGATAAGTTGGGAACACAAACAGTAAAAGATGGAGATACCATTAAAGTGGTTTATCCTGGAAAAACAGGAACATTTAAAGTATGGGAATATTTCTTGACAAATGATGCAAACCAAAATTATGGCCAATATTTAAAACAGCATGAGTCTACTTTAGCACATGGCTCAGACTTAAAATATGGCGCATCTGAAACTGATTTGACGATTGCAGAGATTAATAAGATTTTAGGGGATAGCTTAAAAGCAACAAAAGAAAAATATCCTGGTGCAAAGCTTAAATCTGTGTATTTTGATTATCAAAAAGTAGGCGAGGATGGAAAAGCAACATGGCAGACTCCAATTACAGCCACTTTAAGTTCAGACGGAACTGTAGTGGAGGCATTTAATGGTCTAGCAGGAATAAAAATTCATGGTGACTGTGAAACTAGATTAACATTCAGCTATGAATTACCAGTCTACAACGTAAAATATTTTGTGTTTGAAAAGAAAGATTCAACTGATACAACAATAACAGCAAAGTTTAACACCACTCAGGAAGCGTTAGCTGCTGTTGCAAAGCACATTTCCCACAATTCAGCACAATATAGCAATGCGCTGTTTGAAGGAAAGTCTAAGATTTCTAGTGTAGACCTAGCGAAGTTTGCCATAAGCGTTACTCCTGATACAAAGGATAGAACAGAAACGGATGATGCAAAATTTGCTGATCTAATTAGAGATTATAAAGGCACTGGGGCTCTGAATGCAGAATATAAAAAGGCGCCTGGCTATGACGTAGTTCCATTTAGATTGGTGCAAGAAGGCAATACTGTTCATGTGGATTGTTACCTTGTGAAAAATCAAGATGCCTGGACATCAATCAAGTTTAATGTGGGCAGTCATGGTAAATGGGATGATGGAACAACAGAAGTAATCTCTATTGATGCAGTCAAAGGAGCTAAATGGTCCGACTATGCAAGCTTAATCCCTGAGAAACCAGTTCCCAGTGACATTGGTTGGAAATTAGCTAGTGATACCCAAATTTGGGATCAAGCAGTTCCCGCAGACACCGGCACTATCCCCGATGAAGGCATAACTTTCACAGCATTGTGGGTCGAAGATAAGGCTGATGTTACTTTCGTATTAAAAGGCATTACGACAAATGGCACAGAGGAGCTCTTTGGCGCAGTGAAACCAGAAACGCAGTCGATTCAAAAGGGTAAATCTGCTGTTGATCCAACAGATACCACAACTGCAAATATCCAAAAAGGGTATAGTTTTGTAGGATGGTTTACTGACATGGAATGCACAATTCCTTTTGATTTTAGCAATGTGGTTACTGAAGCCAAAACTTTATATGGTAAAGTGATTGTGAACGAAGAGGCTTGGGCAAGAGTAACATTTAAAGCTGATTCAAATGGTAAGCTGAATGATGGTGCAGATGATGTGGAAACGATAGTGACTGATCCTATTTTACTGGGAAACAAAATCGGTAGATCCATTCCTACTGCCAAAGCCAATGCAGGCTTTGAATTTGATGCTTGGTATAAAGTAACTGAAACGGAAGAAGGAATGACTGAGATAAAAGAAACACCTTCAGCCGAAACAGTTGTGGATAGTAACTTGAAATATCTTGCTAAGTTTGCTCAGTTGCTCAAGGTTACCTTCCATGTGAATACCAGCAAAGCTGCTGAAGGTACTCAAAGTATTTATGAGAAAAAAGATATATCCAGAAATACGAAATGGGCAGCAATTGAGGTTCCATCAGTATTAGGAAAGTTGCGTGAGAATGTTTATAGTCATGACTACAAATTTGTTGGCTGGGGTGTTGAATCTTTCCCAGATACAATAACACAGAACTTAAGCTACACAGCAGAGTTTGATGACATCTATACTTTCGTTGTAGAACACGCAGAACTAAACGGTAAAAAGCCAGAGTTTCTAGATGGCGAACATCCTAAGCCCTATAAAAAAGAAGCTGGGAATGAAATTAGTAGCCAAGCCAAAATAACCCCAAGAGGATATGAATTAACTAATATTACTGTATATGTGGGTGAAGAAAAGCAAGAGGTTGCAACAACTGCAGAGCTAATGCAAAAGCTGAAAGAGCTTTATAACCTTACTCTCACCGAAGATGGCACACTTAGTGGTGCAATGCCTGAAGATTGTATCTGGATCAAATACGGGTATGAGGAAATGGCTAAACACACTGTTGCGTATGTGTCTGATGGAGTGGTAACAGGTATGCCTGAGAATATTACCGATAGGTATGAAGGCGACGAAATCACTTTATCCACGGTTGAACCTAAGAGAGATGGATATAATTTTGGAGGCTGGGAAGTAATTCAGGAAGTTGTTACAATTAACGAGGGCAAGTTTATTATGCCTAATAGTGATGTAACTCTGAAAGCGATGTGGACTCCAAATGAAGAAGTATGGAATTACACGGTTGTCCACTATTTGGAAGGTGCAGATAAGCCATTTTCAACCACAACAGGTTCTGTTTTAAAAAGAGAACCTAATATCAACTCCATCGTATTAAATGCTCCACAGGGATATAAGTTTAAAGAATACCAAGTTAATGGTGATACGACAAACTTACCTGTAAGTATTATGGATGATGATAGTGTAATTGGCGTTATCTATGAAACAAATGACTTAATTGTAAAACATGTGTATGGAGATACAACTGTATATGATACCAACCAGTCCAAGGCTGATGTTGAGGATGGAAAAGTGACGGTAAACGCGGTCAACTCTGGTAGATATACAAGGCTAAGAAGTGTTACAGTCAATGGTAATAACGTGAGTGCATCACGCAGTATAGTAGTCGACTTTACCGATGATAACAAGTACCAGGTTGTTTTTGTGTATGGAAGACGAAGCACCGATACTGATGAACCAACGACTCCCGGCGGTAACAATGGCGGTGGTAGTGACTTTGGTGAGGAAGTAACAATCCTTGAAGAAGAAGTACCATTGGCAGATGGATTAAACATGGTGGATCATTTTGCATACATCTTCGGTTATGAAGATGATACCGTTCGACCAATGAATAGAATCAGCCGTGAAGAAGTTGCAGCGATTTTCTATCGTTTGTTAAACGATGCTGTTCGAGAAAGTTTTAAGACTACAAAACATAACTTCCCTGATGTTTTGGGTCAGAGATGGTCTAACACTAGCATTGCAACCCTAACAAATGGTGAAATTCTTGCAGGTTATCCAAATGGACAGTTTAAACCTGGCAATGCCATTACCAGAGCAGAATTTGCTGTTATTGTGTCTAAGTTCGACAGCTTAAGCAAATCTGAGAAGAATATGTTTAAAGACATTGAAAATCATTGGGCAAAAGACTTCATTAATTCTGCCGCTTTAAAAGGTTGGATTAATGGATATCCCGATGGCGCTTTCCACCCTGATGAGTATATAACCAGAGCGGAAGCAATGACTTTAATCAACTCTGTATTAAACAGAAGAGTAAGTAAAGAAGGCATGCTTGAAGATGCGAAATATTGGACAGATAATCAGGAAGATGCTTGGTACTATGAAGCAGTTATGGAGGCAACAAACTCTCATGACTACACAAGAGAAACAGCTGACGGTGTAGAAACATGGACTGCAATGAAGCCAGATAGGACTTGGGATTAACCCTAAGTGAAAATGTTTCGTAACTGATAAGAAAGAGCCCTTACATCAGACTAGATTCTGAAGGTAAGGGCTCTTTTGATATCTAACATTTACAGTGCATTATAATTCAGTATAAGAAAAATGGCTTCTTAGATCAACCTATATATTAACTAGGGAGAGAAAGGTATGCCTTCTAACAGCTTGTACTTAAAAAATATCAAGAGTAAGTAATTTAAATCAAAAGTATGTTTTTTAACTATCAAATAGAGCATAGCAAAAGTGATATAATCAAAAGTATGGGTTTATAACACATACTTTTTGATTGGTTGCCGTTCAATTTTCAAAAAAAGTCCTTTCTAATATTGCATACATAAATGAATCCTTTGACGAATCAAATAAAACCAGATGCGCTTAAAGAATTTTAATTTTTAGTGTTGACTTTCTTTATTTTTTAGCCTAGAATGGCTAAAGCAAATATGAATATGGAGTAGTTATTATGAAAATCTTGAAGACAATAAAATTCTTAATATGTTATGATCCAGTTTTATTTATTACGTTTATTGTAGCTTGCATTTCTGCGGTGTTTGTTCCCCCTTCATTGGAGTATTTCACATACATAGATATACACGTATTAAGTTTACTGTTGATGATGATGCTAGTCGTTGCAGGGATGCAAAAGGTTGGACTATTTGATTTTATCATTGCCACCTTGCTGAATTTGGTTCACACTACCCGAATGCTAGCTTTGGTTCTAATAATTGTTTGTTTTTTTGCCAGTATGCTAATCACGAATGATGTAGCCCTCATTACATTTGTACCTTTGGGCATCATGATGCTGATACGAACACATAAAGAAAGCCTATTCATCCCAATTATCGTTCTGCAAACCATTGCGGCCAACCTTGGAAGTATGTTAACACCTCTGGGGAACCCCCAAAATTTATATCTGTATTCCATCTCAGGGATGAATATTGGCGAATTTTTGAAGGTAATGATACTGCCATCTGCACTTTCCTTCCTTATTCTATTAGCTTCTGTATTCTTCATAAAATCGGAAAAAATTACACCGTTCTCTGAAAAACAGGCTGTGTTGATCAGGAGGAAGAAGGTTATGCCTTGGTGTATACTTTTTATTATTTGTATTCTTGCTGTACTGCGTGTCATTCCCTATCAATTGGCATTTATCACGGTGTTTGTATGTGTAATATTTTTTGACAAGAAGATACTTTTTCGTGCGGATTATGCATTGTTGTTGACCTTTATTTTTTTATTCATTTTCATCGGAAACATTAGAAATATTCCTGAAATTAGCAATATACTGTCAGAGCTAGTGAAGGGACAGGAACTGGCGGTGGGGATTTTACTAAGTCAGGTAATCAGCAATGTGCCAGCGGCAATGTTGCTTTCAAGATTTACTGAAAATCATTCTGCATTGTTGGTCGGTGTAAACCTTGGTGGATTAGGAACACTAATTGCCTCTATGGCAAGTGTCATTTCATACAAGCTTTATGCTTCCACAGAAAAAGCACAAACCTGGAAGTATTTATTATTTTTTACGGCTGTGAATTTTCTGTTTTTGGCAATATTATGGAGCTTTGCTGCATTACAAATGACAATATAATTTAAAATCCGTTAAGAGGAATTTTCCGCAACCTATAGTATATTTTTAAGGTTGTAATCATAAGTTTAAGTTTGGGCAGGGGAATAGATGACTTGTTGTATCTTGGAACAAATATTTCTTCTCTGTATAGAAGGTAAATGTGTGTGATGGAAATGTATATCCTCATAAATTTTTGCAAATACTTTTCTTGAGGTGATCAACTATGGCAAAAGACAGTCAGCTCGACCCAAAGCCAATTCGAAAGAAAAAGGCTAACGGCGGTCCTACAATGGCAGAAAGTGCCCTTGACGGAGAAGGACGAAACAGTAAGAAACAATCAGGCAATCTTCACAAGCCAGGAGCCGAAAGAAAGTAAGTTATTAAAATTGTTTTAAGGTAACGCAATTTTGGGCAATGGATAGAAGTAAATATCCATTGCCCATTTCCTTTTCCCTTTTTAAAAGGATAGCACTAAATCTCCAACGCCACATTTTTTCAAAAATTCTTCTATATTGGCTTTTTCATCTTCTGACTTACTACCTAGTCGGCCCATCCGATCGCAATAACCCAGTAATGCAATTTCGTGCATATCTGTTTCAGCCAGCATACCTTTTACATCACCAAAGGGCAGATTTTTATTTACATATAAAGGATGCATATGATATTTAACTAGGTTTCCTACTTTCTCTATAAAATCTAGATCAGCTAACAAACGGGATAAGAATTTTATGCATAAATCCATACCTACTGTGTCATGGTCATAAGAAACGATTCGACCTTTGCGATTTCGTGTGGTTTCGGCCTTGCCAATGTCGTGCAAAAGAGCAGCCCACATAAATACAGGTGCATTGTGGCTAAGGTTGCGTACCTGTGCAGCTTGGTCAACCACAAGGCAAACATGATTCCAAACGCATCCCTCTGGATGATGGATAGGAGATTGTGGAGTGACTTGAAGCTTTTTCAGGAGGGAAAGGGGGTACTCTTCAAATACAGGTTGCCCCATTAACTGAGTGATATAATGAGATGGCTTGAAATCTTCACTCAGGTGCTGGTTGATATCTATAAAAAGTCTCTGGTTAGGATTGCTCAAACTTCCCTGAATCTTATTTTTTTCCTTCTTAGTATTGGTTTCAGAATTTTTGTAATCAACATTTATTTCATCCATTAGGTTCACCTCCATATTAGTTTTCTCCATATTTAGTGTACTATTCCGATAATTAAGTGTTTGGGAATAGCCTAAGTATTCATGGAAAAAAACGATTGGGGAGTTGAAACGAGAGTTAAAAAGAATATATTTAAATATAGAAATCAATTATCTCAATGATATAATACTTATTTTGAAGCAAGGATAAAGGCTATGTAAATAATCCGTGATGGATTTTTACATAGCCTTTAATATTTGTAATCAGAATTATAAAGGGATTTTATCTTATATTAGTACAACAGATTTACAAAGAATGTTGAGAATACTGGCACATAGGTGATCAGTAATAAGTTTATAACTAACAAGATATAGAAGGGCACAGCCTCTTTAATAAAGGCGGCCGTTTTACACTTCGTTATACCACATGTCACGAACATCAATGTTCCCATAGGAGGGGACAGAGCACCGATAGCATTGTTGAAGATATAAATCATAGCAAACTGAATTTCGTCGATGCCGTAGCTTGCCGCAATAGGAGCAAGGAGGGGCACCAAGATAATCATAGATGCATTACCTTCAATAAACATACCAACGATTAACAAGAAAATATTAATAACTAATAAGAATACATACTTGTTATCAATTGCACCTACAATCCACTCTGTTAGCTGCTGGGGGATACGTTCCTTTGTTAAAATCCAGGAGAAAACGCTGGCCGCAGCAACGATCAACATGATAGATGAGGTGGTACAAACGGTTTCTTTTAAACCTTGAGACATATTTTTTAAATTTAATTCTTTGTAGAACACACCAAGGAGTATTGCATAAAGGATTGCAATTGCACCTGCCTCAGTTGCTGTAAAGACACCAAAACGGATACCACCAATGATAATAATTGGTAAGCACAAGGGTAGGATTGCTGGTTTAGTCGCCTTTGCAAATTCTTTTGTGGATACTCTTTCTTTATAAAGAGGCTGATACCCACGTTTAACGGAAATAAAACGAACTAAAATCATCATGGTGATGCACAAAAGGGCACCGATACCTAAGCCTGACATGAACAGCTTGCCGATAGATACGTTTGCGATACAACCGTATAAAATCATAGCAATACCAGGGGGGATCAAAGGTGTAATCATGGAGGATGTTGCAGTTACAACGGTTGAAAACTCTTTGGAAAAACCTTTCGCTTCCATTTCTGGTACCAACATTTTAGCCTGCATTGCAGCATCTGCTAAGTTGGAACCGGACAAACCGCCCATTAATGTGGAAAGCAAAACGTTAACCTGTGCCAAACCACCAGACATACGACCTGTAAGTACAGAACAAAAGTCCATAATTCGCTTTGTAACGCCGGTGTAGTTCATCAAAATACCGGCACAAACGAAGAAGGGGATAGCAAGCAGAGATATACTTTCAACACCAGTGATTGCTCTTTGTGCAAACATAACTGTGTTTATGGATGGATTTAATACAAAATAAATTGCGGAACCGCCTAAAACGGATAAATAAACTGGAACCTTTAAAAATAAGAGAACCAGCATTATAATAGCGGAAAGACCAAGTACTTCATTCACTCTCTACCGCCTCCTTTGCTTCTGATTTAACACCCTTAAAAAGGGCATAGAAATAATTAATAATCATCAAAATAAAAGACACGGGTGCAATCCCATAAATCAATGTGTAAGGAATTTCTAACATAGGAGTCGAACGACCGCTCTTGATAAAGAGTTGAATGAACCCAATGCTCTGTATAAACAAATAAGAAATTACTGCTACTACAACTACTGAAATAAAAATGGAAAACACTTTTTGAATCTTTTGTGGCATCAAGTCGACAATCATTTCAATTGCAACGTGGTTACCAAAACGGAAAGCTGCACCAGCTGATGCAAAAACAATCCAAACCATGCACGCAAGCTGCACTTCTTCTAACCATGTGAAGGGTGCACCAAAGGCACGGCGCCAAACAACGCCTAAAAACGTAAGGAAAACCAGTAATGCTAAAACAAGGCCGGCAACCACTACGTCAATATTAGCGAGTATAGATAAAATTTTATTTTCTTTCTTCATATTCGCTCCCTCTAATCATTTCTGAAAATTACGGCGGAAGGATTCCCCGCCGCCGTAGTAAACAGTTTAGTATGATTTGTGTTTCTTACTGTGCACCCATAGCAGTGCGAACTGTGTCATAAAGACCTTCGGACCAACCGAACTTGTCGCCCATATCATAGAATGCCTGTGCTTTTTCACGGAAACCAGCAATAACTTCTTCTGTAGGTTCTACAACAGTTACGCCTTCGTCAATCATCTTCTGTAAGTAGTCAGCTTCAGCTTCAGCCTGGATACCGTTGTTATACAAACCAGCTTCGTTACCTGTTTCGATCAAAAGGTTCTTCTGTTCTTCTGTTAAAGAGTTGAACCAATCGTTAGAGCATACCCATGTTGTGAAGTTCAAAACATGACCATCTAAAATTAAGTTCTGAGCAACTTCATGCAACTTACGACCATACAATGTTGCAAGAGGGTTTTCTGCACCGTCAATTGTCTTTGTCTGTAATGCCTGATATACATCACCAAGGCTCATACCTGTGGAAGCAGCGCCTAAAACGTCAAAGCCTAAGGACTGAATCTGATTGCTAGGAACGCGGATTTTCATACCAGCTAAATCGGCAACTGTGTTAACAGGTTTTACTGTTAAGGTATGGCGTGCACCATATGCCCAGTTAGATGTAAGAATTTTTAAGCCTTTTTCCTGTAATTTAGATTCCTGTTCTTTGTACCAATCGGATTCGATCAATGTCCAGCATTGTTCCCAATTGTCGAATAAGAAAGGTCCGAAAACGATACCGAAATCGGGTACACCGTAGTCAGCATAGAAAGCACCGTCAGCCAATGTTGCTACGTTTTCGCCCAAAAGCATGGAGTCAATCAAGTCTGTTTTATTGCCTAGCTGTGAGTCAGGGTAAAGCACGATTTCCATTGTGCCACCAGATTTTTCATCCAACAGGTCTGCCCAGTGCTGTAATGCCTGGCCAATAGGTTCGGACATAGAGTTTTCAAAACCAATCTGCAATGTTACTTTTTCCTGGTTTGCACCAGCATCTCCTTGGCTATTGGAGTCCTTAGGTTCACTGGAGCAACCTGCCAAAGAAGCGATGGACACAGCCGCGATACACATAGATGCTACTAATTTTTTAAATTTCATTTCTTTTTCCCCTTTCAATTCTTGGTTTTTTTGCTTATATGAACACACCACTGTTATTTGGTGAAATCCAATACAACCTTTAACATTTTATCAGCATTTGCAGAGAAATCTTCAAGTGCTTGAGGACCATCTGTCAATTTGTATCGATTTGTAACAACTTTGTTTAATTTTACATCATTGTGCAATACTAAGTCGATTAATTCTTCAAAATCATTTTTCATCGCATTACGGGAACCATAAATATTCAATTCCTTTTTCTGAATAATTGTAAAGAAGAAATCATCGATATTTCTTTTGGAAACACCGATTAAAACAACCTTACCGCCAAAACAAGCAGCGTCGATACAGTTTTGGAAAGTAACGGGTAGGCCAACTGCTTCGATTGTAACGTCAAAACCATTGTTATTGGTTAATTCAGCTACGCCTTTTTCAAAAGATTCAGCAGAGCTGTTTAAAAGCTTATGGTCAATTTCAAATGTTTCATAAGCATAGTTTAACTTTTCCTCGGCAACATCACAAATTGTTACTTCTGCACCTTTTGCCTTAGCAGCAATGGCAGCCAAAACACCAATTGTACCAGCTCCCATGATTAAAACCTTATCGCCAGGTTTTACTTCAGCACGAGATACACCGTGGTAGCTAATGCAAAAAGGTTCGATTAGTGCTAGCGTCTCCGCATCTAAACCTTTTCCATCATAAATTCTTTCCACGGGCATAGTAATATATTCGCAAAATGCACCCTCACGCTGTACGCCCATGGTTTGGTTATCCTGACATACATTTACTTTTCCCTTTTGGCAGGAATAGCATTCGCCACAGTTGAAGTAAGGATTACAAGTTACGATCATGCCTGGCTTTAAACCATAAGCATTTTCGCCAACTTCAACAATTTCGGCGGAAAACTCGTGCCCAGGAATACGAGGGTAGGATACATAAGCATTTGCACCACGGTATGAACCTAAGTCACTACCACAAATGCCGCCGTAAAGAAGTTTTAATAGGGCTTCACCTTCTTTGGGAACGGGCTTTTCCATTTCGGTAATTGCCACATTTCCAGGTGTATTAATAACTAAAGCTTTCATAATAAGAATACCTTCCTTTTTAACAGCTAAAAAACGCTGTTTTGTTTGATGTATACATCACTCTATAAAAGGAGTATAATTGCAATCCTTGTCATGTGTCAACTGAAAAATACCATTATTCCTAATTTTCAATAGTATAAACAATTTTGCACTACTAAAACTAAGCAATATACACAATGAATATGGATCTAACTGGAAAAAGTTTAACTGATAAAAGTGAAAGTATTAAAATTAAAAGTTGATAATGTAATGTTTCTGTCTAATGATGTATCCAACTAAATTTTTTTTGTTTAATTTCATATATTTTAGAAAAGATGTAAGTAGTATTTCCATTTTAATAAAAAAATCCTCTATAGTAATAAAAAAATAAAAAACATGGGTTAGGTAATGATTTGCTAAAAGTCATTCATATTTATAAGGAAAGATTAAGGATAATTATAACTAAATACTTTTTTTACTGCTTTTTTATAAAAAATTATATTTAGATCTTTTTTTAAACTTTTTATTTAACTCTTTGCAAAAGAAAAAAAATGTAGTATACTTTATCCAAATTTGGGGGGAGGACATCAAAATGTCTGCGAAAGAAAGTTTAAAACAAAAAGCCTACTATGCAATCAAAGAAAAGATTATTTCGTGCGAGTATGCACCCGGCGCAATGCTCAATGAAGAAGCCTTACGAGAAGAGCTTCATGTTAGTCGTACACCAATTCGAGATGCCCTAAGTCGTTTGGAGCAAGAAGGCTTGATCTCCATTTTATCTAAAAAAGGCATAGAAGTGTCTGGTCTATCCATAAATGATATCAACTTCATTTTTGAAGTTCGTCTTTTATATGAACCATATGCACTTTTAAATTATGGTTCGCAGATCAAAGATGAGGTCATTTATAAGTACTTTGATATTTTCTCTGCCCCAGCTCACGCATATAGCAAGGATGAGTATTTTCGCTTAGATGATGCTTTTCATGATACCATCGTTGATGCGATTCAGAACCCCTATCTTTTAAGAACCTATGATTGGATTCATAATCAAAACTTGCGTTTTCGAGTTATGACTGGACAATATGTGGACTACCGATTAGAGAGAACCACTCAAGAACATATGAAAATTTTAACTGCCTGCCTTAAGCATGACTGGGAACGAGCGGCTAAAGAAATGGAGGCTCACCTATTGGCTTCCAAAAATGCAACATTTGATTTAATTCTAAATAATAAGATAGCTGAAATACCTAGGAGTAAGTAATTCCTGCTTTTCAACATTCTTGTTTTAAAAGTCATAGAGCAAGAACCATAATTTTGATTGAAAAACCATAAAGGTGGATACAGTATAAAATGTCTCTTGTAAAAGAGGCATTTTTTTAATACTCTTAACAAAAAAAACAGCATGAACCACTTTGTATACATCAAAATGAAACAACATATTTACTGCATCCCTAAAATTGCACAAAAAAAATCGGTATGTATTGGTTGATTAACCAAAAATGAAAGAATTTATGTTTTGTTGTATACAACAGGATGTTTTTTGTTGTATACTACAGTTGTTATTCTCTTAGACCAGTTTAAAACTTGGAGGTATAAGGTTTATGAAAAAGATAAATGAAGTATTAACTCCTCAGGCTCCGGCTTTGAAGGAAAGAGTATTGCAGTTTGGAGAAGGAAACTTCCTTCGTGCCTTTACTGATTGGATGATTCATAAGGCCAATATGCAGGGCTTATTTGACGGTTCTATTGTATTATGTCAGCCAATTGCCCAGGGTATGGGTGAAATTATCAATTCTCAGGACGGCATGTATACATTAATCATGCGTGGTATCGAAGATGGCCAGGCGGTTGAGAAAATTGAACCAAATACATCTGTTTCGCGTTGCATCAATCCCTACGAAGATTATGAAGCACTGATGACATTGGCTCGTTCTGAGGATTTGAAAGTTGTTATTTCCAACACAACCGAAGCTGGTATCGCCTACAAAGTAGGTGACAAACTGACTGACAAACCAGCTCAGTCCTTCCCAGCAAAGGTTTGTGCTTTCTTATATGAAAGATATCAGGCTTTTAATGGTGCAACTGATCGGGGATTATTGTTTTTGCCCGTTGAATTGATTGATAATAACGGTGCAAACTTATTGCGCATCGTTTTGCAGTATGCAGATGAATGGGGCTTGGATGCAAACTTTAAATCATGGGTGAAAGATAGCAACCATTTCTGTTCAACTTTGGTCGATCGAATTGTAACTGGATATCCAGGTGATGAACTCGATTATTTCTATAATGAAATGGGTTATGAAGATAAATGCCTTGTAACAAGCGAAGTATTTAACCTTTGGGTTATTGAAGGTAAGCAGGAATGGGCTGATATTATGCCTATCCATAAAACAGATGCAAACGTAATTTGGACAGAAGATGTAACCCCATATAAAAAGCGTAAGGTTAGAATTTTGAATGGTGGACACACTGCATCTGTTTTGGCTGCCTATATGGCAGGACATAACATCGTTTTGGATATGATGAATGATCCTTTATTCGAAAAATATTTAGATCAGCTTCTTTACGGTGAAATCATTCCTACTTTAGATTTACCAAAGTCTGACTTAGAACAGTTTGCTTCTGATGTAAAAGATCGTTTCCGTAATCCTTATATCAAACATAAATTGCTTGATATTTCTTTGAACTCTTGTTCCAAGTGGTGTGCAAGATGTATGCCTAGCTTAATTGGCTATGTAAAAGAAAAGGGAGAGGTACCTAAAGCTTTAGCATTCTCTCTTGCAGCCTTCATTCGCTTTTATAAAGGCGAAATGGAAAATGGATGCTACGTTGGTACACGCAAGGATGGCACTACTTATACCATTAAGGATGATGCAGAAGTATTAGAGTTCTTTGCAAAAATCTGGGCCGAAAAGGATGTGGATGGTATCGCAGAAGCAGTTTTATCCAACACAGCGTTCTGGGATGGCACAGAGTTGAACGCTATTGAAGGATTGACAGCATTCGTTGCTTCCTATTTAAAAGAGCTGGAAGAAAAAGAAGTGAAAGAAGTTCTTGCTTCTCTTCTGGCGTAAGGAGTGTAATTTCCATGAAGGATAATATTATTATTGTAAATCCAAAGGATAGTGTTGCCGTAGCCCTTTGTGATATTCAAAAAGGTGAAAATTGCCAATGTGGCAACATTACCCTTACGGCAAAGGATGATATTGCTTTCGGCCACAAAATAGCTCTTTTTGACATAAAAGAAGGAGAGAATGTGGTGAAATATGCCAGTCCAATTGGTCATGCTTCCAAAAACATCGAAAAAGGTGAGCATGTTCATGTGCATAATGTGAAAACCAATTTGGCTGAAAGTGGGGACTATGTTTTTCATGGTACCCAAGAATACAACTGGAACGAGCAAGATGACTATTTTATGGGCTACCGCAGAAAAGATGGCCGTGTAGGCATCCGAAATGAGATTTGGATTGTCCCCACCGTAGGCTGTGTAAATAAAACGGCGGAACGCTTGGCAAAACAGGCTGCCAAATTAGGCATGAATGTTTTGCCAATGACCCATCCCTATGGATGCTCTCAGATGGGCGAGGATCAGACAATGACACAAAAGTCATTGGCTGCTTTGATTCAACATCCAAATGCTGGCGGTGTTTTGGTTCTTTCCTTAGGTTGTGAAAATAACAACCTGAATGTATTTAAACCTTTTTTAGGTGAGTATGACAGCGAGAGAATTCGCTTTTTGATTACACAAGAGGAAGAAGATGAGATCGAAACGGGATTAGCCCTACTAAAAACCCTTTCTGATCTTAGTGAAAAGGACAAAAGAGAAAGAATCCCTTTACGGGAGCTGATCATTGGCTTTAAATGCGGTGGGTCTGATGCTTTTTCTGGCATCACCGCAAATCCCCTCTGTGGCCGTTTGACAGATTTACACGCTGCTGCAGGTGGTCGAGCAATTCTAACGGAAGTTCCTGAAATGTTTGGGGCTGAGGATAGTTTGTTTGCTCGTTGCGAAAGCAAAGAAGTTTTTGAGCAAGCAACGGCAATGATCAATGAATTTAAAAACTATTATGTTAGCCATAACCAGGTTGTATATGAAAACCCTTCGCCAGGCAATAAGGCCGGAGGCATAACGACACTGGAGGAAAAATCCCTTGGATGTATTCAAAAGGGCGGGGAAGCAACCGTAACAGATATCTTAGCTTATGCTGAGCCAGTGAAAAAGGAGGGCCTTTCCTTGCTAACTGGTCCGGGTAATGATATGGTATCTTGCACCAACCTTGCTGCATCTGGGGCACATATTATCCTCTTTACCACAGGTAGGGGGACTCCCTTTGGCACGATCGTTCCAACATTAAAGATATCTACAAACTCCACGTTAGCGGAGCACAAAGCAAATTGGATTGATTTTAATGCAGGTATGATTTTAGAGGGAACAAGCTTTGAGGAAGCAACGAAAAAGCTGATGAATTTATTAAAAGATACAGCAAATGGTAAACTTTCCAAAAATGAAGAAAATGATTACAGAGAAATTGCGATTTTTAAGGACGGGGTGACATTATAATGATTCAATTAAGACCAAAAGAAGAATGTATGTTTGATCAGGTATCATTGGGCGAAGTAATGCTTAGATTAGATCCAGGTGAAGGAAGAATTAAAACTGCTAGACAGTTCCGTGCCTGGGAAGGTGGCGGCGAATACAACGTTGCTCGTGGCCTTCGTCGTTGCTTTGGTTACAAAACAGCAATTGTAACTGCTTTGGCTGACAATGAAATTGGTCGTTTGGTAGAAGACTTTATTTTGCAGGGCGGTGTTGATACGTCTTTCATTAAGTGGTTGCCCTATGACGGAATTGGAAGAACTGTACGTAATGGTTTGAACTTTACAGAAAGAGGACATGGTGTACGTGGCGCAGTTGGCGTTTCTGATAGAGGTAACACAGCTATTTCCCAGATTAAACCTGGTGAATTTGATTTTGATTATCTGTTTGGTACTTTGGGTGTTCGTTGGTTGCATACAGGCGGTATATTTGCGGCTTTGTCTGAAGATAGTGCGGCTGTTACAATCGAAGCTGTAAAAACAGCTAAAAAATATGGCACAATCGTATCTTATGACCTAAACTATCGCCCTTCTATGTGGAAATCTATCGGTGGTCAAGAAAAAGCACAGGCAGTCAACAAGGAAATCGCAAAATACATCGATGTAATGATTGGTAACGAAGAGGATTTCACAGCTTGCCTTGGTTTTGAAATTGAAGGTAATGACGAAAACTTAGTAGAATTGAACCTGGATGGCTACAAGAAGATGATGGCAAAAGCAGCTGAAACTTACCCCAACTTCAAGGTTATGGCCACTACGCTTAGAAGTGTAAAAACAGCAACAGTAAACGACTGGGCTGCGATGTGTTGGGCAAACGGAGAAATCCACTTATCCAATAAATACGACGGCTTAGAAATTATGGATAGAGTTGGCGGTGGAGATAGCTTTGCTTCTGGTTTAATTTTTGGTTTGATGGAAACTGGCGACCCACAGGTGGCTGTAAACTATGGTGCGGCTCATGGTGCATTAGCAATGACAACACCAGGGGATACAAGTATGGCTAGCCGTAAGGAAGTTGAATCTTTAATGGGTGGTGCAGGAGCCAGAGTTCAGCGCTAAGGAGGAGAAAATCATGATAATTGCAGAAAGAATTTCTAAAATTGGTGTAGTTCCTGTTATCAAGTTGGAGCGTCCCGAAGAAGATGCATTGCCATTGGCAAAGGCACTCTCCGAAGGCGGCTTGCCTGTTGCGGAAATTACATTCCGTGCAGAGGGTGCAGACAAAGCAATCAAGTTAATGCGAGATAACTACCCTGATATGATTGTTGGTGCTGGTACAGTTTTGTATAAAGAGCAGGTAGATAGAGCTTTGGCTGCAGGGGCACAGTTTATTGTTTCCCCTGGTTTCAATCCTAAAATCGTTGCTTACTGCATTGAAAAGAATGTTCCTATTTTCCCTGGCTGTGTGACACCTACGGAAATTGAGGCGGCACACGATTTAGGATTGACTACATTCAAATTTTTCCCTACACAGCAGTATGGTGGCCTGGCTACAATCAAAGCACTTTCTGGTCCTTATCATCAGTTCAAATTTATGCCAACAGGTGGAATCACCTTAGATAACTTGAAAGAATACCTTTCTTTTAAAAATATTTGTGCCGTAGGCGGTTCATTTATGGTAACAGATAAATTGATCAATGGTAAAGAATGGGAAGAAATTACAACAATTTGCCGTAAAGCTGCGGATATTGTGGCTGAAGTAAGAAACTAAGCCAAGCTTTATATTGGAATATATATCTTTCTCGTTAAAAATAATTTCAAATGTAAATGCATAGCCACATCAATCAGAAAAATTCTCATTAAAAAAAGAAGTAGATGTAAATATAACTCGCAGTCAAAGCGTCCAATTGTATAGCAGTAGTTGGAAAGGCAAATTGATTTGGTCATAGTTTTGCCGAATTTGACCAGCGTGAGTATTAACTTTCCTGTTTGTTCTTACTTTAACACATAAGTTGATTGTTTTTAATGGCGGTAGCAACGTATGATTCTTTTGCTACCGCTTTTTTCATTCGTGTTTATATGACCTGCTAAACAATGATATAGAAGATTAGATTTTGAAAGAGCAATAGGAATCTTATTTAAATTGTTTTTATTGTGTTATTTGGTAGGTGACGAAAGGGACTATACCTTAATACAACGTAGAAAGAGTTTTATAAATACCAGTGTTAAGTAAAAAAAGGCCACGCAGTAAATGCGTAGCCTTTTTTACTTAAAAATACGTATCAAGAACTCTTTCTGCCAACTGTTTTTCAGCATTTGCCCTGATGGCAAGCAAGAGTACCAATAATATTCTCTTGATTTTTTCATCCTGATACTCCTCCAGAATGTCTTTAGCAGGTGTTGTATTATCTCTAATTCCTTCTGCTGATGACTGCATAAATTGCTGGGTTGTTAATTGTAACTTTAAAAAGCCTTCGTAAATATTTCGAATAAGGCAATCCTGCTCATCTAAGGACTTTACAGAAAGTACCGGTTGAAATAAAATACCAATGTCTCTTATAGACAGTACTGATTTTAAATGATAAATCATTATCAAAAGCATCAAATGGGTTCGGCCATATTTTTTCTTAATTGGAGCGGGAAAAATCTTAGCTTTGGTGTAATTGTTAATCATGGTTTTGGTCAAGATTTTATCTTCATCGTATCTTTTATATCTTTCCAATGCTTTGTCCATAAAAGTAGTTACTTGATCCATATATAAATCAATATTTGGTATATCTTCAATTTCAATAATGCCTGAGGATTTGATTTGGTGCGTAAAGGTCTCAATAATCTTATCTAATGTAGTCATTTGTTCACCTCAATTTTTGATAAATGAATCTTTTCACTTGTAAACCTATTATATAGTATTTCATACTATGTATCAAGTTTTTCTTACAAAATCTTCTTGCGTTAAAATAAATAATATGTTAAAATACGGATATAATGATATGTAGTATTAATAACTACATCTGGAGGGGATAACATGAAAGACAAAAAATTTACAATTAAAGATCCAATGAGTGCATTAACACATTTTATCGGCTTTATTGCCGTGATTCCTTGTTTTATGCTATTAATGCAGGAGGCAAAATTAGAAGCAAGTGTTTGGCATTTATGGGGATTTGCCGTTTTTGGCACTTCCTTATTACTATTATATGGGGCTAGTACAATTTATCATACATTACAATTACCGCAAAGTAAAACCAATATTTTGCGTCGCATCGATCATATGATGATTTTTATTTTAATTGCAGGAACATATACACCAATTTGTCTAGTATCTTTACACGGCAAATGGGGATGGACGATGCTAGTGCTTATTTGGGCTTTTGCCTTAGGCGGTATTTTACTAAAAATTTTTTGGATGAATGCGCCTAGATGGCTGTCTACAATGATTTATGTAGTTATGGGCTGGTTGGCTGTAATTGTATTTGTTCCATTGGAGAAAGCAGTTAGCTGGCAGGGCGTTGGCTTGTTGCTAGCTGGAGGTATTGCCTATACCGTTGGTGCAGTAATCTATGGCTTAAAGAAGCCGAACATTACATTCAAACATTTCGGCTTTCATGAAATTTTTCATGTTTTTGTAATGGTGGGAAGCAGCCTTCATATCGCTTTTATGTTCCAATACGTTTTATAAAATTATGATTGACAAATAGAAACAAAGTGATAAAATAGTTAGGTATCTAATTAATTAATTAGATACCTAACTATTTTTTGTATAAGTGTTTTACAATAAAATTGTGGTCTACAAAAGGGCCTTTTCGTTATTGGTAAAGGCTAATTTATTATATTTTACATAGACTATAGGTTTGCGGATCAATAACTACGGCATCATTAGGCTATGTGGGAAAAGTGGGAAAATTCAATTAACTTTTTATTTTGGAAATAATGTTATTGGGGCTTTTCTAGTTTCAGTAAATTGATCATGGTATTCTCAATTCATAGGAGTTTGCACAGGGGATAACATGGCAATGAGAAGTAATTTTTTTGGTTGATGGTTCTGGGAGGTGTAATATTGTTTTTTTGTGAAAATCTATCGAAAAAAAGGGCGGTTTTGGGAGAGCATACTACGGATTTTTCCTTTGCATTAAACGGGTTGCTTCGATTGTATCATATTCATATGATGCGTAGTGCTCAAGAAATTGGTCTTTCTGCTGGGCAGCCACCAATTCTCATGTCCCTTGCGGCTAAAAATTTGCAAACGCAAAAAGAGCTTTGCGATTTAATCAGGATAAAGCCTGCTTCTATGACCGACGTTTTAAAACGTATGGAAAGGGATGGTTTAATTAAGCGTTTAAGGGACGAAGCTGATATGCGTAGCATTCGTGTGAGTATTACTGAAGAAGGTATGGAAAAATTTCACGAATTTATAGAAAAAAGTTCCACAATTGATGAGGTGGGATTTCGAGGTTTTAGTGCAGAAGAAAAGGAAGTATGTCTTAGTTTATTAGTACGAATCCTTGAAAATGTGCATAATGATTTACAAGAAAAGAGGGGATAGACTTGAAGGTTGTTTTTCAATTTATAAAGCCTTATAAAAAGTTAGCCATATTGGCTCCTATTTTTATGTTGATAGAGGCATCAGCAGAATTAATTATGCCCAAATTGATGACGCTTTTGATTAACAATGGTGTTGCAACGCAAAACAGCAATTATATTGTTAAACTAGGAATGCTTATGGTGTTTATTTCCATATTAGGCATTGTCGGAGGTATCGGCTGTTTGATTGCAGCAAGTATTGTGAGCCAGCGCGCAGGGACTGATTTGAGAAAGAGTATATTTGTTAAAATTCAGGATTTTTCATTCCATAACATTGATACATTTCAAACGCCATCATTAATCACCCGATTAACCAATGATATAACCCAGATTCAGATGGTTATCTTGATGTCATTACGAATGTTAATTCGAGCGCCTTTGCTTTGTTTTGGTAGTTTGATTATGGCTTTCTCCATTAATCCAAAGCTTTCAATGATATTTGTAGCGTCTATTGTTGTTTTGTCAGTAATTATTATGGTGATTATGCGAAAGGGTATGCCTAAGTTTAAATTAGTGCAAGAAAAGTTAGATGGTGTGAATACCGTTATGCGAGAGTGTTTATCAGGGATGCGTGTTGTGAAGGCTTTTGTGCGTCATGACTATGAAATGGAAAAGTTTAACGCAGCAAACGATGATTATAAAGAAACAGGGATAAAGGCTTTTAAAACAGTGTTGCTAACGATGCCTGCCATGATGCTGATACTGAATGTATCCATTATTGCAATTTTATGGTTTGGTGGTATCCAAGTTTATGAGGGTACCATGAAAATAGAAGAAATCATGGCTTTTATTACTTATTTGATGCAAATGCTTATGGCGTTAATGATGATTGCTATGGTTTTTATGCATATTTCTAGAGCACAAATCTCATTAAGTCGTTTAAATGAGGTGTTAAATGAAAAGATTGATATTTCAGATCCAACCAACCCCATAATGCCACAACGCAAGGAAGGGAGAGTTGAATTTAAGGACGTCACTTTTCGTTATAAAGGCGGTAGCGGCGAACCAGTTTTAGAACATATTAGTTTTTGTGTGAATCCAGGCGAAACCATTGGTATATTGGGTGAAACGGGTTCTGGTAAATCCACATTGGTAAACTTAATGCCTCGACTATATGATGTTTCAGAGGGTGTAATTTATATTGATGGTGTTGATGTGCGTGACTATGCCATCCATGAGCTTAGAAGCAGAGTTTCTGTGGTTTTGCAAGAAACCATTTTATTCACAGGAACAATTCGAGATAATATTAAATGGGGAAATAAAAATGCAACAGAGCAAGAGGTTATTGCAGCGGCTAAGGCTGCCCAAGCTCATGATTTCATTATGGAAATGCCAAACGGCTATGATACAGAATTAGGGCAGAGAGGGGTAAATGTTTCTGGTGGTCAAAAACAACGTATCTCCATCGCTAGGGCATTAATTCAGAATCCCAGCATCATAATATTTGATGATAGTACCAGCGCAGTTGACTCTCTGACAGAAAAAAGAATTCGGCAGTCCATGAAAGAATCCCATAGTGCCTGCACCAAATTTATTATTGCCCAGAGAATCAGCTCCATTAAAGATGCAGATAAAATTTTTGTATTGCAGGATGGAAAAGTGGTTGCAGAGGGGAACCATAAAAAACTTATGGAAACCAGTTTGGATTATCAAGAGATTTATCAATCTCAAATGAAGAAAGGGGTGGTTCTGGATGTCTAAACCTCCAATGGGAGGGCAACCTCCAGTAGCGCCAAAAAAACCGAAAGATACAATGAAAACCTTGAGTAGACTTTTAAAATATTTGAATAAATATTGGTTCTATATATTTATTTCTGTTATTTCAATTGCCTTTATAACGCTAGGCACTGTTTATGCAACGCGGTTAATCGGTGTTGCCATTGATAGGCATATTGCAACTGCTGATTTAAAAGGTTTAGTAAAGGTTTGTGCAACCCTATTAGCAATTTACCTTGGCACATCTTTATGCACGTGGCTTCAGAATTATTTACTACTTTTGGTTGGTCAAAATGTTGTTGCAACAATCCGAAAAGAGATTTTTGAAAAGATACAAAGATTGCCACTAAAATACTTCGATAGCACCACACATGGAGAGTTAATGAGCCGTGTAACTAACGACGTGGATAATATCTCTATGGCACTAAATTCAAGTATCTCCCAGGTATTTCAAAGTGTATTAACTATTGTGGGTACCCTTGCTATGATGATTTATTTAAGTATCCCTTTAACCATCTCTGCAATTGTAACCATACCAATTATGTTTGTGGCTACAAAAGCAGTTACGTCGCGTTCCCGGAAATACTATAAAGAGAAACAACAGCGTCTGGGAAAGTTAAACGGACATATTGAAGAAATTATCTCAGGACAAAAAGTTGTCAAGGTATTTTGCCAAGAAGAGGAAATGACTGAGACCTTTTCCAAGCGTAATACAGACCTACTAGAAGTGGGTGTGCGGGCAGAAATATTTTCAGGTATGATTGGTCCCATAATGATGGCACTTAACAACATGACCTATGCAATCGTCGTTGCCACAGGTGGCCTTATGATGGTGTTAGGATGGCCAATGACGCTGGGAACCATTTCAAACTTTATCATCTATTCCAAGCAGTTTGCTAGGCCATTGAATGAACTGGCCAACCAAGTGAACTCCATGATGGCTGCTTTCGCAGGTGCAGAACGTGTGTTTGAAGTTTTAGACGAGACGGAAGAACCTAAAGATACAACAGACTCTATTGATTTTAAAGAAGTAGAAGGGGAAGTTGTACTTTCAAACGTAAACTTTTCCTATGAGGAAGGGCATCCTATTTTAAAGGAAGTAAACCTATACGCAAAACCTGGTCAAACCATTGCCTTCGTTGGACCTACAGGAGCAGGAAAGACTACAATTATCAACTTGCTTACTCGTTTCTATGATATTGACGCAGGTTCTATTACCATTGATGGCCACGACATTAAACAAATTAAACGCAATAACCTACGTTCAAGCTTGGGCATCGTGTTGCAAGATACCTATCTATTCACGGATACTATAAAAGAGAATATCCGCTATGGTAGATTAAATGCAACCGATGGAGAAATAAAGGAAGCGGCAAAGCTTGCAAATGCCCATGAATTTATCAAGCGTTTACCCGATGGGTATGACACGGTGTTAGCCGACGGTGGTGGCAATCTAAGTCAAGGTCAGAGACAGATGCTTGCTATAGCTAGGGCAATATTGGCCAATCCTTCTGTCTTGATTTTGGATGAAGCAACTAGCAGCGTCGATACACGAACGGAAGTGAAAATTCAAGAGGCAATGCATAATCTCATGAAAGGGCGTACAAACTTTGTTATTGCCCATCGACTAAGTACCATTAAGGATGCTGATTTGATTGCAGTCGTAAACCATGGTGAAATCATTGAAAGAGGAAATCATGATGAATTGATGGCGAAAAAAGGGTTCTACTTTAACCTATATAGCAATCAATTTGAATCGGATGTAGCAGTTTGACGGTACTGTGTAGACTGTATTCTTTTGAAAAATAGCTAAAAACACTTGATTTTTATTGGTAAATATGTTATAAATAGTTTCGTAAATAAACTTTGAAGAGGAAGAGTACATTACGTATGTTTTTTGCAGAGAGCCAACGGTTGGTGTGAGTTGGTAAAGACACGTTTTGGAACTGGCCTTGGAGTTTTGCCCCCAACATCAGCTTGATTAGTAAGCGGCAACGGTAGCCCCCGTTATAGGTTTCGAGTGTGCCTTTGGCAAACTAGAGTGGTATCACGGAGTGTCCCTTCGTCTCTAACTGAGACGGAGGTTTTTTTATTTATCAATTTTAAACTTAAGTTCTACCCCAAAAAGATATTTTGCGCAGCTTGGGCAAGGGGTTTTCAAAGGAATAACCCGGATCAACTAAGATTGAGCATAGTATAAATATTATTTTTTAAAAAAATGGTCTATTATCCATGTTGGTACAAAAGCGAAGTTTTTGGAGATAGTTTTGTTAAGGAGGAGTTTGCAATGAATAGTCGCTATGAGTTTAGTGAAATTGAAAAGAAATGGCGTGGAGAGTGGGAAAAGAACCCCATCAACGTTGAAGACGATGTTAAGCCCAGATTTTACTGCCTAGATATGTTCCCTTATCCATCAGGTACCGGCCTTCATGTTGGTCACTGGAGAGGTTATGTGTTAAGTGATGTTGTCAGCAGATATAAAGTATTGCAGGGCTATCAGGTGTTGCATCCTATGGGTTGGGATGCTTTTGGCTTGCCTGCGGAAAACTTTGCAATTAAGAATAATGTTCATCCTCGTATTTCAACAGCGGATAACATTGCCAATGTAAAAAGACAGCTTCATGAAATCAGTGCAATTTATGACTGGGACAAGGAAGTTGATACAACCGATCCTACCTATTATAAGTGGACACAGTGGATTTTCGTTCAGATGTTCAAAAAAGGCTTGGCGTATGAAAAAGAAATGCCATTAAACTGGTGCCCTAGCTGTAAATGTGTATTGGCAAACGAAGAAGCGGCGGGGGGAACTTGCGAGCGTTGTGGTGCAACTGTAACAAAGAGAAATTTGCGTCAGTGGATGTTAAAGATTACAGCCTATGCAGATAGATTGTTGGAAGATTTGCAGAAATTGGATTGGTCTGATAAAGTGAAGAAGATGCAGTCCGATTGGATTGGTAAGAGCTATGGCGCAGAGGTTGACTTTAAAGTAAGCGGTAGCGATAAGAATATTACTGTTTATACAACAAGACCGGATACACTTTACGGATGTACTTTCATGGTTTTGGCTCCCGAGTATAAAGGCCTTGAAGAATTTGTGGCCCCTGAATGTAAAGAGGCCGTTCAAAAATATTGCTTCGATGCTTCTACAAAGTCTTCCGTTGACCGTTTGACAGATAAAGAAAAGACAGGGGTATTTACAGGCACCTACTGTGTAAACCCTGTAAGCGGCAAGGAAATACCTGTTTGGGTTGCAGATTATGTATTGGCCGACTATGGTACTGGCGCAGTAATGTGTGTACCTGCCCATGATGAACGTGACTTTGAGTTTGCAACAAAATTTGAACTACCTATTGTTCAAGTTATTTTACCTGAAGGCGAAGAAGAAAAGCCTTTGACAGAAGCTTATGTTGGTGATGGTATTATCATTAATTCTGGGGATTGGAATGGAATGAAGGCATTCGAAGCAAAGAAAAAAGTGCCTCATTTGATGGAAGAACAGGGTATTGGTAAGAAAACTGTAAACTATAAATTGCGTGACTGGGTATTCTCCAGACAGAGATATTGGGGCGAACCTATCCCTATTATCCATTGTGATCACTGTGGAGCAGTTCCTGTACCTGAGGATCAGTTGCCTGTATTGCTTCCGGAAGTAGAATCCTACAAGCCTACGGATACTGGCGAATCTCCATTGGCTCAGATTGATGAATGGGTAAATACAACTTGTCCTGTTTGTGGTAAGCCTGCAAAGAGAGAAACAAACACAATGCCGCAGTGGGCTGGTTCAAGCTGGTATTTCTTGCGTTATGTTGATAATCACAACAATAACGAACTGGCAAGCATAGATGCTTTGAAAAAATGGGCACCTGTTGATTTATATGTTGGTGGTATTGAACACGCAGTATTGCACTTGTTGTACGCTCGTTTCTACACTAAATTTTTATATGATATTGGAGCTGTTCCTTTTGAAGAACCATTCCAGAAGTTGTTTAATCAGGGTATGATTACAAAGGACGGCGGAAAGATGAGTAAATCTCTAGGTAACGTAGTTTCCCCTGATGAATTGGTGGAAAAATATGGATGTGACTCTTTGAGAATGTATGAATTATTTGTTGGCCCACCTGAAATGGATTGTGACTGGGACGATAGCGGTATCGATGGTGTTTTCCGTTTCTTAAATAGAGTGTGGAAAATGGTTTATTCCTATAAAGATGCTCCGGTTCAGCCTAGCAAAGAGGAAGAATATACTTGTAACAAATTGATATCCGATATTACCAGCCGTTTGGAAGCTTTGTCTATGAATACAATCGTAAGTGGCTTCATGGAGTATTCCAATAAGTTGAACGATATTGCAAAAAAACAAGGTGGTCTCGCTAAAGAAACGCTGGAAACTGTTGTTACCTTGTTGGCGCCATTCGCACCTCACATTTCCGAGGAACTTTATAAAGAGTTGGGACACCAAGGATCTGTTTTTGCAGCAGGATGGCCAAAAGTTGATGAGAGCAAACTGGTGCAGGATTCCATTGAAATTGCAATTCAAATTGGTGGTAAGTTAAGGGGTACAATGGAAATTTCCACAAGCGCAACCAAAGAAGAAGTTTTGGCTCAGGCAAAAGAAGTTTTGGGTAACCGTTTGGATGGCAAAGAAGTTGTGAAAGAAATTTATGTTCCTGGTAGAATTGTGAATCTGATTGTGAAGTAAGTTAATAAAAATGTAAGCAGAGTTGTATGGGATATCCTCAAACAGCTCTGCTTTTTGTGCTAAGAGGTGCTTAAACATGATTGAATTGCTTTTGATGGAGGCAGACGAACTAAAAGATCCAGTATTATTTGAAAGAGCTAGGGATTTGGTTGGAGAGGCTAGACGCAGCCACGTTGAGAAATTGAGAAAAAACGATAGTAAGAATCTATCTTTGGCGGCGGGGCTTCTATTGAGATACGCATTTTTCATGGTTCGTAATCCTAAGCTATATGATCAAATTCAGGTTTCACCTAGCGGAAAGCCTTTTTTGCCCAATCAAGAGTATTATTTTAGTTTATCCCACTCTGGACAGTATGCAATTTGTTGTTTTTCTGATAGCCCAGTGGGCTGTGATATCGAAAAAATTCGTGAATATCTACCCCGTTTTACAAAAAAAATTTTTACAGCAGATGAAGAAGCAACCTATCATTCTTTATTGGATGTTGAAAAAGGAATGTTCTTTTATCAACTTTGGACTTGCAAAGAAAGTGTAACTAAGTGGATGGGCAAGGGGATCCTCCATCCCTTTCATTTTTTTTCTGTAATGGACGGGAAAAAGGTGAAAATGTCCATTCCTATGGAGGAAATAAACCTGTATCTGAAATCTTATTTTTTTGAAAACTACGCTCTTTCTTTGTGCTCCGAAAGGGATGAATTTCCCCGGGAAATAAAGAGGTTAACTTCCGAAATATTAATGAAAAATTAAAATGAAATAATTTACGTTGAAAAATGTCGGAAAATCCGTATAATATAAAGAGACAATATGTGAAAATGATGAGGTTTTTTACAATGAAAATAATTAAAAAGGCTACATGCCTGGTATTAACGGCTTTTTTAGCCATCGGTGCTTTTCCTACCCATAAAACAGGGGCTGCCACCGTTGCTGAACTTGAGGCAAAACGAAAGAATCTTGCACAACAAACGGCCAACGCAAGAAAAGAGATTGAAAACTTAAAATCTAAACAGCTTTCTGTTGAGGAAGAAATTGATGCAATGGATAAGGTTATGAATAGCTTGCAGGCCGAATTAGACGCAGCAGAGACAGATTTGGATGTTCTTACTGCATCATTGGCAGCTGCCGAAAAGGAGCTAGAGGAGGCATCGGCTCAAAGGGAGTTGCAATTTGAGCTTTTAGGAAGTAGGTTGCGTTTTCTTCAGCAAAAAGGCTCTACCGGGTACCTTGAGATCCTGTTAGAATCGGAAAGCTTCGGCGACTTGTTTTTAAGAATGCAATATGTAAATGATATTATGCTCTATGATAAAGATATATTGGACGAGCTCCAGCAAATACAGGATACTATTAAAGCAAAAACCGATGAAATTGCTGAAAACCATGCTGCACAAACAGAAGTAGTAGCACTGCAAAAAGAAAAAGTGAAAAGTATGCAAAGTGTTATTGCAGAAAAAGAGGCTATGATGGCATCTTATGTAAATGATGCGAAAAAGCAAGAGCAGTTAATTGCTGCCAATGCAAAGGCGGATCAGCAAATTTTGAATTTGATTGCCCAACAGTCAGGAAGTTCAACCCCTTATTATACGGGGAATGGCTCCTTAGGATGGCCCGTTCCTGCGAAAAAAGCAGCTTCTTCCAGCTTAAGTAGTGGCTTTGTAAACAGAAAAAATCCTGTCACTGGTAGAAGCGAATCCCATAGTGGGTATGATATACCTGCGCCCTATGGTTCAGCTATCGTTGCTGCAGAAGCAGGTAAAGTTACATATTCTGGTTGGATGAATGGATATGGATATACCATTATTATTGATCATGGCGGCGGACTTTCTACGCTTTATGGACATAACTCGTCCCTTAGTGTCTCCAAAGGCCAAATGGTAACAAGGGGACAGACCGTGGCAAAATGCGGTAGTACTGGTCTTTCTACAGGTAACCATTGTCACTTTTCTGTATTGGTAAATGGTAAATACGTTAATCCTCAATCATACCTGGGCGTGAAAAACGTATCATATTAAACATAAATAGTATTAAGACTTTCTAAACACCCTCCAAAAGAACTATAATAGAATTAGTTTTTAAGAGGGTGTTTTTATTTCATAAAAATAAAGGATTACCATAATATAATTATGTAAACTCTATTATAATTAGGGAGGCTGTTTTATATGGACGTAGAAATCATCCAATTGACCAAAAGTGATATACAGTATTTTCCAACCATCTGTAAGTGGTTTTATCATTGGTGGGGAAAGGAAGAAGGGTTTACAATGGAAAAATTAAATGCCTATGTGTCTAATTCCTTATGCCAAGAAAGATTACCACAAACACACGCATTATTACTGAATGGCGAAATCATTGGAGTTTACCAATTATCTTTAAACGATATTGATGTTAGGCCTGATATTTATCCTTGGTTGATTAATGTTTATATCGATTATCCTCATAGAGGCAAAGGATATTTTGAAAAACTGATGTTATCTGTAAAAGAGAATTGTAGAAAGTTGGGCATTAAGCAAATTTATTTGTATACAACACATAATGGAATGTATGAACGGTTTGGTTGGCAATTTGAAGAAGAATTTAATACATTTATTGAGGGAAAAGAAATTCAGCGTCTGTATAGCAGGAATTTTAGTGAAACTATTCTATAGCATATATTTATTCGCAAAAGTTGTGTTTTGCGAATAAATAGAAATTGGCCCCTGTCTAATCAACTTGCTGTAGATTTGATATATTAACGAAAATATGCTATTTTGCTATAACAAAAACCCGTAGAAAATCTACGGGTAATTTTATTTTATGGAATTAACTTTTGAATTGAATGAAAGAAATTTTTATTTCCATTAATTTTGCCCTCGTTACCAATGGTACAGTAATTCTTTGTTTTGGTGATCCTTTGCAAAATTTCATGGAACTTGGCAATATCAATTTTAGTTGTACCTAGAATCTGTTGGCGTTCAACAATCTCAAAATCTTCATCTAATTCACGGTATTCTTTATTAATAGCATCATTTAATCGGTCAACATTTGTTTTTGGCTGATCCAACCGATTTATGGTTCCTAAAATATACTTCGTCATGTCTCTGTCAGATGTATCAAATGTTTCGATTTTTTTCCATAAGTTGTCATAAATTTTATAGGTTTCTTGCAAATTCGGGTCTCGATAGGAATAGAAATAGCAAACCCCATTTTGCTGAAAATTGCAGCCACTTCCATAGGCACCGCCTTGTACACGCACCTCATTCCAAAGGTACTCCAAATTTAAGATGGTTTTTAGAACCTGCATGCTACCATGATAATCAAATCCATGTTTTTTGTAATCAGCTGCAAAAATATTATACTGCACGGCACTATTTACGGTAAATCCAACAGATTCATCAACAAAATCAAATTCAAAAGGTTTTTTAGATGCAGAAGATCCAATTGGTAAGCTTTTAAAGATAGAATCTCGGAAAGAAATTACTTTCTCGTAGTCACTCTCCTCGCATCCGAAAGAAAAATTGAAGTTCAATTGAGTGAATAAGATTTTGGCAACTTCCTTTAATTTGGCAACTACATTTTCAGGTTCCTCTGAAAGTTGCTGATCAATTTTACACAGAAAATGAAAGTACTCAATGCCACTGGTAATTTCGTTAATTCTGCCTCCTCTGGACAAACGGCCAACGCTGTAATAAATTCCCTCAAGGTGTGAGTAATTTAATAGGTAGTTTTCCCCCTTGATTTTTGCGGCTTTTATTATTTTTTTGATATTCTCAATTGAATCATAATTGGTATTTTGTAAGATTTCATTTATGAATTGACCTGCGCTCTCTAAATCTTCCTTTAAGAATTTACTTTTTAACGTAAGGAACGCGTGATATTCTTGTGTATTTTTGCTATAAACGTCATTGTGGAACGACAACCCGCCAAAAATCCTATTTGTTATCAGGGGTAATTCTTGATAAGAATATTTATCGGTATCCAGCTTGCCCAGTAGGTCTGTTAATAAACCAGCATAAGGCAAAAGATTCTGATCTAGACAATCAATATCAAAGTGTAACTTGACATATATAATACCATTGCTTTGCAAAGGGACAAATAACTGCGTACCCTTCTCCACCCTGCTTCTTGTGTATACAGGAATGGGTGGATTGGTATCAATTTGAGACAGTTGCAAAATTGGAATTTGCGAAAGAACTTCAGCTGAATCTTGTTGTTTCTGAAAAAGTTCTAACTTTTTTGCATCCCCTTGAATACGAGCCATATCCTCCTGTGTAAAAGTAGCTTTCGTTTCGTGCATTCTTTTCAAAAAATCCTTTTGAATGGCTGCCACTTTTTCTTTATCAGGAGAAAAAACCAAAATATTCTTTTTGGGATTATTCAATATACAGTTTTCAATTAAACCTTTCCAATCATAATTTGGATTTTTAATTTTTTCTAAGGTTTCAAACTGGCGCAGACTCTGAAATGGGCTTTGTTCATGAAGCCAACTTTTCATAAGCTTCATACCATAAATCAAACCTTTTGGAGTGGAGCCATAGTCCTCTTCTTTTAATAAGAAAGAAAGTCTTCTTAAGCTGCTAGATAAAAGATCTGGATCCAGCCCATCTTCTAAAACAGTTCGTAATGTTTGATTAATAATTACTTTGAATTCATTTACCTTAGATGTATCTGCATTTTTTGCAATAATACTAAAAACCATTTCATAGCTAGATGAATCAAACCAACCTTCAGCCTCATCGCATATGTTTGCTTCCATCAAGGCTGTTTTCAGCGTGGAGGCGCTGGTTTCCAATAATACATAGGATAAAACCTGAATTGCCATTGTTAGCTCTTCATCAGTACATAAGCCTATGTTTACGGAGTATGCCAAATATCCAGACTCATCTTCGCTGTCTGTGGGATAGGTTTCAAATTGCACTTCAGCCTTTGGTATTCTTTGGGTTTCATATATTTGTGGTAAATCAGCAGTTCTAATAAAATGGTTGAGGTATTCTTCACCAATATGGGTTAAGCATCGTTCTAGATCCATATCGCCATATAAATAAATATAGGAATTTGATGGATGATAATATTTTTTATGAAAATTTAAGAATTTTTCATAGGTCAAATGGGGAATTGCTGCTGGGTCACCTCCAGATTCAAAACCATAAGTGGTGTTACCAAATAAATTTCTGGCAAGTGCCCCTTGCAGTAAGCTTTCTGGATCAGACAACGCGCCTTTCATTTCGTTATAAACAACACCGGTTACATCCAATTCACCTGTTTCTTCATTAAGGAGGTAACGCCAGCCCTCTTGCATGAAGATTTCTTTTTTATCATAAATATTAGGATAAAAAACAGCGTCTAGATATACATCCATAAGGTTGTGAAAATCTTCTTCATTACAGCTGGCAATGGGGTACATTGTTTTGTCTGCATAGGTTAATGCATTCAAAAAGGTATTTAAAGAACCCTTGGCCAGTTCATTAAAGGGATCCTTCGACGCATATTTTTTTGATCCACATAAAACAGAATGCTCTAAGATATGAGGGGTACCACAATCATCCTCTGGCGGTGTTTTAAATGATATGGAAAATACCTTATTCTCATCTGTTGTTTTAACGTAAAACAATCTTGCCCCACTCTTCAAGTGTTCAAATAAGTAAGCCTCACCATGAATATCTGCTATGGTCTCTTTTTGTTTCAATAAGAAACCATGAAAAATTGTATTAAGGGTTAAATCCATTAAAGCAACCTCCTTTTGTTATTTTTGTGTACTCTTATTATAAACTTAAATTCTTTTAATACAGAATAAAAATAATGGTTTGTTTTATAGTTTATCATAAGTTATGGTTAAAAACTATTTATTTTGTTTTTTTGAAAAAGATATTGACAAATGCTAAATTCTAAATTATAATTATTATCAGTTAACAACAACTATTTAATATTTTATATATAATCTAAGGAGGAAGTAAGTTATGAAAAAATTTGTATGTTCAGTATGTGGTTATGTTCATGTTGGTGATTCTGCACCAGAAGTTTGTCCAGTTTGTAAGGTTGGCGCTGATAAGTTTATTGAACAGGCTGGCGAAAGATCTTGGGCAGCAGAGCACGTTATTGGCGTTGCTCAGGGTGCAAGCGAAGACATTATGAAAGATTTGAGAGCAAACTTTGAAGGCGAATGTTGTGAAGTTGGTATGTACTTAGCTATGGCTAGAGTAGCTCATAGAGAGGGCTATCCTGAAGTTGGTATGTACTACGAAAAAGCTGCTTGGGAAGAAGCAGAACATGCTGCAAAATTTGCAGAATTGTTGGGTGAAGTGGTAACAGACTCTACAAAGAAAAACTTGGAATTGCGTGTTGACGCTGAAAATGGTGCAACAGCTGGTAAAACAGATCTTGCTAAGCGTGCAAAAGCTGCAAACCTGGATGCAATCCATGACACAGTACACGAGATGGCTCGTGATGAAGCTCGTCACGGTAAAGCATTTGAAGGTCTGCTGAACAGATACTTTGGCTAATCTTCCCTCTTCTATTAAAAAAGAGGATAAAAAATTGTTACGATTTTAAGATAATTTCAAACAGAGAAGCGGTTCATTCTTGGAATGAGCCGCCTTTTTTATATGAATTTTTTAAATAAAGTAGTAATCATTTTATTCTTGTGCTAAAGGCTAATGTTTTGTTTGATGGCAAGACCTCTCTAATTGTATACTTAGTAAGAGTCTTAATTTGTCGTTGAGGCCTTATTCATAAAAGGCAAAAGATAAAAAAGGCCCTCTACCTTTTTTGGTAGAGGGTCTATATTAAAATTTTGCCATTAAGGATTTTACTTTTTCTACAAATGCATCTCTGTCTACATTCGTAACAATATAGGCATTATGCTCCATTTGTTTGTCACTATATAAATCAGTAACAGTTTTGCCTGCTGTTAATAAACCTTTTGTTTCTACACGGATACCAACGTGATGTGTTTCAAAAATACTGTCATCGACTGCATATAAAACAGCTGCTGGGTCATGAAGGGCGACACCCTTGAAGCCCCAACCTAAATATTTCTTTAGGCCATTCTGCATAACATCGCGGAAAAGCTTTGCTTGGTATGTGCCTAAAGCGGCAATTTCATCCAGTTCTTCTGGTGTCATGTATGCTTTAAGGGTTACGTCCAAACCACACATATAAACTGGAACGCCACAGCAGAACATCATATCTGCTGACTCTGGGTCTACATAAATGTTGAATTCAGCTGAAGGTGTAACGTTGCCGCCCACTGCGGCACCACCCATAATAACAATACGCTTAATGTATTTGGGCAAATCCTTATATTTTGATAAAGCGATGCCAATGTTTGTCATTGGCCCAACTGCAATAATAACTAACTCACCGTTACATTCTTTTGCAATACGATAGATGGCATCCCAAGCACTTTCTTCGCCGATAACTGTGTTTGTGATTTCCTGAGGATATTCAACCCCACCAAAACCGTCTTTACCATGAAACTCTTCCGCAGTAACAGCATCACGGAACATTGGGCGATCAGCACCTTTGTAGATAGGAATATCCTGCCCCATTGCATGTCTTACTTTTATAGCATTATCTGTTGTTTTATCAACACCAACATTGCCAGCAACAGTTGTAATCGCACGAATATCTAATTCCTCCATACGGCTTGCTAATAATAGTGCCGCAGTATCGTCAACACCGGGATCGCAGTCGATAATTACTGGAAAACGATTCATTTCGCCACCTCCCCATAAACACTAATGGCTTCAACTAATAAATCAACAAAAGCCTTTCTATCAATGCCCATCAAAACCTTCGCATTAGGCGCTTTTCCTAATACATTATTAAAATCTGCAACAGTTGCTCCCTTGCAGAAGTCACCTGTGGTTTCAACTTGAACAAATAAATCTCTAGACTCCATGATTTCAGGTTTGATTAAGGCTGCAACAGCCACTGCATCATGAACAGGGGCACCTTCGTAGCCCAGGCTTCTATGGAACTGGTAGAAAAACTCTAACCAATCGGCAACAATTATGGCAACATGGTTACCCAATGCACGAATTCTTTCAAAATCTTCGGGGAAAATCATTGCTTTTTCGGTTACGTCTAAGCCTGCCATAATGATAGGAATACCTGACTTAAATACAACATCAGCAGCTTCAGGATCAACCAAAATATTGAATTCGGCTGCGGGTGTCCAGTTGCCAAATTCAACACCACCACCCATTAAAGAAATCTGATTGATATTTTTCTTTAATTCAGGATGAGCCAACAATAATGCGGCAATATTTGTGAGTGGGCCGGTCGGTACCAATGTGATTGGCTCATCGCTTTCACGAATCACCTTTGCCATCAGTGTAACTGCATCCATATCTACAACGTCAAAGTCTGGTTCTGGCAATTCAGGGCCATCCAAACCGGACTCACCATGTACAGTTGGTGCGATTATTGCATCTGCAATCAAAGGACGCACTCTACCCATAGCAGTGGGAACGTGCAGGTCAATTAAAGTACAAATACGTAAAGTGTTGTATGTTGTTTTTTCAATAGTTTGATTGCCACAGCAAGATGTAACTGCGCGAATATCAAGAACGGGACTTGCATTTGCCAATACCCAAGCAATGGCATCATCATGCCCGGGATCACCGTCTAAAATGATTGGAATCCTTTTCATAGTTAACCTCCTTTATTCCTTTGAAGAAAAGTTGGCAGGCCAAAAGACCTTCCAACTTTTCGTTGTTTGTTTTATTTATTATTATCTTTAAAACGCTTTACTTTCTTAAGGGTACTCATTGCATAAATCACTAGACCGATAATGGTTACAGCATATGGAATAGATGCTACCAAGTAAGATGAGAAACCAGGCATGCCTTCCATTTTGTTGCCCAAAGCACTGGCAAAACCAAATAATAGAGACGATAGCATAGCACCTACAGGCTCACCTTGTCCCATTGCCTGTGCAGCCAAAGCGATAAAACCACGACCGGCAACAATACCGATATTCCAGCTTTGAGAGTAGTACATAGACATATATGCACCGCCCAAACCAGCCAATGCACCAGAAATGGCTAACGCAATATACTGTGTTCTTAAAACACTTACACCAACGCTATCAGCTGCATGAGAATTTTCGCCAACAGCACGAATTCTAAGGCCCATAGCTGTTTTATATAGCATAATCCATACAAGAATAACCAACAGAAATGCAATGTAAGTCAATGCAGAGTGGCCAGAAAAAATCTGTCCAATGATGGGAATATCCTTGATGATTGGAATATTAATTTTAGGGGTTAACATACTTGGTGTTGTCAAACTTGCAGTATTTCCTTTAAGGCCTGTAAAAAGGTACAGAAGGAAAACTGTACCACCGCCGCCTAAAAGGTTGACAGCAATACCAGCTAGGATGATATCTGTTTTTAATTTTAGTGAAAATACTGCTATAACCATTGCTACAATAATACCAACTACCATAGCACCAAGCACGCCCACAACCCAACTGTTTGTCCAGTATGCAAAAAGAACACCGAACAACGCAGAAATCATCATAATGCCTTCCAAACCGATATTAACAACGCCCGCTTTTTCTGCCACAACAGCTGCTAACGCAGCAAAAAGGATTGGGGATGTGATACGAATGATAGAATAGCCAAAGCTGGCTGAAAACACCATGTTTAATAACTGTTCAAACATTATGCATTACCCCCTTCCCCAGCAGTTGCAAGTTCTTTTTTCTGCAACTCTTCTTTTGCATCTTTGACAACAATTTTTTGGCGTGTGCCTGATAAGAAATGTTCAGCTGCAAAGAACAAGAAAATTACTGCCTGAATTATATCAATCATTTCTGCAGGAACACCAGCATAAATGGACATTAATTCACAACCTCTGTTTAAATAAGATATAAACAAAGCGGCTAGAGGAATCATGATGGGGTTATTTTTTGCTAAAATGGCTACGGTGATACCCGTCCAACCGTACCCAGGCAAGTCTTTCCAAAGGAAGGTGTTATATCTACCCATCATTTCAATTGCACCGCCCATACCAGAGAGCATACCACCAATAATCTGGGAAAGTACGATGATGCCTCCTACCTTCATTCCTGAATATTTAGAGAAAGACTCATTAATACCAATCATGCGAATGGAGTAGCCCCAGCGGGTACGATACATAAATATTGCAACTAATACGGTTGCGATAATTGCTGCGACAAATCCCCATGATAATTCTGTACTTGGAACCATTTTAGGAATTAAAGCTGTTGACAAAAATGGATAGGACTGTGTTGCACCCTTGCTTCTATCTGCAAATACATTGTTTAGAAAGTGAAGTATGGTAAACATTATAACGTAGTTCATCATTAATGAGCAAACCATTTCACTGGCTTTTAGCTTTACTTTGATGACAGCAGGAATAATCATAACCAGACCGCCAACAATGGTACCGGCGATGATTGCAACAACAACGTGAAGCCCAGTGGCCATAGGAACATAGATACCGATTAAGGCAGCAATAAAACCGCCCAACATTACAGCACCCTCGCCTCCTAAGTTAAACTGGTTTGCAGAAAACATAACACAAACAGCTAAACCTGTAAATATAATTGGTGTCATACGAGCCAAAATTGTAAAAATAGATTTTACATTTAGGGCCCCGTTGCTAATAATAGGTCTAATCAGCAAACACTCTAATGCTTTTCCAGGATCATCGGCACATATTAAGATAAGGATAAAAGCAACAAGAATTGCAATTGCTATGGCGATGAATCCACGGAAAATTTCAAACATATTTTGACGTTTATTCTCCATGTAAAACTCCCCCTATCTCTTCGTCACTTTGCTGTTTCAAACCCAACATATATTCACCCATTATGGTGTCATTTAAAACAGTTGTATCTTCAAAATAAGCGGCAATCTTACCATTATTCATTATAATCAAGCTGTCGGAAAGCTCCATAACTTCGTTTAAATCTGCAGAAACCAAAAGAACCGCAGCCCCTTCACGACTAAGCTCAACCAATTTTTTACGAATAAATTCTGTGGCACCAACGTCGATACCACGAGTAGGTTGGTCAGCAATAATCAACACAGGTTCGCTAGAGAACTCTCTGGCGACAACAACTTTTTGAATATTACCACCGGAAAGCATACCAACCTGTTGTCTACGTGATCTGCAAAGGACTTTGTAGTCTTTTATCAACTGGTCACTATCTTCATGCATTTGTTTTAGGTTGAACATAGGCCCATTATTGTATCTTTTGTCTGCTGCTCGGTCGCTCATTAAGTTTTCCTCAATTGTACCAGTGCCAGCAATACCGAATGTCATTCTATCTTCAGGTATTAATGATACGCCCATATCACGTATTTCTCTTTGCGGACGACCTAAAATATTTTTGCCATTTACTGTTGCTACACCGTTATCTGGAACATTTAAGTTAAAAAGCATTTCTACCAATTCTCTTTGCCCGTTGCCCTCGACACCAGCAATGCCCAGGATTTCGCCCTTACGAACATCAAAAGAAATTTTATCCAACATTTTTTTGTTCCATTCGTTAGTATACTCTAAATTACGTACATGCAAAACTACATCTGTGGGTACTGCTTGTTCCTTTTCAACAGTAAGTACAACATCACGTCCTACCATTAAGCGAGAAATCTCCTCTTTAGAAATATCAGCAGTTTCATGTACACCCATAGATTTACCACTGCGCATAATTGTAAGTCTATCGGTAATTTCTTTGATTTCATTTAGCTTATGAGAAATAAAGATTAGGGTATACCCCTGTTCTTTTAAATGAATTAGCTCTTTGAACAATTCTTCTGTTTCCTGGGTTGTCAGTACTGCAGTGGGTTCATCCAAAATCAAAATTTTTGCTCCACGAACTAAGGCTTTTAAAATTTCAACCTTCTGTTTCATGCCAACAGGGATATCTCTTACCTTTGCGTTAGGATCCACATAAAGGTTATATTTTTTTGAGAATTCTTCTGTGATTTCCACAGCTTTCTTATAGTTAATAAATAACTTGTTTCCCTGTTTAGGTTCCATACCCAAAACCATGTTTTCGGCAACAGTTAAGCTAGGTACTAACATAAAATGCTGGTGTACCATTCCGATTCCTTTAGAAATCGCCACTGTTGGTGACGAAAGTGAAACTTTTTCTCCATTAATTAGAATTTCGCCTTCTGTTGGTTGTTCCAATCCAAAAAGCATCTTCATTAATGTAGATTTGCCGGCACCGTTTTCACCCATTAGAGCGTGAATTTCGCCACGCTTTACATTGAAGTCAACACCTTGATTTGCGGCAATGCCGTTTGTATAAACCTTGGTGATTCCCCTCATTTGAACAACATAATCGTTGTCAGACATTTTCGGTTCCCCTCCTCTTTTGCATTAATTTTATTTAGGCAGAAAGTCCATTACTTTGTATAGTTTTCCATGCACCTTCAAAAAAATCCTTTGAAAAAAAGTTAATTTATTACAAAGAACTTTTTTCAAGCTACAATAGTTGGCTTGTCAGCGAAATGAAACAATTTTCATGCCAAAGAGAAGTGTTTATTTAAATGGAGTATCAACTTTTAAAGGCTAAAAGGGGAGCATCAAAGCTCCCCTCACCTTAATCAGCTCTAAAACACTTTAATGAAATTCATTAAGGTTTTACTGCTTCTCTTAAATCCTGAACTTCATTTGTTTCATTACCAATTGCAGTAGGAACTACAACGTCGCCGTTGGAAACAGCTTCAATTGCTGCTGCAACTTTTTCTTTCACAGCGTCAGGTGTTTTGCTATCAAAGTTTTTATCTGTAACGATGCCAATTCCGCCTTCTTTCATACCCAATAAAGTATGTTCGCCAAAATGTGCGTTACCTGCATCCCATTCATCAAAGAACCAAATAATGGAGTTACCGATATTCTTCAGACCGGATGTTAACGTGATTCCTGCCATTTCAGGGGAGAATGTCAATTCCTGATCAGAGTCAACCCCGATGAAATATGCTTTACCTGTTTCCAAAGCAGCCTCTGCTGCACCGTTACCGGAGTTGCCAGCAACACCCCAGATAATGTCACATTTTTTATCATTGATCATGGATTCAGCTAATTCTTTTGCCTTTGCAGGGTCAACATAGCTATTTACATATCTTGTATCAACTTTGATGTCAGGGTTGGATTCCTGTGCACCCAAAATAAAGCCATACAAGAAGTCATTGATAACAGGGCTATCAACACCGCCAACAAAACCAACAACTGCATTTTCATTAATACCTTCAAGACTTGTTTCTGTTGTCATGGCACCTGCGTAAACACCTACCAAGTAGCCCAAATCGTTCTGTGCATAGCTTAAGTTAGCAACGTTAGGCAATACATGAGTTGTATCATCATAGATAAGGTATTTCTGATCAGGATACTGTTCTGCTACATTTTTCAAATAATCTGGCATCTGGTATGTACCACATACGATCAGATCATATTCAGCAGATGCGGAAACTTCTTCCAAGTATCCTTGCCATTTTGCTTCATCCTCTGTTGTACCACCCATTTCTATGGTTGTATACTCGATTCTGCCATCAGCAGCCAGCTTAGCTAAGCCTGCTTCAGCGGAGTCAAAGAAGGATTTGTCACCCAAGTTACCATTTACCAAGTTACAAACTTTGTAAACCTTTTTGTCGCCCTCAGCGGCGTCAGCACCATCAGTGCCAGTAGTTGCGTCGTTGCTGCCACCGCAACCAGCCAGCATAGAAACTGTCAGTGCAGAAGCAAGAAGCATGGAAAGCAATTTTTTCATAGTCTTTCTCCCTTTCTTTTTGCATAATTTTTTGACTTGAATTTACAAATGCCCGTAGGAAATACGTGCCTTTGCACATGAATATTTTACCCCGAATGCTCAATTTTGTCAATAAATTACCATCCTTTGGATATTAAGTTGTAAGATTTGTTTGTTATTTTACGACAAACACAGATATTTTATACGATTCTTATATATGAAACTGATAATTAGATTGACTCTTTGTGAAAGATGGTGTCATTTTTTACCAAAACAATATAGTTATAAAATTAAACGGAATTCTTTAAACCTTAATATACTAGGGTTTGTAGAACATTTACTTGGGAAATCTCAATATTCTAAGTGGGTACACTTTTGTCCCGTATTTGTATACTTTCAACAAAAAAGACTCTATGCAATTCATAGAGTCTTTGAATCAATTATTCTTCGCCACGACGGAAAAGACCTTTTTTCTTTTTTGGTTCTTCAATTTGTACGGGAGCTTCGTTTGACAAGTTTGGTTCTCTCTTAGCAAAAACTTCGCTTTTGATGACGGGAACACGAACGCCTTTGTTCATACCAAATTCAATAATGAAGCATTCATAAGTTACATCTACAACTTTACCAAACAGACCGCTGTTTGTAACAATTGAATCGCCAACAGCAATGGAATTTCTCAATTCCGCCATCTTTTTTTCTCTTTTCTGGTTTGGTCTTACAGAAAGGAAATACATTACGACTACAAGAAGTACGCAGTAAGCAACAATTAGCATAATGGGGTTACCAAATATGCCGGAACTTGTGGCAGCAGCTGTAGTGCTAGCACCACCACCACTACTGGGTAAAATGGTTGTGCTTGTTTCTAATAAAAAAGGTACGAATGACATTAGTATCTCTCCTAACATATTTTCTTCATTCAGCTTGAACAATAGCATTTTGCTTCAAGCCTTTAACAAGGTAACGTGATAATTATATATAAATTTCAATTTTACGTCAAGGAATTATTTCCCTTTCCCTATTTCAAATCCTGCCAATTTAGCCTTTTTATACTCAGGGAATCTATCTTCATCCAAAGCAAGTCTGATTTCTTCCATCATTGTGTTAAAGTAGTATAGATTATGCATGACGCATAAACGCATGGCAAGCATTTCTTTTGCCTTGAATAGATGGCGGATATACGCTTTGGTGTATCTGCGGCATACCGGGCAATCACAAGTTTCATCAATGGGGGTATCATCCAGTTCAAACTTGGCATTCATTAGGTTCAATTTGCCGCTGTTTGTATACACATGGGCATGGCGGCCGTTTCTGGCAGGTAAAACACAGTCAAAAAAGTCAATGCCTCTTTCTACTGATTCTAGGATGTTTTCAGGTGTACCAACGCCCATTAAATAAGTGGGTTTGTTTTGAGGTAAGAAAGGAACAACCTCTTCTAATATGTGGTACATTTCAGCATGTGTTTCTCCAACTGCAAGGCCACCCACTGCATAACCATCTAAATCCAACTCAGAAATACGTTTCGCATGCTCGATGCGGATGTCTGGATAAATTGCACCTTGATTAATACCAAAAAGAAGTTGTTTTTTGTTAATGGTATCATCCAGGCTATTTAATCTTGACATTTCTTTTTTGCAACGCTCTAACCAACGCGTAGTACGGGCAACAGAAGCCTCCACATAAGGACGCTCTGCGGGGATACCAATGCACTCATCAAAGGCCATTGCAATGGTAGAGGCAAGATTTGACTGAATTTGCATACTTTCTTCCGGACCCATGAAGATTTTTCTACCATCGATGTGTGAGCTAAAATAAACTCCCTCTTCGGTGATTTTTCTTAGGGATGTTAGCGAAAACACCTGAAAGCCACCAGAGTCCGTCAAAATAGGCATGTCCCAAACCATAAACTTATGGAGCCCACCCAGCTGTTTTATTACCTTATCGCCGGGTCGCAAATGTAAGTGATAGGTATTGGAAAGCTCAACTTGGCATTTCAACTGTTCCAAATCCTCAGTTGAAAGGGCACCTTTGATTGCAGCCAGTGTGCCAACATTCATAAAAACTGGGGTCTGAATCACGCCATGAGGTGTATGGAACTCCCCTCGTTTCGCCCTTCCGCAAGTTTTTAATAGTTTATACATAATTCTCCTCGTTTCTTAATTTTCTTACGTAAACAATATAATACCGTTTTTCCAATTTTTAATCAAGAGATTTTAATCTTTTCTAACAAATATCTAAGGAATTCCTTTAGATTTGTCTAAATTCATGATATAATGTGAAAACTGAAAAAAGAAAACAGGCTTTGCTAATTCAGATGACCCCTGTTAGACGAACCATTTCCAATAGAATAAGGCAGTAAGTAGATCAGTGTAATATAAAATTTCAATAGCATTTTTATGGAATACGAACATTCTTAAATGGTCAAAAATATGCTTGGGGGACACAACAAAATAAAATGACGAGATGCCTATACTTTATTTTGTTCTATGCCTAGTTTTCCCCTTTTTATGGTATAATATCGAAAAATATGAACGGAGTTAAAATTATGAGTATAAATTTAATTGCAAGTACAACCTTTGGGCTAGAATCTGTTGTCAAGCGTGAGTGTCAAGCCTTAGGATTTCAAAATATTCAAACTTCAGATGGTAGAGTGGAATTCACAGGAAATGAAGAAGATATTGTGAGGGCAAACCTTTGGCTTCGCTGTGCCGGTAGAGTATGGATCAAAATGGCAAATTTTACTGCTGTGACTTTTACTGAGTTGTTTGACCAAACAAAGGCCTTGCCTTGGGGGGATTGGATTCCCGAGGATGGAAAATTTACTGTTGTTGGTAAATCCGTAAAGTCCACCCTATTTAGTGTTCCAGATTGTCAGGCTATTGTTAAAAAAGCCGTTGTTGAAAAATTGAAGGAAAAATATAAAACCGACTGGTTTGATGAAACCGGTGCTTCATATACCATTCAAGTTGGCATTCTAAAGGATGTGGTAACCTTAGCCATTGACACCAGTGGCTCTGGCCTGCATATGAGAGGCTATCGAGCAAAAGCTATGGATGCACCTTTGAAAGAGTCTATTGCATCTGCCATGGTACAATTAAGCTTTTGGAGAAAAGACCGAATTCTCCTAGATCCTTTTTGTGGTTCCGGTACTATTCCTATTGAAGCGGCTATGATAGCAAGAAATATAGCACCGGGCTTACAGAGAAAGTTCGCTTGTGAAGAGTGGGATCGAATTGGAAAAGACCTTTGGAAAAAGGTGCGTGCTGAAGCATATCAAGCCATTGATTATGAAGTTACGCCTCAAATCTATGGTAGCGATATTGACCCTAATGCCATTGCATTGGCAAAAGAAAATGCAGAAAAAGCAGGTGTAGATGACTGTATTACCTTTGAAGTTAAGCCCTCGCAAGAAATTACATTGCCAGGAAAATATGGGGTTGTAATAACAAATCCACCTTACGGTGAACGTATTGGTGAACTAAAAGAAGTTGAGGAAATGTATCGTGCTTTGGGTGGGACAATGAAAACCGATTATACCTGGTCTACCTATTTAATCACTTCTATGGAATATTTTGAAACCTTATTTGGTCGAAAAGCAGACAAGAAAAGAAAATTATTCAATGGTCGAATTAAAACTGACTATTATCAATTTGAGGGTCCAAGACCACCTCGTGCCTAAAAAAAGCTGCACTGGCCAACAGAAAATATGGCAGTGCAGCTTTTTTATTATCATCATTTTGTAAAATGAGATTTGAATCCTTCTTTTCCTAGATTTATCTTTCGTGTTGATTAAATAAAATTTTTTGCTTCAATGAAGAAAAAGCCCTTCGGGTTTACGAAGGGCGGTAAAATTATAAATTAAAATAATTGCTTAGCATAAAACTGCTGCCAATTCTTCAACAGCTAGTGCCTCATCTACTCCATCTGCAATGATAGTTGCAGTTTGGCCTTCTCTCATGTTCAACGCAATGGTACCCATGATGCTTTTTGCATTAATTTTTCTTTCTTCCACACTTACTTGAATTTCTGAGTTAAACTTACTTGCTGTTTGTACAAAATAAGCTGCCTGTCTTGCATCTAAAGCTGTTTTAATTGTCACTGTTCTCTGTGTCATTTTTCTTCACCCTTACCCTCTCTGAGCGTTTCTGCTAAGTTGCTGATTTTTCGCAGTCTGTGATTCACACCGGATTTTCCCACCGGTTCTGCTAAATAAGTTCCCAATTCTTTTAGGCTGATATCTGGATATTCCAACCGGAGCATTGCCACTTCTTGTAATTGCTTGGGAAGTTTTTCAAGCCCTATTGATTGTTGGATATAAGTAATATCCTCTAACTGCTTAACCGCGGCAAATACTACTTTATTGAGATTCGCCGTTTCGCAATTCACTTTTCTGTTAATATCGTTTCGCATTTCTTTTACAATACGAACATTTTCCAGATCCATCAATGCGATATGGGCACCCATGATATTAAGCAAATCTACAATTTGCTCGCCTTCTTTTAGGTACACAACAAAATGGTCTTTGCGTTCTACCACCTTTGCGTCAAGACCAAAGGTATTTACTAGGTCTCGAAGAGAAGAGGCCAACTCCATAGTAGGCAATACAAACTCTAGGTGATAATTTTTTTCCGGATTGTTTACCGAGCCAACGGAAATAAATGCCCCGCGAATATAAGCACGTCTGCAACATATGCTACTGACTACTGGGGGATACAACTTATTTCGAATGGTTGGAGCACCATACTCGGTTAACCAGATACCAGTTGCCCTAAGCAACCTTTCAACTTGGTCAGCATCTTTTAGTAAAAGAACATAGACCTTGGACCTGCGTTTTTTACCGCCGGATTTGATAAATATTTCACTGTTAATATTAAAAGTATTTTGCAATAATGTAAAGCATTTTTTCGCAACGAGGTAATTTTCGGTTTGAATTTTTATACAAAAATGATCATTAAAAAATGCAATCTGTCCGCAAATATTTACAATAGCTGAAAGTTCAGCAATTTTGCAGTGTCTCCCATTCCCAAAATGTTGGAACAACTCTTGCTTTACCTTAGATGAAAATGACAAATTTACGCCTCCTTCCATGTTTTTTGTACCTTATGAAATTTAGGCTCATTTTTTATGTCTTGCATCCTTTTCAATATCATTATGTTTTAACAAAAGAGTATGCTTGTCTTTATCCAAAGCGTTGTATAAAGCGTTAGCTAAAGTTACTGAACGGTGTTTTCCCCCAGTGCAGCCTATGCTAATCACCAAACTGTTTTTCCCCTCTTTGACATATAGAGGTAACAAAAATTCCACCATTTCAACTAATTTATTTAAAAAATCCTTGCTTTCCTGAAATGCCATCACATATTCTCTTACCGGTGCATCATTACCTGTCAATTCCTTTAATTCTTGAATATAAAAAGGATTTGGCAAGAACCTCACGTCAAACACCAAGTCACTATCAACGGGAATGCCGTATTTGAAACCAAAAGAACAAACCGTGACAACAAGGCTTTCAAAATGCTGATTTTCCACAAAAATACGATTGATTTGAGCCTTTAATTCTCTTGTGAGAACGTTTGTGGTATCTAAAATATAAGTTGCACGGCTTTTCACTTCTTTCAGCATTTCTCTTTCTTGATGAATGCCATCTTCAATGGAACCTTTTTTTGAAAGGGGGTGGCTACGGCGAGTCTCTTTATAGCGTTTAATTAAAGTGTTATCTGACGCATCCAGAAAAATTATTTCGTATTGGTATCCTTTTTCCTCTAAGGCAAATAAAACATGAAAAAGGTCGTTAAACAGCTTTCCTCCACGGATATCTACACCCATGGCAACCCGCTCAATTTCGCCCTCTTGATCATAACAAAGTTCGGCAAACTTAGGTATTAATGTGGGTGGTAAGTTATCTACGCAGTAAAAATTGATATCTTCCAAAAATTTTAGAACAGATGACTTTCCTGCTCCCGACATACCTGTAACAATAACAAATCTCATACGAAATCTTCTCCTTTGTAGTGCTGTTAGAACTCCCCAACAATTTTGACTTCAGTTTCCAGCCAAACACCAAATTTTTCTTGTACAGTCTTTTGACAAAAAGCAATTAAATCTAAAATGTCTTGTGTGGTTGCTTTTCCTGTATTGATCACAAACCCTGCGTGTTTTTCAGAAACCTGTGCTCCTCCAATGGATTTTCCTTTTAGACCAGCATCCTGTATCAATTTTCCTGCAAAATAACCTTCTGGACGTTTGAAGGTACTGCCTGCACTAGGATATTGCAAGGGTTGCTTTTCCCGTCTTTGTTCCGAAAGCTCTAACAATCTTGCTCGAATTGCTTCAGGGTTGCCATTTAATAGTTTCAGGGTTGCCTTTAAAAGGATATAACCCTCTGTGGGCAAAATACTATGTCGGTAAGACAATTCTAAGTCTTTTGCCGGAATAGTTTTAAGTTCTAATTCTTTGGTCAGCACTTCCACAGAGACTAATACATCTCTCATTTCACCACCATAAGCGCCTGCGTTCATAGTTACGGCTCCACCAATGGTTCCAGGTATACCTGAGGCAAACTCTAGGCCACTTAATGATTGTTCAGCTACCTTGGCTGATAGGGCTGCTAAAAGAACGCCACCTTCAGCATACACAGTCCCTCCATCAATTTCAACACCGGACATTTTCCCACCAATTTGGATCACTGCCCCACGGATGCCCTTATCACTAACCAAAAGATTGCTGCCGTTGCCAATTATGAAAAATGGCACATCAAAGTCTTTTAACACCTGAATGCTGGTTTTTACATCTTCTGCAGAGCTAGGCATGATAAAGATATCCGCCGCACCCCCTGTACGAAACGTGGTATGTCCACTCATTGGTTCCTCAATCAAAACAGCATCTTGACCTATTTTTTTGCGTAAAGCTTCTACTACTGAATCCATATAGTCACCTTCCTACTTTGCCTCAGTATGGTTGTTTTGCAATATCCTTTTTTCAAATTCTTTTGCAGTATTGTTCCCCATTTTCTTCTGTCGATTGCTGATAGCCGCAGATTCGCAAATTACGGCAACATTTCTGCCCGGACGTATGGGAATTGTATTACAAAGTACTTTATTCTCTAAAATTTCTATATATTCCTCACTTAAACCTAGTCGGTCGTAGGAGCATTGGTTTCCATCCCAAATTTCAAGCTTAATCACTAGGTCAATGGATTTTATTTGCTTAACAGCACCAATACCAAATAGTTCTTTTACGTTAATAATACCAATACCACGGAGTTCAATCAAATAGCGTATCAGTTCAGGGCAAGTGCCAACGAGGGTTTGATCTGCAATTTTTTTAATTTCAACGGCATCATCCGCAATTAAACGATGACCTCTTTTAATTAGCTCTAAGGCGGTTTCACTTTTGCCAATACCACTGGCACCTGTGATTAAAACACCTTCCCCATAAATATCTACCAGAACACCGTGCATCATAACACGATCCGCCAATTCACCCCTTAACCACATAATCATCTCTGCGGCAAAATCTGTGGTGGTTTTACAAGTTCTAAAAATGGGTATATCATACTTTCTTCCATAATGAATCATTTCTGGAAATACTTCTTGGTTTTTACAGATGATTAAACAAGGAATGTGGCACTCAAATAAATGGCAGATTGCTTCATCTCTGGCATGGGCATCCAAAGTTTGTAAATAGCTATGCTCAACCCGACCGATAATTTGTAATCTATCGTTATCAAACCGATGATAAAAACCTGTCAACTGCAACGCAGGGCGGTTAATCTCTTTGCGAGTGATTACTCTGCCAGAAATATCAATCTCCGGTAAAATGGTTTCTAATTGAAATTCTTCTACAATTTTTGTTAATTGTGCGCTATACATGAAAACCTCCTTACTCTCTAAGCGTATACTTAATGCTATCATAACTGATATCGATTAATTTTGCAATTCATCCCTGTGGAAAAAGGCATAAACCTGTTCTGCCGAAGGTATATTCATCTCTTTTACCTCCAATAGGTCAGTCACCTCTGCCTTCGCAATATCTTCGATGGACCCAAAATGGCGCATCAAAGCTTTTCTGCGAATTTCACCAATGCTTTTAATGTCATCCAGAACAGAATGCAATCCTTTTTCCTGACGAAGTTTCCTATGATAAGTAATAGCAAAGCGATGGACTTCATCTTGAATTCTGGTTAGGAGTTTAAACCCCTCCGAGGTAAAAGGAATCTTGATTTCTTTCCCGCCATATAAAAGCCCTCGTGTGCGATGTTTTTCATCTTTTATCATGCCGCAAACGGGTATGTTCATTCCAAATGACATCAAAACTTCTTCTGCCGCACGGACTTGCACCTTACCGCCATCCATAAAAATCAAATCGGGCAGACGGGTAAAGCTACTGGTTACACCTTCTGCTTTTTCCTTTAACGCATGATTCAGTCTGCGGGTCATAACTTCTTTCATAGAAGCATAGTCATTTGCTCCAACAACGGTTTTGATGCGGAACTTTCGATAATCGCTATTCTTAGACTTGCCATCCTCAAATACTACCATAGAACCAACGGACTCAAACCCTTGTGTATTAGAGATATCATAGGCTTCTACTCGTCTTATTGTTTCGGGAATGGACAAAGCTTGCCGTAATTCTTCCATTGCACCTTTGGTACGCTGTTCTTCCCTGCGCAACCTTTCTCCAAATTGTTCAAAAATAAGTAAAGCATTTTTATGGGCAAGTTCTACCAATTTTTCTTTCTCGCCTTTTATTGGAACAGTAAAGGTAATCTTTCCTCCTCTTTTTACGCTAAGATATTGAATTAGGAGTTCCTTTTCTTCCAAAACTAAGTCTTCTTGCAGGATTATTTCCTTGGGAATATAGGCGGTACCAGTATAAAACTGCTGCACAAATGCTGTTAGAATTTCACTTCGACTTTGTTCTTCCGAGGCGGTCATGGTGAAATTTTCACGTCCTGTCATTTTGCCATCACGAACAAAAAACACTTGAACCAAACATTCATGGTAAGCTCGTACCATTGCAATGACATCAGCATCACCTAAGGACATATTAGCCATTTTCTGTTTTTGCCCAATGCTTTGCACTGCTCTAATTTTATCCCTTAGTGCTGCTGCTTTTTCATACTCCATGTTTTCTGCGGCAATGGCCATCTCTCTTTCCATCTTTTTGCCAATACCATCGTGCTTTCCTTCAAGAAAATCCATTGCGTCTTTAATAAACTCTTTATAATCCTGGGAGGAAATTGCGCCACTGCATGGCGCAAGGCACTGGCCAATATGATGATTCAAGCAGGGCCTTTCTTTTCCAATTTCTTTTGGAAGGTTTTTTTTGCATTTTCTAATGGGAAAAAGCTTATGCAGTGTCTCCACAGTTTCTTTTACCGCTAAGGCATCTGTATAGGGACCATAATACTTGGCTTTATCCTTTTCCATGCGCCGTGTTACAAAAATCCGAGGAAAATCCTCTTGTACAGTTACTTTTATATAAGGATAGGATTTGTCATCCTTTAGCATGATGTTGTAATATGGTTCATGTTGTTTAATTAAGTTGCACTCTAGAATCAAAGCTTCCAATTCTGAATCTGTAACGATGTATTCAAATTCTTTAATCTGAGGTACCATTGCCCGAGTTTTGACAGTTTGGCTTTTACTGCTTTGGAAATATTGGCGAACCCTATTTTTCAGATTGATTGCTTTACCGACGTAAATAATTTCACCTTTTTCATTTTTCATTAAATAAACCCCGGGTTTTTGGGGAAGTTTTTTTAACTCTTCACTGATATCAAACATCATGTCACCTTCTTTCTAAATTCAGATAATATTTCAAGCATTTTATTGTAACCTAATGAAAAATAGATTTGATAATTTTGTTAGGAACACCAAAATAAGATCTCACATGATTGGTTTAAGAAAATCTAGAAATCATAATAGGCTAGCCTTTAAATGAAAAAAAGAGAAGTATCAAAGGCTTTATATGGTTTCGCCTTACCTTTTCTTCTCTTTGCCTACTTGTTACTATTATAGAGTATTCTTGTACGTTTTAAAAGGGTTTTTTTCATATAGAGTTTCCCTTTTAATTGCCATAACATATGGTTAATATGTGCAATTCTTCCATTGAAATAACGAAAAAAACGAATGTTAATTTTAAAAGAATATAAGTATACCTTATAGAAACAAAAAAGACCTTTCTAAAAAAACAAGGTAAAGTTGGAGCTAATATTAAGTTGACTTTACAGTGATTGAGCCTATTTGCTTGAATCATCCCATGTAATTATAAAAAGGAAGTTCATAAACACAGACCCAAAAAGATTCAATTCTTTTCGTTCTGGTATTAGAAGCAAAAAAAGCCTGGAAATACTGTTGTTCAGTAATTTCAGGCTTTTCATTATAGCATTCGGAATCGTCTTAAAATATGGATTACTTTCCTACCCATTGGTAGGCTATTTAAATCTTCTTCAGTAATACCACCAATCAAAAGCATTACCATTCCATAAATCCCCATAGCAAAAACGATGGATAGCAGTGTTGCAATTGTATTGCTTGGATAAATCATATTGATTACATGATATGAGGCTAAGGCTGCAATGCCCATAACAATTGAACCAGCAACCGGTTTAAGTAATGTACCCATCATATCAAATTTAACCTTTGTTATCCTTGTCAACATAATCACATCAAACACAGCCGCAACGAAGTAGCACCCTGTGGTTGATAAAACTGCTCCTAATACATTTAACTCTGGAATACCAATCAACAAATAGTTTAATAGCACCTTGGTAATAGCACCTAAAATAGCTCCCACAACAGGCACCTTTATGTGTCCGATACCCTGTAAAATCCCTGTTGCAGTTTGGCATAATGCAAGAAATAATATGGAAATTGAACCGACTGTCAGTAGTGCACCGCCATCTGATGCCATTGGAAACAACATATGAATAATTGGACCACCTAGTACGCCGATTCCCACAGCAGCAGGCACAGAAATAATCATAGAAATACGGAAGGTTAAATTCATCTTTCGTCGTACTTGCTTAAATTCTTTTAGCTTCGCTGAAGCAGCAATACTGGGTAGGGCCGCTGTTGCTAACGCAGTGGAAATTGAAACGGGTAATGTTGTTAAGGTAACATACTTACCGGAAAGCTGACCGTATAAATCCATGGCCTCACTATGAGAAAAGCCAGTTGATTCTAAGATTCGAGTAACCATGTTCATATCGATTAGATTGGTGATACTAAACACTGCGGTGCCGGCAATAATTGGCCATGCTGTTTTTAATAATTGCTTTGCTGTATCGGTATAGCTCTCCTCAAAAGGCTGCTGACAACGTCTAACTTTTTTTACAATGGTAGGTCTGATTAAAAAATAGCTAAACATCACAACCAACAGGCCAGCAAACGCGCCAATACCAGTCCCTGCTGTACCGCCTGCAGCCCCCATTGGAATATTCTTTTGACCTGCTTTGACGCCAAAACTAAGGAACACATAGGCTAGGTAGACACTGAAAAAGGCATTAAAAACTTGTTCCACAATTTGAGAAATTGCCGTGGGAACCATGGTATTCATGCCTTGAAAATATCCTCTATAAGCCGACATAACGGCAACAATAAATATGGTAGGGGATAGGGTCAATATACAATAATAGCTTTCTGGGGCATTAGCCCAGTTTGCAACCTGTTGCCCAAATACACCCAGTAAAACTGCAAACAACAAGCCTAGGGAGCCCGAAACAATCAAAGCTCCCTGAAAGACTCTATGTGCGTTACGATATTGTTTTACCGCAATTCGTTCTGATACCATTTTTGAGATTGCAGCAGGTAATCCTGCCGATGAAAGAATCAGCAAAAAGGTATAGATATAATAACCGGCGCTGTAAATACCGTTTCCCTGATCTCCAATCATATTGGTGAGAGGAACACGGTATATAAAGCCTAAAAAGCGTACAAGGATACCAGCCGTCGCTAAAATGGCGGCCTGTTTGACAAAGGAACCTTTTCTTTTTGTTCTTTCTGCCATATCGCACCTCATGCATTACTGTTCTAAATATTAGTTACTACGTGCTCTTTGTTTTCTACGTAAGTTGTTGTCTAAAATTTTCTTACGCATACGCAAATTCAGCGGTGTTACCTCTAATAATTCATCCTCGCTAATAAATTCCATGCATTGTTCCAGTGACATTTGAATATGAGGTGTTAGACGCAAGGAATCATCCGAACCGGAAGAACGTGTATTTGTAAGCTGCTTTTTCTTGCAGACGTTAATATCCATATCATCAACACGAGCATTTCTGCCAACAATCATACCTTCGTATACTTTAACCCCGGCACCAATAAACAAGCTACCTCTTTCCTGAGCGTTGTACAAACCATAAGTGATCGCTTCTCCGCTTTCAAAAGCCACCAAAGAGCCCTGGGAACGAGTAGGAATTTCACCTTTATAAGGTTCATATCCGTCAAAAAGAGAATTTAAAATACCATTCCCTTTTGTATCTGTCATAAATTCGTTACGATAACCAATCAAGCCTCTAGCAGGAATGCTAAATTCCAAACGAGTGTATCCTCCTTTTGCAGGGGACATATTAGTCATCTCGCCCTTTCTAGAACCAAGCTTTTCAATTACATTTCCAACGAATTCTTCTGGCACGTCGATGGTTACCAATTCCATTGGTTCACATTGTTTTCCATCGATTTCCTTTAACAAAACTTCTGGTTTAGAAACCTGGAACTCATACCCTTCACGACGTAATGTTTCAATCAAAATGGAGAGGTGTAATTCACCTCTGCCAGAAACACGCATACAATCCATAGACTCTGTATCCTCAACTCTAAGGCTTACATCCGTATTTAGTTCTTTGAATAATCTATCTCTAAGCTGACGGGAAGTAACATACTTACCATCTTGTCCAGCAAATGGACTATCATTTACAGCGAAATTCATGGACAATGTGGGCTCCGAAATTTTCACAAAAGGCAAAGCTTCAGGCTTTTCAGGTGAACAAATGGTATCACCAATCATAATGTTTTCGATACCACTAATGGCAACAATATTACCAACGCTTGCTTCTTTTACCTCTACCCTCTGAAGTCCTTCAAATAGGTAAAGCTTTGTAATACGCAGCTTCTTTTGCATATCTTCATTATGCATATTCAAAACAACAACTTCATCATTCACATGAATGGTGCCGTTTTCAATCTTACCAATACCAATTCGACCAACATATTCACTATAATCGATGGTAGAGATTAATCCCTGCAAAGGTTCGTCCAAATCACCACTTGGGCCAGGAATGTGATTTATAATTGCCTCAAATAAAGGCATCATATCCCCTTCTCTGGCAGAAGAGTCAGTGGAAGCATAGCCACCTCTTGCAGAAGCAAAAACAAAAGGAGAATCCAACTGCTGGTCGTTTGCATCCAGTTCCATAAAAAGTTCCAAAACTTCGTCTACCACGTCGTCAGGACGAGCTTCAGGACGGTCAACCTTGTTTACACAAACAACAACAGGATGATTTAACTCCAATGCTTTGCGTAAAACAAATTTTGTTTGAGGCATAGGGCCTTCAAAAGCGTCTACAACCAAAACAACACCATCTACCATTTTTAATACACGCTCAACCTCGCCACCAAAATCCGCATGGCCGGGGGTATCAATGATGTTAATTTTAGTATCATTGAAGTTTACCGCAGTATTTTTAGAAAGAATGGTAATGCCTCTTTCACGTTCAATATCACCGCTATCCATAACACGTTCCTGTACTACTTGGTTAGAACGGAAAATGCCGCTCTGACGTAATAACTGGTCTACCAGCGTTGTTTTACCATGATCAACGTGGGCGATGATTGCCACGTTCCTGATATTTTCAATCTTTTGTTTCATAACAAACTCCAATCATTTCTTTATTTAAGCATCGTTATATTTTAGCACAGCCTTCTTCCCTATGCAATTATTCTTCGTGAAAAATGTTGTTTTTTTTCTAAAATTTTGTTTTGACATTCAAAAAAACCTTGATTTATAAAATAATATTCAATAATTTTGCATTTTCATTAGTCATTATTGAGCTATTTTATTGTAAAATTGCCTTTTCTACTTAGGCTTAGCTTTTATAAAACGCCGTAGCAATTTTTTTGTATGATACAATCAACAAAAATTGCTACGGCGCTTCTTTTTAAAATTTATTTACTTCCTTCGATGCAGAGACTAATTCTTCTTTTGGAGGTAATGTATTTTGACTTTATTTCCATCCCATTGCCCAACTTTCGCTTTTAAATGAATTTTTGTCTTTCCATCTTTTAAGTATGTATCTTCTTCATAAAAAGCAATATTATGACTATTGACATGGTAACAAAAATCACAGTTTTTACAACTATCCCAGAAAAGCTGATAACACCTGGCTCCCATACAACTGTTTCTATCCTTGTTGATAATTTTGCAAGCAGTGTCGTTAATATATATGATTTCACTTGTCAGTGCGTCACAAACAAACATAGCATCCGACACATCATCCAAAAGAGCAAGGGCCTGTTCCTCAACCTTTTCATTTAGTGGGATTTTCATCCCCTCCTCAAAAAATACAAAGTGTTTTGGATGATCTTTTTTTGCATTTACCAGGGCAATTTCAGCGTAATTATAAAGATCATCAAAGTTCATTGCATGCTGTGGTGTGAGACAAACGCCTACGGAACAGGTCAATGTTAGGTTTAAATTTGATTTATCATAAGCAATAGAATGACATACCTTATCTAACTTCCGTTCTAGTTCATATATTTGGATTTCTTTTGGTATAAATACTGCAAATAAATCACTATCGATTCGACTAACAATATCGGTTTCTTCAAAAATTGAAACTAACATTTCCCCAACAGCGCAAAGCACCTTGTCCCCTACGCCGTATCCCAGTGCTAAATTGATAGATTTAAAATGATCAATGTCTATGAGAATAAAAATACCTTGGGAACCTTTTTTCTTTTCGTAAAATTCTTGAATCCTACTTTTCAGCTCAGATCTATTTAACAAACCTGACAAGAAATCAACTTCGGCTCGCCTTTTCATTTCTGTGATAGCATCATTAATTTTAACCTCTTTTTGGAACTGGGAAACCCTCATGCGGCACAATGTATTTTCCACCTTGTTTTCTAAAGTTTCAATCACATATGGCTTCATTATACAGTCAAGAGCTCCAAAGGAAACAATTGGGCTAATAAATTCTATATTATTATGAATGGTGATTACAGGGATATCGTAGCTTTTACAAAGCAGTATCATGGCAGAAATTTCGTCTAACGAAATATTATTTGTGATAGAAAAAATCATGATTGCAATGTTTGTTTTGTAATTACAAATCGTATGCCTTGCTTCATCAATGGCAGTTGCCGTTAAAATTGTAAATTTATGTTGAAATACTCCATGGAAAGATAAAAATTCAACAGCGTCCATATCAAAAATCAACATCGCTTTTTTTTCTACATCTAGGCTTAGTATATTATCTCTTCCTTTACCCATAGAAATGGGAGAGATAATATTAGTTACTTCAAAATTTTGCAAGTTCACCCTGTGAATTAATTCTTCAAATGAATCCATAGGTAATGGCTTTGAAAAATAATAGCCTTGTACCCGTTGACACCCAAGGACTTTTAAAAGATTAACCTGTTCTTCTGTTTCGACTCCCTCAGCAATAACCATTAGTCCCATCCACTTTGCAAGGCTAATGACAAAACTCATGATGCTACGCTTGTTTCTTGAACTATCTTCGTTTTGAACAAAACGCATATCCAATTTAATGACATCAATTGGAAGCTCCGAAAGCATATTCAAGGACGAATAGCCACTTCCAAAGTCGTCCATTTCAATAATAAAACCTAATTTCTTTAGGCGGTCAACGACCTCTATCATTTGTTCTGAATTTTCGGTGTAAGCCGTTTCCGTAATTTCCAGAAATATATGACTGGGATTTAAATTGTATTTGCTAAGCAGTGAGAGTAAAATGATATCAATTTTAGGATTATAGATATCAGCCCTTGACATATTAATTGATATAGGTATTGGTGTATTCCCTCTGTCTATCCAAGAGCGAATCCATTTGCAGGTTTCTTCCCATACATAAAAATCCAGTTCCGTTATAAATCCGTTTTTCTCAAACGTTTTGATAAAACGGTTTGGCGGAATCATGCCTTTTATTGGATGAACCCACCTAACCAAGGCCTCTGCACTGCAGATTTGCTCAGTCATCAATTCAAATTTTGGTTGAAAATAAACAACAAACTCTCGGTTTGTTAAAGCAGCTTTCATATTTGATAATATGAACTGCTCATCCAAAAGCTCCTGTCGGATTGTATCATCGTAGTATGAAAAATGGGTTTTATACTTTCCTTTAATAGACTCTAAAGCCAAACGTGCACGGTCACACATGATATCAGCTGGTAACGTTCTATCTTCAATAACATAGATTCCATATTTTATAACACAGTGCAAATTGGTATTGAATTGATTAATATATTCTACCGTTTCCAGAAAATCCTCCTCGCGGTATTTCTCCTGGTGTTCCATAATAATTGCAAAAATGTCGCCGCCTATTCTTCCGCATACCCCTAAATCATTGACTTTATTTTGAATCATTTGTGCAACGTATTTTAGGAGGGAGTCCCCTTCCTTGATACCACATAATTCATTGACTAGTTTAAATCGCTCAATGTCCGCGCAGATAATATCATACTTTTTGTTGGGATGATTAAGTAAAATTTCTTCAACTAAGCAATAAAAATACTCCTTAGAATACAAACCTGTTAATGCATCCCTTTGAACAGAATTTACGATAGCAGCAGTTTCTCGCAAATAAATGGTATTCGCTACCCTATGCTTTATTACATCTGGTATATAGGGTTTCTGGATAAAATCTTGGGCGCCAAGGGACAAGGCCTTTACTTCTGCGTCAATCTCCTCATTCCCCGAAGTGACAATAACAGGGATTTTAGACCAAAAAGCATCCCCGTGAATTTCTGCCAGCATTTCATACCCATTCATGATAGGCATAACTATATCAAGCAGAATTACAGAAATGCTTTTGTACAATCTTTGTAATATATCAAGTGCTTCTCTTCCATTTTCTGCTTCCAATACATTATAATTGTCACTTAAAATTTTGGACAAAACTTGCCTATTCATTTTATTATCGTCAACAATTAGGATGTTTTTTGTTAGAGGCATAGCAAAAATCCTCCTTGCAAGATTTTCTATAAATCATTCGTTATTTGTATGGATTTTCTGAATTATGTTTTTACTGCGGTGATAAATATTTTTTTGGACTTAATATTTCGTGAACTAAAAGATTTATTTTTAGTTATAGATGGAATGAAATTCCATAATTTATGTAATGAATAGAAACTAATTCTAGCATTTCCTATTTAAAAAGTCAATACGCTACCACGTTACTGTGTTATGTATTTCAATAAAAAAATTGAATCATTTGATCCATATGAAACTTAAGGTTATAATCTGTATAAACATAGTTTAAAAGTTTACATAAAATAAATTGTACAAATCAAAGGAAATTCATGCGTAATGTAGCGAAAGCTTAAAAATTATTTTTTCATGAAATGAACAAGTGATTTATAATAGTAGCTTTTGCAAGCAAACTATACCATTCAAAAATGAGTGAATAGCAAAACGAATCCTACTTTAAAACCATGGTTAAAATCTAAAATGAAAGATTAAGAAAGCCCATACCAAAGGTATGGGCTTTGATTATTGCGGTAAAGCAATAAAATTTTTAAAATTACTGTAATAACTGCAATACACCCTGAGGTAACTGGTTAGCCTGAGCAAGCATAGCCTGAGAAGCCTGTGTAAGGATGTTATTCTTTGTGAATTCCATCATTTCTTCTGCCATGTCAACGTCACGAATACGGCTTTCAGCAGCAGTTAAGTTTTCAGTTGTTACACCCAAGTTGCTGATTGTGTGTTCCAAACGGTTCTGGATAGCACCTAAGTCACCACGAGTGGAAGATACTGTGTTGATTGCTGTTTTTAACAAGTTAATTGCGGAACCTGCGCCAGCTTCTGTGCTAATATCAATGGCACCAATACCAAGAGAGGTAGAGTTCATGTTACCAATTTTTACACCAACTTTGTTGAATGCATCATTGGTGTCACCAACCTGAAGGTTCATGCCCTTTGTTGCATCATAAGTTGTTGTGATAGTGTTGGTAGCAGTAATAGAAGTTCCTTTTGCAAACGCACTATTTAAGGAAATCTTCAATCCTGTGTTAGAGAAAGAAACTGTTTGTTCCTGACCAGCGGCAATCGCAGTAGGGTCAATTTTAACAGTATCAGTCAGAGTGTTGCCACCTGTGACCATTGTAGCTGTAAAGATATTTGTATCTTTATCATATGCCAATGTTAATGTATTGGTTGTTCCATCAATTCCAGCTGTAGATGCCAAATTTGTAAGATCAATGTTTGCAATACCAGCTGCTGCATTGATACTAGCACCAACTGTACCTAATGTATGAGCACCATTCTTGCTACCATCCAACAATTTGATACCATTGTAGTTTGTGCTCTGAGAAATTCTATCAATTTCAGACTTCAAGGATGTTACTTCCTTCTGAAGGTTTGCACGGTCAACGGAGTTATCATATGTACCGTTAGCGGACTGTGTAGCCAATTCAACCATACGATTTAACATAGAGTGAACTTCTGTCAAAGCACCTTCCGCTGTCTGAACCAAAGAGATACCATCGTTAGCGTTCTTTGTAGCTGTTTCCAAACCTTTGATCTGTGCTCTCATTTTTTCAGAGATAGCCAAACCAGCGGCATCGTCACCAGCTCTGTTGATTCTGTAACCAGAGGATAACTTTTCAAGGTTCTTGCCTACGGAGTTGTTGTTAGCACCCAACTGTCTGTGGGAGTTTAAAGCTGCGATATTGTGTTGAATTCTCATAATAAAAAACCTCCTTGTTTGTTATAGGGAATGTGTCCTTACATTCCAACTTGAAATATACAAGCAAAATCCGTGCACTGACTTTGCTTTAAATTGGTAATTATATAAGTTACCAATATTTATACAACATCAATTTCCTTTTTTTGTTGTACAACTTATTAATCGGATGAATTTTACACTTCTTAATAGTTTTACAAAAAAAAATTTTAAATCAACAACTTTTTCAACTGAAAATCTTTTTGGAACAAAAATTTAGGGCAAAAATAATTTTTTTGGCGTAAAATCAGTTATATTTTCGAATATATCATTTTTTTATTGAAAACCCGCTGCTTTTATATTCTAATACACATTAAATCCCTTTCTTGAAGTTCAAAAATAAAATCATGAACCTTACAAAAAAATCTAAAAGAAGCAACTTCCTTCTTTTGATTGTAAACTTTTATAAAAAATTAAGTTGACAATAAGGTGAACCACTGTTAATCTTACTTCTAACGGAAACATGGCCGCACAAAATGCAAAGCTTTACCAAAATATGACGGAGGCAGAATATGAAAATATTACGAATCAAGGAAATTACTTTAGTTGGGTTGTTTGCAGCACTAATTACCATTGGTGCATTTATCCGCATACCAGTACCCGTTGTTCCCTTTACATTGCAATACTTATTTACAATGCTAGCTGGATTGCTTTTAGGCGGAAAACTTGGAGCGATGAGTGTTGGTATATATATATTATTGGGGTTGATGGCACTTCCTGTTTTTACCCAAGGCGGTGGGCTAGGGTATATTTTTACTCCAACCTTTGGATATATCATCGGATTTTTTGTTGGTGCTTATGTAACAGGGAATATTGCAAACAAGGTATCAAACCCCTCTTATAGAAAGCTATATACTGCAAATTTTCTTGGTTTAGGTATTGTTTATCTTTTTGGGATGGTATATTACTATGCCATTTCTAACTTTTATTTAAACACACCAATTAGACTATGGCCGCTTTTTTTATATTGTTTCATTTTAGCAGTGCCGGGGGATATAGTCTTATGTGTTATTGCTGCGATCATTGCAAAAAGAATCATTCCGGTGATAAGAAAGGGGTAAAAACATGCATTTTGTTACTTTAATAAAGGAAAAAATATTATATGGTTCCACCATTACAAAGAATGAGGCACTCATGCTGTTCTCCCAACCTTTAGAGGAGCTTTGCCAAAACGCAAATGAAATACGAAAGCATTACTGCCAAAATACTTTTGATATTTGTACAATCATCAATGCAAAAAGTGGACGATGCTCAGAAAATTGTAAATACTGTGCCCAATCTATTCATCATGATGCAGATTGCCAAGATTATCCCCTACTTTCAGCAGATGAAATCATTTCTCATGCAAAATACAATGCAGATAGAGGAGTTCAACGATATTCTTTGGTGACATCTGGCAAAACCCTTGTTGAACAAGAACTGGAGCAAATTTGTTCTGTTGTTGAACAAATGAAAACTTCAGTCCCTATTGAGATTTGCGGTTCCTTTGGACTTTTGACCAAAGAGCAATACACACGTTTATACCAAGTTGGCCTTACCCGAATTCACAACAACTTGGAAACTTCAAAAAATAACTTTCCCAATATGTGTACCACCCATACCTTTGAAGATAAGGTTACTGCCATTGGTTTTGCCAAAGAAGTTGGAATGTACATATGCAGTGGTGGTATCTTTGGTATTGGAGAAAGCCTGGAAGACCGTATCGACTTAGCCTTTTCTCTAAAAGCACTGAATGTAAAAAGTGTTCCAATCAATGTACTTAATCCAATCAAAGGGACTCCTTACGAAAACTTACAACCCCTTTCAGAAGATGAAATAAGGCGGATTGTTGCTGTCTATCGTTTTATACTGCCCTGTGCTTTTATTCGCCTGGCAGGAGGACGAAATCTTTTACATGATAAGGGCCGCTCTTGTTTCTTGAGTGGTGCAAATGCGGCTATTTCTGGCGATATGCTAACCACATCAGGTTTTTCAATTGAGGCAGATTTAAAAATGATAGCTGAATTAGGATTTGAGGTGAAAAAAAACCATGGTTGAAGGAGTGTTTGTAACTGCAACAGGAACTGATATTGGTAAAACATACATATCAGCCCTATTGGTTAAGGCCATGAGACAACATGGATTACATTGTGGTTATTATAAAGCTGTTCTAAGTGGTGCAAGAAGTATCCATGAAAGTGATGCAGGCTTTGTGAATGAATTTGCACAAATAGATCAAGAGAAAGAAAGTTTACTTTCTTATTTATATAAGACACCAGTATCCCCTCATCTAGCTGCAAAGCTAGAGGGAAATCCCGTAAGCTTAAGGAAAATCAAGGCGGATTATAAGAAAGTTTGTTGTAGTTTTGACTATGTCGTAACAGAAGGGAGTGGAGGTATTGTATGCCCTCTTCGGTGGGATGAGGAAGCGCAAATTTTACTTGAAGACATTGTGAAAGCCCTTTCTCTCTCCTGTCTGGTTGTGGCAGATGCAGGACTTGGCACAATAAACGCTACTGTATTAACAACTGAATACTTGAAGCAAAGGCAAATTCATATTTCTGGAATCATTTTGAATCATTACACTGGCAATGAAATGGAGCGGAATAATATCAAAATGATTGAAATCCTTACAGGAGTGCCTGTCCTTGCCTGTGTTAAAGAGGGAGATGTAAATCTTAATATTTCTTTGAATAAGCTAAAAGACATTTTTAAAAGGGAGGTATTTTGATGGGATTGGAAGAACGGGATTTAAAACATATTTGGCATCCATGCTCCCAGATGAAAGATTATGAAGAGTTAGCCCCAATTCCCATTTCACGAGGAAAAGGAGTATATCTTTATGATGTATATGGAAAAGAGTATATTGATATTGTTAGTTCATGGTGGTGTAACCTTTTGGGACATTGTAACCCTATCATTACAGAAGGAATCAAAAATCAGCTTGACACCTTAGAACATGTTATATTTGCAAATTTTACTCATGAAGGCGCCATAATGTTGTGTGAGGAGTTATCAAAAGTTCTACCTTCTGGCCTTACAAGGTTTCATTTTTCTGATAATGGTTCCGCTGCCGTTGAGTGTGCATTAAAAATGGCTTTTCAATATCAGTATCAGATGGGTAACTCTAAAAAAACTAGGTTCATGTGCCTATCCCACGGATATCACGGAGAAACCATTGGGGCTTTATCCGTAGGGGCCATGGATTTATATGCTAAAATATATAAACCCATGTTGATGGATACCATTCAGATTGACGCCCCAGACTGCTTTCGTTGCCCCTATTATAAAAACAGAGATAACTGTGATTGTGAGTGTTTTGAAAAAGCAGAGAAATCCTTTCAAAAATATGGACAACAAACAGCGGCAATCATCATAGAGCCTCTTTTACAAGGCAGTGCAGGGATGCGAATGTATCCCCCCCTCTATTTAGTGAAACTGCGAAACCTGTGTGATAAGCACAATGTATTGCTCATTGCAGATGAAATAGCCACTGGGTTTGGTCGTACAGGTAAAATGTTTGCTTGTAACCACGTTGCAATCACACCGGATCTGATGTGTCTGTCTAAAGGGCTAACGGGAGGATATATGCCTATGTCTCTAACGGTGACCACAGAAAAAGTCTATCATGCTTTTTATGGAGACTATCATGAGGGTAAGGCTTTTATGCATAGCCACACTTATAGCGGAAATCCTCTTGGGTGTGCCGCTGCGCTGCGTGTGCTAAAGGTGCTTAAAGAAGAAAAAATATTAGAGACTGCACAAAAGAACGCCTTGTACTTAAGCAAACAAATGCATACCACTTTAGAAAATCATAAGCACATTGGAGAAATTAGATCCATTGGCCTCATTCATGCCTTGGAACTTGTTGAAAATAAGGATACTAAAAAGCCCTTCAATCCTGATTTAAGGGTTGGTTATCAGATATATAAGGAAGGGTTAAAGCGGGGGTTAATCCTACGCCCTTTAGGCGATGTGCTTTATTTCAACCCTCCTCTTAATATCACTCCCCTGGAGTTAGATAAAGCCATTGAAATTACAAAAGAAGCTATAGATTTTTATTTTAAAAGCTAACTGTTAGGTTTTTTGAAAGATTTCCCCACGAAAACAAATAAGATTTCTATTCTTTTAACAATCATTAAAAATTGAAATAACCTTGATTTCCATAATAAAATCTGATACATTTATTGTGCCAAAAAACCTTGAAAGGTGAATAAAAATGACCAGATTTTTAAATGCCAAGTTAAAAAAATATAAAAAGGCCCAGTTTGACAAACAGCAATATATTGCTAATTTTTTTCTTGATGAAAATGATAATGCATTGGTTCGTATCCATCTTAAAAATGTTGAGAGTGCCTTTTCCCCCTTTTGTATAAAAGACCATGAAGAACTGGATGGAAGTTTTACCGATTATCTAGATAATGTAATTTATCATATCCCACTTAAGTATTCTGTCATATTGGATGTTCAAATAGAACAGGTAAACAGTGAGGAGAAAGAGATTTTGGTTCAGGCAATCAAAAATCATTACGGATTAGTTCTTGAGGATAAAAAGCAGGATTTAAAGATAAATCTAATTACCATTATCGGTTTACTCATTGTTGGTGCTACTCTCCTTGCTTTTTCCTATTACCTATCAAGCAACAATAAAGGTCAGCTTTTTACGGACTTTATCAATATTGCGGGAACTTTTTCCCTTTGGGAAATGGTTGATTTATATCTACTTGATAGAAAAGCAAAGGAAATACAAAAATTTAATGCGGCACAGCTTGCAACCGCTGACATTCGATTCACATAAGAAAAATTCTTCCTAAATACTTTGCAGTATCATCGCATAGCTAACACATTTGTCAAGACTAATTGTCAAGATAAGTAGGTTAGCTTTTTTTGTTTTGGTTAGAAATAAAAGAGGAATGATGTTTAATTGCAAAAACAGCTTTAAATTTCAAAACTAAAATAATTAGTTAGAGAAGTATAATGATTTTCAAAGAAATAGAGATATTATTCTTATTCCTATCAAAGAAAGCTTTAAGCTTTCACCTATATACTAATACTTTATAACAATTGAAATAAGGGGGTAGATGTATGTATTTCAATAAAATAGTTTTGAAGACAAAAACATAATGAACAAAGATGCATCAAATTATATATATATTTAACTTTTTATAATCATTGATTATTAGAATTTTCAATTACCACTATTAATTTTTACGGATATTTTAAAGTACACTCATGTTACAGGGTTTAACAAAGAAATATATGAATTATAATTTGCACAAGGGAAACCATAAATGTAACTATTTGCAATTTCAACATAATAGAAAAACATACTTTTACTCCACCACAACAAAAGAGATTGTATAAGCGATAATAGGTTGCCAATTGTTCGTAAATTTATGAAATAGACATTTTATGTTTTCACAATTATTTATGGAGGAATACAAATGAGATTAATGTTTAAGGAGTTACTACGTTTTAAGTGGGCTGTTTTGTTGATTTTCTTAACTGTGATTGGTTCAGTGGTAGCAAATTTAGCCCTACCTATGTACCTTTCCAATATCATCAACACTTCTATTCCCAATGGCGATATAGGTGAAATTGTTGCCATCGGTGGGACAATGCTTCTCTTTGTGGTGCTGGGTATAATTTGTAGCATTGGTACTGGTTTTTTTGCATCCATTGCTTCCGTTGGCTTAGGTAAAAATTTGCGAGGTAAGGTTTTTAAGAAAGTTCAGTATTTCTCTCAGGCAGAGTTTGATACCTTTTCAACATCTTCTTTGATAACAAGAACCAATAATGACGTTGTACAGGTGCAAACGTTCATGAATATGTTGTTGAGAATCAGTCTTATGGCACCGATTATGTGTATTGGTGGCATCATTTTGGCACTTCAAAAAAGTGTCTCCATGTCTATGATTTTATTGATTTCTATTCCGGTTATGTTTATTTTTGTGTTACTCATTGCAAAGATTGCAACCCCCCTTTCAACAAAAATGCAAACAAAGCTTGATGAAATTAACCTTGTAACAAGGGAAAAACTAACAGGTATTCGTGTTGCCAGAGCCTTTGGAACAGAGGAGTTTGAAGAAGAACGCTTTGAAAAAGTAAATCATGCATTTATGAAAAACGCAATTAAAATGAATACGGCTATGGGCATTATGATGCCTGGTCTTAGTCTCATTTTGTATGCAACTATGGTCGCATTAATTGGTTTTGGTGGATACCAGATTATCAATAACAACGCTACTGTTCCCATCGGTGATGTAATTGCAGTTATTCAGTATGTAATGCAGATTATGATGGCAGTTATGATGTTATCCATGATTTTTATTATGTATCCAAGAGCGGCCGTATCTGCAAAAAGAATTAATGAGGTGTTAAAAACAACCTCTGCCATTAAGAATAATGAAAAGGCAGTAAAAGATACGGAAAAGAAAGGCTATGTTTCATTTAAAAATGTAACATTTACTTTTCCAAATGCAACCTCCCCTGCCCTAGAGAATATTTCATTTGATTCTGGCCCTGGCGAAGTAACAGCTATTATCGGTTCTACGGGCTGTGGTAAATCTACCTTAATTAACTTGATTCCTCGCTTCTACGATGTGGAAAAAGGAGAGGTATTGGTGGATGGTATAAACGTAAAGGATATGGATGTTGAAACTCTCAGAAAGAAAATCGGCCTTGTCCCTCAAAAGTCCTTCTTATTTAAAGGAACAATTGCCCAGAACGTTGGCTATGGTGAGCCAAACAAGGATGAAGATGCAATTGAGCATGCAATAAAAACTGCGCAATCCTACGATTTTGTTATGGCAAAAGAGGGGGAATTTGAGGCACCAATTTCACAAGGTGGTACCAATGTTTCAGGTGGTCAGCGGCAAAGGCTTGCAATTGCCAGAGCCATTATGAGAAAACCGGAGATTTATATTTTTGACGATAGTTTCTCAGCTCTTGATTTCAAAACAGATGCGGCCCTCAGAAAGGCTCTTTTGCACGAAGCTAAAAATGCTACGGTTATTTTGGTAGCCCAAAGAATTAGTACCATTAAAAACGCTGATCGCATTTTAGTGCTTGAGGATGGTCAATGTGTCGGCCTTGGTAAACACGATGAGCTGCTAAAAAGCTGCGATGTTTATAAAGAAATTGTTTATTCACAATTAAGTAAAGAGGAGGTGTAGTTTTATGCAGGATAAATCAAAGAAAACTGTAAATTTTAAAGATGTTTTTGGTAGATTATTTCGATTTATGAGCCCATATCGAAAAGGCTTAATCATAGCAATTATTTTAATTGTGTTTGCATCGCTGTTTAATAGCTTTGGCCCATTTATTTTAGGTAAAGCTACAGACTCTTTGCTTGGTTTAGTGGTGGATGGTGCCCTTGTTCCATCGGGCATTAAAAAATTTATTACAATCTTAATTATATTGGCTTCCACCTATATTTTGTATGCAGTATTTAAATATTTAAGCACCTGTATCCTAGTGAGGGTTTCCCAAAAAACCATATATGATCTTCGAAATAAGGTGGACAAAAAATTCAAAAAACTCCCTTTAAACTATTTCGATACAAATACCTATGGTGATGTTTTAAGCCGAATTACAAATGATGTGGACACCATATCAAACAGCTTGCAGCAAAGTTTGGATCAACTTGTAACTGCTGTTACATCTGTAGTTTGTATTTTTGCTATGATGCTTTTTATTAGCCCCATTTTAACTTTAATTGGAGTTATTACTGTTCCTCTGGCTCTTATACTATCCATGAAAATCGCCGGGGCCTCCCAAAAGCACTTTAAGGCACAGCAAGAAACCTTAGGAGAAATCAATGGTTATGTTGAGGAAGTCTATACAGGGCATAACATTGTAAGTGCTTATGGAACAGAAGATGAAACCATAGCAGAGTTTGAAGAAACAAATAAAGAGCTCTATGATAGTGGTTGGAAATCTCAGTTTATGTCAAGCACTCTAATGCCCATAACACAAGGGATGACAAACATAGGTTATGTTGCTGTGGTGGTAGTTAGTGGTGCTTTGGTAATCAATGGCCGAATGACCATTGGTATGATCCAGTCTTTCATTCAATATTTAAGACAATTTTCCCAACCAATCAACCAAACCGTTCAAATTGCAAACGTGTTGCAGTCTACTGCGGCAGCTGCATCTCGTGTTTTTGAGTTTTTGGATGAAACAGAAGAAGTACCGGATTCAGAAAAATCAAAAGCACCTGAAAAAATAGACGGTTCTGTTGAATTCCAACATGTAAAGTTTGGTTATGTACCCTATCACACGCTAATGCATGACGTGAGCTTGCAAGTGGTTCCAGGTAGTAAGGTGGCCATTGTGGGGCCAACTGGGGCAGGTAAGACTACCCTTATTAATCTCCTTTTAAGGTTTTATGATATCAATAGCGGCCGAATATTAATCAATGGTGTGGATGTGAGGGACATGAAAAGAATAGAGCTAAGAAAGATCTTTGGTATGGTTTTGCAAGATACGTGGTTATTCACAGGTAGTATTATGGAAAATCTACGATATGGCAGATTGGATGCCACAGATGATGAAGTAGTTGTAGCGGCTAAAGCTGCAAGGGCAGATTCATTTATAAAGACTTTGCCTGGTGGATACCATTTTAAGCTGCAAGAAGGAGCAACCAATTTAGCCCAAGGTGAACGCCAGTTATTGACCATTGCAAGGGCAATTTTGTCCGAAAGTCCTATCATGATTTTAGATGAGGCAACCAGCTCTGTTGATACACGTACCGAAGTTTTGATTCAAGAAGCCATGAAAAATTTGATGAAGGGTCGTACAAGCTTTGTAATTGCCCATCGTCTTTCTACCATTAAAGACGCTGACATGATCATTTATATGGAAAACGGAGATATAAAAGAAACGGGTACTCATGAAAAACTCTTGAAAACAGACGGACTTTATGCAAAACTATATAATAGCCAGTTTGTAAATGAAAATGGCTAATTAAGCTGACTTGAAAGGAGTGGTTGCTTGGATGAGAAAAAGGTTACTTGCAATTTCTTTTATCTTGCTTATCTTACTATGTGGCTGTGGAGCCACAGACGAGTCAACAACCTCTGATTATCAAACCATAACGGCAAATGAAGCCTATGACATGATGCAAGAAAAAGAAGAAGCCATTATCTTAGACGTAAGAACCCAGAAGGAATTTGATGAAGGCCATATCCCAAATGCTTTGCTAATACCAGATAATGAAATCAGGGAAAAAGCAGAATCCATTCTCACAGATAAAGAAGCAACCATTCTTGTGTACTGCCGCAGCGGGCGAAGGAGTGCCTTGGCAGCAAAAGAATTGGCTGCATTAGGCTATAAAAAAATTTATGATTTTGGCGGCATCATTGATTGGAACTATAATGTAGTAGCATAAAAAAGAATAAAGCCATCCCATTAGAAAAATGATTTCTTTGGGGTGGCTTTTCTCCTTTCCAAACAGCTATAATCAGTGAATGTACTCTTTCCCATTCCCGGTTTCGTAGGGACAAAACAGCTTTAAATTTTTCTGACCATTCTACTATGACAATAATTAGACGAACCCTTTGGAATTTCATAATTCCCCTACTTGGCTTACTGAATGTTATGTTTTTCACTCCTTTGATTTAGCAATTTTCCAACGCCACAGCTTCCTAGTATTAAGAATTGTGTTGCCTCCTTCTAATTTCTCTATTGCCCTATCTATTATCACTTGTTTAGGTTTCTGGTTAAACAGATTTGCATCTACTTAAGCTCAATAATTTACAATATCATTTGCTGTTATAAATAGAAATTCATAGCATATTTTGAAAAGAATTTTAACTTTGGTAATATATATAAATTCCTCAATAACCAAATGATATATTTTAAATATTAATTGAAAAAACTTCAAATCATCTTTGTGTTATCGTCGTGCTCACAAAAAAAGAATGTGCCAATACAAAACAACTGTACTGACACATTTAATAGCATTTAAATTATATTGTGTTACTCTTAAAAAGCTGACTAAAATCATATAAAACAGTTTTTCTTTTAAAATGCTTTATACAAAACTGTTAGATGAAATTTCATTTACCCAGGAGCTACAACTATTTTTTGAGTTCCTGTTCAATATCCTTTTCAATATCCTTAGGTTTGGTTGTTGGTGCATACCTCTTTACAACTTTCCCCTCTTTGTTGATCAAAAACTTCGTAAAATTCCATTTGATTTCTGGTGTTAAAACTTTCTGTCCTAAAGACTTTAGCTTGTCCACAAAACTTTTGGCTTCCTCATCCTCATCTTCGTGGGATGCTTCTTTTTTCAAATATTGAAACAAGGGATCTGCATCCTTACCATTTACATCAATTTTTGCAAAACGTGGAAATGTTGTTTTATAGTTAAGGGTACAAAACTCACTGATTTCTTTGTCACTTCCTGGGGCTTGATTTAAAAATTGGTTGCAGGGGAAATCCAAGATTTCAAATCCTTGAGATTTATATTTATCATATAATTTCTGTAGTTCTTCATATTGTGGAGTTAATCCGCACTGGGTTGCAGTATTTACAATAAGCAATACTTTTCCCATGTACTGATCCAATGATACAACTTTTTGGCTAGCATCCTTTACTTCAAAATCATAAATCATTTTAGAAATTCCTCCTTTTAATGTGTATACAAGAGTTTGTTCCTTACTTTAGACAATGTATGATGCTATGGCATTGAACTATTTTATAGAACTACCACGTGTTTACCAAAACCATGAATTTTTGATTTTAGAGCTGTCTAGTTAATTCAAAGTAATCAATCCTTGTTTTTTATGAAGAGGTTTCTTATAAGAAGCTTCTAATGTCAGCTGCCAGCTTCTCCTCTAGGTGAATCAACTCTTTACATAGGTTGGCGGCTGTTTCATTCGCCTTTGAGTATTGGTTTAAATATCTGTTTAAAGATTTTACACCCATGTTGCAACCATCGGTAATCAAGTCAGCTACTGTCGTATCATTGTCATTCATTGTCATTTTTAAGTTTGTTTTCATCCACGACATCCCTTTGGCTATTGGGTTTGGTTCTTTATCTTTTTGATCATGCTGAAGTAAGATTTCATGGAGTTTATTTCCGATTTCTATATGTTTGCCCCTACATTCAACAAGAATATTTTTAAATTTTGGATTTTTAACTTCGTTCATTACTTCATCTATTGATGAAACCGCCATTTTTGTTCCTGCGTCACATTCTTTTAAAAGGTTAATAGAGTCATTGGTTTGCATAAAATTACCTCACTTTTTCTTTTCTTTTATTATTTATTTTTTTTAGGGACTTATACTTTTTTCGTTCCCTGGCCTAAGAAAACTGAATTGTCTGATCAAAGGCAAATAAGATATGCGGAATCTTCTTGTAGCTATATTGACTTGTAGAGGCACAACACAACCTGGTATAAATTTAATACCAAAGCTTTAATGTTACCATTATATATTATTCTAAGATTTTTTTATTTCTTCACAACAATATTCAAAGGCATATGCTTTATCATAACTCTTAAAGCAGTATAGCATGGATAAAAATCAAAGTTAAAATTTTTTTGCCCCAAAAAGTATTTTTACTTCATTTAATACTTTGGGTACCCTTTACATGCACCCGTGCATGGTAATTAAGTACCACATCCTTAAGTTTTTTAGATGATATGATTAGCTTGGCACCATAGAGGATGAAGTATTACGTCTTATGTACTCTAGAAAATGCATAAAAAATAGTAATGGCGTTTCAGTCATAAGTTAGTTTGCGTAAAAGAACATAAAATGGATAATGTTAAACAATTAATTTTATATCTTTATTTATTGTCCACGAATGAATAAATTTAAAATAGTAATCATTTGCTATATTACTTTGTATTTGGTATAATATTGAAAACCACTATTTCTGTATTGTTTGAAGGTAGGTATTTTTATGAATGTCAATGAATCTGCTGAAAATTATTTAGAAACGATTTTAATGTTAAGCAAGCAAAGGCCTGTTGTTCGAGCTGTGGATATTGCTGAAGAACTAGGTTTTAAAAAATCTAGCGTTAGTGTTGCAATGAAAAACCTACGGGAAAAGGAATACATTTATGTAACCAAAGAGGGCTTTATCTACCTAACAGAATCTGGCAAATCAATTGCGGACATGATTTTTGAAAGACATGAGCTTCTATCTTCTTATCTGATACGCCTTGGTGTGGATCAGAAAGTTGCCACTGAGGATGCTTGTCGCATTGAACATGTCATTAGCCAAGAAAGCTTTGAGGCAATTAAAAATCATATAAGAAAATAAAAAAAAGACTTTCAATGAAATAATTCAATGAAAGTCTTTTTTCATTAGGCATAGCTTTCTATTTCAGATTTTTCTTTCCAAATTCTATAAATTTCTTTTTTGCTCCAGTTCATTTGCCGCTTACAACAAACGCCTTGGGATAAGTATTCTATATCCTCAAGAAATTGGCTTTTGCCAGCACCCGTTGCGCCCACATTGCAAATGATTCCACCTTGGGTAAACGTAAATTTCTCAGCCTCTTTTTTTTCCCTTTTATCCAATCCAACACGCAAACAGCAGTTATTTCTTTTATATGAGGCGAACATCTATTGAATAAAGCTGCGCTCTCGATTATCATCACCTAAAGAAACTTCTCTTTTGCCAATTAACCACTTCACAAACCTTTGTCATAAAATAGTGATCCGGACAGATGCTGCCTGCAAGTTCCACTCTACAAGGAATATTTGCGCTTCGTAAGTCTCCTTACCTCTGCTTTTCAAGCAATCAAATTTGCAAACGCCAGCATCTATTCCGTGGTTTTTTAATATAACTGATGTCTTTGCCCAAGATGGTTGTCCTGCCAGGGTAATCAACTTCATTATGAACCTCCAGAAATATAATGCTCGGTAAATTTATTTACCGAGCATATCATTAAGCTAAGCTCAATGGAATCACACTCTTATAAGATCTATCTGCCAGCATAAACTCATTCACATGTACATTTACCTGAAAAGCTTTTTTCATGTTTACTTCATTAATAATTTCATTGGAAATGCCATAAAAACTACTTCCATCCCGATTCAGCATTAGAGATTTATCAGAAATCTGCAAAGCATGGGCTGGGTAATGGGTATTTACAATGGCCGATATGTTCTTTTCATTGGATAATCTTTTGATTGTATCAAGAATTATCAATTGATTCTTAAAATCTAGATTGCTTTCTGGTTCATCCAAAACAAGCATATTAGGTGATACTGTTAGTGCCCTTGCAATCAACACCATTTGAAACTCCCCACCACTCATCTGAGTACACAACTTATCTTTTAGGTATAGTATGCCAACATCATCCATAGCCCTAAGAGCAATATTAATATCCTCTTTTTGTGGTTGCTTAAATGTGCCAATATGGGCGCTTCTCCCCAGAACTACCATGTCTAAGGCAGAAAATGCAAAAGCAGAGCCTTTTGCCTGAGGCACATACGCAATTTTTTTCCAAAGCTCTTTAGCAGGTATGTTTTGAATATTTGTGCCGTCAACGACGGTCTCCCCCTGGTTCCATTTTAAAAAGCCCATCATGCATTTTAATAAGGTTGTTTTTCCTACACCATTTGAACCAAGAACGGACATTACTTCCCCGTTTTCTATGGAAAAGCTAATATTATTTAGAATTTGTTTGCTATTATAACCAAAACTTCCACCTTTCACCTCAAAGGTCATGACCAAGCACCTCCTGTCCTTCTTAACAATGCGATAAAAAATGGTGCACCAATAATAGCCGTTAAAATGGATAAGGGTATTTCAGCCGCCGTTGCACTTCTTGCAAAGGTGTCAATCACCATCATAAAAACGGCACCTAGACTAATGGAAATTGGTATTACAGTTTTATTGTTGCTACCCATCATCATCCGCGCTAAATGGGGAATCAATAAGCCAACCCAGCCAACTTGGCCGCACATAGACACACAAGAAGCTGTAATCAGAGATGCGGAAAGGATGATCAGCAAGCGCAAGATTTTTATGTTCATACCCATTGATTTAGCTTCATCTTCATTTAGGGATAAAATATTTAGTCTCCAACGAAGTGCAAAAATTAAAATAATACCTATTATAATAAAAGGACTCCCCAATATTAAGGTTTTGTAAGTGGCTGCCGACATACTACCCATAAGCCAATAAGTGATGGATGGTAGTTTATCCTGGGGATCTGCCACATACTTGAGCAACGAAACAAAAGCCTGAAACATGGCTGAAACCACCATACCAGCTAAGACAATCATAACAATGGAGCTTTTCCCTTTGATTTTACTAATGTTATAGGTAATCAAACAGGAGATTAACCCAAACACAAGTGCCAACAGCTGAATGACCACAAGATTGGCATCGAACATCATGGCAAACACAGCACCGAAGGAGGCACCACTGGCAACACCCAGGGTGTCAGGTGTCGCCAGTGGGTTCGTAAAAAGACCTTGAAATGCCGCTCCGGCGCAAGCCAGGCCAGCACCAACAAGCATTGCCAAAATAATTCTGGGCAGTCTTACATTAAATATTACAGAGTATGCCATTTCTCCTGTACCCTCTCCTTTAAAACCTTTCAAAAGCACATCAACAGTTTCTGGCACTGAGATGGAATAACGGCCAAAACCCAGGCACACTAAGGCAACGAAAATTGGTATTAGTATGAATAATGCACTTACCTTAAAATTGATTTCTTTACTTTTTATCATTTTACTGTCCTGCCGCCTCCCTTGCAGGATTATAAATTGTTTGGATGTCTTCATCACTTAGAGTGACATTATAATATTTTTTATAATAATCCTTTATTTCTTGATCCATGTCGATAAAGCTAAAAAGTTCAGGTTGAATCTGTTTTGCAAACCACATTAGGCTCAAAGGAGTATCCGAGGAAGGTGGGAACCAGCGATACATCCCCAGAGGGAACTTATAAACCTTACCGTCTTGCACAGCCTTAACCTGACTCCAATCATTACCTTCCATAGAGTTTAATAAAATATCTTGGGGCAAAACAGAGCTGAAGTTGGTAATAAAGATCAGATCCGGATTCCACTGATAAATCTGCTCCATGTTGATTTCCGCCTGGCCTGTTAAGCCCTCAGCTACGTTAATACCACCAGCGGTTTCAATCCAATATTGACCAAAGAAATCACTGCCAGATGTAACAATTTTTCCGTTGCCATAGTTAAACAATATCAAAACCTTAGGCTTTACTTCCTCTGCTAAAGAAGCGGTTTTTTCTAAGATATCCCCTTCAACACTGCGTCCATATTCAATGATCTCTTGTGCCTTTTCTGCTTCCCCAAAAATTTGTCCCAATAGCTCCACCCAATTTGCATAGGTTTCAATGGTATTGTAATCGGACATGGTTGTGGAGAAACCAATGGCTTTGATGCCTGCATTATCATACATTTCACGTTCAGCAGTATTTACGGCTGAATAGAAAACAACATCAGGTTCTAATTCCATTAATTGCTCAATATTGATTTCCCCATTTTCTACAAAAGAAGTATTCAAATCAACAATATCTGGAAATACCGTAGTTAAATAAGAATTTTTTGCGGCTGCCATAGAGCTTGGGTGGATTCCAACTAACCCCTCTGTAGAACCTCTATAAAAGCAATAAACAGACGGTAATGGCATTAAAGATGAAATAACAATTTTATTCAGCTTTGTAGGAATTTCAACTTCCGCACCAGTATGATCCACCACGATTCTTGTTTCTGCTTGGGCAGTGTTTTCACCACCATCAGCATCATTACCAGAGGCTTTGCCACAACCTGTTGTTGCTCCAACAAGCATACATAGTCCTAAAATAAGAGTTGCTAACTTCTTCAACTTCATTTCATCTCCTCCTTATTTTTTAATTCCACCGGCGGCTTCCCTAACAGGATTCAAAATTTGTGTAATATCTTCATTCGACAAATCAAAATCATAGAACTGCTTATAGAAATCTTTCATGGTCTGGTTGAAATCTATGTCTTCAAAGAGATTAGGATGGTTTTGTTTTGCCATCCAAAGCAACATCAATGGAGAATCTGAACTGGTTACATACCAACGGTACATACCAAGGGGAATTTTTTTAACTTCTTCATTTTTAGAAGCAGCTACTTTAGACCAATCACTGGAGCATAATGTGTTGTTATAAATATCTGCGGGTAAACCATCATTAAAGTTGGTGATAAAAATCTTTTCAGGATTCCATTCATAAACCTGCTCAATACTTGTTTCCTTGGTGCCAGAAATCGAACTTGCCACATTGATACCACCAGATGCTGTAATCCAGTAATCCGCCCAGGTGTCCGAACCAGGTACACTTACAGTGTTTTCGCTGTATTTATGTATTACCATAGAGGTTGGTTTGTCCTCCTCTTTTACATCTTTTAGTCTTTGTTGAATGAGCTCCTGCATTTTTTGTCCATAGGCCACATATTCACTGCTACTTAAGTCTTCGTTCATTACTTCTTCCAAAAGTTCGATCCAGCTGTTAATTGTATCAACTGCATTATAGTCTTTAATATCAAGGCTAAAGCCAACTGCGGGGATACCTGCCTGCATAGCCACCTCATAATCTTCGGGTACACCCGAGGCATACAAAACCACATCAGGATCTAGCTTTAAAAGTTCTTCTGCGTTCATATATCCATTTTGGTTAAAACTGCTTTCAATTTTGGAAATTTGGGGTGCAATTTGAATTAACATAGAGTTTTCAGCTGCGCTTATAATAGCAGGATCTAGACCCACAAGTTTGTCTGTACCCATGGATAAAATATAGACAGATGCCAATGGCCAAACAGAAGCAATGACAACCCGTTCTACTTTTTCAGGCAAAACAACCTGGTTTCCTACCTGGTCTGTAATGGTTCTCGTTCCGCCATCCTCTACAGCCTCTTGAACATCCTGTTGCTTTTGGGCAGCGGCACTGCCGCCACATCCAGTGAGCACACCTCCTGTTAGCACTAAGGCTAAAACCATAGACAAAATTTTATCGAATTTCATATTCGCCTCCTATTTTAATAAACGTAGCCATTCCTTTGTTTCATGGCTCATCAATCTTTTGCAGTCATGCCAATGCACTTTACTGGAAAGGGCAACATGAGGAAAGGAATAAAATCGAATAGATTCATCTTTCAACAATTGCTTAATCAGTGGATCGGCTATAATTGTTTTGTATTTGCCATTATTTAAAATTTTTCTTAAATGGAGTTCATTTTTAATAGTAATATCACCCTCTTGTTGATATTGTTTTGTTGCATCAAAAAGAGTTGCAACATCAATTCCGCCCAAACAACATTTCTCTTCTAAATATTGCCGCATAGAATTTGAAATAACTTGTTCACCAACAATTAGGATTTGTGCCTCTCTTTCTTTCTGAATATAAGGTGTTTCCCTTCCTGCCAATGCATCTGCTACCTGCTTTAAGGCCAAGCTCCCGTCACCTATGGGAGTAACAACTGTATAAGGTATACCAAACTTTGTCTGCATAAATTTTGCTACGTCAATTCCTGCTTGGGAGACCACTACATTTAAACTTGCACCCACAGATTTTTTTAGGTCTTCAATGCTAAAGTCCATATAGAAGCAACTTTTTACAGAGATTCCATTGTCTTCAAAAAGTTGAACGAAATCTTCATGGTTATGGTTGATATAAAAATCCAAAGGGGTCATCCCAATGATATTAATGGAGTTTGGGGTTGTGTGCCCTTTTGTTTTTACGAATTTTTTAATCATTTCTATTGTTGCATCATAGATGCCTTTACCATAATAACGAAGGCCAGTGGTGGGTATACCAATTGTAGGTATTCCCGTGATTACTTCTAATTCTTGGCCGATTCCTTTGAAATCTGTACCAATTACCATAGGAACAGGGCTACCAAGGACGGCAATAAATTTGGGGTTCAGACTTTTGCAGGCTTCTTGTATTTTATGTATAAACTTGTCATCATTACCTAAAACTGCATCCATATGTCTTAGACCGGAGCAAAACACCAAAGAATTGGAACCAAACCAGCGTGGCTCATCGAAACCCGTATAGTTACCGGTACAGCCGGAGGCATCGTGAAGAACGATTAACCCGCCCATCTCAAATAGGGCTGAGGCTGCCCCTGAATAGTCCGGTGCAAAGGGTGGTAAAGAAATACATAACTTGCTCATATAACCAATCCCGCCCCCTCTATAACTTCTTTTAAATCAACTTCATTTGCTTCGATTAGCATTTCCATTAATTTTTTTACTCCATAAAAGCCAAATAACGACTCATCTTCAATAATATTGACAACATTTTTGGCGCCTGTGGCATAGGCGCAATTAAATCCAATACATAAAAAATCACTATTTCTATCTTCAGTTTTTGCCATATCGTGGTGCAGGGCATTTAGAATTTCTACTTCTTTATGGTTTTTAAGAAGATATTCATAGGCTTCTTTATCAAATGGTTTTATATCATCGGTCATCACAAGTTTTACTGAAAAACCATATTCAATCAATGCTCTGGCCAAGGTGAATGGTTTTCGAACCCCTTGATAGTCGATAGCAATTGATCGATTTCCTATCTTTTCACGGGCGACTTCTATGGCAACCTTTGCTTCTTGTGCAAATCGGGAAACATCTAATGGTACTTCTAACATAAAAGCTAATTCTTCGTAAAAACCGCAAATTTCCTTCAAATCATATGTATGGTAAGCAAGAAGTCGATTGATCTCTAACGTATCTACCATTGTTCTTGACGCATACTCTGCTACCGGAGATAACACAACGTTTAGTCTGCTCATTGCCATTGTTTGGAATTCATCAAAAGAATCAAAATCCGTGATATGATGTACTTTGTAGTTTACACTCTCCATAAGGCTAAACAGCTCACACTCTTTATTTATAGGCACGTTATTACCAATTAAGTTTATCCCCTCCTCTCTTTCTGTTTTCTTTTTCAAAAGGCTATAAATACTGTTTTGTAGGGTGATTCCCGGCGGAAAAGGCGTATCCAGACTGATTGGATTCATATGGCAGGATCTAAACTCTACATCAGGGTATTGTTGTGCAAGCCTTTTGTTTAGTTGAACATGATCTGTACCTAGCAAGTCGTCTAGACAAGAGACAAAAAGTAAAAGAACCTTTGGTCTTTGGTCTAAGTTTTCAAATAATTCTTCTACAGCCTCAGGAATTAAATCTTCATAATTACCTGAAACAATGTCACTTTCGTCAATATACAAATACGAGATTCTATCTTTAATGCCGTTCACCACGCCGCCTAATGCACCATGCCGACCACATGCAAAGGGAGAAATAAACAATTGATAACTCTCCGGAACCAAAGCGGCAATTCTAATTACCCCCCACCCCCCGTGAGCCGGAGAAACATAGTGCAAAGTTTTTCCAAAGCCTTGGCAGCTGCAACTCATACTTTTTTACCTCCTGTACAAATATCCATTAAATGTCTGGCAAGAGAAGAATAGCACAGGGCCATATCACTATCAGGAAAAGCCTCAACTACGGTTTTACCCTGATTTTCGGCCTGTTGTACAATGCCATCTCTGGGCACAACATCCACAATGGAACCACCAATTTCTTCTAAAGCCTTCTCAACAACCTGCAATTCATTCTCCACATTTCTGGAGTTAAGGATTACACCAGAATATTTAGCATATCCCCTATTTCCAAAGTTTTTAATTGCCTGGGCAATATTAGATGCAGCAAATAGGGCCATCATTTCTCCGGAAGTGACGATAAATACATTGTCTGCGTAACCCTGACGAATGGGCATTGCAAATCCACCACAAACAACATCCCCAAGTACATCATATAAGACCACATCCGGCTTATAAATTTCATAGGCATTTAGCTCCTCCAGTTTTTCAAAAGCTGTTATAATCCCTCGTCCAGCACAGCCAATTCCCGGGGTAGGCCCTCCTGCTTCTACACATAAGACATCTCCATATCCTTTAAAAATAATATCATCTAATGTTACGTCACCATTTCCTTCTCTCAATTTATCCAAGACGGTAGGTATTTTTTTTCCATTCATAAGATTTTTAACAGAATCCGATTTTGGGTCACAACCAATTTGCATTACCTTGTAGCCAAGGGTGGCTAATGCCGCAGATATGTTGGATGTTGTGGTGGACTTTCCGATTCCACCCTTACCATAAATTGCAATTTTAATCATGTTATCGTCCTTCCTTTATTATGTTAGTTTAGGCTAACTTAACATCAAAAAAATAACAGTTTTCTATTATAACTATTATTAGCAGCCTATGCTAGTATTGAATTTAGATCTAACAAGAGTTAGCTTAAACTTACTTAATAAATATATTTTATTTTTATTCTATTGTCAAGTATTTATTTGTAAATTATTCCTGCATTTTTTATCAGTCAAAAGATAGGGAATGCTTGTTATGTAGCTTGTTTTATCTATAAATGCAATGGTAAAAACAAAATTTTTCTAATCTTAAGTATTGCATACCATTGCAAATTCTAATTTTTTCGATATGAAGTGCAGGATAAAAACATTTTAACAATCCCAGGAGAATAACATGATAAGAGCGGACTTTAGTTCTACAAAGACATTTTCACAAGTTTTTGTCAATATAATGTAGGGATACAATTGGGAGGGTGATGACTATGGCTTATAATTCATGTCGAATGAACGGAGCGCAAAAAACTGTGCTTAGATATTCTCCAAAGCATAACCATCTTTTAATGAAAAATCAAATTGAATTGCTAAAAAGTCAGGTAAATACAATTGTTTATTTGACGCTAAGTAATGAAGAAGGATTTTGGTTTTTTTTGAAGGAGTATAACGAAACACAAATAAAAGGGTTGGAAAAACAGGATGAGAGCTGGGTTTATCGCATCATAGAATTAGGAAATATTCATACATTTTGTTAAAGTGAGGAGTTGAATCTATGCATAAGAAAAAAGTAACGCCTCCCTACTCTCATTTGTATGAAATATTCACAAGAGAAATGTCCAATGAATTTCCATTTAACGGCTTATTAGACTCCCCTACCAACGAAATTGAGGTAATTGTTAAGTTTAATGGTGATATAGAAAGGATTGCACGTGACTTAGATGCTGAGGCGGAAATAATATATCAAAACTATGCGATTATTACCATTGATAAAACCAAACTGAATGAGCTTAATTCATACACAGAAGTTGAACATATCGAGTTACCAAAGAATCTTTATTTTGAAGGGCCCAATAACATCAGTGCCTCTTGCATCAATGCGGTGCAAAGACAAAATGGCTATAACTTAAGCGGAAAGGGAGTAATTGTTGCCATAATTGACTCGGGTATTGACTATATGCATCCCGACTTTCGCAATAATGACGGAACAAGCAGGATACTTTTTATCTGGGATCAGACAGTCGTTGGCACTGCGCCAATCGGGTTTTTCAGCGGAGGAGAATATAATAACCAACAAATTAATAATGCGATACAAAGCCCCGACCCTTATCTTATTGTTCCGTCCATGGATACAAACGGGCATGGTACTGCAGTTGCAGGGATTGCCGCAGGTAACGGTAGATCAAGTGCCGGTGTTAATATTGGGGTAGCTCCTGAGGCAGATATTATTTGCGTTAAAGTTGGCTATAGGGGATATGCCTCCTTTGCCAGATCTACCGAGTTGATGCGTGCAGTGAAATATGTTATTGAAAAGGCAAAGAGATTTAACAAACCGATTTGCATCAATATGAGCTTTGGAATGAATAATGGCTCCCACCGAGGGGATTCTCTTTTTGAAACGTTTCTCACAGAAATTTCTACAGATTGGAAGACTTCAATCATCATTCCTACAGGAAATGAAGGTTCGGCAGGCCATCATTATAGCGGTAAAATTGATACAAACCAGATTCAAGAGATTGAATTTTTTACTGCACCAGGGTTAGAAAGCTTATATTTGTCCCTATGGAAAAACTTTGTTGACAGTTTTAGTGTAGAAATCATCTTCTCTGATGGCAGTAGCTCCGGTGTGATCGGCATTGAAAGCCAAACAAAAACAGTAAGAAAACCAAACTTCGTTTTAAATGTTTTTTATGGCCAACCAACACATTATTCTGCGGCACAAGAAGTTTTTTTTACTATGACTTCCACAAATGCACCAATACAAGCTGGGATCAGTAAACTACGACTTATAGCACAAACGATAGTCGACGGCAACTTTGAAATATGGCTGCCAACTTTAGAAGAAGTGTCTGCACAAACATTTTTTTCCAATCCGTCTATCTATAATACTCTCACGATTCCCTCTACGTCAGAAAAAGTGATACGGGTTGCTGGGTACAATGATCGTGTTGGAAATATTGCAGTTTTTTCAGGAAGGGGAAACCCAAATAATAATTCTTTTTTGCCGGATATAGCTGCTCCTGCAGTGGACATTTTGACAACTAAGACGGGGGGTGGCTATGATACCTTTACAGGCACTAGTGTTGCAGCACCTTTTGTCACAGGTTCCGCAGCGTTGATGATGCAATGGGGCATTGTTAATAACAATGATCCCTTTTTATATGGTGAACGTTTAAAGGCATTCATACGATTAGGTGCCGCAAGAAGAAGGGATATTATATACCCTAATGCCTCTTTTGGCTATGGAACACTTTGTCTGGAAAATTCCATGAATTATCTAAGAGATTATAGATTAGGAGGAGATTATTTTTGGCTTCAGATATAAATGAAAATGACTTATCACTAGACGAATTTGTAAAATTGCCCACCACAGTTGATTTTAACGTAATTAATACAGAACGCTTTAAAGCATTTGCAAAAGATAGACCATACCTAAAATTGGGAACACAATTGGCAAATGAGCTTGTAGTTGTTTATACTAATCAAGAGAATATTCCCCGTTTATTCGAGGAATTAGGCGATGATTTTAATGAATTTTATCCCAAAATCATGTCTCCTCTAGATAGCATAAGTAATGAGGATAGTGGTATTACCCAACTATTAAATCAGCCTTATTTAAATCTTTCTGGTAGAGGTGTAGTTATTTGCTTTGCAGATACAGGCATTGACTATACAAAAGATGCTTTTAAATTTGAAGACGGTACCACAAAAATTCTTTACCTTTGGGATCAAACCGTAGAAGGTAAAAGGCCAGACTATCTTTATTATGGTTCTTTATATACACAAGAGGATATAAACAATGCGTTGAAATCAGAAGACCCTTATTCTATTGTACCCTCCATTGATGAGGACGGACATGGAACATTCATGGCTTCCGTTGCTGCTAGCAACGAAAAAGGCGAATATATTGGAGCGGCTCCCAAAGCATACATTATGGCTGTTAAGTTGCGGCGTGCTAATGAGTATTATATAGATAAATTTCTCTTGCCTAAAGACAATCCAAACCTTTATCAATCAACAGATTATCTTTTAGGCGTTAAGTTTATGCTTGACCGAACAGAAGAAATGAATGTGCCAGCAGTAGCTTGTATTACTATGGGGTCCAATGCAAGTGGGCATGATGGTAATACTCTGTTTGAAGATTATATCTCTTTCTTAGCTCAGAGAGCTGGCTATACGTTTGTTGTTGCTGCTGGAAATGAAAGCAATAAACGCCATCACACCCAGGGTAAAATTTTAAGAACTGGGGATATAGATACTTTTAGTATCAACGTAGGCGAACAAGGTACCTCCTTTTCTGTTGCTATCTATGGGCCTGCCTACGACAAAATTTCTGCCAGTATCACTTCCCCAACGGGCGAGGTCATTGCCCGCTTACCTTTCAAGGTTGGTTTAAAATTTAACCAAAATTTGGTTTTCGATGAAACACAAGTCACAGTTGAATACTACAAAGGCGTTAACAATATTATTAATTTGAGCTTTCTAAGAGCAACCCAGGGGGTATGGGATGTCACCCTTTTTGGTGATGTTGTGATTAGTGGTGATTATTTTGTTTGGCTTCCCATTACTGGGCAAGTAAGCGAGATGGTAGAACTATTAAAACCCACCCCCGAATATACTGTGGTTTATCCTGCAACTGCCTTGCGCTGTATCACTTGTGGAGCATATAACAGCAATGACGAGAGTCTTTTTGTTTCGTCATCTTGGGGGCCAACAAGGTTGCCCCGTTTGGCACCCGATTTGGTTGCGCCCGGTGTAAACGTCAAGGGGATTTATCCCACGGGGTATGGTACAAAAACCGGAACGAGTGTTGCTACGGCTATTACCGCTGGGGCTGCGGCACTTTTACTTGAATGGGGTATAGTACGGGGTAATATTCCTTCAATGGATGGGGATTTGGTAAGAACCTTTCTAATAAGCGGCTGTATCCGCGAAGATAACATGATGTATCCAAATACAAAATGGGGTTACGGAAAACTAAATGTGCTTGGGAGTTTTGCAGTCATCAGAGAATCCATCGTCAACTATTTTTTAACATAGTGTTCTATCAGAGGAGGCAACATATGTCAAACGGAAAAGTCTTCCTGCGGTCTAATTATCTAGGTGGATCGGGCTTACTAAAGGTAAACACCTATTTTAGAAATATCGGTACCCCCGTTGAGGGGGCAACAGTTAGCATAATTGATCCCTATGAAAACACTGTCATTCAAGAAACAAAGACAAATGAATTGGGTGAAATCACCCCAGTTTCTTTGAGCGCACCCCCCATTGAATACTCAATGGATTCTGAAATGCCCCGACCCTTCAATGAATATAATGTAAAAGTAACATTTCCTGATTACAACGAGGTAAATATCAATAATGTTCAAGTTTACCCTGATTCCACAGCACTACAAAAGATTGAATTAATGCCAATTTACGAAAATGTAGATATCCCCTATCCTGTGATTTACGGAGATTATCCTCCAAAGATACCCGAATCAGAAATTAAGAAGCTCCCCTTTCCAAGTAATCAAGTTGTTTTGCCTGAGCCCGTTATCCCAAGCATTATTGTTGTTCACAACGGTCGGCCCGATGATACATCGGCCCAAAACTATACAGTTGGGTTTAAGGACTATATTAAAAATGTTGCTAGCAGTGAAATCTATACTACATGGCCCAGAGAGACCTTGAAGGCTAACATACAGGCAATTTTATCTTTTACCCTAAACCGGGTATATACCGAATGGTATCGAGGCAAAGGATATAACTTTACCATTACAAATTCTACAGCTTTTGACCAAGCTTTTACCTTCGGACGAAATATTTTTCAAGAAATTTCTGATGTTGTAGATGAGATTTTTACAACATATATTTCTAAAGCGGATATTAGTCAGCCTTTATTTACACAGTATTGTGATGGCAAAAAAGTGAATCGTGAGGGATGGCTTAGTCAATGGGGATCTAAATATTTGGGAGACCAGGGCTTAACTGCCCTTCAGATTTTGAAGAACTATTATGGTGGTAATATCATTATTAAAGAGGCCAAAAAAGTAGATGGCATCCCTATGTCTTTCCCCGGAATTCCTTTGACTGTGGGTTCTGAGGGAGAAAATGTTAAAACAATACAAGAACAACTAAATGCAATTGCAAATAACTATCCACTGATACCTAAGATGATTGAGGATGGTAAATTTGGAGAGAACACAGCGGATGCTGTAAAGGTTTTTCAACAAATATTCAATTTGCCTCAAACAGGGTCCGTAAATTTCCCCACCTGGTATAAGATTTCCGATGTTTATGTGGCAGTGAAAATGTTATCTTAGGGATGAAACACATAACGCTAATTCAGTCAAACTTTGTTTTATGAAAGCGTAGGCAGCATATTCAAAAAAATATGTTGCTTATTTTATTTTGAGGGCTTATTTAATTGCTCATTATAGCAATTCCACTAGGAAAGCCTTTTTTGTCTTAAAACAAAAAGCCAATGCAAATAATATAAGAAATAATATTAATGAACGACAATGGAATTTCCACGTTCCATTTTAGCCAAGGTTTTTGTATGGGCAATCACCTTTGATAATTCGCTTAAATTTGAGTATGGCATATTCTGATTGGTTACGACTGCAATTGAAATTGTAGCAAGGGAGAATGTATCTGTAAAACCATTGCGATTTTTTGAAATAATATATTGGTTTTCAATGTCCTCTGCTGTATACAGAGCCTTAGTCTGTACAGTGAAAGCATGAATGATTTCTTTGCAAAACCCATCTGACCGATAGCGGTTGGATATTATAACAAAATCGTCCCCACCGATGTGACCCACGAACTCACCCTGATCAATGCATCCCTTTAGAATATTGCCAAGTGTTTTTATCATCTGATCACCCATTGTGAAGCCATAAGCATCATTATAGGGTTTAAAATTATCAATATCGATATAAATTAATGAAAAGGGCTGTGGGCTTTTAAGTTTTGTTGATATTAGCCTTTGAATTTCCGTGTTGCCTGGCAACCCTGTAAGAGGATTGGAACACTTTGCCCTGTTTACTTGAATGTTTATTGTTGTTTTTAATAAATCCTTAATTGTCACTAACCCTAAATACTGATTTTCATCAGTCACTACTATTGCATCGTATACCTTTGAAAGTTCTCTTGCCATAGCCAATTCAGCTACTTTCTCAATGGACATATTGCTATCAACTGCCAAAAAATCGTTATTGATTAAGCTTTTGGCTTTAATTCTTTTGCTAAGATTATAACCATATTGACCACTAAATTGCTCAAATATAAAACTACGTGTAAGCATTCCCCTTACGCCCTGTTTAGAATCAAGAATACAGACCTCTGTTATTTTGTGATTTTTTTTCATAGTTTCATATATCTCAAATATATTATCATTCTCACATACGCAAAGCTTTTGTTTGGCAAGCACACCGATTTCTCCCAAAATTCCTATGGTATTTTTGGCGTAGCTTGTACTTTCAATAAACATGCGTACTTCTTCAGATAATTCTTGGAAATTTGTATTTGGCTTTCCTAAATAATAACCTTGTCCAAAATCAACATTTAGCTCAATCAGTGTTTTTAACTCGGCTTGTGTTTCAATACCCTCAGCAATTGTGGTTATACCAGATTCTTTGCAAAACTTCACAATGGCTGCTACCGCAGATTTTTTCACAGCGTCAGTATTAACATTTCGTATTAATTGCATATCAATTTTTATATAATTTGGGGAGAAGGTGCAGACTCGGTTCATCCCCGAATAACCGGAGCCGAAATCATCTATGGCAATCTTAAAATTCTGCCTTTGGTAGTGGGTAATGGCAGCTGTAAATGTACCCATATCCTTTATTGCACTTCGCTCAGTTATTTCAAAAATAATATCATCGGGACACAACCTATATTGTAAAAGCTTTTCACAAGTAAAACCTGCAAAATTATGAGGGTCATGTATAATATTCGGATCCACATTAATAAATAATTTCGTGCTGCTGGGGTTTTTCCTTGCATTCTTTAAGGCTTTAGACCTACATAATTGTTCCACTTCCCAAAGTTTATGCTGATGTGCAGCTATATGAAATAAATCTTCAATATTGAGTACACACTGGAGAATGGTAATTCTGCTTAGAGCTTCATAAGCGAGGATACTGCCATTTTCCAACGAGACTATGGGTTGGTAAACCGCGCGAATAGCTCCTGATGCAAGGATGGTGTAAAAATGGGTTAATGCTTTTGCTTCCACGGTCCTCTCCCTTTCCACTTTTATGAAGTATAGCAAGTTTTAAGTTGATATGCCCCCTTTGGTTTAACAACTCTCGGTTTCAACAACAGAAAACTTCTCTTGCCTTACAAATTGGTTCATCTGACTTTTTAAGATCTTTACTTGCTGATATCCATCCTCACTGCCAAACACAAATTGTTGTGCCGTCTTCGTATTTAACTTTACAATCCCTCTTATGTTATCTGCTTCGTTTGAAATGCTTTGAATATCCTCTTGTTCTTCCTTTACAATTGCTGCAATCTGCGTAATCATTTCGGTTATATCGTTTGTACGTTGTACAACTAAGTCCAAAGAGTGGGCGGTATGTGAAACGGTACCTACGCATTTTTCGGTTGCTTTCATAGAATCATCAATGAAAACAGTGGTTTCTTTTGCCGCCTGAGCAACTTTTTGCGCCAAAGCTCTTACTTCCCCTGCTACTACTGCAAACCCTCGCCCTGCGATACCTGCACGAGCCGCCTCAATTGAAGCGTTCAATGCGAGTAAATCTGTCTGAAACGCAATTTCATCGATGGTTCGTATGATTTTTTTGATTTTATCTGTGTGGCTTGTAACATCCAAAATTGCAGAAGTGGTTTCCTCCATTCTCCTTTTTGTAGTCTCTACTTGCTCCTTCATATCTAAGGTAGCGCTATTTATTTTTTGAATTTGGGCGGTACTGTGTTGTGCGTTTTCCGAAATTATACTCAAACTATTGGACAACTGAGTAATAGATTCATCCTGTCTTTCTGCATGAACGGAAAGCTTGTGTGCCCCCTGAGAAACCTGCTTTACATGAGTTTCAACCTTACGGGTTGCAGAATCCACATTATTAAGTGCATAATTTATATATCGTTGCATATTTTCCGCCGCTTCCAGCAGGCTATGATAATCCCCGACATAATAAAGACGAGATTGTGTCTCATAAATCATGTTGCCCTTTGCCATCTCATCTAACATACAACCCACATCTTGAATTAGGATTTGCAGGGTTAGAGCCATTTTCTCACAGGAGTAAATTAGCTCATCCAACTCATCCCCTCCACTTTGGCATCCTTCTGAAATATTTAAGTTTCCATTTTCAATACAGTCTGCAATATGTAAGACTTTTTGGGTAGCCATCTGTATTGTTTTGGCAAGCATACCAGAAGCATAGAGCAGTATTATTCCTATAAAAAGCACCACTGAAAACAAAACAATTGTCATTTTATGTCGTTGTTCTATGGTTTGCTGTAAGGCAAAAGTTGCCGCATTTTCTGCCTTTGCAGACACTGTGTCCAAAACAAAATAGAGGTTTTCAACGCATTTGGCATAATCGCCATCCAAAAAATTCAATGCTTTTTCTGTTTGGCCTGCAAAAATGTAGGACATCATCTTCATTTCTTGCGCTAAAAATTCGTTTAGGGTGGAGTTTAGTTCTTTCATTAATTCATCTTCATAAAATTGTTTTTTTAACGTATTCATATCTGCAACAGTTTTTTGTACAGCCTGTTCAACAGCTGCATTGCTTTCTGCATAGTTATCATTATAAACCGCGGAAAGGATTTCATAGTCCAGTGCTGCCACATCATTTCTTATTTGCATTTGTTGGATGCTGTTCTTATATTCAACATCATAGAAGGACTGCATTTTATTCTCTGCACCTTGCAATGCCAAAAATACAATGATAAGCATTATAATATTCATTCCAATGGCAATTCCGCAAACCAAATGAAGCTTTTCTGTGATTCTAAGTTTCCTTTTATTCTTAGAAACCTGCTTTCTTTTGTGTTTTTCCTTAGAACTCCTATTCGCAATAAATAATGCTTTAGAAATGAAAGATGACTTAAGTTTAGATAAGCATTTAAAGTGGAAGTTTGCCTTTTATATTTGAAAAATAGATTTAAATTTAAACTTTACTTCAGAAAATTTGAAAGATGTGGAAGGTTTCTTTTTTGTCATATTATTCATGATTGTTCTCCATTAAACGTGTGATATAACCCGATTGAATTTTCATACACATTATACCAATCACATTTTTTGGCAACTACCTAGCTGTTGTAAATTTATTGTGTAATTTATGTTAAATTGTATTGTTTTATAAAAAATTGTAGTCCATCAGAAATTAAAGTAAAAATAGTTTTATGTAATAAATTTTTGTCGTTTTCTTTAAGTAAAGATTGTAAAAATTCCCTTAAGGTTAAAGAAACTCTCACCAACCTCTAAAAAATCATTTTAGAAAAATGTTTACAGTTGTTTAACATTAAATATAACAATTGAAATTGCCACTGTTTCGCATTTTTGGTTGACTTTTTAAATTTGAAGTGATATTATAATTTGCAAATAAATCGCAAATTGCAGGTGAATAGTATGACAAATTATCAAACAATGCAGAGAAAAGTTTTAACTGAGTTTTTGCAATCAAACCCAGATGTTCAGTTTTCGGCAAAAGAGATCTTTAACATTCTATCAAATACTTCAATCAGTTTGAGTGCTGTTTACCGAAACCTATCCTCTTTAGAGGCCGATGGCATTATTAGCCGTTTTACAAAGGAAGGTAGCCGGGAATCATTCTATCAATATATTAACTCCGATATTTGTCGAAATAGTATTCATTTGGTTTGCACAAAGTGTAACAAAACATTCCATATGCACCCTGAAGAAATGAAGCGTATGCTTGAAAGTATAGAAAAAAGTGAAGGATTTATCGTAAATAATACGAAAACAATACTATATGGTATTTGCAAAAGCTGTACCTAATTATGTTGTATTTGAAAAGGAGGATGGGAAATGAAAAACAAAAGACTATGTGCCGCATTATTAGCAATTTTTATTGTCTTTACCCTTTTCTATTCCATATTTTTTGTTGCTTCAAAAACAAATCATGAATGCACAGGGAAAAGCTGCCCCATCTGCCATGACATCCAATCCTGTGTTCAAACAATTCGTTCCCTTATCTTGGCAATTGTCGCAGCACCAGTCTTTGTGGGAAGTATCTTTATTATTGTGCATATCACTGCACCCATGTTCTTCCTATTTGTAAATCATACATTAGTATCTCTTAAGGTAAAACTGACAAATTAAAATAGAACCTCCGCTAGAGACCTTTTCATTCATACCAAAGATACCAATGAAAGGGTACTCCTTATTTTTGTGTCCGTAATTCTAGAAATATTTCATTTTGGAGGTTTAAGTATGAAAAAAATATTTACAATCATAATGACATCAATTCTTACAATAGCTACTCTTTGTGCATGTGCAAAGACAGATGTTCCAATTGAAACAAATTCCGTTAGTGATGATAAAATTAGTATCGTCTGCACAATTTTTCCCGAATATGATTGGATTCGGGAAGTACTGGGAGAGCACATTCAAAATGCTGATGTAACAATGCTTTTAGATAATGGTGTAGACCTACATAGCTATCAACCTACTACAGACGATATCATCAAAATTTCGACTTGTGATATGTTTGTTTATGTCGGTGGAGAGTCCGACAGCTGGGTGAAAGATGCCCTGAAAGAAGCTGCAAATAAGGATATGGTCATTATAAACCTGATGGATGTTTTGGGCGAAACCCTGAAAACAGAAGAATTGATTGAAGGAATGGAAATGGAAGAACATGACCATACCCATGAAGAAGCCCAAGATCATGAAAGCCAAGAAGCAGTTGAACACGAAGATGTTGATGATCATGAGCATGAAGGTGCCCCTGCCTATGATGAACACATATGGCTATCTTTGAAAAATGCAAAAGTGCTAAGTAGTTATATCGGTGAGAAGCTGGGGGAAATCGATAGTAAAAATGCCAGTGATTATGCACATAACGCAAAGACCTATGTGGAAAAGCTGGATCTGCTGGATGGAAAATATGAAGTTGCTGTAAGTCATGCAAGTCAAAAAACCCTTCTGTTTGGAGATAGATTCCCTTTCCGTTATCTGGTAGATGATTATGATCTTTCTTACTATGCCGCTTTTATTGGTTGCTCTGCGGAGACAGAAGCAAGCTTTGAAACAATTGCATTTCTTTCAGGCAAAATGGATGAATTGGGACTACACTCTGTATTAACCATTGATGGCGTTCAACATAAAATTGCAGAAACAATAATTCAAAATACACAGCAAAAAAACCAAAGTATCCTTACCCTTAACTCCATGCAGTCTATCACTTCCAAAGATATGGAAAGTGGGATAACCTATCTTTCCATTATGGAGAATAATCTGGACGTGTTAAAAGCAGCGTTGAACTAAGGAGGAAATCATATGGCTCAATTGACTTGTCATAATCTTACCCTTGGTTATGACGGAAAAATAATTATAAATGGCTTAGATTTTTCCGTTCAAAGCGGAGACTACCTTTTTATCGTTGGGGAAAATGGTTCAGGAAAAAGCACGCTGATGAAAACCATTTTGAAACTTCACGCACCTTTCGAAGGCTGTGTTGTGACGGGCGATGGGCTTCAGCCTTCTGAGATTGGCTATTTACCACAGCAAACAATGATACAAAAAGATTTTCCTGCCTCCGTATGGGAAATCGTTTTATCTGGTTGTCTAAATCGCTGTGGTTTTCGCCCTTATTTTAACCGAACAGAAAAACAGCTAGCGCGTAAAAATCTGGAAAAAATGGGCATCTCTCATTTATCAAAGCGTTGTTTTAGAGAGTTATCAGGTGGACAACAACAACGTGTGTTGCTGGCTAGAGCCCTTTGTGCCACAGGAAAAATGCTACTTCTGGATGAGCCCGTTTCTGGTCTGGATTCTAAAGTAACAAAAGAAATGTATGATTTAATTAAGAAGCTTAATCAAGATGGTATTACAATTATCATGATTTCCCATGACTTGAGTGCCGCCTTACAATATGCTTCCCATATTCTTCATATTGGGAACCCCATTTTCTTTGGCACGAGAGAGGATTATTCGGAAAACTATATCAATAGGTCTTTTTCAACTTTAAATGGTGGTGAAAAAGAATGAGTGCTATTTTTGATAAACTGGTATTTTATTTCGAATATCCTTTTGTGAGGTACGCACTGATTGTCGGTGTTTTGATTGCTCTTTGTTCTTCCTTGTTGGGTGTAACTTTGGTGTTAAAGAGATTCTCTTTTATAGGAGATGGCCTTTCTCATGTTGCTTTTGGAGCCATTGCCATCGCTTCTGTTCTAAACCTAAGCAATCATATGTTTCTTGTACTGCCTATCACTATTTTTTGTGCAATACTGCTTTTGCGTACGGGGCAAAACACAAAAATCAATGGGGATGCGGCAATGGCTATGATTTCCGTTGGGGCATTAGCCATTGGTTATTTGCTAATGAATATTTTTTCTGCTTCTTCTAATTTATCTGGTGATGTTTGCAGCACTCTATTTGGTTCAACTTCAATTCTGACACTTACAAAGATGGAAGTATGGTTCTCGGCAGCACTTTCGGTGGTGGTAATTCTTGTATTTTTACTTTTATACCACAAGATATTCGCAGTGACTTTTGATGAAAACTTTGCAAATGCCACAGGTATTAATGCCCGAAGGTATAACTTGCTAATTGCTATTATCATCGCTATTATTATTGTTTTAGCTATGAACTTAGTAGGCTCTTTATTGATTTCTGCTTTGGTTATATTTCCTGCGTTATCTGCAATGAGAGTATTCAAAAACTTTAAAGGGGTTATCCTCTTTTCCGCCACCTTATCGGTATTTTGTGCAGCGACGGGAATTATTGTATCCATCCTTGCTGGTACCCCAGTAGGCTCTACCATTGTGGCAGTTGATATTTTTGCTTTTGCAATTTGTTTTCTGTTTGATAAGATTTCGGGAGGTGTGAGGAAATGAAAATTAGAATTTGGTTTTCCCTATTCAGTTTGGTGATGGCTTTGGCACTCATTGGATGCTCAAAAGATGAAAATACGAAAAAAACTGATGAAGAACAAACTCAGGGAGCTGTGGAGAAGCCTAACGAAAACAGAGAGAAACAACAAAAAAAAAGCGTCAATGACGATGGTGATAATAATGTGGATCTAGACCTAACTGCATTAAGCAGCACCATGCTCTATTCAGAAGTCTATAATATTGTTATGTCCCCTAATGACTATATTGGAAAAACCTTAAAAATGAAAGGCCTTTTTAGAACTTATGCCTCATTAGAATCGGACACAACCTATTTTGCGGTGGTAATCCCCGATGCAACAGCTTGCTGTGAACAAGGCTTTGAGTTTATATGGGATGGTGAACATACCTACCCTGAAGATTATCCATCAGAGGATAGTGAGATTGAAATTACTGGCCGCTTAGACACCTATGAAGAGGATGGGTACGAGTATTTTTATGTGGTTGCCGATGACCTTGTCATCTTAAATTAAGAAATTTCTATTTTGTAGAACCTTTTTTCAGGGTTTAATTTAACAGTTATATGAAAAGGCCGTTGCTAAATTAGCAACGACCTTTTCTATTTTCATTCTTTTGGCTATAAAATAATTCTGAAAGTAAATCATCCAAGTAAACAGCGTAACCGAAGTGATTTTAGCTTCGTTGATACAATGTTTCTTTATGACTCATTGCGGAAATCCGTTAGATTTTCTACACAGTATAAGTGAAGAATTCTCGTATAGGTACAAATAATAGTTACTCTTTTATTTCGTATCGAAATGGCATCCATTGGAAAAATGCACACAATGAATTATTCGCCAAAGAATAATTTTAAATCATCTTCAACTGTACCAATTCCAGTAATACCAAAGTTTTCAACCAAAACGTTTGCAACGTTAGGTGAAAGAAAGGCAGGAAGTGTTGGTCCTAAGTGAATATCCTTGACACCAAGGTAAAGCAGAGCCAAGAGGACAATAACCGCTTTTTGCTCATACCAAGCAATGTTGTAAACAATTGGAAGTTCGTTAATATCTGCAAGCCCAAACACTTCTTTTAATTTTAACGCGATAACCGCAAGTGAGTAAGAGTCGTTGCACTGACCTGCATCCAAAACGCGAGGAATACCACCGATATCTCCTAAGTTCAACTTATTATATTTATACTTTGCACAGCCTGCTGTTAAAATAACGGTATCCATGGGTAATGCTTTTGCAAAATCTGTGTAGTAGTTTCTTGAGGTGGCTCTACCATCACAGCCGGCCATAACAATGAATTTTTTAATAGCACCGCTTTTTACTGCGTCTACGACTTTATCTGCAAGGGCTAGCACCTGATTATGGGCAAATCCACCAATAATTTCACCTGTTTCAATTTCAACAGGAGGTGCACATTTCTTTGCATGCTCAATCAATGCTGAGAAATCTTTCTCCTCACCAATTTCACCGGCGATATGCTTGCAACCAGGGAAACCAGCAGCACCTGTTGTATACATTCTATCTTTATAGCTATCCTTAGGAGGTACAATACAGTTAGTTGTCATGAGGATAGGTCCGTTGAAGCTTTCGAATTCTTCTTTCTGCTTCCACCATGCATTTCCATAATTGCCCACGAAGTGACTATATTTTTTGAAAGCAGGATAGTAATGTGCCGGCAACATTTCGGAGTGCGTATAAACATCTACCCCTGTACCCTCTGTCTGCTTCAAGAGCATTTCCATATCTCTCAGGTCATGGCCGGAAACCAGGATACCGGGTTTGGTGCCTACCCCAATGTTAACCTTTGTAATTTCAGGGTTACCATATGTGGATGTATTTGCCCTATCTAAAAGAGCCATGCCCTGAACACCGTACTTACCAACCTCGAGGGTTAACCCAATTAATTCCTCTATACTAAGGCTATCGTCCAATGTTTTAGCCAAAGCCATTTGCATAAATGTATCCACTTCTTCGTCATCTTCCATAAGAGCATTTGCGTGTTTGCTGTAAGCAGAAAGACCTTTTAAGCCGTAAGTGATTAATTCTCTAAGGCTTCTAATATCCTCGTCTTTTGTTGATAGTACCCCAACTTTCCCAGCCTTATGGGCATACTCTCTCTCATCAAAGGAACACCATACTGCGGCATCCGGCAAATCTTTCTTATCGTCCAATAGCGTTAACAATTCGTTTTTCTTTTCTAAAGTATCTTTAATTCGTGCAACAATCATTTCTTCATCGAAGTTAGCATTTGTAATGGTGATGAAAAGGTTTAAAGAAACAAGATGGTTGATTTCCTTTGAGACAAACTTGCCTTGTTTACGAAGCCTTGTGGTGACATCTGAGATTCCCTTTGTTACATAAACAAGCAAATCTTGCATTCCTGCAACTTGTGGGTTTTTACCGCATACACCCATTCTCGTGCAACCTTTGCAACCTGCTGTTTCCTGACATTGATAACAAAACATATTGTTTTCCATTTTACATCCTCCGTTCGTCTTCATAGTTATATCTGTTTGAAATTGTTTGCTTTTCTTTATGGACTTATCATAACAGGAAAAAAAAAGAAATTCCGTAACAATTGTTACGGAATTACAAAATATTTTGTATTTTTTTAATATCCTTGATAAAAATTTTCTTCTTCACAATTTCTATAAGACCCTCATCCTGCATTTTCATGAGTTCTCTTGAAAGAGATGGCCTTGCAACATTCAAAAAATCTGCCAACTCCTCTCTGGTCATTTTGATTATAACTTCACCTTCTCTGGAACAATTGCTAATTAACAATTTACAAATTTTTTCCCGTAAGGTTTGGCTTGAGACGATATTTAACTTTTGATTTAAATAATAAGCTTTGTTGGCCAGAATAGAAAGCATATTTGAAATGAGTAGCGTGTGAAACCCGCAATTTCTTTGGCAATTGTTATATAAATATTCCTTAGGCATTTTCAATACAGCTGCTTTGGTTGCCGCTACTGCATAATTTTCATACGATTTTTTTTCTATGAACAAAAATACTTCTCCAAATAAATCACCAGCTTTATATATTGTAGTAATGATATTTCGTTTGCCCTCCATGGAATCACGGCAGATATTAATTGCTCCCTCAACTAATATATATAGTTTATTTGGCTCATCTTGAAGCATAAAGATATGCTCATCTTTCTCATAGGCAACAATATCAGAACCGCTGCATCTAAGACAGCTCTCAATATCACATAGGCTCATCCCTTTAAACAAAGGGCTGGAAGTTAATTTTTCAGTCATACGCTCCCCCTCTCTATCTCCTCATGAAATTTGGTGTGATTCATAAATTTTACACAAACCTTTTCACTAATTACCTTTTTACTCGCCTTTAATAGCAACTGACTACTGGTAGTTTAGTAGCAAACAGTAAGTTTAGAAAATTTCTAAATAATGTAACACTGTATTCGCTTCATTTTTTCACAGTCCATGTTAATTTGCAAGATGTTTTGCAATAATAAAAAATATTTTGCACCCAAAGGTTCTTTTGCACCTTTTTCAATGTGCCGTTATAGCTATTTTATGAAATCTAATATTTATGAATTATCATTTTGTATAACTGATGTCCACTAAAATCACAATAAAATTCTATCATACTTATAGTATATGGAAAAGCAATGACACCTATTTATTAGCCACTATGGATTTGTAGCTAAATCACAGATATTTTCTGATTATTCTAAAGGTATCAATTCCTTTCTAAATTTATAGCAATTCATAAGTATTCAATAAATACATTAACATTCTGTATTCTAATGAATAACAGTGCCTATTTTCAAAAGAAAGATGATAAATAACGCAATCAATTCAAATGACCAAAGGTATTTCACTAGGTACTATTTTCCTTTTAGAGCTAGGCAGCGCAAAGGGGATCTTTTTTAAGTAATACTTCTAATGATTTACAATCCTATTATGTATTCTCATTAAGTTTCAGACAAGTTTATGACAAAGACTTGGTACAGATTTTATGATACGCCTAACGAAAAAAGGCAAGGCCTTTTGATTTGAAGAATCATAGACCACGCCTCTTTTATCGAAATTATTCTGCCATAAACAATTTTATGTCATCATCAACTTGTCCAACACCTGAAATGCCGAATTTGTCAACCAGAACCTTTGCTACGTTTGGAGATAAAAAGCCAGGTAACGTAGGCCCCACATGAATATTCTTAAACCCTAAATAAAGTAAGGCAAGAAGCACAATCACTGCCTTTTGTTCATACCATGCAATGTTGAAGGCAATGGGGAGATCATTCACGTCCTCAAGTCCAAAGATTTCTTGTAGTTTTAGTGCAATGACGGCTAGGGAATAGGAGTCATTGCACTGCCCTGCATCCAAAATTCTAGGAATACCACCAATATCCCCCAGATCCAACTTATTATATCTATATTTGGCACAGCCAGCAGTTAGGATTACAGTGTCTTTTGGAAGGCTTTTGGCAAAATTTGTATAGTACTCTCGAGAATTCATTCTGCCGTCACACCCAGCCATAACAAAAAATTTCTTTATTGCACCACTTTTCACTGCATCCACAACCTTATCTGCCAAGGCAAACACTTGATTATGTGCGAACCCACCTATGATGGTTCCACTTTCAATTTCAACAGGGGGCTTGCATTTTTTGGCCATTTCTATGATTGGGGAAAAGTCCTTATACCCTGTATCATCTGCCTCAATATGCATACACCCTGGGTAGCCTGCTGCCCCACTTGTAAATATTCGCTTACGAATTTCTTCACTTCTGGGTGGAACAATGCAATTGGTTGTGAATAATATGGGACCACGAAAGGTTTCAAATTCTGTAACTTGTGCCCACCAGGAACCACCATAGTTACCCACAAAATTATCATACTTTTTGAAAGCGGGATAGAAATTGCCCGGTAGCATTTCGCTATGGGTATAAACGTCGACGCCTGTATCTTTGGTCTGCTCAAGCAGTTGCTCCAGGTCCCTAAGATCATGCCCCGAAATCAAAATCCCCGGCCTATTTCTTACGCCGATATTTACTTCTGAGATTTCAGGATTGCCATATCTTGAGGTGTTGGCCTCATCTAGCAATGCCATTGCTTTAACTCCAAATTCCCCTGTTTTTAAGGTCAATGTAACCAAGTCATCATCTGTAAGGGAATCATCAAGGGTTGCAGCTAAACCTTCATAAATAAACTGATAAATTTCTAAGTTTTCTTTTCCAATGTTTAAAGCATGGTGGGTATACGCCGCCATTCCTTTTATTCCGTAAATAATCATTTCACGTAGTGAGCGGATGTCCTCATTTTCCGTGGAAAGAACACCAACCTTAGAGGCTTTTTCCAACATGGAGCCTCTATCAGTGACTTGAAAATTTGCAGCATCGCTTAGGTCTTTATTTTGTACGTTATTTTTCAATTCATCCCGAAAACTTATCATTAATTTGATTTGGTTTTCAATGCCATTGTCATCAAAATTTGCGTTGGTAATGGTTATAAAAAGGCTTTTTAGAACCTGGTGATTTACTTCACTTATGTCTGCTACTTTCACCTCGCCTTTTACCACAATTTCGGAAATCCCTTTCGTAACATAAACAAGCAAATCTTGTAGTTTTGCAACCTCTTCATTCTTGCCGCATACACCTCTAATTTCACAGCCTGTCCCTTTTGCAGTTTCTTGACACTGATAACAAAACATACTCATCCTATCACCCTTTCATTGAATCCAACCTTCCACACCAGATACAATAAGCTTTCTTTATTCCTAAAAACCAAAAAACTTCATGGTTTTCGCTATGAAAATTATTCCAGACACATAAGAAAAAAATTCAAACAACATTTGTTTTAAGCTGAGCCTTATTAGCATTCAATCTGCTAACCGAATGAAATAAGTACTCATCCCTTTAAATAGAGATGCTTGAAACAACAGCAAATTATCTCTAAGGGAAGAGAAGGCTTTATCACTAACGTTCCCAATATTTCCGTATATAAACATTTTTGAAAAGATTGTTAGGATGTGAATTTGTTTTTATAAAGTACGGCTTATCATCAAAATTAGTTTAACACCGAAAAAAATAACCGGGACATAAAACTTTTATGCCGTTAAGATATTTGCGTTTTAAAGTTTCAATGATAAATTATTTCTAATTCAAATGATTCCGTTATTATTTTTAAAATCCATTTACAAGGAACCCTTATTTAAAAAGTTAAAAAAACATTCACCAGACTTGGATCAAATTTGGTTCCTGCACACCGAACCAGTTCTGCCTTTGCATCGTCTATGCTAAGGGCTTTACGAAAAGGCCTGTCTGTAATCATTTGATCATAGCTATCTGCAATTGAAATCATTCTTGAAACGAGAGGGATTTCTTCGCCTTTTAATCCCCTAGGATACCCTGTTCCATCCCAGTTCTCATGATGTGCCAATACAAAATCCGCCAAAACTGAATATGTGTCCACGGACTTAAGGATATGATAGCCTATTTCTGCGTGCCTTTTTACCATTTCAAATTCGGTAATTGTAAGTTTGTCGGGCTTTTCAAGCAAAGTATTGCTGATAGCAATCTTTCCAATGTCATGCAAAAGTGCTGCCATCTTGATTTCTTGTATCATATCTTCGTCAATTTGCATTGCTTCTGCCATTGTTTCGCATATTCTACTTACATGTTCACCATGAGCTTTTTCTTGAGGACTTTTTGTATTTATACTTTCGATAATATTTTTTATGGTTTTACAACGCATACTTTGGCTTTCACACAGCTTTTTCCGATACATATTCTCTTCTGCTTTTGCCAAAATCCCCATGATTTTTTCATCCATTAAAGTTTTTGTTTCCCAACCAATGGAAACGGATACTTCGATATTTTCAAGGCTTGTCTTCGTAAATTCTTGCTCTATTTGTTTTATCAAATCCCCAGTTTCTTTATTCGTTGTTCTAGGTAGAAGCAAAACAAACTCATCCCCACCAATACGAGAAGCCACATCTTGTTCTCTGGAAAATTTTTTGATGGCATCTGTGATTGTTTGTAGTAGCCTGTCCCCCATTTGATGCCCAAATGCATCATTTGTTAGCTTTAAGCCGTTCACATCAAGCATTACCACAGATAAAGGTAGATTCTCCAAAGTATCAAGATCTTTCAGCATCTGTTGAAAAAAATGACGGTTATATAGACCAGTTAATTGGTCGTGATAGCTTAAATAGGTGATTTTTTCTTGTTTTTGTTTTTTGTCGGTAAAATCACGAAAAACAATTACAACGCCAGTGATGTTTCCATCCTTATCTAAGATTGGAGCCGCACTATCTTCAATGGGTATCAATTTTCCATGCTTTGTAACCAATAGTGTGTTTTCATCAATTTCATGTATGCCTTTGCTTTCAAAGACTTTTTTCACAGGGCTTGTTACTGTTTCCCGGCTAAACTCATTAATAATAACAAAAACTTCCTCAAAGGAACGTCCAAATGCTTCATGTTTTTTCCAACCTGTAAGCTTCTCTGCAACATCATTCATAATTTGAATGTCACCGTTTATATCTGTGGATATTACGCCATCACCCAGGGAGCGTAGGGTTGTTTTAAAAAGAATCCGATCTCTATTTATCATCTCTTTTGTATAAAACAACTCTTCATTTTTTTCTTCAAGCTTCAAAATATAGTTGGAAATCTTGTTAAGCATAAAAGTAATCCCGTTTGATAAAGTACCGACTTCATCTTTACGTTTCAGAAATTCTGTTGGTAAGTTTATAGAGATATCCTTTGTATAATTCTCTATCTCCTTGCAAATTTTGATCAACGGAGCTGATATTAACCTTTCAATAAAAAATAAAAAGCAAATAATAATCAGAATGATAATAAGTAATATGAATAAATTAATCCAGATAAATCTATTTATGGGTTCTAGAATCTTTGCTCTTAAAATATTTGCAAAAACAATAATGTTTGTATCTTTAACAGGCACATAAGCAATGTACTTTTCTTCTCCTTGCTGGTTGTATTGCGTAAATCCGCTTTCACCAGAAAGGACTTTGGCAGCGATATTTTCGTTTATGGATTCTTGCAAATAAACAAACTCTGAACCCAATGTATTGTTGGCATTAGAAGTATATAGTATTAGCCCATTATCGTAAATCAAGCACAAATCACTATCAATAGCCGTTTCATACTGACGCATAACTGTGTATAAATCTTCCAATAGAATGTCCAAACCAAATGCACCAACAACCTCCCCATCTTTCTTTAGGGGAGTGGCAATGGTAATTGCAAGTTTGTTTGAAATTAAATCGATATAAGGTAAGGTGATGGTTGTCTTATCTTGACTGATTGTATTGGTATACCAATCTCTAGTCGATAGATCATAATCTAGACCAATATCATAGTTGTTTACATTTGTAATAAGGTCATTAACACCATCCAGTGCAAGGTATACCTGTTCTATGTTCTCATCTTGGCTACATAAGTCTGAAAGCTCTTTTAATACACTGTCATATAATGGGTTATTCCTTTTCGTATTTCGATTTTTAATATTTGACGCAATATTAATAAAACTGGCGTTTTTCCCAGCCTGATCCACAATCATGGTATATTTTTGTAAAAACATCTCTATTTCTGCGCTGAGGTATCTTGATTCATTTCTCAGGTGTTCCTTGCCCACATCTTCCAAATAGGTTTTAATTTGTACATTCAAAAAATTATAATAGATAGTAAATAGTAAAAGTGCAAAAATAAAAATAGCAAAACCCATTTTTTTTACTATGCTGTTATTCATTTTATTCATTGTATTGCCCCCTTAAAGAATAAGGCCTTTTGTGTATAGTTCGTGAAGTTTAGTTGAATCATGTGTTTTAACTTATTATATCAAAAAAATAAGATATTTAAATGGAAATTGTAAATATTTATAATATTTATGTATTATTTTGCAAACATATCAAAAAATACGTCGAATTTTTTTGTTAATGAACTATAATCCTAGAACAATTTGATAAATACGGATTGTTTCATATTGGTTTAGCCTATGTTATTAAAATATTTTGTTTTCATAATTCAATTCAAGTCAAGATTCGATATAAATGATAGGGCAGATATACCTGCATCGTATATAATTTTTTTTGATACATCAGCCTGCAAAACAAAACTATTAAGAATGAACAGTAGTGAATTCTTATACGTTCAAAAATTTATTTTTTACAGGTTTGCATCTAATATCTCCTTTGAAATTAATAGTAACAATTTAAGATTTACATAAAATTTCAATATCATATCAAAGTTGTCGATTTTTGCATTTAAAAATAATTTTTTAGAAAATATTGACTTCTATTCTTTTATGTGTTACGAATAATGTGTATTAGAAATCAATTAAAAAGCTACGATTTGGTGAGCACATAACCAACTCTTAGTGTTAGGTCACAATCAATTTGCAGAAAACATCAGGAGGTTAACATAATGAAAAGTATTAAAAGCAAACTAGTATTGATTATTCTTATACTAGTTACAACTTCATCCTTACTCACAGTATCCCTAGGATTATACCGTAGCTTCGGCGTCACCGATGAAATAATACATACCTTAATACAAGAAAGACTAGGCAGTACAAACAATATGTTGAAAATATATTTAGAAGAACAGTTTGGCACTCTAACCCTAAATCCCAATGGTGATTTAACCGATGATAACGGCACCTCCATAAAAGGACAGAACGTATATATTGACCGCTTATGCCAAGAGATGAATGTTGTAGCCACTGTTTTCTCCAAAGATGGTGATAACTATACTAGAGTTTTAACTACCATTGTTGATGAGGCTGGTCAAAGAGTAGTTGGCACAACCCTCGATCCTACCAGCGAAGCTTATGAGGAGATTTCCAAGGGGAATGCCTATCACGGAGAAGCCGAAATTCTTGGTTCTCGTTATATGACTGAATACGTCCCGATTTTAGATAATAACAATCAAATAATAGGCCTTTATTTTGTGGGTATTCCGATTGAATCATTGGATACTATCCTAGCACAAGGAGAACAATCCACAATAAAATCACTACTGGTACTGGTTCCTATGCTGCTTTTGCTTGCAGTAGGCGTTACTATTTTCATCAGCGGTAAAATGACCAAGCCCATTAGAAAAGCTACACTGGCTGCACAACAGATTGCAGATGGTAATTTTGATGTTGAGCTCTCTGTTGATACAAAGGATGAAGTGGGTCAACTGGCGATTGCATTTAATGAAACCATAGAAAAACTCGTTAACTATCAGGGTTACATAGATGAAATTTCTGATGCGTTATATAAACTATCTCTTGGCAATTTGAATATTAAATTGCATCGAGAATATCTAGGACAATTCAAAAAACTGAAAGATAGTATGCAAAATTTAATTGCAAATCTAAATGATACACTATTGCAAATTAACCAATCGTCTGAGCAGGTTTATTGCGGTGCAGAACAAGTTGCAAACGCTTCTCAGGCCCTATCCCAAGGTGCTACGGAGCAAGCAAGCTCAATTGAGGAATTATCAGCTTCGATTGCTGAAGTAACGGATCAAATCCGAAAGAATGCTGAAAACACTAGCGTTCTCCATGATAAAGCCGAGTTTGCCGGACAAGAAATGCAAATCAGCAATGGTGAGATGAAAGAAATGATACTTGCTATGGATGAAATTTCAATGAAGTCCGCTGAAATATCTAAAATCATTAAAATAATTGATGACATTGCATTTCAGACCAACATTCTTGCTTTAAATGCCGCCATTGAAGCGGCACGTGCTGGAACAGCTGGAAAGGGATTCGCAGTTGTTGCAGATGAAGTAAAGAACCTTGCTGGAAAATCAGCAGAGGCAGCCAAACATACAACCATTTTAATTGATGAAACAGTAAGCGCTGTTAAAAACGGGTCTCAAATTGCACAAAAAACAGCAACTTCATTGAACGTAAGTGCTGACGCAACAAGGGAGGCTGTAGAGCTGATAGAAGAAATTTCAAAAGCTTCACAGGAGCAAGCAACTGCCATTGATCAAATAAATTTGGGTATAGAACAAATTTCAGCAGTTGTGCAAACAAACGCTGCAACAGCTGAAGAGAGTGCAGCCGCAAGTGAAGAATTATGTGGACAATCTAATATTCTAAAAGAGCTCATCTCAAAATTTAGTTTCTGAGAGGATAGTCGTTGTAAAAGACCAAGGGCTAAAATACTTCGAAAAATTTTTGCGTAAGAATGAGTCATATTTTTTAATAAAATTTAGCAAAAGCTCTTTCGAAAAATATGATAACATGAGATAATTAGATAATCTTTGCAAATATCTGTAACCCTAACGCTTTTGCAGTACAACGACAGACTCTAAATCAGGCAGCTGCAAACCTGTAATAGGAATTTGCAGCTGTTCTTTTATAATCTTCTTTTTTTCGCTGTTATAGAAATTGGTTAGGTATTCAATTGGCTGAGGAGGATTATTTTATGTTGAATAGACCCAGGAAACTTTTATACCTGCTTCCCCTACTTTTTTTGGTCTTCTTATTTTCAGTTTGTATTTTGCTAGAAAATGATTTTTGGGGAAATATATTTTCCACTGTAATTGCTTTTTTGTCGGCCGCAACAATTTTTTTGACTATGAAGAAAATTAAAACTTCTAGGTTATATGTTTTTTTGCTCTTTTTGTGCTGTTTGGTATGGGGAATGGCCGATCTTTTATGGCTTATTTTCAGTAATGTTCTTTTCATAGACCCTATTGACCCAATCTTTCTTAATTTTTTATATACAATACCTAATATTCTTTTTACAATATTGCTTACGCTATATATCTATAATAATCAAGAAAATTGGAACCTCCAACAGTTGCTCATCGATATTTTTACTTTTGTAGCATTTGGAATGGTTTTAATGTGGTCATTTATTTTTTCCAACACCAACTTGCAAATTAATTACGACTTTAACCTCTTTCTAACGATACTTTATATTTTCTTAGATTTCTTTGTTATGGTAGAAATTGGACTTATTTGCTTCTCAAAAGGTTTTAAAAATTTTAGCACCAGCCTGATACTGGTTATGTTAGGCATCTTTGTTTTCGCCATTGCAGATTTTTATTTTGCTTATCTTGATTTACTCAACACCTATAAAGCAAATACCATTGTTGACCTAATTTACATAATTTGCATTATTCTTTTTGCCCTGGGGGCTATTCAAGAAGCTACGCACCCTACAATTGCAAAAAAAACTTCCCCAAAAACACTTTCTGAGAATCTTAGAAAACCAAAATTTTCTGTCATTGTTTTTCTTGCAACTTATTACATACTATTTTCCTTGAAAATCTTTAATTTTTATACATTGTTAAGTACGGTCATTATTAGTGTTTTCTACTGGGTTTTAACTACAAATACACGCGCAAACACGATAGACAAACTTATGCTAAAATCGGAAAAAGAAATGAATGAACAGCTTGAAAGCCTTATTGACCAAAGAACTAAGGAATTATCCTTGGCTAATCAACACTTGAAAGAAATTTCAAATAAGGATGCATTAACAGGTTTATATAATCGAAGATATCTCATTAAACAATTGGATTCTTTAATTTCTTCAAAGCAAACGAATTCGTTTGCTCTTCTATATATTGATGCAAACAGATTTAAGCCAATTAACGATTCCTATGGTCATGAAATTGGTGACAAAGTTCTTATAGCCTTAGGAAACCGTTTTTTGCAAAATTACAGCTCTAATGGAACAGCATTTCGTATTGGTGGGGACGAATTCGCATTAATTGTAGATAACTTTAGTGACAAGCAAGAAATTGTATCACTTGCTCAAAAAACATTAGAAATGGTGCAGCAACCAATTGTTGTTTCGCCTTACTGCTTTACGTTAAGTGCAAGCATAGGCATTGCCTTATATCCTAATGACGCAACTGAAAAGGACGTCTTAATGCGCTATGCTGAAATTGCCATGTATGAAGTCAAGTCAAGCAACCAAAAAAATAATTATATGTTTTTTGATAAAAGCTTTATTAATCGAATTAATAAAAAAATAGAAGTTGAGTTTCTTTTGCAAAACGCGGACTTTGATAAAGAATTTATGCTTTTTTTTCAGCCCCAATTTAACACTAAGACTCGCACTCTAATTGGCATGGAAGCATTGATACGTTGGTTTCATCCCCAGAAAGGATTTATTCCACCTTCAGAATTTATCCCAATTGCTGAAGAGAATGGGATGATTATTACTATTGGTGAGTGGGTTATAGATAATGCTTTTCGGCAGATAAAACACTGGAATCTAAATTTTAAGCAAAACTTGCGAATGAGCATTAACATTTCACCTGTCCAAATAAAAAACACAGGCTTTTTGGATTGGTTTATTGACAGAGTTGCTAAAGAACAAATTAGGCCTGAATGGATTGACTTGGAGATAACCGAAACTGTGGCAATGATTTCCAATACATCCATTGAAAACATTTTTCATTCGTTAAATGAGCTGGGTGTAAGCATCTCAATTGACGACTTCGGTACAGGGTATTCCTCCCTTAGTTATATTAGAAAGTATAATATCGATCGCTTGAAGATAGCCAAAGAGCTCATTGATAATATCGACTGCGATGAAAATGCTTTACTAATTGTTCAGGCAATTATTATGATGGCAAAGGGAATGCAACTGAGAACGATTTCTGAAGGAGTGGAAGACGATAACCAGTTAGGTATCTTAACTGCTTTAGAATGTGATGAAATACAAGGATATATATATGGAAAGCCAATTTCTGAAGATGAATTTGAAAAAAAATATTTTGTTCCTTGAGGTTTTCATCTAATTTTTTCTCGAAAAAGTGACCCCCGCATATACAGTCAGGGATCACTTTTAAATTTTGTAAGAAAATTTAACGTTTCCTTTTTAGAAGATTAGGAACTTAAACTTTTATTGCATTATTTAATTATAATCCCTAGGGATAAAATTTCTTGGTGGCTTTCATAGACACCTTGTATAGTGCTGTTGGATTATAATTTGTTAAAACAAACTAAGCTGATTTGTTTCGGGAATACCATCTAAAACACCATTTTCTTTAAGAAGATCAATCAATGAGCGCCCAAGGGATGTTCTGTTTTTTAATTCTTCCAGTGTATTAAATTCCCCGTCTGCTCTACCCTCTACAATGCTTTCCGCTGCATTGGAGCCTAAGCCTTGCAGAGAGTTAAAGGGAGGAATTAACCCGTCATCAGTAACAATGAACTTTTTGCTATCTGATTTATAAAGATCCATGGGTAAAAATTTAAAGCCACGGGCATAAAATTCAACTATAATCTCTAAAACAGTAAGTTTGTTTTTATCTTTAGTGGTAGCGTCCATACCCTTTGCATGGATATCTTTTATTGCATCCTTCGCTTTTTCTATACCTTTGCACATTGTGGCATAGTCAAAATCATCACAGGCTCTTACGGTAAAGTAGGCAGCATAGTAGGCCTGAGGATAGTTTATTTTAAAATAGGCAATTCTAAATGCCATCATTACATAAGCAGCAGCATGAGCCTTGGGGAACATATATTTAATTTTCTGGCAAGATTCAATGTACCAATCAGGTACATTGGAAGCCTTCATATCTGCAATATCCTCATCGGTTAGACCCTTACCTTTTCGCACTTTCTCCATTATTTTAAAGGATTTCTTTTTGTCTACCCCTTTGTTGATCAGGTAAATCATAATACTATCTCGGGTAGAAATGGTTTCCTTTAGGGTAATTGTGCCATTTTCAATTAGGCTTTGGGCATTGCCAAGCCATACGTCAGTACCATGGGAAAGCCCAGATATACGCAGAAGATCGGCAAAGGTTTTTGGCTTGGTATCCAAAAGCATCCCTCTTACAAACTTTGTACCAAACTCAGGGATGCCCAATGTACCCGTTTTACAATTTATGTCTTCCTCTGTAACCCCTAATGCTTTTGGCGATTCAAATAAAGACATAGTTTCTGGATCACCTAGAGGCACTGTCTGGGGATTGACCCCTGTTAAGTCATATAACATACGAATAACTGTGGGATCATCGTGGCCCAGAAGGTCCAACTTTAGCAAACGCCCGCTAATGGAATGATAATCAAAGTGGGTTGTGGTAATCTTTGAATTTACGTCATTTGCAGGACGTTGAATGGGGCAAAATTCATATATATTATGATCATTAGGAACAACCATTAAACCGCCAGGGTGCTGCCCCGTAGTTCTTTTTATGCCAGTGCAACCCATTACCAAGCGATTAATTTCAGCATTATGTACTGTTTGTTCCCTTTCATCAAAGTATTTTTTCACAAAGCCATATGCCGTTTTATCAGCCAGGGTACCGATGGTGCCTGCCTTAAATACATGGCCAACTCCAAATAATTCTTCAGTGTATGCATGGGCACTCTGCTGATACTCACCAGAAAAATTCAAGTCAATGTCTGGCTCTTTATCACCCTCAAACCCTAGAAACGTCTGGAAGGGGATATCATGACCATCCTTATGAAGTTTTTCACCGCAGTTAGGACAGTTTTTATCCGGCATATCGCAACCACAGGCTTCTTCCATGGCATAAGCTTTCACTGTTTCCGAATCAAAATCAGAGTATTTGCAATTTGGGCAAACATAATGAGGTGGTAAAGAGTTTACTTCGGTGATACCAGCCATATTCGCAGCAAATGATGAACCAACAGAACCTCGAGAGCCAACCAAATACCCATCTTCAACGGACTTCCACACCAATTTTTGTGCAATAATATATAGCACTGCATATCCATTGTTAATGATTGAATTTAGCTCGGTTTCCAACCTATCTTGAACGATGGTAGGTAATGGATCACCATAAATGGAATGTGCTTTGTCCATACATATTTGACGCAGTTCATCATCTGCACCTTCAATTTTAGGTGGAAAGGTTTCATCGGGGATAGGCTTAATTTTTTCAATGCGATCAGCAATTAAATTGGTATTGGTAATAACCACTTCCCTAGCCTTCTCCCCACCTAAATAGCTGAATTCTTCTAACATTTCATCTGTAGTTCTAAAAAATAAAGGTGGCTGATTTTCAGCATCAGAGAATCCCTCTGCAGCCATAATAATTTTTCTATATACTGAGTCGTCCGGGTCAATAAAATGAACATCACAAGTAGCAACCACTGGTTTATTATATTTTTCACCCAACGAAACAATTTTTTTATTCATTTCCATCAAATCGCTCATAGAGCGTATTGCTTCAACCCTTGGAGAGTTAATCATAAATTGATTATTTCCCAAAGGTTGGATTTCTAAATAATCATAAAAACGAACAATGCTTTCTATAACCTCTTTGGGGGCATTGTCCAATAAAGCTCGGAAAAGTTCTCCGGCTTCACAAGCACTGCCAAGAATCAGACCCTCTCTCAATCGCATCAGCTGACTTTTAGGGATTCTTGGTCTTCTGAAGTAATAGTCAATGTGAGACAAAGAGACCAATTCATATAAATTTCTAAGGCCAGTGTAATTCTCAACTAGAATAATAGCGTGGTTTGCTCTTAGTTTTTTGTAATTAACTGTTCTGCTGGAAAAAATATTAATTTCGTCTAGGGTAAATACCTTTTTCTCTACGAGCATATCCATAAACCTTATAAACATTTCTGCAGTTGCTTCGGCATCATTGACCGCCCGATGATGGCCGACCAGGGAGATGTTTAGATGCTCGCAGATGATGTTTAATTTGTGTTTATTTAGCTGGGGTAGTAAGGTCCTTGCTAATTCTAAAGTATCCAAAACGGTATTTCCAACTTCTAGGCCGCAGTATCTTTCGGCCGCCACACGAATAAACCCCATATCAAAACTTGCATTATGTGCCACCAAAACACCATCGCCCGCAAAATTTAAAAACGCAGGAAGTATCTCTTGAATTTTAGGGGCATCTGCCACCATTTCATCCGTAATACCCGTAAGTTTCGTGATTTCCGTGGAAATAGGTTTCTGAGGATTAACAAAAGTGCTAAATCGATCGATAATCTTACCATCCTTTAGCTTTACCGCACCGATTTCTGTAACCATTTCCACTTCTTTGGAAAGTCCGGTTGTCTCAATATCAAAGACGATAAAGGTATCATCTAAGTTCTGACCTTTTGGCATAGAAACAACATTACCTAAATCATCCACCAAATAGGCCTCAACCCCATAAATCACCTTTAAATCAGATTTTCCTGCAGCATTCATGGCATCGGGGAAGGCCTGTACCACACCATGGTCAGTAATTGCAATTGCCTTATGCCCCCAATCGATGGCTCGCTTTACATAGTTTTTTACTGATGTAACACCATCCATGCTACTCATTTGAGTATGTAAGTGAAGTTCCACACGTTTTTCTTGGGCAACGTCCATGCGCGGTGGTGCCGGCTGTGCACTATTAATATTCTTAGCCATAATATTTATTTCTCGAGCATACTTATCAAACTGGACATCTCCTTGTACCCGCATACAAGCACCGGTTTTAAAACGCTCACTAAGCTCACCGTCATAAATGCTCTTTTTGACGAAGAATTTAACCGTTGTAGAGTCTGTTTTATCCGTAATATCAAAGGAAATAATATATTTCTCACCTTTAATTTCTCTGCTTTCCACATTAAAAATGCTACCCTCAATCAGTACGGCTTCGCCGATGGTTTTGCTTTCAGCAATGGGCACACGGGTTCCAACACATTCTTTGCCAAACAAAATGCCCTTCTGCACCGAGTCGGATACTCCGGCTGCCTCCGCTGCCGATTTCTCCTGCTCTACAGCGGCCTGTGCTGCAACAATTTTTTGCAAGAAATCGTTTGCTTTTGCTTCTTTCTCTTTTTCAAAAATCTCTGTTTCCTGTTGAGATGTTAGAGCATTTTTAAATTGAGTCATGATGGTACGCCCTGTTTCTCGCTCTATCATATATTGTAGTTCAACATCTAGCTTTTTTTGAGCCATATAATAAGCCATATTGTTCTTCACATAAATCAGGAGCTTACCGTCCTTGTATTTCCAGTTTGCATCAGACATTACACCAGAGCAAATTTTACTTTGTTGAGATACAAATGCCTTAACATTTTCCCAATAACTTGCTAAAAAACTGATTTCATCCAAATCATCCAAATGATATTCTAAGGCCAAGTGTACCTCTTTAATTCCAGGCAATGTTTGTAACAGTTCTTTTTTTAGCTGCTCCGTTTCTTGAAAAGGGATCAGCCTTGGGGAAACCAAATCAACGGCAACAATACGTTCTTTTTTGTAAATTTTAAGATTTTTCACATCTGTTTTTCCAAAAGTTTCTTTTATTCCCATGGATAATGAAACTTTCTGAAAAACGCTCTCAAAGCTTTGTATTGTCATGCTGTCCCTCCTTTCTATACACTTAAATTAGAACTTGATAATCTCCTCCATTAGAGAAGAAACCAATTCATCTTCTTTTAGTTTTTTAATAATGATTCCTTTTTTGAAAAGAAGCCCTTCCCCTTTGCCCCCTGCAATGCCTATGTCGGCTTCCCTTGCCTCTCCGGGGCCATTTACAACACAACCCATAACAGCAACTTTTATATCCTTATCAATTCCTTGGCACAGTTTCTCCACTTCATTTGCAATAGAAATTAAATCAATCTGGGTTCTTCCGCAGGTAGGGCAAGAAATGAATTCTATGCCAAATTTACGAAGTCCTAAGCTTTTTAAAATTTCCTTTGCCGCTTTCACTTCATCAACAGGGTTTCCGGTTAAAGAAACACGCATGGTATCCCCAATACCCATGGCAAGGATTGCCCCTATGCCAACTGCTGATTTAATCGTACCACTATAAACTGTTCCCGCCTCAGTAATACCTACATGAATAGGATAATTTATAGACTGGGATAGCAGTTGATATGCCTCCAATGAGAATACCACATCGGATGCTTTGATGGATACCACAATATCGTGAAATCCATATTTTTCTAAAATTTGTACGTGACGTAGGGCACTTTCTACTAGTCCTTGAGGCGTAACACCGCCATATTTTTCAATCAGATCTTTTTCTAAGGAGCCACTGTTTACGCCAATTCGAATGGGGATTTTCTTTTCCTTTGCTTTTTCAACTACTTGGCGAATACGGCTTTCTTCGCCGATATTGCCAGGGTTTATTCTAACTTTGTCTATCCCTAAGTCCATAACTCTAAGTGCCAATTTATAATCAAAATGGATATCTGCAACCAAAGGGATATGGATCTGTTTTTTTATTTCTGCAACGGCATCTGCTGCTTCCATATCCAAAATGGCAACACGAACAAGTTCACAGCCTGCATCTTCAAGCTCTAAAATTTGTTTTACTGTTGATGCCACATCCCGTGTGTCGGTGTTACACATAGACTGAATCACAATTGGGTTTTCACCGCCAATTTTGACGCTTCCTACCTGTACTTCCTTTGTCTTTTTTCGAAGCACTTCAAATCACATCCTTTTATTTTTACTGCTCTATTCCAATTTAGGTTTATTATATCAAATTTTTTCAATTGTGCATAATCTTTTCAAATTCATTCAAATCCATTCAAATGAATCCTATTGATCTTCAACCACAAGCTTTTTAACCTTGTGTATTCATTGATTACACAATAAAAGAACTAGGGCTCCTTGTGTATAAAAATTAGATTCCTAAACCTGTATTGTCGAAATACTAAAAATACTCTGGAAAAAATATCCCAATGAAAAACAATGAGTTCATAGGATATTTCCCTATGAACTCAAAAGAATTATTTCTTGTTTTGATATAGCAAACATTGTTTTTTGTTATGCAAATAATTTTACGATATCACCATATAAAACAAATACCATTAACCCCATCAAAAATGCAAAGCCTAAAAAATGTATGCGGTTCTCCAACTCAGGGTTTAGAGGCTTTCTGCGCACAGCTTCCACCATAAGCAACAAGATCTTTCCACCATCTAATGCGGGAATTGGAAAGAGGTTAAGTACACCTAAATTAGCACTCAAGACTGCGCCGATATAAACTACATTTTGAATTGCCGCTTTTACACTATACGTTAAGCCAGCTTCATAACTATCTCCAACCATTTTTACAATGGTAATTGGTCCACCGAATTCATCCTGCTCCGCAGTAAATGTAAAAACACGGGCCAAACCTTCAGCGGTTAGTTTGATATAGTTTATCATTGAATAGTAACTATACCTAACGGTATCGAGTATGGTGGTACGATTGTAACCATCCATATCCTGAGCAAATAAACCGACTTCAATTTCTGGTGCAAAGCCAATGAGATAACCTTGGCGCTGGGCATCAAACTGGGGGGTGATTTTATAAGTGTATTCTTGACCATCACGAAGAATATCAACTCTTAATTCATTCCCGCCATTTTTATAAAGCTTAGATTCCAGTTCATCATAAATATGGATTCGCTTGCCATTGATTCTATAAATTTGATCACCGGGCTGTAAGCCAATTTCTTCTGCTGGTGTGTTTGGCAAAACTTCTCGAATAATGGGGACCGCCATATAAGAAGTTGAGGTCAAACCTATAATTAGTACCAGTGCCAAGACAAAGTTCATAAAGGAACCCGCCGCCATTACAATAAAGCGAACACCTATGGACTTATTTAGGAAGGAGCGAGGCCCAACGGTACCATCTTCTCCCTCTCCTTGCATTCGACAAAAACCACCTAATGGTAAAAGGCGAATACTATACTCTGTTTCTCCCTTTTTGCGAGAAAAAATCTTCGCACCCATACCAATGGAAAATTCTTCTACAAGAATCCCACTTTTTTTTGCCGCAATAAAGTGTCCAAATTCATGAACAATAACAAGGACACCGATTAAAATTAGCGAAATAATAATGGAGAACAAGCTCCTGCCCCCTCTCGTTTATTAGAAGTTCAAATTTGATGCAAAGCTTCTTGCCCATTTATCTGCTTCCAATAAATCTTCTAATGTATATTCATACTTCACAGTATATGCATTCATAGTTTGTTCTATCAATTCAGGTATTTGCAAAAAAGAAATTTTTCCATTTAAAAACCTTTCAACCGCTATTTCATTTGCACCATTTAACACTGCTGGCAGGGTTCCCCCAGTTTCTAGAGCTTGATAGGCCAAGGCCAAACATCTAAATGTTTCCAGATCAGGCTCTTGAAAAGTCAAGGAATTTCTTTTCAGAAAGTCAACCTTCGGATATGGACTTTTCACCCTTTTTGGGTAGGTTAACGCATATTGAATGGGTACCTTCATATCAGGTTCGCCCATTTGCGCCATAATCGCCCCATCCTCATACTCAACTGCAGAATGGAGAATGCTTTGTGGATGGATTAAAACCTCGATTTTGTCTGTGGGAACATCAAAAAGCCACCTTGCTTCCATGACTTCTAGCCCTTTATTCATCAGCGTGGCAGAATCAATAGTAATTTTTTTACCCATGGACCAATTAGGATGGTTCAAGGCATCGGCAACAGTAGTATGTGCTAATTCTGCTTTCTTTTTTCCACGAAAAGGCCCGCCCGAGGCAGTTAATAAAATGCGACGGATGGGGCTGCCCTCATTCCCTTGTAATGATTGAAAGATTGCAGAATGTTCGCTATCTACAGGGTAAATGGAAATATTTTTTTTCTTTGCCAAATCCATTACAAGTTGGCCCGCGGAAACAAGAGTCTCTTTATTTGCCAGTGCAATATTTTTTCCTGCTGTAATTGCTTCAAAGGTTGGCTTTAATCCCACATTTCCCACTACCGATGTTACGACTGTATCCACAGACTGAATTGTAGCAACTTCAATTAAGCCCTCCATACCCTTTAAAACTTTTATATCTACATCGGAAAGACGTTCTTTTAATTTTTTTGCATTACTATCATCCATAACAGCAACAAAACGAGGCCTAAACTTTCTGGCCTGTTTTTCTAATAAATCAATGTTATGATTTGCGCTTATACCTGCCACACGAATATCCTTTAGGTTCTCAATTACTTCTAATGTTTGTGTACCGATGGAACCCGTGGAGCCTAAAATAGAAATCTCTCTCATCTCACTTACCTCTTTATGGTTTCACTTCAATTAAGAAAAACATAATGTAATAAAGGGCTGGAGCTGTTAAAATTACGCTGTCAAAGCGATCTAACACCCCACCATGCCCAGGAATAAGTTTACCAAAATCTTTAATTGTAGTTAACCTTTTCATAGCCGAAGCAGCCAAATCGCCAATTTGGGCTAAGAATGAACCAAAAAAACCTGCTAAGCCACATAACAACAACAAATTAACATCTTCAAAAACAACTAAATTACCAATCCAATAGCCATAAGCCAGAGAAAGTAAAGTTGCTGTTAGTATTCCTCCAATAGATCCTTCAATGGTTTTTTTGGGGCTAAGAGAAGGGATTAATTTGTGCTTGCCAAATTTAACGCCAACAAAATAAGCCCCCGTATCGCAGCCAAAAGCTGCAATAAAGGCTAGCCAAACTAAATACTTGCCATAAGCGAATTCTCGAATCAAATAAATATGAGATAACAAGAAAAAAGCATAAAAAAATCCAAAAAAGCCTGTCATTCCTTCTAAAGCATTGGTTTTATTATGGCAAACAACAGTATAAACCAATAACACCACAAGAAAAAGGGATACAAAAATATTAAAATAGTTGTCTGCATTGATAATTTGTTCCATGAAAAGGCCATAAAATAGTGCAAACATATAACCTATTACATGAAGTCCTGTATTATCTTTTGAAAATGCCTGATAAAACTCGTGCATTCCAATCAAGCCCAAAACAATTGTTGCAGCCTTCAACCAAAAGCCGCCAGATACTACGACAAATATCAGAAATGGTAGAAGCACCAATGCGGAAATGATTCTAGTTTTCAATAAAAATCACCTCATTTTTATCTTCCGCCGAAGCGGCGTTCTCTATTCTGATAATAGTAAATCGCTTTTTCCAAGTCTTTTTTACCAAAATCAGGCCACAGTACATCTGTAAAATAGAATTCAGAGTAAGCAATTTGCCACAAAAGAAAATTGCTGATACGCTCCTCACCGCTTGTGCGAATGACTAACTCAGGGTCTGGGACGCCTGCTGTATCTAAATAAGCCTCAATGGTTTCTTCAGAAATTTCTTTTGAAGAAAGTTCGCCACTTTCAACCTTTTCAGCAATTTTTTGAATACCACGACGTAGTTCATCTCTTCCGCCATAGTTTAATGCAATATGAACTGTCATCCCTTGCTTCTCTTTTGACTCTTCTACTATCACTTTTATTTGCTCTTGAATGTCTACATCCAAGCCTGAAACATCCCCGATTACTTGCATCCTTACGTCATCTTTAAGAAATCTTTGAAAAGAATCTTTTAAATAATGTCGCAACAAATCCATAATTGCAGCCACTTCGTCATTTGAGCGTTTCCAGTTTTCCGTAGAAAACGCATATACCGTAACATGCTGAATCCCCATTTTCTTTGCTTCGGTAACAACACGCTCGAGAGCCTCAGCTCCTGCCTTATGTCCCGCTTTTCTTGGCAATGATCTTTTTGCCGCCCATCTGCCGTTACCATCCATGATAATTGCAATATGTTTTGGTAGGCGTGAAGGATCTACGATGATTGCATCGTTTTTTTTCTTAAAAAACATTAAAATTCCTCCGTGTAACAAAGCCCCTCTTAATACCAGAGGGGCAGGTTAATCATCTTATACTGCTAGGATGTCTTTGCATTTTTCGTCACATTTTTTATCAACTTCTGCGATGTATTTATCTGTAAGCTTCTGTGTTTCATCCTCCAGATCTTTTAATTCGTCCTCAGTAATTTCTTTCTTTTTCTCAATTTTTTTGAAAGCATCCAAAGCATCACGTCTGATATTACGAATTGCTACTTTAGAGTTTTCTGCTTTCTTTTTCATTTCTTTTGTTAAATCCTTTCTTCTTTCCTCTGTTAACTCAGGGAAAATAAGGCGGATAACTTTACCATCGTTGTTGGGATTAAGACCCAAATCAGATGCATTGATGGCTTTTTCAATTGCCTTTAAAACTGAGTTGTCCCAAGGCTGAATCTGGATAATACGTGCTTCTGGAACAGAGATACTGCCAACCTGATTGATTGGGGTGGGTGTGCCATAATATTCAACAGTGATTTTATCAAGCACATGGGGGTTTGCACGGCCTGCACGAATTGTTGCATAGTCGTTTACCAAAGCTGCAACGGTTTTCACCATTTTTTCTTCATAAGGTTTGATTAATTCAGATGCCATAGCGTTTGCCTCCTATGATTATAATTTAAGAAACTGTAACAATAGTACCAATTTTTTCTCCGCTTACTGCGCGAATTATACTTCTGTCTTCATTTAAACCAAAAATAACAACGGGGATTTTTCTTTCAAAACAAAGATTTGCAGCTGCCATATCGATTACCTTAAGATTATTCTTGACAATTTCTTCCGATTTAATCATATCAATCTTTTTGGCATTCGGATTTACAGCAGGATCATCATCATAAACGCCATCAATATTCTTTGCAAAGAATAACCCGTCTACATCGAGTTCGGCCCCTCTTAAGGCTGTAATTGTATCTGTCGAGAAAAATGGGTGTCCAAGGCCAGCGGCAAAAATTAGAACTTCACCTTTTTCTAAGCGTGCCAAGGCAACATCTTTGGAAAAAAGCTCTGTCATTGTTCCAATGGGAATGGGTGTCTGAACAGTTGCAGAAACGCCATTTTGTCTAAAAGCATCGGCTAGGTAAATGGCATTCATAACGGTTGCCAGCATACCAATCTGATCAGCTTTGGTTCTATCCATACCAGATGTAGCACTTCTACCTCGCCAGAAGTTACCACCGCCTACCACAAGACAAACTTGTGTACCCTTGCTGATTACTTCTTTGATTTGGGAAACCAAGCCCCAAATGATTGTATCGTCAAAAGTAACACCATCCTTATCTCCAGCCAAGGCTTCGCCACTTAGTTTCAGGACAATTCTCTTATACATTGATAACAGCCTCCTTACCCTTCTAATGTATCACAATCCCAATAAAATTTCCACATATTTATAGTCAATTCTATTTGCATTTCATTTCGCAGTCTAACAAATAGTTAACAGTGTTCACAACAACAATGTTTTGATAAATACTTTTCAGAGTGAAAAAATAATTACATAAGTATTTCTATTTATATTTATGGCTGTTCTAGTGCCTTAAAATAAATAGGATTTTCAGAATTTGCCGTAAAAAAGAAACGCCAGATAGTTGGCGTTTCCTTTTCACTTTTATAAATTTTGATTAAGCCATTGCCTTTGCTACTTCATCAGCAAAGTTTTCATCTTTCTTTTCTAAGCCTTCACCAGTTTCAAAGCGAACGAAACGTGTGATTTCGATAGGAGCACCTACTACTTTAGCAACGGAATCAATATATTTTTGAACTGTCAAATCGCCATCCTTAACGTAAGGCTGTTCAACTAAGCAGATTTCTTTCAATTCTTTTTTCAATCTACCTTCAATCATCTTAGCGATAATCTGGTCAGGTTTGCTTGCATTTTTAGGGTCACCTTTTGCTTGAACTGTCAAGATTTCTGTTTCTTTTTCGATAAAATCAGAAGGTACATCATTCTCTGTGATAAATTTAGGGTTCAAAGCTGCAATCTGCATTGCAATGTTTTTACCCAGCTCAACCAATTCTTCACTTTCATTAGCACAAGCCAATTCAATCATAACACCGATTCTACCACCGCCGTGGATATAGGAAACTAATTTGCCAGACTGTGCTTTAGCAAAGTTTTCAAAACGTCTGATGTTCAAGTTTTCACCTATGATCGCTACCTGCTGGCTCAGTGCTTCTCTTACTGTATACTGAGGATCCAAATCCCACTTTTCTTCAAAGAAAGCATCCATATCAGCTGCTGATGACTTGGAAGCCTGCTTGGCAACAGCAGCAACATAATCTCTAAAAATCTGATTTTTCGCAACGAAGTCTGTTTCAGAGTTAACTTCAATAATTGTACCAACTTTGTTGTCTTCACTTACGTAAACATCAACAATACCTTCGGAAGCAATACGACCAGCTTTCTTTGCGGAAGCTGCAAGACCCTTTTCTCTTAAGAGTTCTACTGCCTTTTCCATATCGCCGTCTGTTTCAGTCAGCGCTTTTTTACAGTCCATCATACCAACGCCTGTAATTTCTCGTAATTCTTTCACCATTGCTGCTGTAATTGCCATGTTTTTTTCCCTCCGTATTTTCACTAGTAATATAAAAAGAGCTTCAGCCCGTAAGTTGGCTGAAGCTCGGGCAAATGCCTTGTAGAATAAATTATTCAGCTGCTACTTCTGCTTCAACAGCTACTGTTTCTTGTTCACCCTGCTTAGATTCCAAAACAGCGTCAGCAACCTTAGAAGCAATCAATTTTACTGCACGGATTGCATCGTCGTTACCAGGGATAACATAATCGATTTCATCAGGATCACAATTAGTATCTACGATTGCAACGATGGGGATACCCAAGTTGTGAGCTTCCTGAACAGCAATTCTTTCTTTTCTTGTATCAACAACAAACATCATATCGGGTACCTTTTTCATGTTTTTGATACCGCCCAAGTTTTTTTCCAGCTTATCCATTTCGTGCATCAAAGCTGCAACTTCTTTTTTAGGCAATACTTCGAAGATACCGTCAGCCTGCATTTTTTCTAATTCTTTCAGTCTTGCAATTCTTTTTTTGATGGTGCTGAAGTTTGTAAGCATACCACCCAACCATCTCTGGTTAACATAGTACATTCCACATCTTTCAGCTTCTTCTTTCATGCATTCCTGAGCCTGTTTCTTTGTACCTACGAATAAGATTTCGCCGCCATCTGCAATTGTTTTGCAGATTTCTGCATAAGCTTCATCAACTTTTTTTACAGTCTTCTGTAGGTCGATGATGTAGATACCGTTTCTTTCTGCGAAGATGTATTCAGCCATTTTAGGATTCCATCTTCTTGTCTGGTGTCCAAAGTGAACACCTGCTTCTAATAATTGTTTCATTGAAATTACGCCCATAGCGCACCTCCTGTGGTTAGTCCTCCGCATCTTCCTAAAAGAAACCGACCTTTGTCGGCACCTTTCCTTAGGCAACCGATGCGTGTGTTTTAAAGTTACCTATGGGATTATATCATAGAAGAAAACAAAAAACAACCATTTAATCAAAGTTTTTTCTACTTTTTTTTGAAAAAATGGTCGTTTTATCGTTATTTCACTTCTTCTAAAACTTTTTCTTTCACATAACCGCATTTTTCATTAGAACAAACAACTTTAGGATTCTTCCTTCCCTTTTCTTCCAAAAAGCTACCACAAAGGGGGCATTTTTCTCCTGTTGGCTTATTCCAAGACATAAATCCACACTCTGGATTGTTTTCACAACCGTAATATGCACGACCTTTTTTTGTTTTCTTAATTAGCACCTTACCTCCGCATTCAGGGCAGTTTACCCCTGCTTCTTCAAAGAAAGGTTTTGCATTTTGGCATTCAGGAAAACCAGGGCAAGCCAAAAATTTCCCATACCTTCCGTATTTTATCACCATGTTTCTGCCACATTTTTCACAGATAACATCGCTTTCTTCATCTTTTATTTCTACTTTCGCTAACTTCTCTCTGGCATCGTCAACACATGCTTTAAAGCCAGGATAGAAATCACGAATGATTTGTTTCCACTCCTCGTGTCCAATTTCCACCTCATCCAGACGTTTTTCCATGTTTGCCGTAAAATCTATATCGACAATATCTGAGAAGTAGTTTTTCATGATATCGTTTACGACTTCACCCAGTTCAGTGGGATAAAGATTTTTGGCCTCTTTAATAACATAATGGCGGGCCTGAATCGTTGTTAAAGTAGGTGCATAGGTGCTTGGACGACCAACACCAATTTCCTCTAAGGTTTTAATCAAAGAAGCGTCGGTAAATCTTGCCGGCGGCTGAGTAAAATGTTGCTCTGGCAAAAGCTCCACAGTCTTTAACACATCCCCTTTTTCCAAAAGAGGGATCATTTTTTCATCCTCTTCTTCTCCTTTATTATATGCCTCCAAAAAGCCCTTAAATTTAAGACTTGAGCCAGAACTTCTAAAGGTGTATTCGCCTGCCTGCAATTTCACAGAAAGGGTATCATAAACGGCAGGACTCATCTGACTAGCAACAAAGCGCTCCCAAATTAATTTATATAAACGAAATTGATCCTTTGACAAGGAATCCTTAATGCTATCTGGAGTACGTAAGACCTCGGTGGGACGTATTGCCTCGTGGGCATCCTGTGTTTTGCCCTTGGATTTATACACAACCCTCTCAGGATTTACGTACTTATCACCGTACTCATCTTTTATAAAACTAACGACTGCATCGTAAGCTTCATCGGAGATACGGAACGAGTCTGTACGAATATAGGAAACCAAACCAACGGTACCTTCTCCCTTGATATTGATACCTTCATAAAGCTGCTGGGCAATCATCATGGTTTTTTGGGTGGCCATGTTCAGATGCTTGCTGGCTTCCTGTTGCAAGGTACTGGTTGTAAAGGGTGCCACAGGTTTTTTCTGGCGACTACCTGTTTTTACGTCGGTCACCAAAAATTCATGATTCTGAATTCCCTTTAAAACTTCATCAGTCTCTTCGCCATTAGAAAGTTCGATTTTTTCATCATTTTTTCCATAAAATCTTGCATCTAAATTTTTTCCGTTTTTGTCTGAAAGCCTTGCGGTTAAAGACCAATATTCAGTTGGAATAAATGCCAGAATTTCTTCTTCTCTATCGCAAATGATACGCAGAGCTACAGATTGCACACGTCCTCCAGAAAGCCCCTTCTTCACCTTTTGCCATAGCAAATCGCTAATGGTATAGCCTACCATTCGATCTAAAAGACGGCGTGCTTGCTGAGCATCCACCAAATCCATATCAATGTCTCTTGCTTCGTTGATGGAACGCTTCACAGCTGTTTTTGTAATTTCATTAAAGGTGATTCTACTGATATCCTTTTCTTCCCCAAGGTTTAATGCATGAAGCAAGTGCCAGCTAATTGCCTCTCCTTCACGGTCAGGGTCAGTTGCAAGAAATACTTTGTCCGCACTTTTTGCATCTCTACGAAGCTTGCTGAGCAAGTCCCCTTTACCACGAATGGTGATATATTTCGGTTCAAAATCATTCTCTATGTTAATGCCCAATTGGCTTTTGGGCAAATCTCTAATATGCCCCATGGATGCTTCGATTTTATAATTGGAACCTAAAAACTTCCCAATGGTAGCCGCCTTGGCGGGGGACTCTACTATCACAAGATATTTTTTTCCCGTTTTTGCCCCTTTGGTGCTAGTTTTGGTTGTTTTATTACTTTTTTCCGTCATTTCCTTTGTCATACTTCACCTCAAATTAACCTTCCCTGATATATCCAGCCTGGGGTACTTTGCGTACATATCCTGCAATTTCTAACAAGGAAAGTATATACTGCACTTCCTGTATATTTTTATGCAGCTTCCTGCAAATGGTTTCTGCTAAAACTGGTTCTTTATCAAATATTTGTTCATAAATTTCTTTTTCTTCCAACGAAAGCTTCGATGCAATTTGGTTTGAAAAACTTTGTCTTTCCGTTTCATTATAAGTAATGCCCAATTCAAACAAAATATCATTACTTTCTGTAATTGGGTAACAACCTTGTTTTATTAAACTATTTGTTCCTTCACTTAAGGCACTGGTTACGTTTCCGGGGAAAGCAAAAACGCTCCGCCCGCTTTCCAAAGCCAAATCCACGGTAATCAATGTTCCACTTTTTTTGCCTGCCTCAACAACAACTAAAACTTTTGATAAACCACTAATAATTCGATTTCGGTTTGGAAAATGGTGAGGCGATGGTTCTGTGCCTGGTGGATATTCAGAAATCAAGCAACCATTGCTAGAAATAGTTTCCATAATTTCTCTATTTTCTGAGGGATAGCAAATATCCACTCCGCACCCCAGAACAGCTATGGTTTGTCCTCCGCCATCTATTGCTCCTTTGTGTGCCATTGTATCAATCCCTTTTGCCATTCCACTAACTACAACCAAATTTGCTTTGCCTAGATCTTTTCCAGTTCGATAGGCCAATCCAGCCCCATAACGGGAGCAACGCCTTGCACCTATCACCGAAACCTTGTCCAAATTATCATCAGGAAGCATCCCTTTGACGTAAATGCCAACCGGCGGACTATAAATTTCCTTTAATAAACTTGGGTAGGTGGGATGTAAGAAGGAATAAAATTGAATTTCTTTTTCTTCTAATTCTTCAATCCAAAAATCCAACTGTTTTTCATCCCTGGCAGAAATGATTGCGTCAATGGTCTTTTCGGGGATACCCTTAATTGAAAGAAGCTGCTCTTTCGTAGCATACCAAACGGCTTCTGCCCTCTGGAAATGATCCAAAAGCATACGAATACGTTTGATCCCCACGCCTTCAACACGTGAAAGCCACATCAAATAGTATTCCTCCATGCCAGCACTCCTTCCTTAAGTCGAGTTACGACCTTAACTATATAACCTTTTTTTTTAAAATTCAATAAGAATTTGCAAACTGAGAAAAAATTTCAGTAATTATGGATATATATTAGTAGAAATTCACTAGAATCATTGCATAATTTGGTAAAAATTGATATGATGTTTTTATCTTCAGAAAGAAAAGAGGCGTTGCAATGCTTTCAATTATTCAAAGTTCTGCTTTACAAGGAATAGATAGTTATCCTGTTTCTGTTGAAGTAGATCTTAGTAGCGGGCTTCCATCTTTTGATGTTGTAGGCTTGCCAGACTCGGCAGTAAAAGAATCCCGTGAAAGAGTACGAACGGCAATCAAAAACTCTGGGTTTACATTCCCTGTAAAGCATATAACCGTTAACCTTGCCCCCGCGGACACACGCAAAGAGGGTGCTTCCTTTGATTTGCCCATCGCCCTTGGCATCCTTTGTGCTGGAGGTGTTTTACAAATTGGCATTGCAGATGAGTATTTCGTTACCGGCGAGCTTTCACTGGATGGTTCTGTTCGACCAGTAAACGGGGTATTGCCTATGGTTTATGGTGCAAAGAGAAATGGCATGAAAAAGTGCCTAGTTCCTGTTGCGAATATGGATGAAGCCGCTTTAGTAGAAGGAATTCAGGTTTTTCCTGTACATAATCTCAAAGAAATAGTTCAGCACTTATTGGGGAAAAATAAAATCACACCTTTTTCTGTGGATTTAAACGCCTTATTTCATGAAAATCAGCCAATGTCTTTATTAGATTTTGCTCATGTAAAAGGACAAGAAAATGCAAAGCGGGCTATGGAAATTGCAGCAGCTGGTGGTCATAATTTTTTGATGGTTGGCCCTCCAGGTTCAGGCAAGACAATGCTTGCTAAACGTCTGCCCTCCATTATGCCCGACTTAACCTTTGAGGAAAGTATTGAAATCACAAAAATTTATAGCGTTGCGGGTCTATTGAGGAACAAAAACGCTTTGGTTCGGACCCGCCCTTTTCGGTCACCACATCATACCATTTCTGCCTCTGCACTGACGGGAGGTGGTCGAATACCAAAACCGGGTGAAATTTCCTTGTCCCACCATGGCGTTCTTTTTCTGGATGAACTACCTGAATTTCAAAGATCCGCCTTGGAAATTATGCGTCAACCTTTAGAGGATGGACAAGTTACCATTTCCCGCGTAAATGGCACCCTTACCTTCCCCTCTGATTTTATGTTGGTAGCAGCAATGAACCCATGCCCTTGTGGATATTTGGGGGATAGTAACAAATGTCATTGCTCCATGAATGAAATTGTAAAGTATAACCGGAAAATCAGTGGTCCTCTTTTGGATAGAATTGATATCGTGGTAGAAATGCCTGCTGTAACATATGAGGATTTAGATGGAATAGAATCGGGCGAATCTTCGGCTAAAATCAAAAAACGAGTTTTAGTTGCACATCAAACACAACTAAAACGGTATCAAAATGAAGGAATTTACTTCAATGCTCAGCTTAGCGCATCCCAAATTGAAAAATTTTGCACTCTGGGTGACAAGGAAAAAGAAATGCTTCGAAATGCTTTTGAACGACTTGATTTAAGCGCCAGGGCATATCATAAAATTTTGAAAGTAGCACGAACCGTTGCAGATTTGGATGGTAGCGATCATATTGCAATGCCACATTTGGCGGAAGTTTTGCAATACCGATCTTTAGACCGAAAGTATCTGCTTTAGTAAGGAGTTTATAATGGATCAACGGAAAGAACAAGTGTCTGAAAGCTTTTGTATCGGGGCTTTTTTAGCATTTGCAGGTGGCTTTTTTGACTCATATACATTTATCGCCAGAGGCGGTGTTTTTGCCAATGCACAAACAGGCAATATGATTTTATTAGCAATACAGCTAGTACAAAGGAATTTTTTCCATGCCTTATATTATTTAGTTCCTATATTTGCCTTTATTTGTGGAATTTTTTTGGATGAGTGGATCAAGAGAAATTTTTCTAGCAAAAAGCCCTTACATTGGAGGCAAGTCATCCTTTCAATAGAAATAACGATATTGATTTTGGTGGCTTTTTTGCCCCTGGGCAAAGGCGATCTTTTAGCCAATGTTTTAATTTCTTTTATCTGCGCAATGCAAGTACAAAGTTTTCGTGCCCTTCATAAATTGCCCTATGCTACTACAATGTGTACCGGAAATCTTCGCAGTGGTGCAGAGCAGCTGGTTCTTCTTGTTTTTGAAAAAGACAGACACTCTGGTAAAAAAGCACTCCTGTATTTTGGCATCATATTTGTTTTTATATTGGGTGCAGGGGCTGGGGCCATCATAACTCCTTTTGTGGGAGCAAAATCTGTATTGTTTTGTTGCGTTTTACTTTTTGTTGCCCTTCTCATGCTGTTTAGAGAAGGAAACTAGCTAAGTTGAAAATGGACTGTTTAAAGAGGAGTGTTGAATAATGAGGCAACATTCCTTTTTGTTTTACTGATTTTTTCCAACGCATTCATAATAAAAATGCAGTAGTTTATCTTCATCTAAATTATTTTTTAAGTATACAAATTGCAACGGATGACTAACTTGATAATTATGAAGTTCCAACATCTCTAATTTTTTTGTTGCGATTTCTTTTTCGGCCACGGCTTCATACATGAAGGAAACGGCATTTGTGTTTTCTAATAGATGTTTTATCAAAACAAAGCTACTTACTTCCCATGTAGCACGAAAAGAACTAACGGAATCGTTTTGTTGCGCCAAATAGCTCTCAAATATTGCCCTAGTGCCTGATCCTTGTTCCCTAAGAATAAGAGGATACTCATACAAATCCGCTAATTCAACCTTCTTCCCAGCAAGAGGATGTTTCTTAGAAACCACTGGGATAAATTTTGCTATGCAAAATACCTCAGCCTCAAACAATTTCCGGTCGAAAATACCTTCTATAAATGCTGCATCCAGTTTGCCTTGAAGCAAACTTTCCAATAAAATTTTAGTGTTTGCAACCGTTATATTCAGGCCGCTGTTATCTTTTCTTAAAAAAGAGAACAACATAGGAGGCAAATAATAATCGGCGATTGAAAGTGTACTTCCAATATATAATGGTCGCTGGTTTCCAATAAGCTTTTCTACTAACTGCCTCTCGTTAGATTGTTGCATTTTGGTGTAGTGCAAAAAAAACTCACCATCCTTGGTGAGGCGCATCGCCCGCCCCTCTTGGGTAAATAAGCGACAGCCATAATATTCCTCTAATTTTTGAATATGCTGGGTTACTGCCGGCTGAGTCATGTGTAATTGTTTTGCTGCTGCCGTGTAGCTGCCTGTTTCAATCACCGCCAAAAAAGTTGTTACCTTCTGATCAAGCATTGAGTAACCTCCTTTCTAATAACATTGATTTTATTCCTTTAACGCAATTTAAAGAGTCATTATACTATAACATAAATTTATGGTTTATAAAATATCATAATTTGATTTTATTTAATAAATATGGTAATTTATTGCTGAGGGAATAAGGAATTGATAACGGAGGAAAAAAGTTATGAACAAAATCATTCAAGTTTTACCAGGATTTCTCTTAGCACTCATCATTGCGGCAATCGCCCAACTACTAGAAAGTTTATTGCCCATTCACTTAATTGGAAGTTCGGTAATTGCCCTATTCATTGGTATGTTTATCCATCAAATTTACAAACCAAATGCAATTACAAAACCAGGCATTGTATTTACATCTAAGAAGGTGTTAAAATTTGCCATTGTGTTGCTTGGTGCATCTTTAAGCATTGGCACCATTTTACAGGTAGGTCGTCTATCTTTAACAGTGATGGTTTTTACGCTACTCACCTGTTTTGGTGGTGGCTATTTTGTTGGGAAAGCCTTAGGGTTGGACTGGAAGCTTTCTAACCTGATTTCTGCCGGCACCGGTATCTGCGGTGGCTCTGCAATTGCGGCTATCGCCCCAGTGATTGAGGCGGAGGATAAAGATATTGCTTATGCAATAAGTGCAACTTTTTTGTTTGATATGGCTATGATTGTGCTATTCCCTATTATGGGTAAAGCAATGGGTCTTAGCGACATGGCTTATGGCTTATGGGCAGGAACAGCTGTAAATGATACATCCAGTGTAGTTGCGGCAGGCTATGCCTTCTCTGAGGCAGCTGGGGATTTTGCAACTATGGTAAAATTGACAAGAACACTATCTATCATACCTACTGTTCTTATTTTTGCAATGATCCATATGCGTTTAAAAAGAAAAGAAGCTACCTTTGCTAATGAAATTGGAATCACCTCACAAGTAAAGTTTACAAAGATTTTCCCATGGTTTATTTTGCTTTTCGTAGGAATGTCCATTTTAAACAGCGTAGGATTTATACCTGAGGCTGTCTCTGCAACGTTAAAAGATTTAAGCAAATTCCTTATGGTGGGAGCCCTGGCTGCCATTGGGCTAAATACAGATTTTAAAGAGATGAAAAAATCAGGATATCAACCAATGGTACATGGCTTTATCATTTCTCTCTTAGTGGTAGTAGTTGCTTTTGCAGTTGAATATTTCATGGGTATCATTTAAACCATATTACTAAATTAACTATTCTAATAGTTCTTTTTTAGCCTGTTGCATGGAGAAATTCTTGCAACAGGTTTTTATTTTTAATGGCCTCAAACAACAAAACAGCAGTTCCCATTTTATATAAACATAGGAACTGCTGTTTTTTAGATTAATACTTAAAATCCTGATGATTTGTTTGAATCATATTTTCATCCCAAGGGGATGAAGCATCCAAAACTTCATTGTATTCTGAAGAATTCCCATCTGTAAGCTTAAACTTATTTACCAATTGTTTCAAGGTTTCAGCCTGACCGCTTAACTCCTCGGAAGCAGCAGCACTTTCTTCTGCAGTGGCTGAATTATTTTGCACAACGCCCGAGATCTGTTCCACTGCAATGGTAACCTGCTCCACAGAATTTGCCTGTTCAAAGGAAGCATTTGCAATCTTTTCTACAAGTTGCGTTACCGACATTGTTCCGTCTACGATCTTGTTCATTGCTTTTTCTGTGCTTTCAGCCATATCTGCACCCTTCTCCACTGCATTTACTGTTTCTTCTATTAAGATAGCAGTGTTTTTTGCCGCCTCAGCCGATTTACCTGCCAAATTACGAACTTCATCCGCAACAACAGAAAAGCCCTTCCCCGCTTCACCTGCTCGAGCAGCTTCAACAGCGGCATTCAAGGCAAGTATATTCGTCTGAAACGCAATATCTTCAATGGTTTTAATAATCTTACTTATTTCTTTTGACTTATAACTGATGGCTTCCATTGCTTCCATCATTTCTTTAATTTGTTTGTTGCTATGTTCCACCTGATCTTCAGCATTTTCCACTGCTTTTTTTGCATTAGCTGCATAGTCTGCATTTCTCTTAATATGATCGGAAATCTCCAGTATTGTGGCTGATAACTCTTCAATGGAGGATGCTTGCTCTGTGGCTCCTTGAGATAGTGCTTGGGCACCAGAAGCAACCTGTTCAGAGCCTACGGAAACTTGTTCTGATGCTTGATTTATTTGCGTTAGGGCGTCACTTAACTGCCTCTTGATATTTTTCATAGCCATTAATATTTCTTCATATTCCCCTGTATAACTATCTTCGCATTGGGAAGAAACTTGAAAATCCCCATCTGCCATACGACCGAGCACATAACCAATATCATTAATTAGGGTTTTTAAATTTACAGCTGTTTTATGAAATGTTGTTGCCAATTTCCCTATTTCATCTTGGGACTTTACATCCATCTCAATATCAAAGTCCCCATGAGAGATGCGTTCAGCTGCCTTTACCACATCATTAATGGGTTTTAACATTCCTTTGAGAACAATCAAAGTCAAGATAATGATTGCTGCTAGTGCGATTATTGCAAGAATGAGCATTGTAAGAGCTAACCTGGTTACGTCCTTATTCAAATCGTCTGTGTCTAACGACGATTGTGCCCACCAAATTTGAGAACCGCACTCAATAGGATAAAAGTATCTGGTAACCTCAGTGGTTGCACCACTTACATGAGTAGATGAAGTAATCATTTGAAATGGTTTTTTAGCAGCAAATCCTACAAAAAGTTCCTCCATAACCTCAGGCGTATTATACTCCCTCATATTAACGCCAACTACTTCTTCCGAAGTACTGTCATATACATAAGTTCCATCCTGCGTCAAAATATTTGCAAACATAGATGGATACTTTTCATTGGTAGAATTAATTTTAGAGAAATTGGAAACAAGAATATCCACAGATACAACGCCTTGAACTTTGTTATCAAAAAGAATAGGAAAAGAAATTGTACTTAACTTTTTTCCATTGTATTCTGCCGGGTCCGTTATGTAAGGCTGCTGCGTCTCCTTTGCAATGCTATAATAATCCTGATTTGAATAATTTGCGTATTCACCTACAATTTTGACGTTCTTCTTTTTTGCTTGATCCTCACCAATGTAAATGGCATATTCCTTTACAGCCGGATCGAATGCATAAGGTTCAAAGTAAATACCTACGCCGGAGATATCCGGATTATTATTTACAGTATTCCATGCTGTATTTAGCATATACTCCTCTACGAGAAACTTCATCTCCTGTAAATCCGCGTTAAAAATGGTGCTTCTTTTGGTCACAGTCTTTTCTTCCACGGTAAGCTTATCAGCAGCTTCAAACTTGTTTTCCAAGTAATTTTGTAAATCCAATGCAGTCAATTTCGCTTGATCCATAAGGTTTTGCACTATTAAAGCATTGTCTGAGGCAATTTTTTCAAACTCCCCATCCACTCCAGCTCTTACAGCTTTGCTTGCTTGAATTGTAGAAATTGCAACCAAAATGGTTAGTATTACAGTAAGCGTTCCCCCTAGAATGATTGCTATTTTTGTAGCTAGTTTCATCTTTCTAAACATTTTGTCCTCCATCTGAAATGGTTTATAACCAAATTATTCATGTTACACTACCCTCGGCATATTTTAAAGTAATGAATCTTTTAAATATGCATAACTTACAAAAAAAATTTATTAAAACTTTTTTCTCGTTGGTTCCCCATGATTTGATGCAAGCAGCTTTCGTTTTGTTACACTTCTTATACAAAAAGAGAAAAAATACCTACCTGATATAGAAATTAACTCTGTTTATAGGGAATTAATAAAAGTAGAAACTAACCAGCCAATATAGTTCTATTATTTAGAATATAATTCCGTATTTAGTGCAAAAATTTTTATACAAACTCTTAATTATGTGTTTTAGCAACTATGGTAACATCCCTCCTTACGTAATGAATTTGTATAAGACTCAAAACGGTACAATAATGTATTTGTTACAACTGCTTAAATAGCTCTTGAAAAAGCCTTGGCTTAGGTGTATCTAATAGACGAATTACCTCCCTTCCCTTGACTTCAGTTATTCAGAAATTGAAATGAATAAGAATGAGTTAGCCAATTCTTTTTTACAATATAAGTGAAAAAACAACCTTTTTCAACTTCCATCTTTACAAAAATTACCTATATTTTCAATAATTAAGTATTATCTGACTATGCATTAACTATAAAACTCATTCGGATCAATAAAAAGTTTTTCAGCAAAGGTGAATTTTACTATATTTATCTTTACCTTTCAAGTGTTTTAGTAAGTTTTTCTATTTGGTCTATCACAGCTGATTTTTTTCAATATATAAAACTTAATTCTGTATAGTGAATTATCATTAAGTGGTAAATTTTATTTTGGACAAAAAAAAGGTACCTAAGGTACCTTTAAATTTTAAACTTTTAGATTAAGAATGATTTGGCCTCAAATTCAAAGTCGGCTTAATTTTTTTACCTATATCATTAAAATTAATTTTTGTAATTCCGTAAGTGAATAATACCCCCAGTATAACCAGAATGATTCTTGAAAGAGCTGACTCCAAATTGTTATTGAAGAAGATTTGATTTGCTAGGAGGGTATTAACCGTTATGAATAGAATTTTAATATCGTATCTCTTTATGAATGAATATACATAATTAATGATCAATGTAAAGTAAACAAGCAAATGCTCTGGTACAAAAAAACCAAAAACGAATACGTAAATCAAACCGCCCAAAAGGGTATATATTGTTCTATGTTTCATTCTTGTAAATGTTTCTTTTTCGTGCATTTGACATAAGCTAAACATAGTAACAGTAAACCACATATGTTTATATATTTCAAAAATATGAGAAACTAGCATAGCAATGCTTAGGCTAAAAGCCAGCTTAATGCAAAAAGAAAGTTGATCTACATTAATGGTTTTCGGTATGTCTTTTAGCTGCTGATATTTTGAATCTTCCCTATGCTTGAACCAATAAATTAGCATCATCAGTATACCAAAAGTTACCATACTAAGGAGCCGTAACATAAAGGCTTTCCCATAAACAGGATTTCCCTCATTAAACACATACATTAACATAAATACAATATAGATTTTATACTCCATCCTTTGTGAAGTAAAAAGCATAATCAGAAAAATTCCAAAAAAATTTAAGATAAAGCCAAGATAAGGGTTTATTCCAGCTAAATAAGGAATACAAACAGTAGAAAGTAATAAAGTAAAAAGCAGAAATGCTCCGCTTTTTCTCTTTACACCTAAGTCTGCACCAAGAAAAAAAATAAAGGCTGTTACAATTCCAACCCCTGTTAGGCTATTTTTTTGTCCAAAAATAGAAACATAAGTACTCATAAACAAAATGATAAGACATAGCATAATCAGATTTTTAAACATAATATTTGCCAAAGGCCATATTTTTTTTAAGTATATCTCCATAAATTACTTCCTTTCCCAAAATAAGCAGTGTAGAACAATGTACTCAAACAGACGTAAAAAGTCAAGGATGTGTTTATTTGAAATTTTTCGGTGATTTTATATTCCTTTAGTACTTTCGCAAGAAAAAACAAAATTGCAAAAGCTAAATTTTTCCAATACTATAAAAGTTTAATATTTCTATGTTTCACTTTTTTTATAATTGTAACAAATTTCAAGATTGCTGTGCTGTTTTTTTCTCTACTTAAAATTCTATAAACTGCACAATTGTTCAAATAAAAGAAGAACCTCTCTATTTTGTAAAGAGGTTCTTTATAAAACTTATTTATCCCTTAGTTGGGCATCTAACTCTGTTGCCAGCGCATTTAAAATTGCTTGCATTGCTTCTGCAATGTCTGCATCAGCCAATGTTCTCTCCGCACTACGGAAGGAGATTGAATATGCAACGGATTTATATCCTGCTTCAATCTGAGCACCTTTATAAACATCGAACAATTCTACCTTCTCCAAAAATTCTCCGCCGTTTTTCTTGATAATATCACTAATTTCTTTAACGGTGACCTCCTCTTTTACAAGCATAGCAATGTCTCTTGTCATGCCAGGGAATTTAGGTAATGCTTTGTAAGTTACATTTTTATTTGTGTAGGCAATCATTTTTTCCATATCCAAAACTGCCATGTAAACCTTTGTGCCAATTTCATAATTCTTGGCAACCACAGGATGAACTTCACCCAAATAGCCAATGGTATCTCCATTCACCTTCAGACTTGCAGTTCTGCCAGGATGCATCCAAACGATGCCCTTTTCAGGCAAATACTCTACAATATCGCTCATACCTAAAACATCCACCAAATGCTCAACGATACCCTTTAGATCAAAGAAATCCATGTTGCCATACATACCCACAGTTAACGTAGGAATTTCATGAGGCAATTCTGTCAAAGGCAATGCCTTAGGCAAATACACTCTAGCGATTTCAAACAAGCCAGCCTGTTCGTTACGTCTATTATAGTTTGTTGACAATGATGTTAAAATACCATTAAAAGAAACAGTACGCATGATGCTGTAATCTTCACCCAAAGGATTGGAAATGGTAACGGTCTTTCTTAATTCACTGTCTGCAGAGATAAGCAATTTGTCGAACACCTTTGGGCTTTCAAAGCTATATGTCATACCTTCACAAAGACCATCGGAAATCATTGTATCCTTCACCAAAGTGGTGATATTTTGCTCGTACGTTTTCTTACCAACAGTTGGTGTGCCTGCTGCTAAGGTAGCTTCGATTTTGTCGTAACCAAAGAAACGAGCAACTTCTTCTGCCAAGTCGGCCTGTGCTTCTAGGTCAGGACGATATGTGGGTACAGTTACCTTTTGGTTTGCACGGTCAACAATCAAACCCAAACGCTCAAATGTCTCTTGCATTTCATCTTCAGAAATATTTGTGCCAAGGAATTTATTTATCCATTCAGGGGAATAGGAAAGTTCCCAAGTCTCTCTTTTGTTTGGATAGCAATCAACCATACCTGGAACAACATCGCCCACTCCCAGCATTTCAACAAGTTGAACGGCACGGTTAACCGCATCTAAGGCAAGGTTTGGATCCAATCCCTTTTCATATTTGCTGGACGCATCAGTACGCAAACCAACATTCTTTGCAGTAATACGCACATTAGGGCCATTGAAGTTTGCAGATTCAAATAAAATAGCTTCTGCATCTTCGCTAATCATAGAGTTTTCGCCACCCATAACCCCTGCGATTGCAACTGCTTTTTGAGGATCTGCAATTACGAGCATAGAATCATTTAAAGTTCTTTCGACGCCATCCAAAGTTACGATCTTTTCCCCTGCTTCTGCATTTCTAACGATGATTTTTCTATCAGCAATACAATCAATGTTGAATGCATGCATAGGCTGTCCCAGTTCAAGCATAACATAGTTTGTAATATCTACAATATTGTTAATTGGACGAACACCTGCTGCTCTTAGTCTTTTACGCATCCAACGGGGGGAAGGACCAATTTTAACATTTTTAACAGCTCTTGCAATGTATCGCGGACAAAGTTCGGGGTTCTTGATTTCCACAGAAATCATATCATCTATTTTTCCTTCCCCTTCTTCTTTTACAGTAATTTGGGGGTACTTGAATTCTTCCTTATATGTGGCTGCTGTTTCTCTGGCCAAGCCTAAAATGCTAAAGCAATCAGGGCGGTTAGAAGTGATTTCAAACTCAACAACAACATCTTTGATATCTAAAATATCTACTACATCTTTACCCAATTCCACAGCTTCAGGGAAAATATAGATGCCATGTTCAGGTGCCTCTGGGAAGTCATGACGGTCACAGCCCAACTCTTCTACGGAGCAAAGCATCCCCTCAGATACAACACCGCGCAGACTACCAGCCTTGATTTCTTTTCCACCAGCAATGACAGAGTTATCTAAAGCAACGGGAACGTAATCTCCCACATTAACATTCTGCGCGCCTGTTACGATAATCAAATCTTTGCCCTGTCCGGCATCAATGGTACAAATCTGTAATTTGTCCGCATCAGGATGCTTTTCAATTGCTTTGATATAGCCTGTAACAACATTTTTAATTTCGCCTGCTAAAGTAGTATACCCTTCCACCTTAGAACCGCTCATTGTAATATCTTCAACATATTCTTTAATGCCAACTTTTACATCAGCATATTCTTTTAACCAGGACATCGGTAAATCCATGATAATAACTCTCCTTTCAAATAAAAGCTTCTTTTGGTGTCTCTTAGAACTGCTTTAAGAATTTAACATCGTTTTCAAACAGTAAGCGCATATCTGTTATGCCATAACGCTGCATAGCTACACGCTCAAGACCCATACCAAAAGCAAAACCGCTGTATTTTTCAGGGTCGATGCCACTCATTTTCAAAACTTTAGGGTGAACCATGCCACAGCCTAAAAGTTCAATATAACCTTCCCCTTTACACACACGACAGCCTTCGCCACCGCAAGCAAAGCAGGTTACGTCCATTTCTGCGCTTGGCTCTGTGAAAGGGAAGTGGTGAGGACGGAAACGTACTTTTGTGTTCTCTCCAAACAGTTCTTTTGCAAAGACAGCCAATGCCCCCTTTAAGTCCCCCATAGTAATGTCCTTATCAATTACAAGGCCTTCCAATTGGTGGAATACAGGTGAATGGGTTGCATCCACTTCGTCAGAACGATAAACAGTACCTGGAGAAATCATGCGGATAGGCATTTTCCCTGTTTCCATAGTACGCACCTGAATAGGTGAAGTTTGTGTTCTTAAAAGGATGCCATTGCCAATATAAAATGTATCCTGTTCATCTCTAGCTGGATGGTTTGCTGGGATATTCAAAGCCTCAAAATTATAATATTCCTGCTCTACTTCGGGGCCTTCGATTACTTCATAACCCATACCCATGAAAATATCGCAAATCTCATCAATCACAATGCTCATAGGGTGTTTGTGTCCACCAGGCTGTGCCTTACCTGGCATCGTAACATCAATTTTTTCTTTTTCCAAGCGGTAGGCAATTTCCGCTGCTTCCAAGCGTTTTTTTGCTTCTTCCAATTTATTTTCAATATCCTGTCGCACTTCATTAGCCAATTGACCGATGATTGGGCGTTCCTCAGCAGAAAGCTTCCCCATTTCTTTCAAAATGGCAGTTAACTCCCCCTTCTTTCCAAGATATTTTACTTTCATTTCATCAATATCTTTCATTTCTGTTGCTTCATGGAAGGCAGCAATTGCCTTATCATGGATTAATTTCAGCTTATCCTTCATAGCGTTTCTCCTCTCACTTGCTTTTAGACATAAAAAATAGCCCTCATCCGACAAAGGGACGAAGACTTCCGTGGTACCACCCAAATTCCTGCAAACACAGGCACTCAAAATGCGTAACGTGCATGGGACGGATTTTCCTACTAAATGGTTTCAGAAAACCAGCTCCGGTGGGAACTTCTACAAACTTCTGTGCAAAAAACGCTTTCAGCCAATGACGTTTTCTCTCTGGTGCCTTTTGCTTGTATACTTTTCACCTTCATAGCTATTCAATATTTCAATATAGACTTTATTTTATCACATCAAAAAATAAAGTCAAGGCAAAAATAATTTTTTCAATGGAATAATAACCACAAATAGACGTTTGACAATTTTTTGATAACAAGGTTGACAGACTACTATCTTAACTATTTATTGTAAAATGAAAAAAAGGATGTCAAGTAGACAGCCTTTTCTGTTATATTACCAGTTCTTGCAATTTAGTCACCATCAAAATTATTAATTGTAGTGAAAATTTGTTCCACCATCGCCCCCAAATCTTTATGTCCATAGTATTGAATAAAAATAACCTTTTTACCCGTTCTACCAAAAAACATTTGACAGGCCTCTCGGCTAATTAAAGTGGCTTGGTCAAAGCCGGTATCTAAGAGTTCTTCATATTCCATTTTTTCATAGCGATACAATTCGTTTTTGTCTTCAATTAGTTCCTCAAAGAGGGGTTTTGTTAGGAGTTTGAATCGCAACTCATAAAACTCGGTATCCATCGAAGGGGAATATGTTCCAGAGCCATCCCTCCACATCTGTCCAGCAATTTCGCCCCTTTCCTCCACAATATATATCTTGGGTGCCAGTTCCGTCCAATGATGTGTGATAATATTATTATAACTTCTGTTATCTTCATCACCATAAACAATAGTAAACTCGGGATTAGTCTCTAAAGATGAAAGAGGAATGGTTGGCAGTTTTCCCTCATATTCTAAAAGACTCTTTTCCCAATGTGCTTTTCCATCGTAATACTGTACCCAAAACATAGGGATAAGAAGAAGTAGCGGCAGGAAAAATGAAACATATTGTCCATATCGAGGCTTATATTTTTTGCTGTGACACATTCTTATACCTAATTCTAACTGATTTTTCAATTTTTTAATTTTTTTGTAATCTTGTAAAGAATTGTAAATTGTAATAACATACAAAGCAATCAACGTTACTTTAAGTGTTAACCCACTATAACGAACGTTAAAATAGATCGGTTGGTCATGAAAAAAGGATGCAAAAAACAGCATACCCCCTGAGAATATATAAAGACCAGTTATTAACAAAAAAAGAAACTTTAACTTTTTATTCAAATAGGCGAAGGTTTCCCCTTGGGTAATAGGGTCTGTATGTATTTCTGTGACATCGTCTCTGGTCGCTTTATAAATGTGGAAAAAACCAGCTGTGCAAATATATTCCCATCCTTGTTCTTCAAAGTGTAGAAGCATGTCTTCAGGAGGCTCTTTTTGCTTATCTCCAAAAGGTTCTAATCTATATATTGCCTTTTCAGGAATTCCATCTTCAAAAGTTGCGAAAATGCCAATCTTCTTTATAAAATATCCCTTAGCCGCCATATGCATCAAATACGCTTCCACTTGGGTAATATCGTAAATGCTGATTGGCATAAACCTTTTTATCGTTTTCATCAATCTGCCTCCTCACTATCTAAAATACAGGATTTTAGCCGCAGAAGTTCATCCTCATACAATTTTAGTCCCTTGGATGTAATTTGATATATCCTTTTTCTACCCTGAACTGCTATTTCTGCTATCATTTTTTCTTCCTCAAATCGTGCTAATATGGTGTAAAGGGTTCCTGGACCAATTTTCACCCGCCCCTTTGTTTTGTTTGCAATAAATTGCGTTATATCAATACCGCACATCTCACTTTTCGTAAATGCCATTAGGATATAAAACATACTTTCTGTTAGCCCTTCAAAAGCTTTCTTTGCCAAATCATCACCCTCTATTTTATATCGATATATGATATTGCTTAGTAATATCTTATTATCGTTTATCGATATTGTCAAGCAGCTTTTCACCCACAAAAAAAAGCAACCATACAGATGATTGCTTTTCCTATTTTTGTTCCTTCTTAAGTCGCACCATATGCTCTTTCATTCTTCGCTCTACTCCGATGTCAGAAAGCTCATAATAAACTGTCCCCTCCAGCTCATCAGGTAGGTATTGTTGCTTTACATAGTGGTTGGGATAGTCATGGGCATAATGATACCCAATTCCATTGCCCATTTCTTTAGAGCCACTGTAATGGGCATCTTTCAAGTGAGGGGGAACTGTTCGTATTCTAATATTTTTTACGTCATTCAAAGCACGATTAATTCCCATATAGGCAGCGTTGCTTTTGGGCGCACAAGAAACATAGGTCACTGCTTGGGCCAGGGGAATTCTCCCCTCAGGCAAACCAATAAAATCCACGGCTTGCATGGCGGCAACTGCAACTTGAAGGGCGTGAGGGTCCGCATTACCCACATCCTCTGAAGCACAGATAACTACTCTGCGGGCAATAAATTTTGGATCCTCACCGGCATAAATCATTTTTGCCAGGTAATATAAAGCCGCATCAGGGTCAGAACCTCGCATACTTTTGATAAAAGCAGAAATGGTATCATAATGGTTATCACCATTTTTATCATAGTTCAACGCCCTTTTTTGTATACACTCCTCGGCAACAGGCAAAGTGATATGAATTTTACCATCCTTTTCTTTATCGGTAGTCAGCACTGCAAGTTCAAGAGCATTCAATGCTGTCCTAGCATCGCCGTTGGCTGTATCCGCTAGAAATGCCAGTGCATCCTCGCTAATGTCAGCCTGATATGCCCCCATTCCTCTCTCTATATCCGAAATAGCCCAGCTTAAAAGCTTCTCAATGTCTTTTTGCTCTAGAGGCTTTAACTGAAAAACAATAGAGCGAGAAACCAGAGCCTTGTTTACTTCAAAGTAAGGGTTTTCTGTGGTTGCCCCAATTAATATAACGGTTCCATCTTCCACATGGGGTAGAAGTGCATCCTGTTGGGTTTTATTGAAGCGATGTATCTCATCAATAAACAATATGGTTTTTGTGCCATACATCCCTTGCTTATCTTTTGCCTCCGAAACCACATCCTTAATATCTTTTATCCCTGCGGTGGTTGCATTTATTTGGTGAAATTCGCTTTTCGTTGTATTGGCAATGATTTTTGCAAGGGTTGTCTTGCCCGTTCCAGGAGGTCCATAAAAAATGACAGAGCTAATACGGTCACTTTTTATGGCCCGATATAGCAGCTTATCTTTCCCAACAATATGCTCCTGCCCTACGAATTCTTCCAAAGTTTTTGGTCGCATTCGGGCAGCCAGGGGTGAATCTCCGTTTCCACGCAAGCTTCTGTTATATTCAAAAAGATCCATTCCATCACCGCCTTATTATTTCGTCAAAAATAAACATGCATCTCCAAAAGAAAAGAAGCGATACTTTTCTTTGACTGCCTCAGCATAGGCTGACATGGTCAAATCCTTACCAACCAGAGCAGATACCAGCATGATTAGTGTAGATTCTGGCAAGTGAAAATTTGTAATCAAACAATCAACTACTTTGAATTCATAACCAGGATAAATAAAAATTTGGGTCCACCCACTCCTTGCCTGCACCATACCCTTTTCATCAGCCACAGATTCCAGAGTTCTTGTACTGGTTGTCCCAACAGAAAAAATACGACCTCCCCCTTTTTTTGTTTCGTTGATGATATCCGCCTGTTCTTGCTCCACCACAAAAAACTCGGAGTGCATTTCATGCTCTAATATATCTTCGGCTTTTACAGGACGAAAGGTTCCTAAACCAACATGGAGGGTGACATACGCAATTTTTACCCCCATATCCTCAATTTCTTCTAGAAGCTCTGGCGTAAAATGAAGCCCAGCTGTGGGCGCAGCCGCAGAGCCTTCATGCTTGGCATAAACCGTTTGATAGCGTTCTTTATCTTCCAACCGATGGGTGATGTAGGGGGGCAATGGCATTTCTCCTAATTCATCCAATATGGCTTCAAACACACCGTCGTAAGAAAAACGTATGATGCGGTTTCCCCCTTCAATCACCTCTAAAACTTCGGCAATGAGTTTACCATTACCAAAAGAAATTTGATCTCCAGGTTTTGCTTTTTTGCCAGGACGAACCAAAACCTCCCAAGTATCTAAATCTTTACGGGTCAAAAGAAGAATTTCCATTGTTGCTCCTGTACCAACACGCTGGCCATACAAGCGAGCAGGTAAAACACGGGTATCATTAATTACCAAACAATCGCCACTGCGCAAATACTCTTTGATATCTCTAAAGTGTTTATGTTGCCAATCTTCAGTATTCTTTTTAACGACCAGTAGTCTGGAAGAAGCTCTATCTTCCAATGGTTCTTGGGCAATCAGCTCTTCTGGTAAATCAAAATAAAAATCACTTGTTTTCATGCTAAACTCCTTAATGCTATTGGATTTATACCTTAATAAGACGTTCTAATTTCTCTTTTAGAGAAATTAACAGATAAATTCATTTTTACTGAATCCATCTGTTTATTCATTAGTCATTTCTTGAAGGAATAATAATTTAGGTTACTTCTTTAAGAATTGTCTTGATTTTCAAAAACATCCATATGTTCCAAAACCTTTTGCCACAGTTCCTTTTTACCGCAACCTAGCAACACACCTTTGATATGCTCCTTATCACAAGGGATTTTCCTTGAGGTACCACCACATCGCATCCCCTCATCCAGGAAAACCCAAAATTCTTTCCCTTGGGGCTCCTGATAAAGCCCTCGATCCGTAAAGTAAACCTTATTCCCCTGATCATCAGCAAAACCCTGCTGTTGCAATAAAAATTCTCTCAAATCCATTCTTATCCCTCGATTGTGATGCCTGTATAATAATGTTTCAAAATTTCGTCGTATGTATAGCCAAGTTTTGCCATTGACTGGGCACCTTTTTGGCTAAGGCCAACACCATGGCCCCTGCCCACACCTTCAAACACAAAACGCCCACTATTGTCAACTGTACTAATATTTACAGGATACACTTCATAGTCCTCAGAAGGATTTGAATTTGTGTTGTTACTACTACTTCCACTGCCTCCACCTACAACAGTTATTGTTTTCCCATCAATGGATGAAAGGGCACCTTCTGTTTTTGCTACAATTCCATTTTTGGCTGCCGCTGAAGCAAGGCTACCTCCTTTGGTTGGAGAGGTTTGATTATTGCTTTGGCCTTTTCCAGATTCAACCCTATAGACGCCAATTTCGCCACCTTTTCCATTTATGGTGAACATTTTTCCAGGCAAACTTCCGCTAGAAGTAGCGGAAAAATAGGTTCGAATGTCTTCCTTCGTTAATGTTTTTGTTCCCCTGGATCCAACGATCTGCATTTCCTGTACCCTTCCACCCGTGGAAAGTTTGGTTATTACAATGTCTTGTGCTGTGCCGAGATTTTCCCCTTTTTTATCAAGAAGTACATCCAAATCATCAAGGGTTAAAGTTACCGTCCATGCATTGTTGCCGTCCTCGGCAATCTCTGGAACTGCCCTTAGATAAGGCACCACATTATACCATACATTCTCGCTATTTTCAGTATAACCCCCTGTAGAAGCAGAAAAAACAGCTTCGATTGGTTTTCCATTATAACACGCCACCTCTCCCTCTGTCTCGTCAACCGCTTGAGAAGTTCTGGTGGCCTCACCACTATAACCTTTATAAACCTGGCAGTTTATACCGTCGCAAAGCTGGTATCCATAGCTGGTGTGGGTGCTCAACTTTGTCATTGCATAAGTTCTGGCCGCTATGGTCTGCGCTTTTAACGCTTCCATTTCATAAGACTGTGGCATTTCTGATGGAACAACACCGTATAAGTAATCTTCCAAACCAACTATATTTACTGCCGTCATAACTGCACCATTAATGGCAAAAGAAAGCATTCCCCTATAATTGTTTCCATTTAAGACAAAGGTATCCCCTTTTTCAGTTCCCATAAAAACTGCTTTTAGGTCTTTGGGAAATAAGACAGATTCCTTATTTCCATCCATGCGAATACCAACAAAATCTCTCACCCTAGTTGCATTGCAACGGCTAGCAGATTCCACCTCAGACAAGGAAGTGTTGGCTACGTATACAGTCCAATTATCGTTGCCTAAATAGGTTAAATATGCGGACAAGCCCATACGAATCAAAGAGTTTGCCAAGTCAGACGCTTCCGCTTGATCCATATTTTCATCAATTGCAATATATTCACCACTAACCAGAGAAACAGAAAAACCAGATGAGGAGGAAATTTCCCTGTCCTCTCTAAAATTTCCATCTTTTTCCGTTCCTACCAATAGAGTACTGCCACCTAAATTGGCAGTTGTTTTATTTTTACAGACGCCCTCTAAGCCTACACGAACTACATTGGGTACTGTATATGCAAAAGCCGACTGTGGCATCGCCACCATTGTCAAGCCCAAAGTTAATGCCATCGTTACCAAACTCTTTATTTTTCTATTCATATCTGCCCTCCTGATGTCAATCCAGTTTTATCCTCTTATAGATACTTTTCAAGTATATCAAAGTATCAACATTTTCGATAGATACATAATAACGAAAAAAAATCAATTGCAACTATAAAATTTTATCTATTTCTTTAAAGGATATGGCAACCTCATATTTTCTCGATTTGGTGCCTAATTATTCTTTCTCTGACCTATTTAAGTCTATAAGGTTTTCGGTACGACAAATACACAGTCACAAAATCCAAGAATAAATACCCTCTATCAAAAGTCTTTTCCCATGAATAGTATTTTTAACCAACGAAATAATAGACCGTAGGTAATTATTTTTATATAAAATTGAAATAAAAGGAGGGATTTATATGAGTAATCATTTAAGGGATACGTCAAGCCCTTATCTTTTACAACATTCAGAAAATCCTGTGGATTGGTATCCCTGGGGGAAAGAGGCTTTTGAAAAAGCAAAAAAAGAAAATAAGCCGATTTTTTTAAGTATTGGCTATAGCACCTGTCATTGGTGCCACGTTATGGCTCATGAGAGCTTTGAAGATGATTCTATTGCAAAAATCCTTAATGCAAACTTCGTCTCTATCAAAGTCGATAAAGAAGAACGACCCGACGTGGATAGTATTTATATGGCGGTCTGCCAAGCATTTACCGGTAGTGGTGGTTGGCCTACCAGCATTTTTATGACTCCTGAGCAAAAACCATTTTTCGCAGGAACTTACTTTCCCAAAGAATCACGATATGGAATGATGGGTTTCAAAGAATTATTAACGGTAATCCATGAAAAATGGGTTACAAACCAAAAAGAATTAATCGGCTCTGCGGATGCTGTTGTTGCTACTCTAAATCAAAAAAACACAACACCTACCCAAGCAGATGTAAAATTGATTGAATCAGCAATTACTTTATATAAAAGGAATTATGATAAGAAAAATGGTGGCTTTGGCTCTGCACCAAAGTTCCCGGCTGCTCATAACTTATTATTTCTTTTAAAACATCATGAAAAAAGTGGTGATCCTCAATCGTTGGAAATGGTAGAGCATACCCTGCAGCAAATGTATAAAGGGGGTATATTTGACCACATTGGCTATGGCTTTAGCCGTTATTCAACAGATAATTCCTTTTTGGTACCTCACTTTGAAAAAATGCTTTATGATAATGCTTTATTAATCATGGCTTATTGCAAAGCATATTGGATTACCAAAAAACATCTTTACCTGGAGGTTGCAGAAAAAACGGCCACATATATTCTAAGAGAAATGACATCGGCAGAAGGGGGATTTTATAGCGCTCAGGATGCTGACAGCGATGGAGAAGAAGGAAAATACTATGTTTTTGAGCCTCAAGAACTCATGGATTTACTTGGTGAAAAAAATGGAAAGGCATTGAATGCTCATTTTTCCATTACTGAAAGAGGTAATTTCGAGGGTAAAAGCATACCAAATCTTTTAAATACGGAGGATTACACAAATCAATTTGATTCATTTCTATTACAAATTTATGAATACCGAAAAAAAAGAACTCATCTTCATTTAGATGATAAAATCCTTACCTCATGGAATTCTTTGATGATTGTAGCAATGTGCTGGTTATATCGTACCAGTAAAAACAACACTTATCTAGAAGTAGCAAAAAAAGCCCAGTCTTTTATAGATGAGCATCTTTCCCGAGAGGATAGCCTTTATGTCAGCTATCGTCAGGGCAGTCGTAGCCAAATTGCCTTCCTTGATGAATATGCAAATAATATTTTTGCTTTGTTAGCATTATATGATGCGACGCTAAATAGCCAATATTTAATGCAAGCGATTCGAAAAACGAAAAAAGCCATAGGGGATTTTTTTGATGATAAAAACGGTGGTTTTTTCCTTTATGGCAAAGACAACGAGAAACTAATTATGCAACCCAAGGAAATGTATGACGGGGCAATACCCAGTGGCAACTCCATCATGGCGTATAATCTTATAAGATTGACCCCAATAGCTACAGAAGAAAGTTTTGATTCAATATGCAAAAAACAGATTGATTTTATGTATGGTGAAGCACAGCATTATCCTTCTGGGTATGCTATGTTTTTATATTCCCTTTTCGATTATTTTGAGCCCGGAGAAAACATAACCGTGGTGCCTAAAAAAAATGATGACCTAAGGATTCTACCACTATGTGTTTCAAATGATTGTTTCATAAAAGTTTGCCCAGAGTCATCACCTGAGTTTCCCATGATTCACGATAAAACCACGTACTATATTTGTAAAAATCATAGCTGTTTGCCACCTACCAACGATTTTCAGGGCACTTTTGGATAAACAATTTAAAGCTATGGCATTTAAATGTTTTCGGTGTAACCATTTTAAATGGTTACACCTGTTCTAGGCAGAGACAAGTTTCACAAGGTTTGTTGAACGGGTGTGTATCAAAATCATAAGGTGATAATTATTTTCTAAACACTGCGTATTGTCGGAGGGGAAAAAAGTTTTGCTCCTTTGCCCTCAAAAACCACGTTTAGGAAAATGAAATCACGAGAGCCCAATCACCATAATTGCTTGTGGCTCACGAATACTCTTTGGATTATATTGAACCCATTTTTGGAGTTAATACATTTCTTTAATCAGAGCTCTTTGTGTCTGATCTAGTAGTTATGACCTAAACAAATTTTCCTTCCTCCTCATTTTTTACAGTTTTTCAGCAAAGGCTTCCCTTTTATCTTTGTAGTTTCGCTTCTACAACCCACTTTTTAACCAAAACTGTATTTTGGCATAATAAATCCGCCCTCCAATCTTTAGATACTAGTTCTAACTTTTTTGGGGGACGGTTTAAAATAATTTTATACTTTTTCATAAAACAATTATTCTTACCTTATAAAGTCAACTTGTGAATCAATGTGATATGCGTCCATTATTTTCTGATACTCACCATTTTCTGTAACCTCTTTCAGACCCTTGTTAAACTTCTCCAAAAGCTCTGGATTTTTCCCTTTAGGAACCGCAAAACCAACTAAACCTTTACGTTCAATATCAGAAACCACTCTAAACTCCAGGCCAAGAGAAATGATATAACCCATTACGGTATAATCTTCAAAAAATGCTTGGCTATCACCATTTAAAACATCCTTATACGCATCAGTAAATTCCACAAAAGACTCTATAGTAAATCCATATTCATTTTGAATTGATTCCGCAAACGCCTCAGCTAAAGTACCTCGTACAACCGCAACTCTTTTGTTTTTTAAATCCTCATAGCTTTTAATATCTGCTCTTGCGGCAGACACACCCATTACTATGCCGCTATCCAAGTATGGGGCAGAAAAATCGTACCTTTCCTTACGTTCTTCCGTTATTGTGATTCCTGCCATTGCCCCATCCACTTCTCCATTATCTAAAGCACGTAACACATTATTAAATGTCATAGGAACCAGCTCGTATGTAAATCCTTGTTTGTCGGCAATGGCTTCTAATAAATCCACATCTATTCCGACATACTCCCCTAAATAATTTGTAAATGTATATGGTGCGACTAATGTATTTGTTGCAATTACATATTTTTTTTCTAGGTTTTCTTCACCGCTCTTATTGCTTTCTGCACTAATGGTCACCTTGTCTGCGCAAGCAGTAAAACTTATTGCCACAGTAGTTGATATTACTAGCACGCCTATTTTTCTCAATAAATTCATCTAAAGCTCTCCCTTCCCCTCCAATTATTTTAGACCTTTGTTTATTTGTACTTTAAAATCTAGTAAAGGGTAACCCTTGCACAATTTGCTCCCATATTTATCTTCTCTTTGTTTTTATTTCACGTATTCGTTGGTGTATTCCATTGCCAATATTCCGCGTGAGTCCATGATTCTTTCAGATTTTATAAAATTTATAGAAATTCGTGGAATCATATAAGATTTAACCTATTCTAAAATTCACCCGATTCCTTTTACAAAATTTGAATTAGATGAGTGATCTGATTTGAAATCATATTTGAAAATTGATAAAACTAATCTTAAATTTGTCCCACCTCATCTTAATCCGCACTGTTTAAATATATTCAGCATTAGAATGTCTTACAACTTCACAGGTAAAAAATAATTTGTCATATACAACCAAGGCTTAATGAAATCATATCTTTATTTTGCAAACTTTGTTTTGGTTTGGTTGCGGAAGCATTAAACCCCATATGGCAGAAGGAACTGCAAATTTCTTTATCCCGTTGGGGACTTTTAGCGTCATACACAAGGAAATACATCACCCCTTGCTAATTTTATGTGTGCCACTGTTGAATCTTACCTCTAAAATAAAAAAAGAGAGTTGAAAACAAAATTCAACTCTCATAAATGTATCATTCCAATCCCCTTACCCTTTTTCCACCTTCAATAATGGTATGTTTCAACATGGGAAGCTTAGACTACTTTCCTATAGCAATGTTCCCTTCCTCAGAAAACGGATTTTTTCTTGCCATAAAAGAATAAAGATAGGGATACTCTACTCGTAGATGTCTCATATACTCAAGCCATTCAATAAGTAGTGCCTTTAAGGCTCTTTCAATATCTTTCCCAAGGTGCTCCATGTCTGCTTTATTGTCTACTTCAAATGTATCTCTTGCAATTAGCTCCTCCATGACATGAAAAATACTAAGGAGCATATCCGTAAAGGTATCATGCTCCAACAAATTTGGATTTTCAAGCAGCCGTATCAAATCGCTTCTCTTGCTTTTCATCAGCTCTGTTAAGTGGATAAGTCCATCATAACTGCATTCAATTTGCATATCTGCCTTTTTGAGATATTTCACAGTATCTGAAAATATTTTAACATTCCAGTCCACATGAACATTCAACCTTTCATTTAATTCAACATAATTTTTGCTGAATATATTGATACCCTTCAATATATCAACCCCTGCCTCATTAAAAAAAGTATTGATAACAATATTTATTTTTTTGCGTCTTTCAATTATTTCACGCCTTTTAAGATACCTACCAAGTACAACTGTACCAATGGCTATTTGAATAGGTAGAAAAGCAATATCTTGTAAAATATAAAAGCCTGTTTCACGAGGGGAATGATAAACCATAACTTGAACTGTATATATAAGCATCGAAAGCAAACCTAAAACTAAAACGATAAGAGAGCCTGCAATTTTCTTCTTCATATTTTTCCTCTATTTTAATATTTCTTAATTTTCCATAAGGGATTGCGCTAAAAATGCAATAGTAGCTATTTTTTCTCAATGATAGCCTGATTGTCAAAGAGTCTAACTTGGGCCTTGACAATCAGGCTAGTATTTGATGATACTCTGTTTTATATATTTTCTCATCACTGGGCAATGGTAGTTTAACTTTCCCGGTTTTATAAAGTTAAGAAACAAAAAAACTAGGTGCTAAGCCAATTTTGTTTTTCTTTTCCTAACACACTTGTCTAGATTCCTTTTGCCAGATTTATTTCATGGAGCTCTTACAACTTGTCTGTTTCGACGCTCTCTCCCATGGCTTCACACTCATTCATGACCCGAAAAAAATTTCTTAACATAACCCAAGTATTTCCCCAACTGCCTTTACCCAAGGCAAAAAATCAGTCATTCTCATCTAAATTCTTATATACAAACCAGTCTGATAAACTATAGACTCCTCTTTCCTTGTCTAGTGTTTGAATATCGTTTTCTCCTCTATGAAACAATACTTTATCTCCAATAATTTCATTGTGAGGCCAATTTGCTGGTGCAAATACTTTATGTATGGATGCCTGTTTTAAGGCTTTCACAGTTCTTAATATTTCATCAATATTTCTTCCTATCTCTTTGGGATATTCTAACATAGTCCTTATTTTACCATTATGATCCACAATAATGACCGCTCGAACAGCAGCAGTCTCATCCTCATTGGGATGGATTAAGCCAAGCGTTTCAGAAATTTTTCTTTTTTCATCATCTATAATAGGAAATTCTATGTCAACATAAATATTGTCTTTAATCCATTTAATCCATTTTTCATGAGATTCTAAACTATCCACACTCAATCCAATTAATGCAACGCCCAAGTCGTCAAACTGTTTCTTTTTCTTTTGAAAAGAAACAAATTCTGTGGTACAAACAGGAGTGAAATCTCCCGGGTGGCTAAATAACACAAACCATTTCCCTTTATAATCATTGGGCAAATGAATACACCCCTTCGTTGTCTCAGCTATTATTTCAGGAAATTTGTCTCTAAGTGCTAATTTCATAAAAATCCTCCTTACTAATAAATCAAATCATCCAGTAGTATAGTAATTTCATTTTATGTTCATTTTCTGATCATGAATTCAATTTATTATACTCTTTACTCCGCTTCATTACAATGTATTAGGCATATTTTCCCACATTTTGCACTTAAACAGTTTATTCCCATATATAAAAAGCTTTGCCCAACCTATTTTTGTATAATCTTTGAATTGTCTTTTTCAGCATGACGTATTTTCCTTTTCAAATACATGACTACTGCCTCAATCCCCCAGAGTAACTACCAATGTCCCCCTACCTCCATTTTAAATCGTTGTCTGTCACACCCAAAAATAGTAAATCTTGCGTTGAACTTCTCACGCTTTCATAAAACGTAAGCAATTTAGAGCTGTCTCCTGAAAATGCATCGTTTTTTCAAGCTTTATTTTTTAGTGTAAAAGTAACTAAGTTTAGAACAAAATAAAACTTCACCAATTCACATAAAAGGGACAGCCACCAAATTATATACTAACATAAAAAGCTTTTTAAAATATAATTTCACAAAGACGAATTGCAATGCTTTTTATGAAGACATATATAAGACTATTATTATGAAAGGGGAAATTTTGTATGGGTATGCCTGAATTTAGAGATAGCGGAATCACAAGGCGTCAAGCGATAACAGATATCATTGAGTCTATCGCATTGGAACAAGCAGCACTTTCACACATTTTAAATGCTGAAGGCGAAAAAATACAAAAGATTGTTGGCCTTTCCGCTATTCCTGATGACATAGAAATTATGTTAGCCACAAATAAATCAGTAAAGCATATGGTCAATTCCATTACACGACTAGAAGTATTGCTACAAACAAAGCTGGAATTGTTCGAGAATTGCTTATGCGATGTAGAACTATAATTCACAATAATCTTGGTTTTTCAATAATCAAAACTAATTTCATCCAAAAATAGCTGCTGCTATTTAATAGCTTTTGATGTCACCGTCACAATAAAGTGGACAAGTCTTCGTCCACTTCAATTAGAAGAGAGGATGTATACCTATGGGGATGCCTATAATCGAAAATAGTGGTATTTCAAGGGTTCAATCTATCACGGACTTGGTTGAATCTGTCTCATTGGAGCAAGCAGCACTCGCTCATATTTTAAACGCCGAAGGTGAAAAATTACAAAAAACCTTGGGAAATTGCGCAACTTTTGATATCACAATAGAAAATCATCTGCGGGAATACGATTTTGTTTATGAGGGTAATGTTGTTTACCGAGGAATCAGCGAACAGGGCTATGCTTTTGCAGTCTTTGAGTTAGTGGACTCCATTTCCGGTGCAACTACACTTGTGTACTGCTATGAAGTAAATAATTTTATTCAACCGGGAAACCATTATGATCAATTTTTATTGCAAGGAAACAATGGAATTTCTGAAACAGATGCAAACCGTATTCGAAATATCCTTTTCCACTCCTTCCCTTATATTTCTGTTGCGGCAGTCCGGGCAGCATCCGGAATTGGAACGCTCACGCAAGCCGAATGTATCACCGCAACACAACTTGCCATTTGGCGATTAAAAGATAATTTTGTACTAATCCACAGCAATGCAAACGTTATGGCTCTCTTAACATGGTATTTAGAACTACCACCCCTAGCCATTCAAATTGACCCCTCTAGCATTGTATTGACAGGACAATCCTTATTTGCAGAGACGGGCTGTGGTGCACTTTTTACCTTTTCCACCACAGGTACAAACTACGACGGAACTACCATTCCATTAACCTACTCCTTCGATAAAGATATTGTTGCAATTTATGGCGCTGTCATCCAAGAAAGCACCATTAATGGGATAACCACGGTTACGGTCACCAATTTACCTTCTAATGCAAACTTTACCTTGGGTGTTGTTGGTACACAGTACCTACCCATGGATGCATACACATATATTAATAGTCAAGATCTTACTGGTCTATTTTTTCAAACAAACTATATGTCAGCTCAGAGCAATTATCTTTGCATTGGTAATTGTGGCACTTCGGTAATTCTTATTGAAAAATCTGTCAATGAAATGATTGATGCTGTTTCTACACTGGAAGTTGTTTTGCAGCTGAAACTGGCGAAATTCAAAGACTGTCTTTGTGATAGAAATCCGTGATTTTAGATAGATTAAAACCAATAGCCTTTATAGATATAAAGTCCGATTGGTAAACTCTCATTAAAACTTCAAAGCCTAGTTGTCATTTAGCCTATTTGGGCAGTGAAAATTAGGCTATTTTTCTTTATAAAAGTAACCCTTTTCCCTGGAGCAAGGGTTACATAAAAAAGTGTTTGTTTTTATATTGGCCACGAAGGTTACAAGTTTTGACTATCCTGTTGATTCTAAACAGAACGAAAAATCATCCGGTAGTATCAATACGGGTTATGTTTGAATTATATAGTCAAGGACAAGCATGTCATGTAAATGCATAATAAACATACCAGAATCCCCTTTTTTTGGTGAATTCCGCTATGAAATTGTAAAATAGAGATCTTCTTGTAATTGAGCAGTAATGTGTTCAGAAATTTTAACTCCTAAACCTCTTGGCGGCTAAAAAGGAATTCTTTATTCTACAAGGAAAAAGGCCTATTCTCTTGAAGCACTAAAAGGTATTTTTATGATGTTAAAGTAGACTTTTATGCAAAAAACACCTTTCCCTCCTATGAAAACAAAAAAACTAAAGTAAAAATAGCTTTTATCATTGCGAAATTCTTTCTAAACTTTACTTGCCTATTCCCTATTATCACTTGTCAAAGAGCCTATCATAGAAACATGGTAAAACAGCTAGAAACGCAACTATGAACTTAGACTTTAATACTTAGCAATCTATTTTAACTAGGCCCTTCACTCCTATTAACCTCAATTGCCAAAGCCAGAAAAAATAAGCAATAATCGGCACCTACTTTATACTTGATAAAATCTTTTGCAATTAAAAGATGAAGATTCCTTTGAAATATTTAAACCACAATTTTTTTTTGGGGGACAATAATTTGTGTTAATTTAGCGTAAAAAAATTATATTTGTCTTATTTTTTTATTTTATTTTTATGCACGTTTGCCATTTAAGTTATTTATTGATAATAAACTATAAAGTAACCATACAATCATCTAAGGAGGAGATTACTATGAGGAATTTATTTGCATCTGCTTTATCAATCGTTTTGTGTACGGCATTAGTACTAACAGGTTGCGGTGGGGGTAGCAACAGCAGTAAAGGGACCGAGGACGTTCAAAAGCCAATTGTGCTAAGATTGGCATCCGACGCTCCCCTGGAGCATATCGCTACCGGACTAAATAATGGGGCAGCTGAAAAAGTCAAGGAAAGAACGAACGGAAGAGTGGAAATTCAATATTTCCCTGCAAGCCAACTTGGCAGTTACGAAACAGTATATGAAGAAATCGTGAGAGGCAGTATTGATATTGCCCAGATAACCGTTCCCGACGCTTTGGACCCTCGTTTGGGTGCAGCATATCTTCCATATTATGCAACAAGCTTTGAGGAAGCAGAGATCCTTTATGCCCCTGACTCCTATATGAGTCAAGTTTTTAAAGACCTAACCGCAGCCAACAATGTACGTTTTTTAGGATGGGTACTTGAAGGCTTTATTGGAATGGGTGTTGTAAAAGATCCAACAGATGTGATGGAACCAGGAACAAATAAAGGAATTAAACTGAGAAGCCCTGGGCTTGCAACATTTAGATATGTTCAGGAAGACCTTGGCTATAACCCTATCACAATTACATATGCCGAGGTTCCTACTGCAATCCAAACAAAAGTTGTTGATGGTTGGATCGGTGGTACACCAAATATGAATTATGCATGGGTTGGCGAAATTATCAAAAAAATGTACGTAAATTATCTTCATGCTGAGGCTACTTGTTACGTTATGAGTGAAAAGAGCCTTGCAAAACTCAGCGAAGAAGATCAGGCAATTTTAATAGAGGTTTTTGAAGAACACAGTGTACAAAGCTTTAAAGATGCAAAAGCAAATGAAGATGTTTATAAAGGTAAATTACGGGATGATTATGGTGTTGAGGTAGTTGAACTTACTGAGGAAGAACTGTCAAAGAATGCCGAATTCGTACGTGAGGTAACCTGGACTAGATTAGAAGAAGTTTTAACTCCCGAATTGATTGAAGGTTTTAGATCTGAAGTGGAAAAATTATAATCTTGAAATTATTTTGGCTAAAGTACTAGCAGAGGGAGACGGCTATGAAAAATAGAGAGGATAATATTTTATGGAAAGCTCTACTTGCCGCCCAAAGAGCAATTATATTAGTCACTGCAGTGGGTGTAACTGCCATTGTTGGTGGTGCGTGTATACTAAGGGCGTTTGGCATTAACTTTATCGGATTTGAAGAAATATTGATAATAGTCGTTTTTTGGCTTTATATGACAGGGTGTTCCTATGGTACCTTTGAAAAAAGTCAAATTACGGCAGACATTCTTGAAGTAATGTTACCAGAAACATTATTTAAAAAAATCACAAAGTTAGCTAGATACGCTCTAACGTTTCTACTGTGTATTGTTTTTACTTATTGGGGATTCATGCTTGCCATGTGGACAATCCAAATGGATACACGTACACCAGTATTTAGAATACCTGTTGCAACTGGACAGATTTCTATTTTTATAGGGTTGCTAATTAGCTCGTTCTACAATCTTGTATATTTCATTGACGAAATTAAATTATTTTGCAGGGAAATGAGGGAAGGAAAAAAAGGATCCCCTGCTCTTGTTGACAAAGAAGGGGGGAGTGAAAAATGAATGCTGTTTTTATTGCGGTAGCAGTTTTGCTTATTGTACTTATTATAGGTGTGCCTATTCCCCTTGCCTTCTTCGCTTCAACTTTGTCTATCGTTTACTTTGGTGGATATGATTATTCCTTTTTACTTCCTTATGGATATAACAAGGCAAGTTCTATTATTCTTACCGCCATCCCTCTGTTCATACTTGCTGGCAGCCTTATGGAAAAGGGCGGCATTGGTGAACGACTTGTTAACCTAGTTGAAATATTTGTAGGCAGAATTAAAGGCGGCCTTGGTGCCGTTATGGTTATTTCCTGTGCGTTATTTGGTGCTATTTCTGGTAGTGGTATGGCAACATTATCATGTATTGGTTCTATCATGCTTCCTAGAATGTATGCAGCAGGGTATCCAAGAGGTCATTGTGCTGCCTTAATTTCCTCAGCCTCATTACTTGGCTTACTCATTCCGCCAAGCTTGAATATGATTCTCTTTGCCTGGATAGGCGGACAGTCCGTTCTTGCAAGCTTTATGGCTACGGTAGTACCAGGTATTATTCTGATTTGTCTTTTGAGTTTGGTAAACATTTTCTTATTAAGAAAAAATAACAACATCATTTTGACAGATCATATGCCGCCAAGTGAATGGGTTAAAACTTTGGGCAAAAGAACAAAGAGCGCTATCCCAGCATTGGTGGCACCTATCATCATTTTAGGCGGAATATACGGTGGTAAAATGACACCTACGGAAGCAGCAGCTATTGCAGTTTTCTACTCAGTTCCTGTTGGTTGGTTCATTTACAAAGGTCTCAACAAAGACTCTATCAAAGAAAGCCTACTCTCAGCAGGTACTACAGCTGGAGTTATCATGATTATGTTATTTTCTGTTATGATTTTGTCCAGACTATATGTAATGGAAAATGTACCTATGATGATTTTGAACGCTATGACTGCTGTTACGGAAGATACTAAAATTTTAATTTTGATGGTAAATCTCTTCCTTATTATTATTGGTATGATAATGGATGATACCAGTGCAATTCTTTTAACTACGCCTATTATTTTACCCGTAGTTATTTCCCTCGGTATTGATCCAGTACAGTACGCAGCCATTATGGGCGTAAACCTAGGTTTAGGCTGTGTTACTCCCCCATGTGCACCTTTCTTGTACCTTGGTTCAAGAGTTGGTGGTGCACCAATCAACGAGATGTTAAAACCCACTTTATGGTTTATCTTGTTTGCTTGGATTCCTACACTTATAATCACTACCTATGTGCCAGAAGTTTCTCTTTTCCTGCCTAGAATTATGGGGTTAATTTAAAAGTAAGTATGTTATAACAATAGTATGGAGCAAGAGTTTTAAAAATCTTGCTCCATACACTTTTAAAAAATTCTAACAGATGGCAGTTACATCTTACTAAATCATGGCCCTTAACCCAGAGTGACAAGTACATTGCTCTTTATTCCTCCGGGTACTATTTGGCATTGCTGCACGTGTACTGCCCCACTTAACTCTAGTAGATAATTTCCATGAACATCAACAAAATGGCCATGGTGCAACCACGGAGAAGATTACAATGACAATTTTACCCACCATCTTCATCCAAACTTTTGTCAGAAAACTCTGGTGACAAAATCTTAGTATGCATCCTTTTTGATAGGAGCTTGGCTATTATCGATATACTTTATTTAGAAGTCTCCTTGGCATATTTGAATAAATTCTTGTTTATTCATTCCCTTCAATCCCAACGTTCCTTGAGTTCTTCCCTCATCCAAGTCAATAAGTAAATCTTTAGCTATGGTAACGATGGCATCTATGGTGGGCGTATCTACGCCAGCAATTTTTGCTAAGGTTTGAAAAGCAACCAAAGAATATGGTACATCTTCCCTTAAATACCTACTATCTAAAGTATTTTGACCCATTAAACCTTTATATCCTTTATTGTTACGCAAAACATCGTAAATTGTATCTCCTTCAACCTGATACATGGTTTTAAATTCATCCACAAAAGTTCGAATGTTAAGCCCGTAGGCCTGGCCTATTTTCATACGTTCTTTATCAACAGCTTCTGCAATTTTCCCTTGGCCATGAGTAAAATCTAAATAATATTGATAGGGAATATTGCTCTCAATCCTGCCTGTATTTAGTATGGTTGGCCCTGGATGAACGATAGCATTTAAATTATCCAAGCTAATTCGAATAATGTCATCACAAAAAACAAGCTCTGGTAATACGTCACAGAAAAGTTCTTCCGCTTCTTGATTAAATTTTGATGGATATGTACAAGCCGTATAGCTAACTTTTTGCCCTCCAATATTAACATACCCCACTCTATCTGCCCTACAAGCGAACAAAAGCGTTGCAGTGCAAACAATTCTAATGTCCGCTTTACACTCAAACAGATCTAACGTGTTCCTAAACTCGATTGCACCTAAAGGCGCCATAGGATTTAATACAACGTATTGTCCATCCTCTAAATAAGGAGCCATTTGCTCGGCCATTTTGCTATGATAGATGGAGGGTAAAACTATGAAAATTAGCTCTGCTCCTTCAATGACTTCCTTCATTTTTGTGCTAGCTAACATAATTTTACCAAATCCTGTCACACTAGCATTTCCAGCAATTTGGATACCTCCTAATTCATTGAGCCTCTCGATTGTTTCTTCTGCAACATCAAAAATTCGTACATCATGTCCCTGTAATGCAAAATATCCTGCAAATGCCTGGCCACCATTACCTGCTCCGATGATTGCTATATTCTTTTTCATGTTATCCATCCTTTCACAACTTTCACAAAACTTTCTGACAGAAAAAGGTTACCCCCCAACGAAGGTAACCTATAATCTTTGTTTGTCTTTCTTGAGGGAGAAATCTAAACATTTTTATTATTAAAATAGGAGTTTGTTGAAATTTATTCATTAGCCTCTGCACATTGAAATGAATTCCTCTTTTGTTACATTTTCAAGGCCTAAATTTCTTAATGTTCTGCCTTCTTCAATGTCATTAACCATAGCCCTTGCAATAACAATCATTGCGTCTGTACAGGGAGTAGGTACTCCTGCAATTTTCCCCATTGTCTGAATTGCTACCAAAGAACAGGGAATGTCTTCCATTACATATCTAGTTCTTAACGATGTTTGACCTTTAATTCCATGATAACCTTCACAGTTTGTAATAACTTCGTGGAAAGTCTCACCATGTGTTTCATAAATATCCAGATATTCATCCTTAAGAGTTCTACAGCTCACATTGAAGGCTTTTGCTATAGACATTCTTTCCTCATCCAATGCCTCAACAAACTTTGCTTGACTTGGAGTCATATCCAAATAGTATTCAAATGGTGTGTGCGATTCAATCCGCCCTGTATTTAAAATAGTTGGACCAGGATGCATAAATGCATTTAAATTGTCTAAGCTAACTCGGATAATATCCTCACAAAACTCAAATTGAGGTAATACTTTCGCAAATAATTCTTTTGCTTCATTGTTTCTAATCGAAGGATATGTAGATGCAGTAAAACTTGTTTTTTGACCCGCAATTACAACATGGCCGACTTCTACTGCACGACAGGCAAATAATAATGTAGCCGTACATGCTAACATAATATTTGCAGTACACCCCAAGTCATCTAATTGTTTTTTAAATTCAACAGTCCCTAAAGATGCATTTGGGTTTAATACGACGCACTGACCGTCTTTTAAATATGGCGTCATTTTTTTAGCAATCTCCTTATGATACAGAGAGGGTAGTACGACTAAAATAATTTTTGCACCCTCCATTACCTGGCTAATATCTGTACTAGCCAAAGCAATCTTCCCAAAACCTGTAACATCACAGTTGCCTTCAATGAGAACACCACCTTTCTCATTGAGTGTATCCACCGTTTTTTGAACAACATCAAAAATTTTAACTTCATGACCGTGTAAAGAGAGGTATCCAGCAAATGCCTGGCCCCCATTTCCTGCTCCAATAATTGCAATAGGTTCTTTCATTTTATCACCCTTAATTTATAAATTTGATTACGTTTACGCTGAAAGATTTTTTTCTTTGCTTTCTTTTTTTCTTGTCGTGGCACTAACCACTAATAAAGGGATAAAGGATAAAGCAATACCAATTGCTGCATAGTTAATTTGGGTTTTTAATACCATACCCACAACACAACCAACGGCACCAGCAATCATGCTTGCCACAATCCCTTCTTTCGTTAAGAAATTCTTATTTCTTGCCAAATATCCAACATAGATAGGACAGAGCAATGTGGCTGCTGAGAATGCATATGTTGTGACTAACCAACCTAAAGTATCGCTAAAATACAAGCACAAAATCAATGCCACCATAATTGTCACCAAAGATAAAATTCTTGATAACCTTAATGTTTTCTCTTCAGTCATTCCAGGCTTTATAAAGGGAACGATATCCCTGGTGATATTTACAACAACAGACTGAACACCACTGCTTACTGTAGACATTAACGTAGCAAAAATCAAAGCTGCAAAACCAGCCAATAAAGGAAGGGGCAATTGAGCCATAAACCATCCTGTTGCTGCACTACCTTCGATACCAGGGTTAACAGCCTTAATGTTGATTCCCATATATACTGACCATGCAAAAGCCAACATCAAAAGCACAGCAGAAATTGCTAAACTTTTATTTACACTTTTTTCATCATCAGCTGCACATACTCTTTGAAAATATAACTGATTTGTCAATCCCCCTGGTAGAATAGAAAAAATCCAAAGGAACACCGTCACCTTACCCACACTTTCAATGGAACCTTTGAAAGTAAGCATAGCAGGATCTACGGTCTGGGCAACCACATCTAGTCCCCCACTTAAATTTGTTACATAAAAAACCGAAATAATGCACATGAAAATCATAAAACAAGCAAATATAAAGTCAGTCCATGCCACCGTTTTTAATCCAGAAGGCATTACAAATAATAAACTCACTACACAGAAAATCAGACACAGTAATTTATAATCAAAACCAGTTAGTGAAGTATAAATATTACCAAAAGCAGTAATTTGTGATGTTACCCAACCAAAAGGAACTACAATAGTCATGACAGCCGCCACAATTGTTACAAATTTGCTTTGATTGGAAAAACTGCGTAAAATTTCTGGCACCGTAGTAAAATTATTTCTTCTTAACCATTTCGCTGGAATCATGATAAAGAAAAAAACGATACAGGATAAAAATCCGTAAATCAATGTTGAAATACCATGGGTAAACGAGTTTCCAACATGACCTACTAAAATGCCACCGCCCATTGCACTGGCAAACTGCGTTCCGATAACAACATAAATTGGTAAACTTCTGCTGGCAACTGCCCAGTCCTCCTCCGAAGTACCCTGCTTCTTACTAATCAGGTACGTAGGAATCAATGTGGCTGAAATAACTAAAATCGTTGCTAGAATGATTGCCATTGTTGATGTCATAGCTGATACCTCCATAAAAATTTTTACTCTTACATGACAAGTATTGAATTTGGTGTCTCTTTGCTTTCATTCTGTTTCGTTATTGAACTTGTTCAATTATAATCTGTAAGCAAAGGTATTGCCATTTAAACCTTCCCCCCCTTCAACGATTACTGTAAAACGCAGCGCCTGTTCTACTTGTATATGTGTTCGATTGTACTACAACTAAAAATGTATTACAATGCTATTTATGTACAGTTTTGTTTTTTATCAAATACTGTTAAAAAATGTTTCTTTTACGCCATCAAATAAAAAAACTTTTGTTCATTTTAAACAATGCACACCTTTTCAACTTTATAAACCTTTACATAAACCATGACTGGTTCTTCTGCCTACATTAGTTTCCACCTTGATTTTTCAAATCAAACAAGCTAAAATATAATTAATTGTAGCTAATTCTTTACTTATAGGAACATTTCTATGTAACTTCATAATCTATAAACTGCTTTATGTAAATAATTGCTTGTTTTTATTTAATCTCATTAATGCCCTTGAGATTAACAAATACTTTCTTAATATGAACGAGTGTTATGATTGCCCATTGAAATAAACATTTGAATAAATTGTTCACATTTTAATTTGTCTTTATCTTGAAACAAAAGATAAATATTTGGCTGCTGAAAATTAGTATTGTGAATTAGGCACTTAGGAGGACTTTATGATTCCAAAAATAAAAAAAATCAACCTTGGAACACAACTAATGGATACAATGATTTCTTTAATTGAAAATGGCACCTGGAAAGCTGGGGAAAAATTACCAAATGAAATTGAACTTGCCAATTCCTTTAGTGTTAGCAGAAACATCATGCGTGAATCAATGAAAATCCTAGAAAACTTTGGTATTCTTGACTCTAAAACAGGAATTGGTACTTATATCTCAGATAATGCCATAAGTAATATTTGTAATATGCGTTTTTTTGAAAGTCTTAAAAACAACACTTCTATAGAAAAGCTATTGGAAACACGATTGATTATCGAACCAGAATTGGCATATTATGCTACACTTCGGGCAACAGATGAAGAAATTGAAACACTAAAAATTGTACTGGAAGAGGACACTAAAAAACATCTGATTACTAATTTTTTTCATACCGATGATTTTCATTTTCATTTGCATGTGGCCAAATATGCAAGAAATGATATTTTAGAGAATCTTTTAACAACGATTTTGGAGCAGCTTTCTGCCGATGCATATGGTAACTTTAATAAGTTTGTAGACAACTCTGTGAAAATTGATAGTTTTAATGATCATATGGCTGTTTTCGGCGCCATACAAAAAAGAGACCCACTACTAGCAAAAGAAATTATGTATCATCATCTTTTTGCCAGAATGAAGGTTATCAATCCAGACTATGGAACCAATTTAATTTACTCTGAAAAAATAAGAAACGATCGATTGAAAGAAAACTAATAAATTTTATATTAAATAGCCTCATCAGGTATTTTCTTTTATCAGTCAAACAAAAAGTTTATAAAGAAATCGTGAAAAGATATGATAAGTAAGTATTAAAAAAAGAAACTTAGCGTTGCCTAGCCAGCTAATGGCTAGTTATTTTTATGTAATGAAATACCTAGTGCTTAAAATCTCTCGACAGCTGTTTCCTATGAAATTTTATTGAAATTTCAATGGGAACTCCAAGTGAAAAGAGGGAAACTCGTACCAAGAATTCATCGGTGACACCATTAGAATCAAAAAAAAGGTTCAAAGTTATTACTGCAAACAACACGATAGGAAATAATTGAATGCGCATATCTACTATGACATCAAAAGCAAGCATTGCATATGACATTAAAGGGTCACTATGCATGAAAGTCAAATAGCCTAATTATCATTCAGCCTACTTTTGGCTTTGATAATTAGGCTATTTGACACATCATTGTAAACCTATCTACCCATAAAAAATTTTATCTCCTCATCCTACCTAATGCTAAATCTGTCCTCTTAACCAGAAGAATTGGGCAGTTATCCATAGGTGTTTTTACAAGGGGTTCGAGGATTCATACCACCTATGTTCTTCTTCCAAGGGACGGGCTTGACACTTTCCTATCTTCACTTGCATCAACCTTTTGCCTCCTTGTTGATTTCCTCCACCGTTGCCAAATCCATGCCCACTGTGATGTGAGTATTGTTCACCACCACAAGGATGTTCACGATTTTCTTGGTAATGATGGTATCCTGCACGGTCTTTGGCAGATTGATCGCAACATTAGAGCCATTTTTGTTGCCTGTGTTCACACGAAGTACAACTGTGATACTGTTTTACTCCCAACCGTTTTTCTTAGCCTCAGCCAATGTCTTGTCAAAGGCGTCAGTCACAGTTTTGTCAGTAATGCTCACTGTAACATTACCCTTGTTGATCACAGTACTGGGAACCTTAATTTCTCCCTGTGGGGGTGAGTTTGATTGATCCTGTGGGGGTGGGGTGACGATGACAGGGCTGCTTTTGGCGTTTGAGGAACCTCCCCCACTGCCTCCAGAGCCACCACCGCCGATATAAGTCCAATGGGCATAATAGGTTACATTAATACTGACTTCTTCCTGGGTGGCGGAGCGAATGTTGGGTTTCTCCCAGGAAGGGTATCCCTTTATTGCTCCGACCCGGCAGAAAAAAGCCGCAGTCCTCCTAGGCGTAAGTCATGTCGTCCCTCTTTTGCCCATAGACACGGCGGCTATCTTCAAATCCCAAGGAGCTGTTTTTTCTTTGCATCAAACTCCTGCTGAGAAAGTGCACCGTCCTCCATGAGAGCCTTGTATTTTTTAATTTCTTCGATTACGTCTACGGTAGGTGCTGAGGAAATGTGTTCTCTCTGTGCCTCCGACGTGCCAAGACCAATAGATTGCACCGATGTTTCGGGCAATGCCATGGTTTTGATTGCCGCCACCAGCTTTTCAATTTCTTCTATATTATGTTGATAATCACGGAGGTAGTTGTTCACATCCGGGTGTGTATGATCAAACCGTGGGCCGTCCATATCGCATTTGATCACTGACCAGTAGGGATGGTCCACATGCAGCTCCACATTAAATGCCTGAAACGGCTCAGGAATATGAAAATATTGTATCGGTGTGGAGTGGTTCACCTTGCCGTCATCCAGCCTGTCTAGGGTTCGAGCCATCTGTCGGCTCATGGCAAACTGTGCAATCTGCGGTGCCATGGCTATGGCACGCTCTGGCACAGTGCTGACATAGCGACGTATGCCTGCCGCCGAACCCTCAAATAAAGGGGTACTGTCCTCTTTAATAACAAAAGCTTTCAGTGCCTTCCCTTCAAAAACGGTTTTATCCAAATTTTTGCTCATACAAAACAGCTTATTCTGGTAATCAAAAGTGATTTTGGTATCCCAAAGACCGAAGTCAATCTGCTCCGAAATTACGAACTGACCTTTCAGTATTTGGTTTTGCTCGTAGAATGCCAAATAGTCCCGAAAGCCCTGCATCGTCAGAGAACTTTCCTGATCGGCACCCATATCAATCTTGCCAAAACAGTTGTTGCAAATATATTCGCCCTCAATTTTTGATGGCAGAATCAGTGGAATCTTGCCGCCGCATATGGGGCAAGGGGGTTTTTTAGAAAATAGTCCCATCATTAGTTCCTCTCTTTGTTCTCATTATCTTGTCCCACCGCCGCTGCCGCCACCGATGGAACCACCACCCCCGCCAAGGGATGCAAATCCGCCGCCTCCGCTACTGCGTTTTTCCTGATCACGCCGATCTTCAGCTTGCTTCATATTTCTATACAGTAAATAGTGGTAGGAATAGGCGGTCGCTATGCTCCCGCTGTAATCGGTCACCTCGGCAGAAATTTGGGGGTACAGCTCTTTCATTTGCTCCGCCACTTGATCGGCGATGCCAAACAACATGGCATAGGTTAGCAGTTCCCTCCAAATGGGGATTTCCTTGATGCTGCGCTCGGCAACCAGTGAAAAATCCATCAGATACTGCTTAAGCCCCATCAGCTCGCCCAGCTCCTGTTCTCCGCCAGGCGTTAGGTCGGTAAGCTTGGCTGGCCTATTCCACCGTTTTAGGCAGTGCTTTTGATTCAAATGTGCTTTGCCTGCACTGTGATGCTTCTCTATGTAAGCACGCAGAAGCTTGTCATTTTGAGTTGCAAAACGTGTCAACTCCTTTGCTTGCAGGGTGGAATCCGAACCAGCTGCACCTTCGAGCACCGTATAAAGGTACTCGTCGTACTCGTTCATTTTATCATGCTGCCCGCCCATCAACCGCAGATTGACCATTTCTTTGGTTTTGCCAATCAAGCTGACTTGCTGTGTTTCCTCAGGGCACAGGCAGCCAAGTTGAATCAGCCGTAGCATTCCTGTAGCAAGAATGGAGCTATCCTCACACACATCAAACAGACACCCCAGCGCATAGGTGGCGCTCAGATTGCCGTCATTGGGAATGTCTCTGAAATACCCGAACCGCTCTAAAAATTTTTGCCTTTTTTTCTCCCTGCGTTTCTTTTTTATCCTAAAAAACCAAATCATCAGCCCGATGGGCAGCCCGATGGACAAAAGCATGGTAACAATGGCTTCAAATGTGGAAATTTCTTCACCGGTATTATCGTAATCGCTGCCAATCATGGCAGTTTCCTTTACTTCCTCAAAGCTGCCCAGTTCTTGTCGTGCTGGGGCAATGATTCCCTTATCCATTGAAAACATCACTGTCACATGGTTTGAAAAATTGATGGCACTTTCCGTATAGGCAAGAATGGCACCATCTGAAAAACCCACCTGGCCGTCATAGCCAAACCCCCATACCGCAGCATTTTTCTCTGTGATGGGCGTTCCGTCTGCCAACCGGATTTCCACCTTCACATCGGTTGGGGTGGTGTTCATCCCATCGTTTACAAATCGAAAATTCATGCCATCCCTGTCATTATAACCGCCCACTGCATTGTCCAACTTATATTCAATGGCATAGCGATTATAACCATATCTGCTGATGCCGAAGCAAATTTCATAGCCACTGTCCGTAGGATGGATGCCGCATTTTCTCGTTTTTTCCTCAAAGCTCCAATCAGTATTCCAATCTGGAACGGTCTCATAGCTCCCGTCTTGGTCAGAGACCATAAGATTACCAATGGTCAGTGTTTCGGCTGTGTTCATGGGAATGTAGCTTTCGGTTCCCTCGTTAAAATCCCCCTCCCAAACCTGTGTCACATACATGGAACCATCCTCGTAAATGACAGCCTGAATATCTATGGTATTTACTTGATTTGCCCCATTAACCGTTAAAGAAAGGGCAAACAATAAGGCTAAGCATAAAATCAGGCCACTTACTTTTTTGCACATATTGCACCTCATTTCATGCTGGGCATATTCGCCTTATCCGCCTGCTCCACAAGATACTCTCTTTGTCCAAAGCCCAATATTCCGGCAACCATGGATACCGGGAACATTCGGATTTCGCGGTTTAGCTTTGTTACACTGTCATTATAGATTAGACGGCTAGTGCGTACCATATTTTCAAAGGTCTGCACCGCGTCCATTGTTTTGATGTAATTTTGGTTGGCTTTCAGGTCAGGGTACTGTTCCGTTACCATGGCAATCCTGCCAAGTGCTTCGGAAATAACCCCTTCCTGACGCATCACATCATCGGGCGTGGATCTTGCCGTGATGACGCTTCTTCTTGATTTGATTGTCTCAATCAGCGTTTCACTTTCGTGCTTAGCATAGCCCTTTGTCAGATCCAAAAGAGCCGTCAGCGCATCAAAGCGACTGGAAAGCTGCACCCCGATCTGGCTCATGGCATTGCTGATATTCTCATCCAGCACCACCAGTCTGCGCTGGGTGGAGATGACCCATAGAACAAGCACCGCCGCAATTACAGCGATTGTGATGAAAGTTGGCAGCATATTCATTTCCTCCTTTTTGTTAAGGCGGATGCGTGTAATCCACATCCGCCTTTGCCATAAGATTACTTTTTTACAGTTTATCTATTTTAAAAAAGAAGTAAATGTTAGTTGATATAGGGCTCGCTGAATTTAGCAACTAAGTTGGGCATTTCGTCCAGCATTATTTGATACTGTTCCACAATAGTGTCAATTTCCTCCGTGCTGGTATCTCCGAATCCATCAAGTTCTTCAAGTCCAACTCTCGCAGAGTCCATAATGGCATATATCGTATTCAGCTCTTGCACTGCCGTTTCATCCTGTTCCCAGCCGTTTTTTGAGGCAGCCTCAGCCGCTTCGTTGTACAGGGGGGCCATCTTTGCCATGATATCTACAATTGCCGTTGCCTGCTCTGGGGTAACGTTGTCCTTGCGTTGTGTTGCGGCGGGGGTGGATTCTGGGGTAGATTCAGGGGTTTCGGCATTGCCTCCTCCACAGGCTGCCAGGGACAGGGTCATAACAAGGGTTATCATAAGTACCATTAATTTTTTCATTTTAAATTCCTCCATATTCTTTTAGTAGTTTTGTGGTATATAGGAAAGGTCAATGGCCGATTTCTTCTAAAGCAGCACTGGCTTCAGCAATGAAAGTACGACCTACCTCAATGGCTACTGTCAGGGCACCCATAATCTCAGGGGTGAGCCCGTCAGGACTGGCAAAGTATTCGTCCGCCTTAATAATTTCATCGGAAAGCTCATTCAGAGCTGCAACAAGCTCTTCATTTTGTATAAGCTCAGGGCTTGCATTTACCTTATCAGCAACTACATCAAATTCTTCTGCCATACTTAAAAAATCCTTTGCAAGAGCTTGCTGCTCTGCTGTAAATTCCGTTTCCTCAACATGTTCTGGTGAGGAAGGAGTGGAAGGAGTTGCTGAGGGAGCAGAATCCCTACCTCCACAGGCCGCAAAACTCAGCGTCATTATAAGCGCCATTATAAATATCAGGAATTTCTTCATTTCTATATCCTCCGTTTTCTATTGGGTTGATTAGGGCAAGTTTCATGCATTTTCTCTATCCAAACTCTGATGCATAAAACCCTCCGTTACATGAACCATTATTTTTGAACATGAAACATAATTTGGTTTTAGTTTGTACAGTGGGGGGCGTTGTCCCTATTCCTCGGTGTTGGGGACTCTTTAGGCTCAACCCATTCTTTGGATCTCGTCCGTTCACGTCCAAGTCCAGCAACTTCTGAGTGTTGTAAACCTTGAAATGGTTTTGCTCCAAAATGTACGTTGTCAGTCCCCTCATCGCCCCTTATGTAGCTGAAAGCATAGGTGTCGTCGTAGGGGTGGGTGAATTAGGCTTTGGTGAAAACAATTTTGCCTAGTTCAGGAGCGGAACCAGTAATGGAAGAAACAAACACCCCACTCCCGAAAGTGTTTACAAGCAACGCTTGATTTTTATAATCCCTTATAGTGCTGAATTTAGAATACGTATTAATTCTCCAAGTATGGGCTACATTATTGGAGTGCAATTGCATGGATGTGGGACAACTTGTATCCATATATACATAACGACCGTCATACATAATTGTGTATTCTGGTCCCCGTTCAGCACTGTTGTTTACAAGTTTAACGCTAAATGGCTGATCGGGCTTTTCGGATGAAAGTTCAAGCCAGTAATGATACCCTCCCCCAGGGTAAATATATCTATCTCCGATCTTCATATAGTAATCACCGGATTCTAAGATAGTAGCGTTAGTGTTTGGCGATGTTGACGTTGGGGCGGTTGACACGGGAGCTGAATTTTCAAGTCTGTCAGCCCAAACATAATACTCCATGCCGTTCCAGCGAACCCACGCGTATCCGTCTTTCCTTTTTTCCAATAATAAAACCTTTGTGCCTTGGGGGATCGTACCTAAAATATTACCCCCTGGTTTGTCACGGTAAGGTGCGCCGCCATGCTCCTTGTTGTTTAGAACTTTTACTTCCGGCACCGTTACAGTGGCGGCGGGTGATTTTACCGGTGCTGGGACAGGAGTGGCCTGCACCGGAACAGCCCCTTCATACACATGGATGGTATATTCCGCCACCTTTCTGCCCGCGTAGCGTACTTCCACCACTCTGTTTTTTCTGGCAGTTGTGAATCCACGACCTTCGGCTAGTTGTACGTTATCCATATAGAAGCTGATTCTATCATTTACATTTATGTCTTTGCCTCCGTTATTTATCACTGCATGAATTCCTGCGCTATCAAAGCCATCGCCTACGCTGTAGGCAGTTTTTTTGGGGAATGACAGTATATTAAGCCCCGCCACGGTGTGCAGAATGCGTCGGATGGAGAAATCCCCCATGGTGATGTTTACCGTTACCGAGCTTGTGCCGAAGTCATACTCTCCCCCAGCAAAAAGCCGACTACCATTTCCTAATATACGCAGACTGTCACCGTTAATAAGCTGTGAACTGCCATCTGTAAAGGTAGCGCGGACTTCAAAGTCAGTGGTACGCACCGTTGTATCAGTTCGGTTGCCACCTTTTAGAGGTTCCTTTGTCAATTCCACAGCGGATACAAAAGGGGTAACGGTAAAGGGAATGGTTAATTCCTTTCCTATCACCCTTACAATAAAATCTTTTTCGCCTGTCTCAAAAAAACGGAAGCCCTGTTGAACCCGTACGCCGTCCTCGTAACTGCGCATACCCCGCGAGCCAGCAAAAATCATTAAATCCTCGTGACCCAAATCCTGTGTCTTTCCGTTCCGAAAAGTAACCCGTACGACCATATCCCTTGGATCAAATGAATCTGCCCCTTGGCGATAGGTGGTTTTCGGCGGCGTAATAAGGGAAATCTCACTCACGTTTTGCCAGCCATGGTCTAAGCGAGGGATAACGTCAAACTTATATGGCGTTGCTACTATATCGCCCGACCGCATGATCATTTCATACATCCCTACGTGCTTGAAGACATCGCCCTGCTTAATTTGAACGCCATTGGCCCACCATTCCCTGTTTTTGGAATGAGAGATGATTCCGCCTTTTTTATGTTCATAAATTTCCCCTATTCCGTCAAAGGCATCGCCTACGACAAAGGTTCTCGTCATCCCCCACGGCTCATTCGTCCCAATTAGCACATCCATGGGACATCTGGCGAAAGCCGTCATGAGAAACATGTTCAGCATGGCTACTGCCATAGATAGGGTGAGCAACATTCTCATAAATGGTCTCTTCATAATTTTTCCTCCTTTTAAATTGAACGAAATAACAACTATTTCTCCACGTTCAATTTATCAAAAATCTCTTTACAAAACCGTTTGCTGCATGAAACATGATTTTTTCGACATGAAATATGATTGTGAATAAAGGCACCCAAGTGCCTTTTATGTTTTAGAAGTACAGAAACTCAATAACACAGAAAATCGACGAATTTGCATGAATTTATTTTGTATTTGTCATAATTTGATGATATACTGTGTCCTATTAGAATGAATAATTTTGAATTTTCAGAAAAAAGACGTGAAATGGGACTCAACGATAACAAATAATTCAACTGAAGACCAACAGAAGAATAAGAAATGGCCAGCCGTGCAGGACGGCGAGCATAAGCAGCGGCGCCCTGCCCAAAATATCAAAAGTAGAAACATATATGTCCATATTTGGGTTCGGATTTGCGGTGCCTTGGTTTCTGCCTTCGACGACATCACAGAATATCTTTTTATATAAAATACCGTTATTAAAATCCGAACCCGGAAATCGGTGTCTACTCGGCTTGTAGGAGGAATATCCTCCCAGAGTTTTTTAAGAGGTCTATTAGAACATGGAGGAGTGCTTATGCTACATATTGCTGTCTGCGACGATAATATTGATGAGCTAGCCAATATGGTACAGCTCATCGACCTGTACCGAACATCAAGACATCTAAACTGCCAACACGCCGAATTTTCAAACGGGTTTGAATTGGTCTCGGCCTTGGAAAAAGGAAAGCAGTTTGATATATATTGTATGGATATTATGATGCCGGGCTTTAGCGGTATTGAGGCGGCAAAGGAAATTCGTATCTTTGACAAAACCGCACCGATTTTATTCTTTACCTCATCGCCTGAGTTTGCTTTGGAAAGCTATTCAGTGAAGGCTATCAACTATGTACTCAAACCAATCTCAAAGGAAAAACTATTTTTCACCTTTGATGAACTGCTGGAGCAGATTAAATTGGGAAAGGATGAGGATGCAGTTATCATAAAGAGCAATGAGGGTATTCAAAAGATATTAATTTCCAATTTGATTTTTGTTGAAGTCATCGGCAGAAACGTACTCTATCATCTACGTTCCGGGAAAGTCATCGAGTGTACGGAAGCCTTTTCCTCTGTCTGCAATAACTTGATGAGATACGGGTGTTTTACGAAGCCCCACCGCTCCTATCTTGTAAATATGCAGTATGTGGATACCATTGAAAAACATCAAATAACCCTGCAGACACTTTCCTCTGTTCCTATTGCACAGGGCAAGGCGCGGGAGATTAAGGAGCAATATCTGAATTACCAAATGGAAGAAGAATAAACGAATGGAGGGAGTTTTAAAATGGCAGTAACAGTCATAGGACTTATACGATTTGGACTTTCTCTGGTCTTTGGCATCACGGTGTCCGTTCTCTTTGCGGGAATAGAACTCACAAAGAAAAATAGGCTCGTCACCAGCGTGCTATGGGTCATTTTCCTTATCGTTCAAACTGCCAGTTGGTGGCTTTTGGGCTTGGAATTGACATCAAAGCTGTATCCGCTGATTATCCACCTGCCGCTGATCGTGATATTCTCGCTGTACTTTAAACGGCCTTGGGCCATATCCGCCGTCAGTGTGCTTTCCGGGTATCTTTGCTGTCAAGCACCCCATTGGTTCGGTTCCCTTGCTGGATCTACCTTGAGCAGTAGACTTGCAGAGCATATTTTTTATATAGCGTCTGTATCTTTGGCTTATTATTTCTTGAAAAGATATGTGGCCGGATCTATCCGACAGTTGATGGAAAAGTCAACGAAATCTTGCTTGTTTTTGGGCGGAGTGCCCCTTTTTTACTATATGTTCGACTATGCCACCATCATCTACACAGATGTGCTTTACCGTGGCACGAAATGGGCTGTGCATTTCATGCCCTCAACAGTCTCAATTTTCTATTTTGTGTTTGTGATCTTCTACTATGCCGAGACGCAGAAACAAAATGTCCTGCAAAGAGAAAAGGATATGTTGGACGCACAATTTAGAATGGCACAAACAGAGTTTGCTTCTCTGCGGCAGTTACAGCACAATGCCGCGTCCTATCGCCATGATATGCGCCACCATTTTGCCCTTTTACAAGGACTGGCCTCCAAGGAACACATGGAGGGGATCAAAGAATACCTACGAACTGCCCAGGCCGACATGGATGCCATCACACCCATACGCTTTTGTGAAAACGAAACCGTCAATCTAATTTTGTCTGCTTTTGCTACAAAAGCCAAGCAATGGGAAATTATGCTGACGATAGATGCGAAACTGCCAGATTCCCTTCCCTTTAGCGATACCGAACTTTGCTCCCTCTTGTCAAATGCTTTGGAAAATGCCATACAAGCTACAAAAAATATAAATGATGAAAATAAACGCAATATTTTACTACGAATGTATTCCAAGAATCACAAGCTGTGCATTGACATTCGTAACCGATACCAGACAGAACCCATATTTCACCAAGGACTTCCTATATCAAAAAAACAGGGGCATGGTTTTGGCACAAAAAGCATGGCTCATATCGTGGAAAAACATGGTGGCGTGTTTCAGTTTACACTGAAAGATGGCTGGTTTGTATTTCAGGCCACCGCATAGTTGTTAATTTATCAAATCCTTACATCGAGTTTTTTGTCATCTTACAAAGGGGAATTCTGTTTTAAACCACAAATATTTGTAAAATGTAGCAAGAGCCTACTCCTATTCTCAGAGCAGGCTCTTGCAGTTTTTGTGATTAGACTATCATAACGTCTTTAGGCACGATAAACCTTCGTATCTTCATTTGTAAACCAATCTAAGAACTAAAGAAATCATTAACAATTTACTTAAGACTTCTTCTAGGAAATAACTTCACATAATTAGATTTGGTTGGATCAGATACTGCATCTCTAATTTTGGGGCCTGTTTTCTAAAAGTAATTTCAAAACTAGATAACTGCGTAATTACAATGAACTTTTTATTGTTCATGGCTACCCTTCTCATTTCCACCACCGATACAATGTCAGATAGGTAAAAACCCCTTCAATTGTTAACCTTTTCATCCTCGTAATTATTTTAATCAACCAACCATATAATCAACCCACTTTTCAACATATCTTGACATTATAGTATTCAATTGAATTGTGTTTACTTTTGTAGATATCTCGTTAGTCTACCCTTCTCAAATTGACTATTGCAATCCTTATCAAGTATTCACAAACTGCATCTTTCGGATAATCTCTCTCATCTGTAAGAAGCAAATCATGGAAGATGGCATTTGTACCATTATAATAGTTAATATTTTTATAAGCATCAGTAATTTCAGCAAATAGCATCCCGATGTATAGGTCGAGACATCAATCTCCTTTTTCCCGGTGGGTGCCTTGCTGTTTTCCTAGTACATCCATTTGGCGGAATCGTTCATCATCTAACTCTGCATGGTATCGCTGGAAATTGCCAGCTCTACAAAGCGGCACAGCAAAGCAGACACCTCGGCTCTCGTGGCCGTACCCTGAGGGTCAAAGAAGTTGCTGTTTTTTCCGCTGATGACCCCTGCCATCTGTATCTGTTTTACGGCTTCTTTGGCGTAGGTTCTGATCTTGTCATTATCGGCAAAAGTATTTTCCACATGGACCTTTGGCAAGATATAGCCAAAGGTCTTGGCATAATTGCTCATAATGACCGCCATCTGCTCACGGGTGATGGACTGCTCCGGTGAAAATTCTCCATTTCCGACGCCGCTTACGATGCTGTTTTTGATTGCCCACTCGATGTAGCCCATATAGTAGGCGTCGATCTTTACATCGCTGAAGCTGCTCTGCTTGTAGCCGCTCACATCAACGTTTGTCAACCGCCCTAGCACGGATACAAACATTCCTCTCGTCATGGCAGTGTTCGGTCCAAAGGTAGTGGCAGAAGTGCCGCTGAACAATCCGCGACTTACCACAAATGCAATATCTTCCTCTGCCCAATGGCCTGCAATGTCCGAAAATGCCGGATTGGCCTGTTTATAACCGATTCCGTAGGTGGAAAAATGGTTAGTATTGAAACGCAGCACCTTTTCCGCACTGTCATAGACCGAGTTTACCAGCCAATGCACTTTGCCATTGCCATCCACATAGACCGCCTGCACATTTCCGGCCTTTTCATTTGCGCCGAGGGTATATGGGATGGTTACCGATACGCTACCTGTGCCAAAGTTGCTGACCGCCTTGCCGTTGTCATAGTTTACCTTGAGGTCGAATACCGGCCGGCTGCCAATGACTTTTTTGGCATCCCCCGTCAGCTTGTCGCTATTTATTGGGGTGACGATGATATTCACATCAGACTTTGCTTGCTTGTTTATTTCCTGCACAGCCGCCAAATCTATTCCAACTCTGATGGCGGGATCGTCTACCACAATAATGATGCTCACGATTTTTCTGGCAATGATGATGTCCTGCACAGTCTTTGGTAGATTGACCGTAACATTGGAGCCGAACTTATTTCCGGTGTTCACACAAAGAACCACCGTGATTCCATTTTGCTCCGTGCCGTTTTTCTTGGCCTCAGAGAGTGCCTTGTCAAAGGCATCGGACACAGCTTTATTAGTAATGCTCACTGCGACATTTCCCTTCCCGTCAACTGTGCCAAAAACCTCGATTTCCCCCTGTGTGGGTGAATTCGGCTTATCCGATGCTGTGGTGACGATGACAGCGCTACTATCAGAGGAGCCCCCACCACCAAAGGGCCTATTGCTAATTGTCAATGTGCCTGTAATATAAGTGATGGGTCTATTGTAGTTACCGTTATCGGGCACAACCGCACCGGTGGCAATTATCGTATAGGTTCCGGTCTTGCTCATATCCGGGGTTGTGGTATAGGCAAGCATCGGCGTAGTATTTAGAGTTTCACCACTTGCTAGCCCGGTCACGGTGTAATCCGATTCGCCAAATGTAGGGACTGTACCACCCACATAGGCGCTCTTATTTTTTGCAGTTATGGTAACTGTTGCAGGACTGATGATGAACGGAATTTCAATCTCGCCCATAAAATCCGCATTGCTGTCTGGAATTTTAACGGTCAGAGTATAGTTCCCAGCATCCTTGGGCACAGAACCGCTCGACCAAACATATTGATATGAGCCAATATACCCTTGAGCATTGGCAGGAGTACCAACATAGGCGATTGCTGTGCCATCATATACCTTATTCGCCACCGCCACACCGGTGATGGTCACGGACGTTTTATTAACCAGTATCACCACCACATTAACAACGACATCTTCGTAGTTCTGCATGGTTGCAGTCACCGGAATGACGGCGGTTTGCCCTATTTCACCGACGTTCGCAGAGAATTTGATGCCAGTGGCAGTACCCTGCACCGTGCCGCTGATAATGGCTGTGTCCCCCGCCACCGTCCCACCGCTAAAGCTTGTTGTGCCACGGTCCTTGGGCAGACCGGTGATTACTACGTTCACATTGGTGTGGGCCGTGTTGTAATTCAGTCTCTTGTTGATAGACTCCACCGATGACAAATCGGCCTTTCCGATGATCATGTCTGAAATGGACAGCGCATCGCTCAACAGGGAGTAGTTCTTCGCCGTGGCGCTGTTGGTAAGCGTAACTGTAGCGGTTACAGTCTTGTTATTGCCCGCATCGGCGCTGTTATACCGCGCGCCAGTAACGGTGTAATCCACACCGAGTGCCAGCGTTTCGGTGAATTTCAAGCCGTCAAAACTCACGTTGCCAACCTCAGCAGTGGTGGTGCCGTCGTAGGATTTGGGATTGATCGAGGCACTCACAATCGTTAGAGGTGCTTTGTCAATGGTATAAGTAGCCGTTTTTGTACCTTTGAAGCTGCCAATACCGGTAAAAGTCAAGGTCACCATTCCGGCGTTTGTGCCTGCGCTGGTGCCGTTAAAGTCTGTGCTGGTGATAGAAACGATATAATCCGTATTCTTTATTAGTGTTTCGCCATCAAAGACGATTTCTAAGGGTGGGATTTGCTCCCTACCGTTATAAGTGAGAGTGTCCATCGCGCTCACTGCGGCATACTGAATATCCCGCACTCTCAGGTACAGCCCACCCTCAGCGGGTTGCCCCACAAGCCCAGTCAGTATGGGCAGCTTGCCGCTTGCAAATGTCCAGACCGCGCTGTCCCATGCGGCGGTGTCCCAATTGTCCGATGTCGTCCAGAAGTTGCCCCCAAACAGGGTCTGTGAGGTCACATCCGCACCGTCCTTTGCGCTGAGCCCTTTATCTTCCCATGTACCGGGGATGCGGCTGAACGCATAGTTATTTAAGAGAAGGCCGGTGGTGTTTTTGCCCACCACTCGCCCGTAATTGTATGCTCCTGCGTTGATAGAAAGGTTAAGTGCCACACAATTTTTTACAGTGCCGCTTCCGAGAACGCCCATTACACCGCCAACATACCCCTCTGGATCCGTCCCCAAAACGCTGCAAGTGCTGTAGCAATTTTGTACTCTGCCGCTTCCAATACTTCCGGCAAAGCCGCCGACATAGCATCCACCTGTGACGTTTCCGGTGCTGTAACAATTTTGCACGGTGCTGCCGTCAACCTCTCCCACAACGCCTCCGATATAGTACTTGCCGGAGATGGTACTGTCACTGTAGCAACCCTGCATCGTAGTAGTAGCATATTCAAGACGCCCTGCTATACCACCCACATAGTCTCCGGTGCTGGTCACGCTGCCATTACTGTAGCAATTTTGTATCGTGCTACTGGATACATATCCTACGATGCCGCCGACGATCATGGCTCCTGATATATCACCGGAGACGGCACAATGTTCTACCGTCGCCCCCCATGTATATCCCACAACACCACCGACATTCTCCTTTCCGCAAACACTTGCATCCGATACACGAAGGTTATGCACCTTGCTGCCTATGAAAAGATAACCGAATAAGCCAATGTTATCCGAAACTGAACGGTTGATCGCCAGCCCGGTGATAGTTTGGTCATTGCCGTCAAATGTTCCCTTAAATGGTTTGGTTGAGCCTCTTCCAATGGGAGTCCAGCCCTCCCCAGTGGCATAGTCCGAAAGCTCAAGGTTGTTTTGAAGCTTGTAGTATATGCCCGAATCCGCATAAGGTGAGGTTCCCGCATTCACCAGTTCCGCCAGCTTGGCAAGGTCTTCGGCGGTTTTGATGAGGTAGGGATCGTCCTCGCTTGTACCCGCGCCTGCGAAGTAGCTGCCGCTGATATGGGAAGGAAGTTTGTTATTTTGTCCCGCAAGTCCCGTGAGCACCGGTAGCTTGCCCAGTGCAAGCGTCCATATCTCCTTATCCCAACACTTTAGTGTACCGGATGTCCACAGATTTTGGACGGCGGCGACATCCATATCCTCGCCGTTTAGGTTGTTTGAGGTACCAGATACCGTGGAGCCGTTTATATCCATGCCGCACCATGCATAATTCCTATTGTTTGGGTCGCCGGACGCGGTGGAAGTAATTTCTCCCACAATACGACCTGCGGCGGTATTTCCACAAAGCCCAGCGCCTAGCGCGGCGCTCTGTGCGATTTTTGCCCCGCTGTCAACTTGACCGGCTATGCCGCCCGCATAGGCGCTTTCTCCAGCGGAGAAAATATCAGCGACGCTGACACAGTTTGAGATGGCCGCACTTTCGTAGAGCCGACCCACGATCCCTCCCGCAAAGATATTGCGCGGGCTAGTTGGCGGTTTAGCGTTCACTTTGGCCTCGGCAGATACCGTCCCATAAAAAGTGCAGTTGTTCAGGGTGCTGCCCTGTTGCAGCAAGCCAACCAGCCCGCCCGAGCAATAGCTGCCCAGTTTTCCCGCTCCTGTAATGGAACCCGTGGCGGCACAGCCGGATATGGTGCTGCCTCCGCTGACTTGGCCCGCCAGACCACCGATTTTACCGTCTGAGTAATCTGTGTCACCATGCAGGGAAATGCCCTCCAAAAACAAATTCCGGATGGTACCGGCTATCACCTGACCGAAAAGACCTATATTGGTTTCATTGCTTCTGTTGATGTACAGCTGGCTGATTGTTTTGCCGTTTCCATCAAAGACAGCGTTTACAAATGCCTCAATAGGCACCCATCCCTTCCCGCCCTCATAATCCTTGCCGTAACTTGAGAGGTCGATGTCGTTTTCAAGACGATAGTATTTCTTAACGGAAGAATCCCTGTCAACTTTAAACATATCCGCCATGTATTTCAGGTCGGCGGCGGTGTAGATTCGATAAGGATCGGTGCTCGTTCCTGCCCCCACAAGCCCTGTGATAGGTTCGGTGAGATAGGTGGGCAGGACAATCGCTGCGCCAAAGCCAGGTAGCTTGCCCTCCGCATATGTCCATGCCGTATCATGGCAAAACAGCGTTTCAAAAAAACCTGCTGCACTGATGTCAGCTGCTGTTTTGGATTCACCGTCCATCTGGTCCTCGCCCTCTGCTGGAGGAATGATGTAGCCATACTTTGTTACCGTCATGCCGTCAAATGCGAAGTTGCTTGAAAGCTGGCTGTTGCCCACCGGGAACTCCGCTGGCCAACTCCCAACCACGCGCCCAACACGGTCTCTGCCGCTGACAGCAGGATTAAGGGCGGCACAGTGTTTCATCGTGCTTTCTTCTCCAACAAGATACCCCGTTAAGCCGCCAGTATAGGTTGAACTTGAACTGGAGTGGCCGTTGACTCTGCCGGTGGCATAGCAGTTTATCACCGTGCTGTCGTAAACTCCCCCCACCAAACCACCTATCATAAAGGAAAAGGTGCCAGACGAGCCGTCGATGCTGACAGTGGTGTAGCAGTTTTGCAGTGTGCCGTTCTCAAAAATACAACCCGCCACGCCACCAGCGTAATAAGTACCGCTGTAGATACTACCTGTGGTATAGCAGTTTTGTACCGTGCCGCCGCGAACCTCTCCCACCACACCGCCAATATAACCTTTTGCTATAATATTTACGTTTTCAACGCCGAGGTTTTTCACCAATGAATTGGCACCGATATATCCAAACAAGCCCTGATGATCTCCGTCGCTGCGGTCAATGGTCAAATTGCTGATTTTGTGCCCGCCGCCGTCAAAGATGCCTTTAAATTGGTTGCTCTTATTGCCGATGGGCACCCAGCCCTCTCCTCCAGCGTATGCCGAAAGGTCGAGGTCATTAATCATCTTCAGACTGATCTTTGCCCCTGCATTGTTGAATAAAAACAGCTCCAGCCCGTTTTCCCGCGCGTTCACCAGCGTGCCAATCTCGGCAAACTGCGCAGCCGTCGTAATTTCCAGCGGGCTGTCTGCCGTGTCGCCGCCCGCCATGCGCGCCATTCGGCCGGCTGTTCGTGGAATATACAGCGTGATGCGTGGTAGCTCCACACCATCCGCAACGCAGTAGCCCTCACCCAAAACAGTGGTGAACACATAGAGTCCCGGCTGGGGATTTTCCAAATCATAATCGTGGTCGGCCTCCCATATTACGGGGATGTCCGCCATTTCGCCATGTACCGTACCGCATACCGTTTCCGGGAAATCCGGTGTGGTGGTGTTTTGCCAGCGAAAATCCTCAGGCAACTCGTCAAAAGTCGTAACTGTTTCTATAGGGACAGTGACACTCACTTCCACAGTGATTATCGGGACTTCCACACTACTGGCAATGGAATATCCCTCCAGCAGTTCAGGTGTGAAAACATATGTACCCGCCGTTTCGCCATCATACTCCGGGGATGATGCCCATATGACAGGCAAGGGGATGGTAATTTCATCTGTTCTGTCCACTGTTTTCCTCATTAGCTCAGATTCCATGTGCTCCACTTCTTCTTGCTCATCGGAGGGAGAGGCAAGTGCAGTCTCCTCGCCAGCTTCGGTATCATCTATTTCGTCAATGCCAAGCGTTGACCCACTTACCGTATCGGCGCTGTCCAGCTCCACATCAGTTTCTGCGGAGTCCAACATTGGTTCTTCTTCTAAAGCTGCGATCCGTATCGTTGCCGTCAGGGTGCCCGGCAACTCCAAATCCCTTTTGGTTGTACCAATTAGCACGCTGCGCACTGCAATGTCCGACCTCAAAGCCTCAAAAGCGATAATCTCATCCCTTGCGCCAATGGATAATTCGCCTGGTTCAGCTTGCGCCGAGATAGGAAGCATACCCACAACCATGATAACAGACAGCATTATAGCCGCTAACTTTTGCCTTATTTTATTTTTTCTCATACTTTTCCCTCCACTTCATATTTTAAAAACTCATCTTAATCTTCAATTAACCGCATACATTGTCAGGAAGAATTCTAAGAAGGACATCTATTTGGCTTGACTGCTTGAATTTGCGGCTGACAAGTGGTATACTTTTAAAAAATAACCACGTTCACTAAACTCGTTTAGTAACTTAGTTTATCATACTTAATTTTTTTGAAAAAATCAATAGAGGAGTGTAAAATATGAGAGAGAAAAAGCTCGACAAGCGGAAGGCGCAGGGAGTAGAGACCAAAAAGAAGCTATATGAAATTGCGGAAAGGCTATTTACAGAGCGCAATTTCTCCGATGTTAACGTAGAGGACATTACCGACGAGGCCGGTATCACCAAAGGTGCTTTTTATGTACACTACGAGTCCAAGGATGCATTGATCGCCATTTTGATTGCTGACTACGCAGCACGGGCAGACTCGGATTACAAAACATTTTTGGAAACGCTGCCGGATGATATGCCAGCTTCAGAGGTGCTTCTTGCTCTAACTCAAAAAATAGCAGAAACGCTTTTGAATACCATCGGTTATGAAAATATGAAAAAGGTTTACCAAATGCTGCTATCCGGAACCGTGGATACCGAAGCAGTGAAAGGTTACAGCAGAGAACTTTATACGCTGTTTTACAGTGTGCTGGAAAAGGGTATGCGGCGCGGGGAGCTTATATCTACATTGCCGTTGGAGGAGCTTTCCCGGCATTTTGTAATGGCAATACGGGGTGTCAGCTATGAATGGTGCGTCCGCTATCCTGACTTTGATTTGAGAGAGCACACGATGGCGCATATCCGCTTGCTAATAGAAGGCATTCAAATCCATAGCTCATAATTGAACCCTTTTTAACTTTAAACTGATTTCAAAGTCAGAGAAAGTTTTTTGACGGTTGTTTCAAGGTAAAATCATATCCATTTGTTAAAAAGCGTAAGCACAGCATGGCCGCCGCATCTGCGCCGACCATGCTGTGTTTAAATTTGGGAGCCTTGACGGCGTCAAGCTCATCGTCGGCGACAAATGTATGGGTATCCTAGAGGCTAATATCTCATGTTTCCGAGTCAATTATATCGGATGTCCAAATAATACATAATGTACCTAACCATTCATGATTATTGAACACCGGTACACAGGCATGGAAAACCTCATCTCCATTTACAGTACTTCTTTGAGTACCCTTCTCAGCCTTGAGGATATACGACTTTATGCTTAAGTCTTCAATTGTTTCACCGGTATATTCAATCATACTGTTTTCAACAATCTTAAAGTTGTTATCTAAAAAAAGGCTTTATGAGGTGTAAAGTTCTGAAAAAACATAAATTAAATAATATAGTGCGAAATGATATATAAATCCGTTTTAGTTTTGTTTATTGTTTTTGAATATTATAAGTTTGCTATGTTTAGTGAAACGACAGAACTATTGTTCAATGGTGTTCTTGCTGATAATATTGACTCGTTTACTTCAAAATTTGATACTCAATATGCTATTGAAGAAATTATTACAAAAGAAAATGTTGAATAAATAATTAAACTCCAATTTCTAAGTCAAACAAAAAACTAATACTATTTTTCTTTTTTTACTGGCTTATTGCAATACATCATAATATCTGCTTTTTTGTACAGCTCTTCATAATTTACTCCATCATCTGGGTAAAAAGTATATCCCAACGATACTCCCACATTTATCAATCTACCATCCACGTTGAAAGGAGGCTGTACTTCACGATGTATCCTTTTTATTATGTTGTCGATATCAGATTTGCTACTTAAATTATTTATGTAAACGATAAATTCATCTCCTCCCCATCTTGAAAGAAGATCTTGGTTTTTTAATGTTTTCATTAGCCGATTAGCCAACTCAGTAATTACATGATCTCCTGCGAGATGGCCGTAAGTATCGTTTATCGTCTTAAACTTATCAATATCAATTACGATAAGCGCTTGGATCTTATTCTTCTTTTTCAAATTTTTTATTACGTATTTTCTGAAAGTACTTTTATTTAAAGCACCTGTCATGATATCTATTTTTGATGCTATGGCATGTTGAGAATAACGATTAAGATGCCATAACACAAAAGTAAATAAAATAAGGCTCAAAAGTACGTAAAGGCCATCCGCAGCTCCTAAACCGAACCAATTATTACCTGTATTTGTCCACCCAAGTCTCGGATAAATGAAAAGCTCCCATTTTTGATCTCCTAAACTGATTGTTCTGATGATTGATTCTTTTGTTAAACATTCTGAATTACCCCATATGAAATCCTTAAATCCATCAGTCTTCGGAACATTCAATGCTAAATAATAATCTTCATTTTCTTGGTTTATACCACAAGAAGCAACAAGTTTTTCAAAGTCGATTGAAACAACAGAAACTCCCCAAAAGCTTTCTTTATCATTTTCTTGCATAAATATTGCCTTGCGATTAAAAATCAATACCCCTCCTTGAATGGCTTCTACAGGACCTTGAATGATTGCGTTCTTTTCATCTATCGCTTTTTTTATAAAGGGATATCGATGAGGATCATTCATTAAATCATGACCAATCACTATTTGATTAGGTACAGTTGGATAAATGTATTGAACGATTCCATTGGGTGCAATAGCAATATTTTGTATAATGTCGTGCTTATTTAAAATCATTTCTGAGTATGTTTTTATTATTTCAAGACTATTGGGATTGCTATTTACAATAATATCCAGAACCTCAACATATTCAAGGCTCTTATTGAGCTCCTCTATTAACTTCTGCGATATATCGTTGACTTTTTGAGATGCAATATATTTATTCCTTTGAATTTCTTTCTCAGTTTCCGCTTGCTTCAATGCTAAATACGGTAAAAGAAAAATCAAAGTAATTAAAAAAGCCAGGAAAATATTAAAAATTTTTTTCTGCATACTTTGAACTCCCTTCTCATATTGTCATATACTATGAGTTGTCAAGATTATATCACATTAGTAACTTTCGAGCATAGAAGGAATTTCCAGAGTCAATGCGTGGTGCTGTACCACTGATTGCAGATGGGATTGTTCCAAAACAGCCAGGAAATTGCTGAGCCAGTCTATATTAGCGACGTTAAAAAGGATGCGCCCGTTCAGTTTATAGAAGGAATGGGAATCAAATCAGGAGTTGACTCGTTGGATGCCCTATGGCAAAACTTCCATGGCGAGTAGAAAGTCCAGCGTGAAGACGTCTCCCGTAGTTTTATGAACTGGGAATTACCGCCAAGAAAGTATGTCGTTTGTTCCTTTGAAGCAGAAACCCGCAAGCTATAGTAAAGCAAGGCTTTCAAGCAACTAATCATGAATAATGATAAAGCAAACAACAACTTGAAGACAAATGGTTTCGTTCATCTCATTTGCCACAATGACGAAGTAATGGAAATAGAGGACCGGTGTAGATTCGGCAATACTGTTATATTCATAAGTTCATCTGAGGTAATCAACTACTTTTTTTTACACACTCTCTATCGACAAATCTCAATACCATCCGCTTTATTTTCTTTTGTTTTATGACAACCACCTTTACAGTTTTGCTTATTGTGGTAAAAGGAAAGGTTTGCATTGTTGTCATTTGGATTTGTTTTTCATTCAATTGGTGCTATACTTTTAATAAACTGCGCAAACTCGTGAAGCAAATCTCTATTAATATTATAATGGATATGGTGATTATTTTTCGCCAATTAAAAGATTCGATCTTTTTAAAATTTAATATGCTAAGAAGCTGCAGGTTCACTAATTCTCAATGCCCTTCTTACAGGGAAGCTGATGAGCATTTAAATGGCGAAAAATATGAGCGAAAAAAACGCGTCGTGGATACATATCTGGTCACTATTAAAGAAATCCTAAGGATTGTCTAGTTCCCAACAGGCCATTTCACAAGGAATTCCGAGGATTTATACCACGCAAAAATTTCAATTAAAACCTTGGTAACTCCTTACTTCAAGCCTTTCCTGAGCTCTTACTTGTCCACCCTTAACATCAATAAAACACCCTCAACGTGCCTTGATATGACAGTAAAGATGTCATGTGATGTCGTGAACTAATAACATTCCCTTGGTGTAAATTGCAGTCTTAACAAGTATTAATCAATAAATACAGACACGGGGATTTCCATTTCAATTAGGCACGCATATAAGACACAAATCTAATCCAGCGAACCTTAATTATTTTAATTTTGGTAGTTGAAATCTTGTTTTACGAGATAGTCGAATATTTTAAGATTTGTGCCCTCTAATTGCTCCTTATGCATATCTACCGCATTTATACGATTATTGGAATAAGTTTTATAATAATATATACCTTTTTCCTGATCCATACAAGAAGAGTAGATTGTTAAATCTTCTAACCCTTCGTCTGTAAGGACACCACCTTTAACCATTTTCACATAATCCAGCATATGAAAAAATTGTGCTATGGCTTGCACTTCTCCTTCAATTTTAGGCATATGTGAGCGAAGATAAGCAATCCTTACAAATCTGGAAACTGAAGCAAAGTCACCAGGCATACCTAATGTTCCAGCTCCAATGCCTAAGGCTTTCAACGTATGCTGACCCCACTTAGTTTCTTTTGGTGAAGTTGGAGTCAGATGTAAATACTCTTTTAAGTTAGTTTGATGCCAATCAAAGGTAGGATTGTTGGTCATCACTCCTATGGGGTTATCATGTACAGCGAGGCAGTCTTTTGTCTTCTCTACAACAATAGCTTTTCCTGTCTTATCTACAATCATCCAGTGAAGCATTGAAACAGGCGTTTTGTCATTGATAGGGCAATTAACGAGTTCTAAATCCCGAATCCCTTGTTTAACATCTTCTACTGTTTCATGATTCGATAATACCCATTATATAAAGTCATAGGGTGCAATATTATTTTTTCCTTTAATAGGCTCCTTTTCAAAGTATGCATACCCTTCAAAATTTAATCCTGCACAGCCAAGGCCCACTTCATTTAAACCATCCGCTAAAACAGGGTGGTTATCAATTACTGTTCCCATCCCAATCATAGCATGATTATTGGTTACTACATTACCTGTTACCCTATCTTGATATTGATATCTTCTTGGAATAATCGTAACTGCTTGATTGAAATTATATGCCAAGTCCATATTTCTTCCAAAATAACACTTACCATCTTGAGATTGAATGCTTAATCCTGTACACATGTTGACTTACCTCATTTTCATATTTTTTTAATTAGTATGCTTCGTCTAAGATTAAATAATCTGCATAAACGTATTATATTCTAAGATAACCTAGGTGAACAAATGACGATGTTAGGACATGAAATTATTGTACTGTCTACAAGGGTTCATTGTAAACCTCCTAACTCATTTACTGCAAATTGATAGTCAACCTCATGCTCATATGTTTTGTGAAAGAACAGGATTATTGATTTTCGAGGTTAATTTCCACCAGATCAATAATGTCATTGCGTTTTCTTCGCTGGTTGTAGTAATAGCTTTCCCCAGTGGTATTATAGATTTTTTATTATCTCCTTTGCCATGACCTTTGCTTTTAGATCCAGAATAGTTCCGTTTCTTTGATTGCACTCCTGCATACTTACAGTTATTTATACATCATAACCCCTCTCCAATAGAAATTTCACCCAGCCAATGTTATGTAAATACCGAGTTTGAAAAAAATACCGGCCACGTTGTTGAACCATGGTAATGATACTATACTCGTATTATAATTTTTTAAAAAAGGACAACCGAGTGGTAAAAAATGATATGCTTCCTTTATAAGAAACATTGAAATAAATCACTGAATCTTATGAAGGGAGCATATTAGAACATTGAGAAGCCGTCCTCTTTTAAATTGGTTAAAATCAGTTTAAGCCTTGATTTAAGTGCATTACAAAAAGCGAATGATTTCCCTTCCTCATCACTCCCATTTAAAAAAAATAATTGCGATTATTGAACAGATAATTGTAATAACAGTCATTATGATTATGGGCAGTACGGCATTGCTAACAGGTAATCCAAGTGTAGCGGATTTTAATATCTTTATGCCTTGCGTAAGGGGTAAAATATCAACGATTTTTTGCATTGCAGTTGGCATTACTTCGTACGGTAAAGTTGCACCCGAAAAAATCAGCATGGGAAAATACAGTAAACTTGCAATAATTCCCGCTACTTTAGAATTCTTTGAAATGCCACCCACCATCATACCGATAGAAAACATTGAAATCATAACGAAAAGCCAACCAAGAATAAACTCATAAATACTGCCTTGCATACGAAACTTAAAAAATGTAATTGCCACAGCAAACAGCGTGATTAATGATACTAATGAGTAAAGGGCATAGATTGTAACCTGAACAAGTAAGATAATCGTAGGCTTCACGGGTGTTACCTTAAATCTTTTTAAAATATGCTTGCTTCGATAGTCAGAAATAACTAAGGGAAGTCCCATAACTCCACCAGCACAGATAGCAATTGTAGCTATCGCCCCAAAAGACTGCTCTAAAAATGTGTAATCAGCATCAATAAAAGCTGCATTATCGCCGTAAATAATTCCAAGTACCACAAGGACAATAATCGGCATGCAAATAGCAAAAATAAACATATCCATTCCACGTAGTGATAATTTGATTTCTGTTTTAAGCAATGTACTAAATGTTTTCATTTTCTCTTGCCTCCTTATCTGTGTACCAAAGATAGGCATCCAGAAATTTATCATAAGGACTTTTTGTTATGGCATCTTCAACCGTACCATAAAACACTGAATTGCCTTTCTTGAGGATACATATTTCGTCGCAAAGCTCCTCAACCTCATCCATAAAATGAGAGGTCAAAAGAATAGTGAGTCCTTGCTGCTTTAATTCTTTTATGATTTGCCAAACATCTCTTCTTGCCCTTGTATCAAGTCCTGTTGTGAGCTCGTCAAGAAAAACCACTTCAGGATTTGGAATAAGCGCAAGTATGATAAACAACCTTTGCTTTTGGCCACCGGATAATTCTTTTACTAAGGTTTTGGACTTGTCTGCAATACCGAATTTATTAAGTAGTGTACGATAATCGGTGACTTTCTTATAAAGAGACGACATCACCTCACAAAGCTCTTCAACACGAATGTTCTCTTGATAATTTGACTCTTGAAACTGAACCCCCACCTTTTGAAACAATTCTTTGCGATCTACTTTTGGATTTAATCCTAAAATTGAAACTGTTCCGCTGTCTATAGGTTTTGTCCCAAGCACACATTCAACTGCCGTGCTTTTACCTGCTCCATTCGCTCCAAGCAATCCAAAAACGGTACCTTTTTTAACAGCAAAGCTAAAGTTGTTTACTGCATTAAGATGTCCATATGCTTTTGATAGATTTTCTACCTTGATAATATCACGCATTTTCATAGCCTCCTTTTCGTAATATAAAAAGAATAACACCAAACAAAAGTCTGGTGTTAAAATGGAGGGTTTGAATATCTACTTTTCATTTTGTAAAGTATTGATTTTATAGCAATTGCATTTTCTTTTGCACTGCCCAAAGATACAATTAGCCTATCGCAAGCAGATATAATCTCCTCGTTATAATCTGGCGTATTCAATACTGCGCTAATATCCGCTTTAGAATTTTTATCAAGAGCATTCATCATACGAAGAATTGCAGAAAGGGAATAGTTGGCGCATTTGAGTGAACGGATAATTTTAAGTTTCCTAATATCATCATCGGTATAAACACGATAGCCGTTTTTCTTTCGCTTTACTTTAAACAGTCCATTCATTTCCCAATTTCGGAGTGTATCCATTGATATTCCAAGTATATTAGATGCTTCTTTTCGCTTTAAGGCATATGGGTTTTCTAGGTTAGCTCCTCTAAGCAGTTCTTTTACTATTTTTACCGCTTCATTGGCATTACAAATTTCAATCCCAACGGAATAGATATATTGTTCTGTTAGTTTCATTGCTGTATCAAATTCACATAATGCTGACAGTTTAACAATAGAAACTGCTTTTTTACGTAACCCATTTTGAAGTACCTCAATCTGAAAAGCTGTACGAGCTAGTTTGAATTGTTCAAGATGCAAATCTGTAAACACACGATAGCCATTTTCTTTACGCATAGGTTTCGAGATAAACCCTATATCTTCGTACATTCTTACGGTATTAGGATGTATACCAATTATTTTTGCAACTTGATTTGTTGTATATGTGTTTTCTATAATATCACCAACTTCCAACAGGAAAATGTAGGGTTTATAATTTTAACATAGTAAAAAGCTTGCTTCAACCTTTTAAAATGATAATAGAGGATAGAACAAACGTGAAGTAAAATCCGTTCACCATTCTCTTGCACGGATACTCTGGAGCAATTGTAACCTTATCATAAAAGGCTTTATCAACGCAAAAATATCCTGATTTAGTTGGCTTTCCTCGATGGCGGTTCAATCAAGCTTTAATTGCCCATCTCATTTTTGCTGAACGAGCACGACTATTCATATTACATTCTTCTACTGTCGGCCGGATAACCTCCGTTGCGATTTCGCTGTAAACGCCTTCAAGCGCCAATCTTTTAAAAGATTTTTTAACCAGTCTATCTTCTCCTGAGTGAAAAGTTAGTATCGCTACACGTCCACCTTTTGCAAGGGCATTAGGAAGTTTTTCTAAAAATTCAAATAAGACCTCAAATTCATTATTCACATCAATCCGCAGTGCTTGGAATGTTCTTTGACATGATTTCTTAATCGCTTCTTTTCGTTCATCTACTGGAATAAATTGAAGCGCATCTCCAATAATTTGTTGGAGCTTAGTAGTCGTATAAATATCAGCTCCATTTTCGATTCTGGAAACAATAGCTTTAGAAATTATTTTGGAATACGGTTCGTCTGAATTTTCAAGCAGCATACCTTCTAATTCTTCTTGCGTAATAGTCCTTAGTCGTTCAGCCGCAGAGATACCCTTCTCAGGATTCAGTCGTAAATCCAAAGGCCCCTCGCTTTTATACGAAAACCCTCTGTCTGGATTATCTATTTGCATTGAAGAGACGCCTAAATCTGCTAAAATAAAATCAAACAAACCTGACTCAGCAACAACTTCATCAATATTGGCGAAGTTTAGTTGCTTGGTAGTTAGTATGTCTGGTCCATAACCTAAATGCTCTAGTCGTTCTTTCGTTTTGGATATTTCAATAGGATCGACGTCGAGTGCATACAAATGTCCCTTGGATTCTAATCGATTTAGCATTTCTAGCGTATGTCCACCATAACCCAAAGTTGCATCCAAACCAGTTTGCCCTGGCTTAATTTTTAAGAACTCCATTATTTCATTGACACATATTGAAATGTGCATACCAGCAGGTGTATTTCCCTTTTGAATGACTTTTGCTATAGTATCTACATATTTTTCTGGTTGAAGCTCCTTATATTTTTCTTTATAGCTTCGTGGATGCGTTCCTTTATATCTGGTACGTCGTTTGTGTTCCTTTTCTTGATTACCCATGAATTATCTCTCCCTTATCTTGACTCGCCTTTTTATATTTTTCCTTAGTGTGTAGGACAGAAAACTGTAGTCTCTTGGAGAAATTATTGTCGATTTCTTTCAGAAACAAGATGCACTTCCTAATAATTCTTCCTATTTCATATCCAATGACTAATTTTCAAAATTCGATAGTTCCTAATAAACATAATTAGGGTTTTGTATCAAATTAATAACTACTGCTTATAAACAAAATGGGATTTGTAACCCAACACCATTAATGCCCCTTATATCACCACATTTACACTTATAAGTTCCGCCTGTTTAATAACAATCTCGATTGCATTTTGGGCTTACTCTGATGGATACTTATATTTATGCAACAGATGCTTAATCTGAATTTCCTCTCATGTACACCGTAGCTGTATTATGTTTATCATCCCACGTTAATGAACTGCAAAAACCTTTATATGTTTTTTTGCAATAACTTTCTTAATCATGAAACCATTCACATAATGATACCATATTTGATGAATTATTGCGAGCACAGGAAATTACGGGAGAAGTAGCACCCTCTAATACAGTGACTTGGCCTGTTTTGCTTATTAATGTCCTTGTTGGGATATGGTACTGAATGTGGATTTTACCGCTGTTTTTATTTTATCACTTACATTTACTTTTGTTTCACTGTTTGCACTTATCTGCTAAGACTTCCTGCGGCTGCTTTACAAACATTATCTCATCTCACTAAATAAACGCCTATATGTTGCGCGTGCAACATATAGAAATTTGATTTATACTCCATTCAAGGAGGCGATATAGATGTATGACGTTTATCTCAAACAACTTCAGAAAATGCCATTATTTGAGGGAATCAAAGAGACTGAAATTGATTCTATGCTTACTTGTCTGGGAAGCTACTTACGTTCCTACAAAAAGGGAGAATTCATTTTTCTTGCAGGTGAATCAATAAAATCTGTTGGCGTCATTATAAGTGGATCTGTTAATATGATTAAAGAGGACATTTGGGGCACCCAAACCCTTATCGTTTCTATGAAAACAGGAGAAGTTTTTGGAGAAACTTTTGCCTGTGGAAACTTTTCCGACTCTAAAGTTACTTTTACTGCAAGCACAGACTGTTTGATTTTATTTCTTTCTTAGAATAAAGTCCTTCATTCTTGCAGCATGTCCTGCACCTTTCATCATCGGCTAATCGAAAATATGGTAGGGCTTATTAGCAGTAAGAATATCCAACTAATAGAAAAAATAGAAGTAACTTCTAAAAAAACTTTGCGTGAAAAAATTTTGACCTATCTTTCCATTCAGTCCCAACAGCAAGGATGTTCATATTTTGATGTTCATTTGGGCGTCTTGAGATGGCAGCTTATCTATGTGCAGATCGCAGCGCATTAACCCGTGAATTATCGCAAATGCACTACGAAGGTTTGCTGGACTACGAAAAGAATACATTCCATCTCTTAAAATAGAACAGTAATTATCCCCAAATTTATCTACTGGTCTTGTGCAACGGTTTCACCCTTTATGCTTTCTGATGACCAATTAATACGCAGCGCATTCTGATTTATAAAGAGCAAAAACTTCATCCAATTTCCCTGTCAAAATCACGCCATGCCCTGGTGCGATACATTTCAAATTCAAGTCTGCTATGCCCAAAACAGTGCGTTTTTCATTGGGAGTTGCCTGTGCAAACACTTTGTCGAAATATGTTTTCGCTCCCTGCAAAACACTATCTTTGGTATAGTCTTTATCCAAGGGCGGTTCGCATCCCAAGTATTGCCCAAACAAATCATTAGAAAACAAAATTTGCTCATTTTCAAAATAAGTGACCATATTATCATCCCAGTGTAATCCTGGTGTATGGGTAAAGCGGAACTCAAATGTTCCAATTTTTAAGGTGGATAAATGTGCTACTCCTATAAAATTTGCATTTGGATAACGGGAAACCAAGCGATGTTTACAAGCTGCTGTGCAGTAAATTGGAATATCCGTCCTTTCAGCCAGCAATAGTCCAAGGGCTCCACTATGATCTTCTTCGGAATGATTAAGGATGATGGCATCCAACTGGCTAAGAGAACCGAATTGCTTTAATTCAGCCATGAACATCTCTCCAGCTTTTTCGGGAACAGTATCAATTAGTACATTTTTTTCTCCCTGCAAGAGATACGCCAAAAACGAAAAACTACGCTCCGGCTTTTGGATAACCTTTCCCAGAACTGTACAAACATCGGAAATTGAATAATGCATAAATCTTCCTCCCTTTATTCTTGATTGATTTACTTTATGTTAGTGATAGCTTTAGTTTAAAATAAGCTTCTCTTGATAATTTTGCGTGGGCAACATGAAGTTAAAAAGGTGAGAACTTTATTGTTCGTTCCCACCACTACGTTTTTTTGCAAGCGTAACTGTCTTTTCCATGTATGTCCAAGACAATAAATTTCACTCCAAGTCGGATTTAATACAAAGGTGATTTTTATGCTGGCATAATCAAGGTTTCCACTGCACTCAAAATATATTCAGAACCTTCCACATTGAACTGCCCGGTGCCTTTTAGCACCAAAACCATTGCATCACCGGTAGAATCATGAGAGCTGATTGCTTCCCCTTTTGAATATCGAAAAAGAGTTATGCTCACATGAGAATTCTACGGCAGCGTTTTACTTACAATTTGTCTAGCCTGAACCAAACTTCGCCTTTTAAGGACAAGGCTATTTCATGTTCTATATTTTTAATGTAATTCATTCAATAACCTCCTCAGTCATCGTTTTCAATGGCATTCACAGGGCATCCACTTTGCATCTGTGCGGCAGCATCCACCTCATCTACGGACACTTCCTCTTTGGAAGCAATTGCAACTCCTGCATCCGTCATTTTAAAAACTTCAGGACAACCCATTGCACATAACCCACACCCAATACAACTGTCGTTTACAAAATACTTCATAAGAACATCTCCTTTTCAGAATCCCTCGTTAAAATTTGGTTTTATTTGTTGACACAATAATATCACAGAGCTAACAAGTTTTTTGTTGTTAAAACAACATAAACGATATTTTCCTATTTTTTTTATATGTTCTTGCCTATAATTTCAGTAATTTCCCCAGTTCTATCTCACTATGCCCGTTGTGTTTAATGCGGAAAAAACAGATTAACTTTTGAAATGCTCCTTTCCATTAGATAAAAGACAACATTATCTAACAAAAAGGAGCACCCATATTAAAATGAACTCATTTTTCTATATAACTCATAACGCTCTTTTGCTTGTTCTTCTGCCTTTGTAAACAAATGTTCCGCTTCATCTGGAAATGTTCTAGCAAGCGAACTGTATCGAACTTGTCCCATTAAAAAATCTCGAAAACTTTCCGTTGGTTCCTTCGAATCAAGTATAAACGGATTTTTACCTTGTTTGCTTAACTGGGGATTATATCGATATAGATGCCAATATCCTGCGTTTACCGCCTTCTTAATCGTAGCCATGCTTTTTCCCATGCCTTCTTTTATACCATGGCTGATACAAGGCGCGTAAGCAATGATAATAGAAGGCCCCTTGAAGCTTTCTGCCTCACTAATTGCCTTGATTAGTTGCGCATTATCTGCATGGATACCTACCTGTGCCACATACACATTTCCGTAAGTCATCAGCATTCGACCTAAATCCTTCTTGCCTGCTTTTTTTCCCGTGCTGGCAAATTTAGCGACTGCTGCTGCAGGGGTAGATTTAGATGCTTGGCCACCTGTGTTGGAATAAACCTCTGTATCAAATACCAGCACATTTATATCTTCCCCTGATGCCATAATATGGTCGAGGCCACCAAACCCAATATCGTAAGCCCAACCATCCCCACCAATAATCCACTGTGAACGCTTTATCAAATAATCTTTCCTTTGTTTAATATTATTTAATAATTGCATTACATCATCGTCCGTAATTTTGTAATTCTCTATTGTATCAATAAGCCTGTTACTTACCTGTTCACTATCTTTTCCATCTTCTTTATTGTTTAACCAGTCACTGATTAATTCTTTAATAATAACATCTACATTTGTGGACAATAGCTGTCTCATTGTTTGTTCCAAGGCGTTTCTCATTTGTTTAGTTGCAAGGTACATTCCAAACCCAAATTCTGCATTATCCTCAAATAAAGAATTAGCCCAAGCAGGTCCTTTTCCCTCTTTATTTGAAGAATAGGCACTGCTTGGTGCACTTGCACCCCAGATGGAAGAACAGCCAGTGGCATTGGCAATCATCATTCGATTTCCGTACAATTGGGTAATAAGTTTGATATAAGCTGTTTCCCCACAACCTGCACAAGCACCTGAAAATTCCATTAATGGTTCCCTAAACTGACTATCTTTAACTGTGACACCAAGTGGAATGTTAGATTTATAACCAATGGTGCAATTTGCAAACTTCCAATTATCTACTTCGTCAGATAATTGTGTTTCGACGGGCTTCATGACAAGAGCCTTTTCCTTGGCTGGGCAGATATCTGCACAGTTTCCACAACCTGTACAATCCATTGGACTGATCTGCATTCTATAATATAAACCTTCAAAGGATTTGCCTTTGGCTTTTACTGTATAAAAAGAAGTGGGTGATTTTTCTAATTCTTCTTCCGTTAGCAAAAAAGGTCTTATTACTGCATGAGGGCAAATATAAGAACACTGGTTGCACTGAATACAATTTTCTTCAATCCACTCAGGTACATTAACGGCAATGCCTCGCTTTTCATAGGCTGTAGTGCCTGAAGGAATGGTCCCGTCCTCTCTACCACTAAAGGCACTAACAGGCAGGTCTTGACCCTTATGTGCCTGCATTGGTCTCATTATATTTTTCACAAAATCAGGCTCCACAATGGAATTTTTGCAAATCATTTGGTTATTTTCATTTGCATTCAACCATTCCTTGGGCACTTTTACCTCGTGAATTTGTTCAACGCCTTTTAAAATAGCGTCCTGATTCATTTTTACTACCATATCCCCTTTTTTACTGTAGGAATAGCGTACCCCTTTGTTTAATTCGTCAATAAATTTTTCTTTCGGAAGTATATTGATTAGTCTGAAAAACGCCCCTTGCATGACCATATTAATTCGGTTGCCAAGACCGATCTCTTCTGCAATCTTTACAGCATTGATTGTATAGAATTTAACTTGTTTTTCTGCAATTAATTTTTTATATTTAGACGGAAGATATTGTTCTAATTCATCGTCAGACCACTGGCAGTTTAGAACGAAAATGCCGCCTTGTTTCACATCATCAAGTATATCATATTTGTTAACATAGGACTGGTTATGACACGCAACATAATCTGCATTACCTACCAAATATGTGGACTTAATTGGTGACTTACCAAAACGAAGATTTGATATGGTAACCCCACCTGATTTTTTGGAGTCATAGTCAAAATAAGCCTGTACGTAATTCTCGGTTTTATTACCAATAATCATAATGGCCTGTTTGTTTGAACCTACCGTACCATCAGAGCCCAACCCCCAAAACTTACAGGAAATGCGGTCAGATGGTTCTGTAGAAGCTATCAGAACTCTTTCTAATGAGGTGTGTGTAACATCATCTACAATACCTATTGTAAAATTTGTTTTAGACTTTTTCTGTTTTAAGTTTTCATAAACCGCTGTGATATCCGCCGAATTGGTGTCCTTCGACCCTAGGCCATATCGGCCACCCACAATGACTGGGGCATGATCAACGTCACTAAAACAACCCTTGACATCCAAAAAAAGAGGTTCACCAATGGAACCAGGCTCCTTTGTACGATCAAGCACCGCAATTTTTTTAACAGACTTTGGAATAGTATTTCGTAAATGCTTGCTGGAAAAAGGACGATACAAATGCACTTTAACCAAACCGTATTTTTCTCCATTAGCATTGTGATAATCAATGGTTTCCTCGATAGTCTGTGTTACTGATCCCATTGCTATAATGATATATTCAGCATCTTTCGCCCCATAATAATCAAACAATCCGTATTGCCTTCCTGTTTTTCTACCTAGCTGCGAAAGGTAATCCTCTACAACTGGTATAATATCATTGTAGAATGGATTACTTGCCTCTCTTCCCTGAAAATAGATATCAGGATTCTGGGCTGTACCACGGGTAACGGGATGATTTGGCGATAATGCTCTATCCCTAAATTCCTGTAACGCTTTATAATCTACCATTTCTGAATAGTCACTATATTCCAAAGCCTCTACTTTTTGTATTTCATGTGATGTCCTAAATCCATCAAAGAAATGTACAAATGGCAACCTACCTTTTATCGCAGATAGATGTGCAATGGCAGCTAAGTCAACCACCTCTTGCACAGAACCACTTGCCAATAGTGCACATCCTGTTTGCCTGACTGCCATAACATCCTGATGATCCCCAAAGATGCTTAGGGCATGGGTTGCAATTGCTCTAGCGCTCACATGAAGTACGCCAGGCAAAAGCTCCCCTGAAACCTTATACAAATTTGGTATCATTAATAATAACCCTTGGGAAGCTGTAAAGGTCGTTGTTAATGCCCCACCTTGGAGAGAACCATGAAAGGCCCCTGCGGCACCAGCCTCCGACTGCATCTCAACGACGTTAACTTGCTGATTAAATATATTTTTTCTACCCTCCGCAGCCCATTCATCTGTTATTTCTGCCATACCGGAAGATGGCGTAATAGGGTATATGGCCGCAACATCCGTAAATGCATAAGCCGTATATGCTGCTGCTGTATTTCCATCTAAAGTTAACTGTATTTTCCCCATAAACTAACTCCTCAACTGTATATTTTTTTAAAGCTTACTCCCATTATCAACCCAATTTTTGGCTTTTTCTATACTATAATGCCCTGGAATGTTAACATTTGTTGCCTTATCTACCTGATCCATATTAGCCCATGCGGCTGTTGTCTCTTTATTAGTGGCAGTTGTACTGTAAAGTCTCTTATTGTCCTCTCCACTTAATGTTTTCTTGTTGCTTGACATACGTATTTCCCTCCTTTATATTTATAAACTCAATTTTTTAATCCCGACTGTTATCATATAATCTACTTGTAAAATTTTCCAACAGAATTTTTATTCTTCTGTGCAAATAAGCCGTATCATTGAGACATTTAATTTTCAAAGTCCCTTATTGCAATAAAGGTACATACTCTGTTTTATTCTTACGAAAAGCTCATAATAGACTTTAAACTCATTTTACTCTTTTTTTACTATAGTTTTGTTCACATAACAAACATTGTGCTGAAGGTCACGTTTAAACAAAAATAGCTTCTCAAATCAATGAACTCCAACCTTCTTTAAAGTTTTTTTCTTAAATTTCCCGTTGCGGGATTATCAATTTGTTTTCCCTCTTTTGTAAATCGTGAACCATGACAAGGGCAATCCCATGAATGCGCCACACTGTTCCACTTTAAGGCACAGCCCATATGAGGACAACGGGGTGTTGTGGGTGTAAGCAAATTGACCATTGCTTGAATGGCATTACAGGCAAGCTGTGGTCGAAGAATTGTGCGGGATGGGGAGAACACCTTCGCATAAGGATTCTTTTTTCCTAACACTATGTCAGTAAGGATCTTGGCTGATACCATGGAAGAAGTCATGCCCCATTTATTGAATCCTGTAGTAACATATAAATCTGTTGTACCAGCAGAATATTTACCAATATACGGGATCCCATCAAGGGTCATGCAATCCTGGGTTGCCCAACTGTATCTGATTTTTGCATTCGGATAGTACCGACTTCGAAAATCTTCAAGTTCTTTAAAATTCCCACCTTTTTTACCCGTACGGTGATCCCCTCCGCCAATGAGTAAAAGATCTTCATAATTGCGAAAGGACATTCCTTTTTGTGCTTCATCCACATACATTCCCTCTACATTTGGGGCATTTTCCAATGCAAGCACATAGGAACGGTGCTGATACATATTCAAGAAATAGCTGCCATGCTTATTCACAAAGGGAAAATGAGTGGCCACAATAATTTTATCCGCTATAATTTTTCCACGGTCTGTGACAGCAGTTGTACCAATTAACTCACGAACAACCGTATGCTCGTATATTGATAGCCCTTTTGCAATACTAGAAACAAATTTCAACGGGTTAAACTGACCCTGTCCATAAAATTTGATTGCACCCGAGATAGAAAATGGAAGGGGAAGTGAGTCAACAGCCTGGGCCGAAAAGCCGATTTTACGAAGGGCAGCAAACTCCCTTTCCACCTTCTTGGGGTCATCAAGGGAATAAACATAGTTATCCTTTTCTTCAAAATTGCAATTAACTATTTTGCACAGCTTACGATATTCTTTTAGTGCCTCTTCATTGGCTTCAAGATAGAGTCTTGCTGTTTCCACATCATTCTCGCGAATTAATTTATCATAGATAAAACCATGCTGTGATGTGATTTTTGCTGTTGTGTTTTTCGTGATACCGTTACAAATTTCATCTGCCTCAACAAGTATATATTTCACACCAGCCTGTTCAAGCATATAAGCACATAAGATTCCCGCTAGACCTCCGCCGATGATGAGTATATCCGTTTTGATATCCTGATTCAGAACATCAAAACTTGGTAAATTTGATTTTTCTTGCCAAACGGATTTCATATTTGTCCACCTTCCTCCGCACAATCCCCCCCCCGGACCATTTGCTTGTATAGCAATTGAGTCTTTCAATCTAGTAAAACATCTTATTATGTTAGTTCAAACAAGTTCTAGTTGAGATTCTATTCTAAATATTGTTTTCAGAAAAAGGAATAATATTCGAGGAAAGGAAATGTTATGAGGATCAAATTAGAAAAGCAACTTTGACATCCTGTTGAAATAGAAAGACCAAATCTCTAGCTTGCTGATTTTATGCAGCAGCAAGACGGTAGAAACGGTGAACTAAAAGCTACATTGCAGTATATGTCTCAAAGCTTTCGCATCAAGGATCCTGCTATCAAGGATTTAATTATGGATATTGCGGCTGAAGAGTTCAGCCATATGGAAATGGTTGCGCAAACTATTAATTTCCTCAACGGACACTATGTGGAAATACAAAAGCCAAACTTGTCAGCTTTAACAATCCAAATGGATAAATGAAAAGAATGGCAACCAAAGGTTGCCATTCTTTTTTTATAATAACTCATTTCATTTCTTCAGACTGTTCAAAAATCCTATAGGGAAATGCTAATATATTTCACAATGAGGAATTTCGGTATCACATTCCCCTTGATGCCATAGTATTACTGGCAATTCGCTATTTTCTGCAAATTTATCTTCATTTATTGCGCGACAAAATAAGGTTCCATCAATTTGAACACTTAACAAAGGAACTACTACCTTCTGTATTTAGAATAAAACCAAATTTCCCCTCATTATCCTAGCATCAAACCTCTGCAAACGATGCTACAAGCCCTAAACCCGCAACTGGTCTATCAAAATGTATAGCTCAATCATCATTTGTCATCTTCCATTTGGCAATGTCATAATTTTTTCAATATAAACCAGAGATACTTCATATGTAAATCCGCTTAAGTCATTAGGAAATTAACAAACTTGCTCACAATTTCCAGCAGGCGTTTTAATCTCATGAAGTTTCCAGCACCTCATTTTCAAACATGGAAAATTCATATGTTGACGACACTTATTTAAACTTCTATTTTCGACATGATTTGACACAAATTTCAACATGGATTGAGAGGATAGCATTGATGTTTTACGCCTTTGGCTGTTGAAGGGATCTGGTCAACGGAATTTTTACAGGAGAAAAAATATATAATTAATGGCACCGTTTTTTATTTTGATACAGTAATTTCATTCCGAGCTAGGTTACACAGTCGTTCGTAATCATCTGCAAAGTTGTAATAGAATGTTACTGTCCCCAACAATCAGATCTATATCGAACACTGTAGATTACAGGGTGATAATGCCGAACACATTTTAATAAGATTAAACTTCTTGCATTTTCCCAGTATAAACCTTCAGAAATTAAACTACCTGTATTGTATTAATATGTTTTCCTTCTGAAAAAACATGTGTTGCACAAGAAACACATGGATCAAAAGAACGTATGATTCTTCCTATTTCAACAGGAGTATTAATATCATGCACTTGAGCTCCAATTAATGCCTGTTCTCCCGTTCCCTTTATCATTTTTGTTTGTGTTGATAGGTTCCAAGCAGAAGGTGTTATAATTTGATAAAAAGCAATTGTTTGATTTTCTATTTCAATCCAATGCCCAAGGGCACCTCTCGTTGTATCAATCAATCCGCTCCCCATGGCTTTTTCCGGCAAAGTATACTCTTCTTGTATAGATACATTGGGAATTAAATTCTCTAAGAGTGTTTTCATAATTCCTACAATTTTTTTAGCTTCAAAAACCCTAGCAATGGTCCGATCCATAGTAGAAATTCCATTTCTGTAATCACCACAAAGCCATTGTCTTGCCAAAGGACCCACCTCATAAGGAAGATTATTATATCTGGGTGCTTTTATCCATGAATATGCTTGATTCTTTTGAATATCAGGTTCGTTATTCTCGTCATACCAAGCATAGGTATTTTCCTGGGTTATTTCATCAGGCTGAAAAGTTGAAATTGTGTGATTAGAATACACAAGGGGATCTACATATAATGTTCCTAAAGCTTTGTAATTGTCAAAACATCCATAACTTAATAAATTGCCATAGCCTTTTCCTATATGATAATACTCGGAATAATATTCCCCAATTTTAAATACATCAGGAAGCATTTTGTCATTAATAAATTCCCCAATCCCATCAAGAATTGAAGTTATTGCAATCATCTTATCTATGGTCATTTGCGCAGTAATCCCACCGATAAAAACACCATGATTGTGGGGTGCTTTCCCCCCCAGTATCGCTAACATTTGATGTGCACTGCGGCTAATCTCCAAAGAAGCAAAATAATCCTCTACCATTTTATCATTTAAATTTTTAGGGAGTCTGTAATCATTATGATCCGTCTTGAATAAGGGATAGTTTTCTGGCAGCTTTACAAAATCAGGAAGAGTATATTGATAAAAATGTCTTATATGATTTTGGAGATACTCACATCCATGCACAATATCTCGCAGATATCTTCCTTGCTCAGACGGAACAAAATGCATGGCATTTTCTAAAGCAAGGGAGGATGCCACAGAATGTGCAGTGGAGCAAATTCCACAAATTCGTTGGGTAAAATAAATAGCATCCAAAGGATTTCTTCCGATCAACATTTTTTCAAATCCACGAAACATCATCCCTTTTGTTTTTGCATCCACCACCCTATGATCTTCAATATCTGCTTCTATTTCCATAAAACCGCTAATGCGGGTAACTGGGTTTATCGTTATTTTTTTAGGCATCCTTACTCCCCTTTCGTAGTATCAAAACTAATAAACGGCTCCATGGCATCTGGAAAGCCAAATTGCGCACAGCCAATGCAAGGGGAATCATCCTCAATAGGCCAATTCACATGACCATTCCATTGGCGAATTGGGCAGTCAATGCGAGTGACAGGGCCACGACAGCCCAATTTAAACATACAGGTTTTTTCCCCAAGTTTACTTGCAAAAATACCACGATCAAAATAGGATCTCCTTGGGCATCTATCATGAATGGTGGTGCTATAAAACATTAAAGGTCGATTTCGGCTATCCAAAGGGGGTTCTCCATATAATAAGATATATGCAAGGGTTCCCATGAACCAATCAGGGTGACATGGGCAACCTGGTAATTGAATCACTTCTCTTTCTAAAACTTTATGTACCCCTACGCATTCCGTTGGATTCGGCCTTGCGGCAGATACACCACCATGGGCTGCACATGCACCTACTGCAATAACATATGCCGCTTTTTCTCCCAGCTTTTTAACCGCCTCCAGTCCTGTTACTGCATGCTCCTTCTGTCTACCAATAATGTTATATATTCCATCATCTTTTAAGGAAACTGCGCCCTCCACCGCAAGAATAAAATCAGAACCAATTATGTCAAATAAATCATCCATAGCCTGACTCCCCTCAGCTGAAGCCAAGCTATTGCTGTATATAAAGTTCGTCATTTGGGTTATAAGATACTGAAAATCTGGATTTTGACCATTTAATAGCGAAATAATATTTCCTGAGCACCCATTTAACTCAAGCCAGACAAGATTCGTCTTTTCAATTTTTCTATTGACTATATCACTTTTTGCCCTTGCTACAAGGATTTCTGTGGATTTTAGCTTGTTTTCCTGATAAGGACATTTAAAATTTCCCTCACTCATGTTTTTCACCAACTTTGCATTAGGATAAAAACCCCACAACGGGCAGCTTTTTTAGAATATTTTCTCCTTCATGGCAAGAAGCAAATTCATTTGTCAAATCTCTGCCAGCACCAAGTCCAAAATGGGTTCCTGCTCCCCAAGCAGGATTATTAGTCACATCATAGACAAACCCATCAATTGCAACATATGCAGGATTTCCATTCTTTCCGTTACTCACTGCTAATTCTTGCCTTGTTATAGATCTTGTTGTATTTACTTCGCTTATGTTCTGTGTATTATCTTTAGGATGAAAAACAGGAATTTCTTCAACTCTTAGCTTATTTGTTTGATCAAGTTTTTTTAGTTTCCCGTCGAGTATCATAACTTCTCGATTCAAATGCTCTAAAACTTGATGCTCATTCTTGGAGTTATTGGCCAAAAGTGACTCTATATCCCTATGTATTTCCATCATGCTTTTGCGAATTGACGCTAAAAATAGTTCTAACTCCATCAAGTCCCTCCTTATGTCAAACTGTCATTCTATTAAGGAAATACCACATAATTCTTTATATGGGAATTATGCGTTGTTGCATTAACAAATTCTAGGAACAGTCTGCCCCTCCAAATTTGGAAGTAGTCGTTTCCCTCCAATATCCGTCTGCAAATAAACAAGGCCCTGGCAGTCTTTCGTAAAATGACCAATAATTTGTGCATCCTGATAACCACAAATCTCCTTTAATCCTTGAAGAATCCTGCTTCCAAAGCCACTTTTAACCACTAAAATCATTCTGCCTTCACAGGCAAGATACAACGGGTCAATCCCTAAAATATTATTGATTGCTTTCACTTGTGGATTGATTGGAATTCTATTTTCAATTAATTCTACGTTATTTCCCACATGAGTTGCAATTTCATTCAACACCGTGGCAATACCCCCTCTTGTGGGGTCTTTCATTAGCTTTATGTATGGAAGCTCCCTATCCAAGTCCGTAATAAGATGGCTTAAAGCACAACAATCACTTAAAACATTGGTTTCCATAGCAAGATCATACCGATCAAGCAATATGGCCGTACCATGCTCTGCAATGGTACCCGTAATAATAATTTCATCGTCGGGTTCAATCTGAGAAGGTGAAAATTTTTTCGACACAATCCCAATTCCTGAGGTATTCACAAATACTCCGTCGGCACAGCCGCATTCAACGACCTTAGTATCTCCCGTAACAATTCTTACACCATTTTTTTTACAAACCTCCCCCATGGATTGGGCTATTTTGCACAATACATCTATGTCAAAGCCTTCTTCAATAATAAAGCTTGCGCTGATATAAATGGGTTTTGCCCCAGCTGTTGTTAGATCATTCAGTGTACCACATACCGCAAGCTTACCTATATCCCCACCCCGAAAAAATAGGGGCTGCACAACAAAGCTATCTGTGGTATAGGCTAGCTTAGAGGGGTTTGTTGTAAAAACAAAAGAATCACAAAGAGGAGTTTCCTCGTCATTACCATAGTGCTTCAAAAACACTCGGTTGATTAATTCATTTGTTTTCACACCACCATCACCATGAACTAATTTAATTTTATTCGTCATTAAATTCCCCTCCCATATTTGTAATGAGCAGAGCAAGCCCCCTCAGAAGATATCATGCAGGGTCCCAAAGGATTTTCAGGCGTACAGCTTTGCCTAAATTTCTTACATTCATAGGGTGCTTTTCGTCCAAGTATGATTTCCCTACATTGGCAATCAGAAGGCTTCAAAATAATTTTTTCAGATATGAAAAATTTTTTTTTTGCATCAAGGTGTTGATAGTTTCCTCTCAAGCCTAACGCAGAACTTGAAACCATTCCGATTCCTCTCCAATATCCATCTTCTATTTGAAACACTTCGTTCAAATATTCTTTTGCCAGCTTGTTTCCTGTATTACAAACACATCGCCCATATAAATTTTGAAAAGAAACAGGTTTTTCCCCTTGAATTTGCCCTAAAAGATTGTAGACCCCTCCTTTCATGTCCTCTCCCTCAAACCCGCAAACCACGGCAGGAAGATGAAACTCCTCCGTCACAAAGCGAAATGCATCGGCTCCCAAAACTGATGCAACATGACCTGGACAAATGAGTCCATCAATCTTATTTCCCTTATCCGCAAGGATAAAGCGAAGAATTGGCTCCATCCGTTTTAGTGCAGTCAGAAAAAACAGGTTTTTTGGTCCATGTTCATATACGTTTTTTATGGTTGCTGCAATAATAGGTGCTGTAGTTTCAAAGCCAACTGCTAAAAAGACTACTGTTTTGTCCCCGTTTCTTCTTGCCAAAGTAATTGCATCCTCGGGAGAATATACAGTTATTACGTTGTCCTTCCTCTTTTTTTCTGAGAGACTTGTAAAAGTTCCCCTTACCTTTAACATATCCCCAAAAGTGGCAAGCATCACTTGATCAAAGGAGAGCAATTCTATTGCCACATCAATATAAGCCTCGCCAGTTACGCAGACAGGACACCCAGGGCCAGATAACAGCTTCACATCATCCGACAGTATGGAACGAATTCCCGATTTTGATATTGCCTGAGTATGTGTTCCGCAAACCTCCATAATACGAATTATTTTTTTATGTTCTTGATCCCTATTCATCGTCTTTTATCATCTCATTCAGTGTAAGATTTAAAAAATTGTATTCCTCCTGATTTATCTTTTCAATTGCAAAGCCAGCATGCAGCAACACAAAATCACCTGGCATAGGATTTTCAATGAGCTGAATGTTAATTTTTTGCCCAACTCCCATTGTTTTTGCATAGGCATAATTGCCCTGAATTGAAATAATCTTTGTAGGAATTGCAAGGCACATAAGCTCCCTCCTCCAAAACGGATGCCGCCACAGATGCTTGGCCAAAAGACAGCCCTCCATCATTCAGCGGTACTTTTTTATTGTAAAACACATTAAAATCTGACTTTCTGAGCTCTGCAATTATATTTTTTAAAAGATAAGCATTTTCAAAAACCCCTCCGCTTAAAAAAACACTGTCCAAATTAAATTTTTCTCTAATCTCACATGCACACATAACCGTTGCTTTACAAATTGTATTGTGAAATTTTGCAGATATGATAGAAATAGGTTGTTGATTTTTTAAATCCTGCAATACGCCTTTTAAAATACTTTGATACCCCAAAATAAACATACCATCCTCCCCTTCAACGACGGAAAAAAAGTATTCATCCGTTATTGTTTCATCCACCATTGCTTCAAGCTCAATGGCAGCCTGTGCCTCATAGGAAATGTGAGTTTTCTGCATTATAATGGCGGCAACACAGTCAAAAAGTCTCCCCATGCTTGAGGATTCATAGCAATTCACCTTGTTTTGTAATGCCCTTTCTACTAGTTTTCGTTGCAGCTGATCTATATTAGGGAAATAAGAATCTACGCTTTCTTTTATAGTATAAAGATAGGATGCAGCACATTTCCAAGGCTCCTCCATTGCAGAATCCCCTCCCTGTAACGTAGCATACGCTAAATGACCAGCCCTTTTGAAATCCGACCTACTACCAACCAAAAATTCTCCACCCCATATGGTTCCATCTGTCCCCATACCAGTTCCATCAAAAATAATGCCTATTCCCTCCCCATGGAATCCATGCTCCGCCATACACCCTGCCATATGTGCATGATGATGCTGAACAGCTATGTTCGTTTTGCCCAGCTTCTTTGCATATTGGGTTGAAAAATAATTAGGATGTAAATCATGTATAACGATTTTAGGGGATGCTTTTAAAAGCCCAGATAGCCTATCTATCACAAATGTATATTCATTACAAACCTCCAAAAGGTGCAGTTCTCCTAAATACTGGCTGATATGAGCAACTTTGTTATGTAGGAAACAAACAGATGCTTTTTGATTTCCCCCAAGGGCTAATATCTCATAAGGTGTCTCCATAGATAATGCCATAGGAGCATAACCCCGACCACACCGACAAATTAACACTTCATCACCAAGAACTTTGACAACGGAATCGTCAAGGGGTGTCATAATTTCACGATTATGTACAAGAAAATAATCAACCACATGCTTTAAATGTTCTAGCCCATCTTTATCTTTATAACAGATCGGCATTCCACTGATATTCCCGCTGGTCACAACCAAATATTTTAAAAAATTATCAAATAGAAGATAATGAAGGGGTGTGTAAGGGAGCATTACGCCATATTGATGCATATTGGGTGCAATTATTTCTGGAAGAATAGTATTGTTCCTTTTGCGCAGTAATACAATGGGGCGTATATTGTTAGAAATTGCTTCTTTCTCTAAAGTGTTTAAAGTACAAATACGTTCGATATTCTTTATTTCACTTGTCATAATTGCAAGAGGCTTGCAGGGCCTTTTCTTTCTACTCCTTAAGGTTGTAATTGCAGTTTCATCTTCTGCGTTGCAAACAAGGTGATACCCGCCTATCCCCTTTATTGCTATGATTTTCCCTGACTTTATTAAGTGTTTTGCTTTTTCAATGGGGCTTTCACACTCTATTACTTCACCCTTGCTGTTTTGTAAGGAATACTTTGGGCCACAGACAGGGCAACAGTTGGGTTGTGCATGAAACCTCCTGTTCTCGGGATTTTCATATTCCTCTTTACATGACGGACACATGGAAAAAGAACGCATTGATGTGTTGATTCTATCATAAGGTAACTCCCTTAATATAGAATATCTAGGTCCACAATTTGTACAGTTTGTAAAGGTATGTTCAAACCGCCTGTCCCGGAGATTTCGAATGTCCTGCAAGCAATCCTCACATATTGCCAAATCAGGAAGAAGATACCCTTCCATCTTTTCATCTTTAGAACTTTGTAGAATTTTAAAATCCTGATAATCAATTTTTTTAATCGGTGTAATGTTGATGTCATAAATGATTGCATTGGGTGGTGGATTGCTTTCCAATTCATGTAAAAATCTATCCAGTGCAAACTGGGCGCCACAAAGAACAATTACCACAGAAGACCCTTTGTTTTTCACATAACCTGTAAGCTGAAACTTTCTTGCAGTTTTATAAATATACGGTCTCATACCCACTCCCTGCACGATTCCGTGGATTTCAATCTGAAAACTTACAAATTCACTCATTCAATTTTCTCTCCATCTATCTGCTCAATGGTTGCAGTAAGCGGTTCAATTTCTTTCTTTTCAATTACCACATTGGTCCAATCTCCAATGAGTTTGCTTCTTCTATCCCCAAAATATTCCCGAATACTGCTTTCATTAATATGGCTATGGGTATGTACAATGATCACTAATTGCGTAATTTTTGCCATTGCATTTTCATCGCACAATTTAGTAATTGCGTCATATAAGTTTTGGTTCAAAAAAGTATCATGCATAATTGATTTCCTCCACTATAATTTTTTTTATATTCCTTTCAATTTCAGCACAAATTTGATGAAACTTCTCTTGCAAAACAGAACTTAGTTCATCACCAAAACCCAATTCCCCTATTTCCACACCAATCATATATCCTTTAAAATTGCTTTTATGTATTTTTATCAAGTCAATTAGACTCATGTCATGCTGCATCGATGAACCTATAAATTGGGCATTGATTTCTTCAAGTTTGATTAGATGAATGCTTCCCGGCTCTGCTCCTTTACAAAAGGCATCCAATATAAATAGAAAATCTTCTTTATTCAGTAAAAAGAAACAGGTTTGACAGTCTGTTTCTCCGAAAATAACTTGAATATTTAAATTTTGCAGTCTTTGTTCCAAATACTCAGCAACTTTAATTGCAATACCATCATCTTTCATAAATCGGTTTCCTATGGCAACCAGCTTTATCATAGCCTTACCTCATTCTTTCTAAGTTATTAAACCCAATTTTTGATCGTAGCCGTTTAAATAGGCTTTCTAAACGTCTTTAAAAAACTAATGATTGCCCATAGGAAAAGCCCACCTAAAACAACAATAATCCCCAAAAAAGTTGCATCCAGCGTTATTTCAAAAAATTCTCCACCTTCAATAAAAAAGGCGATTACATGATCTACAAACCACATAAGTGCAGCGCCCCAATATATAAAACACAAGTTATTCAACTTGTATTTGTTTTGCGGCAACCTAAACCTAAATATTGTTGATACAATCGCTGCTAACAAAATCATAATGAAATACATATAACCCCTCCCGTTAATTTTTTACCTTAAAGCATTTCTTTTTATGCTCAGCGACTATAACCAAAACCACCCACACTAATGTCACTAATATTGCCATTGGTATCCCCACCAAAGCCATTTCATGTAACATTTGGGGAATATCACTTGGGTTTTTCAATGCTGATAAAAAAGGCGGGTAAAGCATAATTTCACCATGCCATAGATGTTCTAAAGCCAATAAGAAAACACCACCCCATAATAAATTACATAACCAGCCTAGTTTATCGATACAGTCATAGCTGATTTGTAAATTATGGATTGACTCAATTTGTAACGCACTTATTCTTTCGTTTGAATTTTTTAAAAAAGCTTCCTTTTTCTTTTTCTCTACTATTTTTTTTGCAATAGAAACAATAATTGCTTCAGCCATAGGTACAACAAAACATGCCATAGATAAATATCCTCCCATTTCAAATTTAGGTAATACCAAATAATTCTGTGCGTAATATTTTATAAGCATACCCTTTGTACATACTATGTTTTTTTGTCTTTTGTAAGAACAACTTTATCCTTGCAATTAAAACGATTACTTTTATTTAAAGTCTTTTGTTGAAATTTTTCTTACTGGCAATAAACAATCTCAGAAGACAACAAGGAACTCCACGATATTCAGTCGAAAAATGTCTTATTTTAAATAAATGAATAGTTAAATCCCAAGCGGGTATATTATATTTGGAGGTGAACATATATGCAATTAACGCAAAAAGAAACATCGCTCTTAAAAGACTTAAAAGAGCAAGAACAAATCTGCGTAGAAAAATATAAAAAATATTCTATGGAGGCAAATGACGAACAACTTAAAAATCTATTTACGCAAATAGGTAAAACTGAGCAAAATCATCTAGATATCATCAATCAAATCTTAAACGGAACTGTTCCAGAAATGCAATCAGGGGGCAATCAGCAGACACAACTTTCATTTACTCCCACATATACTGCTGGGGACACAACAAGTCCTAATAAACAGAAAGATAGCTACCTTTGTACTGATTTGCTGTCTACTGAAAAACATGTCTCTACCACATATAACACCTGTATTTTTGAATTTAGAGATACAAAAATCAGAGACATCTTAAATCATATCCAAAAAGAAGAACAGAAGCATGGCGAACAGATATATAAGTATATGGAACAAAATGGAATGTATAATTAAGCTGGAACGTTTGCTTTTTTGAAAAATCTATTCTCATTCTACAACACAGGTGGGGAATGAGAGCAACAAAACAACAAGGCGGCTCACAATATTTGTGGTAGGTGCCTTGTTGTATCTTTGCTTTAGTCGATTATAATCTTTTATTTCTGGATTTCTTCTTTCTACCTCCTCAGCAGCTTTTGGGTAGAACATTTCTGAATTACGTACAATTTCCTTAAGCAATTTTAAGACTCACCAACATAAACACTTTCTTTGACAGTGATATCTATTTTCACATCTGACTTAAATCCTACTATAATCTTTACAAATAAACCTTGACATTTGCAACTAGTCACGTAACTAGCTGTTCAACATATTCGTTACTATCCTATCGTGTTCAGCCAAATATTCCGTCATTTCAGCAATTTTCTGTATCAAGCACTCACATTGGGCACTTTCTGCCAATGCATTCTGCTTGCATTCACGTAAACGGTTTATCTCATCATAAATATCTTCATAATCGACTTTCCCGTTTACCCTTTTGTAGCAATTCCTTTTGCAGCACTGTCCCCATCTCTTGTATCACAGCTGTTTCACTCTGCTCTTGCAACGACTTAAAAACTGTAAAAATGCCACCCATTTCACCCCCAGTGGAATCTCAATCAGACTTGTACTTCCAGAATTTTAAAAAATTCAGTACAAGTTGATACAGTTTAATGTCAAAGTGTCCTCTTCCGAATATTATGTATTAAACAAGCAATCAGAAAGGAGCTGCCGTCATGACAAAAAAAGAAGAATTATTATTAAAAGCCTTAGATGGAAAAACAGATGAAGAAAAAAAAGAGTATTTAGAAAAAGAATATAATCTAAGATGGAACTTCGCTGAAGGACCTTTTAAGTTTTGGCAAGCTAAGCTTTTCACTTATTGTTTCCAAGATGAGTTCGAAGATGAGCTAAATTGGTTCTTGTTCTTATACTCCCTTGCTGCAATAATTTATGGTTTTTGCTTTGAACCAGAAGAACCAACTTTCCTCGGCTGCACCTGCCCTTGTGGCAACAAACAAACACTCGTTTACTATTCAATCACATATGGGGATTAACAATCTTTCCTAGTAAGGCAATATTTTGTTAGCGAAAATATATCATTTCGCATTACCACTTTACCTCAATTCATTTAGGGACAACCTGTTGATTCCCTAAATAATAATTTTTAGCGAATCATTAACATTATACAAATGTTTCTAAAACACCGAAAAAGGACGTCGCCAAGCGATGCCCTTTTTCTTCGAAATTAATTACACCATTTACGACTCCTAACGAAAAATGGTGCGATTCCAAGAGAAGGTTACGTTTACTGTGGGCTTTTATCTTTGAAGCATTACAGATGCACGGCCTGACTTTCTCTGCGGTTCTTTTCCACTCATTGGTTTAGATGTCAGTGGCGTATTCACGGCTTAGAAAGTTCTGCTTACAACTGTTCCTGTCGTTCAAACGGCCGATGTTTGCCTAGGTCAGTGCTTACCTGTTCCATTTTGGAACAGGTAAGCATGTTTTAAATCTGCGCTGCGGCCACGCAATCGCTTTCTGGGGAGTTGACCCAAACTGTAATGCCACCACTGCCTGAAAGCAGCTCATTCATAAATATCTGTGGAGTAACATCGTCCTCAAACCAACTTTCCTCGGCGATGGTGCCGTTGAGCATTAGTATCCTTTTTTCTGTAATTAAATTTGATAAAATACTTCTGTTTTTCCTTAGACGAAAGTAGCGAGCACACCATAGACTGCTCCCATCATACAAGCCAAGGCTCAAGGGTGTATTTCACAAACTCCAAAGATTGCTCCTCTATATTAGAAAAGCTCGCCTTATCCAAATCACCAACCATATGGGGCGGGATATGGAAAATTCGAGCTATCTCCTTAATCTGAAATTTTCTTATTTCAAAAACTGTGCAAAGAACTTTGCTCCGTACTCCTCACAGGCAATGGCCATAACAATGGCATTCTTGGCAATAGCAATCAGACCATACCCAACCAAACCATCAAAACCAAGACCTGGGATATGCAGCACCTCCGATGATTTTAGAATCACAGTGGTGCCTTTAATAGTGTGCCTCCAGTTTCTGTGTATTGATAAAGATGAATTGGCAGCCCCGCAACCGCCTCAGCTAAGATACGGACACAGGAATACACCCCCGTCATCTACATGGAGGAACCCTAATTCACAGGGTTTTCTGCTGTCGTTCCACCAAAGAAAAAGCGTGAGGCCCTACCGGTGGTGCTGTTTATTGGTTTGTCACGGGATTTAAATAGACCGTTTAATATGCCCATTAAAATCACTCTCCCTTATAAAAATCAGCAAAAGAAAAGCACTCCCGAAGAAGTGCCCTTATACGAAATATTTTTTAATATTGTGGATATTGTGTCAAAGTCCATCCATCGCTATAACCTATGCTAGGATGACAATTAATGTTGCCCTTACAATCTTTAAAACATTTCGGTGATATGTTTTGATCTTTTAAAATGCCATTAACTTCATCAATTGCATTTTTATATATTTTTTTACTCTCAGCATCTCGTCCCCAAACAATTACAACCTTTACTGCTTCTTTTATGACTTTTTCAATTATTTCAAGATTTTTATCATGGTGCTCATTCAATTTATCTTTTATTGCCAATTGATCCTTGCTCCTGCAAGGGAAGAGATTAACCATGCTCAGTGACCCAAACCCATTATTTATAGCATAATTGGTAATATTCATAATGGTTTTATCAAATATCAATTCAGTCGCATCGCTTGGATTTATTCCGATAAAAACTATTGACGGTAAACCCGAGTTCCAAGTTTTTTCTAGTAAAAATCTATATTTTTCATCTTCCGTATATAACGCTTTGCTTTTAACCACAATTTCTTTACAAACACACATCTTTGAACTCCTTCATTATCCTACTTCATGCAAAAATTCTTTAATGCTGGCAAAACACATCTTGCAACGGCGATTGCCCTGAAAACCTGCCAAGAAGGACGAAAAGTCTGCTTCTACACGGCGGCATCCCTTGCTAATATCCTCTTGGAGAAGAATAACAAAGGTACGCTAAACAACTACCTTGTCACTCGAAAAAAGGTAGAACTCATTGTGATTGATGAGGTTGGCTTTGTGCCACTACACAAAGACGCTGCGGAATTGCTTTTCCAGGTAATCTCCGACTGCTATGAACAAAAGGCATTATTATTACTTCCAATCTGGAGTCCTCCCAGTAGAATACTGTTTTGGGGTCAACCGCCTGACTGCTGATTTAGTTGACCGGCTCATTCACCATTCCCACATTGTTATCTTTTCCGACGAAAGCTACCTACTCACACAGTTCTTACGACGACACGCTAGCGTTATAAAAGGCTTGCAAAAGGGCTCCACCTGTTAGCGCACCTAAGGGTGAGCGTTGGGGCCCCTATGCAGATACTATACAAGTATATTAGGTGCTGAGGGGTGCTCACCTTTTTGACGCCCTTTTACTCACATTTCTACTTGACGAACACACTCCTTATCTCTAAAAACCTAATGTTTCATTAATTATTACAACTTCCATTTCAATATCATCCATTTTGTTTAAGTAAATCATCATACCATTACAAATTCTATCGGGACTGGAACAATTAAAACATTTTGTTCCTTCCTTGGCACATGGCGTTTTTAATCCCAACCGCATAGCATTACGTGGTGCAGAAACATTTCTTGCACGCCAAACAGCTTCTTCAAGTGTGGGCACAAGTTTATTAACCCCTACGACCAAAAAGACTTTTTCATGACCAAATATTGAGCCAGCTATACGATTGCCAGTCCCATCAATATTAACAAGTTCACCTGTTTCAGAAAAAGCATTAATTGATGTCAAAAATACACTAGCAGTCAAACTTTTTTTAGCTATATCTAAAAAACCCCACCCATATAAATCATGTTGAGGATCGTAGACTTCATTATGAAAAGAAAGACTCTCATATAATTTTAAGTTCAATAAAGTATCCGAGTCTCCAAAACCGACAATTTGGTTGTTAATTTCATGGCTTAAGTAGGTAGAAGCATCTTTAGAGTTTTCAAAATATGAAACAGAGTACCCTTTTTGTTTTAAAGATTTAATAGCTTTTTGAATATTCATTTTACACCACCTAACATAAATAATCTCTAAAATAATTGAAATTTATTTTTAATTGTACCATATTTTCATTGAAAATACTTATAAAAACAAAATCCCCCTATCATCATAAACCGATGCACCACCGCTATTTCCACAGCGTATGCCGCTGTTCAACACCATAATCGTCCCATTGGCACCGTCTATCTTCTCTGTGGACTTTTCCTTATCTATCGCCTGCTAGCTGTCTGCCAGAGAGCGAACATCTTTAATAACATCTAAGAGTAACTCGTTTCTACTCATGCTTTTACACCTCCCTCTGCAATTTCGCTGATACACAGTGATTCCACGCTGTCTCCCGGAACGATGATTGTAAGTTTTTGCTTATCTCCGAAAAAAAATCTTAATAGACGTTCTCGGATGTGATGTTACGGTAACTTACAATTCCGGCATTCACAGGTTTTTTAGAAACACTGATTCTTAATGTGTGCTTCATATCTGCACCTACCTTTCTGAAGGCTGCTTTTTTTGTCCTTCACTATACGGAGATTTAAAGCAATTGTTTTAGGGTGTTTCAGAAATTTTTAATCGTTTCTGCCATATGCTGATTATCAATGTCTTCATTAAGATGCTTTCAGGGCTAGCCTTATCAGCAAACTCCTCTCCTTCAAAGTCCACTGCATCAAACGCTAGGCAGTGATAGCGTTCCTTGCGGTCAAGGTTGTCCTCCACTCGTCTGGAATCAAGAATAACAGCTCCTATTTCCTTGCTTACTTCAACTTCTGATTCAGCTCCATCTGCAAATTTGTACATGAATTTCATTTTTTTGTCCTCTCTGTCTGAAGGACGCATCTGGGGCGAAAGGACAAAAAAATAGGACAGCACAACGCAGTACACCGACCACGGCCCGAAAAAAGGACGCAACAAGGAGAGGGTATTGAAAATTGCGCATTTTTCACCCTGTAAAGTGAAAAAGACCAATATTCGTATTCTTCGCCCTTAATGCATGTCAGGCTCTTGATATTTGATTTGTATATTACTTCTTAAAAGTGCAAGGTTTTTACACCTTATAAAAACACGAAAAAAAGACCGGCAAATAGACTTAAACCAATCATCAAAAGGGTATAGTTATCCCTTTGATGTGGCAAAAGCCTATTTACCGGTCCCTTAATGGTGCTCTGTCTGCAACAGACACATGAGGCTTTTAATAAAAGCCCTGTGCCTGCGTGATGTCTCAATTACCATCACTGTTTCACACACACTGCCAAGTTCGATTCCTTCGATAAACTTTAACGGTGCAGAACGGCGATCTTCACGATGCACTGTTTATGTTTGTCTTGTCAGAAGAACTTAACATATAAATGGAATTTACGCCCCAATTGCATAAAAAATAATACCATTACTATTGCCATGTCATATTTTTCTATTATAATGTTGTCGATGTAAATATAGTTTTATAAATCCTATATAATATTTGAAATTGTATTTATTAAAGTACATTTATAACAAAAAACCTAGAGAACTAAACGACTTGCATTTTTAAAACACCTATACTTTATTCGTTCATAAAACCTCTTACCAATACATCTTAGGCTTTTAAAAACAATTGAAAACGTTAATTTATAGCTCCACTAGCATAAATGACGTGATATCTATAATAACAAAAAATTTCTTCAATTACTTTTACTTGAAATTGGCACAGGAGGGTTATAATGCCATTAGAAACACAAATCAAAAATACACTGAACGACTCTATGAAGGATTATATTGAATCAGAGACATATAAAAAACAGGTCGAGAATATCAATAACCAAGGACAGGAACTTCGCTTCCAGCTTAATGAGCAACAGCAACAACAGTTAGATACCTTAATAGAAGACATTAAAAATTTTACTAATAGTTTTACTTCCGAGGCATATTTAGTGGGTGTTATTAAGGGTATAGCTTTAACAGAGAAATTTTCTCATACTTTATGATAAAATTCATTAAAGGAAAGGGTTTCAAGTTTTATTGTACAACAACGATAATAGCTGTTATGAAAGACAACGATGGACGATCCTTCACGAAATAGGACATATATACCTTGGTCATCTTGAACCAGATTGTCAGTTATCCTCTACGGAAAAAGAAGCAGAAAGCTAACTTCTTTGCCAAGTACAGTATCGCCCCACCACCACTAATAAATTACGCAAATTGCAGCTGTCCAAAGTACGTTGCCAACCACTTTCATGTATCCAGTCAGGCTTCCATTTATCTCTTTGATTACTATCAAAAATGGTTGCACTTCAGTCCAAAAAAATATGAGCAATTTGAATTTGCAATGATAGTTAGGTTCTTAACTGCATAGCAAAAAACTACTGACAATTCACCGTTAAACTCAGGGATTGTCAGTAGTTCTTATTTTAATGTTTTTACAACAGATATGTTGTCACTTTCAGGACGGGCGCCTCGTAACGTCATTCTATCAGAGGACTGAAACCATATCTGATTTTTTTCACCTTTTACCACATAAAATAAAGGTCTTTAGTAAATCCAGAGATTCAGCTTAATTCCCCCTGTAATTTACCCTATACAACTAATAGAAGCATCAATCGTACTCAACGAAAGATTAATCTCATCAAGTTTCCCACAAACATCAGTAAGATCATATCCAATAGCACCTTTGATATCCCTAACTGATGCAACAATATCTGTGATGTCATTTGAACCAAAACCGGTTAAGACATCTATTTTATTATTCAATTCAGCCAGCTGGTCTCTAATTTCCCCCATAACCGCAATTAATTCTTCCATAATCAAACTCTCCTTTTATTAGTATAATTTCATAACTCAGATGGTGCTAAAATGCATTAACAAATATCATTTACACCGCAATTTTTTATAATGACTAAAATTCTTATGGCGCTAAAACCACATACTAACAAAAATGAACTTATTCACATTTTTATTTTACCATAATACGGAAGAATTTTCCATATAGTGTCAATAATTTTTCGCAAATTCTTTTTTAACCGTTAGGTAAGTGTTAGTCAGCCAGCTATGATATCAGACTCGTTTTGAATATCCAATTCCTTAAGGTGCTTCATATTCATATAGCGTTTTGCTCCCCATTGGGTTCCTGCCACATGACGAAGTCTGGCACATACAAGCATCAGGGCACTTTTCCCATCTGGAAAAGCACCGATTGCTCGGGTTCTGCGCTTGATTTCTCGGTTTAATCTTTCAATGGTATTATTGGTTCGGATTCTTTTCCAATGTTGGGTAGGGAAATCCATGAATGTAAGAGTTTCTTCGATTCCATCCACTATTTTCTTAGCCGCCGAACCTAGCTTCATTTCATGGAGTTTTTCAGCTACCTGCATCGCTTTTTCTCTTGCAGATTCTTTTGATTCTTGTGCATGGATGGCTTTTAGCATCATAGAAACTTCTTTCATTTTGGTACGTGGGGTTACTGAGAAGATGTTTCGGTAAAATGTACTGTGCACCTTTGTTACTTTGCTTCTGGGAACACCTCTGGAATAGATTCCAGCATCTCAAGGCTTTTATCACCAATAATGAGACGCACTCCTTTAAGGCCACGTTCTTTGAGCCAAACAAAGAAGTTTTTCCAGCTTTCACGATCTTCTTTCATACCTTCAGCTGCACCTATGATTTCACGACACCCATCCTCATTGACACCAATAGCGACCAAGATGGAGACATTTTGGATTTCACCACCCCAACTGCGTTTTAAGTAAACGCCGTCTACATAAATATATGGGTAAGAATTTGTCAATTCACGGCTTCTCCATGTTTCAATATGTTCATAAGCTTTTTTATTGAGATTGCTGATTGTTCCAGGAGATACCTTAGTTCCCCAAAGGGCTTCGGTAATATCTTCTACACGGCGAACGGAAACACCAGCAAGATACATTTCAATAAGCGCTTCCTCGATAGAACATTCTCTCCGGCGATATCGCTCAATAATAGCGGTCTCGAATTGAATCCCCTTTAATTTGGGCATTTTTAAGGTTACCTCGCCGGATGTAGTCTGAAAGTTACGGCTGTAATGACCAGAGCGATATCCTTTACGCTCACCTGAGCGTTCATATTTCTCGGCATTAACGAGTTCATCAGCCTCATGGTCAAGCATGGCGTTAAGTGTTTCTTTAACGCTGTTACGCACTAAATCTTTCAATTCGTTACGGATAAGTTTCTGATTTAACTGTATAATGTTATCAGACATGTTCTATTGCCTCCTTTGCGAGATTTGGTTGTGGTGACTTTATTTTACCAACCGGCTATAGACCATGTCTTTTTTATGAAAATGAATTTGCGAAATTAATTATACGTTATCAAGTTCCTTGTCCATTCAGGTAATCCGATACAGCACTTAGTTTTAATTCAAGCGAATAAGCAGTATTTTTTGTTAAAGGCATTAAGGCTGATTCACCCAGTGACTGATAGTTTGAAGTCCAGCTTAATACAGATTGAGGACGTATACCCAATCGCTTAGCTGCATAAGTTGCAGATGTTTTACCTTGAAGACATCGCAATACAGCATTTAACTTTTTTCAAATGAACACTTTGATTTTTGAGGCATAAAAAACTCCCTTCTAAGTGACAAGTTTTTTATTATTCCACTTGTCTACCTAGAAGGGAGCATACCAATTTGTTTGGCATTCTTTGCGGCGCTGTTGTAACCAGTAGGTAATTATACCTTGTCCGAGGATGCATACGTATATATCAATAGTCAAGATCTGGTTGGGCTCTTTCTTCAAACAAACTATATGTCGACCCAGTGTAATTACCCTTGTATTGGTAATTGTGGTACTTCGGTAATACGCATTGATAAATCCGTCAACGAAATGATTGATGCTATTTCTGCTTTGGAAGTTGTTTTGCAGCTGAAGCTTCCACCATTCAAAAACTGCCTCTGTGATAAAATCGGATGATTTTTAGACATCAAAATCTATAGACTTTACAGAATGATTTTAGCCTAATCATCATTCAACCTACCTAAAGCTAATCTATCAACTCAACCTAAAGGATTGACCAGTTCCCAACAAGCGATTTCACAAGAATTTCCAAGAATTTATACCACTTAAGAATTTCACTCAAAACCTCAGAAGCTTTATATTTCAAGCCTTTTTAGACCCCTTACTTGTCAGCCCTTGTAATCAACACTACACTCTCAACGTGGGCTGAGAGTAGGCATGTGCTATATCTTTTTAGAGGGATTTTTATGGTTATTACTTTATTTTCAAGATTGCACGTGAGGACAGCTTTGGTGTTTTATGCCTTTGGTCGTTAAAGGAAACTGATCAACGGGATTTTATGTCTTGGATTTAGGGGATAACATTGATATTCTATGCCGTTTGTCGTAGCAAAGTCATCGCAAAGAATGCTAACGAACGTACATAGTACAATCATATTTCATCTATTCATAATACTTCCTATACAAAGTCAACTTATAAGTGCTTTATGTACTTATAAGTTGGAAAACTATCAGTTATGTTATTAATTTGTTACATTATAAACCATATTGGTCAACATATGCTTCCCAAAAACCGGTGATAATACAATTTCCATTAACATAGATGATGTACAAATTGCACAAGCATACAGACTTGTATTTAAATATATTGATACTTTTTATAATGTGTAGCGAATTCACAGTCACTGCGGATATATGTCCCCAGATGATTTTGAAAAGATCTATTAAAAAAACAATGATAACGAATTACAATTAGCAGGTTAAGATGAGGATAATTTTCTCATTTTAACTTGGACTAAATCCTGACATAGAACCAGAACAGAATTGGTCAGAAAATACGTTATTTCTTAGGTTTTTTAACATTAAAAGTGAGTTTGGAAAAGTTTTTCTGTAAATAAGGTTATATAAGGTCTTCTATGATAAAATATTATATCATAGGAGGCCTTTAATTATGGCAAGAGAAAAGAAACCAGTACACAAGGTACAAATGACAGACGCAAAACGCAACATCATTCAACAGCTCTTGCAGGAGTATGACATTCAGTCAGCCCCCACTCTAATTTATGTAATTGGAATATCCGACATCATATTTACCATACAAAATAGTTTGGTTTATGAAATGTGGTAGCGAGTGGGAATAAATAAGCCAACTCGTGCGCACCCTGAGTTTGCTAGGTTCGTAGGGGTTTTTATTTTCAAACCGTACTAAAAACATTCTACTATTTTTTAAAAATTGATTTACCTAATTTTGAAAGCATCTGCATTTACATCAGCACCACATTTCCCTCTTTTCTTTCATTTCCTAAAAACTCTCTATTCGCATTCTTAATAAAATTTATTTGGAATTTACAAAACAATTTGTAAAGCACTGCTACTTCTGATAAAATTAACTAAGTAGCCAAACCAACGAAAAACAGAAAGTGGGGGTAAAATGAGAAAAAAAACTTTATTATTTTTTACAGCAATATGTATTACACTTTTATCGGTGGTCACGCCCATAAGGACCGTAAACGCCGCCAACGCACCTTCTTCACCAAAAATGGGGGATGTGATTCACGGCTTTGAGCTTACGCACAAAGGTTACGATTCCGCCATACAAGCCAATCAGTATTTGTTTATTCACCAAAAAACAGGTGCTAAATTTCTTGTGTTAAAAAACAGCGATACCAACCGTGGTTTTGCCATTAAATTTGATACCGTTGCAGAAAATAATAAAGGCATTAACCACATTCTGGAGCATTGTGTTATGAGTGGCAGTAAAAAATACCCTCTTAATGAACTCTTTTTTACATTGGCTAATACAACCTATATTTCTTATACCAATGCATATACTTATCAAAATTTTACTACTTATCCCATTTGTTCTGCCAATGAGGCACAATTATTAAAATCGGCAGACATTTATTTGGACGGGGTTTTTAACCCACTTTTGTTAGAAAACGAAAAAATATTTGAACGAGAAGGTATCCGCTATGAATTGACAGATGAAAGCTCCCCACTAAATTATAATGGCATTGTATATAATGAAATGCAGGGCGCTCTGGCAAATATAGAGAGAGCTTCCTACCATAATTCAATGAAAACTCTTTTTCCAAATAGTGCTCAAAGTAATAATTCTGGTGGCAATCCAGAAGATATTACCACCTTAACCTATACTGAGCTCATGGAAACCTATCATAAAAATTATCATCCTTCAAACAGCACAATGGTGCTTTACGGTGATGTAGATTATGAACCGTTTTTAAAACTGGCAGACGAAAATTATCTGTCAGCCTACAGCTATAGAGAGCATACTCTGGACAGTGGCACGAAACCAATCTTTCACCAACTACAAGAAAACACCTTTGAATTCGCTGTTTCAGAAGACACTGATACCAAAAATTCATCGGTTATTGAGCTTGTTTTTGCAACGAAAGACACAAGAAAAAATAGTTTTGAAAGTTTTGTTGCCTTAGATATTGCTGTAAACTTATTAAACCTTGATAGCTCCCAAATGAAACAATCTCTGCTAAAAAGCAATATAGCAGATTCTTATGAAATTTATTTGGATGAGGGTATTTTTCAGCCTGTGGTTCATTTCGTTGCTGTCAATGCCGACCCCCAACGCAAAAACGATTTTTATAACGTGGTAATGGCAGAATTAAAAAAATTCGTAAGTAATGGGTTTGATAAGGATTTTGTCAAAGCCTCCCTTCGTTCCTTGGAGTTTCAACGAGACGTGGGCACTACAGAAAATACTGCAATAAACAGCCTAATTTCCGCAAGCATTTATGATAATATATTAGGCAATCCCATGCCCAATTACGATAATGCCTTTAATAGCGTAGCCTCCAAATTGGATGATGGGATTTTAGAAAATGCCATTGAAACTGAACTTGTGAATAATACTTCTGCAGCACTAACCGTCACCGTTCCTAAAGCGGGGCAGCTTGAAAAACAACAGGAGGTAATTGCTCAAACACTTGCCCGCAAAAAAGCATCTATGTCAGAGGCAGAAATCAAGGCATTGGTTCAGAAAACAGCAGAATTTAACGTTTGGAATAATCGTGAAATTTCCCAAGATACACTAGATTCCCTTCAGGCTGTAAGTCTCAATGAAATTGAAATAGAAATAAAGGATAGAAATATAACTGAAACCACCGTAAACGGCGTAAATCTAGTGCACGCCAATGCAGATGTTAATGCAATAAGTGGCATTTCCATAAATTTTGATTTAAGCCATCTAACCCCAGAAGAATTCTTATATTTGCAGTTTTACAATGACATGATAAGAAGCGGAATGGCTACAGATAACAGAAAAGAAAATCAAGTAATAAATGAAACCTTATATAAAACCTACAACCAGTCAACAGAATTAAACGTGCATAAGGATGATAAAAATGATACTTCCGCCCATCCTGTTTTTAGTGCAAATTATTATGGCTTTCAAGATGAATTTTCTGATTCTCTGGATTTGATTTCAGATATTTTATTAAATTCCAAAGTTTCAGATATTTCAACTTACTCCACGAGAACCATTGCAAATATTAAAAGTCGTTATCAAACTTTATTTACAGAACCCATCGACCTGGCTTTCATGCGTTCGATGGCTTATTCCAGCCCTTCCTCTAGATATCTTAATTACTTGAAAGGATTAGATTATTATAATTTTGTTATAGCTTTAGAAAAACAGCTTCAAACCACTCCCACTGAAGTGGCAGATAAAATAGCCAGTGTTCGAGCAAAAGCATTTAATAAAAATAATTTAACTATACTGTTGGCTGGAAATTCCACAGCGAAAAATAAATTTGAAGCGTCTATGGGAACCTTTACCCAGAAACTGCCTGATGCTTCCTACCCTAAAGCAGATTATATACTACCTACACCAGCCAAAAGAGAGGCACTAACTGGTGATTTAACTGTACAATACTTAGTTGCAAATGCACCTTTATTAGAGAACAACGTACCTATCAGCGGAAAAAACCAGGTAATCGGCAGTATTTTGGATACTCTTTCTCTTGTACCTGAAATTCGCCTAAATGGGGGTGCATATGGTGTAGGCGCATTTTTTAGCGAAAATAATTATACCGCATACACCTATCGAGACAACACCTACGCCACTTCCCTTGCAACCCTTAACACAACAGATGAATTCATTAAAAGTCTTGACGGTAGTATGACGCAGAAAGTTTTGGAAACCTACAAATTGTCAGCCTATGCCTCAGCAACAAAAAGTTCTGGAGAATTAAAAAGTGCGTTAAATACTTTAACTCGCAATTGCATGGGTATTACCACACAGGATTCAATTCATTACTTAAATGAAATAAAAGAAACCAGCCTCGAGGATATATCCGCTTATGCTCAATATTTTGAAAATCTTAATAACAACATGAACTACGTAGTTTTTGCCTCCCCAAGTGACATTGATGAGAATAAAGATTTATTTGATAGGATTATTGCACTTCCTTAATTAGGCTTTCAGTGTGTATAGGACTATAGTCAATAAGTTGGACACAAAAATACGAAATTTGGCATTAGAAAAATGACTTTTCAATCTCGAAGGAGTCGAAAAGTTAATAGCAGAATGTATACGGTTTCTGTTATAGAAACCCTCAATATAGTCAAACAAGCTTAACTTCGCATCATCAAAATCCGAGTAGTGGCTAAGGTAAACTTCTTCTTTTTTAAGAGAGGCATGAAAAGACTACATCGGAGCGTTATCAAAAGGGCAACCCTTCTTGCTGTAGGAAAGCTTCATCCCATGTTTTTCAGCTGTATTAAGATAGTCCATAGAGGTATACTGAGAGCCTCTGTCACTATGCAAAATAACACCTCTAGGATTACCTTGTTTATAGCAGGCGTTCTCAAGAGCAGAGATAACAAGCTGCTTATTCATTTTTCTAGAAAAGTTAAATCCTACAATTTACTAGTACAAACATCAAGAATACTAGCTAAATA
>NZ_JAWRKF010000018.1:0-4647 GCF_040307045.1 Anaerotignum sp.
TATTTAGCTAGTATTCTTGATGTTTGTACTAGTAAATTGTAGGATTTAACTTTTCTAGAAAAATGAATAAGCAGCTTGTTATCTCTGCTCTTGAGAACGCCTGCTATAAACAAGGTAATCCTAGAGGTGTTATTTTGCATAATGACAGAGGCTCTCAGTATACCTCTATGGACTATCTTAATACAGCTGAAAAACATGGGATGAAGCTTTCCTACAGCAAGAAGGGTTGCCCTTTTGATAACGCTCCGATGGAGTCTTTTCATGCCTCTCTTAAAAAAGAAGAAGTTTACCTTAGACACTACTCGGATTTTGATGATGCGAAGTTAAGCTTGTTTGACTATATTGAGGGTTTCTATAACAGAAACCGTATACACTCTGCTATTAACTTTTCGACTCCTCTCGAGTTTGAAAAGTCATTTTTCTAATGCCAAATTTCGTATTTTTGTGTCCAACTTATTGACTACAGTCCAAATCTATAAGCTGTACCATGTTGGACAACTCGTCAATATTGTCATCACAGATCGCAATTTGTAGCATAAGCATTTCTTCATTTCTCCATTTCTCAATATTGCTTTTCCAAATTAATTTTACCATAAAACTCAATAACCGACACTATGTTTCATGTCGAAAAGATGATATTTCGTGCAGCGGACGGTTTTAGGGGGGAGGATTTTGATAGAGTGAATTTAAGGAAACTACCCTATACCACCTGACAGAAAACGGAGGATTTGAAATGAAAAAATTACTGGTACTTATGATGGCACTTGCCATGACGCTGAGCCTTGCGGCCTGCGGCGGTGAGGCTGATACAGACGCACCATCTACCCAGCAACAGGGGGCTGATACGGATGAGCAAGCGAAAGCAGATGCGGACTTCGCAAAGCTTCAGGGCTTTTTTGATCGTATTATTGAAAATTACGAAGATCAGCAGGCTATAGGCACACTGCTTGAGGAAGTAAAAAGCGGTCAAAAAGAAGAAAGCAATCTCCTTGACGCATACAAGCAGTTGGCAGAGGATGCAAATGAAATGCTTCAGGATGTGCAAAGCACAGCATGGGAAACCAACATCTACGACGACAAAGCGGAGGTGCTGACTGCATGCATAGAGGCACTTGCACAATATCAGCAAACCGTTTATGAGGCGGCTGAGGAAAATGATGTTACAAAGCTGGAAACAGCGGCGGAGCTGGCTACAGATTATGATGAAAAATTAACAGCAGTCCTTGACGCTATGGGCATAGAGTAATTTAGCTGCAACGGCATTTCAAGAAGTGTCTTTGATTGACCCGAAACGGCAGGAAGCCCGAAAGACTTCCTGCCGTTTCCAAAAACAGAAACAGGAGGGAATATACGATGATGCCAACTTTTATCGCAATCATAGCAGTCCTTGCAGTCATTGTCCTATGGGCTATCTCCACCCAACGCAGACTGGTGGTGCTTGATGAGAATATCAGCAACGCCATGAGTCAGATCGGAGTACAGCTGTCCAGCCGCTTTGATGCGCTAACGGCTCTTTTGGACTTGACCAAGGGCTATGCCAAGCACGAAAGCGAAACGCTGATTGAAACCATTAAATCCAGAAGAAGCGTGATTACAGCAAAATCCACGCCGAAGGATGTGCTGCATCAGGAAGGGATTATTTCCGAAGCCCTGGGCAGGATTGCCATGGTGACGGAGCAATATCCGGAGCTAAAGGCGAACCAAACCTATATCAAAACCATGGATGCGGTGCAGACCTTTGAAAACATGGTGCGCACCAGCCGCCTGATTTACAACGACAGTGTGACCAAGCTCAACCGTGAAATCCGGATGTTCCCAGTGTCTGCAATTGCCGGCATGCTGGGTTTTCGGCAAGGGGAGTATCTTGTGGAGCAGGCAAGCAAGACGGATATGCCCAGCATGAAATGAGATGTGTAATGCGAAAAATTATTGGCACGTTTATTCTATGTCTATATTTTATATTTTCTGTCCCTGTGCCTGCCTTTGCTGCAAACAAGGTAAATACCATCGACATAAAAGCTGTTCTTAATCGGGACGGCTCTATGCACATTACGCAGGTCTGGGAGGGAGATTTTGGCGAGGGAACCGAAAGCTATATCCCCATGAACACACCCGATTACCTGACCATCAGCCAGCTTACGGTCTCCGACCAAAACGGGAACTATGAGACGGTGCCGGATTGGGACGTTGATTGGAGCTTTGAGGAAAAGGCGTAAAAATGCGGCGTTTTTGAGACGGACAACGGGTATGAAATTTGCTTTGGCATCAGCGGGTATGGGCAAAACCGCTATGCCATCGAATAAAAGCTGGATCATGCAGTGGGCGCTTACAGCGACAGGGACGGCGTGAATTTCCGCTTCGTAAACGAGGGGATGAACACCACCCCCACCGATGTAAAGGTGGAAATCCGACTGGCGGACAGTGCGCCCATCACCGATGAAACAGCCGATATATGGGGCTTTGGCTATGAGGGACAGGTGGGATTTTCAGACGGCGCCATTCTTGCCTACACGGAAAGCCCCATTCGTTCCGAAAACCATGTGACACTGCTGTTCTCCTTGGAAAAGGGTGTTTTATCACCCGCAAGACAGGAGCCGGACAGCTTTGAATCGCTTAAACAAACCGCTTTTCAGGGCAGCGACTATGATGACTCCGGTGCGGAGCAGGAAGAAGGCACAGTTTCTGAACTGATTTTGGGGATGGTCATTTTATTTGGAACACCCATTGCGCTGGCGGCATTCTTTCTGGGGCGCAGCAAAAAGCTCAGACGAAGAAAGCTAAACAGATTTGCGGAGAAGTTCGGGTATTTTAGGGATGTTCCGAATAGCGGCAATCTGAGTGCCACCTATGCGTTGGGACGGCTGTTTGATGTCTGTGAAGACGGTTCAATTCTTGCCACAGGAATGCTGCGGGTGATTCAGCTTGGCTGCCTGTCTCCTGTGGAAACGCAGCAGGTCGGCTTGATGGGACAAACCCGCGAAACAGTGAGCCTGCGGCTTATGGGCAGTCAGCACAGCCAAATGAACGAGTATGATGAGTACCTCTATACGGTTCTGGAGGGTGCGGCCGGTGCGGACGGCATCTTACAGGCAAAGGAGCTGGAACGCTTTGCAAGCCAAAACGACAAGCTGCTGCGCACCTACATAGAGAAGCATGACAGTGCAGGCAGAGCGTATTTGAATCAAAAGCACTGCCTAAAACGGTGGAATATGCCTGCCAAACTAACCGACCTGAACCCAGCTGGTGAACAGGAGCTGGGCAAGCTGATGGGACTGAAACGGTATCTCACGGATTTTTCACTGGTTGCCGAGCGCGGCGTTAAGCAAATGCCCATCTGGCGGGAGCTGCTGGTCTATGCCATGCTTTTCGGCATCGCCGATCAGGTGGCGGAGCAAATGAAGGCGCTGTATCCGCAGCTCTCTGCCGAGCTGGTCGACTACAGCCAAAGCATGGTTACCGCCTATTCCTATCACTATTTACTTTACCGCAATATGAAGCAAGCCGAAGACCAGCGCGAGCAGGAAAAACGCAGCGGCGGTGGGGGCGGTTTTGCTTCCCTTGGCGGAGGCGACGGCTCCATCGGCGGTGGTTCGGGCGGAGGAACAAGATAATGCGAACAAAAGGAGGAACGGAATATGGGCTTATTTTCAAAAAAATCCCCTTGCCCTATCTGCGGCGGCAAGATTCCACTAATTCTGCCATCGAAAATTGAGGGCGAATATATTTGCAACGACTGTTATAGCAAGATTGATATGGGTGCCGACAAGGAAAGCAATCTGACAATGCAGGGATTTCGGGAGTATCTGGCATTCTACGATCAAAACCAAATACTGAAAGGCCAGTTCGTGGTTTCTGAGCGGATTGATTTCGGCCTTTGGGATACCAAAATCATCTTTGATTACCAGAACAAGCTGCTGTGTATGAGCAAAAACCCCGATAAAACCGTGTTTGAAGGCAAACAATTGAAATCCTTTACCATCAGGGAGGACAATACCCCTCTGATTGAGGGTTCGGCGGCAGGCATACGCCGTTACACCAGCACCGTAACCGAGCGGGCTATGGAGATGGCGCCGCAAATCGCACAGTTTGCAGCAAGCAAGCGGATGGCACGAACCCTTGACAGGCTGGACGATGGCAAGGTAAATAACTCCGCACCGGTGCAGTATTTTGATATTCCTGAACCCTTTCAGACGTTTAACGTGGAGCTGCATTTCGACCACCCCTACTGGACGGTGCTCAAATATGATATGGACGGTCCACGGTTTAATAACAACCTCCCGGATGTGAACAACTACCTCCGCTCCTATCAGCAAAGCATAGAAGAAATTGAAAAGCTGGTGGCTGCACTTAGGACGGTGGCCTTTCCCGACGTAGCTGAGCAGTCTATTGGCCCCGGGATGATGGGAATGGGGACGTTATATACCAACATGGCTCCGCCTACCGACGTCATTGAAGAAATCAAAAAATACAAGGCGCTTATGGAGGACGGCATCATTTCCCAGCAGGAGTTTGAGGCAAAGAAAAAGCAGCTCCTTGGGATTTGAAGAAAATCAGCCTGTCTATGCGGAAGGGGGACATGACATGACCTACGCCTGCGAGGACTGCGGCTTTTTATTCTGCCGGGTGGGAGCGGTAAAGGAATGCCCT
>NZ_JAWRKF010000019.1:0-9364 GCF_040307045.1 Anaerotignum sp.
GCCTAAAAATTTCTGGTGATGATGCGCTCAGGGGACACACCCGTTCCCATTCCGAACACGTCGGTTAAGACCTGAGCGGTCGATGATACTTGGTGGGTAGCTGCCTGGGAAAGTAGATGGTTGCCAGAATCCATTCAAAAAGAGAACTGTTTATTGCAGTTCTCTTTTTTGAATTAATTAATGAATATATCTCCTGTTTTTTGGGAAAAACAAAAAGCTTTGATAATAACAAAACCTCCTATACTGCTGGTTCATTTTGATACAGTTTTGTATAGGAGGTTTTTGTGAAAATAAAAGCTTTTTAGAGGTATTTGGGAAATGAAAATATCATATTGTTTTGATCAAAAAAAGGAATCAGATTACTTATGTGTAATAAAAACGTCATTGCGATAATGATTGGAGTGCGATTCAGACCGTTTCGTCACGCTTATAAAAATATACTTAGCATACATTATTTTATAAATATTCAAGTTAGTTGAATTTTTAAAAGTAATTAGTATAAAAATAATTAAAAAAATTTAAATTAATATGAGTATGTGTCCTGATTCAGAAATGGAAATAAAGAAAAGTAGATTGTAAAAATAAAGATGGCAAGCATCAATTGACAACATTTTATTCATCGAATCACCCATCAAGCCAACCAGCACTGTGGCAGGAGCCGTTCTAGGGCATCCCTGCTGAAGGCTACAATACAGGTGACTGCTAAAGTCAATAATATCTAGATCTTATCCATTCTTGTTATTTAAACCTTTCCTAAAAAGCACCCTCATTTCTTTATTAATATTTTTCAGATTGTATAAAATAAAAATCAAACTGCGATGGAATTATCATTGACTCAAATAAAATCATCTGAATTTCTTGTTTCTTCTACAGACTTAGTTAATACATTTAAGGGTATGCCTACTTCTCAGTAGCAAGTAATGTTGATATGGTTTAAAAAATTTCAGTAGATATTAATTCATGTTTGTTTTCAATTTTAGTCCTATTCTTAATCCCTAAATTTCTTATTTTGCAATAAGAGGGAATAAATAAATACTAACTTTGATGTATGAGATACATTATTGTGTAGTGCTTTTGTCTAAAATAACAATCGCATAACAAATTAAATGGTATCTTTTTTTGTTTTTAATTGTGATATTATTGTAAATTCTTATGTTCGGATTTGATAGTAGAAGTATGGTTGTTTAGACATCCCACTGAGAAAACAATGGCACATTTTGACCCCGATTTAAAACGGGGAAACACGCTGAAAACGGTTGGAATAATTGTTGTTTCAAAATACAATATAGAATAATAGAAAAGTATATATAATCGTTAATTCTAATTTTTTGGAGTGTAAAATCTAATCCAGGTTTGCTTGTATGGATAGAAGAACCTAACTTTCTATTATATATTAAACTTTTCTATATTGGTAATGAATAAAAGTACGTAAGTAGGTGGAAAGAATGAATAATATATTTGATGTAAATAATAACTTGGTAAGGGATGATTTGGATCCATGGTCACTTTATCGGCAGTTGGATAAATATACTTTTCGGCACTGTGAGAATGTGGCTGAATATGCAAAAATTTTGGCTCAATTAGCAGTGGATATGCGTCTTTATGATGAAATAACAGAAGATCAAATCGTGCATATAAAAAATGGTGTTATATATCATGATATTGGAAAAATTTATTTGAATCAGGGACTATTGAACAATAGAAATGAGCTTACATTTCAGGAACGCCAAGAAATCAGAAGACATGTGGAGTATGGGTTGGAAATTTTTACGGATATTCTACGAACTTCTAATACAAATCAATCAACCCAAATTTTTTTAGATGTAGTTTTAAGATCAATCGCCCAGCACCATGAGAGGTTTGATGGAAATGGGTATCCTAATAAATTAAAAGGATATGAAATTTCTGTAGTAGGCAGAATTTGTGCTTTATGTGATTATTATGACGCACTAACATCTGATCGCCCCTACCGCATGAGCTTATCCCATGAGTATGTGATGTTAAAGATTAAGAATGAAAGTGGAGCTATGTTTGATCCCTTGCTGGTAGACTTGATGATTGATCACCAATTTGTATTTAAAAATAAATTGGCAGAGTTAAGACATTTGAATTAACTACATCAAGTTAAATTTGCTAATTTTGCTTGTTGATAGGTTTTTGCTTTTTTAATATAATAAGTAATTAACTAAAAATGAACCTAGCTGTTTATATGGCAAACGGACAATTGTTTTTATCAATCACACTGCTTTTAGTTAATGAATTTTTGTTGTAGTAATGAGGTGGCAATATGAATAGGAAAAAAATATATCCAATAGGTTACTTACTAAAAGTTTTGCATATATCATACACAGATTTAGCAAATGCTTTATATTTAGAAAGAACTGTGGTAAATAAATGGGCGTTAGGAAAAAGATCCTTTAATTCTAGATCTAAACATTATAATAAAGTGGTAGACTATTTGATTCAAGTGAATTTAGAAAAAAAGGAATTTGCTTTAGAAAACTTCTTTGAAAGAATTTATCCTAACATGCCAAAGAGTGATACATATCTTCGAGATTGTATAAATCGGTTTTTAGGAGAGTCGGAATTTGTAGCTAATGTTGGAGGCGCTATTATAAGTACAAAGGAAAATGTAATATATTGTTCTGTACCTGTTGTTCAAGGATCATTTGGAAGATTCGCATCTTTGCTGGATTTACTGGATAAAACTCTATTAACAGATAAAAAATATGAAATTAGTTTATATGACAATGAACAATTTAAATGGTTAACGTCGGATGAATATTATAATATCAGATTTCAAGAAACTATGATTAAAGTATTAGAGCAAGGCCATTCTGTTACTTTTATCTCCGATATAGATTATTTAAAAAGACATCATGAGTTTTCTGAAGTAATGGATTTATTTTATCCATATCCAAATTTTAATGAATACTTTTTTTTCTCGGGAAATAATCCTGAAATGTTTTACTCCTATTATTTTGTAAAAGGTCACCGCGTTGTTATAGGCAATCGATTGTCTAATGATGAGCTGTATACTATAACATTTTCAGATCCTTATTCCGTTGATTCTTGTGGGATGAGACTAAAAAACCATTTAAGGGGCTGTATTTTACACAAAATGGTAAAAAATGATGACGAGCGCATGGAATTGATAGATCTGATTAAAAAAATTGAAAGAACTGGTGATACTTGTTTTATTTTCGCCATTGGTTTAGCTTTTATCACTATGAGTCAAGAGTTATTAAGTGATATACTACAAACCAATAAAATATATGGAGAAAAAAAAGAAATAATTTTAAGCTTGTTACAAAACCACGAAAACTATGTTTATGATAAATATGTCAGTGAAACAAGTTTCAGACAATTATGCTATTATAATGATATTGAAAAAATGCTAAAAAAAGATAAATGGTATTTAGAAGATTTGTCTCTGCATCTTGGGAAGAAAATATATATGAATCATAGCCAAATTAAACGTCATATATATGACACTGCAGATCTATTAGAAAAAAAGAAGAACTATAGTCTGGGATTTGTAAGAGAAAATAATACGAAAAATCGTACACAATGCTCTCATTTATGCAGAAGAAATCAGTATGCGATCACTTGCAGAGGCCAATTAAGAATCACCCGAGAAGTTAGTATCATCAATACGATTTCTGATATATTTGAAAATGAATGGCAGAATAACATTCCTTTGGAGTACAAAGATAATGTACTTGTGGCTGGCAGATTAAGAGAGCTGGTTAAGAAATATGATAAATAGTTTAAATTTTAATAAATGCACACCCTCTTAGGGGTGTGCATTTATTTTTTTGTCTCAGTTTGTACCCGAATCAAAACGGGGAAAAGGGTTCCTATCTATGGTACAGAGGTAGAGTATAAATTATAATACTGTTTAAATAAGGAAGTGAATAAGCAAGGTAATGTAGATTAAGCTTATTTACCTTATCAAATCTAAAGATGTTGAGTCATAAAAAGTTTTTGTTCATTTTTTGCTAGTAAAACTTAGATGTTTAAAGGGTGGTGGTATTATAAGTACCGATCTTCAAGTTTAGGCTTTTAGGGATCAAAGGTTACATTGAAATTGTTCAGATTACGCAAATGTCCGATGCCTAATGAGTTCTGCTGATTTTTAATTTAATTCGGATAGGAGGATAAGAAATGGTCAAACAATGCAAAAAATTAATCTCATTGATAGTAAGTGTTACTATGATGTTCTCAATGTATGGAACACAGGTAATTGCAATGGAAACAACACAACCATCATTATTTTTAGAAGAATCAGAGGCGCATGTTCACGGTGAAGAATGTGGCTACTTGGAAGCTATGGATGCAGAGCCTTGTTCCTATGTTGGTGTAAATGCTTGTGGAGTTGCCGTCGAGGCTATTGGAGAAATACCTTGTGATAAAAACTGTATTGATACTGACGAAAATGATGAAAAAAGCCACTGGGAAGATTGTGCCTATTCTCCAGCCGTAGAGGGTAAGGAGGCCATGGAATGTGACCATAGGGATAACTGTGGGTATGTGGAACGAGTAGTGGGTCACCCATGTGTGCTTCAAGGACAGACTGAAGATAAAACAGACTATGAAAAAGTAGTAAAACTGTTTGCCGCATTGCCAAGTGTAGAAAGTTTTACAGAGCTTACTGCCGAGGAGGAAAAAGGAATTATCAAGGGGCAGGTTACCAACGCTATGGATTCTTACTTTGGGCTAAGGGATGAAGAGGCAGCGAAATTTAGGGAAGAGCAGGCTGGATTGTTTATTTCAGTAATGGCACTTCATGAATTTATTACGGAGGATGCTACAGTAGAAATGACAGTAGTAGACGCGAAATCAAAGGTTTTGACAGTTGGAACCGAAGATGCGGATTTTACATCAGCTTCCGATGCAATTTCGGCTGCAAATGATGGAGAAACCATTCAGTTAATAACAAATATTGTTATAAGCCAAGAAGATGTTATAACTGTACCAGAGAGCAAAAAGATTATTTTAGATTTAAATCAAAATAGCATTACTGTTTCGGAAGATTTTCACGGCCGTCCTATTATCAACAGAGGTACGCTCACCATCATAGGAAATGGAACCATTAATAGTTCAAGTTCTGAATTGGGTGGATACGGGTGTGTTGATAATTATGGAGACTTAACAATTGAAAATGGCACTTATACCGGGAGCGTATATGCTAACGGAGCAAGTATTAAGAATAGGCCCGGTGCAATTTTGATTATAAATAATGGTACTTTTGATGGTGCAACTTGTGCACTATATAATGAGGGTAAAGCTACTGTGAACAACGGCATTTTTAACACTACATCTTGTACAATGACCATAGGGTCTGACAACAAAAAGAATTGGTCTTATGCTGTTAATAGCCGCGGAGAATTGTATTTTAACAATGGCTCTGTAACTGGTGTGCAAGGTGGGCTAGCTATATCAAGTGGTTATGCGGAAGTAAAGGATGGTGTATTTCAAACCGTAGCGTGCCAGCATTCTGATAATGGTGCCTACTCATTTTATGCACTTTATATTGCTGGAGAGGCTGGTGAGGTTGATGCCCATATTTCTGGTGGCACTTATCAGTCAAAAAGCAAAGTGGCAGTTCTTGCAGGTAATGATAATACCGATGGGGATGGCGGTATTAACGCAAAAGCTACTTCCCATATTTCTGGCGGGACTTTTATAGGTGCAAAAGGTCAAGGTGCATTAAAAGCAGGTAGAAATACAGGAGATCCACGTATCACTGGAGGTATTTTTAACAGTGATGTGTCAACCTATATTTCTCCTGGCTGCAAGCAAACTGACAATGAGGATGGTACTTATACCGTTTCTGCCCTAAACTCAGAGGGTGCTGCAGCAGAAATTAACGGCATCTATTATGCAACGCTGCAAGAAGCGCTTACTGCTGTAAAAGAAGGAGACACCGTCACTGTTTTTGCTGGTATACATACTGCAACGGCAAATGAGCAGCTACGCATTTCTGCGTCCGATGTAACACTACAAGGTATGGGTGACACAAGTGTAATTGATGCAAAATCTTACTCTTGTAGCGGGCAAGGTGGTCTTTTAGTGGCTGCAAACAATGTTACGTTGAAAGATTTAAAGGTCATCAGTAGTTCCGAAGATGATAACGTTGCTGCAATTAAATTTATGCAACAGAATGGGCCACTCACCAGTGGCAAGATAGAAAATATTACAGTTTCATCTGAAAAGGGACATGGATTAAACGTACATGGAGTAACAAATATGGTAGTGCATGGACTCAAGGTGGAAAACGCAGGAAAGTGCGGTGCCGCTTTCTCAAATTCGGCTTTAGTTTCTGTAAGTGATTTTAATACCGCAAATCTTACCGCACTTTGGGGCGATGTGGGGTTGATGTATAAAGATAATGAAGAATATGCTATAAAGACCACAGTTACCTTTAACGGTATCAATACCTTTGGTATGGGCAAAGTATATTCCCAGCGACCAATTAGCGCAGCAAGCGGGCAGGATGTGATCAATGGTTTGACTGCATCAGATGGATGGGTAAAAAGCACTTACGATTTTGGAGTGGCTTACCAAAAAGGCTCAGTGATAGCAAGCAATGGAACCACGGATGACGGGTTTGCAACGATTCAGGAAGCGCTATGTGCCGCAACGTCTGGTGACACAATTTACATCAAAAGCGGAACTTATAAAATTACTGGCATAAACATACCTACTGGTGTTACTTTAACCAGTATTACGGATGTACCAGAGGATGTTGTTCTTGTTGGAACAGAGGTAGCAAACACGGTAATTTTAAACTCCAATTCTAAAATTAAATCGGTGACTGTTACCCGTGATAATAAAATTGACTGGAATACAAATCCGGTTAGTCAGGGTATCAATGTTGCCCAGCAGACAATTGGTGCTACAATTGAAAACTGTATTATTAAGGAAACACGCAATGGTATTTATGCTAACAATACGAACGTGACCATAAAAAACTGCTTGATTGAAGCTAACCGCACGGGTGTGCATCTTGCAAATAATGTTAGTGGTATTATTAGTAATAATACGATTCAAAATAGTCGGACTATAGGCTTATTGGTTGGAGCAACGAACAATGAGCTATCAGACAATGGATATAAAAACCTAATCATTTCAGGTAATACCTTTGATGGGAGCTGGTATGCCCAAATAGAACACCGAGCTCATTTAAGTGCACCAATTTCCGTAAATTCCAACATATTTAAGGAGCCAGTTACTCTTGTAAAGGCAGATAACGCTGGTGAGCCAGAGTATGACAACTGGGATGACCAAAAAAAGCCGCCTGTAGCTGTGTCAAATCGATTAGTATACAAAACCGACGGAAATATTATTTACAATGCTAGCATTCCTCCTACATCTAATGAGGTTTCAATGGTTGAGGACATCACTGCCCAACTTCCCCCAGCTTCAAGCATTGAAGCTGTCAGTCCTCAAGAGAAAGAAATGCTGGTAAAACAGGTTGATACGGTTGTAGAAATAATTCAGATTATGTCTGAGGGAGAAAAGCAAAAGATTGGAATGGATACAATAAAAACATTGGAAGAAGTCATGATTGCGGCTAATCCCAATATTTCTGAAACTATGCTTGATGTCGCACCCTCCTTAAACACAGTTATTTCTGGTAATATTGAAGCTGTTGGAGCATCACTTACCATATCCTCCGATGTGACTACTCCACACAAGGCCCAGGTAAAGGTTGAAGCGGCAGCCATGCCTTCGCTTCCGTCAAATATAGCAAATGCGGTAGCGTTGGATATAAAGCTTAATATCTTAGACGACATGGGAACCCCTGTGGCTACCAATATCCAGCCAGTAGCCCCGATTGTGATTACCATGCCAATTCCTGTAGGAATTCATGTTAATGATCTTATTATTTTACATTATCATGGTACTTCTGAAACGCCCCAAAGAATTAACCCAACTGTTAATTTAGGAGCAAAAACAATAAGCTTCCAGACTTCCGCATTCTCCGCTTTTGTTTTTGCTAACAGGAAACCTACTGGTACCGGTGGAGGTTCGTCCACTACCTATTATACCATTACTGCAACTGCGGGTGAGGGCGGTAACATAAGCACTGGAAAAACAATGTCTGTGGCTGAAGGAGGTTCTGCTGCTTTCACTTTTACACCCAATAAGGGTTATCGGGTTACCGATGTACTGATAAATGGTAAGAGTGTGGGTGCAATGAACAGCTATACCTTTACTAATGTACGCTCTAATCAAACCATCAGCGTTACCTTTGAGCTAATTCATAAACATGAAAATCCTCAAACCAATGTAAGTTTTCAAGATGTGCAACGGAAGGACTGGTTTGCAGAAGCGGTATATGACGTAGTAGAAAAAAGTTGGTTTGCAGGCACATCTGAAACGACTTTCAGCCCATATTTGTATACCACTCGTGGCATGATAGTAACTGTACTTTGGAGAATGGAAGGTGAACCAACTACAGGCAAAATTAATAGATTTGAGGATGTAGCAAATGATAGTTGGTACTCAGATTCTATTACGTGGGCGCAGATAAGGGGGATTGTGAGTGGTTATGCGAACGTAAAATTTGGCCCACAGGACATAATCACCCGCGAGCAAATGGTGTCTATCCTTTATAACTATGCTCAGTTCAAAGGCTATGAATCTACAAAAATTTCTGATTTGACTGCGTTTAAAGATGAAAGTAATATTTCCCAGTATGCAAAAGCACCTATGAGTTGGGCAGTTGCAAACGGCTTGATTTCTGGGAAGGGAAATGGCACCTTAGACCCAAGGGGAGGTGCTACCCGTGGTGAAGTTGCTTCAATCCTTTATCGATTTGATCAAGTATTAAACTTGGTTAAAGGTACAAAAGTATAGTTTTTAAATCTGGAGGCGGTGAACAAAAATGTTCGCTGCCTCCTTTTGTCATAAAATTTCCATCCCTGCCTGGGTAAACGTGTATTAAAAAACAATGCCGCTTGTATGGGATTGGTATTTTTATTGTGAAAGCACTGGGTTTAGATGTAAGGGAAGGTTGAAATAATACGTAATAGGTAATTCCTAAAAGTGATACAATTGAAAATTGATAAATCCTATTATAATTTATAGACTTAATTGTGTAAGTTTGCTTTTTTAATCAAGCTATAAAGTCAACAGTGATGAATACGCTAAAAGGAAACAACAATACTCCAATAAGTAAGACCTAGAAATAAGTGAATTTTCAATTAAATTTAAAAGACTGGAAAATTGTGTTGACAAAAGGAAACTATTATGGTAAAGTTAATATCCGTTGGCAGACAGCCACGAAATGCATAAAAACGTCACAAATATCAAACTACTTTTGAATAGATAATACGAAAGCTGAACTGGTTGT
>NZ_JAWRKF010000020.1:0-402065 GCF_040307045.1 Anaerotignum sp.
AATCCCGCACGGATCATTTTTTAGATTTCCGGTGATGATGCGCTCAGGGGACACACCCGTTCCCATTCCGAACACGTCGGTTAAGACCTGAGCGGTCGATGATACTTGGTGGGTAGCTGCCTGGGAAAGTAGATGGTTGCCGGAATCTATTATTAAGCCGATGTGGCTCAATTGGCAGAGCAGCTGACTTGTAATCAGCAGGTTATCGGTTCGAGTCCGATCATCGGCTTGTTTTTTAACTGGGCACAAATTTTGGGTCTTTAGCTCAGTTGGTTAGAGCATCCGGCTCATAACCGGACGGTCCCGGGTTCGAGTCCCTGAAGACCCACTTACTTTAATTAAATATGGCTTAGTAGCTCAGTTGGTTAGAGCGCCGGCCTGTCACGCCGGAGGTCGAGGGTTCGAGTCCCTTCTGAGTCGTTTTGGGAGTTTAGCTCAGCTGGGAGAGCATCTGCCTTACAAGCAGAGGGTCACAGGTTCGAGCCCTGTAACTCCCATTTTTTCCGAAAAAAATAATTTAATATAGATATGGCGGAGTAGCTCAGTTGGCTAGAGCATGCGGTTCATACCCGCAGTGTCGGGGGTTCAAATCCCTCCTCCGCTATTTTTGTATTTAAAAACATCTTGTATAGATGTTTTTTTTATTTTTACGGATAACTAAATGAATTTATAAAAACTTCCAAAAATGAACTATGTTTTCGTTGTACTATCATAGTATTGGTTGTTCTACCAAGGGGGCGCGCTAGTAAACGCTTATCAACCATTAAGGTTCAAGGGAAGCATCATCATAACTATGTAGATTTATACTGACAAAAGAGAATATTGTTTAAACTTTAAATTAAAAATGGCATGAATGCAATTTTTCATAGAATACAACTTGTGCTTTAATCAATGGGAAAAGATATGATAACACTTGAAGGACATGAAATTTAAAGTGCAAATTTAGATTTAGTGATTTTTGCTAAAGGCAGTATTCTTTATACATACAGGCCAAAAGGATGGAATAGTGAAGGAAGTTTAACTACAAGAGAGGGCATGAAGTAAAACCTATATCTATAGATGGGTATATAAGTCCATATACAGATAATTAGAATAAATGGGATGACAACAGGAAGCCTCTTGTGGGGCTTCCTGAGAAGGTATTGCAGTTTGCTGAACACTCAAAGGGCGGGTCCATGCCAGTATAAGCCCTTCTAGGGCAAGCGGAAACCACAGGGTTAAGGTGTGGTTTTGATGTTGGGATGGGTGTGAAGGAAAACTTATATTTTAAATATATCCTCTAAGTACCGTGTTTGTGCTCGATACAGATAAGCTTTAATTTAATTCCACAATCACCAATTCTGGACGATTGAAGATTCTTGGAATTCGCGTGGTTTCACGGGCTAATCCCCGACTAACAACCATGTATGTATCACCAAAAGCATATTTACCACCAGCATAAGGAGGAAACCAGCCTTGGTTTGGGGCAAGAAGTCCATTCATAATTCCAGGGATGCGCCATTGCCCACCATGGGCATGGCCGCACATGATTAGGTCAAACCCATATTGACGATATCTGGCATTTAACTCTGGTCGGTGAGCCAGTAAAATAGTGTAAAGTTCATTATCGTTGGCTTTTTTGACGGCTTCTAGCTGCTGGGTAATTACAAAATCCCCTGAATATCTCTCTACCTCTGGGTCATCGATACCGCAAATGTTAATTTTTTCATTCTGGGCTTCGATGGTTTGGAAAGAGCCTTGAAGCACGGTGACGTGATACGTTCGAAACATATCTAGAATAGACTCTACATCATCACTCCAAAATTCATGGTTGCCCGTAACATAAAAACAAGGGTATTTGCTGGAAATACTTTTTAGAAGAGCCTCGGTGTTAACGTGGGGTATTTCATCATCACAAATGTCGCCGCCCAAAAGGATTATATCGGGATTTTTCTTTTCAATTGCCCTGATCAAATGTTTCTGACCTTCACCATAAGCGCAGGAATGGAGGTCTGTAATTAAGGCGATACGTACTTGATTTGATATTTTGTCAGATTCAATGGTATAGGTAACTGTTTTTAACCTTACATCAAATGCTGCAAGGAGGAGGACTAGGATGAGAAAAAGAGCAATGATATATTTTTTTTTACGTTTTTTCATAATAAATCCTCTCTAAAGTTGAGTTTGCTAGAAAAGTAGTAAATTTAAGGGCCTAACATATTTTATAAATTTGGTATTGATAATGATATGAGGTTTTCCTTTTAAAAAATGCGGTTAAGTTAATGATACCACAATAAAAAGTAGATAAAAGTAAGATTATATTGAGGCTATATTACAAAAACCTTAAGGTTGTGAAAAAAGGATAAGGAAAAAAAATTCGCATCTTTACTATATTTTTTTCCTTTGACTATACAAAATTAATTTTGAATTTTATAATGGAATAATACAAGGGTCTTTTATAATAAAAATAAAAGATGAGGTTTTTCATCTTTATTACAATGAAATTAATTAAGTGTGTTAAGGGGTGCAAATGTGTACCAGTAGATACCAGTATGTATTAGTGGGTATTATTAAATAAGAGTTTAGGAGGACATAAAGAATGAAAGTTCTTATGGTTAATGGAAGTGCGAATTTAAGTGGGTGCACCTTTACGGCGCTGACTGAGGTGGGAAAAAGTTTAGAAGCAAAAGGAGTCGAGTACGAAATTTTTCAATTGGGACCAAAACCAATTAGGGATTGCATTGGTTGCAATAAATGTACAAACGGAAAATGTATTTTTGATGATGACGATGTAAATAGGTTTGTGGAGAAGGCGAAAAATGCAGATGGATTTATATTTGGGTCCCCTGTTTACTACGCTCACCCCAGCGGACGGCTACTTTCTTTTCTAGATAGAGCTTTTTACTGTTCATCCAGCACAATTGACAAACATCCATTTCACTTTAAGCCAGCGGCGGCTGTGCTTTCTGCAAGGAGAGGTGGCACAACAGCATCCTTTGATGTGATAAACAAGTACTTTACCATAGCCCTAATGCCCATTGTTTCCTCTAGCTATTGGAACATGGTGCATGGCAATACACCAGATGAGGTAAAGCAAGACTTGGAGGGGTTACAAACTATGAGAAATATTGGTACCAACATGGCATGGATGTTAAAAAGCTTTGCTTGTGCCAAAGATAATGGCATCCAGCTTCCTAAAATTGAAAAAGGAATCAAAACAAATTTTATCCGTTAATGCGAGCGTCATTGTTGTTTTTCTTTTGTTGTTTGTGTAGTATGGGTTCTTTCCTGCTTCTTTCTGAAAGAATTTATTAGCTTGACATAAATTTAGGGTCAGGTTATAGTTGGTTCAAAGAAAATATTTGAAAAGATATGTTTCGGAGGAGAATTTTTGTTGTTGTTGCATATTTTGAAAGCGAGGTAGGAAATATGCGGATTGGTTCCGGATATGATGTTCATAAATTGGTGGAGGGACGCAAGCTCATCATGGGTGGGGTTGAGATACCTTTTGAAAAAGGACTTTTAGGTCATTCTGATGCTGATGTTTTGCTTCATGCAATTATGGATGCCCTGTTGGGAGCAGCAGCCTTGGGAGACATTGGAAAGCATTTTCCAGACACTGGCCAGGAGTATAAAGATGCTGATAGCTTAAAGCTGCTGTCGGAAGTTTTGTACTTGATTTTAGAAAAAGGTTATTGTATAATAAACCTTGACGCTACAATTATTGCTCAACGGCCTAAAGTGGCGCCATATATTCCAAAGATGCGCGAGAATATTGCTAGGGTTTTAGGGATAGAATTAGACCAAGTAAATGTCAAGGCCACAACGGAAGAAGGCTTGGGTTTTACTGGAGCAGGAGAGGGTATTGCTGCCACGGCAGTTTGCCTTATTAACCAAAAGTGAATAGGAAAAAGGTTATGATGGAAAAGAGTAATCCTTTTCTTACCTAACAGAGAATAGCGGCCTTGGTGCAAGGTGATGAGATTTGAGACCATGAAGTACATGGTTTTGACTGTCAATATCTTTATAGACATGGGTGGGAGTCGCTTATAGGTGGGGGAGGACGAAGTGCGTTCCTGAACTGAACAGGTGAAAGATTTGTTTTAGTAGCTTGTGTCCGGTGACAACGTTACAGTCCCAAAGAGAGATGGTGATGGCCATCTAATTAAAGTGGAACCGCGGAGATATTATAGCTTCGTCTTTATGTTGTATAAAGACGAGGCTTTTTTTGTTTCTGTTTAGGAACTTTTTATAGAGTCAAAAGATACTTGAGGGGAATGGATGTAGATAAAAGCAAGGTATAACTTTTATTTATTGGAATTTTTAAAACAGGAGGAATATTTATGTTAAAAGAATCAATTAGGGTAATTAAGGAAAAAGATCCGGCAATTAAAAGTAATATTGAGGTATTTTTGTATCCCAGCTTTTGGGCGGTAATCAATCATAGAATTGCCCACAGGCTATACAAAAAACATATGTTTTTTTTGGCAAGATTGATTTCCCAATTTTCACGCTTTATTACGGGCATTGAGATTCACCCAGGTGCAACCATTGGAAAGAATTTTTTCATTGATCATGGAATGGGGATTGTAATTGGTGAAACAGCGGAAATTGGTGATAATGTTATGCTGTATCATGGGGTGACACTGGGGGGAACAGGAAAAGATAAAAACAAGAGACACCCAACCCTGGAGGACAACGTAATGATCGGTGCAGGTACAATTGTGTTGGGACCTGTTACCATTGGCAAAAATTCAAAAATTGGTGCTGGATCCGTTGTAATTCAGGATATTCCAGAAAACGTAACAGCTGTTGGTTCACCTGTGATGGTAGTGAGAAAAGATGGCGTACGCATTTCACCTGTGGCACCAGAAGAATTGAGAGGTTCCAAAAGAAGAGCGGTATAAAAATTTTCGTTCCTTGGAAAAAATAAGTATTTTTTATAAAAGTATGATATAATTACTCAAGGCAGAGGGGATAATCTAAACTGAGATTATCTCCTCCCAATTAAATTTACAAACAACGAAATGATTGCGGTTTGGTATATGTAATATCTGTTTTTTGTTGTAAATGATTCTTTACTTTTTTAGCAGACTATGAACGCAGAAAGGATGAATTTGATGAAAGTTTATAATACATTGACTAGACAAAAAGAAGAGTTTGTACCCATTGAGGAAGGCAAAGTGAAGATGTACGTTTGCGGCCCTACGGTGTATGACTATATTCATATTGGAAATGCTCGCCCTTACGTTGTGTTTGACACTGTAAGGCGCTATTTGGAGTATAAGGGATATGAGGTGACTTATGTCCAGAACTTTACAGATGTGGATGATAAAATTATCAACCGTGCCAACAAAGAAAATAGCACAATGCAGGAAATTTCCAACAGATACATCCAGGAAGCTTTCCATGATGCGGATGGTTTGAATGTAAAGAGGGCTACCATTCACCCTCGTGTAACAGAGGAAATGGACCTGATTATTGAAATGGTAAAAGACTTGGTGGATAAAGGATTTGCTTATGAAGATAAGGGCACAGTTTATTATGATACTAAGAAATTTCCAGAATACGGAAAGTTATCAAGAAAAAATTTGGACGAATTGATTGCTGGGGGTAGCGAGCGTGTTTCTGTGGATGATGCAAAGAAAAACCCTACGGACTTTGTTCTTTGGAAACCCAAAAAAGAAGGTGAACCCAGTTGGACATCTCCTTGGGGCGAAGGCAGACCAGGATGGCACATTGAATGCTCTGTTATGGCAAAGCATCATTTGGGGGAAAAAATTGATATTCATGCCGGCGGCGAGGATTTGGTATTCCCTCACCATGAAAATGAAATTGCCCAAAGCGAGGCTTGCAATGGTTGCCAGTTTGCAAAATATTGGTTGCACAATGGATTTATTACCGTTGATAACGAAAAAATGTCTAAATCTTTAGGGAACTTCTTCACTGTTAGGGATATTGCGGCCCAATTCCCCTATGAAGTAATTCGTTTCTTCATTTTAAATGGTCATTACAGAAGCCCTATCAACTTTAGCCGTGATTTGATGCAGGCTTGCCAGAATGGCTTAGAGAGAATTAAGAATGCTAGAAAAGAATTAGATTTTTATATACAAAATGCAGTTGATAGCAAAATCACTGATGAGGAAAAGGCACAAACAGCTGACCTTATGAAATATAAAGATCAGTTTGAAGCAGCTATGGATGACGACTTTAACACTGCAGATGCCATTTCTGTAATATATGAATTGGTTCGTTTTAGCAACATTGCTGTGAAAGCTGGCGTTACCAAGGAATATGCTATAAAAATTCAGGATATGTTGGATCATCTGTGTGGTGTATTGGGTGTTGCTGAGGTTTCTGAAGAAAGTATTTCTGACGAAGAAACAGATAAAATAGAAACTTTGATTGCTAAGAGAACAGAAGCCAAAAAGGCAAAGGATTTTGCTGCGGCTGATGCAATCAGAGAAGAATTGTCAGCTATGGGAATCACAATTAAAGACACTCGTCAGGGTGTTCAATGGTTTAGAGGTTAAGTATGAATTTAAAAGAACTTGATTTGATTTTAGGTGGTGGGGGAGAAGTTGACCCTAGGGGTCTTTCTCCTTTGGGACTTGCTTATATAGGCGATGCTGTATACGAGATGTTTGTTAGGCTTACGGTGCTGACTGATGGGAATGCACCTGTGAATCGTCTACACAAAAAGGCAAAGGATTTGGTGAATGCCAAAGCTCAGGCCCAGATGTATTTTCGTATTGCACAAGAGCTGACAGAAGAAGAAGCTGCCGTTTTTCGTCGTGGACGCAACGCAAAATCTTTTACAACCCCGAAAAATGCAGATTTGATGGATTATCGCCATGCCACAGGTCTTGAAGCATTACTTGGATATTTATATCTAAAAGGGGAAAAAGAACGAGCAATTTCCTTGTTTTCTTTGGGAATGGCGGATATAATAAAGTAATAGGAATAAAAATAAAAAAAGCCGAAGGATTGAAAGAAACCTATTCCTTCGGCTTTCTATAACATTATTTTTGCGTTTTTAAGGAAGGTGAATGAGTTTATGCGTTGTTTCAAACACTACTGGTTTTTTGTAATTCGAAGCCAAAACTTTTGTTGAACCGTTGGGCAGGAGGGTGTTTGGAAGGGACAAAGGGGTAACACTTTCTAAGATTCGTAGGTGAAGCCTCTTTGGTTTGGACTTTATTGAAACCTTAAGAACGCAGAGTTTTATTTGAGAAAATTACAGGAGGTTTTTCTGTGGAAAGAAAACAGAGAGAATATAACGAAAAGCAAAGAGAAGTAAATGAGAATCAGGTTGAGGGTAGAAATGCTGTTTTGGAAGTGTTACGAAGCGGTAGGGATATGGAAAAGTTAATGGTTCTAAGGGGCAATTTAGAAGGAACCATTAAAAGAATCGTAGCCGTGGCATCAGAAAAGGGTGTGGTGATTCAGGAGGTTAGCCGTCAAAAATTGGACGAGTTATCTCAGACAAAAAATCACCAGGGCGTGATTGCTTTGGTTTCAGCCCACGAATACGTTGAGGTTGAGGATATTTTGGCCATTGCTAGAAAAAAGGAAGAAGAACCTTTTATCCTTTTATTGGATGGAATCACCGATCCCCACAATTTAGGGGCAATTTTGCGTACTGCTGAGTGTGCAGGCGTGCATGGGGTGATTATTCCCAAGCGTCGTTCAGTGGGGCTAAATGCTACGGTTGGAAAGACATCGGCAGGAGCTATGGAATATATGCCTGTGGCACGGGTTACAAATATTGTCAAGACCATGGAAAAATTGAAAAAAGAAGGCCTTTGGATTGCTTGTGCGGATATGAAGGGTTTAGACCATTTTGACACCGATATGAGGGGTCCTTTGGCATTGATCATAGGCAGTGAAGGGGAAGGTGTAAGCCGTTTGGTGAAAGAAAACTGCGACTTTACTGCATCTATCCCTATGTACGGCCAGATTTCTTCATTAAATGCATCGGTGGCAGCGGGGCTTTTAATGTATGAGGTGGTTAGACAAAGAAAATTCAACAAGGGTTGATTGGAATCTATTGTTTGGCCATGATGTTCAATGGATGCACGGTTATAGAATGTAAATAGTGGTTTTGCAAAATGTGACGAAATATGATACTCTATTGTGTATATCAAATACAGAATGGAGGGGAGCTTTTGCAAAAGGAATTTTTGTTAGTGGACGGATATAATATTATTCATGCCTGGGAAGATTTAAAAGAGTTGGCAATGGATGTAAGCTTGGAAAGCGCAAGGCAAAAGCTTATGGACATTCTCTCCAATTATAAGGGAGTTAAAAATACCACGATTATATTGGTTTTTGACGGATATTTGGTCAAAGGAAATGTTGGGACTGTTTATCCTTATCACAATATTTATGTTGTTTATACAAAAGAGGCAGAAACAGCAGATCATTATATCGAGAGGGTAGTCACTTCTATGCCCAAACATTACAGGGTAAGGGTTGCAACGGGGGATAGCCTGGAGCAGCTTATCATTTATGGCCAGGGTGCAACCAGAATGACGGCGAAAGAGCTACGATTGGAGATTCAAGCAGAATCAAATTATTTAAGGGAACGATTTATTGAGAACAAACCACCGAAGAATAATTTATTGGCAGATCATCTTGATCAGGAGGCGTTGGAATGGATAGAAGCATTGAGGAGAAAAAAATAGACATATGCCAAGGGGCGGTTAAGGCCGCAGAGCATAAAAGAGTAAGTTTTGCGGCATTGAAAGACGAGGAACTGGTATCCCTAGCACAGCAAGGGGACACACAAGCAGAAGAATATTTGATGGATAAATTTAAACCCCTTGTAAAGGCTAGGTCCAGAGCATATTTTTTAATTGGAGCAGATAGTGAAGATATTATCCAAGAGGGGATGATTGGGCTATATAAAGCTGTGCGTGATTATAACAGAGAAAAAAATGCATCCTTTGGGGGGTTTGCAGAGTTATGTGTAAATCGCCAGATGATAACTGCGATTAAAGCTGCAACAAGACACAAGCATCAGCCTCTGAATTCTTATATTTCTTTAAATAAACCTGTTTTTGATGATGATTCTGAGCAAACATATATCGATTTATTGCAGGATGGGGAACTATTAAACCCTGAGGCTTTATTTATTGGGCAGGAAAACAAGAACTTTATTCAAATGCAAATGGTAAAGAGCCTTAGTGGATTTGAAACCAGGGTTCTTTCATTATATTTGCAGGGCAGAAGTTATTTTGAAATCGCTAAGAGCTTGCAGAAAACGGAGAAATCCATTGATAACGCTTTGCAAAGAGTAAAGAAGAAGCTTGAGAGATTTCTGGAGGAAAAAAATCTTGACGAAACAAAAACAATATGATAAAATATACAGGCTGGCAAATTTATATAATTTTGCCACTTTGCTGATATGGCTCAGTAGGTAGAGCGTCACCTTGGTAAGGTGGAGGTCACGGGTTCGAATCCCGTTATCAGCTTTCCAAACTCCCGTTTTTAGGGAGTTATTTTTTTGATTGAAATAAGAGCTTTGGTGTAAAAGTGCAAGTAAGATAAAATGATTTGGTTGAACAAATGGTTAGCGTTTATAAATTTAAATTTGCTGGAGAATAATTGGGATAATCAACTCTTGCATGACTCTTTTAGGAGAAAATAATAAAAAGCCAACGGAGGGGAAAGTCCCTTTCATTGGCTAGAAATGACAGTATTATACTTTTGTATGTTATAGGTTATTCTTCATTTTGCTTACATAGTCAGTAAGGTGCGGTTTTGCATGGGCGCCGTATTGTTCAATGATTTTGACAATGGCACTACCAACAATAATACCATCGGCAAAGGCAGAAATTTCTTTGCCTTGCTGGGGTGTGGAAATGCCAAACCCAACACAAACAGGTATATTGGAATTGCATTTGATGCTTTGGGTCAACAATGATAAATTGGTGGTGATTTCATTTCTAACTCCCGTAACGCCCATGGAAGACACCAAATAAATAAAGCCTTTGCTGTGACTTGTAATCATAGAAATTCTATCTTCCGAAGTTGGTGAAATGAATGAGATGAGGTCTATATTTTGTTCATTGGCAAAAGGGAGAACTTCATTCTTTTCTTCAAAGGGCAAATCAGGGATGATGATACCGTCTATGCCAACAGAGTTGCACTTTTTGAAGAAATTCTCATAAACATAACAAAATACGGGGTTAAGATAGGTGAGGAAAACCAAAGGGATTTTGGTTTTTTGGCGAACCCTCTGCACCATATCAAACACCCTATCTGTGGTAGTTCCAGCATTTAAAGCCCTAATATTGGCACGCTCGATGACTTTGCCCTCAGCAATGGGGTCTGAAAAGGGGATACCAATTTCGATTAGGTCTGCCCCTGCTTCCTCCATTGCTAGGATGAACTGTTCTGTTTTTTCAAGGCTTGGGTCACCTGCTGTTAAAAATCCAATAAAAGCCTTCCCACTTTTGAATGCTTTATCAATATTACTCATGAATATCTACCCCCTTATGTCTGGCTATTGCCGCTACATCTTTATCCCCTCTACCTGAAACACAAAGAATGATAATGCTATTCTTCTCCATGGTTGGCGCAACATTTTTTACATAAGCAATGGCATGGGCGGATTCGATGGCAGGAATAATGCCCTCTGTTTTAGAAAGATATTCAAAGGCATCGATAGCTTCCCCATCGGTGATGGGGATATAGGTTGCCCGTCCTGTGTCATGAAGATTTGCGTGCTCTGGGCCAATTCCTGGATAGTCCAGGCCGGCGGAAATGGAATAGACGGGAGCAATTTGCCCACACTTGTCTTGACAGAAGTAGGATTTCATGCCATGGAAAACACCAAGGCTACCGTTGGCAATGGTTGCCGCATTTTTATCTGTATCTACTCCGTAGCCCGCAGCCTCACAACCCACTAGTTTTACGGTAGAATCGGGGATAAAGTGATAAAACATACCCATTGCATTACTGCCTCCTCCCACACAGGCAACTACCATATCTGGTAGTTTTCCTTCTACATCTAAAATCTGGGTTCTAGCCTCTTGGCTGATGACACTTTGGAAATCTCGAACCATGGTGGGAAAGGGATGGGGACCCATAACAGAGCCTAAAACATAATGGGTATCATGAACCCGAGATGTCCATTCTCGCATGGTCTCGTTGACCGCATCTTTTAAGGTTTGGGTTCCGCTAGTAACAGCATGAACCTTTGCACCTAGAAGCTCCATGCGAAACACATTCAATGCTTGCCTCTCCATATCTTCTTTACCCATAAATACTTCACATTCCAAACCAAGCAAGGCTGCCGCTGTGGCAGTTGCAACTCCATGTTGGCCTGCGCCTGTTTCAGCAATGACTCTGGTTTTGCCCATTTTTTTCGCCAGGAGAACTTGCCCCAATACATTATTGATTTTATGAGATCCCGTATGATTTAAATCTTCTCTTTTCAAATAAATTCTTGCTCCCCCTAAGTCTTTTGTCATTTTTTCGGCAAAATAAAGGTGGGATGGTCGACCTGCATAATTGTTTAAAAGGTATTGCAGTTCTTGCTGAAATGCTTTGTCGTTTTTATAAAATTCGTATTGCTGCTCTAAGTGAATGATTTCATTCATTAGTGTTTCGGGAATATATTGTCCACCGTGAATTCCGAATCTACCTTTTGACATTTCTAACACTCCTAACCATTTCTTTTATTTTAATTTTATCTTTGATCCCATCTGTTTCTACACCACTGGAGATATCAATACCAAAGGGATGTAAAAGTTTTACCTGCTCAACGTTGTAAATATCAATGCCACCAGCGATAAAAAACGGTTTTGCTGTCTTGGGAATTCGTGTCCAATCGAAAGTTTGGCCACTGCCTGCAGTGGCAGAATCGAACAAAAGAAAATCTGCCTGTTCTGAAATCTTATCTCCCACCCGAATAGCCTTTATGACTGGTGCATTGATTTTTTCTATGTAATCATCGGTTTCTTTTCCGTGAAGTTGAACCATGTCTATTATTTTTTCATCCACCGCTTTTTGCACCACAGTCAAATCCTCATCGACAAACACACCAACAGCTTGAATTTGACGATTGAGCTTTGCTTTTAATGCTTTTGCCTGAAGGAGAGATACCTGACGTTTGCTTTTAGCAAAGACAAAGCCGATGTAATCGGGTAAGGATTCATTCACATAAGCAATGTCCTCCTGGCGAGACAGTCCACAAATTTTGATTTTCATAGTAGGCTCCTTAATTTTGACATTATTGCTATTTTATCCCTTGCCCTCATAAAGGTTTCCCCAATCAACACTCCATCCACGCCAGCGTCAGAGAGAAGCTTAATATGATCCGGGGTTTGAATGCCACTTTCGGCAACAAAAAGAACATTTGGCGGAACATACTCCCGAAGGCATAGGGCGGTTTTGATATCCACCTCAAATGTTTCTAAGTTACGATTATTCACCCCGACGATTTTTGCACCACAGCGCAGGGATTTTTTCAATTGAGAAAGACTATGGCTTTCCACTAGGGCTGACATTCCCAGGTTTTCTGATAGCTGGAGAAAGGTTTTTAATGTTTCTTCCTCTAGAATTTCTGCGATCAGCAACACAGCGGATGCACCACAGGCTTTGGCTTCATAGATTTGATAGGGATCAATGATAAAATCTTTACGCAAAGTTGGCACAGTTGTGGATGCACTAATTTCTTTGAGATATTGGATGCAGCCTTTGAAAAATTGGGGCTCGGTGAGGACGGATATCCCAGCGGCCCCTGCTTGTTCATATTCCCTTGCAATGCAGAGATATGGGAATTCTTGGGCAATCAGCCCTTTTGAGGGGGAGGCTTTTTTGATTTCGCAGATAAAGGACATTTCTTTTTTTTCTAGGGCTTTTTGGAAGGGAAAATCAAACTGTGACTTTATGGTAGCTACCCTTTTTTGTGTGGATTCCACTATTTTTTCAAGAATCATGATTTCACCTCATTTGATAATCGAATAAATTTTTCAAGCTGTTCCATGGCTTTGCCACTATCGATCAGATTCTCTACCTGTTGGATGGCATCCTCAAAGGAGATATCCTTTGCCACATATAAGGCTGCGGCGGAATTTAGGACAACGGCATCACGCTTTGCACCTTTTTTCCCTTGGAGAATTTCTTGGATGATTTGGGCATTTTGAGTGGCATTTCCCCCTACTAATTCTGACGTATTGCAGCGGGTGAAGCCAAACTGTTCAGGTGTAATTTGGTAGGATTTTACCCAACCGTTTTTTACTTCACAAATTAAAGTGGGCGAGGAAAGGGAGATCTCATCTAGTCCATCCAGGCCGTAGACTACCATTGCATTTTTAACTCCCAACTGGCAAAGAACTTTTGCAATAGGCTCCACCAATGCCTCATCGTAAACCCCTAAAAGCTGCATGGTGGCTCCTGCTGGGTTACAGAGGGGGCCTAAAATATTGAAGACCGTTCGTATGCTCAATTCTTTGCGGATGGGTGCTACGTATTTCATGGCAATATGATAATTTTGGGCAAACATAAAGCATAGACCAATGTCCTTTAACAGCCGTGCACTTTCCTCGGCAGATATGAAAATATTTACGCCCAAAGCCTCCAAAACATCTGCCGAACCACATTGGCTGGAAGCAGAGCGATTACCGTGCTTTGCTACGGGGATACCTGCTGACGAAACAATGATGGCTGAGGTTGTGGAAATATTGAAGCTGTTTGAATGGTCTCCACCGGTACCCACGATTTCTAGGGCATCTTCCTCATGGAGCAATTTAACACAGTGATTTCTCATGCCTGCGGCGGAGGCGGTGATTTCCTCTATGGTTTCCCCTTTTAGTGACAAGGCCGTTAGGTAGGATGAAATTTGAATATTGCTGGCTTTGCCTAACATAATTTCATCCATGACGGTGATTGCTTCCGTATAGTTTAAATTTTGTTTTTTGGACAATTTGATTATTGCTGCTTCAATCATTGGTGGCTACCTCCAAAAAATTTTTTATAATTGTTTTTCCGTGTTGGGTGAGGATGGATTCGGGGTGAAATTGCACCCCATAAATGGGGTATTCCTTGTGAGATACAGCCATAATTTCTCCATCAATGGTATTGGCAGTGATAGTGAGAGAAGGGGGTAGAGTCTCTTTTTTTCCCGCAAGGGAATGATATCTTGCCACTTGAATGATGCCAGGCATATTTTTGAACAGGGTGCAATTGATATTAAGGAGTGCCTTAGATTGTTTTCCGTGCATGAGCTGTTCTGCATGGGAAACGGTACCACCAAAGGCCTGGAAAATTGCTTGGTGGCCTAAGCAGACACCAAGAATGGGAATTTGGCTTCCCAGTTCTTTTACCACCTGTATACAGATACCTGCATCCGTTGGGGTTCCTGGGCCGGGGGGAAGAACGATGTGCGTGGGTGCCAAAGCTTTGATTTGTGCCACAGTCATTTCATCGTTTCGGATTACTTTGACTTTGGGGGCGATGCTCCCAATGAGCTGATAGAGATTGTAGGTAAAGCTATCATAATTATCGATGAGTAAAGTCATTTAGAATCCTCCTTGTGATTGTTTAAGGGCCACAACAACTGCCGCCGCTTTGTTGATACATTCTTCATATTCTGTTTCTGCCACGCTATCGGCCACAATACCTGCACCAGAGCGCACATATATTTTTCCATTTTTTTGAAAGCACAGGCGAATGGCAATGCAGGTATCCATGTTCCCTTTAAAATCCAAATAACCAACGGCGCCACCATAAATACCTCTTTTGTTATTTTCTAAATCATTGATGATTTGACAAGCACGAATTTTTGGTGCACCGGAAAGGGTGCCTGCCGGTAGTACGGCCTCAATGGCATCTACAGCGCCTAAACCATCTTTGAGTTGGCCTTTTATGGTTGAACCAATATGCATGACGTGGGAAAAGCGTAGCACTGATTGATAATTTTCCACGGTGACACTGCCAAAGTTACTGATTTTACCTAAATCGTTTCGCCCTAGATCTACCAGCATATTGTGTTCAGCCAGTTCTTTTTCATCGGAAAGCAATTCTTTTTCTTGGGCTATGTCCTCCTGGAGGGTGTTCCCTCTTTTTCTTGTGCCAGCCAGGGGGAAAGTATGAAGAATGCCCTGTTCCAGCTTTACTAAGGTTTCGGGGGAGGAACCCGCCATTTCTATTTTATCGCTGCCGAAGTAGAACATATAGGGCGAGGGGTTTGTGGAACGCAGGCTACGATAGGTATTTAAAAGACTACCCTCGAATTCTGCCTCTAGGCGGTTGGAAAGAACTACTTGAAAAGTATCTCCTTCGAAGATATGTTTTTTAGCCTTTTCAACCATCTCACAATACTGCTGGCGATTAAAAAGGGGTTTTAGAGCTGATTTTAAAGTGCCTTCACATTTATCTAAGGTTGGCTTGGAGAGAAGGTAATTTCTGATTTTCTCTAGTTCTGAGATAGCATTTTTATAACCTTCCTCAAGATTTTCGCAGTCGATGTTGACAATTAAACATAGACGTTGCAGGAGGTTATCAAAAACGATAACTTTGTGAAACAGCATAAGATCCATATCGTTGAAATTTTCCTCGTCTTTGGCATCTAGGTTTAAGGATGGCTCGCTATACTTAATGTAATCGTAACTAAAATAACCAACCAAACCTCCAGTAAAAGGAGGCAAATGTTCCATTTGGGGTGATTTATATTGCTTCATAAAGGCTTTTAGGTAGGCATTTGGGTTCCCTTGAACAACCTCTTGTACAGAACCTTTTTTAATACAAATCTCCCCGTGGTTGCAGGTGATTTCCATGAGGGGGTCATAGCCAAGAAAGGTATAACGTCCCCACATTTTTGAGTTTTCTACGCTCTCCAGTAAAAAGCAGTGGGTAGATATGTTTTTTAATGCCTTCAACGCCCAAAGGGGGGAGAACATATCCGAGGGCATTTCATAAGTAATGGGGATGAAGTTGTAGTGGGGTGCTAATTTTGCTGCTTGTTCTAGGGTTGGCATAAACATTTTGCATTCCTCCTGTAAAATAAATAAAAAAATCCCCCACGGCTCACTTGCGTAAACCGAGGGGGATTTAAAGTTTCAATAGAAATCATATTGCGCTTTAAAACACCATGTTTTAAAACCATCTATATTGAAAACCATATTCCTGTAATCCTCTGCACGACAAAGTGACCCTGCTTGTAATAACAGAGTTCCACCAACGCCATGTAAAAGATTTTGTAGAAATATCGTTCATTGAGTATTCACCACCATAGATAAATTTTCCATAATATAACATCTATTTTAGCCCATGTCAAGAAAAAAAATGAAACAATGTCTATATTTTATTTGCAGAAGAATAAAGGAAAGGTATTATTATGGGCTTTGTTAAGAGAATAAATAAAATAAAAGGTTTGTTTTTACTGCTCAAAGAAAAAGACATCTGATGGATGTCTTTTTCTACACAGTAAAAGTAAGATAAAATTTTTAATAAATAAAAATGAGAGTGCGTCAAAACATATCACCATAAAAAAATCATTCATTTTAGATAGATATTATGGGTGTTTAATGCCCTTATTCATGGGTAGTGACTGTGGGTAAATTGGAAAGGTTATTATTTTCTGTGCCATCGGGAATTGATTTTAAATATTCGGTATCACCCCGATGGGCTATTCCGACGCCTAAAATGCCCCCTTGGCGAGCCAAAGCAATGGCTTCTTCTTTTTGTATCATGGTATGGTCAGAAAGTTGATAGCCTGTAACCTTTCCGCCTTGTTTGATTAAACCTGTAATTTTTTTGGCGTTTGAATTAGGCGAAGGAATATCGTCTAACGTATTTTTAGCCAAAGCTTGGGACAGTTCGTTTTTATCAGGGGAAAGCTCCATAACAATTCCTCCTTATTTTTTTATTAGTATACCCTGATGGTTCAAATTTATTGATTCGAATTTTGGAGATTATTGTTTTAACGGCACGGTGTGAAACAGAAACATGGGGAAATGGCTTTGCGAAAGCGGTATAAGATGCTTAAGCTGAGATCGGAAACTTACTTCAGCCCATTTGTTAGGTATTTGCGTATTGGGCAAGAATGAAATGGAACCAAGGTATAAAGATATGCTTCATAGGCAAGAGAGACATAAAAGCGTATGAAAGTGAAAATTCTTGGTTAATTTCATGAATGGTATTAAAATGACTTGTTGAATTTGCTAGCTGTTGCAATTTGTTTGAATTGTTACATTTTACCCAAAGGTACGATTGAAGGAATGATTGAATAAAAATTGTACGGAAGTAAAATCAGGGAAGAAATACAAAAGGTTTACAATAAAAACTATAATAGCACCAAATTAATAAAGAATATGACGATTATAATCATAAATTGTGATGTTTTGGGTGATCTAGAGAAAAACATAAGCATTATAAAAGAATATTTTGCATTTTATCTAAAGTATTTTCTTATGCTATTTTATTCGATCTTAAAACCAAAAAGGCTTTATTGTACAAACTTACTTAAGTTTTACAATGATTTTAAAATTTAGGGGTTTACAGACATATGTCTTTGTGGTAGTATGGTAAAAAATAACCAAATACCAAAATAAATGTGAAAGAGGTTGCGAATATGAATCAGATTAAATTTGCTGCAACTACATACTTTTACTTTTACCGTGTTTTCAGAGATTCAAAGTGAATTTTACTGTGAGAAAAGACGGTTTGTTTTGATGGTTTTTTCTTAAATGAAGGCTTATAGAGACTTCGCAGTGAAATTCGCTGCGGAGTCTTTCTTTTTTTATAGAAAAAGCAAAGATGTATGTATTGATTCAATTTTTTACAAAATATCTTTCAGATGAGAAAATATTTGGGCACAATAAGGAGGATAATAATATGATCGTAGTATTGAAGAACGGCACAAAAGAAGAACAAATTGAGAATTTAAAAGCGTGGTTGAAGAGTATGGGTATTGACACACATATGTCTGTCGGGGTGAACCATACCATCGTTGGTTTGGTTGGGGATACTTCGGGTGTTGACATGGACTTGGTTCGTTCCTTGGATATTGTTGAAAATGTTCAAAGAATTCAGGAGCCTTTCAAAAATGCAAATAGAAAATTCCATCATGAAAGATTAGTGGTCGATGTTAATGGTGTAAAAATTGGTGGTGGCGAATTCCAGATTATTGCTGGGCCTTGCTCAGTTGAGTCTAGGGAACAGGTTTGCTACGTCGCAGAATGCGTAAAGAAATCAGGGGCAGGTATGTTGCGTGGCGGTGCGTTCAAGCCTCGTACTTCTCCTTACGCTTTCCAGGGTTTACACGGTGAAGGCATCGACCTTTTATGTGAGGCAAAAAAAGAAACAGGATTGCCCATTGTTTCTGAAATTATGAATATTACCCACCTGCCATTGTTTGACCCTGTTGATGTCATTCAGGTTGGTGCAAGAAATATGCAGAATTTTGAACTGTTGAAAGAGTTGGGCAAAACAGATAAGGTAATTCTGTTAAAAAGAGGTTTGGCTAACACCATTGATGAGCTGTTGATGAGTGCAGAATACATCATGGCGGGTGGCAATGAAAACGTAATTCTTTGTGAAAGAGGTATTCGTACTTTCGAAACAAGAACAAGAAACACATTAGATCTTTCTATCATTCCTGTTTTGAAGAAGTTGACACATTTGCCCGTTGTAATAGATCCTAGCCATGCTTTGGGATACTCTTACATGGTAAAACCTATGGCAATGGCGGCAACTGCGGCAGGGGCAGATGGCTTGATGATTGAAGTTCACAACGACCCAGCCCACGCACTATGTGACGGAGCACAGTCATTGACACCTGAAGCATTTGATGATGTAGCAAAGGCTGTTTTCCAAATAAAGCCTTTCGCTTGCAAATTTGACAACGAATAAAGCTGAAGAATGAAAATGAAGTTGGGTATTTCCTCGGGAATGAAGGGGAAAACCAACTTTACATAAAATTTGTAGGGGAGAATGAGGTGAGCATATGAAGATTGGAGTTATTGGTTTGGGGCTGATTGGTGGTTCTATGGCCAAGGCAATCAAGCAAAAAACAGAGCATACGGTTTTTGGTTGGGATCAATCAGAAACAATTGGTTTTAGCGCAAAGTTAGCGGAAGCAGTACATGATATTTTGGAGGATGGCGACCCATCAGAGTGTGATATGGTGTTGATTGCATTGTATCCTGGGGCAACTGTGGACTATGTGAAAAAGTTTGCTTCTAAATTTAAAAAGGGAACTATGGTTGTGGATTGTGCGGGTATTAAGCGTGTTGTTTGTCAGCCATTGCAGGCATTGGCAAAGGAAAATGGATTTCTTTTCTGTGGTGCTCATCCCATGGCAGGCATTGAGCGAAGCGGGTTTACATATTCAACGCCCCATTTGTTTGAAGGGGCAACCATGATTTTGACCCCATATACGGGGACAGACATTGCACCAATGAACGAGCTAAGCTTTTTCTTTAAAAGCCTTGGATTTTCCAGAATGCAGGTTGCTACGGATGCAGAACATGACCAGATGATTGCCTACACTTCTCAGCTGGCTCACGTTGTTTCCAGTGCGTACATTAAGAGCGAATTATCCCCCAAATTTAAAGGCTTTTCCGCAGGGAGTTTCCATGACATGACCCGTGTGGCAAAGTTAAATGAGACCATGTGGACCGAACTGTTTTTGGACAATAGCGATTATCTTGCAGATGAAATTGACAGCTTGATTACACGCCTGCAAGGATACAGCCGGGTAATCAGAGAAAAGGATGAAGAAAAGCTAAAGGCAATGTTGAAGGAGGGCAAGGAAAAACGCCTTGCCATTGATGAAGTAAAAGAATTTGAATGAGGTTGCCTATGAGAACAGTAAAGGTCAATACATCAACAGAATATGACATTTTAATTGGCAAGGGATTGCTAAGCCAGGTTGGCAAAGAAGTTGCAAGAAGAGTAACTTGCTGCAAAGCAGCAATCATTACGGACAATAAGGTGGATACGTTATTTTCTGCAACAGTTGCCCATTCCTTGACGCAGGCAGGTTTTTCTATATGCAAATTCGCTTTTCCTCAAGGGGAGGGTTCCAAGCATATCGGCACATTAGGTGATATTTTGGAATTTCTTGCTCAGGAGGAAATGACAAGGCAGGATATTATTATTGCCTTGGGTGGTGGTGTTGTTGGAGATATGGCTGGTTTTGCGGCGGCGGTATACCAAAGGGGAATCAATTTTGTGCAGATCCCTACCACTTTTTTGGCTGCGGTGGACTCATCCGTAGGTGGGAAGACGGCCATCGACTTAAAAGCAGGAAAAAACATGGCAGGGGCATTTTACCAGCCAAAACTGGTGGTTTGCGATACCAATGCAATGTTGTCCCTTCCCAAGGGGACTTTTGCCGATGGCATTGCAGAGACATTAAAATATGGCATTATTGGCAATGAAGCATTATTTGAAAAGGTTGAATCCCTAGAGTTTATACAGGACTTGGAAGAAACGATTGAAATTTGTGTTTCTATGAAGCGGGACATTGTGATGCGTGACGAGTTTGATAATGGGGAGAGGCAATTGCTGAACCTAGGGCATACATTAGGACATTCCATTGAAAAGTTGAGTCAATTTTCCGTCTCCCATGGCCATGCTGTTTCCATTGGTTTATGCCTAATTGCCAATGCGGCAGAAGAAAAAGGCATTGCAGAAATGGGCATTGGCGAAAGAATTCGTAAGGCATTGGTGAAGAATGGGCTGCCCACAAAAACGGAGTATTCCATACAGGATATTGCCCAGGGAACATTGATGGACAAAAAACGTAGAGGGGGCACAATTAGCTTTGTGTTTCCCGAGAAAATTGGCAAATGCCGTATACAGAAGGTTCCCGTTGAGGAAGTAGAACAACTGGTGGCAGAGGCTATGAAAAGCAGGTGAGACGAATGAATATAAAAATAGGAAAAAGTACCCTTAAGGGAAATATAAAGGTGATTTCTTCCAAATCCGACGCCCATCGATTGCTGATTGCAGCGGCATTAGCCGATGTGCCAACGAAAATTTTGGTAGAAGGATGGTCCAACGACATAGAAGCGACCAAGAATTGCCTTGAGGCTTTGGGCTGCAACATCGTTAGGAGTGGCGACACGGTTGAGGTTTCCCCTCTTTGGGAATCCCAGACCAAAGATGTTGTTTTGGATTGTGTGGAGAGTGGTTCTACATTACGGTTTCTGTTACCCATTGTGGCGGCTTTGGGCAAACATGCCATTATAGAAGGGCGAGGCAGACTGCCTGAAAGACCCATTGACGTTTTATTAGATGAACTAAGAAAATATGGCTGTCAAGTGAAGGAAAATGCTGTACCCCTTGAAATGAGTGGTGGCATTACAGGTGGTATTTACACTTTGCCAGGAAATATCAGCTCCCAATATATCACAGGTCTTTTGTTTGCATTACCCCTTGTGCAGGGGAACAGCGAAATACGTCTTTCCACAAAAATTGAGTCCAGGGGTTATATTGATATGACATTGGAAACCTTGGCTACCTATGGCATTGAAATAGAAGAACGAGAGTGGGGATTCTCCATAAAAGGTGGGCAGGTATACCATTCTCCAAAAGAAATTTCATCAGAGGGTGACTGGTCTGGCGCTGCATTTTGGGTTGTTGCCGGTGGCGTTGGTGGAGATATTACTTGCACGGGTTTGCGCAAAGATTCCTGCCAAGGCGACAAGGAAATTGTGAGCCTAATGGAACAATTTGGCGCAAAAGTACATTGGGAAGATGATGGTGTTCATATTTGTGGAGGTGCATTAAAAGGAATTCGTATTGATGCCGCACAGATACCCGACTTGGTACCCATTCTTTGTACCGCTGGAGCATTGGCAAAGGGCGAAACCTTGATTTATAATGCAGGAAGATTGCGCATCAAGGAAAGCGACCGCCTAAAGGCAATGGCTGAGGGGCTGCAAAAATTAGGGGTGAAGGTAACGGAACAGGCAGAGGGCATTTTGATTGAAGGTGGCAATGTGCCACCCATGGGTGAGGTTGTTTTGGATTCCTATGACGACCACAGAATTGTTATGGCCCTTGCTGTTGCAGCGGCGGCTTTGGGGGTGGAGGCTACGATTGAACGAGCTGAGGCTGTTTCCAAATCCTATCCTACATTTTTTGCAGAGTTTATCAGACTGGGAGGTGTGGCGGATGTCTTCTAATTATGGTGATAAAGTGAAAATCAGCATATTTGGGCAATCCCATTCTGATGCAATTGGCGTTGTGATTGACGGGTTACCCGTTGGTGAAGAAATTGACCTGGAGGCTGCCCAGAGATTTTTGGATAGAAGAGCGCCTGGGAAGAATGCCTACTCCACCCCAAGAAAAGAAGAGGATGAGGTTCGGGTTGTTTCTGGATTATTTCAAGGCAGAACTTGTGGCGCACCCATTTGCGCAATGATTGAAAATACCAATACCCATTCCAAAGATTATGATCAGCTGAAGGATATGCCCAGACCTGGCCACGCAGATTTTACGGCTGAGGTTAAGTATGGTGGATTTCAGGATCACCGAGGCGGGGGGCATTTTTCCGGTCGGCTTACGGCACCCCTTTGTTTTGCAGGGGCAGTTTGTCTTCAAATTTTAGAGCGCAGAGGGATTTATATAGGGGCACATATTTTATCCATCCACAAGGAAAAAGATAAGAGCTTTGATGGCGCTGAAATTACAAAAGAAGCATTAGCAGAGGTCATTGCAAAAAATTTTCCTACCATGGATGAACAGGCAGGGGAGAAAATGATAGGCATCATTCAAAAGGCAAGAGAACAAGGGGATTCCGTTGGCGGTGTGATAGAGAGTGTTGCCATTGGGTTGCCTGTGGGCATTGGTGAGCCTATGTTTGATGGTTTGGAAAGCAAGCTTTCATCCATATTATTTGCCATTCCAGCAGTAAAGGGTGTGGAGTTTGGTGAGGGCTTTGGTGTTTGTGAGCTTTTTGGCTCTGAAAACAACGACAGCTTTTATATAGAAGAAACAGGACAAATTAAAACGAAAACAAACCATCATGGTGGTAGCTTGGGGGGGATTTCCAGCGGTATGCCTTTGGTGATCCGCACTGCCTTTAAACCTACCCCCTCTATTAGTAAAAATCAAGATACCGTTAGCCTGAAAAGGGGCGAAAATGCAACGCTAAGGGTGACGGGGCGCCACGATCCTTGCATTGTGCCAAGGGCTGTGCCTTGTGTGGAGGCGGCAGTGGCCATTGCTATTTTGGATTTATTAGAAATAAAGGGAAGATAGGGGTTATTTGACACCATAATGCAGAGGGCGAGGAAGGCTTTCTTTTGAAATAAAAGGAGTCAAAACCTATGGAAAATGATTTTAATAAGAGTATTTATTCATGAAATAATTGATAATGATACAATTAAGGGGAATAGGCAATGATTGAACATGAGGAGGAACGAAAGATGGAATTAGAAGCTTTGAGAAATAGAATTAATGAGGTTGATGACGAGATTGTAAAGCTGTTTGTGGAACGTATGCAGACTTCAGCCCAAATTGCAGGGGAAAAAGCAGAAAAAAATATGCCTGTGTTAGACCAGAAAAGAGAAACCGCAGTATTACAACGTGTGATGGAGCAGGCGGGAGAAGAATTTGAACTTTATGCAAATATCCTTTATCATACCATGTTTGAAGTAAGCAGAAGTTATCAAGCAGGACTGCTAACAAAAGAAACCCCGCTATCCCAGCAGATTCTTGCAAACATCAGTGAGCCAAAAATGGAATTCCCCAGAAAAGCCATTGTTGCTTGCCAGGGGGTTGAGGGCTCTTATGCACAAAGAGCTTGTGGCAAGCTTTTCGCAATGCCTAACGCCATGTTTTTCAACAGCTTTGAAAGTGTGTTCAATGCAGTAGAAATGGGCCTTTGCCAGTACGGCGTGCTGCCCATCGAAAACAGTTCCGCAGGGTCTGTGACAGAAGTTTATGATTTAATGGTTCGCCACAAATTTTATATTGTAAAGAGCTTAAAGTTGCATATCAATCATGCATTGGTGGCGAAGAAAGGTACAAAACTATCTGAGATTACAGAAATTATTTCCCATGATCAGGCATTACAGCAGTGCAGCGAATATTTGAAATCTTTGCCTAACGTGAAGATTACGGTATTTGAAAACACTGCTACAGCGGCAAAATATGTTGCTGAATGTGAACGTACTGACATTGCAGCTTTATCTTCCCCTGAATGTGCAAAGCTGTATGGTTTGGAAATCTTGCAGGAGGATGTACAGAACAATCAGAACAACTACACTCGCTTCATCTGCATCGCAAAAAACATGGAAATTTATGCAGGGGCAAACAAAATCAGCTTGATGCTTTCCTTGGAACACAGACCAGGATCTTTGCATGAGATGATTGGTAAGGTTGCTTGCCATGGTTTAAACCTTTGCAAGCTAGAAAGCCGCCCTATTCCTGGCAAGGATTTCGAATTCCGTTTCTATTTCGACCTAGATGGTTCTGTATTCTCGCCTCATGTATTAACCTTACTTAAAGATATGGAATTATCTGCTGAAAAATTATCCTTCTTGGGATGCTACTCCGAAATGTAAGGGGCGATAAAAAATGAAGATACTGGTTCTGAACGGACCGAATTTGAATATGCTTGGGATTCGGGAGAAAAATATTTACGGCAGTGAGACTTATGAGGATTTGCTGAATTTAATTAAGGAAACTGCAAAGGAAAACAGAATTGAATTAGAGGTTTTTCAATCCAACCACGAGGGGGGATTGGTAGACCGTATTCAACAGGCTTACTTTGATGGCACGGAAGGCATTGTAATTAATCCCGCTGCATATACCCACACAAGCGTGGCAATTTTGGATGCACTGAAAGCGGTAAGTTTACCTGCGGTGGAGGTACATCTTTCTGATGTTAGCAAAAGAGAGGATTTTCGCCAGATTTCCTATGCGGGAATGGCTTGTGTAAAGACCATTATGGGAAAAGGCCTTTTGGGCTACAAAGAAGCCATGGAATTTTTGGTGGAAAAATACCACAGAAAAGGGGAGTGAACCATGATTTCTAAAAACATGAAGGCTCTAGTGGAGCAAAGTGCCGCCATTAGTGCATTATTTACCGAGGGTAAACGGATGCGCCAAATTTTAGGGGATGAGAATGTTTTTGACTTTGGCATTGGAAACCCCAATGTGAAAGCACCCCTATCTGTAAACAAAACAGCAATTGAGATTTTGGAAAACATGGACTCGCTGGCGATACACAGTTATACGGATGGAGCTGGCATTCCATCTGTACGCAGTGCCATTGCAGAAAGCTTAAACCGCCGTTTTCAAGAGAAATACACCCAGGGAAACATTGTGATGACCACTGGAGCGGCAGGTGGGTTAAACGTGATTATGAAGGTTTTGCTGGATGAAGGAGACGAGGTTTTAACCTTTGCCCCTTATTTTGGTGAGTATGATGCCTATGTTGCCAATGCAGGAGGGAAGCTGATTGCCATTGAGCCAAACATCCCCACTTTTTTGCCCAACCCAAAAAAGCTGGAGGAGACAATTACCTCAAAGACAAAGGCCATAATCATTAACAACCCAAACAACCCTACGGGTGTGGTTTATGGAGAGGAAATTCTTCAGGAAGTTGCTGATGTTTTAAGGAAGAAGGAAAAGGAATTGGGTACCTCTATCTATCTAATTTCTGACGAACCCTACAGAGAGTTGGTATTTGATGGTGTGACCGTTCCTTACATACCTAAAATTTATGAAAACACCATAGTGGCGTATTCTTTTTCCAAATCCCTTTCTTTACCTGGGGATCGCATTGGCTACTTGACCATCCCCTCTACAGTTGCAGATTTTCAAGATGTGGTTTATGGGGCAGGGGTTGCCAATCGTGTGTTGGGATTTGTAAATGCGCCGGCATTGCAGCAGTTGGTGGTGGCAAAATGCTGTGATGAAAAATCTGACGTTGCCTTTTATGACAAAAACAGAGAAATTCTATACAACGCACTGACCAGTTATGGATATGAATGTGCCAAGCCTCAAGGTGCCTTTTACTTATTTATAAAGGCTTTGGAAGATGATGATGTTGCATTTGTAAATAAAGCCAAGGAATTTGGTATACTAATGACACCAAGCAGTGGCTTTCGTTGCAATGGATATGCAAGAATCGCCTATTGTGTAGCTAGGGATACCATTGAGGCTTCCTTACCATCTTTTGAAAAGCTTGCACAGGCATATCACAAATAAAAGAGGATGCAAGAATGGCTTTTTAAGGTTGTCAGGTTTGAACAGGATGGGAGATCATAGAAAAAAAGTGGTTACGCTTTACAAAAGGAAGGATATATCCTTTTTCATAATCGTTAGATGAAAGATAGGTTTTGCGAAAGCAAAGCCTATTTTTTTGTGGGGGAGAAAGGCGGGGCGTGTGTTATTTTTGAATAAAATTTCCATGAAGAAGGTATTTTTGGTGTTCCTGTGGAGAAATAAAACAAGTTTGTGGATAAAGCCAAGGAATATTTCAATGGTGGTGGAGAATGGGGGAAATCGTTATTTTTGTCGAATGTTGCTACAAATTGCAATATATAGTATAAAAGCCTTGAAATATCAAGGTTTCTTAATAAAAAAAACAGATATTTTTTGTTCTTTGGGGCTTGTCTTATTGGGTTAAATATATTACAATGTGGATAATAGTGGGGAAAAGTGGTAGGGAATGGTTATAAACGTCCATTTTCTTCTTTGATGGGCGAAAGGTGGTGACTACAAAATGTTTCTGGGAGAATTTCAACATTCCATTGATTCGAAAGGGCGCTTAATTGTTCCTGCGAAATTTCGTGAGGGATTAGGCGAACATTTTGTTGTGACCAAAGGACTGGATAACTGCTTATTTGCGTATCCCCAGAGTGAATGGGCCATTTTTGAGGAAAAACTGAAGCAACTGCCCCTAACCAGTAGTGGTGCAAGAAAATTTGTGCGTTTTTTCTTTGCCGGTGCCATTGAATGTGAACTGGATAATCAGGGAAGAATAAACCTGCCAGCTAACCTTAGAGAATATGCTGGGCTCAAAAAAGATGTTGTTTCCATTGGTGTGAATAATAGGGTGGAAATTTGGAACAAGGATAACTGGAACGAATATAACAATGAGGAAAACTTTATTAGCAATGAATTGGCTTTTGAGATGGAGAATTTGGGAATTTAACAAGGCAAAGGATTTGCCAAGGGCGAGAGAGGTTTACTTGTTTTCTAAACAATAGTAATGAAAAAAGGCAAAGCTCAAGGGCTTTCATCAGAGTAAATAAGAAAGGGAAAGGCGTCGTAAAAACATGGTTTTTATGGACTGCCCAGGGTAACCATTTTGGAGTTTCATCACGTTTCCGTACTTCTTTGGGAGTGCATTGAAAATTTAAATATTAAGCCAGACGGGATTTATGTGGATGGTACGATGGGTGGCGGTGGACATTCCCTTGAAATTACAAAGAAATTGACCACAGGCAGACTTATTGCAATTGACCAGGATTTGAATGCCCATAAGGCGGCGAAGGAAAGACTGAAAGACCATTTGGACAAAATCACCTTTGTGCATGACAATTTTGGGAATATCGGCAGTGTTTTGGATAGCCTGGGCATTGAAAAAATAGATGGTATGCTTCTTGACATTGGTGTTTCTTCCCATCAACTGGATGAGGCGGAGCGTGGATTTTCTTACCAAAATGATGCGCCTTTGGACATGCGTATGGATGCAACCAAGCCATTTTCTGCCTATGAGGTTGTGAATGAATATGATGAAGATGCGCTAAACCGCGTTATTTTTAGGTTTGGTGAGGAGCGTTGGGCGAGAAGAATTGCCCAATTTATTGTTAATGAACGGCAAAACAAACCCATTGAAACAACAGGGGAATTGGTGGAAGTCATTAAAAAAGCAGTGCCAAAAGGGGCAAGAAAAGATGGCCCTCACCCTGCAAAAAGAACTTTTCAAGCAATTCGTATTGAGGTAAATGGTGAGTTAGATGTATTGCAACGTGCCATTGATGACGTTGCCCAAAGATTAAATGAAGGTGGCAGGCTTTGTATTATTACGTTCCATTCCTTAGAGGATAGAATCGTAAAAGAGGCTTTCCGTAAGCAGGAAAATCCTTGTGTATGTCCGCCCCAGTTCCCTGTTTGTGTTTGCAATAAGCAACAAACAGGCAAAGTAATTACAAGAAAGCCAATTATACCAAGGGATGAAGAATTAGATGTGAATCCTCGTTCCAGAAGTGCCAAGTTGCGTGTTTTGGAAGGAGTCAAAAAATAAAGGGAAGGGGCATTGGTATGGCTGCAAAACGATACGACAGAAATGGAAATACGTACAGAGGTTCTTCCTACTATACCTATGGAAACGTAGCATATGACGTACAGCCGGAATATACCCCATATTATACAGAAGAAGATGAAAAAAGGGCGCGCATTGCCCAGGAAAAGGTACACAAAGCCGAAGTCAGAGAAAGTAGAATTACTGCCTTTAAGCTGATTGCCATTGTTGTGGTTCTTTTTGCGGGCAGCATTGCTTTTATGGGAATGCACGTGAGGGTTGCCAATGAAAACGTGGAGTTGAGAAGGGAAAAAAGTCAATTGGCTGATTTAAAATCCAACAATGCAATTCTAGCAGCAGAGTTAACAGAGCAAATTGATTTGGATTACATTAAAGAGCAAGCAACGAACAGACTGGGTATGGCGGAGCCCCAGTCCTATCAGGTGGTTTACATAGATGTACCAAAACATAGCTATACGATTCAATATGCCTCTGACGCCACAGAAGGAGAAAAAAATTCTGGAATTTTAGGCTTTTCAAATCGGTAAAAAGGATTGATGTATGATGAGAAAATCAACAGCAGGAATAAAAGCAAAAAGTAAGTTTGCTTTTATTCTTTTTGTGTTTATGGCAGTATTTGTAATATTTTTAGGGAGAGTTGTATACTTAAAGGTTGTCCATGGCGAGGAATATGAAGCGGCGGCAAAAAACCAGCAAATTAACCGCTATGATTCGGTAATTGCGGCAAACCGTGGTAGTATTCTAGATAGAAATGAGCAGGTTTTGGCTATTTCTACGGCAGTTTATAATGTGGTTTTGGATTCCTTGGTTTTGGCGGAAAACAAGGAGGAGGAGCAGGAAAAAACACTAACAACTTTATGCCAGTATTTTCCTGAGTTGGACTATGCAACTTTAAAAGGCTATATTACTGTGAACCCTGCCACGGGAAAAATAAACCTGCCTAACCATTGGAAATACTTGGTAAAGGGGGTTGACCGTTCTCTTAAGGAAGAGCTGGAGGCGTTGAAGCTAAAGGGGGTATATTACGAACAGACAAGTAAACGGGCGTACCCATTGAACACCTTGGGCTGTCATTTGCTGGGCTTTATCCGAGGGGATAGCCATTGGGGGATAGAAGGACAATATAATGATTATATGGTAGGAACACCAGGGCGATCCTTTATTTTATATGAAGGGGGAAAGGGTGTTACTTATCAAGACTACCCTGCCCAAGACGGTGACACGGTTATCACCACCATTGACTATACCATACAGCAGTATGCCGAGGAGGTTGTGGCGGAGACTGCCACAAAGTGGCCTTCTGAAAATGTTGCCGCAATTGTTATGGATCCCAACACGGGGGAAGTATTGGCTTTGGCGGAGTCTAACAGTTTTGACCTTAACGATCCGGGCACACCCTTGCAGGCTGAATCTAACGCTGAATTTAAAACAGCATGGGAGGCAAAAACCAGCCAAGAACAAATGGAATATTTGAATAATATGTGGAAGTCATTTTCCATTAGCAATACCTATGAACCGGGGTCTATTTACAAGCCTTTGGTGGCTGCGGCTGCGTTGGAAGAAGGGGTAATCACACCCTCAACCACCTTTTATTGCAGTGGCTCTATGGATGTGAGCGGAACCACCATTCGATGCCACTTAAGAAGTGGTCACGGCACCATTAATGTTGAAGAAATTTTAGCCCAATCATGCAATATGGGCATTATTCAAATTGCCCAGAAGCTGGGAGCAGAGAAGTTATATCGCTATCAGATGGAATTTGGTTTTGGACAAAAAACGGGCATTGATCTGCCTGGTGAGGTGGATGCGGCAAACTTATTGCACTCCTTATCTGCCATTGGGCCTACGGAATTAGCTACAATTTCCTTTGGTCAGACCTTTAACTGCACCACCATTCAGATTATTACTGCTTTTTCTGCCTTGATCAACGGGGGGAATGTGGTTCAGCCCCATGTGGTTTCTCAGGTGATTGACCAAAAGGGCGATGTTGTGTTTGAAAACAAACCTCAAGTGATTAGACAGGTTATCTCGACAAAAACGTCTGATTATATGCGTGTTGCGCTAAAAGCAACAGTAGAAAGAGGTACCGGTAAAAAAATTCAGATTCCTGGGTATTCCATCGGATGTAAAACGGGTACTGCGGAGCAGGGTGCCAGAAATAGAGATGACCTCTGGACATTGACCCATATGGCTTATTTTCCCGCCGAAAACCCCAAATATATTGTGTTGACGGTGATCAACTTGCCAGAGGGCTATGCTGATGGGGTACAAAGTACCGCACCAATGACAAAAACGTTGATTGAGAAAATCATCAAATATAAAAATTTGGAACCAACGGAAGGAGCGGAGGAAGTGGCCCCTTTGACTACGAATGAAACCGTAGAGATTCCTGATTATGTGGGCAGTTCAACTTACAATGTTGTGACAGACTTGGATTCAAAGGAACTGAATTATAAGGTGGTTGGAACAGGCAATGCCATTACAAACCAAGTGCCAAAAGGAAACACAAAGGTGGAAAAAGGCAGCGAGATTATTCTATATGTTGAAAAATCCTCAGAGGATTCGGGGAAAATTTCTGTGCCTAATGTGGTGGGCAAATCCTATCATGATGCAACAACGGCCTTGACAGAGGCTGGGTTTGAAGTGGTTTTTGAAGGGGAGACCCAAGGGATTGTTTCCTCACAAGAGCCAAAGTATGGTGTTTCTGTTGAAAAAGGCATCGAAGTGAAAATTATACTATCCCCGAAAACCGAAGAAACGCCAAACGGAGCACAAGGGGAATAAAATTTAGGCCTTTTTTGACATCGCAAAGCAAAAAAATAGCCTTAAGACAGGATGCCCATGAAAAATGAGCCTTCTAAAAAATCAATGGTTGGCTTTATGGGTTTGGTGCAAAAGTCAACTGAAACGAATTATTAAATCAAGAATTTTAGGGGCTTGGTAAGAAGCCGGAAAAAGGGTATTGCTGTTTTAATGCATATCCTACCTAAATGAACGCATACACGCCCTGTTTTTTCCATATATTTTGTTATAAATGGAAAAGACAGGGGTGTTTTTCATGGAACGACCGCCTATAGGGGTTAAAAAAAAGCTGTTGGTCTTTCTGTTGGGGGCCATGTTTGGCTTTACGTTATTGCTTGGCAGAATTATTTATATTGAGCTTTTCCGTTCCCAAGAATGGCAGGAAATGGCCTATGAACAGCAAACAAGGGATAGGTTGATTATGCCCAAAAGAGGAAGTATTTTGGACAGGAATGGTCAGGGGATTGCATTGACTGAAACCGTTAACGCTGTCAGCGTGATACCCGTACAGGTAAAAGACAAAGAGAAAACAGCATCTTATCTGGCGGAAAAGCTAGATCTGGACTATGAATCGGTTTTAAAGAAAGTGCAAGAAAATGTTGCTCTGGTTCGAATCAAAACAAAGGTTGACAGTGAGCTGGCGGCAGAGATTCGAAAGGATGAGGTTCCAGGGGTTATGGTGGATGAGGACGTTAAGCGTGTGTATCCATTTTCAGAGATGGCAGCACAAGTGGTGGGCTTTGTTGGGAAGGATAACCAAGGAATTTTAGGCCTGGAAGCCAAGTATGACGACCTATTGGAGGGCAAACAAGGCAAAATCTTAACCCTAACGGATTCAAGAGGAAATGAAGTTGATAGCAAACAAGATAGAATTCCCCCAGAAGATGGCAAGAACTTGGTAACCACCATTGACGTTGTGTTGCAGCAATATGCAGAGCAGACCATCGCCAAAGCTGTGGAAACCAAGGGGGCGGACCATGGTTTGATTATCGTTTTAAACCCACAAAATGGGGAGATTTATGCCATGGCCAATTATCCGTTTTTTGATTTAAACGACCCATTTACCATTAACGACGAAACCTTGGCTCAAACCTGGGATGCTTTTTCGGAAAAAGAAAAAAATGATTATTTGAATGCCATGTGGCGTAACACTGCCATTAACGATACATATGAACCAGGTAGTACATTTAAAATTGTAACATCGGCGGCAGGCTTGGAAGAAGGTGTAGTGACACCGGAAAGCAGTTTTTATTGCAATGGGTTTCACATTGCCGGTGACAGAAGAATTAAATGTTGGCGTTATCCTCGAACCCACGGGGCAGAAACTTTTGTGCAGGGGGTTCAAAACTCTTGCAACCCTGTATTTATGGAGGTTGGCGAGCGCCTAGGGGCAGAGCGTTTTTTGAACTATATGAAAAAATTCGGATTTGATCAAAAAACTGGAATTGACCTTGCTGGTGAGGCAGTGGGTATTATTCATAAGCTGGATAATGTTGGCCCTGTAGAATTAGCTACTATGAGCTTTGGTCAATCTTTTCAAATTACCCCATTACAGCTGTTGCGAGCCGCTTCCTCTATTGTCAATGGTGGCTATTTGGTAACACCTCACTTTGCAAAGGGGATTGCAGATGAGGAGGGAAATTTAGTTGAGGAGTTCCAGTATGAAAAAGGGGAGCAAGTTATTTCTGAAAAAACTTCGGAAACAATGAAAATGATTTTGGAAAGCGTTGTTTCTCAGGGTACCGGCAGCAAGGCTTATATCCCTGGGTACCGCATTGGGGGAAAAACTGCTACATCTGAAAAATTACCTAGAAGAAGCGGGAAATACATTGCTTCCTTTATGTCTTTTGCTCCCGCGGAGAATCCTCAGGTTTTGGCATTGGTGCTGATTGATGAGCCCAAGGGTGTCTATTATGGTGGCACGGTTGCAGGGCCTGTAATGCAAGAATTGCTGAAAAACACTTTGCCTTATTTAGGCATTGAGCCTGTTTATACGGAAAAGGAAGCAGAGGAAGCAGCAAAAGAGCAGGCAGTTATGCCAGAGGTGATTGGTATGACCTTCCAGGAGGCCAAAAATGTGCTGCAAAAAGAAGGGCTTGCAATGAGCGTGCGTGGTGAGGGGGAAAGGGTGCAAAGGCAATTGCCCCCCATCGGAGAAAAGATAAACAAAGGGACGGAAGTCATTGTTTATATGGAATAAGGAAAGAATGGGTGTTTGAAAAAAAATACAGGGAGATTTTCCTTAGAAAAACGGAAATAAACGCGAGATTTTCAATGTTGTGTTGAAAGAAAAGGCATGAAAGTGGTAAAAATATTTGGTAGTATAGCGTAAATGTGGTATACTTTTCCCATAATAATTCTGGGAAAAGATACTGCATTTGCCAGATGGGGGAGATCCTAAGGCAGAAAACATCAACGTTTCTAAAAACTTGGTTTTGTCTTTTGTCATTGTGAAATGTAGAAGATATACCTTTAACAGGCTAAGGCTTATTCTTTTGCAAAGACAATTTAAGAAAAGGGCTAAAACAGGTTTTTAGAAGCGTTTTATGTGCGATTGAAGGGGATAAACCTGAAGAACCGTGGACATTTTCATGGGGCACAAGGTGGCGGACAAAGCCCAATTTAAAACGGGGATACAAAAATTTGGATTTTCTGTGGTGAATCATGCAGATGTAAAGGAAAGTGTTGTAATTACCAATGAATATGAGTAAAATAGTGAAGTGATTTTTACCAATTTGTTTTACTGACGAGGAAAGGGTCTTCACTCATAGGTGAAGGGTTGTTCATCGTTTTTTAACCAAAGGAGGAAACAGCCATGGAATTGAAAAAGCTGTTAGACGGGATTTCTTATGAAGTTTTGCAAGGAGACCCTGCCATGGAAGTAATGAGTATTGCATATGACTCCCGAAAGGTAACCCCGGGAGCTGTTTTTGTGTGTGTCAGAGGGTTTCAGGCTGATGGACATAAATTTGCACCTATGGCTGAGAAGCAGGGTGCTGTAGCTGTGATTTGCGAGAGAATGCCCCAAGGAATTGGGTCGGAAATTACTGTGATTCAAGTGAAAAATAGCCGCGAGGCATTGGCCCTCATGGCGGTACAATATTATGATGACCCGTCAAAAAAAATGCAGGTGGTGGGTGTGACAGGAACAAACGGCAAAACCACGACCACATACTTGATGAAGTCTGTGCTGGACCGTATGGGTAAGAATGTTGGCGTTGTGGGTACCATTGAAAACCGAATTGGTGATAAGGTACTGCATACTGAAAGAACTACCCCAGAGTCAAAAGAATTACAAGAATTATTAAACACAATGGTGGAGGAGGATGTTACCCATGTGGTGATGGAGGTTTCCTCCCACTCCTTGGATTTGCATAGAGTGGATGGCATTCAATATGAAATTGGGATATTTACAAACTTAACCCAAGATCATTTGGATTATCACAAAACAATGGAAAACTATAAACTTGCCAAAGGAAAATTATTTGAAAGAGCCAAAAAAAGTGTCATCAATTTGGATGATGCTGCTGGCGAATTTATGAAAGACAGAGCAAAGGGGCAGGTTTTGACCTTTGCAGTTGAGAAAGAGGCGGACCTAAAAGCCAACGAAATTACCATAACTGCCCAGGGGACAGAATTTTTCTTGCCTTGGCAGGGGAAGGAATACCATGTGCATTTAACTACACCTGGCAGATTTAGCGTGTATAACGCTTTGGGTGCCATTGGCGCTTGTCTTTTATTAGGGATTCCTATGGAAGAAATCATTGCTGGCTTGGAGGAAAACCACGGCGTTGCCGGCCGTTTTCAAGCGGTTCGCAGCAAAAAAGGATATCAGGCAGTGGTGGATTATGCCCACACCCCTGATGGTTTGGACAATATATTAAAAACTGCCAGAGAATTTGCTACGGGTAGGATTATTACCATTTTTGGCTGTGGTGGCGACAGGGACAAAACCAAACGCCCTATTATGGGAGAAATTGCAGGCAAAGGTTCCGACTATTGCATCATTACCTCTGACAACCCAAGAACAGAAAATCCCCTGACGATTTTGAATGAGGTTGAAGCAGGCGTGGTGAAAACCCATTGTCTTTACGAAAAGATTGCAGATAGGCGTGAGGCAATTTTGCAAGGGGCAAAAATGGCAAAGGCAGGGGATGTGATCATTATCGCTGGGAAGGGCCATGAGAATTATCAGATTTTTAAGGATTGTACCATTCACTTTGACGATATGGAAGAAATACGAAAGGCTTTTGGTGAGGATTGCTTATGAAAAATATGACTATTGGAGAAATTATTCGGGCAACAGGGGCACAGGTAATTGCCGTCGACGGACTGGAAGAAGTTTTGGATCGAACCATTTCCCACATCACCCAAGATTCCAGAGAGGTAACAAGCAACAGCTTATTTTTGGCCATCCAAGGGGAACGATTGGACGGACATGAGTTTATTGGGGACTGCTTTGCAAAAGGCGTTGCCGCTTGTTTATCTTCCCAAGTGATCGTACCAAAAAACGGCAGTGTGCTACTTTTGGTGCCTGATGTAAAGAAAGCGTTGCTAAAGCTAGCGGCTCATTATAGAAATAAATTTAAAATTCCTTTTATTGGAATTACAGGCAGTGTTGGTAAAACAACAACAAAAGACATGGTAGCCTCTGTGTTGGGGCAAAAGTATGATGTACTTTGGACACAGGGCAACTACAACAATGACATTGGAGTACCTTTGACTTTATTTCGTTTGGAGGACCATCATCAGTTAGCCGTTATTGAAATGGGTATGAACCATTTTGGAGAAATCCATGCCTTGGCGGAGGTGGTTCGCCCTCAGCTGGGACTAATTTCTAACATAGGGGTTGCCCACATCGAATACTTAGGCAGCAGAGAAGGCATTATGCAGGCAAAATGCGAAATGTTTGACTTTATGCCAGAGGATGGTGTGGCAGTTTTAAATGCTGACAACGATATGTTGATTACATTGGAGGGGAGACTTCCCCAAAAGTTACGTTGGTTTGGTGTGGAAAATAAAAAGGACGTTTATGCAGATCACCTTGAGCTGTTGGGTATGGAGAAAACAAAATGCAGTGTGCATACACCCCTGGGTTCTTTCGACACAGTGATTCCAATACCGGGTGAGCATATGGTTTTGAATGCCCTTTCCGCAGTTGCTGTGGGCCTTGAAATGGGCTTGAGCCTTGAGGAGATGAAGGCAGGAATTGAAAATTTTGTACCAACAAAAAACAGAATGAATGTAATGAAGCTTGACAACGGAATGACAATTTTGAATGACGTTTATAACGCAAATCCTGTATCCATGAAGGCATCGCTAGATATCCTTTCAAATGCTCAGGGGAGAAAGGTTGCCATTTTAGGCTTTATGGGGGAACTGGGAGAGTTTGCACCCAAAATGCACGAAGAAGTGGGGGCTTATGCGGCTGAAAAAGATATTGATTTATTATTCTGCGTGGGTAAGCTCAGTGATAAAATGGTGCAAGGGGCAAAAGACGGGGGCTTAAAAGAGGTTTACCGTTTTGATAATCAAGAAGAATTTTGGAATGATGGGTTGGCAATGCTAAAAAAGGGAGATGCTATTTTGGTAAAGGCATCCAGAAGTATGGCCTTTGAGAAAACCGTAGAAAAAATACAGGGAGTGAACTAAAGTGGGGTCTTTGGAACAGGCAGTATACGCAATTATCATATCGTTTGTGGTGGGGGTTATCCTTTGTCCAGTTATGATTCCGATGCTGCACAGATTAAAATTTGGACAAAATGTAAGGGATGATGGGCCCCAGAGCCACTTATTAAAACAGGGCACGCCTACTATGGGTGGTATTGCCTTTTTAATCGCTTTTGCCGTTGCTGCCGCCTTTTTTATGAAAGGAAACGCCGATGGCACGGTAATTTTATTGGTTACCGTTTGCTATGGAATTATCGGGTTTTTGGACGATTATATTAAAGTTGTGAAAAAGCGTTCTTTAGGTCTTAGAGCAATGCAGAAAATTTTGCTTCAGCTGATTGTGACAGGTGGCTTTTGTTGGTACATTTACAAAAGCGGCATTGGTACAGCGGTGTATATTCCTTTTGCAAAGGGAGCAACCATAGACTTGGGTATTCTTTTTATTCCATTTTTATTTGTTGCAGTTTTAGGAACGGTAAATGGTGTTAACTTGACGGATGGGCTGGATGGTTTGGCTGGCGGAGTTACATTGATTATTGCTGCCTTTTTTGCCATTGTTGCATGGGCCTCTGGCAGTACGGTTGCCCCTGTTTGTGGTGCAATTATCGGCGGGCTATTGGCATTTTTGATTTTTAACTCCTATCCTGCCAAGGTCTTTATGGGGGATACGGGTTCTCTTGCCTTGGGCGGATTTGTGGCGGCAACAGCCTTTATTTTGAAAATGCCCATCTTTATTTTGATTGTTGGGTTTATTTATCTTTTAGAATCCATCAGCACCATGCTTCAGGTTGGGTATTTTAAACTGACAAAACGGAAATTTGGGGCAGGGAAAAGATTATTTAAAATGGCACCTTTTCACCACCATTTGGAGCAAAGCGGATGGAGAGAGACAAAGGTTGTAACTTTATTTTATGTAGCCACAGCCATGCTTTGTCTGATTGGATTTTTGGGATGCAAAAATATTTTCTAAGATACAGTTTGCTTCATGAAAAGGGAATGTAAAACCTGTTTTTCAAAGGAACATGAGGTTGATCTTCTTGAATGGTAACGCCAGAGTGAGGCTCATTTCCCCAAAATGGGTACACATGGACTTCAGGGTTTGAAATGTCATTTTTCTTCTTGATCAAACAGGGAGATGACTTTCAGAAAGGATGTTTGGTGAAGCGGCCACACATTATGTTTGCATACATTATTTTGTTAGGGTTTTTAGGCGATTTTTTGCCTAGAATCTGGGAGAAAGAGGGAATCTAAGTTGAAATACAGGGACAAAAGGGTTTTGGTTTGCGGTATGGCCAAAAGTGGCATTTCCGCTGCCAAGCTTTTAAATAGAATTGGAGCAAAGGTTACATTGCAGGATATGAAAAAGCGGGAGGAAATCCAAGAGCCTCAGCTATTGGAAAAAGAAGGGATATCCTTGTTTTTAGGGGCAAACCCCGATGAAATTATTTTAGATCAGGATTTGATTGTGTTAAGTCCTGGGATTCCTTGTGACCTTCCTTTTATTTTAAAGGCCGAGGCCCAAGGGGTGCCTGTTATCAGTGAGGTGGAGTTGGCCTATAGCTTAACCCCTTGCCCTGTAACAGCAATCACAGGAACCAATGGGAAAACCACCACAACAACCCTTGTTGGTCAGATCATGCATGCAGTGAAGCCAAACACAGCTGTGGTGGGCAACATTGGGGTTTCTTATAGCGGTGAAGTGGAGCGATTGACAAAAGATGACTGGGTGGTGGCGGAAATTAGCAGTTTCCAGATGGAAAAGGCAAAGAGTTTCAGCCCATATATCAGCGCAGTTTTGAATATCTCCCCTGACCATTTGAACCGACATAAAACCATGGAAAACTATATTGCCATGAAAGAGCGCATATTTGAAAAGCAGGTTGAAGGGGATTTTTGCATCCTAAATTATAGCGACCAGGTATGCCGAAAAATGGCGAATAAAACAAAGGCCAAAATATTTTTCTTTAGCAGTAAGGAACCTTTAGCAGAGGGGATTTTTTTGGATGGGGATATGATCCGAGTTCGTTGGAATGGCATTAATGAGGACTTGGTTTCTATTCATGGGTTACAAGTTTTAGGGGTTCATAATTACGAAAACGTGATGGCAGCGGCGGCTATGGCCATTGCAGCCAAGGTGCCCACGGAAGTGATTCGAGATGTTTTAAAAAAATTTAATGGTGTGGAACACAGAATTGAGTATGTTACTACCGTTGACGGCGTAGATTATTATAATGACTCTAAAGGTACCAACACTGATGCGTCTATTCGTGCTGTTCTAGCAATGAGAAAGCCCATTGTTTTAATTGGCGGGGGTTACGACAAAGGGGTATCTTTTGATGATTGGACGAAGCTTTTTTGCGGCAGGGTAAAGCACCTTGTGTTGATTGGTGTAACAGCCCAACAAATTAAGGAGTCGGCAGAGAAATTTGGCTTTTGGGACATATCGATTTGCCAGACTTTTGAAGAAGCGGTAAACCTTTGCAAAGAAAAGGCTGATGAAGGAGATTGTGTTTTGCTTTCGCCTGCTTGTGCAAGCTGGGGGATGTTTGATAATTATGAGCAGCGAGGAGATATGTTTAAAGAGCAGGTAAGAAGCTTTGAAAAGCAAAAGTGATTGCCCACTTTCTGGCCAATAAATAGCCAAAGTTTTGAGGTTTGTTGCTATTGCCAAAGGGAAAAAGAGATTAGGGGATAAAAAGATTACAGGATAAAAAGGGTTCAAGGATGAAATTCCTTTCGGTGTTTGAGGCAGAGCCTCAAGGTCTTTCAAGAACACAGCCTCAGGGCTTTTAGATTGAAATTAAATGAACGGAGTGAGGAAATGGGAAGAGGTAATAGCCAAAGAAAGGCGACAACTGCAAAAAGAAAACGAATCAAGCCCGATTCCTTCGACTTTACCATTCTGTTTGTGGTATTGACCCTAATGTTGTTTGGTGTGGTAATGATTTTTAGTGCCAGTTATTATACAACAATGACTAGTGCAAAATATAACTACGATATGTTCTATTTTTTAAAGCGCCAGAGCATTTGGGTGGTTTTAGGTACGGTGGCGATGGTGTTTTGCATGAATATTCCCTACAACTTTTGGAGACGATTTGCTTCATTGGCATATTGGCTCTCAAACTTTTTCTTGATTCTGTTGCCCTTTATTGGGATTGAGGCCGGTGGACAGAAACGCTGGCTGGGTATTGGTATGCTCCAGTTTCAGCCATCTGAGTTTACCAAGCTGGCACTGGTACTTTATTTATCTCACTACATTATTAACAATCGGCAGGAGCTGGCCAACTTAAAAGGGTTTTTAAAGGCATTAATGGTTTTAGCACTGCCCGTAGGACTCATTGCAATTTCCAACTTCTCATCGGCATTATTGATTTTGCTGATGGGGCTTACCATGCTTTTTATCGGTAGCCCGAAAATTTGGTATTTCGTTGTTGCTGCTGCGGGCATGATACCAGCGGCGATTCTGGCCATTGTTGTTTTTCCCTATCGACTTAGTCGTATTAAGGTTTGGCTTGACCCTTGGTCTGACCCAACAAATAAAGGGTTCCAAACCATACAGGGTCTTTATGCGGTGGCCTCAGGTGGCATTTTTGGCTTAGGGCTGGGGCAAAGCCGTCAGAAAACTTTCGTGCCTGAATCTCACAATGATATTATTTTTGCTATAATTTGTGAGGAGCTTGGGCTCATTGGTGCGGCACTGGTGATTATCCTTTTTGCAGTTTTGATTTGGCGGGGGGTAAAGGTGGCTATGAATGCCAAAGATACATATGGAACGCTCATGGCTACGGGAATTGTTTCGGTAATTGCCTTTCAAGCTATTATTAATATCGGCGTTGTTACCAACACCATACCCAATACGGGTCAACCGCTGCCCTTTATTAGCTATGGTGGTACGTCACTGCTGTTTTTGACAATTTTGATTGGGTTGCTTTTAAATATATCCAGGTATCAAAAAGAATAGAAAACTGAACGGCACAGAGCATTCTAAAATTAGGGCTTGTGCTGTTTTTTTTGCATCAAAAAAAGTCCCTTTTATGACAGGGACTTTTACTGTTAGATCGCTTTTCCTTTTATGGTTTACAGGCTAAAAATACCGTCCATATCCAACACAAGGAGGGTGGCATCGGAGCCTTGTTTCTCCCCGATATGGGAAAGAACCTGAGGCCCACTAGTATTCATACAGCTTGCAGGCAACTCTTTTAGGGAAAGGGGCTCTACTGACAGAACTTCATCCACAAGCAAGCCCAAAAGGACATTTTGCTTATCCTGCACAATGACACACATGGTTCTGGTGTTATCTCGGAAAACCATTTTGGCTTGATCCAAAAGGCCAACGACGATTTTCATATATGTATGGGCGTCTTCCTTTAGTTCCTCACGCAGACATTTTTCTCTCTCACAGTCATCACATTCCCGTGGGCATTCAAATGCCAAATGAGCGGTATGATGCAATTTTTTGTGGGGTTCATCAATTTTTCTTAGGTGAAAAGCAATGGTTTGATTGTCTGTTTCGTAGGTATCGTACCATTTGCCAAAGGCACATTTATGGGGATCTGTTGCAAGATGAAAGGGTTCTTCGTTTTCAAGGCACCGCTCCATTTCATGTACCCAATGGATATGATCATTCTTCCTTTGCTCTAACATCTCATCAAAGGCCATTTGTTCTGCTTCTAGGGTTTTTAACCCCAAAGCTGCCCGAAGGTTTATGAGTGGGATAACTCTGCCTCTAGAATGAATGATGCCAGGCTTTACCTCATTGCTTTCAGGTAACACGCTGATTTTTTCTTCTAAAACAGAAATAGATTCAACGAAGGTGCTTTCCATAGCATAGAGTTGTGATCCCAGTTTCATTGTGAGCCATAAATTGTTGTTGTCCTTCAAAGCATCTAATTGATTCATCATATGCTTAATTCCTTTCTGATACATACACAGGTCATTATATTAATTTAATACTACACCAAATTTCCAAAATATTCAACTGAAATGATTATTTGAAGCGGAATCAGCAGATTTTATGTATACTGTTTTTGAAAAATGGGATGAAAACGTGAAAATATTTCAAATTGGACAAAAGATAGCTTTTTTTTGGAGGTTTTGAAAAAAATACACTTGACAAAATTAGTAGAATTGACTAAAATCTTGTGATATAGAGACTGCGAAAGACAGTGAAAAAGAGGAGTATGCATCACATCATTGACAGAGAGAAAGGGTCATCGGCTGAAAGCCCTTTTCAAAATAAGATGCAGAAGGTAGCTTTTGAGTTGTTTTGCCGAAGGGATTTTTCTGGGTAGGCAAAAACGGTTAACCCCGTTATCGGTTATTGAGTGTCTGCAGATTTTAAGCAGAAATAAAGGTGGTACCGCGAGCTTTCGTCCTTTTTTGGATGGAAGCTTTTTTTTTGTTTTTGATTTGATTTTCATTTCGGGGGGATTAAAAACACACATTGTGGAGATAAATCCCGTGGGATGAAAAGATAAACGGCAGGTTTATAAGGGGTATTTCTTACCCAATGCCTTGGTGCTTGGCGGAGGGTATTGGGTAGGAAGTATACACCCTATGAAAAAAAATGACCATTGGTGAAAACGCCGCTGTAAGCCTAGAAAAAGGCATAAAGTCATATGGGCTGTGGTTTCAAAATAAAACGAAAGTTTAGGTTGCGTCACAAAATTAGGAAGGTTTGAACCAAGGAAAACCAGATAAAAATTTAGGAGGAGAAAGCTTATGAAAGAATTGGCTAAGAATTTTGATCCGGCTATCGTAGAAGAAAAGCTTTACGAAAGATGGATGGAGAAAAAATATTTTCACACAGAGGTAGACAAGAGCAAAAAGCCTTTCTGTATTGTTATGCCACCCCCCAACATTACAGGACAGTTGCATATGGGGCATGCTCTGGATAACACCATGCAGGATATTTTGATCCGTTGGAAAAGAATGGCGGGCTTTAACGCATTATGGGTTCCAGGTATTGACCATGCAAGTATTTCCACTGAATTAAAAGTAGTTCAGAAAATGGCTTCTGAAGGCCTGACAAAGGAAGATGTTGGTCGTGAGGGCTTCTTAGATCGTGCTTGGGCTTGGAAAGAAGAATACGGCGGTATTATTTTGAACCAGCTACGCAAATTAGGCTGTTCCTGCGACTGGGACAGAGTCCGTTTTACCATGGATGAGGGTTGTTCTGACGCTGTATTGGAAGTGTTTTGCCGTTTGTATGAAAAAGGCTACATCTACCGCGGCGAAAAGATCATCAACTGGTGCCCCCAGTGTCAAACTACAATTTCTGATGCAGAAGTAAACCATGTGGACACAGCAGGCCACTTCTATCATATAGATTACCCTGTTGTTGGTTCAGACGAAAAACTGCGTTTGGCAACCACTAGACCTGAAACAATGATTGGTGATACCGCTGTTGCCGTTCACCCTGAAGATGAAAGATATCAGCATTTAATCGGCAAGATGTGTATATTGCCTTTGATCAACAAAGAAATCCCCATTATTGCAGATGAATATGTTGACCGTGAGTTTGGTACAGGTGTTGTTAAAATTACACCAGCTCATGATCCCAACGACTTTGAAGTTGGTTTACGTCATGATTTGCCCCGCATTTGCGTTATGAATGACGATGGTACAATGAATGAATTGGCTGGGGAATACGCAGGAATGGATCGTTACGAGTGCAGAAAAGCAATTGTTGCCAAGCTGAAAGAAGAAGGCTATTTGGTGCGGATTGAGGACATTACCCATGCCGTTGGCTGCCACGAGCGCTGCAATGTTGCCATCGAACCTATGATTAAATTGCAGTGGTTTGTGAAGATGGAAGAAATGGCAAAGCCTGCTATGCAAGTGTATGAAAATCATAAGGTTCGATTTGTTCCTGATCGTTTTGGTAAAGTTTATATGCACTGGTTGGAAAATATCCGTGACTGGTGTATTTCCCGTCAGCTTTGGTGGGGTCACCGCATTCCTGCCTACTATTGCGCAGATTGCGGCCATATTACCGTAGACAAAAACACGCCTCATAAGTGCGAAAAGTGTGGTTCTGAAAACATCAAGCAGGATGAGGATACATTGGATACATGGTTCAGCTCTGCATTGTGGCCTTTCTCCACATTGGGCTGGCCTGAAAATACGGAAGAAATGCAGCATTTCTACCCTACAAGCACATTGGTAACAGGGTATGACATTATTTTCTTCTGGGTTATCAGAATGGTATTTAGCGGTTTGGAGCAGATTGGCGAAATTCCTTTCCATGACGTTTTGATCCACGGTTTGATTCGTGATGACCAGGGTCGTAAGTTCTCCAAATCATTGGGCAACGGCATTGATCCATTGGAAGTTATTGCAAACTACGGTGCTGACCCCTTACGTTTGATGTTGATTACAGGGAATGCACCTGGTAATGACATGCGTTTCTATTGGGAAAGATTGGACAATTGCAGAAACTTTAGCAATAAAATTTGGAATGCTACCCGCTTCGTAATGATGAACTTGGATGAGAAAGAAGAGACAAAGCTGTTAATGCTGACTTCCGCAGACAAGTGGATCCTTTCTAAGGTTAACACACTGGCCAAAGATGTTACCGAAAACATGGAACACTACGACTTGGGCTTGGCAGCACAGAAGGTTTATGACTTCCTTTGGGATGAATTCTGCGACTGGTATATTGAAATGGTAAAACCTCGTTTATACAACAAGGAAGACCAAACAAGAGAGGCTGCTCTTTGGACATTAAAAACAGTTTTGATTCATGCATTGAAGATGTTGCATCCATTCATGCCTTATATCACAGAGGAATTATTTATGCATATTCAGGATGCGGAAGAAAGCATTATGATTTCCGAATGGCCTGTGTATAAAGAAGAATGGAACTACAAAGAGAATGAAATGGAAATTGACGCAATCAAAGAGGCGGTACGCAATATCCGGAATATCCGTGCAGAGATGAATGTTGCACCTTCCAAGAAGGTTCAGGTTTTCGTTGTTTCTGAAAACGAGGAGGTTCGTCATATTTTTGAACACGCCAAGGTATTCTTTAGAACATTGGCTTATGCCAGCGAAGTAATGGTTCAGAGTGATTGTGATGGCATTGGTGAGGATGCGGTTTCCGTTGTTATTACGAATGCAACCATCTATATGCCTTTGGCTGAGCTGGTGGATATTTCCAAGGAAATTGAGCGTTTGGAAAAAGAACGTGAAAAAATGGTGAGTGAAATTCAGAGAGTTGAAAAGAAACTTGCAAATCAAGGCTTCGTTGCCAAAGCACCTCAATCTTTGATTGATGAAGAAAAGGCAAAGGGAGAAAAATACAAAGCAATTTTGGATCAGGTGGAAGAACGTTTGACACAGATGAAGAAATGATAAATTAAAACAAAGAAGGCGATAACCTTGAACGGGTTATTGCCTTTTTTGTTTGGAAAAGATTGAGGCGTTTGAAATATTAGATTATAAATTATGTAAATCTGTGTTTAAAATTTTCATTAGAAGTAGCAATGAGATACAAAGAGAAAAGTACAGTAAAAGGTATTAAAAGACATTTTTATTGAGAAAAAGTGGTTGATAAGACGTAAAAAATGATGATTGTGCGTGATTATTTCTTTTTTACCATTGTTTGATTTTTGGACAAAATAATGGGTATATAAAAATTATGGTTAAGTTAAAAATAATAAAAACCACGGTCTATGATTCCTAGGAATGGGGATAAAAGGATACAGCAGAAGGGCGGGGAAACCAATTGTTTTGGAAAAAAGAAAAATGAAACACCTTTGGTTTTGAGAAAAGACATAAATCAGAAACCAATGGTTTTTGGAAAAGCGGAATAACAGAAACCAATGGTTTTTGAAAAAGCGAGAGAACAGAAACCAATGGTTTTTGAAAAAACAAAAAGGAAAAACCTATGGTTCTAGAAAAGCAGAGAGAGAAAAAACCTAATGTAAATGTAAATGATAATGTAAATGAAAATGATAATGTAAATGAAAATATAAATGCTAATGGGAATGTAAAGGGGGAGAGAAAAAGAAAAAAAGAAAAAGAACCCCCCCACACATTCCCCTGAGCGTTTTGGGAGGAATAGGGAAGATTTGGACCAAAGGGACCAAGAAGTGTGATACAGTGATGGAGTGAAAGGGTGGAGGAGTGGAAACGGGGAAATGAAATTTTGAAATCAAAAAACACAGGGTTTGGACAAAGGGGACCAAGAGGTGTGATACAGTGATGGAGTGGAGGAGTGGAAACGGGGAAATGAAATTTTGAAAACAAAAAAACAAGGTTTGGACAAAGGGGACCAAGAAGTGTGATACAGTGATGGAGTGGAAACTGTTGGTAATGGAAAGGCTTTGGAAAAATTTTTCTCGTATAGCCAGGGGGATTTACGGAAAACTATTTTTGAGGTGAAAAAAATGGCTAAAGCTGGTATGAGACGGCCAAACCCTGAAGAACCTCATGGAACAGAAAGCAACCACAAAGCTAAGTTCAAAAAGAACGATGCGCCCCCTGTTCCTGAGATTCAGGGAAAGGCAAAGCACGGACACGAAAAAGCGGGAAGAATCAATTAACATTCTCAACGAATTTTTCATTGGCGTAGGAAATAAGACAAAAAAGTTCTGAGGTGATTCTTGTGGACAAAACCCGAAAAAGACAACAAGAACAGAGAAGTAAAAACAAGTTTAACAATGAGACAAACTCTCAAAAAGTACAAAATCAAAACGAAACCCATAATTCCATCAAGGAAGGTATGGGGCCAAACACCAAAAGATAAAGAAAAAGGCATCCACAGAGTGGGTGTCTTTTTTTATGGAATGGGCAGAGGGTTGAACTTTCGACCTTGTGATTTGAAATTTTGAATTCATACCAGTTTTTAGACATGGGATGAAAAGATACAAGGAGGAATAAATTGCAAAGGAAAGGTGGTGGTTTTGATGTCTAAAAGCAGCAGAACGGGTTTGCCCCACTTTGAAAGCAAAGAGCAAGTGGAAAAGCTAGTGCATTGTTATTTTGAGGGGTGCAAGGGCGAAATCCTTAGGGATGAATACGGCAGCGTGGTTTATCAAAAAAGTGGTGAGCCAACTTGGATTGGAGTGCGGCCGCCCACTGTTGCCAACCTTGCTGCAGCCCTTGGATTTTTATCTCGGCAAGACTTTTTAAACTATAACGGGAAGTATGTAGAGCCCATTGCAAAAGCCAGGTTGTTGTTGGAAGGATATGTGGAGCAACGCTTATATGACAAAGATGGATTACAAGGGGCAAAATTCACACTGATTAACAATTTTCAGGGATGGGCAGACAAAACAAAGGAGGATTTTGATTCACAGATTTATGAGAAGTTGGATGGAATTTTGGAGGGGATAAACAATGCAGCTAAGCAGTAAGCAAAAGGAGTACTGGAATAATGCCAACTGCCGCTGGAACATTAAGTCGGGGGCAACACGTTCGGGCAAAACTTTTTTGGATTATTACATGATACCCAGAAGAATTCGGGCGGCAAGGGGCAAGGATGGCCTTGTGGTGATCTTGGGGAACACAAAAGGAACCTTGCAGCGAAACATCATTGAGCCATTACAAAAAATTTTCACACCTGCCCTTGTTTCGGATATACGGACGGATAATACGGCTATGCTTTTTGGCGAGAAGTGTTACTGCTTGGGAGCGGACAAGGAAAATCAGGTGGACAGAATTCGTGGGGCTAGCATCAAATATTGCTATGGGGATGAGGTGGTGACGTGGCACGAGGGGGTTTTTCATATGTTGAAAAGTCGATTGGACAAGGCTTATAGCTGTTTTGATGGAACTTGCAACCCAGAGAGTCCTAACCATTGGTTTTATAAATTTTTGCAAAGTGATGCTGATATTTACTTACAAAACTACACCTTAGAGGATAACCCATTTTTGAGTATGACCTTTGTGGAAAACTTGAAAAAGGAATATAAGGGGACGGTTTTGTATGATCGTTACATCTTAGGGAAGTGGGCCTTGGCTGAAGGGCTTATTTACAGGGAGTTTGCTGATAATCCTGAAAAGTTTATGGTGGATAAAAAGGATTTGCCAAAGGGGTTTGATTATATTGGCATTGGCCATGACTTTGGTGGAAACAAGTCGAACCACGCTTTTGTGGCCACGGGGATTTCCTTTGACAATCATATGTACAAGCTTCGGGCAAAAAGCATTGTTGCCACAGGAATGGGGTTTCTGGCTTTGGAGAGGGAGTTTACAGATTTTGTGGAAGGCGTTATCCGGGATTATGGATACCCCAATGGCGTGTATTGTGACAGTGCAGAGCAAACCATGATCAACAGTTATCGCCAGCATACCCCATACCCCATTTACAACAGCATTAAGCGACCTATAAACGATAGGATCCGTTGCACGCTATTGCTAATGGGAGGGGAGAGATATCACATTGTGCGGGGGGAGTGCGATGACCTTGTGAAGGGTCTTGCGACGGCGGTTTGGGATAGTCAGGTTTTGGTGGACAAGCGATTGGACAACGGAACCAGTGACATAGACATTTTGGATGCCGATGAATATAGCTTTGAATATAACATTTACAGATTGGTGGGGAATTATGATGCTTAGAACGGTTTGGGAATATATTTTACAGATTTTTGGGGTGACAAAGACCAACACCACAGATGAACAACTACAGGAAAACATGGGTTTTACCCAGAAATATGAAGCAAATACAGAAATCAACTTTACAGCCATTTTTGCCAATAAGCTTTCCACCCTTGCCATTAGCCAAAGCACTGCTGATGTGGTGGGAAATAACTGCAGAGTGGTTTTTCTGGATGAATGCCTTGGGGATGTTTGGGGCAGGATGAAGGGGGTAATTTCTAGAATGCTGGGAACAGGGGGCTGTCTGATTGTACCATATGTACGCCACGGCAGAATTCAATTTGACATTCTATCTCAGGAGCGTATGGTTATTCACGAAAAACGGGGGAATTGCATTACTAGAGCTACGGTTTTGGCGGATAGCGTGAAGCATGGGCAAAGGCAGTATTACAGATGGACGGATTATCAGGTGGTGGGGGGCAACCTATACATAACAAACAAGGTCACCGATCAGTGGGGCAACCTTGCCTTTTTAGACCAGTGGGCAGATATTGAAGATAAAGCCATTAGCCAGGTGGATCGGGTGCTTTTTTCCTATTTTCAGTCGCCGGTGGATAATCGTAGGTTTCGTGATGAGTATGGTGTGCCCATTACGTATGGCTGTGATGGATTGATGGAAGAAATTTTTAACTGCTTTGAACAGATTCGAGATGAGTATAGGCTAAAAGAGGTAAAGATTTTTGCTGACGAGAGGATGTTTCAAAAGGATGGCAAAACGGGGAAATATCGTATGCCCAGCAAAGTATTTTTCGCCGCCCATGGCAAAGAAAATGGGGACATGATTGAAGTTTTCAGCCCTGAAATTCGCCACAGCAGTTATTATGAGAGGTTGCAACATTTATTTGGGCTTTTGGAAAAAAGCATTGGGACAAGCAAAGGGATTTTGACTGCACCAGAGACAAGAGGGGCAACGGCCACAGAAATTAAGGCAGGACTTTATGATACCTACGCTATGATTGGGGACATTCGCCTTAGGGTGGAGCAGGGGGTGAGGGATTACCTTTATGCTTGCAATGTGCTTGCCAATTATTATGAATTGGCACCCCTTGGAGCGTATGGTGTTAGCTTTGACTGGTCTTATGAGATGATTGAAAGCAGCAGTGAAAGCTGGGGGCAGCTGAAGGATGCCTTAGAGCTAGGCGTTAAAAGCAAGGTGGAGCTTAGACAATGGCTTAACCCAAACGAAACGGCGGATGAGGCAAAGAAGGTTTTAGAGGAGATTAAAATGTAAACCCTTTCAAAGGGAAGTCATCATGATACAAAGTCAGGGGCTATGGGTTTTTAAGGGGCTTTTTGGGGTGGCTTTTGGAGGAGGAATATCTTCGTCTTTGGGCAATAGACGTAAAACAGGCCTTTTTTTGATTCAAAACTACCCGTACCCAGGGATGAAATGGGTGGCTTGCAACCGGGACTGGCCGGAAAAAAAGGAAAGAGCTTACATCACTAATACAACAAAAGCAAATTTGAAAGGAGACAGGAAGATGGAGTGGTTGAAGGAAGTTTTAAAAGGTTTGCAAAATGCACAGGAATTGGAAAAGAAAATTACCGAGGGGATTGGCAAAAATTTTGTTGCCAGGTCAGATTTTAACGCATTAAACAGCACCCAAAAGAGCCTTGAAGGCCAGGTTTTGCAATTACAAGAGGAAAGTGCAAAAGAAGGGAATTTGAAACAAAGGTTGGAAGATCTGGAGAGAAAAATTGCGCTGGGAAAAGAGGATGCCATGAGAAAAGAAAGGGAGGCGGCACAAGATGCCTACCTAAAAAAGCGTTTTGATGAGGTGGTTGGCGAGAACCAGTGGAGGGATGCTTTGACAGAAAAAGGGGTTTTTGACCAGTTTAAAACGGCTATCTCCTTGGAGGTAAACAGGGGAAAAGAGGATGGGGTGATTTTTGAGGAATTAACCAAGGACAAAAATTACTTTTTGAACCCAAACAGACCCGTGGATATGCTGGGGATGGGACATGTGAGCATGACAAAAATGGAAGAAAACAAAATGAGAGGGTTAATGGGATTGTCTTTGAAGGACTGAGAGGAGAGAGGCATTATGGCAAATAGCATTGCATTGGCAAAAAACTATACAAACTTAATCGACGAAGTTTACAAAACAACTTCGGTTACAGCAGATTTAATCAGCGATAGCAACATGATGAAGGCTGGGGGCAACGGAAATGAAATTTTGTACCCCCAAATCAACGTATCGGGCTTAGGCAACTACGACAGAAACAGTGGTTATACCAACGGCTCCGTGGATGTAGTTTGGAAAACGGCTGTATTTAACTACGACAGGGGCACAAAGCTTTCCATTGATTCCATGGACGATGAGGAAACATTCCAGGTTGCCTTTCATATGGCAGGGGCCACATTACAAAGGGAAAAGGTTGCCCCAGAGGCCGATGCATTTACCTTTGCAACCTTAGCAGGAACCACAGGTATTTCTAAAGCAACGCCAGGTACTTATGGAACCGCCGAGGCTTTTTTGGAGGCGCTGATGGTGGCAAAAAGCAAAATGGATGAGGATGAAGTACCTGAGGAGGGCAGATTTTTGTATGCAACCCACGCTCTTTTAAACAGTGTTATGGCTTTAGATACAACAAAATCAAAGGAGGTTTTAACCAGCTTTGAGGTGGTTCGCAAAGTGCCCCAAAGCCGTTTTTATACTGCCATTGAACTTTTGGATGGCAAAACAAACGGCGAGGAATTGGGACATTACAAAAAAGCTGCCGAGGGCAAGGATATCAACTTTATGATTGTACATAAAGGTGCTGTGATTAAGTTTGATAAGCACGTTGTGGGCAATGTGATTGACCCCGCAGGCAACCCTGACGCCGACAGCTATATTGTAAAATACCGCAAGTATGGCATTGTTGATGTTTATAAAAATAAAGTGGCAGGAATTTACTTGTCTCACAAGGCATAAGGGGGTGTATGATGATGGCAAAAATAGTAGGCATGGGATCAAAGACTGAAAAAGAGGAAGGAGTTACGCTTTTTGAGAAAGAAAAGAAAAACGATAGGGCAGAGATCGATAAGCTGCGAAAAGAAAAGATAAAAATCCTTGAGGAAAACAAAAAGCTGAAAAAAGAATTGGCGATGTGGATAAAACCCCAGGAAGAGCAGAAAGAAACTTTGATACAGGCGGATACGCTTGAATAAGAAAGGGGGTATAGGCAATGGCTTATGCAACCTATGAATTTTACAGGGACAGCTATGGGGGAGATTCGATCTCCCTAGCTGAGTTTTCTCGTTTTGCTAGGAGGGCTTCCGAATATATCGATATGGTGACTTTTGGGCGGGCCGTACAGTATCCCGATGACAATGACGCATTGAAAAGGGCTTGTTGCGCTGTGGCTGAAGCTTACAAAATAAACGAAGAGGGTGGTGGCATTGTGGCAGAAAGTGTGGGAAAAATCACCAGAAACTATGCGGCCAGTGTGACCAATACGCCCACGCAGGAGGAACGTCTTGGCACAGCTGTTTCCATCCATTTGTTGGCCACTGGACTTTTGTATTTGGGGGTGTAGGAATGAAAGGCAATGACGTGTGCACGGTGTTTAACAAAATATACGACCCCATTTACCGCAAATATATTTTTCAGCCTACAGTGGTAGAGGGGGTTTTTTGGCAGGAGAAAGTGGAAGCAAGAAATACCCAGGAGGGGCTTCATGAGGCCAATGAGGTTCATATTTTTATTCCGTTTATGGCGAAGGCTCAGCGCAGCTTTGCAAAATTGGAGAAATTTGGAGAGAATCCAACGGCACACTTTACCCTGCTACCCGAGGATAAAATTATGAATGGGGTTTCTTCGGGGATAAGCCTTACCATTGTATCTGTTAGCACTTTTGATTATGGCAGCAAAGGCTTAAAACACTGGGAGGTGGTGGCAAAGTGAGTTTTTCGGTGGGATTTGACGATTTGAATAAGCTGAAAAAAAAGCATGGACTTGGTATGGATGGCAGAATACAGCGATACATTGACCAAGAGGTTGTACGCCACCTAGCTCCTTTTACCCCCATGGATACGGGGGCACTGGCAAATAGTGTTTACGCCTATCAGGGGGAGGTGGTTTATCGGGTGCCTTATGCCAAGTATTTATATTACGGCAAAGTAATGGTTAGCCCCAAAAATGGTTCACCTTGGGCAAAAAGGGGAGAGGAAAAGGTTTTAACCAAGAGGTCATTGCAATTTCAAGGGGCACCCATGCGTGGCGCATATTGGTTTTTACGGATGAAAGCCCAGTGCGCAGAGAAAATTTTGAAAGGGGCAGGGAAATCCAATGGAAAATAAAAGTTTGACCCAGCAAATACGAGAATATTTATTTTCTTGCCCATTTTTAAAGGATGGGGTAATTCATGTGGATTACCTTGGCATTCGCCCTAGCGAATACAGCATTGACGGTGTTCCCGGTAAGAAAGAGGTGAAGGCATACATTGACGGCAGTGCCTTATGCCAGTTTGTGTTCACCTTTGGTAGTGTGGAGGAGTATGGCTCTGATGTGGAAACCAATCTAGCCAACAGTGGGTTTTATGAAAATTTTGCCCTTTGGCTTCGTGAAAAAACTAGAAAAAAGGAGCTTCCCTGCTTGGGAGCAAAGCGGCAAGCTCTGGCCATAGAGGCGGAGGGCGAGGGCTATGTGATTGACACCAGGGAGAACATGGCAAGGTATCAGATACAATGCCGATTGATTTATTTTGAGAAAGGGGAAGAAGGAATATGATGAATGAAACAGTGATGAGACATCAAATTGCAGACTATTTGAATACAGGCCACAATGGCACCCCGAGCTTTGCTCTTATGGGGGTGGGGTTTAATACATTAGATGAAAATCCAAACGCACAAACCGATGGGAAAACCTATATCCATCAAAAGGCACAAACAAGCCAGATTAAAAACTATCAGGCACAGTTCCCGTTTGATACGGACTTGATCGCTTCCCAGGAGGCCGTGATGGCTCTATACAACATTGGCAGAAACCAAAAAACTGGCTCTGAGGCAGAAATGGAGTATGTGCGGGTGGAATTGTTTCAGCCCCACGAAACACTGGAAAATACCTTCTTGGCAAGAAAATTTAAAGTTGCTGTAGCAGTAACGGGGATTTCCGGGGTGGGCGGTGAAAGTGTAAAAGTGACGGGAACGCTACATGGTGTAGGTGATCCTGTTTATGGTTCATTTAACACCACAACAAAGGCATTTATCATAAACCCATAATGCAACTTCGGACAAAGGGGGATTTTTTTTATGAGCACGTTTCAAAAAAGGGAAACCATGAGAGAGCTAAGGATTTTGGGAAAATGGTATTCTGTGGATTTTGGCAAAGACAGCATCGCCCTTACTTTAAGAAGAGTGCAAGAGAAGCTGGAAGAAATTGAGAAAAAGGAAAGAGGATCTTTGGGGCAGGCACAGCTTTTTACACAGATGATGGAGGAAGAAAAGGCATTGCTGAAAGAAGCTATTGGGGAGATATTGGGTGATGGCCAAGATATTAGCCATATTTTTGAAACAGATGATACTGCCGTTATGCACAGAGATGTGTACACCTTCTTGGTGGAGGAATATATCCAGGTGATGCGAGGATACTCGCCTTACGACTTAGAAAGGATTGAAGGGCTATGAACCTTTTCATTGACCATTTGCCCCAAAAAATAACCATTGAGGATAGGGACTATCCCATTCGGTGGGACTTTCGGGTGGGGATTTTGTATGAATTGTTGATGCTGGATGAGGACGTGAAAGGGGCTGAAAAGCCCCTTCTTGCCTTGCGTCTATTTTATGTGGAGATTCCACAAAATTGGAAAATGGCATTAGAGGCAATTCAATGGTTTTACCGTGGGGGGGAGGATGAGAAATCTTGTTTCAATAAAAGAGGCATCACCAAAAAGCAAGAGCGAATTTATTCCTTTGAGCAGGATGCACCCTATATTTACAGTGCGTTTTTGGAGCAATATCATATGGATTTGACGGAGGTTTGGCAGCTGCATTGGTGGAAATTTCGGGCATTGTTTCAAGGGCTTCGGGACGATACGGTGTTTTCTAGAATTATGGGCTATCGTGCTATGGAAATTTCTGAAAGCATGGGAAAGGAACAAAAGGAATTTTACCGCAGGATGAAAGAGATTTACCGTTTGCCCATGGGAAAAGGGGAGGAAGAAAAACTTGCAGCCATTGAGCAAGCCCTTATGTCTGGAGGGGATTTGACAGGGCTATTATAAGGGTTCAAATGGAAAGGGGAGAAAAAATGGCATACAATTACGACGGATATTTAACATTTGGAACAAAGATTGACGAAAGTGGCTTCGAAAAAGGGATTGCCGACATGAAAAACTTGGCCGAGCTTAGTGCAAAAGCCATTTCCTCGGGAATATTGGGCTCGGGGGGGAGCCTCTATCAATTTACTGAAACCGTTGCCAAGGGATTGGAAAAGATTACAACCCAGGCACTAAGGCTTGGGGAGGGGGTAAAAAATGGTGCAGATAACAGCTTTCAGCAGGCAGAGCGAACCATGAGCCAGCTGGAAAAGGCGATCGTTTCCCTTTCTGAAGCGTCCCTTTTGAAAGCAAAGGGAAGGGCTGGTTCATATAGGGAACTGGGTTCCCTTTATCTGAAATACATGAAGCAGGGTATGGAGGAAGGAACAACGACGGCAATTACCAGTATGGAGTGGCAGGTTGATGCTAGTGTGGATTCCTTTGCCCTTGCAAATAAAAAGGCCGCTCCCCAATATCGTAAGGCAGCCAAGGAATTAATGGCGGTTTATAAGGATGCCTTAAAAAACGGTACTGATGAGGCATATCAACTGGTAGCAATAAGAATTGAGAATATTACAGATCAGGCCCAAAAGCAGTATGATGCCATTATAAAGGAAAAAGAACGTATGGAGAAAAAGCTGGCAGACTTTGGTGAGTTGTTTTCCAGAAACGAGGATGGCCAGGTTGAACTTGAAAAAGTGGATCAACAAATCAAAGGGCTTGAAAAGTATATTGAGACTTTGGAAAAGCTTCGGGAAAAAGGGATTTCTGGGGGATTATTTGATGAAATTTTAGGAATGGATGTGCAGGATGCCACAGATTTTGGTGAGGAGTTACTTGCCAAAAGTGATACATTTTTCAAAAAGTATTCGGAAACCTGGGAAGAAAAGCAAGAGCTAATTCAAGAGATTGCTTCAAGTTTTTATCAGGAAGAATTGGCGACCTTAGATAGTGAATTTACCTCAGAGATGGAAAAGGCCTTAGAGGAAATTCCCACCATCTGCCAGGGAGTAGGGGTGGATGCCATGGATGGGGTAATCAATGGCATGGAAAGCAGGAGAAGTGATGCCGTTGTCACTGCCAAAAGTATTGCTGATGCAATCATTGCAGAATTAAAGCGTGCCACAGAAACGGCCAGTCCATCCAAAAGAGCGGCGAGAGAGGTGGGAGCACCAATTACCCAAGGGGTGGTTAAGGGTATGAAGGATGCCTACGACCCAATGGAGATGGAGCGGTATGCCGAGCGAATGATGGTTGATGTGGGGCAAGCACAGAATAGGGCTGCCCAAGGGGTTTTGCACAAAAACACTTCAAACATTTGGAATAGCTCGGTATACAACGGCGGTGATTTTATTCTGAAAATTGAAAAGATGATAAACGATGGGAAAGGTTCTGTTTCTGGCTTACTGCAGGAGGCTGAATTTTACCGCAGGCAAAAAGTATCGGCCATGGGAGGTGCATAATTCTGGAGGCTTATTTTATTTTTAAAGGAAAAAACAGCAAAGATTATGGCATTCTCATTTCGGCTATGCCGGATATGGTGAAGCCAAAACGCCGTGGGGATGAAGTAACCATCCCTGGGCGAAACGGGGTGCTGACCACTGACGAGGGATGCTATGAGGGATACACCCTTTCTGTGGAGTGTGGCAAACGAGGAACGGAACAGCTGGGGGATATTGTGACTTGGCTGGACGGTAGCGGAGATTTGATTCTTTCCACTGAACCAGATAAGCTATATCGGGCAAGAATAAGCAACGCAATAGCCATTTCCGATGTGATTTATCTTTATAATTCCTTTTTGGTGCAGTTTCAGGTGTTCCCCTTCAAATATTCCGTCAATGCAATCCGTTCCCACGCCGATGACCTAACCCTAACCGCCCCTACTTCCATCAAAAACAAAGGGACTGTCTATGCACAGCCTACCATAACCGTTTACGGCTCAGGTAACATTACCCTAACTATAAATGATAGGAGTTTTGTACTTTTGAGCATTGACAAATCAATCACCATCGACAGCGAAAGGATGGAGGTTTACAAGGGGGCAGTCAACGCAAACAATAAGTATGCCGCTATGGATTTTCCTCGGTTTGAGGTGGGAATGAATACGATTCGTTGGATGGGGAGGGTGGAAAAAGTGGAAATAGTCCCTAATTGGCGATTTTTATAAAGGAGGTGTAACATGGCACAGGTGTTTAACAAAATTTATGTTGATGTGCGGACAAAGAATAACGACATCATTACGGCGGTGCAGAATGACAGTAATAGCCGTTTTCTGGATGTATCCTTATTGGACAACGGTTTGCCCATTAACCTAACAGGACACGAGGTACGTATTTACGGGAAAAAAGCCGATGGGAAAGAAATTTACAACAATGGCACAATCACTGAGGCAACAAATGGGCGTTGTCAGTTTGAATTGACAGACCAAGCCTTGGCCGTAGCCCAGGACTTAACGGTGCAGATTGTACTATATTATAATAACGTGCAGATATTGCAGAGTTTGCCTTTTACAATTCATGTGGTAGAAAGCCTTATTTCAAACGGTTCCATCCCTAGTAGCAATGAATACGGTGCCTTGGTGGTGCTGTATCAAAATTTGTATGAAGCCTATGATTTAATGACTACCATGACGCAGAATCAAGGTAATAAGGGTGAGATTTCAACTGAGAGGAATATCGAAACCTTTTGGCAGATGATAGAGTACATGGCGAAATATCTCGACACAGATATTGCTAATTTGCTGAGCACTGTATTATCAGAGGCAAATATACAGGGTGTTATTGATAGATTGGGTAATGCGGCTGATATAAGCGGAACAACTATTTTTGGGAAACTAAATAATGGAGTTGTAAAAAATATTCAGAGGGGAGTGGCGGCAACGCCACGAACCACAGATAAGGTTATAACAATCAACCTTTCTGCAGTTGATCCTACAAAGTGTTTGGTTATATTGGATAATAATATTGTTGGATACGGGATGAACGGCTCATCAGCTACTGACGTGCCGTTGTATGGTGCTACTATAATTAGTTTTACTACAACCGTTTTAAAGGTAAGTGGGAATTATGCCACTTATAATGACACATATGGAAGTATAGGTTGGCAAGTCATTGAGTTTTATTAAGGAGGGGAGAAAATGTTTTACTATGCACAGTTAGATGCAAACAATATTTGCGTCGGGATTTCTCAGCTTGCGGGGATAATTGATGCAGAAAATATGATTGCTATTGGTAGTATGGATGGGGATTTGATTGGTAAGCGATATTACAAAGGTGTTTGGGAGGATGTGTTACAGCCAGAACCCACACCATTACCCCTTTCTCCAACAGAACAGGCAATCTTGCAAACGGCAATCAATACAGAATACATGATGTCGCTGATGGAAGTGAAGGGGTGAGAATAAATGCTTTTTGATTTGATGAAAACAATGATTACCAGAGGTACATATGCCAAAGAGGATATGATGAAGAAGATGGACGTTTTTCTGTTAAACAATCGTATTACGGAGATAGAATACAATGATTTGGTAGCATTAATGGGGTGATTTGGTGGTTACCATACATGAAAAATACAGCACAGTATTTGACACTTTGGGCTTGGGGGCATTGCTCCCGAGCCTTTGTGTTGTAAAAGAAGAACTGAATGGAATGTATGAACTGGAGATGGAGCATCCCTATGATGCCGATGGCAAATGGAAGCGGATTGAAAAGGAAGGGATTATTTTGGCATCTACTCCTAGGGGGAGACAGCCTTTTCGCATTTATCATGTGAAGCCTGATATGGACGGCATTCGGGTAAACGCAAGGCATATCTTTTACGATTTGTTGAATAACCTCTGCATAAATGTAAACGTAACAGGTACAACCCAAACTGTTTTAAATGCCATCAAAGCAGGATTTGCATACAGCGTACCATTTGCATTTTCAACGGATATGCCAGGGACAGGAACAGCTAAGGCAAGTAAACAAAATCCCATAGCAGTGTTACTCAATACTGACGAAGATGCAACAAGCTTTATTAAGGCTTTTGGTGGGGAAATTTTACGGAATGGTTTTAATGTTTCTATGAAAACTTCTATCGGAATGGATAGAGGTGTTGCAATTCGGTACGGAAAGAACCTGATTGGACTAGAAATCAGCGAGGATATTTCGAGTGTAGCAACAAGAATATTACCCATTGGTAAAGATGGGCTACAAGGCGGTTATGTTGATAGCCAATATATAAACAACTATGTATATCCAAAAATATATGTGTTGGAAGATGGCCAGTTAACGACACAATCCGAACTGCAACAGGCGGCTTTAAACCTACTTAGCAGTGGCGTTGACTTGCCAAAGGTGAATATCAAGGCGGATTTTCAAGAACTCTCCAAGACAGAAGAATACAAAGATTATGCCATTTTGGAAGAAGTTCAGCTGGGGGATGTGGTGACGGTTTCCAATGTGAATATGGGCTTTCATAAAAAGGCGAAGGTAATTTCCTATGAGTGGGATTGCTTGCTGGAGAGATATAACAAAGTGGAATTAGGTGATTTTGTTGCCGATTTGACTACTTCCGTCACCAGTGGCGAAAAGAGTTTTGCAACGGCAGTTAGTGCATCTACTGAGGTAAAGCAAGTATTTGGCTTAATATCAGGCAAGAGCACAATAAACGGGAATGGGCTATATATTTGCGTGGATGGCACGGGTATTTCTGATGCAACCAAGCTATTTCATTTTGGGAACAATGGCCTGAGATACAGTAGCACAGGAGTAAACGGTACATACAAGACGATTATTAATGCAGAGGGGAACTTGGTGACGTAAGGGGTGAGAGGATGAATCAAGATGAAATTTCAGAAAAGCTGGTGGAGGTAGACCAACGAAGCAAGAGCAATAAGCACCGACTTGATTCTGTGGAGAAAAGACAAGGCAACCTTGAACAGCTGACCAACGCCTTCTCTGTCATGCAAAAAGAGCAGGAGTACATCAAGGAGGACGTTGGGGAGATTAAAGTAGATGTAAAGACCTTGGCGGAAAAGCCAGCTAAGAGGTGGGAGAGCATTGTGGAAAAAATAGTGACTGCTGTTGTTGGCGCTATCGTAGGGTACTTGCTTAGTGGGGGGAGGTTATCTTGAGAAGGAGAAAGAGAACATTCTCGAAAAAGGCGGTAAGATGGTTGGTTATCATTGCATTGTTTGATTTGCAGCTTTCTTACCTTCTTGCATTTATGGGGAGGGAACAGATTGCAGAAACCCTATCCATCACCGTGGTAACGGAGATTATTGCGGTCATGTTGGGATATTTTATAAAATCCTTTCAGGAAACAAAGGAGGAGGAAAATGTGCGCTTGATAGAGGAGCAAAGACGGGGAGAGGAAAATCAAGTCTTTATGGAAGTTACGAGAATGGGGGTAGAGGATGAAAACCAGTGAAGGGACAGGCGTGACAATTCAAAATCTTTTGACGGTGAAATCAGTGGTTACAATTTTGTTGACTGTGGTTTTTGCATACCTAGCAGTGGTGGGTAGAATTAGCGGGGAGCAGTTTTTGACCATTTTTAGTGTGGTGATTGCTTTTTATTTTGGTACCCAGTATGAGAAGGGGAAAGGCGGTGGTGAGGAATGACAGGACTGGAATTGGTGGCTTTTGCACGTTCTAAGCTAGGGACACCCTATGTTTATGGCATGAAGGGCAAAGTAATGACACAGGCTAATTTCAATTATCTGCAAGGTCTGTATGGAGCTAGGCTGGTATGGAACAGCGATGAAAAAAAAGTGGGAAGGGTTTGTGTGGATTGTTCGGGGTTGATTTCTTGGGCTACAGGTGTGGTTTTGGGTTCTGCTCAACTATTTGACAAAGCCATTAGAAAAGAGCCAATTGGCACCATTCGGGATGCACCTATTGGGGCTTTGGTTTGGATGCGTGGCCATGTTGGTATCTACACAGGAATAAGGGAGACGGTACCTTATTACATAGCGGCAGATGGCTCGGCTTATGGCGTAAGAGAGATTCCGCTAAGTAAAAATAATTTTACTCATTGGCTTTTAATGGACTATATTGTGTATGAGGAGGCTGGGGAAATGGTGGAGAAGGGAAAAATTCTAGTTGATGGTCAGGAGTTTTCAGTAGATCTGATTTTTCAGGATGGCACAAATTATATCAAAGTGAGAGATTTAGGGCAAGCCCTTGGTTGCAAGGTGAGCAGTAAAGGTAAAATACCTGTAATTGAAACAAGGCAGCCTAAAAATTAGCTATTCTTCATAGAAAAAAAGATAAAGATTTATAGTTTTTAAGGGAAGTCGGTTGGTATTTTCTTCTTACCATAGGGGGATTTTCTTTTCAGGTATCTTATGAAAAAATGTTTATTGGAAAACAAAAAGGAAAAGCTTAAAAATGTAAAAGGGTGGCAAGAGGCCACCCCTTTTTTTAGTTTGGAATTATTTCAATCCAGTAATTATCAGGATCACTGATGAAATAAATGCCCATTTCTGGGTTTTCAAAGCAGATACAACCCATTTCTTTATGTTTTTCGTGAGCCGCATCAAAATCTTCGGCTTCAAAGGCAAGGTGGAACTCATTTTCGCCAAGGCTATAAGGTTCGCAGCGATCCTTTAGCCATGTTAATTCTAAATTAAAATCCGTTACTCCATCTCCTAAGTAAACCAATTTCCAACTTCCATCGGGGGATTCTAATCTACGCACTTCTTTTAGGCCAAGGGCATCTTCGTAGAACTTCATGCTTTTTTCCAAATTTAAGACATTAAAATTATAGTGGTTAAATGTGAACATAAGCTGCCTCCTTTTTCTTCTGTGTTAAATTAGTGATGGTGATCGTGATCATGACCGCAGGTGCAGTCACCATGATGATGGTGATCATGGCCGCAGTTGCAACCATCATGATGATGGTGCTCGTCCTCTGTGTTTGCTATGGATTGGTATCCATTATCGGCAAAAACCATACCAATCTTATCAACGATTAAAACCTTTTGCTCATCTGTGGCTGCATGATCAATGGCTTCCATCAAGCGATCCATAACGTCTTGAACTGTGCAAACTGGGGGCAGAGCACCCATCAGGGTTTGCATTGCAATTTTCCTTGTTTGTACAGGCAAGGTATCAAAGCTATTACGTGTTTTTGAGATGAAGTCATCAAATAAGTTATTTTTTTGCTCCTGGGTTGCAGGAGGTAAATCCTGCTGCAAGTCAAAGCGGAACAATTCATCGTTCAAGCTTCCAAAGAAGCACTCACGAATAAATTCTTCGGTCATAAGAACTTTCTTGGTATCTTGGCTGAAGGCTTCAAAAGAACCAATGGTTTGCAAAAGTTCATATTCCTGACGGCCAATTTCATTTGCCTTATCAATCACAGGTTCCACTGCTTGCTCAAGCTGTTGGGTTAAAGTGTCTAGGTAAGCTGCTTTTTCTGTTAAATTCCATTCGCCACCAACAAAATCGCATACAGCATGATATAAATCCCCATGGGAAACATCTTTTTGCGTTAAGTCGGTGAAAGTATAGGTGAGATAAAGCATAAGAATCAAAGAATTGATGTCATGTAATATGCAGGAAAAATATTCTTCTATTTCTTCTAGACTTTCGAATATTTCATTCATTTCTTCATAAGCTTCGTTAAGGGTCTCATCCGTTAATTTATGGGGCAAAAGCATACGTTTTGTTCCCAAAGCCTCGGCGATTTCCCCAAAGTACTTACCATAAAGAGGATTTGTTTCAGGGCAGCAGAAGCCTTCAAAGGCCTGCAATGATCTTGCAATGAAATCATTGCTTTCCCCAGCAAAGGAAACATTTAAGCACTGTTTCACCTCAGCATAAAATTTATCCCTGGCAACCCAAAGGGGTACACACTTTAAGAGTTGACCCATATAGCTTTTCTGGTCCAACATGGTTTCTGCGCTTTCCAAAAAAGCATGGCAATCGGCGAAGAATAAAGACCACTCTACTTGCTTTTGGCCCACATGATCCTCCGCATATTTTCTCAATGCAATCTGGTCACTGATTAATGTGGAAATCATGTTCCACTGGGAAAAATAGCTATATACGGTTTCATATATAGATAAAAGGCGTTTTTTAAGCTGGACACATTCTTCTAAAGCCTGAATACGCCCTTGGGCATCACCCTCTAACAAATCTTCTAGCTTCAGTAGATAGCCACGGATTTCTTTTCTGATTTCGGCAATATCTGGGGGGATTTCAAAGGGAATTGCAGTAACGCCTTTTTCCTCTTCCTCCATTGCGCTCATGAGAAGCAGCAACAAGCTGCCAACGGCTTGTTGATAGATATAATCTGCCGAAAGGTTTTTAATTTGTTCCTCTGTTGCACGAATAGCCAAAAGAAGATCTCCTTTCTGAATTCAAAATCTCCAAAATAAGTTTCCCATCTATTATAAAAGATTATTAGAAAAAGTACAATGAAACTTTTCGTTAAGAAAAATAAAAAGTGTTACATTTTGTTGCAAAAAATATTATTTTCAATTATTTTTAGCAGCTAAAATTGCATTAAGACAAATAACTTTGAGGCCACGGTAAAAAAATGGTTGGACAATTGTTGTTTTTTTTTATTTACAAAGGCTTGTCTCTTTTTTTAGAATAAAATATGATATAATATAAAAGTTATCTAAATAGTTGATTGAAATTGTGTAGGGCTGAAAAAGGTCAAAAAAATCAAAAGCGGAAGTCTATGCCTTATGAAATCATGGAAGGGTGAGGTAGATTATGAGTTTCATGTTTGTATTTAGCATTTTTATGTTAATTTGTATTTTCGGGAGTTTTATTTTGGCAGGTGTAACGATTTGGGCTTTGGCCACCAAAAAAGATGTTTTGCCACGATGGGGGAAGGTTGTCCTTTGGTTAATGCTGGCATTGTCTGCTTTGATAATTGGTATTGGTGGTATTGGTGTGGCCTTGTTTATGAGCAACTTTGTGATTTGGTAAAGGCTTCCTGGGCAGAAAAAAATCTTGGGACGGGTATGTTCAAAAAGAGGTTTGGGAAAAGATTTACAATTTGTTATGTGAACAGTATTGTCAATGGATGCTTTTGCTTTTTCTGATGAAGGTAGTAGCCAACTTTACAAAAGTATTTTTAATACAATTCTTCCATCTTAGGTATTATTTTCTTGGTTTCGGGAAAACTGAGAGAGAAATATTACTAAGGAGGGGTTTATACATGGAGTTAAAAGGTAGCAAAACAGAGCAAAACTTGATTTCTGCTTTTGAAGGAGAATCAATGGCAACTAACCGTTATAAGTTTTATGCGGAAAAGGCCCATGAAGAGGGTTATGAACAGATTAAAGGTATTTTCTACGAAACTTCAGAAAATGAAGTACAGCATGCCAAGAGAATTTTGAATTTTCTAAATGGCGTGGGTACCACTGAGGAAAACCTAAAAGCAGGTGCTTATGGCGAACACGAAGAATGGTCAGATATTTATAAATCCATGGAAGCAACAGCAAGGGAAGAAGGATTTACCGAGATTGCTGCTTTCTTTAAAAATGTGGCATCTGTAGAAAAAGAACACGAAGAACGCTATCAAACCTTGCTTAAATTATTGCAGGACAAAAAGGTGTTTGAGGGAGATGAAACCACCGTTTGGATTTGTAAAAACTGCGGTTACGTTTCTGTTGGAAAAGAACCCCCTAAAAAATGCCCTGTTTGCTTGTATCCTCAGGCTTACTTTGAAAGAAAGGCTGAAAACTATTAAGCATCACAAAGAAAAAGGATATCTTTCTGACGATGGTTGAAAAAGCCAACTGTTATAGAATCGCCCGACTTTGCAGAGATTTGCCATGGCTATCTTTGTAATACGGGCTTTTCTTATTTATTAGGATGAGTCAGTTGTGAATAAACCGTATTATGAAAGATGAAGAAAAGTTCATACCCCAGAAAAATATGATGGGTGTAAAATGAATTACATAAGGGCTTGACGATTTTAAAAGGAAAGATGCAGGGACAGTTTTCCTTTGTTTTTGTTATTACAACGGGTGGGTAATTGAAAAAAAGGAAGTAGTTTGTGAGGTTGAAAAAATGGAATACGAAGATATGAAGGAAGCTATATTTTTACGTCGGACAAATCGCTTTTCTGCTTTTGTTTCCTTGGAGGGGGAAGAAATCCAGGTTCATGTGAAAAATACGGGACGCTGCAAAGAGCTGTTACAAGAAGGTGCGAAGGTTTTTTTGGAACCGGCCAAAAACCCTAAGCGAAAAACAAAATACTCCCTCATTTCTGTTTATAAAGGGGATGTTTTGGTCAATATGGACTCTCAGGCGCCAAATCAAGTCGTGGCAGAGGCTTTGGCAGAAGGCCGCATTTCGGAAATAGGTGATGTTACCTTTTTGCAACGAGAGGTGACCTTTGGTAATTCTCGCTTTGATCTGTATTTTGAAGGGGGCGGGCGCCGTGGGTTTATTGAGGTAAAGGGAGTAACCCTGGAGGAAAATGGAATTTGCCGATTTCCTGATGCTCCCACCACAAGGGGAACCAAGCACGTACTAGAGCTGATTCAAGCTGTTGAGGCTGGGTATGAAGCCTATGTTTTATTTGTGATCCAGATGGAAGGAACGAAGGCCTTTTGCCCCCATTGGGAAAGGGATGAGAAATTTGCAAAAGCACTGATGGAAGCGGAGGAAGCTGGGGTACACTTTTTGGCTTATGATTGCAAACTGGGGGTTAAGTCGTTACATCTTTCCAAAAAAGTTTTCTCAACCATAGAAAGGATAAGATAGGGTATATCCATACCCCTGAGGACATAGACTATAAAAGAATATAGTTTTTTGGGGAGGAACGTGCATGAAAAAGAGGATATTGGCGGCAGTGACAGCGTTTTTCTGTTTTCTGGCGCCCTTTTCTGTTTGCGGGGAAGAAGGCGATAGTAGCGGGTTGCAACTGCAGTCAAAAAGCGCTGTTTTGATGGATGAGGCTACGGGTACAGTGATCTTTGAAAAGAATAGCCATGAGGCAATGCCCCTTGCCAGTGTAACCAAAGTTATGACCTTATTGCTTATTTATGAGGCACAGGCAGATGGGAAGTTTGCTTGGACTGATTCCGTTCAGGTGAGCGATCATGCGGCAAGCATGGGAGGGTCTCAGGTATTTTTGGAGCCAGGGGAAACCCAGACAGTAGCAGATATGACAAAGTGTATCGCCATTGCATCGGCAAATGACGCGGCGGTTTCCATGGCGGAGTTTGTTGCCGGCAGCGAAGAAGCATTTGTGGAAAAAATGAATGCAAGGGCGAAAGAGTTGGGCATGAACGATTCTAATTTTGTAAATGCTTGTGGGTTGGACGTGGATGGTCATGTTTCCAGTGCCTATGATATTGCAATCATGAGCAAAGAATTGATGAGCCGATTCCCGGAAATTAAAGAGTACACAACAACTTGGATGGACACCATTACCCACAAAACCAGAAAAGGTGAGACAGAGTTTGGCTTAACCAATACCAATAAACTGATTAAATGGTATGAGGGGGCAACAGGGCTAAAAACGGGTTCAACGGGCAAGGCATTATATTGCCTATCCGGCACGGCGGAGCGTAATGGGTTAGGTTTAATTGGCGTTGTTATGGCCGCTCCCGATTTTAAAATTCGTTTCCAGGAGGTTATGAAATTATTAGACTATGGTTTTGCAAACTACACCGTAGAAAAGGGATACCCTGTTGGTCAAGATATGGGTGTGATTCCCGTGGAAAAAGGTATGAAAGAAGGCGTTAATGCCGTTGTAAAAGAGGAGATTTCAGTTTTAATGGGCAAGGGCAGTAATGGACAGTGGGAAACACAAACACAAATCCTTCCTTCTGTTAAGGCACCCATTGCTCAAGGGACAAAGGTGGGGGAAATGGTTTATACCCTAGATGGAAAAGAAGTTGGTAAGACAGATTTGGTGGCTGCCGAAGCTGTGGAAAAAGCAAGTATACATATGATGTTGCAAAGGATGATGAAACGCTGGTGTTAACCAAGAAAAAACCCCTCAAGTATTATTTTGTAATCTAACAAATTAGAATCAAAAAAACACACCCCGACATCGTAATTGGGGTGTTTTTTGATGGTAAACATATGATCAAAATATTCAATTCCCTTTGATGTAGGCTAACAAAGGGAATTTTTCTTTTCTTGCTTATCACAATACATTTTACGGTCTGCTGCCTGTACCAGGCCTTCCAGAGTTGTTGCATCGTCCTGGCCATAGATGGAATACCCTGCACTAAGAGAAAGATGGTAAGGGAGTGCTTTGGAAATATCAATCAAGGAAAGATCAATTTGTTTTAAATAGGATAAGACCTCTTGTTCTTCTTTGGAAAGAATGACGGCAAATTCATCCCCGCCATAACGGGAGAGAAAAGCCTTTGAATCTGAAAAGACTGCCTTTAGAACTTGAGCCACCATAATTAAGGCTTTATCCCCTTCCACATGGCCAAATTTATCATTGATTGTTTTAAAGTTATTAATGTCAAAAAAGATTAAAAATATATTGCCTTGACTTGAAAGTTTTGTATTTTGTGCTAAATGTAACTGAAATTGTCGCCGGTTATATAGCTTTGTAAGGGGGTCTAGAAAAAGTTCGTTTTTCATATTGCTTAGATAAAGCATTACAATGGAGATAACGACGGCAGGGACTGCAATTTGAAGCCTGGGAAAAACAACCTCTACGCATTTGCCAAAAAGAGGAATCATGGAATATATAAATAGATGGAGGCAAAGCTTTTGTTGTTCTAATATTGTTTCTGTATAATATCTTGTGAAAGCTAGAAGCCCGCTTGCAAAAATATAGCCATAAATAAAAATATCTTGCAGGTAAAAAAAGCTACCCGGGGAAAAGGCGTTTTGCACATCAACAACATAAATCCAATGGTTATAGGGGGAGCAAAAAGCAATCAAAATCCATACCAGTAAAGGTAAAGTATATGCCATTCGCACCGTAGGCTGACATTGCATTTCAGGCAGGGTTTCATTATGGGTAAAAATGAGCCAATAATACCCACTGGCAACAGTGGCAACTGCGTGGATAAATAACAAGGTATAATGACTCAATCTTGCCCCTTGTGAGGCTGTTGCTTTTATGAATAAAAGTGCGGTATCAGCTGTTAGGGCAATGATTGTAAAACATAGAACGGAATATAAAAATTTATGATTATTTTGTTTTGGTACTGCTGTTTTGCCATAAAAAAAAAGCAATAGAAACAAAATACTTGCTAAAAGATTCATTTCTGCAATTCCTGTGTTCATAGGTATCCCCCCAATGAGTACTTATTTAGCTTCTGCAATGAATGCAGAGCTTATTAGGATGGCGAATGAAGATTGCATTTTACGGAACAAGGGATAATGTAGTAAAAAGAAAAATTTAACCTTGACACCGTGTATTTCATTTAGTACAATATAAAGAATTTTAGAGTGAAAATCTATTTATCGGGAATAACATTAAAAATAGATTTTTATGTTGCAATTTTTGATGAGAGTTTGCATATTTAAGCCGTATACAAAAGATGAATTTTGGAGGTAGCCTTTGTGTTTCATTGGATGAATTTTTTGACCTATGCAGTAATTACTACAGCAACTCCTGGCCCCAATAATATTATGTCTATGTCTAATGCAGGACGAGTGGGCTTGAAAAAGTCTTACCCCTTCAACCTGGGAATTTGGGTTGGTTTTATGGCTGTTATGATTATATGTACTGTTTTAAGCAGTGTGTTACATGCAGTCATGCCTACTTTAAAAACGCCAATGCTCATTGCTGGGGCGGCGTATATGCTTTATTTAGCGTATAACACCTTTATAAGATCTGGGGATATACAGGAAAAGCAAGTGAAAAATGGATTTCTCTCGGGGTTGCTGTTGCAATTCATCAATCCCAAAATTTATATTTATGGGATGGTATCCATGGAGTCTTACATATTGCCTTATTTTCAAAACAATCCTGTAAAGCTATTTGCCTTTGCCATTTTGTTGGCCACCATTGGTTGCTTTTTCAATCTTTGTTGGGCTGCCTTTGGCTCTATTTTTCGAATCCTATTCTCTCGCTATGCTAGATTGACAAATACAATTATGTCATTCTTATTGGTTTATTGCGCTATTTCTTTATTTTTATAAAGAATTGAATTTGCCGGAGTTTTAATTTTTATAGAAGCGGTCAATTTCATGTACCATTGGTATATGGAATTGGCTGCTTTTTTTAAACTTTTTCTGAGGGAATGCAGGAAGTAAGGTTTTGGCTTTGGGCTTTGTCCATGAAGACCCACTGTCTTATGCTACTTTATTATATGCACAGGTAAAGGGGATGTGTTTGGGAAGGGGCGTAATTATGAAGCTTGGGAGATAGGGAGCTATTGGTAAAACATTTTATTTTAAAAAAAGTAAAAACAATTACATCCTGTTTGTTTGGTTTACAGAGTGATTTTTTTTCTGGGGTAAAAAGACTTTATGTAGTCCATTACGCCATCCGTGGGAAGCCTTTGCATAGAAAAAGAGCCTGAAGCATAACTGCTTCAGACTCTTTTCTGCCTCAAACAGGAGTCCTTAGAGGCAATGTCAAAGCTTATAGCCGAAGAAGGCTAGCTAGCTAAACTCGAGCGTATTGATTAGCCCTGAGTTTTGCCTGCCATTGCTTTTTCCTGAGCTTCGATCATTTTCTTAACCATATAGCCACCAACATAGCCGTTCTGAGCAGATGTTAAGTCGCCATTGTAGCCTTTCTTCAAAGGTACGCCGATTTCGTTAGCTACTTCATATTTGAACTGTTCCATAGCTGCTCTTGCTTCGGGTACGTTTACTTTATTACCTGTGCTGTTAGATGTTCCACTCATTTTAATTACCTCCTTGAAATAACTGTGTTTTTTGTGTTGCAATAATATTATTACACCATCGTTTATTATTATGTAGGAACATATTGGAACGAGTAGCGGTATATTTTAGCAACACTTTTTTTGAAACAAAAAACACCATTTTTTATTGACTAAAAGGCTCTTTTAAGTGGAACAGATTTTTCTCATAAGTTAAATAGTCTTCTTTTTGTAATTTGGATAGTTCTTGTGACATGGCACTGCGGTCAACGGCCAAATATTCGGCTAACTGTTGCCGATTAAATGGAATTTGAAAAGTTGGTGAGCCTGCCTTTACGGATTCTGCAGAAAGATAGGAGAGCAACTTTTCTCGTGTTGTCCTTTTTGTAATATGATCTATTTTTCCTGTTAAAATCAAATTTTTTTCTGCCAAAACAGAAAGCAAGTTTCTGATCAAACGGGTATGAAAAACACAAGCCGACGAGCAAGTATTTAAAATTCTTCTGATATCCAAAAACAAAACCGTTGTTGGTTCAACAGCCAAAACGCTAACAGTTAACTCTTGATTTTTGGCACAAGCGAAGGACTCGGCAAACATTTGTGCAGGTGTAACATCGCTAAGGATGGTTCGGTTGCCCCAGAAATCGTCTTTTACAATATGAACCCGCCCAGACACAACCAAACCCATAGCATCAACCAGTTCTCCTTGGTGAAGAATGAGTTCGTTTTTATCATATTTTTTTTCAACGGCAGCCAGACATCCTAACATAGACTGTATGTCTGTGGTTTCTATGCCTGAAAAAAGGGGAGATTTTTTTAAAATAGCAAAAGAAATCATAATAAAACTCCTTTTTTGTTGTAATTACAACGGAAATGTTAACCTTATTATAGTATTCTATACCCAGAAAGACAAGTAACTTAAAAAATAAATTCAAAATATCGGGGGTAAAGAAAATGATTAGAAGAATTATTGAAATAGATCAAGATAAATGTAACGGATGTGGGTTATGTGCATCAGCTTGCCATGAAGGCGCCATTGCCATGGTAGATGGAAAAGCGCAGCTGATTCGAGATGATTATTGCGACGGATTGGGCGATTGTTTGCCAACTTGTCCTACTGGAGCCATTCAATTTGTGGAGAGAGAAGCGTTACCCTATGATGAGGAAGCAGTTCAAAAAAATATGGCCGCTAAAGCGCATGCTTGCAGTTGCCCTGGAAGCCAATCTCGATCATTACAGCCAAAGGAGGCTCAGGCACAAGCAAGTGAACAGCCTGTAGCAGGGGTGGTGGCAAGCCAACTTCGCCAGTGGCCGGTGCAGATTCAGTTGGCACCTGTTCAGGCACCCTATTTTGACGGGGCGAACCTTTTGATTGCGGCGGACTGTGCTGCGTATGCATACGGTGATTTTCATAACAAATTTATCAAAAACAAGGTGACATTAATTGGTTGCCCTAAGCTGGACATGACTGATTATGCGCAGAAAATTCAGCAGATTATCATGCATAATGATATTAAGAGCGTAACGGTTGTCAGAATGCAGGTGCCTTGCTGTGGCGGCATAGAAATGGCGGTAAAGACAGCACTTCAAAATAGCGGAAAATTCTTGCCTTGGCAGGTTGTAACCATCTCCACTCAGGGCGAAATCATTGAATAACAAATTTAATTTGTTTGCATGATAATGAAGCAAGGGTTCTATGGTTGTATCATTAGATATTGCGATAACTTACGCCAACCCTTTTCAGTTTTCACGATATTCATCAAAAGCCCCATCTCTTTTTGCAAGGTTGCAAAGGGAGGGGTTTTTTTTATGTTGTAAAACAGAGTCTTTTTGTTTCATAAAAAATAGTTTTTGGTTTAAAAATGCGGATCACTACCTATCACTAATTTAATTAGAAAAGTTTTAGAAAGCAAAAATTACCTAAAATAAAAGGAATGGCAGAATAATGATAAAAAGGAAGGAAGTAATAAGATTGCTTATGATATAAACCCGTAAGAAAATAAAAGGAAAAAGCAAATAAAAATGGAAGACCTACATAAACTAAGGCCAATTTGACGATATTCTTTTCTATTTTGAATTTACCAGATGAATTGCCCATTTAAGGGGCCTTTTTCTTGGAAAGGGTGTTTTAGAAAAGGAAGGGAGAGAAAAATAGTTGGAATCATACGATTTTTTATTGGTTTTAGCCTTGATATTGTTATCCACTAAGATGTTTGGCTTGGCAACGGAAAAGGTACATTTACCTCAGGTTGTGGGTGCTTTGATCGCCGGAGTTATCCTTGGACCCAGTGGGTTTGGAATTCTAAGGGAAACGGAATTTTTATTAAAGACTTCGGAAATTGGTGTTATTCTCCTTTTGTTTATCGCCGGTTTGGAGACAGATTTAAACGAACTTAAAAAAACGGGTCTTATGTCCACCCTAATTGCCGTGTTTGGCGTATTGGTTCCCCTTATATTTTGCGGAGGATTATATTACTTTTTCTTTGCAGAAAGCTATACCTATGTAAACTTATTAAAAGCGACTTTTACAGGGGTCATTTTTTCTGCAACATCTGTTAGTATTACAGTAGAAACCTTAGGCGAAATGGGAAAAATCAAAACGAGGGTGGGTACCACTATAATTAGTGCAGCGATTATTGATGATATTATTGGCATTATTATGTTATCTGTTATCTCTGGGCTGGGCAAAGAGAACAGCGGTAGTCCACTTTCTGTATTGGCTAAAATTTTTGGATTCTTTGTTTTTGTTGCTGTTGCAGGCATCATTGTGCATTATCTGTTTAAAAAGTTAAATGTAAACCATGGCAAAAGTAAGCGTGCGGCTGTTTGGGCATTAGCATATTGCTTTTTGATGTCCTTTGGGGCAGAGGAATTTTTTGGCGTGGCGGATATTACGGGGGCATATTTTGCTGGGCTGATTCTTTGCAACATTGCTAAAACAAAGGCCTTTGTAGCGGAAAAAATAACCATAGCTTCGTACCTTATTTTTTCTCCCGTTTTCTTTGCAAGCATTGGCATTAAAACCAATATTACAGGCCTAAGCGCCCAAGCCCTTCTGTTTGCAGGAATTCTTTTTGTAGTTGCCATTGCCACAAAAATTCTGGGGTGCGGTGGTGCTGCAAAGGTGTGTAAAATGACGAATCGCCAAGCCCTCGGCATTGGAATTGGCATGGTATCCCGAGGGGAGGTGGCGTTGATGCTTGCTCAAAAGGGGATGATGTTAAAGCTAGTAGACGAAGGGATTTTTCCTGCTTTAGTCTTGGTTATCATTGCAACGGTTTTGATAACCCCAATTTTATTAAATTTAGCAATGAAAGATTATGTAGAATTGGATGGGGCATAAGAAACAATATGTTTGGTAAATGATATGAAAACGGTAAATTCAACGATTTGAAGTTACCGTTTTTTTGTGGAAAGCACTAAAATACGGAAATTACAATGTTTTTTATGCTGTGTACCAAACAGAACAGGGTGGGTTTGTTCTTGATTGAAGTAATAAAAGATGGGTTTTATTAAATAAAAACAAAAATGATTTGAGAAACATCATCTTAACGGTAATGTTTATACAATATGAACAATTAAAGAAAATATGGTTGGTTTTATCCTAAGGGAAACCTAGAGAAATTGAGATAAATTGTATGTAAAATAATACAGATAAAAAAACTGCTAAAAAAAATAAAAAAAATCTTAATTTTAAATACAAAAAAAGTAATTTATAACAAGTTTCACTTATTTGAAACTGACATTTTCTATATAGATATCTATGTTTTTTACTTGATAATTATAAAATCAAAGCATATAATTCTCTCCATCACCATTAAATTTGTTAAAAACTGTATATTAATTGTGGAAAAGAGATGGGAATATCATGGAATCTTACGAATTTTTGTTAGTGCTGGCTTTGATATTATTTTTCACCAAAATATGTGGGCTCATGACAGAGAAGGTAAATCTGCCCCAGGTTTTAGGTGCACTGGTTGCGGGTATGATCCTTGGCCCCAGTGGTTTTGGGCTTATTCAGGAAACTGACTTTTTGATGACAGCGTCAGAAATAGGCGTAATTATGTTAATGTTTAGTGCCGGCTTAGGGACGGACATTAGAGAATTAAAGACGGCAGGTGGCCCTGCTTGCTTGGTTGCGGCTATGGGTGTTATCTTCCCAATTATTTTCTGTGGGGGGTTATACTTTCTCTTTTTCGAAGATAGCTTTACATATATCAACTTCATAAAAGCAATTTTTGTTGGTGTTGTTTTTTCGGCAACCTCTGTGAGCATTACCGTAGAAACCTTAAGCGAAATGGGAAAAATCAAATCTAAGGTGGGTACGATTATTATCGGTGCAGCCATTATAGATGATGTTATCGGTATCATGGTGTTATCCATCATTTCGGGGTTAAGCGAAGGTGCTTGCGGTAATCCCTTTATGGTGTTGGTAAAAATAGCTGGATTTTTTGTATTTGTAGCAGTTGTGGGAATCATTGTAAATATGCTTTTTCGTAAATTGGATGATTACCATGGCAAAAGTAAGCGAGTTGCTGTTTGGGCTCTAGCCTATTGTTTCCTTATGTCTTATGTAGCAGAAAAATATTTTGGCATTGCGGATATCACAGGGGCATACTTTGCAGGGTTAACACTTTGCAACATTACAAAAACACGGGATTTTGTAGGAGAGAAGATTTCAATTGTTTCCTATCTTTTCTTTTCTCCTGTTTTTTTTGCCGGCATAGGTATTAACACCAACATCACTGGGTTAACCCCCCACTCCTTCTTATTCGCTTGGATACTATTTGGGGTAGCAGTACTGACAAAGGTTATAGGCTGTGGTGGTGGTGCAAAAATTTGTAAGATGTCTAATCAACAGGCTCTTGGCATAGGTATCGGTATGATCTCCCGTGGTGAAGTTGCGCTGATGGTTGCGCAAAAAGGATTGATGCTAAATATGGTGACCCCGGAAGTTTTCCCTGCATTGGTGCTTGCTGTTGTGGGAACGGTATTTATAACGCCGGTTCTTTTAAATAAGGTTATGAAAAATTATAATGATGAGAAACTTTTATGTTGACTTCAGTATTGAAACCCTTCATAAGCATTTGATAAGAATTAGAGTGGTATCCCCAAGCATTTGAGGATACTATTTTTTTGACAAACCCATGCCCCAACGGCGTGAGGAGATTTCATTTTTTACCTGGAAAAAAAGGCTGAAGTTTCTTCTTATTAGCAATTTTTGTTGCAAATTAAAATATGTAGAAAAAAAAAGGAAAAGGCCAATCATATATTTATTACAGTACACAAAAAATAGTAGCAAAAGAGTCTTGTGGTAACAATACAAGGAAAGGTTTCAAATACTTGGTGAAAAAAACAGAATTTACTTTCCCCAAAAATGCAAAATTCAGAACGAATGTTTGCATTTTTAGCTATACTTTTTCACAAAGGTGTGTTATAATTTGTAGGTGTTAAAGCTTTGGCGGTAACCTAAGCCATGGATTCATTTAGAAAAAACTTTTTTAAAAAGGCTTGTCTATTTGGCAAGAGAAGTATGGTTTCCTTGTTTTGCAAAATAGACGAACTTTTTTATTGTTTTTATGGAGGTGAAATTAAATTGAAATTTCAGGTTCATTCTCAATATAGGCCTACCGGCGATCAGCCAGAGGCAATCGAAAAGCTGGCAAAAGGCTTTCAAGAGGGGAAAAAATTTCAAACGCTGTTGGGAGTTACGGGTAGTGGTAAAACCTTTACTATGGCAAATATTATTGAAAAACTACAAAAACCAACCCTAGTTATTGCCCACAATAAAACCCTGGCGGCACAGCTTTACAACGAGCTGAAAGAGTTTTTTCCTGAAAATGCAGTTGAATATTTTGTTTCCTATTATGATTACTATCAGCCAGAAGCTTATGTGCCCAGCACCGATACTTACATCGAAAAAGATTCTTCAGTAAACGATGAAATAGATAAGTTGCGCCACTCGGCTACGGCAGCATTGGTGGAGCGAGAGGATGTTATCGTTGTTGCAAGTGTGTCTTGTATTTACGGCTTGGGTGACCCAGAAGAATATTACGGCATGATGCTCTCTTTGCGTCCTGGTATGGAAAAGGACCGAGATGAGGTACTGCGTAGCTTGATTGAAATGCAATATGACCGAAATGACATGAACTTTGAAAGGGGCTCTTTTCGGGTTCGTGGAGATGTGGTTGAGGTGTTTCCCATAGGATCTTCGGAGCATGCGGTGCGGATTGAATTTTTTGGTGATGAGATTGAAAGAATAACGGAAATTGACGTTTTGACCGGTGAAATTTTAGGAACCAGAGCCCATATTTCCATTTTCCCTGCATCTCACTACGTCACTGCCCCTGAAAAATTGCAAAAATCAATTATAAGGATTGAGGCGGAGTTGAAAGAACGCTTGGAGGAACTTCGTCGGGAGGATAAGCTATTGGAAGCACAACGGCTGGAGCAAAGAACCAATTATGACATCGAAATGATGCGAGAAATGGGCTTTTGCACTGGCATTGAAAACTACTCTCGTCATTTATCTTTGCGAGAAGGGGGAAGCACACCCTTTACCCTCATTGACTTCTTTCCCCAGGATTTTTTGATGATTGCCGATGAATCTCATGTGTCTATTCCTCAAATTCGTGGAATGTATGAAGGGGACAGGTCAAGGAAAACGACCTTGGTTGACTTCGGTTTTCGCTTGCCCTCAGCTTTGGATAACCGCCCATTAAAGTTTTCAGAATTTGAAAATAAAATTAATCAGCTCTTATTTGTTTCTGCCACGCCGTCTGTCTATGAAAAACAGCATTCGGAGCAAACAGCAGAACAGATTATTCGTCCCACAGGGCTTTTGGATCCTGAAATTTCTGTTCGTCCCATTGAAGGGCAGATTGACGATCTGTTGTCCGAAGTGAAGAAAACAACATCCCTTGGTCAAAAAGTTCTTGTGACCACTTTGACCAAAAAGATGGCAGAACGCTTGACAGACTATCTGCGGGAAGCAGGGGTTCGGGTTCGCTATCTTCACTCGGATATTGATACCTTGGAACGGTTGGAGATAATCCGAGATCTACGAATGGATGTTTTCGATGTTCTGGTAGGAATCAACCTTTTGCGTGAAGGGCTGGATATCCCTGAGGTAAGTTTGGTTGCCATTTTGGATGCAGACAAAGAAGGTTTTTTGCGTTCGGAGACGTCGCTGATACAGACGGTGGGCCGTGCTGCAAGAAATTCGGAAGGTCGTGTTATTATGTACGCCAATGTCATGACGGATAGTATGAACAAGGCAATTTCTGAAACAAACCGTCGTCGTGGCATCCAGGAGGCATACAATGATGCCCATGGGATCATACCCCAGACCATTCAAAAAAAAGTTCATGATATTATCCAAATCAGCAAAAATGCAACAGAGAAGCAGAAGTTTGGTTTGGAAAAAGACCCTGAATCCATGAGCCAGGAAGAGTTGAAAAAGCTGGTTGAAAAATTGGATAAAGAAATGAAGCAGGCAGCGGTGGAGTTGCAATTTGAGCGAGCCGCAGAACTTAGAGATAAGGTTTTAGAGTTGAAAAAGCTATTGGAAGAATGATGGACGGTTTTTCCGCCTTTAGGAGGAATTATGAAGGATAAAATTATAGTTCGGGGGGCAAGGGAGCATAATTTAAAAAATGTTGACCTCACAATCCCGAGAGATAAAATGGTTGTTTTTACAGGGGTTAGTGGCTCTGGTAAAAGCTCGTTGGCATTTGATACACTCTATGCTGAGGGTCAGCGACGTTATGTGGAGTCTTTGTCATCCTATGCTCGTCAGTTTTTAGGGCAAATGGAGAAACCTGATGTGGATTTGATTGAGGGTCTTTCTCCTGCCATCTCCATTGACCAAAAGACAACAAGCCATAACCCACGTTCTACTGTGGGAACGGTAACAGAAATTTATGATTATTTGCGTTTGCTCTATGCAAGAATCGGGATTCCTCATTGCCCCAAATGTGGCAAAGAGATTAAGAAACAAACCATAGACCAAATTGTAGACCGTATTTTGGAACTGCCGGAACGCACAAAGCTCCAGCTTCTTGCCCCCGTGGTGCGAGGCAGAAAAGGGGAACATATAAAGCTTTTGGAGGATGCCAAAAAAAGCGGCTACGTTCGGGTGCGAGTGGACGGCATTTTATATGAGCTTTCAGAGAAAATTGAATTAGAAAAAAATAAAAAACACACCATTGAAATTGTGGTGGATCGTTTGGTGGTAAAGGAAGGCATACAAAAGCGTTTGACAGAATCCATAGAAACGGTTTCGGCTTTAACCGGTGGCCTTCTGGTGGTGGACATTAACCAAGGGGAGGATGAACTAATATTCAGCCAAAATTTTTCTTGTCCTGATTGTGGCATCGATTTAATGGAAATTGAGCCTCGCCTGTTCTCTTTCAACAACCCCAGTGGTGCTTGCCCAACCTGCACGGGTTTGGGAATGCAGATGAAGTTCGATGAAAGCTTGATCGTTCCCAACGAAAGCCTAAGCATTTTGGGAGGAGCCATTGTTGCCCCCGGGTACAATTCTATTTCCTCGAAAGATAGCATGAGCCGTGTGCTGTTTGAGGCATTGGCAGAAAAATATGGCTTCGATTTGGATACCCCGTTTCAGGATTTACCAGAAAAAATCAGAAAAGTCATTTTTTATGGCACAGGCGGAGAAAAGCTGCGCATCACCTATTCCAATTATCGTGGAACGGGAACCTACGATTATGATTATGATGGCTTGATACCCAATTTGCAGCGAAGGTATAACGAAACATCAGAGAGTATGCGAGGAGAGTACGAAGAATATATGACAAATATTCAATGTCCCTCTTGCCATGGTCAGCGATTGCGCCCTGAGGTTCTGGCGATTACCGTAGGTGGCAAGAATATTTCAGAGGTAACAGAGCTTTCTATTGAAGAAATTCAAAAATTTTTCCTAAACCTTATTTTAAGTGGGCGGGATGAAATGATTGCCCAAAGAATTTTGAAGGAAATCAACGCTAGGATTGGCTTTTTGGTAGACGTTGGATTAGAATACCTCACACTTTCTCGAGGTGCAGGCACATTATCTGGTGGTGAAGCTCAAAGAATCCGCCTGGCAACCCAAATTGGCTCGGGCTTGGTGGGCGTTGTATATATTTTGGATGAACCAAGCATTGGCTTGCATCAAAGGGATAATGATAAGTTGCTCAAAACATTGCAGCACTTAAGGGATATTGGTAATTCTTTGATTGTGGTGGAGCATGATGAGGACACCATGTATGCCGCCGACTGCATTGTTGATATCGGTCCGGGTGCTGGTAAAGATGGTGGCGAGGTGCTTTGTGTTGGTAGTGTTGAGGAGGTTATGGCTTGCCAGCGTTCAGCCACGGGGGACTATTTGAGTGGTAGAAAGAAAATTGAAGTTCCTAAAGAGCGTAGAACCTTTGAAAAAGAAAATGTCATCAAAATCAAAGGTGCAGTGGAAAACAATCTGAAAAATATTGATGTAGAAATCCCCTTGGGGGTATTTACTTGTGTAACCGGAGTTAGTGGTTCAGGCAAAAGCTCATTGGTAAACGAAATTTTGTATAAGCGTTTAGCCAGGGACTTAAACCGGGCTAAGTGTCGCCCTGGTGGGCATGAGGATATGACTGGACATGAAAAACTGGACAAGGTAATCGATATTGACCAGTCGCCCATTGGGCGTACCCCAAGGAGTAACCCTGCCACATATACCGGGGTGTTTGATATGATTCGTGATGTGTTTACACAGACTACAGAGGCCAAAATGAGGGGCTATCAAAAAGGTCGGTTTAGCTTTAACGTAAAAGGTGGCCGTTGTGAGGCTTGTGCTGGAGATGGTATCATCAAAATTGAAATGCATTTCTTGCCGGACATTTATGTGCCTTGTGAGGTTTGTCAAGGCAAGCGGTATAATCGTGAAACCTTGGAAGTCAAATACAAAGGCAAAACCATTGCCGATGTGTTGGAAATGACCGTGGAGGAAGCCTTGGCTTTTTTTGAAAATATTCCGCGCATCAAGGCAAAACTGCAAACCCTTTATGATGTTGGTCTTTCCTATGTGCAATTGGGGCAATCTTCTACCACCCTTTCCGGTGGAGAAGCCCAGAGGGTAAAGCTGGCAACGGAACTGAGCAAAAAAAGCACGGGAAAAACCATGTATATTTTGGATGAGCCTACAACAGGCTTACACACAGCTGATGTGCACAAGTTGGTGCATATCATACAGCGTTTAGCCGAAGGTGGCAACACCATTGTGGTCATTGAGCATAACCTTGATGTAATCAAAACCGCAGATTATATTATAGATTTAGGACCCGAGGGTGGAAATAAAGGTGGAACCATTATTGCCCAAGGCACACCAGAAGAAATTTGTAATGTGAAAAAGTCCTATACAGGACAGTATCTAAAAGGGGTTATGGAAAAGAAGTAAAATAGCAAATACGGTAGGAAAATCAATTTTTTTGATTTTTCCTGCCTTTTTTGTTAGAATTGGTAAAGAAGGTTTTTGCACAAAAGAAATGTTTATATTGACAAGTCGTTTAGAAATCATTACCATAAGTATATAAGATTTTTATAAAGTGGAGGAAGGTATGGCCAAGGGAAAAGAACCAGTGCAGGATTTTGTACAGGCAGGTAAAAGGGTAGCCGATTTTTTTGGCTGTGAGGCAGATTTCTTTTTAAAGCCTCTGTTGGATTTGGAGTGGACAGTGCGTCAGGATGATGATTTTTACTTCCTCTGTTATTGGTTGGAAAACGGAAAAAAAGTTGAAGCAGTCATAGTGAAGAAAAATGGGGAGCCATTGATATACAAAACAAAAGATTACTCTATGGTCGTAGCGATTGATTGTGTGAAAATAGGGTTTATTTTCCGTAATGGTAAAAGCATTTCGGAACTCAACACAAAAAGCTAAGACAGCAGCGAACGCACCTGAGGAAGTTCTTGAAGAGTTTTTTCCATTCGGACTTCTAAAGGTTTGTTTTTTTGCGTAAACTGAAATACAGAAGGAAGCAATGTCGATGATGAAAATCGGCATAGAAAAGGGGAGAAAGCGATGCATATGGATGGATTGCCGGAAAACAACAATGTTGCCATTGCCGGTAAAATCGTGGAGGAATGCGTATTTAGCCACGAGGTTTATGGAGAAGGCTTCTATACGTTTAAGATAGCATCTGAACGCCTTAGCGATCAGGCTGACATCCTTCCGATCACCGTTTCGGAACGATTAATTGACAAAAATCAACTAAAAAACGGTACTTGTGTAGATGTTTTAGGACAGCTTCGAAGCTACAATAACTACAACAGCAAAAAAAATAGACTAGTACTTACTGTTTTTGCCAGGGAAATCCGCGTTTTAGCGGAGGATGAAAAAAAGAATGAAAATCAAATATTTTTGAATGGATTTATCTGTAAAGAGCCAATTTATAGAAAGACACCTTTTGGCCGTGAAATTTCAGATATTTTAGTTGCGGTAAATCGTGCATATAATAAATCCGATTACATCCCCTGTATTGCATGGGGGCGTAATGCAAGATATATGCTAAACCTTAAGGTAGGAGCAAACATCAAAGTGTGGGGTAGAGTGCAAAGCAGAACGTATCAGAAAAAAATGGGCGACGCCATTGAAGAAAGGGTAGCCTATGAGGTTTCTGTATCTAAAATTGAAATTCCCCATTCAGATGAAAAAACAGATGTTGTTGAAAACACTACCGAAGAATAACAGGAGTTGAATGAAAAGTGAGACAAGGACAGATTTCCATTTATTATGGCGCAGGAAAAGGAAAAACCTGTGTGGCTGTGGGCAGAGGCTTAAGGGCTATCGGGGATGACTTGCGCGTTGTGATGATACAATTTATGGACTATCACAATAATAAAGAAATCGAGCTGTTAAAAAAGCTAGAGCCTGATTTCCGTATTTTTCGATTTGAGAAAAATCGTATAGAGCAGGAGATTGATGATACTGTTCGCCGGGAAATTAGCGGAGAAATCAAAAATGCCTTTAACTTTGCCAGAAAAATCGTAGATACAGGAGAGTGTGAGATGCTTCTTTTGGATGGGGTTTTGGAGTGCATTGAAAAAGGGTTTTTATCGGCGGAACAATTAGATGAATTGTTGAATAAGCGTCCCGACTTTATGGATATTATCCTAACGGGAGATGCTCTGCCGCCAACCATTGCGGAACGCTCCCATTGCATTTATCAAATTAAAGCGGAAAAACAGTAGCCCGATACAGCCTTACTTTGGCCAGAGGTCATTTACCGTATGACCAAGCTAAGCTGATTTGCAGGGGAAACAAATTTCCATAAGGGCTTATTTTGAACCCAGCACCGGTGCAAGCTGCAAAATTGTAAGGTATATAGAACCATCGTAACAATGAATTATTTGTCTCACAAAAATTAGGCAGCCTTAAAGTATATTTTTCATTGGGAAGCCTTTGTTTAAATGGAAAGAGAGATAATTTTAATTCTTTTTTAGAAAGGGTTCAAAGAAGAAAAAGTTGCATTGATGATACTGAAAATCCATCCTTTTTTGGGTGGATTTTTTTATTTGATAAATATAGTATTGATTCAGCAGGTTCAACAAGGGGAGGAAAGCGTTAAGGTTAAAATAACGAATAAGGCAGATAGTGATGTGTTTTTTCTTGAGAAAGAAAATGCCAAAGGGACTTGTAAGAGAAACCATGCTTGGGTTGTGCATCTAACATATGCAAGGGTGGGAATGTTTTGGATTTGTTCATGCCCTGTATAAGGTGTATTTAAAAAATGTAGGGTTACCTAGTGTTTAGTAGGTTTTGGGGGTTTGCCGTGGGGCAAATGGAAGGTGTGAGTGGCAAATATAAATTTTCAATGAGGAAACTATCTTTTCATAAAAAAGCCGCAGGAAATTCCGTTTTCCTACGGCATATTTTTATTAAGATATTTTTTGGCCTAAAAAGAGGGGGAATTATGCCAAAACATCTTTCATGGTATAAAACCCAGCATCTTGTGATGCCAGATATTTTGCTGCTTTTACTGCCCCTACAGCAAAAACCTCACGAGAGGTTGCACGGTGGGTCAATTCAATTACCTCGTCTCTGCCGGCAAAAATAACGTCGTGATCACCAACAATATTTCCCCCCCGTACTGCATGGATACCGATTTCTTTACGCTCTCTTTTTTCTCTGGTTTGAGAACGATCATAAACATAATGAAATTGTTGATCAATAGCCTCATTTATTGCATCTGCCAAAGCCATTGCAGTGCCACTGGGAGCATCAATTTTTTGATTATGGTGCTTTTCCACAATTTCAATATCAAAGTTTGCATCATATAAAATTTCTGTTGCTTTCTGAACCAATTCTAACAGTAAATTAACACCGATTGACATATTTGCGGATTTTAAAACTGCCACACTATTTGATGCTTCATGGATCTTTGCCATGGTTTCATCGGTGAGGGCAGTGGTGCAAACAACAACGGGTATTTTTTTTGCCTTGGAAAACTCCAACAATGCAGGTACAGCCGTTGCTGTGGAAAAATCAATAATGACATCGGCATCAACGGTGCAATCAGCAGGGGTGGGGAATACGGGAAAATTAGCCTTGGGCATACCAGGATCAATGCCAGCCACGATTTGGCAAGCATCATCGCTTTCAACAATTTCAGCCACAACTCGTCCCATTTTACCGCCACAACCATGCATGATAATATTAATCATATTGTACACTCCTTTAAAAATTAAACCTTTTCACAGCTTTTTGCCTTTCGGGATAAACCTAACAGCCCCTTGTATTGGAAAAAGCCTGTTCTTTTCACAGGCACTATGGCGCCAGTTAATCTATTGTAGTCTAAATTTCATAATAAATCCTTACAGAGGCTCGTTTAGCCCTTAAGGAATGAAAACGTACCTAGGAAACATTAGGGCTATTCCTGCCCCGATTTGGCCCCTTAACCAGTATGTGCCAATGAATGGCTTGGGGCTACTGCTAAAATGCGGCAAAGAAAGTTCTTTGCCGCAAGTCAAAATCAAATCAAACCGTAGTGATGCATTGCTTTTTTCAGTGTTTCTAGGTTTTTGTCCTCCATTGCACAAAGGGGCATACGGCAAGGGCCAACTTCATAACCCATTAAATCCAATGCTGTTTTGACAGGGATAGGGTTTACTTCGCAGAACAATGCAGAGATCAATTCGATTGCACCCAACTGCAATGCAATGGCCCCCTTGATATTGCCATCCAAGAATTTAACAACCATATCATGGGTTTGTTTTGGTGCGATATTGGAAAGTACAGAAATAACACCTTTACCCCCCAAAGAAAGGATGGGCAAAATCTGATCATCATTACCACTATATATGTCGAAGTCAGGGCCAACCAACGAGGCGATTTCAGCAACCTGAGATAAGTTTCCGCTTGCTTCTTTCACAGCGACGATGTTTTTCACTTTAGATAGTTCCAATACTGTCTTTGGTGCAATATTGCATCCGGTACGGCCGGGAACATTATAAAGGATGATGGGAATAGAGATACTGTTTGCCACTGCTGTGTAGTGCAGAATCAAGCCTTTTTGTGTTGCTTTGTTATAGTAAGGGGTTACCAACAAAACAGCATCTGCACCAGCTTGTTCACATCCCTGGGCAAGGGCGATGCAATGGGCAGTGTCGTTACTTCCTGCACCGGCAATAACAGGGACACGTCCATTAGTAACCTCGGCGGCAAAACGTACGCATTCAATTTGGACTTCATCAGTTAAAGTGGATGCCTCGCCGGTAGTACCACAAATAATAAGGGCATCTGTGTCGTTGGCAAGCTGGAATTCAATCAATTCTTTCATTTTCTCAAAATTAACGGTACCATCGGGAAATGTAGGTGTAACCAATGCAACACCTGCGCCTGTAAAAATTGACATAATGCAAGCACCTCCAAAATTTTATTAGTTTTATATAGTTATGCGAGACTCTTTGTTATGCGTTCATGTTTTTAATAATTTCTTCTGCAATCTGCACGGCATTGGTAGCAGCACCCTTACGAATGTTGTCTGCAACAACCCAAAGGTTGATGCCGTTGTCCAAGCTTTCATCGCGACGAACACGGCCGATAAAAACTTCATCGTGATCTGTTGCACTAGTAGCCAAAGGATACTCGTTGTTTTCAGAATCATTCATTAGAACAACACCAGGGGCATTTTTCAATGTTTCGATTAATTCCTTTAAGTCGAAGGGATTTTCAAATTCGATGTTGATGGATTCACTGTGAGAGTTGAAAACAGGAACACGTACAGTGGTTGCTGTTACTTTCATGTTGTCATTATGCAGAATTTTTCTTGTTTCAAGGATCATCTTCATTTCTTCTTTGGTATATCCATTGTCCAAAAATACATCAATGTGGGGCAAGCAGTTATTTGCAATGGGGTGGGGAAACTTTTTGGGTTCTTCGCCCTTTAAGCCGTTTTCTAGGTCTTGCCAACCTGCAACACCTGCACCGCTCACTGCCTGATATGTAGAGTAAACGACTCTTTTAATCTTGTATTTTTCATCCAAAGGTTTTAAGGCAACCATAGCCTGGATGGTAGAGCAATTAGGGTTTGCAATGATGTTTTTGTGCCAAGAAATATCTTCGGGGTTGACTTCAGGAACAACCAAAGGAACTTCGGGATCCATACGCCACTGTGAACTGTTGTCGATAACAATGCAACCATGAGCCGCAGCAATGGGGGCAAACTTTTCACTTGTGCTGCCGCCTGCGGAAAACAAAGCAATGTCAATGGGCTTATCAAATGAATTTTCTGTTAATTCTTCAACAACATAATCCTTACCATTAAAGATGATTGTTTTGCCTGCAGAACGGCTAGAAGCCATTACATAGAAATTTTCAATGGGAAGCTGTCTTTCTTCTAAAACCTTTAAAAATGTTCTGCCAACCATACCTGTGGCGCCTACAACTGCAAGATTAATTTTTTTCATTTAAAAACGTCCTTCTTTCTTTATAAATTATATAATGTTTCAATATGTGCGAAGAACAAAAATTTTGATGCAAGTGACACTCACACCTAACAACAGATATATCTTTTTATAAAAATTTATGCCTGTTTCCTCGCAATCAGTGTAATATATGTGTTCCAAAGCTACGGTTTTGCCGGAAACAAAAAAGAGCCGGCAAGCGCCGACTTCCAAATTTTGCATACGACAAAAAGTAGTATTGCTAAAACTTAGTCTTGTAGCGCTCCATTGGGAATACCAATGACAGTTGGACGGCTATTAACCGGACAACCAGAGAAAAAAAGATAAGGCTCTTTCCTCTTCGGCATTTTCCCCTTTCGGCGGACGGCCTTTATCCCTTATGATATTCGCCCGTGTACTCTTGAAAAACGCACCTCTACTTTTAGAACTATTTACTTAATCCATAGTCTACCATCAGTTATCTCATATGTCAAATGATTTTCGTTCACAGACAATAATTTTTTTCACAGGGACAAAATTATGAAAAAAAACTTCACAAAAAGGTAATACTTCTTAAAAGAACAAACACGAAAGGGGATTTACATCATGGGACAAAAAAAAGAATTGACTGAGGCGCAAAAACTGGATTTGGCGATGAAATATGAAATCGCTGAAGAATTGGGATTGTTGGATAAGGTGGAGAAGGTTGGGTGGAAAGGCTTAACCGCAAAGGAAAGCGGCCGTATTGGCGGTATTATGGGGAAGAAGAAAAGAGCTGCAAGAGCAAAGGCAACAGAGAAAAGCCCTTGCAATACACCAGAGGAAAAGATATAATATATGAATGTTGAAGTTGGGAAATAAATGGTATAGGAGAAACGAAAATGGACGCATATGAAGGTTTTGCCTCCGTATATGATGTTTTTATGGATGAAGTAGACTATCCTGCGTGGGTGCAATATATTAAAGACACTTGGAAAAACCTTAACACGATGCCTCAAAGTGTGGTGGATTTGGGATGTGGAACGGGAAACATCACAATTCCTCTGGCAAAAGCCGGTTATGGCGTTGTTGGGGTGGATATTTCTGAGGAAATGCTGGCAGAGGCACAAAGAAAAGCAATGGCAGAAGGGCTTTCTATTCCCTTTTTTTGTCAGGATATGGTGGAGATGGAGCTGCCATATCAGGTGGATTGTGTTTTGAGCTTATGTGATAGTTTAAACTATTTGACGGAGGATGGTGAGCTGTCCGCCGCTTTTTCTGCTGTGAAAGAGCATTTGAACCCGAAGGGTCTGTTTCTGTTTGATATGAACACAAAGTATAAATTTCAAGAGGTTTTTGGGGATAAAACATACGCGGCTATGACTGAGGATGCTGCGTATTTTTGGGAGAACTCCTTTGACGAGGAGGACCAGATTAATGAATATTATGTGAGCTTTTTCATCCGCCAAAAAAATAAGGAAACCTATGAAAGGGTAGAAGAATATCACTATGAAAGGGCTTATAGCTTGGATGAGGTTAAAACCTGTCTCGATGAACATGGGTTTTCTTTATTAAATATCTATGACGGATACAGTTTTGAGCGAGCAAAAGAAGATAGCCATCGCTATTTCTTTGTGGCGCAACTAAAGGAGGAAAATTAAGATGAGTGACTATATTGTTAGAGCAACAGCAGGTGATGGAAGTATCCGCGCTTTTGCGGCTACTACTGGTGAAATGGTACAACACGCCAGAGAGGTACATCACACTTCCCCTGTAGCATCAGCGGCTTTAGGCCGAATGTTGACAGCTGCAGCCATGATGGGCAGTATGCTGAAGGGGGAGAAGGACTTGGTTACCCTGCAAATTCGTGGTATTGGCCCACTAAAGGGTGTTGTTGTTTCCGCTGATAGCCATTGCAGAGTAAAAGGTTATGTATTTAATCCAAATGTAGACATTCCGTCCAAATACCCTGGCAAATTGGATGTAAGTGGTGCCATTGGTCAAGGGTATATGAGTGTTATCAAAGACATTGGTTTAAAAGAGCCATATGCAGGAAGAATTCAGCTTGTTTCCGGGGAAATAGCAGAAGATTTAACATTTTACTATGCTCAGTCTGAACAGACACCCTCTGCGGTAGGTTTGGGTGTTTTGGTTGATACAGATACTTCCATTCGTCGTGCGGGGGGATTCATCATTCAGCTTATGCCTGATGCAACAGAAGAAGTAATTTCTAAGCTGGAACAAAGACTAAATGCAATTCCTTATGTAACAGATTTGTTGGATATGGGAGAAACACCTGAGGGGATTTTGGAAATGATTCTTGAGGGCTTGGACATGAAGATTCTAGATAAGGTACCCACACAGTTCTATTGCAACTGTACAAAGGAACGAGTGGAAAAGGCTTTAATCAGCATCGGAAAAGAAGAACTTGAAAAAATTGTGTTTGAAGATAAAAAGGCAAATTTGCACTGTCACTTCTGTGGCAAGGAATATGCTTTTGCAGAAGAAGAGCTTACAAAGCTGTTGGAAGAGGCAAAATAAGTATCAGACAAGCTGTAATTAAATAGGTAGAAACAGAGAAGGGAGGTGAGCCCGTGAAACGAGATTTTGCTGTTGCAGTAAAAGCTGTAATTGTAAAAAATAAAAAGGTTTTGGTTCTAACTAGATCCCAAGGGGAGATGGAGTGCAGTTACATGAACAGCCACCAAAAGTGGGATTTGCCCGGTGGTGGTCTGCATTTTTACGAACGAAGCAAAGAAGGGTTACAAAGAGAAATCAAAGAGGAAACCCGCCTAGACGTTTTTGTGGGTGAGCCTGTTTCTCTTTTTGATGTCATTAAAAACCATATACACTTATGTATTTTTACATACGCTTGCTGTTGGAAGGACGGTGAGGTGGTTTTAAGCCATGAGCATGAAGGCTATTATTGGATGACCAGGGAAGAAGTATGCACAAGTCAGCTTCCTAATTGGATGAAGAGAGACTTGTTGCGCGCATTGGATAGAGAATCATATATGGAATTTGAGGGGAAAGTGTAGGCTTAGATAGGGTATCTGGGTCTATTTTTTTTAGTGTTTACCCATGAAATGGGCGGCACTGTGGGAAAATCCCATTATTTTGTACTTGGGCTTTGTGAGAATGCTTTATGCACCAATAAATTTGGTGAAAAGAATGATTCATAGAAAAGAGAACAACCGTCCACAATAAGAAAGGGGTATGAAGACGGCAGTTGGTATATGTAATTTTATCACAGATAAATCTTTTCAAAAGGGTTATGATATCAAAAAACAGAAAAGAGGAGATAGCAATGCTTCATTTTGATGGTAAGGATAGTGCAAAAACAACGAAACAAACTGATAAAAACAAATTATTAGACAAAAATTTTTGTGTTCCGTGAATAGAATGAAATTTATTTCATTGACCAACGAAAAAAAGAAGAAAAAAAAAGAAATACACAGAGATAATTGCACAAAAAAAACTGATGTGTTTTGTGCAAAAAGCATAATGAGCAAAATTTGAAAGTGTTTATATTGCCAGTAAAAAGCTTTGGGTACTAATAAATCGCATGCAAACTACCGTTCGCAAAGCCTGTAAAATTCAATATAACTGTGAAATTAGAAAAATGATACTGATTTTAATTTAACAATTTTTAGAAGCGACGATAAAATAGTACTGTTTTACCTACAATGAATGGGTTATTGACAATACAAGGTAAATAACTTATTATTTAAACTGAGGTATGTTTTAGATTTAGTACATACTAGGCGGATTCAAAAAAAACCTATGGTTTTAATAATATTTTCGCCACAGGCAAGTCCTTATTTCCTACTATATATAGGAAGAAAGGCAAAAAAATTAGGTTGGACCTCTTCTTTTTTTAGAAAAAGCAGTGTTATAAGTTTAACAAAAAGAGGTTCGTATCCTAACAGAAATGCATACTATACAATTTGTTTAACAAATTGTAAACAAGAGAGGTGATGGTAATGGCTTATGAGATACTGAGAAGCATCGTAGAGGCTGAAGAACGAGCTGGTCAGATCGTAAAGCAGGCCACAGAAGACGCGGAAGCTTTAAAGAAGGATGCCCAAAAACAGAGAGAAACACAGCTGCAACAGGTACAACAGCAAGGTAAAGAGTTGATGCAACTTGTTGCCAAACAAGCAGACGAAGAGAGTCGCGTCGAAATCCAGAACATCCAAAAGGATACGGAAATTGCTTGTTCAAAGATCAGAGAGCAAGCAGCAAAAAAGAAAGAAGAGGCTGTTCAAGCAGTCATTGGAAGGGTTGTGGGAGCATATGGCAGTCGTTGAGATGCGTAAGCTTACTGTCATTGGTCTAAATAGTGGACGTACCCCTTTCCTTCATGAATTGATGCACCTTGGGGTGGTAGAAATCAACTCCCAAGAGGGCATGGTAAATGACGAAGAATGGATGCCTGATATTTTTAGAACCAGTAACAGTGCGGATGTTTTACGTCTGGAAGCAGACATTGCCCGTGTTAGTACTGCAATTGAGGCGATTAATCGCTATGACACAAAGAAAAAACCCTTATTTCAGGTTCGGGAAGAAATTGTTCGAGAAGATTTTGTTGATCATATGAATCGAACAAAAACCGAAACGGAAATGAATGTGGATACGGCGGTTATGTGCTACAAGCAAATTGCAGAAGGGCAAAACGAAATTAATCGCTTAAAAGGTATTATTGCAGGGTTAAAGCCTTGGGAAAACTTGGACTTACCTTTGCAAATGAAAGAAACAAAGTTTTCTGCAGTCATTCTTGGAACAGTTGCTGTTAAAACGAAGTTTGAGGATTTATTGCAGACAGTGTGGGAAAAAGTTCCTTCGGCGGTTGTACAACAGGTGAGTGCGGATGTACAACAAATGTACATATCCATTATCTGTCTGAAAGAGGAGCGGGATTTGGCCTACGAAGCTCTTAGGGAGTTTGCCTTTAACCCAATTTCTTTCGGCGAGCATAAAGGAACACCTAAGGAAGCAATACAGAACTATGAAATTGAAATTGAAGAACACCAGCAGGTGATTGTTGCTAAGGAAGCAATTTTGGCGGAATTGTCAGTGGCAAGAAAAAATATCGAATATCTTTATGATAGCTTAAATATGCGCCGAGACAGAGCAAAGATTGTTGGAGATATGCTTAGCACAGAGATGGTATTCTACTTTGATGGGTGGATGCCCAAACAAGCACAGCCGGAAGTAGAAGCTCTCTTAAAAAAATATGAATTCTATTACGATTTGAAAGAACCAGAGGCGGATGAAGAGATTCCTGTTTTCCTTCATAACGACGGATTTTCTACTCCTTTTGAGGCGGTAACAAATATGTACAGCTTGCCTTCAAGGCATGACGTTGATCCAACAAAGTTTTTGGCACCCTTTTATTTCATATTCTTTGGTATGATGCTCAGCGATGCCGCTTATGGTATCATTATGGCAGCGGGTTGCTGGTATATTTTGAAAAAATTTAAATTAGAAGGCATGACCTATCGAATGATAAAAATGTTCTTCTACTGTGGTATTTCAACATTTATTTGGGGTGCATTGTTTGGCGGATGGTTCGGTGACTTCTTCACAGTAGCGGCGAAAACCCTATTCGATGTTGACCTTGTGATCAAGCCGATTTGGTTTGACCCAATGGCAGAGCCAATGAAATTATTGATTTTCTCCCTTATTTTAGGTGGCATTCACCTATTTGTGGGAATGGGTATTCAGGCCTATATGTTTATTAGAGATGGCCATCCTCTGGATGCACTCTTTGATATCGGCCTTTGGTACGTATTATTAATCGGACTGGTTCTGTTTGGCATTGGTGGCAGTGTTGCACCGGTAATGGTTACAGTGGGCAAGGTGATGTCTATTGTAGGTGCGGTAGGTATTCTATTGACCGGTGGTAGAAAGAAAAAAGGTATTTTCGGCAAGATTACAGGTGGTCTTGGCAGCCTTTACGGTATTACCAGTTATTTATCGGATGTTCTTTCTTACTCCAGACTTCTTGCGTTAGGCTTAGCAACTGGTGTTGTTGCCAAGGTAATCAATACCTTGGGCTCTTTGGCAGGGGGCGGAGTGAAGGGCGCAATTGTTCTGCTTTTGGCATTTGTAATCGGTACAGTATTTAACATTGCAATCAATGCCCTGGGTGCTTTCGTTCACTCTTGCAGATTGCAATATGTAGAATTCTTCGGAAAATTCTATACCGGTGGAGGCAGACCTTTTGCACCTTTTGAAAGAAAAACGAAATATATCAAGATACTCAAGGAGGAGAAAAATAATGGTTGAGAGTTTATTTAGTGGCGAATTTTTAGCTTTATCTGGTGCAGCAATTGCTGCTCTTGCAGGTATAGGTAGTGCGATTGGTGTTGGTGTTGCCGGTGAGGCAGCGGCAGGGGTTGTTTCTGAAGACCCTAACAAGTTTGGGCAGGTGCTATTGTTGCAGGCTCTTCCAGGTACACAGGGCATTTATGGTTTGTTGATTGCCTTCCTGGTAATGGTTAAGGTAGGCCTTTTGGGCGGCGATGGCATGATCGAATTAACCATGATTCAGGGCGCAGGCATTTTTGCAGCAGCGTTGCCCATTGGTTTGGTTGGTATTTTCTCCGGTATTGCTCAGGGTAAGGCAGCAGCGGCAGGTATCATGTTGGTTGGTAAAAAACCCAGCGAGTTGGCAAAAGGTATGCTTTTCGCAGCGATGGTAGAAACATATGCGGTATTGGCTCTGCTCGTTTCCTTCCTGATGCTCAACAGCATCCAGGTATAATTCACTTGAAAGAAAAGGAGGCGCACTCCTATGAATGACGGTAAAATTATAATCGATAAAATCATAGAGAAGGCAGAAGCAGAAGCAAAGGCAATCATAGATAAAGCCAATTTGGATGTGGAAGCAATTTTAAAGGCAGCTGAAGAAAAGGCAAAGCGTGAAAGCGATGCGATGAAGAAAAAAGCAGAGGCGGAGGCAGAAAAGGTAAAAGCCAAAGCGATTTCAGGTGCCCAGTTGCAAGGCAAAATTGCAATTTTAAGAGAAAAGCAGAGCATATTGGAAGATATTATTGCAGAGGCGAAAAAACGCTTACAAACTTTGCCGGATGCCCAGTATGCACAAACAGTAGGCATTATGCTTACAAAAATAAATAAAGAAAACGGTACAGAGATTATTGTTTCTGAAGTAGATCGGGAGCGTTTGGCAACGGTTATTGAAAATAACGGCTTTACCCTCTCCAAAGAAAGCAGAGAACTTGATGGTGGTTTCATTGTGAAAAATGGGGATATAGAGTATAACTATACTTTCGAATCCATAATCACAGTGGAGCAAGAAGAGATTAGACAAATAGCTGCACAAATTTTGTTTTAAGGAGGGGGATTCTTGATGGCTAAAAATAAGATTTACCCTTTCGCAGTAGCCAGCGTTCGCTCTATGGAAAACTCCTTGATGACAAAGCAAAAGCTGATGCAGATGGCCGATGCAAAATCTCCGGAAGAGGCTTTGCGCATATTGTCTGACAGTGCTTACGGAAAAACCCAAATCAACGGGGTTTATGAATTTGAAAAGATGATTGGCAATCATTTGGAGGAGACTTATCAGGCTGTGGCGGGGTTAATTCCTCAAGAAACATTCATAGATATTTTCCTTTATAAAAATGATTACCATAACATCAAGGTTCTGTTGAAAGAGGAAGTTTCCAAAGTAAGCGGTAAAAAGTTTTTGATACAAGGTGGAACAATTCCCATAGAAACACTGCGCAAGAATTTGCGGGAAAGAAACTATGTTGAGCTACCCAATATCAATGGGGAGGCAGTGGAAGAAGCCGTTAGCATGTATGCAAAAACCCATAACGGAAGATATATCGATACCATATTGGATAAGGCTTGTTTTTCTACTATGGAGAAGGCGGCAAAGAAACTGGATAACCCTTATGTCTCAAAGTATATTCAGATGTTATCAGACATCACAAACCTTAAAACCCTTCTTCGTGTAAAGAAGATGGAAAGAGATTATCAGGTTTTAGAGGAAAGCTTTGTGCCAGGGGGGAGCATGGGACTTGATTTGCTTTCCAGGGCATTTCGCACCGACTCTCCCGTAACAGTCTTAAAGGAAACCCCTTATGGTGCCCTTTGCGAAGAGTATATGGACCAAGGATTTACAGCTTTTGAAAAAGCCTGTGATGATTACCTGATGGAGTATATCAAAGATGCGAAGTATAAAACTTTAACTTCTGAACCGGTTATGGCGTTTATATTGGCGAAAGAAACCGAAGCGAAATGTATTCGCATCATTATGACTTGTAAAATGCATAACATAGATGCAGCCATTATAAAAGAAAGGGTGAGAGAAGCATATGTCTAAAGTTGGCATTATAGGCGATAAAGACAGTATTTTGGGTTTCCTCGCTCTTGGAATTGATATTTTCCCTGCATACAATGCAGACGAGGTAAAAAAGACAATTCATAAACTGGCGGAAAAAGATTATGCGATAATTTATATCACAGAGCAGGCCAGTTTGATGGCAAAGGAAAGCATTGCAAAATACAAGGACTTTGAATTGCCGGCTATTATCGTGATTCCCGGTGTTGGCGGAAGCATGGGTCTGGGTATGAATGAAGTAAGAGAATCGGCAAAACGTGCCATTGGTGCGGATATATTGTTTAGTGAATAAATACGATTGTAGGTGAATGAGCATATGAAAACAGGCACGATAGTAAAGGTGTCGGGTCCGTTGGTAGTAGCGGAAGGCATGAGAGACGCCAATATGTTTGACGTGGTGCGTGTATCAGATAAACACCTTATTGGTGAAATTATCGAAATGCATGGAGATAAAGCATCCATTCAGGTTTATGAAGAAACATCAGGCCTTGGTCCTGGTGAAGAAGTAGTATCCACAGGGATGCCAATGAGCGTTGAGTTGGGACCTGGATTGATTTCAACAATTTATGACGGTATTCAGCGACCTCTGGAAAAGCTGTATGAAGCAAGTGGCACGAATATCCAAAAAGGTGTTGAAGTAACATCTTTGGATCGTGAGAAAAAATGGAAATTTGAACCCACAAAGCAAAATGGTGATGCCGTAGAAGCCGGGGATGTAATCGGTATCGTACAGGAAACAGCTGTTGTTGTATGTAAGATTATGGTTCCTTATGGCTTGAAGGGTACCATTAAAGAAATTTATGTTGGTGAGTTCACAGTTGAAGAAACTGTTTGCATAATTACAGACGAAAAGGGCAAAGACGTATCTGTTTCAATGCTGCAAAAATGGCCAGTACGTCGTGAAAGACCATATAAAATCAAAAAAACACCTGACTCCTTGTTGGTAACAGGTCAGCGTGTTATTGATACCTTCTTCCCTATTACAAAGGGTGGTGTTGCTGCCATTCCTGGGCCTTTCGGTAGCGGTAAAACAGTAACACAGCATCAGTTGGCAAAATGGGCAGATGCAGATATCGTTGTTTACATTGGTTGCGGCGAGCGTGGCAACGAAATGACCGACGTTTTGAATGAGTTCCCTGAATTAAAGGATCCTCGTACAGGTGAGTCTTTGATGCAAAGAACTGTATTGATTGCAAACACCTCTGATATGCCCGTTGCGGCTCGTGAGGCATCAATCTATACAGGTATTACCATTGCGGAATACTTCCGTGACATGGGTTATAGCGTTGCGTTAATGGCTGACTCCACGTCTCGTTGGGCAGAAGCACTTCGTGAAATGAGTGGTCGTTTGGAAGAAATGCCCGGCGAAGAAGGTTATCCTGCTTACTTGGGTTCTCGTTTGGCTCAGTTTTACGAAAGAGCAGGCCGTGTGGTTTGCTTGGGCAATGAAGAAAGATATGGCACACTGACAGCCATCGGTGCAGTATCCCCTCCTGGTGGTGATACATCTGAGCCTGTTTCCCAGGCAACATTGCGTATTGTAAAAGTATTCTGGGGCTTGGATGCATCATTGGCGTATAAACGTCATTTCCCTGCCATCAACTGGCTGACCAGCTACTCTTTGTATCAGGATAAGGTGGATGAATGGGCGGATATTAATGTACACCCTGATTTCTCCGAACACCGTACAGAGGCAATGCGCTTGCTTCAGACAGAGTCTGAATTACAAGAAATTGTACAGTTGGTTGGTGTTGACTCCTTGTCTCACAGTGATAGATTGATTCTGGAAACAGCACGTTCTATTCGTGAAGACTTCTTGCATCAGAACTCTTTCCATGAGGTAGATACTTATACTTCTTTGCACAAACAGTATAGAATGTTAAAATTGATTTTAACTTTCTACCATGTTGCACAGGCTGCCATCAAAGCAGGTGTTCCCATTCAGAAGATTACAAAACTAAATGTAATCGAACGTATTGGTCGTGCCAAGTATGTAGAAGAATCAAATGTAGATAAGAGCTACGATGGAATTGAAACCGATATTAATAAAGAAATCACCGAATTAATTAGTAAGGGGGCAGATGAATTATGATAAAGGAATATAGATCGATTCAGGAAGTTGCCGGCCCTCTTATGGTAGTGACAGGCGTTGACAATGTAAAATATGACGAGTTGGGCGAGATTGAGCTGGCTAGTGGGGAAGTAAGAAGATGTAAGGTATTGGAAGTGAACGGCGATACAGCCTTGGTACAGTTGTTCGAAAGTGCAACAGGTATCAACCTTTCAGACAGTAAAGTTCGTTTTTTAGGAAAAAGCTTGGATTTTGGTGTGTCTCCTGACATCTTAGGTCGTGTTTTTAGTGGTATGGGTAAGCCTATTGACGGCGGCCCTCAAATTATCCCTGAAAAAAGAATGGATATCAATGGTGCACCCATTAACCCTGCGGCTAGAGAATATCCCGCTGAATTCATTCAGACAGGTGTCTCTGCCATTGACGGCTTGAACACGTTGGTTCGTGGTCAGAAGTTACCTATTTTCTCTGGCTCTGGTTTGCCTCATGCAAACTTAGCAGTACAGATTGCTCGTCAGGCAAAGGTACGAGGTACAGATTCCAAGTTCGCCGTTGTTTTTGCGGCCATTGGTATTACTTTTGAAGATGCGGAATTCTTTATCAACGACTTTAAAGCAACAGGAGCCATTGACCGCTCTGTTGTATTCGTAAACCTTGCAAATGACCCTGCAGTAGAACGTGTTTGTACACCTCGTATGGCATTAACTGCAGCTGAATATTTGGCATTTGAACAGGGTATGCACGTTTTGGTTATTTTGACAGATATCACAAATTACGCAGAGGCTCTGCGTGAAGTATCTGCGGCGAAAAAGGAAGTTCCTGGTCGCCGCGGTTACCCTGGCTATCTATATACTGACCTTGCAACCATGTATGAACGTGCTGGGCGTATGAAGGGTAGAGAGGGTTCCATCACAATGATTCCTATATTAACCATGCCAGAAGATGATAAGACCCATCCTATCCCTGACTTAACAGGCTATATCACAGAGGGTCAGATTATTTTGAGTCGTGATCTTTATAAAAAAGGCATTCAGCCTCCCATCAACGTTTTGCCATCCCTTTCCCGTTTGAAAGACAAAGGTATTGGTAAGGGCAAGACAAGAGAGGATCATGCCGATACCATGAATCAGTTGTTTGCCGCCTATTCTCGTGGTAAGGATGCAAAAGAATTGATGGCAATTTTAGGTGAATCTGCATTGTCTGATATTGACTTGATTTATGCTAAGTTTGCAGACGAGTTTGAAAAAGAATATGTTTCCCAGGGTTTTAGAACTGATAGAACCATTGAGCAGACTTTGGAAACAGGCTGGAAGCTCCTTCGTATGTTGCCAAAGAGTGAACTGAAGCGTATTCGAGATGAATATCTGGAAAAATATTTAGCAGACGGGGAGTGATGAGTCGTGGCTAGATTGAATGTCAATCCTACCCGTATGGAAATGACCAGACTAAAACAACAGCTTAAGACAGCAACAAGGGGTCATAAGTTGCTGAAGGATAAGCTGGATGAGCTGATGAAGCAGTTCTTAAATATTGTACGGGAGAACAAACGCTTGCGTGAAGAAGCTGAGGCAGCTTTGGATAATGCGTATAAAGACTTTATCATTGCCAGAGCAGTTTTAAGTGAAAGTGTGTTAGGTGAATCTTTAATGATTCCCCAGCAATCCGTTGCTGTAAAGGTTAAGAAAAAGAACATCATGAGTGTGAATGTGCCTGTTTTTGACTTTCAGACAGAAGAAAGCAGTGGGGATATTTATCCCTATGGTCTTGCTTTCTCTTCCGGAGAGTTGGACAGTGCCATGCTTTCCTTTTCTAATGCCATGGAGCCCTTGCTACGTTTAGCAGAAAGCGAAAAAACCGCCCAGCTTTTGGCCCAAGAGATTGAGCGTACACGTCGCCGTGTAAATGCCTTGGAAAACGTTATGATTCCTAATTATCAGGAAACCATAAAATATATTACCATGAAGCTGGAAGAAAATGAGCGTGCAGGTACAACCAGAATGATGAAAGTCAAAGATTTGGTTTTAAAGAAAGCAATAGAAGAAAAGAAGAAACGTGATGTTGAAAGTGAGAAAGAAAGCGTTTCCTAAAAGTTACCCCATGCATTGCTGCATGGGGTTTTAAAAATTGATAAGAATTGATAAAAATTTTAGTAATACTGAATGGATTAACACATAATAAAGGCAGAAGGAAATACAAAAGTCAGGCGATATTTCTTTTGTGAAAAATTAATTGAAGTGTTTTCTTCATAATTTGTTAAAAAAGACGATAGAAGTGTCATTTTAAGTAAGAAAGCCCGTTAAAATGAAAAATAGTAATGAAAAAACAAAAATCACTATAATTTTATATGCAAAATGGTTTCCGATAATAAAAAATCCTTACTAAAAACAACCAAAAATTTCAAAAATTGTAGAAATTTTCACCATAACTATTGTTTTTATTACGGAAAGTGGTATACTGAAAGTGCAAATAGGTGGGGAAGAAGCAGTTATTGTGGGATTATTGAACAATAAATGAAATTTATTTCATTATTCGCGTTTCAATAAAATAATTGCAGATGAAATACCGCCGATTTTATCACGCATAAATATAACGATGAAAATGATGAAGGAGAAGTGAAGAACAATGAAATTATCTGACAGAGTACAAGCGATGCAGAATTCCCCTATCAGAAAATTTAACCCTATGGCTGCAGAAGCTAAGGCACAGGGGACTAAGATTTATCATCTGAATATCGGTCAGCCTGATATTGTAACACCTTCTGTATTTATGGAAGCAATCAAAGATTTTGATCAGAAGGTTCTTGCATATGCAGAATCTCCAGGTCTTCCTGAATTGCAGGATTCTATCATTGATTACTTTAAAACCTTTAAGATGGACTTAGAGAGAAAAGATATCTTAATTACCAGTGGCGGTTCCGAAGCTTTGACTTTGGTATTCTTGTCCTTGATCAACCCTGGCGACGAAGTAATCGTTGCTGAACCTTACTACACAAACTATTTGACATTCATTCAGGCTGCTGATGGCGTTATTAAGCCTGTTACAACATACGCTGAAGAAGGTTACAAATATGCTATCATGGAAAGATTGGAAGCAGCTGTAACTGACAAAACAAAAATGATCTCTATCGTTAATCCCGGTAACCCTACAGGTTGCATCCTTTCCAGAGAAGACATGAGAGTAATTTGCGATTTCGCTAAGAAACATGACCTTTGGATTTTGGCTGACGAAGTTTACAGAGAATTTGCATATGATGGCAGAGAAATGACATCTTTCGGTCAATACGAAGATGTAGCAGATAGAGTAATCATCATTGACTCCGTTTCTAAGAGATTCTCCGCTTGTGGTGCTCGTATTGGTTGTTTAATCTCCAAAAACCAAGACCTCATGGCAAATGTTATGAAGATTGCTATGGGTAGACTTTGCTGCCCTACATTGGAAATGGTTGGCGCAACTGCTCTTTACAAATTGGATCCTTCTTTCTTCGGCGACGTTAGAGCTGAATATGAAAAGAGAAGAAACGTTTCTTACGAAGCACTCAAAAAAATCCCTGGCGTTGTTTGCGAACAGCCTGGTGGTGCTTTCTACATCACTTGCAAAATGCCCGTTGAAAATACGGAAGACTTGTTAGTATTCTTGTTGAAAGAATTTAGAGAAAACAATGAAACAGTTATGTATGCTCCTGCTGAAGGTTTTTACGCAACACCTGGTTTAGGCAAGAACGAACTTCGTATTGCTTATATCCTGAACGCTGAGGACATGGCAAGAGGTATTGAATTATTAGGCAAAGGTATTGAAGCTTATAAGGCTGCAGGCCACAAATAAGATTTACCTTCATAAAAATGAGAAGACACCCCTAAATGGGGTGTTTTTCTTTGTTTTAAGAACGTAAAATTTTGTCCCTGCATATACTTAAAGGGCAGGGGGTGATGGGATTGAGTTCGATTGGTATATATTTAACGTTGCAAGATGAAAAGGCACTTTCCCAATGCTTGGCATTGATTAAGCCTTTGGCAGATGCAATGATACTCTTGGATCAAAGGGAAGAAGAAACGGAGCAGAGGGCGATGCGCTGTCGGCAACTCATGGGACGATTGCGTGGAGATGAGATAGATGAAGAAGGGTTTCAGTTGATTTTTTCATGTTTGGCAGATGAGTCGCCAACACTAGAGGTATGCACTAGCCTTGGGGAATATTTTTATAAAAAAGAGGCTTGGAAGCAGGCTATATTTTGGTTTGAAAATGCACTTAGGTTAGATGGTGGGGAGAGTAGTTTTGTGTGCTTGAGGTTAGGCGTTAGCTATGCGGAGATTGGTCATTTGGAAGCAGCAGCTACTTATATAAAGCTGGCAGAAATGCTAAAAGGCAGTAAAGGTAAGGGTGAAACTTAAGCTTGCCTGTGTTAACGGGTATATTCATTTTGTTGACATTATAAGTTGCTCCATATGTATTCATTCCTTAATATCATTTTAATTGTAATATCTTTACGAGGGTGAAAATGTACATTACTTCTCATACTTTTATAAAAAAGGCGGCTACCTAGTTCCTTAGGTTGCCACCTTTTTTGTTTTATTTGGTACTCAATTATAGAAGCACAATGCCTGCAGCACTACAAGCATCAATGGTTTCCTGGTCCCAAATGGAGGACTGAACTTCACCAATGTGTGCTTTTCCTAAAAGGAGCATGCATAAGCGAGACTGGCCAATGCCACCACCGATGGTACAAGGCAAGTTGCCCTCCAACAGCATTTTGTGGTAGGTAAGCTGACGTCGCTCATCACAACCAGCTTTACGTAATTGCTGATCCAACGCTGTTGCATCAACACGGATGCCCATAGAGGAAATTTCCAATGCGCTGTCCAAAACAGGGTTGTAGAATAAAAGGTCTCCGTTTAATTTCCAATCGTCATAATCGGGAGATCGGCCATCATGAGGCTTGCCGGATTCCAGTTTATCACCAATCTGCATGATGAATACGGTTTTATGCTCTTTTGTAAAAGCATTTTCCCTTTCTTTTGGTGTTAACTCTGGATATTTGTTTTCTAACTCCTGGGAAGTAATAAAAGTAACTTCTCTGCAAAGCTCAGTTGTGATGCGAGGGTATTTCTTCTTTAATACCTCCAATGTATCGCAAATGCTGATAACAATACCCTGAACTGTAAATTTAAGTTCTTGTAAATTTCTCTTTTCAGGTGTAATTACTTTTTCCCAATCCCACTGATCCACATAAATAGAGTGAAGGTTATCCAACACTTCGTCTCTGCGGATTGCATTCATGTCTGTATAGATACCCTTGCCAGGGCGAAAATCATAACGATATAATGCCATACGTTTCCATTTCGCTAAGGAGTGAACAACCTCAGCCACAACGCCAGTTGCAGGTACTTCAAAGCTAACGGGGCGTTCAACGCCGTTTAAGTTATCGTTCAAACCTGTTGCAGGGTCTACAAATAAGGGTGCAGACACTCTTTTTAAGTTTAAGGTTTGAGTCAAATTTTCCTCGAAAGTATTGTGAATCAAACCAATTGCATTTTGAGTTTCATATAAGGTTAGAGCGGACTGATAGCCCTCCGGGATAAATGTTTTGCCCATAAAATAATCCTCATTTCCTAATTTTTTTACTTAGTTAAGGATAACACAGAAACTATGTTTGTTCAAGTAAAATGATACTTGACAGGAATCTCCTACAATTGTATTATATTATAAAACATACATGTGTAGGAGTTGATAATATGAACCAATTTGGGGATATTCCTCGATTACCTGATACAGAGTTAGAAATTATGAAAGTTATTTGGAATGAAGAAAAAATCCTTTCCACCTCAGAGATTAAAGCAAAGCTGGAAGAAAGGCGGCCATGGAATACGTCCGCCCTTCAAACCCTTTTGAACCGTCTCATAGACCGTGGCTTTCTGGATTCTTACAAAGAAGGGAAAAGTCGTTTTTACCTAGTAAAAGTAGATGAAGGTTCTTATTTGGCTATGGAAAACCGGTTGTTTTTGGATAAGGTGAATAACAATTCCCTGACAAAGCTGATTGCGTCCCTTTATGAAAGCCGGGCAATTTGCCAAAATGATTTGGACGAACTGGCGGCATATATACGACAAAAAACAGGGGGCGAGGAATGATGGATCATTTGTTTCCCAATGTATTAGAAATATCTATCCTTACCTCAGTTGTAATTCTTGTTTTTGGTTTACTCTCCAGTGTATTGGGAAAGCGCTATGGTGTGAAGTGGAAATATATTGTTTGGATGATTTTAGCAATTCGGTTGGTTATGCCTGTACCTATTGTTTTGCAACAGCCAATTGTAAATATTCCTGTGTATCCAGTGAAAGTCCAGTCTGTTGCTTCCCAGCCAGACGTTCTACCAAAGGAAGCATTAGAACGTTTTACATCCTACCCTGCTGAAATGGCAAACCAAGGGCAAAAGGGGGAAACTCAACGAACCCAAAAGGCTGAGAACACCCATTTTTTAGTAATATTATTTGCAAGTATTTATAATCATTTTGAGATTTTATGGATACTGGGTATGTTTCTTTTTTTGGGTTATCAGGGGAAGAAGTATCAATTGTTTTTGAAGGATTTAAGCAGAAATAGTCGCCATATTCGGGATGCACAAATACTTGATATTTATTATAAAGTTTGTAAAGAGCTGAAAATAAAAAAACGTCCGGAAATATTGTTTTGCGGAGTACTACCCAGCCCCCTTTGTGTAGGCTTTTTTCGCCAAAGGATTTACCTTAACTTTGAGGATTATAAGGCAGAACAGCTGATCTATATCTTTAAACATGAGTTAATGCATTGCAAACGACGTGATATTTGGTACAAAGCGTTGCTGATGCTTGCAAGGGGAGTTCATTTTTTCAATCCATTTATCCATTGGATGGCACGGCTGGCTGAGAATGATATGGAGTATTCCTGTGATAGCTTGGTTTTGGAAAGTTGCAACTTATCCCAAAGGCAAGAGTATGGGTTGACTATTCTAAGTGGTATTCGAAAAGGTCAGAAAGTCAGCTTATTTTCTACGGCATTTCATGGTGGAAAGGAGGAGTTAAAAAATCGAATTGACCATATTCTTGATACCCGTAAGAAAAAAAGAGGTTTACCATCATTGTTGGCATTGGCATTGGTGGTTTGGTTAGGAACGGCTTTTGTAGGCTGCTCTCCCAAGGCGGAAATTTTGCCTTATGGCGAAGGTGAGTCAAATGTGGTAAGCACACTCTATGAATGCAAGTTAGACTATATTGGAAACCATGTTGGTGTTGGGAAAATTTTAGGCAATTTGGGTCTACCAAAGGGTATTGGTTATGATGATGAGGGTATGGAACTATTTACAACAGAAGAACCATATGGTGCAAGGCAATATTTAGTGGTGGAAAAAGGAATGGAACTTCCTGATAATGGATGGTTTGCAAAGAATGCTATGATTTTTCTTGCGCTTGTGGAGAATGCATCGTTTTTTGAGTACTTTATAACCGATGCATCCGGTGATGAGCAAATTCTTCATTTTACCCGAGAGGATGGAGCCCAATATTATGGAGACATAGATTTAAGAAGTATGTCTGCCAATGAGGAAACCTTTCATGATTTTATACAGGAATTGGATGCCCTGTTTCCCCAAACAAAGGAAGATTTCACCTTAAAGCAAATTCAAAGCAGCATACTACTGGATGAAATGACTAAGGAGATGGGAAATGCTTTTTCCTATGAAGCTTTGGTTGAAAATCCCAAGTACCAGGAACTCTTGAAGCTTGGTGATGCTGCCTTGTCAGAAATGCTGATTCATTTTGGCTGTGGGCAGACAGATGATACCAAAGGATATATTATGATGTCAGCATGCTTAGAAATACTGCAGGTGCCTGTACCTGTCAATGATGATTTGTTGCAGCAGATGACTCCAACCCAATGGTACAAATCCTATTTAGCCTTGGATTCCATGGTTGTAGAGCCTTTTGTGTATGATGAACAGCGATACACGCAAGATTTAGAAAAAGGCGGACTATTAACTATGAAAAAAACCACTCAACAAGGATTGATAACGAGGCAGAACCATGTGCAGCGGGCTGTGTATGAAGCTTTACATCAGCGTTTTTTCCTTGAAAAGGGGGATCGAGAATTGCAAATATATGCTCCTCTGATTTGCCATATCTCCCAAACAGCAGATAAACTCTCGGTTTATGCTGTTATTGGGAGAGTGAATTATTCTCTTGTGCGAACGCCAAAGGCTGGGTATCAATTGATTGAAGGGGGTGGAAGTCATGTGCCCACCCGCTTGGATTTTGAAAAGAAAAATGGTAATTGGGTGTTAAAAGATTGGGTGGAAGCAAAGGATGGCTCGGAGTACACACCTTCGATAAAAGAAATGTGTAAGGGTGCTTTCGATGTTGCCAATGACTTAATTTCTTATGACACAAGGGAAATGCAGAAGCTATTGATGCAAAACCTGATTTTTTATTTAAACGGAAGAAAAGACATTACTGTTTATGGGGTTACCCATATGGAGGAGGAAGACATCAAGGAAGTTAGCAGATTAATACCCTTTGTGCAGGCATAGGGTTTTGATTGGTATGTGATGCAACTCAGGGAAAGATTGCTCCAGGGTTTTGCAAAAATATTGCTTGAACCCATATAAAAAAGCAGTGACTAAGAAAATATTAGTTACTGCTTTTTATGTGTAATAGATTTATTATCGGCTAGGTTAATCCAAGATGTTTTTTATACAAAGGGCAATATGGAGTTTTGATCTGGTCTCAATGCGAGATAGATTACATCCAAGCATTTCTTCAATTTTTCTAATTTTATAATTCACCGTATTTCGATGTAAAAACAGAGTTTCGGCAGTTTCGTTAATGCTGCCGTTGTTTTCCAGGTATAGCCTCAACACTTCGATATAATTGGTGTTCTTCCTCAAATCATATTCTTCTAAAAGTCCAAGGCAGTCCTCATAATATTCCTCTAAGACTTTGGTGTTTTCCAATGCAAAAAAGAGTTTATATAATCCCAACTCTCTATAAAGACAGAACTCATTTTTTTTGCCTTGTTTTTTGTTAAAGTTCATCATTTTAAGTGCCTGCTTATAGCTTGTTGAAATATGGTCTAAGTTTTGCAAATTATCTCCAATGCCTAAATAAAATGTGTGCCAGTGGGTGCGGAGAGCTGTCATAATACGGTTTAGTATTTTTATGATGGCATCCTCACGATAATTGCAAAACAAGAGGATCAACTCACCCTCACTATTGGTTACGAAAGACTTATCTCCTGTGGACATTAATATACGCTCGATTACTTGGATCATCTGCTCTATGCTATCAGGCTTTGGCCGCAGTGCATTAAAATCTGGTTTGATTATGCCTAGGGTATAAAAACCATTTTCCAGAAAACCATATTGAAAGAGGGTGTGGGTATACAAATCCTTATGGCTGGGAAATGCAATAGCATTTCGAAGAGCAGAACCCAGCTCGCCCTCAGCTTTTTCCACGTTTAACAGTAGATTGCTAAAAAGTTTCATAATATCGGGAATGCGCACATTCCAGGGACAAACCATTAATGGATAGTCATTTTCGTTACAAAGGTCCATCACTTCTTGAGGAACCTGTGGAATATAAGGCCCTAAGTTTAATAGAGAACCGCTGGCTTTTTGTTTGATTTGGGTGTTGATTAGGGTATATAGGTCTAAATTTTCATCAAGAGCGATCCCTGAGGTAAAGACTAGGCTGCCTTCTTCAATAAATTCGGCAAAGGCCATATTTTCTACCATGTGAAACCAGTTCACTCCTCGGTTCAATCCTTTTTCTCCGGCGATAAGGCTGACATGATATACATTAGCTTTTTGTAACAGTTTTTCGACGATGATGGACATTCAATACCTCCAATTCTAATTTATGTTGAAGCGGTTTTTTTCTCTCGAGCTATATCCAATAGGGTAGGCCCAAGGGCACCGGCCACCACAATGCATGCACCGATGCCTTGTAGTACCATCATGTGTTCATGGAAAACCAAAATGCCTACAACAGCGCCAACTACCACTTCCAAGGCGGATAGAATGCTTGTGGTTGTTGAATCAATATATAAGGTGGATTTTACCACAGCAACATTGGCAACCATGGTGCAAAGCACACCAACAACGAAGATGTTGAACATGTTTAAGTGAATGTTTCCTTGGGTAAAGCTTGCTCCAATAACGGCAAAATCGGTGAAGAAAGCGAGGCCAACTGCGGCTCCTAAAAATCCGTAAAGTAGCATGGTGTCCCTTTGATAACGGTCTGAAAAGTATCTAGGAACTAAAATTTGCAGGGCGACACCAAACCCATTAAAGGTGCCGGCAAAGATACCCAAAAGGTCCAGGGATTCACCCTTTGCGCCAACAAGGTTAGATACCATTGCCCCTCCTAGAATACAGATGAAGATAGTAATAACTTTGTCTTTGCGTAACTTTTCTTTGAATATGATTTGCCCAAGGAGGGCAACCCAAATGGGACTCATAAACATAAGTACAGTTGCAACTGCTATGGGAATTCGTTGGACGGAAATGCTGTAGCTGGTAAAGCTTAATCCATAGGCCACCATACCATAAAGGCAACTGATGATAAGCCCTTTCAAATTAATCTTTAGAATGCTAGGGTTTTGAACGGCTTTAAGGATAAAAAAGACGACACCAGCACAAAGACATCGAATGAAGGATGTATCAAAGCTGGAATATCCGATTGCCGAAAGTTCACGCACAAAAATTCCCATGACACCCCATAGGGATGCCCCCAAAACAACCAATATTAGCCCTTTCAATTTATTGCTCATAGGATCCCTTCCTTTTTTTCTGAAAAAGTAGAAAGCTTAGCTTGATAGCATTTTTGTGCTAGTGGACTTGCAAGTAAATGCTTTTTAATTTTGTGTTATAACACATTTGTCTAAATGAACAAAGTTACAGTTTTTTCTTTTAGGGCATAGTAATAATGCTCAGTTTTTTAATTTGTACTTTTGAAAAAATATTTGAAGTATAAGGATTTTATATACAAAAATGCTTAGCATTTTTGTATATAAAATTATTTTCTTACTATTAAAAAATGATACCATATACAATAATTGGTTTCAATGTAATACATACTAATTATTTATGTGCTTCAACACAATAAAAACTTATGGGCACAACCATTAGACACAACAAATTGTTTTTTAATTTTTAGTTTTCGGATGGAGCTTTTTGATGGTATTGCCCAACTTTTCTAGCAACTGAAATAATGTCATGTTGTCTTTTATTTATTTCTTAAGAAGTAAAATCAAATGTAGTAGTACTCAAGTAGTAAAATAAATGTTTATTAGGCAAAGTTCAGGATTAAGTACAGATGGGTTTCCTTTAAGTATGAGAACCAATGATGAATTAAACCTACAACTATTCAATAAAAAGCACTATTCTTCCGTCATATACAAATAAGCTCTGGTTTAGATAATATTGCAAAAACCATAACGATAATTTTTTTGTATTTTAAAAAGGCTACTGACTGTATAGTCAGTAGCCTTTTTATGCGTGTTAGGGTTGGCTTATTTCTTGGTGTATAAGCTGTCTTTACAGCTTTTGTTATGAAACAGCGATGTTTCTGGTTATGTTTGTTTTGTGCTGTGAATCAAATTTGCTTGGTGGTCCACTCTTCGCAATTCCATATGTGGGTAGCAAGACCAGAATAGAATTCAGGTTCATGGCAAATCAAGAGAATACTACCTTTATATGCCTGCAATGCCCTTTTAAGTTCTTCCTTAGCCTCAACATCCAAGTGGTTCGTGGGCTCGTCCAATAGCAATACGTTGGTTTCAATATTAATGAGTTTACATAGGCGAACCTTTGCCTGCTCCCCACCGCTTAATACTTTCACTAAGCTCTCAATATGCTTTGTGGTAAGGCCGCATTTTGCCAAGGCACTTCTTACCTCATACTGGGTATATGAGAGGAACTCTTTCCAGATTTCATCAATACAGCTGATATTTTCTGAATATTGTTTTTCTTGTTCAAAATATCCCGTGTATAAATAATCCCCTAATTCGGTGGAACCACTAAAGGGGGGGATTTCCCCAATAATGCTTTTTAGTAGTGTGGTTTTACCAATACCGTTGGCACCGGTTAAGACAATTTTTTGTCCTCTTTCCATTTGTAGGTTCAAGGGCTTAGAAAGAGGGGTGTCGTAACCAATGACTAAGTCATGAGTTTGGAAAACATATCTGCCCGATGCTCTGGCTTCTTTGAAGTTAAACTCAGGTTTTGGTTTATCCTTTGCCAGCTCAATGACTTCCATTTTATCCAGCTTTTTTTGTCTGGACATAGCCATATTTCTGGTGGAAACCCTAGCCTTATTGCGGGCAACAAAGTCTTTTAGATCATCAATTTCCTGTTGTTGTTTTTTATATGCGGCTTCCATCTGGGCACGCTTCATGGCATAAACTTCTTGAAATTTTTCATAGTTTCCAACGTAGCGGTTTAATTCCCCATTTTCCACATGATAGATTAGGTTGATCACACTATTTAAAAATGGGATGTCGTGGGAAATGAGGATAAATGCATTTTCATAATCTAGTAAATAGCGCTTTAGCCACTCAATATGCACTTCATCCAGATAGTTTGTTGGTTCGTCTAATAGTAAAATGTCGGGTTTTTCTAATAATAGCTTACCCAGTAAAACCTTGGTGCGTTGACCACCACTTAACTCTGTAACATCTTTATCAAAGCCGATGTCTTCAAGACCCAGAGCACGGCCAACTTCATCCACCTTGGCATCAATGATATAAAAGTCATGTGAATCTAGGGTATCCTGAATTTCACCCAACTCCTCCATCATTTTTTCCAATTCTTCAGGGGTTGCTTCCCCCATAGAATCGCAGATGGTGTTCATTTTTTCTTCTAAACTAAAAAGAGGGGCAAAGGCACTTTTCAATACATCTCGAATGGTAATGCCTTTTTCCAAAACTGTGTGCTGATCTAAATATCCAACAACTACGTTTTTGCTCCATTCAATTTTACCCTCGTCAGGCATTAGTTTACCTGTAATAATATTCATAAAGGTTGATTTACCTTCGCCGTTCGCACCGATAAATCCAACGTGTTCTCCTTTTAATAGGCGAAAGGATACATTGTTAAAAATGGCTCTATCGCCAAAGCCATGATTTAAGTTTTGCACATTTAATATACTCATGCCGCTCTCCTATGTTCTTAAAATTTGCATATGGAACTATTTTATAATGGAATGTGGAAGATTTCAAGGAAAACTAATTCTCAAACTGCTTTTTACAGAAAAAAAGTTTTACTTCTAGAAAAAAGGGGATATTGATATATTTATGCTGTATTTATATTTAAAAGAGTTACGCTCAGATCAAAATAACCCACACCTGTGTTGGTATGGGTTAAATTAGTAATAGCATAGGATGCCAGCTGAACGGTACATTTTGCCCCAATCAAAGAAAATGGGGTCGTTTCACTTTTTTGGCAAACGATTTAAAATCCAGGTGGAAATGTCCTCATAAACCTCTTGGCGGTTGAGCTCATTAATAATTTCATGGCGTGCTTGGGGATAAAGTTTTAGTGTTACATCTTCAAAGCCTTCGGATAAGTACATATCATAGAGGCTTTTTGGGGCTTTTCCCCAGTTTCCAACAGGGTCCATATCGCCGGAGGTAAACAAGATTGGCAAGGAACGAGGGATGAGATCAAAGCGAATTTTTTTCGTATCATAGGAGATGATGGAAAATAGGTCTTTAAAGGCTGAAACTGTAAAGAGGAATGAGCAGTACTTATGGGAAACATAAGTTGAAACAATTTCTTCATCTCTGCTAATCCAGTCTTTGACGGTTTTGGGGTTTTCAATATGACGCAAATAACCATAAAAAGAAAGTTTATCCAAAATTCTGCTGCGATAGTGGCTGCCATGCTTTTTTTCTAGCAGGATTGCCAAGTCTTTTCCTATTCTTGTAAGGGAAATGGGAGGATCTCCGGTGCCCACTAAAATTGCTCCTTGAAGTTCATGGCCAAAAAAAGTCAAGTATTTTCTTGTGCAAAAGGAACCCATACTGTGGCCTAAAATAAAATTCGGTACATTGGGAAATCGCCTTTTCACTTCTTTTGTGACTTGATACATATCTTGGATCAGTAGGTTTCGGCCTTGGCTTTCATGGAAAAAGCCTAAGTCCTCATCCCAGGAGGTACTGAGCCCGTGACCAAGGTGATCATGCCCAATAACGGCAATATGATTTTGGCACAAAAAGGTGGCAAATTCGTGATAACGGTCCACAAACTCCACCATTCCATGGACAATCTGCAAGGAGGCAACGATAGGACCGTCACCCTGCCAAGAAATAACGTGAAGCTGGTGTTTCTTATCAGTGGAAGGTATAAAAAATTCCTCTTTTTTCATGATATCCTCCTTGTAAGTTGAATTAGCATTAGCATACCATAATTTGAAAATATTTGCATCATGGGTTTCCCGTTTATAATACTGAAAGAATGGGGACAATAGGGACATCTTAATACAATCTTAATGTAGTGGGTGATATTTTAATTCCATTTTAACTGCGTGTAGAGTATGCTAGGATAAATGTTTTCTCTAAAGGTAACGGGAGGTGTTTCCAATAAAAGATAAGTTAATGAAACATTTATTAGATATATCACCTATGAAGGTCATTTTATATGGATATTGTTTTATTATTTTGCTAGGTACGCTATTGCTTTGTATGCCTTTTGCAAGCCGAAATGGGTCAATGACGGATTTTTTAACTTCTTTTTTTACTGCGACTTCTGCTACGTGTGTAACGGGTTTGGTCGTTGTTAATACATACACCCATTGGTCTTTTCTGGGTCAGATTATCATTCTATCTTTGATCCAAATTGGCGGTATTGGGTTTATGACATTTTGTATTACTGCAATTAGCCTTACAAAGAAAAAAATTGGATATATGTCTCGCTCATTAATGCAAAACTCAATTGCCGCACCTCAGCTAGGCGGTATTGTACGAATGACAAAATTTGTGCTGTGTGGTACACTTGTGGTTGAGGGAACAGGGGCACTATTGCTTTGTTTATTTTATTGTCCCATTTATGGACTGGGAAAAGGTCTGTGGTATTCCGTATTCCATAGTATATCCGCTTTTTGTAATGCTGGGTTCGATATTATGGGAGTGCAGGAGGAATTTGTTTCTTTTACAGCTCAGGTTGGAAATTTTTATGTAAATCTAATTTTAATGTTTTTAATTATTCTTGGGGGGCTTGGCTTTTTTGTTTGGCAAGACTTGCTTGAGTCCAAATTACGATTTTCCCGTATGCATCTGCATACAAAGCTGGTAATCTTTTTAAGTTGCATATTGATCATCGGCGGGGCATTTTTATTATTTGTTTCTGAAACGGGAGGGGTTGAATATGCAAAACTGACAATGTCAGAGCAACTGATTGCGTCGCTTTTTCAGTCTGTCAGCTCAAGAACCGCTGGTTTTAACACTGTGGACATAGGCTCTTTGACCCAAACGGGCCAGTTTTTAATCATTTGTTTGATGATTATTGGTGGCTCGCCTGGATCAACAGCAGGTGGTATCAAAACAACAACCTTCGCTGTGTTGGGCTTAAGTGTCCTTACTACTTTTTGGCATAGAAAATCAATTGAAGTGTTTGGTCGTAGGATGGAAGAAGGCATCACTCGATTGGCTTCTTGTGTGTTTATGATTTATTTGGTTTTGGTATGCTTTGTTGCAATGATTATCTCCAGTGTGGAAGGCTTGCCATTGCTGGATACCCTATTTGAAAGTGTTTCTGCCATAGCTACCGTTGGGTTAACAACGGGAATCACAACGAGTTTGGGGAATGTATCTTTGGTTTTATTGGCTATTTTGATGATTATAGGTAGGGCAGGCTCTTTAACCATGCTTTTGGCATTTTCGTCAAGAAAAAATCCTGTGGTTTCTACCTTACCCTTGGAAAAAATTCAAATAGGCTAGTTTTTAAGGAGGAAGGTAGAAAAATGAAATCGATTTTAATTGTTGGGCTTGGACGTTTTGGTAGACATATGGCGCATAAACTGGTGGAACAGGGCAACTCTGTTTTAGCAGTGGAAAGAAGTGAAGAAAGAGCAGATAATGCCATCAACATTGTGCCAAACATTCAAATTGGCGATGCGGCCAACGAAGTGTTTGCCCAGTCTTTAGGGGTGAGCAACTTTGACCTTTGCGTGATTGCCATTGGTGATGATTTTCAAACTTCCTTGGAAATCACCGTGTTATTTAAAGATTTAGGTGCAAAGTTTATTCTAGCCCGTGCAAGCCGTGACGTTCATCGTAAGCTGTTGCTACGTAATGGCGCAGACCATGTGGTCTATGCAGAACGTGAAATGGCAGAACGCTTGGCTGTGAAATATGGGTCTAAAAATTTATTTGATTATATTGAATTAACACCGGAGGCAGCCATTTATGAAATGAAAGTGCCAGAAAGCTGGTACGGAAAAACAATCTTAGAAAAATCAGTTCGAACCAGATATCATATCAGTATTTTGGCAACAAAGAAAAAGGGCACTATTTCACCTTTGCCTCAGCCTGAACACATTTTTTCACCGGAAGAAACATTAATAGTTTTTGGAGGTAAGGATGCGGCAAGGGATTTGTTGAAATGATTTGCAGTTTAAGGGATAGTTTAGATATACCAAAAACAAAGGTTTTGAAATAGACATCAAAAAAACACAAAAAGTTAAAAAAGCCCATTCAAAGGGCTTTTTGTATACATAAAATTAGACTTATCTAAGCTTTTTAGACAAAGAAACTTGAAGATAAATTGACAAAAAGATTAAAACAAAAGTATTGATTCACCAAAGGAGAGGGGAAAGGTGAATGGGTAAAGCAGAAAAATTGAAATGCCAAAATATTTTATGGACAATAGTAGTGCTAATAGGGACTACTATTTTGGGTGAAGTCTTTCAAATCATGGGGTTTGAAGCATCCAATATTATTATGGTGTACATCCTATGTGTATTACTTACAGCGGTGTTAACGGCTAATAGGATGTACACGGTTATTTCCTCCATATTAAGTGTTTTGACGTTTAATTTTTTCTTCACAGAACCTTTGTTTACTTTTTCTGCCTATGATACGGGAGATACCATTACATTTTTAATTATGTTTGTAGTTGCAATTATTGCTGGCAGCCTTGCTGTAAAAATCAAAATGCAGGCGGAGCAGTCGGCGGCCATGGCCTATAGAACTAAAATTTTGCTGGAAACAAATCAGCTTTTGCAACAGGCGGAAAATGTTGATGGCATTTTGGATGAAACAGCAAAACAGTTGGTAAAGCTCTTGGAAAGAACAGTTGTATGTTATCATGAAAAGGGCTGTGGTCAGTTATCGAAAGGGGAGATCTTTCTAAAGAAGGAAGAAGAAAATGGGCTTTTATATCTTGGGGAGAAAGAGCAAAAGGCGGCTGAATGGGCATATGAAAATAACCAACAGTCGGGGGCGGGGACTGCCCACTTTAGTGATTGTGTTTGTAGATACTTGGCAGTAAGAAGTAAGGGAAGAGCCCTTTGTGTATATGGTATTTCTTTGAAAGGTGGTCCTTTAGAAGCCTTTGATAACAACCTACTACTTTCCATTTTGGGGGAGTGTGCATTGGCTTTGGAAAAAGAACTAATGAGCCGAAAAAGGGAAGAAGCCGCGTCTCAGGCAAAAAACGAACAGTTGCGGGCCAACCTTCTTCGAGGCATTTCCCACGACCTTAGAACCCCACTTACGTGTATTTCTGGCAATGCTGCAGTTCTTTTAAACAATGGGAATGCGCTGGATGAGCAACGCCGAAAAAATCTTTATCTGGATATTTATGACGATTCAATGTGGCTGATCAATTTAATAGAAAATTTGCTGTCGGTAACACGAATTGAAAATGGAACAATGCAATTATATATGCAAGCAGAGTTGATGGATGAAGTAATAACAGAGGCCATGCGCCACATAGATCGCAAAAAGTCGGAGCATATCATTACGGTGGAGGAGTGTGAAGAAATGCTCCTTGCAAAAATGGATGCCAGATTGATTATTCAAGTTATGATAAATTTGTTGAATAACGCAATTAAATATACCGACCCTGGCTCCAAAATCAAAATTGGCATGAAAAGGGTTGGCGATAGAATTCAGGTTTCTGTGGCTGATAATGGTAGAGGCATTCCCGATTCATTGAAAGAGAGTCTTTTTGAAATGTTTTATACTGCCAGTCGCACCATATCCGATTCACGCAGGGGGTTAGGTTTGGGATTACCTCTTTGCAGAAGTATTATTTCGTCCCATGGGGGAACGATTACCGTGACTGACAATGTTCCTCATGGTTCTGTTTTTACCTTTACATTACAAGCGGAGGAGGTACCATTTCATGAATAAGCCATTTATTTTAATTGTCGAAGACGATGGGGCAGTTAGAAACTTAATTTCTACTACGTTGGAAACCCAAGATTATAAATACCATACAGCAGCCACGGGGGCGGAGGCACTGTTAGAGGCCGTTTCTCAAAACCCAGATATTGTTTTGTTGGATTTGGGATTGCCAGATATCGACGGGGTTGAAATTATAAAAAAAATTCGGTCTTGGTCGAACATGCCTATTATCGTGATTAGCGCTAGAGCTGAAGATCGAGATAAAATAGAAGCATTGGATGCCGGGGCAGATGACTATTTAACAAAGCCTTTTTCCGTGGATGAACTTTTGGCTCGCTTGCGAGTAACCCTAAGAAGATTAAGCTATACCCAAGGAATCGGAAAAGAGCAGCTGGAGTTTATAAATGGGGAGTTGCGTGTGGACTATGCCTCAGGTTGTGCCTATTTTTCAGGGGCGGAGCTTCACTTGACACCGATTGAATATAAACTGCTGTGTTTGCTTTGTAAAAATGTAGGGAAAGTATTAACGCATACTTATATTACCAAAGAAATATGGGGTAGCACTTGGGATAATGATATAGCATCTTTGCGTGTATTTATGGCGACCCTTCGCAAAAAAATTGAAGAAAATCCAGCACAACCAAAATTCATTCAAACCCACGTTGGGGTAGGATATCGGATGTTACGTATAGAAGAGTGATTGCAACCTACGAAGAAAAAACTGGAGATATGAACCCTTAAACCACCTTTTGACTTTATATGGTTTTTCATTCAACTGGCCGTTTCTATAAAGACCTCCCTTTGTTTATAAATTCCTAAAAAAAGTGTAAGAAAATTGACAGAGTTTCCTAATAGTTTCAACATAAATTCGTTGTATACTGATTGAGTCAGGAATTGTAAAACGTATAAGGAGGATTTAGAATGAAAAGGAAAATGATGGCTCTTGCTTGTGTAGCTATGATGGGTGCCTCTGCCGTACCTGCTTTTGCAGCTGAGAATATTAAGGTGTTAGTAAACAATTATGAGGTTGTTTTTTCTGGTCAACAGCCTATAATTGTGGATGGATATACGTTGGTTCCTGTTAGGGGAGCTTTAGAAGCAATGGGCGTTCAGGTTGTTTGGAATGAAAAAGATCAGTCTGTGTTGCTGAGTAAAGATGGTAAAGAGGCAAAACTCGTAATTGGTGAGAAGAACTTTGTAGGAAGCAAAGAACAGCTGGAAACACCAGCACAAATGATTGGTGGTTCTACTATGATTCCCCTTAGAGCTGTTGTAGAATGTTTTGAAGGTAAAGTGGCTTGGAACGGTGAAAACAAAACAGTTTCTATTACCATGGATGAAAAAGAAGATGCCTATTCGGCTGTTACATATAAAAAGGATTTAAAAGATGAAAATGGTAAGGTATTGATTACTGGCACCGTAAAATACCCTCAGCTAAGCACCTCTGTTTTGGGGCAAAAGGCAGCTATGATTAATGAGAAGATTGCCGCTGATGCCAAGGGTAGCTTAGAAAATTATCTTAAAGATAATCAAGAAGCAGTAACAAAGAGTGCAAAGGAATTGGGCTCAGATTTCAAAACCTATGATTTTACAATTGGATTTGAAACGCCTTACTATGATGATAACACATTCTCTTTTTATAGCACCCAGTATATTTACACAGGGGGTGCCCATGGAAGCTCTTATGCAAAAGGCAATACCTTTGATTTAAAAACCGGTGGAGAAAAAAAATTAGCAGATTTTATTGCTTTTGAAAACGGCATGACAGAAGAAGTTTATATGAAGAATGCAATCAAAGATGACATAAAAAAAGACTCCTCTAAATATTTTGAGGAGGCAGATAAAATGCTAGATGATAGCAGTGTAACTTTAGGTTTTTTTGTGAAAGAAAAAGATAAATTAGTTGTATTTATTTCTGAAGCCGGTGTGGTTTCTCCTTATTCTTCTGGGATTATTCGTGTTGAAAAACCCATAAAGTAAGGAGAAATTATAAATTTTAATGGTTCACAACTTGCAAAAGAACCCTTTGGGTTGAACAGTAATATCTCACTGAAAAGACAAAGCATATCCCTTTTCTAGGATGTGAATTAGGTTGATTCAAGCTAAGGGAATATGGAAAAGTACCACCGCATGGGACCAGATCCTGTGCGGTTATTTTTTATATAATTCTCTTTTTCAACAGCATAGTCAGAGTTATTTTTGTTGCAAAAGCAGTATTGTTTTGGGTGTCTAGGTCTATGAACGGTCAAAATGAAGAAATGCGTATTTTGGTGGCAGAGAAAAATAGGAGCTTAGACTGGGACATAAATAAATGAAATCAATATATAGGTAGAGTAATAACAAAATACCAGTATCATAACAAAAACATAGGAGAATGGTTTTGTAGATTACAAATAGCCGCAAAATATATCATTGGGGCAATGAAGCACTCTGCTTTCTGCCTTGGGATAGAGGTACTCCTAAATCAACAGAAAAAACAGTAAAACAAAGAAGAATTTTGTAAAATTTGTGTAATATATGAATTAAAAAACTGTCAAAATGGTTCCATTTTTCCTCTTAAAGTGTTATCATCATAATGTAACATATTTCCATTATAAAAAGGAGGAGTACTATGAAATACGGGAAAAAGGTTTTATCTTCTCTGTTGTCTTTGACGATGGTACTGAGTATGTCAGTTCCTGCATTTGCGGGAGAGATGGATGGTAAAGTGGTTGTAATCCATACAAATGATATGCATGGTTATTACCAGACAACAGAAACAAGCATTGGTATTGCAGGCGTTAAGGGCTTAAAAGACTACTATACTGCCCAAGGTGCAGAAGTGATTCTGTTGGATGCAGGTGATTTTTCACAGGGAACAACCTTAGTTAACCATGAAAAGGGCTTAAAGGCGGCTGAGTACATCGTTTCGGCAGGCTATGATGCAGTTTCTTTGGGGAATCACGAATTTGACTTCGGTTTTGAGCCTCTTAAGGATATGTTTGCAGTATTGCAGGCAGGAAAAGTTCCTGTTGTAGATGCCAATATTCTGAAGAAAGGAACAGATGAACCTTATTTCGGCGAATGCGTTGTTTTAGAAAAAGGCGGCATGAAGATTGGTGTGTTTGGCTTAGACACAGCTGAAACACAAACAAAATCCAGCCCTAGCAGTGTAAAAGACTTGACTTTCTTGGATGGCGAAGAAATGATCAAAGCTGCTCAAGATGAGGTTAATGAATTGGAGGCAAAAGGCTGCGATTATATAATTGCTTTGACACACTTGGGTGTTGACGATGAAAGCGTTGGTAGACGCTCCACTGATGTTGCAAAGGCAGTAAAGGGCATTGACCTGATGGTAGATGGTCATAGCCATACAGTAATGGATGGTGGACAAAAGGTTAATGATACTTTAATCGTAAGCACAGGTTCTTACTTAGCAAATGTTGGCACTGTTGTGATTGATAAGGATACAAAGCAGGCAACTGCAAAACTCATTAGTGCGTCGGATTATGCAGCGAACATTGGCAAGTATGACGAAACATTAACTAAAATGGTAGCGGCTGATAAGACAGAGGTTGATGCTTATTATGCAGGCAACTTCGCAAAATCTGAAGTCAGCTTAAATGGTGAAAGAGACCCTGGTGTTCGTACAGAAGAAACAAACCTGGGAGATTTCTCATCGGATGCGTTGTTATACGTTGGCAAGAAGTATGCACAAGATCAGAGCTTAGGTGTTAGCGTAGATGTTGCTATCTCCAATGGAGGTGGTATCCGTGCAAGCATCCCGGCAGGGGATATATCTATGAATACCCTGTATACCGTATTCCCCTACGGAAATACCATAACTTTGGTTACGGTAACTGGCGCACAGCTTCTAGAAATTTTGGAAGCCTCCACATTCTGTACACCTACCGCTTTGGGTGGTTTCCCTCAGATTGCAGGGGCAGAATATACAGTAAACACAGCTGTGGAATATAAAAATGGTGCCCAGTATCCCAATTCAACATACTATGCACCTGCAGACCCAGGTAGCCGTGTAACAATTACAAGCATTGGGGGCAAAGCATTCGACCCTAAGGCGAACTACACAGTAGTTGTAAATAGCTTCCAGGCAGAGGGTGGCGACACATATTATGCATTGACACAGGGCTCCTTTAAACAAGATACAGGCATTGTTGATGCAGAAGCGTTGATTCAGTATGTTGATTCTTTAGGCGGTGTAGTTGGAAAAGAATATGCACAATCTCAGGGCAGAATCAAATTAATTTCTGAGCCTGTTGCTGTACCTGTAAAACCTGAGGTTCAACCTGAAGTTAAACCTGAAGTTAAGCCCGAAGTTAAACCTGAAGTTAAACCCGAACAAGAGCCAGTAAAAGAAGAACCCAAAACAGAGGCTGATCAAATTGTAGCTGATGTTTATAAGGTTGCTAAGGGCGATAGCTTATGGAAAATTGCAAAAAACCTTTTGGGCGATGGTACTCAGTGGAGAACAATTTATGAAAACAATAAAGACCAAATTAAGGACCCTGCAATGATTCAAATTGGTCAGGAATTGGTTATAAAAAGATAATCCAAATATCAACTGGCAAAGCCAAAATATTTTGGGCAAAAAAGGCAGCTGTCGTAATGATTTTACGGCAACTGCCTTGTCTTTTTAGGCCACCTATATGAGCGTTGCATGATGTCTGAAAAGTATTAAAAGATTGGCTACTTCTTTAAGAAAAGTCAGAAACCGTTGTGATGAAAATGAATAAAAATCCTAAAGGTGCAAAAGGGATCAAGCCTACCTAGTAGGTTCATCAACGGTATGTATGCCCTTATTATTTTCCTTTTAAATTAAAAACAACGATGCTGATAATGATGAGTGCGCCCCCAATAAAAGTCCCCATATTGGGTATTTCTTTTAAAATAATAAAGCCCATAATAGTGGAGAGAAGGGGGGTAATAAACATAAAATTGGTTACTTCACTGGTGCGTTGTGCCAAAGACATTGCTTTGCCCCAGAAAAAGTAAGCTGCTGCGCTGGGAAAGGCCCCTAGATAAATAAGGGCGGAAATATGCTTCAAGTCGGAGTGAGCCAATTGTTGAATTCCTTGAATTGACCAAAAACCAAGCAAGATTGCCCCACAAAGCATGCTGTAAGTTACGATTTCCAAAGAGGAATATCCTTTTTGTGACAACCTTCTGCTTAGGATGTTGTAACCGCAAAAAACAAAGGCGGCACAGATGGTCCAAACCAAACCAATATTTATGGAAAAAACGCCTTCCCAAAGCAGTAATATCAAGACTCCTACAAATGCCATTAAAATGGCAAGCCACCCTATGGGTTGGATGATTTCGTTATAAAGTTTTGTTGCCACAATTGCCGTTAAAATAGGCGTAATAGCAATAATAATGCTAGATGTGGCTGAGGTTAAGGTTTGAATACCTGTATTAAAGGTAATCATATAAAGGGTAAAGCCTAGCCCTCCAGAAAGAAAGAACCAAGGAATATCTTCTTTTTTTGGTTTATGTATGTGGCAGAGTTTCCCTATGACCAAAAGCAAAATTGCAGCAATTGAGCATCGCAAAAAGCCTAAAGGGTAAGATGTAAATTGTTCTTGTACAATTTTAGTGAGAGGAAAAGCAGATGCCCATAAAAAAACGGTCAAAAACCCTAGTCCCCATACTTTTTGTTTGTTTGTCATAGCGTATCCTCCTAAAATATTCTTTATCTACTATACCATTTTTTATTCAGAAAACAAGAGGATTTGGAATTATTTTTTATACACGTAGATGAGGATATTTCAATCAACCCACAGATGTAAGGAAAGAGTGAAATAGGGGTTTCTTGTTTTCTCTTTTAAAAATGAACTATTTTTTTTCTGCATATACCAATAATGAGTGGGTCAAAACAAGGTTTAAAGATAAGGGTATCCTCCAATTTCAAGGGATTACGTCTCATAAATTATGGATAGAAACAAGTTGAGATGTTGCATTTTTAAAAATGATATGATATAATGGTAAAGATGCTTTCTGCATCATTTTTCATTTTAGGTTTAATAAAATTTATAAATAAATTTGCTACTGTGGCTCAATGGTAGAGCATCTCACTCGTAATGAGAAGGTTGTGGGTTCGATTCCCACCAGTAGCTTTCTAGTACCCTGATATTTTATGTCAGGGTTTTTTTTGTCCAAAATTTCAGAAGAGTCTAAACAAAAAAGGAAAGGTACGCTATAAAAATGGAGTGAGAAACAATAGAGGAAAAAATGTGCAATGTGGTGGATTTTTCAAATAAGTTATTGACATATGACATTAATAGCCGTACAATTATGTATAAATGGCATATGACGGAAATGACTGCATAGACTTTTCGGGGGACATTTGTATATAGAAGGCTGAATTGCAAAGCAATCTAAAACTTTATATGCCAATTTCATTCCATTACGAATAAAAGCGAGATGAGAGGAGATTTGATTATGAAAATTGCCATCCCTATGAATGACATGAATATGGATGCAGAGGTTTGTGTTTCCTTTGGCAGAGCTCCGTATTTTCTAATTTATGATACGGAAAAAAAGGAAGCCTTATTTTCTGTCAATAAAGCTGCAACGGCTCAAGGTGGTGCGGGAATAAAGGCAGCTCAAGAAATTTTGGATCAAAATGCACAGGCTTTGCTCACTGTGCGCTGTGGGGAGAATGCAGCAGAGGTTTTCAAAGCAGCAGAAATTCAGGTTTACAAAACAACAAAGCTAACTGCAAAAGAGAATATTGAAGCTTTTGAGAAAGGAGAGCTTGCAGTCATGACACACTTTCATGCAGGCTTTCACGGAAGAGTATGAAGGTAGCGGTTTTAAGCGGAAAAGGAGGAACCGGAAAAACCTTCGTTTCGGTTAATCTTGCCGTTACAGCCAAAAAATCAACCTATATTGATTGTGATGTGGAGGAGCCTAATGGTAGGCTGTTTTTTAAGCCTGGGGATAAAAAAACAACAGAAGTATATACACTGTTACCCAAAATTAAAGAAGCTAACTGTGTTGGATGTCGTAAATGCGTAGATGCTTGTCGCTTTAATGCCCTGGGTTTTATAAAAATGAAACCCATTGTCTTTCAGGAGGTTTGCCATTCCTGTGGTGCGTGCAGCATTGTCTGCCCCAATGGGGCAATACAGGAAATGCGGCGGCCTATTGGTGTGATTGAGGAAGGATTTTACCATGAGGTTCAGGTTATAACGGGTGTTTTAAATGTTGGTGAGGCAAGCGGTGTTGCTGTTATCCGTAGTGCATTGGAGGCGGGGCAACGTGAAAAGCAACTAACTGTAATAGATTGCCCCCCGGGAAGTGCTTGCACTGTAATGGAGAGCGTGGAATCTGCGGATTACTGTATCCTTGTGGTGGAAGCCACAGCCTTTGGCCTTCATAATTTCCAGATGGTATTTGAACTGGTGTCTCTGTTGGGTAAACCTTGTGGCGTAGTGATAAATAAGGCGGATGATACTTACACCCAATTGGACAGCTTTTGCAAAGAGAACAAAATTCCCATTCTTTGTTCCATTCCCTTTAAAGAAAAGTTAGCCCAAATTGGGGCAAGAGCTGGTATTGCTGTTGATGAGGATGAAGAAGTGAAAGAGCAGTTTAGCAAGCTTTTAGAGACAATCAAACGGGAGGTGGAAAAATGAAAAAACTCCTGATTTTGAGTGGTAAGGGCGGTACTGGAAAAACCACAACTGCCGCCGCTTTTATTGATTTTGCAAAGGCAAAGGCGTTTGCTGATTGTGATGTGGACGCACCCAATCTGCACCTGGTTGCTGGCGTAACTGCTGAACCAAAAAGAAAGGATTATTATGGCTCGGAAAAAGCAAGAATAGATTTTTCAAAGTGTATAGGTTGCGGTACTTGCATTGATAACTGCCGTTTCCATGCAATTTTTCCCGAGGGAGATGTTTATTCTGTAAATCCTTATGCTTGCGAGGGCTGCGGTGTGTGTATGTATACCTGCCCTGTGGGAGCAGTAAACATGGAAGAGGATATTGCAGGAGAAATGATGCTTTATAAAAATAAAGGGGTATTTTCCACAGCCAAGTTGAAGATGGGGCGTGGAACCTCCGGCAAACTTGTGACAGAAGTAAAAAACGAACTGGATCATTATGGAAAGTCCAATGAATTTGCTATTATTGACGGTTCCCCTGGTATAGGTTGCCCGGTAATTGCCTCTATTAGTGGTGTTGATTTGGTGCTGATTGTGGCAGAGCCCTCCCTTTCAGGCATCAGTGATATGAAAAGAATCATAAAAACAGCTCAAATTTTTCAAACAAAAACTGCAGTATGTGTAAATAAATTTGACACTTGCCTTGAAAATACACAGGCAATAGAGGATTTATGTTCCCAGGGGGGAATTCCATTTGTGGGGCGCATCCCTTATGACAAGCAGGCTTCTATTGCAATTAATGCAGGACATAGTTTAGCAGAAATTGATTGCCCGGCTAGAGATGGATTGTTAGGAGTGTTTGAAAATACTTTTAAAATTTTTTAACTCAAGGATCTATAGAATCTTATTTTTGTGATTTAAAAGAGGTTCAGATCAGGCCGTATTGGCAGATAAGAATAAGAGCGTATAGAAAAATTTTTTTGAATCAAATTATTAGAATAAAAAGGAGAATGAATTATGAGGATTGCAGTAGCATGTATGGGTGAATTGGTAGCACAGCACTTTGGTCATTGCGAGAACTTTTGTATTTTTGAATCAGAAAACGGGAAGATTGGGGATGTGAAAAGCATTGCAAATCCTGGTCATAAGCCGGGCTTTTTGCCTAATTTTTTAGGGGATATGGGCGTGAACGTAATCATTTCCGGCGGAATGGGCGGTGGAGCCGTTGAAATTTTTAATGAAAGAGACATTGAAGTTATCGTAGGTGCATCTGGCGATGCTAAAAAAGCAGTAGAGGCCTATTTAAAGGGAGATTTGGTTTCCACGGGCTCTATTTGCCATGAACATGAACATGCCCACGAGTGTGGCGAACACTAAAAAATAGATAGTCTTAATGGCAAGGTTACTGTTTAATGGAATAGGAAGTAGTAGAAGGGTTTCTCCAAAATGGGAGGAACCCTTTTCCTTTCGAAGATATTGAAGGCCTACAAAGTTTTTTCCGCTGCAACTAAACTTCATAAAGTTTTGCTATCTGCTTTAAAGGAGGATTTTAAATCAAAACGCTTTGAAGGGCTGGTTGATTTTGCAGTGTTACTAAGATAGGAATGTTTTTTAGGGTGCCGTCTGGTTCAGGCGGCGCCCTAAGGCCATTTGTTAGTAATAAAAGTTCCGTGAGTTTGTTTTAGAAGGGCTTTGCAGACTTTACCCCACGGATAACAGCCTGTTCCGTTACCCTAGCCGCCATAATGCCTACCAAGTCTACCGGTGCAGTAGGGAGTTCGATTTCTTCCGTTGAAAGGCAGAATAGGGTGTCTCCATCCAAGGTAGTGTGAATGGGGCAGATGCATCGAGCAAGGCCATCGTGAGCCATTCCTGCTACTTTAGCTGCCTGGGCTTTGGTCAGCTTTACGTTTGTTGCAATAACACCGATGGTGGTGTTTTTGCCGCTGAAGGAAAGGGTTGAGCCTAGGTTGATAACGCCTTGAGCAGTATCCAAAAAATTTCCGTATTCATCCTTAGTGCCTGCAATAATGGTTCCTTTTTCTATCACATCTCCAAAGGCGTTGACAGCAATCAAAGCTGCCACAGTGATGCCGTTTTCTGTGGTTTCAGCCCAAGAACCGATGCCGCTATTGCACCAACCCTGGGTACCTCTCAGTTTTCCAACTGTTGCACCGCAGCCGGCGCCAACATCACCTTCAAGCAAGCCTTCGCTATTTGCATTTTCGCAGGCCTGTCTGCCCATTTCCTTGTCTGGGCGGCAAAAAACATCGCCATTTTCCAAATCATAAAGAACAGCGGCAGGAATAATGGGAACTTTGGTTACGCCAACATCAAATCCCATGCCCTTTTCTTCCATATAATCCATCACACCACAGGCAGACTCTAGTCCGAAGGCAGAGCCCCCAGCTAAAACCACGGCATTTACTCTTTCCATGGCATTTAAAGGGTTTAAAAGGTCGGTTTCTCTTGTTCCTGGGGCAGCACCACGAACATCCACACCACAAACGGCACCATTTTCAGCAATTACCACAGTTACCCCGGTTTTGGCCTCCAAGTTTTGTGCATGTCCAACTTTAATCCCCTTAATATCTAAAATGTTATGATTCATTTCATTGTCCTCCATGGTTTTTGTTACATCTTACAAGGTTTTTGTTTTTTTGTAAACACGATTGCAGGTGGATATGCACCAAAAAAAATGTCCATCTATACAATGTGGGTAAGATGCTTTTTGGAGGGATCAGCATGGGGTATTACTTGGTTGAGGGCGGAAAGCCCATAGGCGGAGAGTTTGCAGTGAGAGGAAGCAAAAACGCTGCCTTACCAATTTTAGCAGCAACACTTCTTGCAGAGGATGAAGTGGTGTTGGAGAACTGTCCGTTGATTCGAGACTTCTATCTAACGTTAGATATCCTTAAGACATTAGGTTGTAAGGTGGAACTTACAGGTAGAACAGCAGTGATCGATACAAGGGTAATTCATGATGTGGAAATTCGGGAGGAAACGGTTCAAAAGATGCGTTCCTCCATCCTTTTTTTAGGTGCTCTTTTGGGCCGAGAAAAAAGGGCGATTTTAGGTCACCCCGGAGGGTGTGCTATTGGGAAACGTCCCATTGATATTCACCTCAGTTCTTTTGAAAAGATGGGAGTGGAGATTCGGGAGGAAGAAGGGCTGTTTTATTGCGCTGCTCCACACATTTTGGGATATCATATATATTTAAACTACCCTAGTGTGGGCGCAACAGAAAACATTTTACTTCTGGCTACAAAGGCGGAAGGAGTAACCGTAATTCATAATGCAGCAAGAGAGCCAGAAATTGTTGCATTGGTTCGTTTTTTACGTGCTTGTGGAGCTGAGATTTATGGTGAGGGAACACCTTCGATTATGATTGAGGGTGTGAAGAAGCTCCATGGGGCATATTTTTCCATACCTTTTGACCGAATAGAGGCAGGTACATTCCTATGTGCATCTGCCATGACAGGTGGGGAACTTAGTTTATTGGGGGTTGAAAAGAATGATATTGAAACAACTGTGGTTGCTTTAGAAAAAACAGGCTGCAATTTTCACTTTACCTCTGATTCCTTGTGGATGAAGCCACCAAAAGAACTTAAGTCTGATTTTTCCTTGGTTACAGGGCCTTTTCCTGGATTTCCCACAGATATGCAACCCTTGGTCATGAGTCTATTGACATTGGCAAAGGGAACTTGTATGATTAGTGAAACGGTATTTGAGGCTCGTTTCCGCCATGCAGAAGAACTATGTCGGATGGGGGCAGATATTGTTGTAGAGGATAGAGTAGCGCGGATAAAAGGCTGTGCAGGGCTACATGGAGCGGAAGTTTTCGGTCACGATTTGCGAGGTGGCGCCGCTCTTTTGATTGCAGCGTTGGCAGCAGAAGGCAAAAGTGTAATTTATGGTTCCCAATATGTTGAACGTGGATACGAAAAAATTGAGGACGCCTTTTCATTATTGGGCGGCAATGTGCGGCTGATGGAGTGAAAAAAATGCCTAAGAAAAAAAAGAAACGCATAGATAATGTGGAATTATTAGAAGAACTAGAATTTTATGAAGGGCCCAAAAGAGGGCGAGGAATCAATTCCAAATATATTATTGGTTTTCTCCTGCTGGTGATCGTGATTGCAGGAATTTTATTTTCTCCACTTTTTGCGGTGAAAGAAATTCGCTCGGAGGGTGCAGAGCATTTTACCACCACGGAGTTAGCAGCAATGATATCCCTATCTCAAGGGGATAATTTAATTTTATTTGGAAAAAGTAAAGCAGAAAAAATTTTAGAACAGGATCCTTACATTGCTCAGGCAAAATTAAAAGCTGAGTTACCTGGTACCATGGTTGTCGAGGTAAAGGAGCGTAAGGTGAGAGGATATGTGCCTTATATGGGCGCATACCTTTACATAGATGAAGAAGGCCGTGTTCTGGAAACACAGAACGTATATCATGACGCTTTACCAGTGGTAAGAGGGCTTAACTTTGACAGCTTTCTTTTAGGGGAAGTATTACCAGTGGAGAATGCAGATGCTCTGCAGATTGTTTTACAAATGTCACAAATGATGAAAAAATATAACCTTCTGGATTTGGTGGTGGAAATTGATGTTACGGATCCAAAAGACATCTATGCATATGTTAATAAAGTTGAAATTCGCTTAGGCGATATGGCAGATTCTGATCAAAAGGTTCGTATTATGGGTGAAATAGTGAAAACAATTCCCAAGGAGGACAGAGGAACACTTGACCTTAGGGATTTGAGAAAACCTATTATCTTTCAATATCTCACATAATCCGTAAAGAAAAAAGGGGACAGGCTATGGGCAAGAATCAGCATTTTGTTGCATTAACATTAATCTGTGTGTTATTAGGTGTCATCATCGGTGTGCAGTATAATACAGTGAAAAAGCAGAATAGCCTTACAGAAAACCAGCGTCTTACAGAGCTGACTGCAACGCTAAAAAAGGTGCAGGAGGAAAACAAAGCACTGGAAAATCGTTTGGAAGAAAAAGAAAAAATCATGAAAGATTATGAAAATGGTCTAAACTATGGTGCCACTCTTACAAACTTGCAAAGCGAGATAGAGCAATTGCGGGCTTTTAGCGGGCTTACAGAAATGTTAGGCCCAGGGGTAATTGTAATTATGAATGATAGCAGCACTAAAAAGGGTGGTGACAGCAATGCTTACTTGGTGCATGCCGAAGATATTTTATCTGTAATCAATGAGTTAAATGTGGCAGGTGCTCAGGCTGTTTCCATTAACGGGCAGCGCATTGTTGCCACAAGCAGTGTTACCTGTGCAGGTTCTATCGTTATGGTCAATGGGGAACGGGTTGCCGCTCCTTTTGAAATAGCTGCAATTGGAGATGGTGATATTTTACAGTCTGCATTAAAATTTCCCGGTGGTGTTGTAGATAACTTAGCGCCCTGGGGCATTGAAATCACTATTCGAAAAGAAGCAAATGTGGTGGTTCCGCCATATACCCAAACTGTGCTTTTTAAAGCACCGGACTTAGAACAGGAGGTAGTCGGATGATTGCGCCTATCGTTGGAGTTTTTTTCGGCGTGTTGATCGGTGTGGCTAGCGGGATAGAAATTCCCTATGGTTATTCAGGTTACGTGGCTATGGCAATTTTGGCTTGTTTGGACTCCGTTTTGGGGGGAATTTATGCCATTTTGCAAAAGCAGTTTGATATTAAAGTTTTTGCCACAGGTTTCTTTTGCAACGGGGTGCTGGCTGTTGGCCTAGTTTGGCTAGGAAACCAGCTGAATATGGATTTATCCATTGCGGCAGTGGTAGTTTTTGGTTCTCGTATTTTCAATAATTTTAGCCAGATTCGTAGATTTTTATTGAATAAAACGGAAAAACAGATTATAGTAGTAACGGAAAAAGAAGAATAATGCGGTAAAAATACCAAATTTTTTCTGAATTGTTTCCTTTTACTATGGCAAGAAAGGTTATTTTCGTGTATAATCATATATTATTATGGATTTCTTGATAATTAGGAGGGGATTTTTTTGCTCGAGTTTGATATCCCAATGAGCAGTATGGCACAGATAAAAGTAATCGGCGTTGGTGGCGGTGGCAACAACGCTGTTGACAGAATGATTGAAGACGGTTTAGATGGCGTAGAGTTTATTTCTATTAATACAGATGGACAAGCTCTGACAAAGGCTAGATCAACAACAAAAATACAAATTGGTGAAAAATTAACCAAAGGTCTTGGTGCAGGGGGTAACCCAGAAATCGGTGAAAAATCTGTTGATGAAACACAGGATGAAATTGCACAGGCTTTACGTGGTTCTGATATGGTATTCATTACCGCTGGTATGGGTGGAGGCACAGGTACGGGTGCAGCCCCTAGAATTGCATCTATCTCAAAGGAGTTAGGTATCTTGACAGTAGGTGTTGTTACAAAGCCTTTCAATTTTGAAGGCAAGAAAAGAATGAGCAACGCTGAAAAAGGTATCCTTGAGCTAAAGAAAAATGTAGATACGTTGGTTATTATTCCCAACCAAAGATTATTAAGCATCATTGACAAAAAAACAACCCTAACAGAAGCTTTCAAAAAAGCTGATGAAATTTTACGTCAAGGTGTACAAGGTATTGCTGACTTAATTTCTAAGCCTGGTGTAATCAACTTGGACTTTGCCGATGTGCGCACAGTTATGGCAAATAAGGGTGTTGCCCATATGGGAATTGGTCATGCAAGTGGTGAAAACAAAGCTGAAATTGCAGCGAAAATGGCAATTCAGAGCCCTCTTTTGGAAACAACCATTGAAGGCGCAAAGAGTGTTTTGATTAACTTTAGTGGTGATATGAACCTTGGTTTGATGGAAACAGAGGAAGCTGCTGACTTGATTCGAGAAGCAATTGATCCTGATGCAGAAATTATCTTCGGTACAACCATAAACGATGAGTTGGACGATGAAGTTATCGTTACTGTTATTGCAACAGGTCTTGATGGTGAAATGCCAGTAACTGAGGCAAAAAAACCTGAACCCACAGTTGCCGCAAAAGAGGAAGAAAAAGGAGAAAGCCAGGAAGAAGAAGTAAGACCTAGAAGGTTTGCTGATTTAGATGATTTTGAATCTGAAATTAAGATTCCTGATTTCTTAACAAGAAAAAAATTCTGATACATACAATTTTAGGCAGATGGAAAAAATCCACCTGCCTTTTTGTATGCCTTTGGGATTAGGAACAATGCAAAGCTGTGAGAACGTAATCCACTTAAAACAATATCACTTCCACTCAAGTAAGAATGGCTAAAAGTTATTTTAAATAAAGCAAAGAACAAAAAGTAGAAGATGTTTTTAAGGGAATAACTGTGACTAGACTACCCTTTATAGCGATTTTTTGGATAGATATCCCTTTGTCTAGAACTCGAGTCCAATCCCTTAAGTTGTGTTTGAATGGGGAAATTTGGATGTTGGAGTTTTTTTGTTAAAAATATATATCTGACCCCCTGCCCATACAGAATTATAATTCCCTTTCATATTCCATCACTGCGCCAAAGAGTCTAGTCCCAGAGAAATCTCCATTTACCATAGGTGGGAAAAAAGCTACAAGCATTCAATAACTCAGAGGTCTTCCACATATGAATGACCCATTTTATTTTAAATGCAATGTTTTCTTCTAAAACCAAGGTATCAAATTGCTGTTTCAAAAAGGTGTTCTTATAAAAAATCTTAATGTGGTATTGAAGGCTGAAAATTGAGATATCACTTGATAATATTGTTTGAATCTATTTGAGAAACTTATAATTTTAAGAATATGGAAAAATGTTAACGCAATGAAATATTGATCGTCATTCATGAAACAATAAGAAAAGGTCGTTTGCTTGATGGTCATAATGAATTTAATAGGTTAACCTCTCATGGGGCATAATTAGCACTAAAAACAAAACTGTGTCTTTTTCTTCTTTTTACCTTTTTAGAGTAGGTTGAAGAAAACTGGGAAAATTATAATGTAACGTGGGTGTTGATGCTTTTAAAAAGTTACAAACAGGGTAAAAAAATTTGTCATAAAATCATATTTTACATAGATTTAACAAAGGAATGATTTTTCTTTTAACATTGTCTATATATACTTTGTTTGTATCCGATAATTGTGTATAAAAAGGAGAGGTAAATAATGAAGAAAAAAATAGGCTTAGGCTTGGTTATGTTAATGTTGACAAGTGCTTTGGTAGGTTGTGGCGGCTCATCTGATGGCGCAGATAATGGCAGTGCAGATGCAAACTCAGGTGCAAACAGAGCAGCAATTTCTGTTGTTTCCAGAGAAGATGGCTCCGGTACTAGAGGTGCATTTATCGAATTGTTTGGTATCGAAGAAAAAGATGCAGAAGGCAATAAAGTGGATCATACAGCTGACACAGCAGAAATTACAAACAGTACAGCAGTAATGATGCAGACAATCGCAGGTAACAAAGATGCAATTGGGTATATTTCCTTAGGCTCTTTGAATGACACAGTAAAAGCTTTAGAAATCGATGGAGCAGAAGCAACTGTTGAAAACATCAAGAGTGGTACTTATAAGATTTCCAGACCTTTTAACATTGCAACAAAGGATGAAGTTTCGGCTGCAGCACAGGATTTTATTAACTTTATCATGAGTGCAGAGGGTCAGGCAGTCGTTGAAAAAAGCGGTTACATCAGCCAAGGAAATGCAGGCGCTTATGCAGCAAGCGATGCAGAAGGTAAAGTAACAGTTGCCGGTTCTTCCTCCGTTTCACCTGTTATGGAAAAATTGAAAGAAGCATATGCACAGGCAAACCCTAACATTACAATTGAAGTACAGCAGAGTGATTCTACAACAGGTATGACATCTACAATCGAAGGTATTTGTGATATCGGTATGGCTTCCAGAGCTTTAAAAGACAGCGAACTTGAAAAAGGCCTTACCCCTTCTGTTATTGCCATGGATGGTATCGCAGTAATCGTAAATATTGATAATGCTGTAAATGGTTTGACTACATCTCTGGTAAAAGATATCTTCACCGGTGTTGCTACAGATTGGAGCATAGCCGAATAATAGGATATAGAGCGAAAGTTGAAAACTTGTAAAAACAAAAGAATAACTCGAAAAAATAGAAGTTATAAACCTGAATCTAAAAGCTTTTTATGAATGGAAGCACCTGGGAAAGCAAAACTCCTTATTCTTTTTCCCTTTATGCTTGAAAAGCCAAAAACAAAAAATTATTTCCTTGTTGCTCTATATCAAATAAAAGCTTTTAGATTTTGTTCCTTATACGACGGGCCTACAAGTAGGAACCGTCATTTTGCAAATATGAAAAACGCTTCAAGGGAGATCAAAAAAGTGATATGAAAAGCAAAAATGATTTCCAGGCGTTTACAAAAAGGTTCAATTCCTTTTATGGTCGAGGAGGACTTATATGAAAGAAAAAGCAATGCAATGGGTTTTCTTGGCAGCGGCCAGTATCTCCATTTTCGCTGTAGCATTAATCTGTATTTTTCTGTTTGCCAATGGTATACCAGCAATTCAGGAAATTGGTTTTTTTGATTTTTTAGCAGGAACAAAGTGGAAACCATCTAATGATTTATACGGCATTTTTCCCATGATTGTGGGCAGTATTTACGTAACTGCAGGTGCCATCATCATTGGTGTACCTTTGGGAATTTTATGTGCCGTTTTTTTGGCTCATTTTTGCCCAAAAAAGCTATACAAAATGATCAAACCAGCCATTGAGCTTTTGGCGGGTATCCCCTCCATCGTTTACGGGTTTTTTGGTTTAGTTGTACTTGTTCCCATCATGCAAAACTTATTTGGTGGCAATGGTAAAGGTGTACTCACAGCATCAATCCTATTAGGAATCATGATTTTACCTACTGTTATTGGTGTAGCTGAGGCTGCTATTCGTGCAGTTCCAAAAACATATTATGAAGGCGCACTGGCCTTAGGCATTACCCACGAAAGAAGTGTTTTTTTCACTGTCATTCCTGCGGCAAAACAGGGGATTTTTGCGGGCGTTGTTTTGGGTATTGGTCGTGCCATCGGTGAAACTATGGCGGTAATTATGGTTGCTGGTAACCAGGCAATTATTCCTTCGGGATTATTTAGTGGTGTTAGAACCCTAACAGCAAACATTGTTATGGAAATGGGTTATGCGGCAGATTTGCATAGAGAGGCACTTTTAGGTACAGCAGTTGTTCTGTTTGTATTCATTTTAATCATCAATCTTAGTTTCTCCTTCTTAAAAAGGAGGGAATCCAAGTGAAAGCAATGAATCATGTTTCATATAGAGAAAAGATAAAGGGATATAAAAAGGACCCATTCTCAGCCCTGCTTTTGGTTTTAGTTGTTTTGGCAGCACTGATCACTGTGGGCGTTTTGATTTCCTTGGTGGCTTATATTATTATAAAAGGAGTACCCAATATTACCCCAGCCCTTTTTGCTTGGGAGTATAACACCGAAAATGTATCTATGATGCCAGCCGTTATTAATACAGTAACGATTACTTTAATCTCTTTGGTTTTTGCAGTGCCTATCGGTATTTTTTCGGCAATTTATTTAGTTGAGTATGCAAAAAGAGGAAATCGGTTTATCCCAATGGTCAGGCTTACAACAGAAACGCTTGCGGGCATTCCTTCTATTGTTTATGGTTTATTTGGATATTTACTGTTTAATATTTACCTTGGATGGGGATATAGTATTTTAGGTGGTGCGTTAACTTTGGCAATTATGATTTTGCCTTTGATTATGCGTACAACAGAAGAAGCTCTGCTTTCTGTTTCTGATATGTACCGCGAGGGCAGCTTTGGGCTTGGCGCTGGGAAGCTACGCACGGTTTTTAAAATTGTATTGCCTTCTGCTGTACCTGGTATCTTATCAGGTGTTATTTTAGCGGTAGGCCGAATTGTTGGTGAAACTGCTGCGTTATTATACCCTGCAGGTACAGCACCCGTAGTACCCGATGGTGTGATGGAGTCAGGCAGAACTTTAGCAGTACACATGTATGCGCTGCTAAACGAAGGGTTGTATACGGAGCAGGCTTATGCAACAGCTGTAATTTTATTAATTTTGGTTATTGGTATTAATGCGCTTTCAGCGTTTATTGCAAAGAGAGTTGGGGTGAAGGGATGAGTAAAATATCCATTTCCAATTTGGAATTATATTATGGAAATTTTAAAGCATTAAAAAATGTAAACTTAGAGATTCCTGAAAATGAAATTACTGCATTTATTGGGCCTTCCGGATGTGGCAAATCTACATTATTAAAGTCCTTAAATCGCATGAATGATTTGATTGAAGGATGCACAATAACAGGAGATGTATTGTTGGATGGGGAAGATATTTATAATGGAATGGATATTAACCTTTTGCGTAAATGGGTAGGGATGGTGTTCCAAAAACCAAACCCCTTTCCCATGAGTATTTATGATAACGTAGCCTTTGGGCCTCGTACCCATGGCATTCGTTCCAAAGTAAAATTAGATGAAATTGTTGAAAAAGCCCTTCGAGATGCAGCAATTTGGGATGAGGTAAAAGATAGATTAAAGAAAAATGCCATGGGCATGAGTGGTGGTCAGCAGCAGAGACTTTGCATTGCTCGTGCTTTGGCAGTTCAACCAGAGGTTTTGCTTATGGATGAGCCTACCAGTGCCTTGGATCCCATTTCCACCTCTCGTATCGAAGACCTTGCCTTGGAACTGAAAAAGGAGTACACTATTGTTATGGTTACGCACAATATGCAGCAAGCGGCACGTATCTCTGATAACACAGCATTCTTCCTCTTGGGCGAAGTTGTTGAATTTGGCAAAACAGAAGAATTATTCTCTATGCCAAAGGATAAACGCACAGAGGATTATATAACAGGGAGGTTTGGCTGATATGGTTAGAAGTCGTTTTGATTCACAGTTAGATCAATTAAATGTGGAAATGATAAAAATGGGCGCTTTGTGCGAAGAAGCGATCACCGCTTCCATGAAAGCTTTTTTGGAAAATGATGATGTTGCCGCATTAATTGTTTTTGAAAAAGATAATGAAATAGACCGCAAAGAAAAGGACATTGAGGCATTATGTATGCGTCTTTTGCTTCAGCAACAGCCTGTTGCAAGGGATTTACGTTTGATTTCTTCTGCATTGAAAATGATTTCCGATATGGAGCGTATTGGTGATCAGGCGGCAGATATAGCGGAGATTACAGCATTTATTAAAGATAATGACACAAAGAGTAAGGTGCATATTCGGGATATGGCTTCCGCAGCGGTAAAAATGGTAACAGAAAGCGTGGATTCTTTTGTGAAGAAGGATTTGGAGTTAGCTAAAAGTGTTATGGCCTATGATGACGTTTTGGATAATCTGTTTACCGAGGTTAAGCAAGAGCTGATTGATTTAATCAGCAAGGACCAAGGGTATGGGGAACTCTGCATTGACCTGTTAATGATTGCAAAATACTTGGAGAGAATTGGCGATCATGCCACAAATATTGCTGAGTGGGTAGAGTATTCCATTACTGGATATCACGTAAAAATGGAATTGGAAGTGGGGAAATATGATAACTTACGAAGAAATTAAACAAAACGACGGGATTCGTACTTACATCAAAAAAGCAGACGAATCCTTGGCAGCCCTTGGATACACAGAGCATTCCTTTGCCCATGTTACCAAGGTTGCTGAGTCGGTAAAATATATTTTAGAAACTTTAGGCTATACGCCCCATGAAGTTGAATTGGGGCAGATAGCCGGATTCTTGCACGATATTGGTAATTTGGTGAACCGTGTGGATCACTCTCAGAGTGGAGCGGTTATGGCTTTTCGCATTCTGGATAATCTGAATATGGAGCCAGAGGATATTGCTACGGTTGTAACTGCAATCGGTAATCATGATGAAGGCACGGGAATCCCCGTAAATGCCATTGCCGCTGCTTTGATTCTGGCAGATAAATCCGATGTTCGCAGAAGTCGTGTGAGAAACCAGGATACAACTACTTTTGATATCCACGATAGAGTTAATTATTCTGTTAAAAAAGCAGTTTTGAAAATCAATGAGGAGCATAGTATCATCAAGCTGAAATTGACGGTTGATACCCACTATGGCTCTGTTATGGATTATTTTGAAATCTTCTTAGGGCGTATGATTTTATGTCGAAAGGCGGCGGAGAAACTGGGCTTGCGCTTCAAGCTAATGATAAACGAACAATCTTTGATTTGAAAGGATGTTATGCTTTGATATATTTGGTTGAGGATGACAACAGCATTCGAGAGTTAGTTGCGTATACATTACATAGTGCAGGTTTATTGGCAGAAGGATTTGAGAAGCCCTCTGCTTTTTGGGATGCTATGGAGAATGAAATTCCATCTCTCATATTGTTAGATGTTATGTTGCCGGAAGAAGATGGAATTAGTATTTTGAAAAAAATTAGAGCTTCCTCTAAAACAAAAAAAGTACCTGTCATATTGCTAACAGCGCGGGGTAGTGAATATGATAAGGTTATGGGGTTAGACAGCGGTGCCGATGATTATGTAGCAAAGCCATTTGGTATGATGGAGTTGCTTGCCAGGGTGAAAGCCCTTCTACGCCGAACGGAAGGGGAGCCAGAGGTGGCCGAGCATGTGCTTGGGGAGTTATGTGTCAGCCAATCTCGCCACGAAGTAACCGTTGGCGGTAATGAAGTAATACTGACTCTGAAGGAATTTGAACTTCTAAACTTGCTTTTGGAGAACAGAGGGAGGGTTATGACCAGAGATCAATTACTCAATAGTATTTGGGGTTATGGCTTTGATGGAGAAAATCGTACCATTGATGTGCATATCCGAACACTTCGCCAAAAACTGGGTTCCTGTGGACAATATATCGAAACTGTGCGAGGTATTGGATATAAGATAGGAGGAAATCAGTGACAAAGCGAATTTTCCGAGCTGTTTTTGGATTGGCTATGGTTATGATTCTTGCTGTTGTAGGGTTGGTCCTTGGGATGATGTACGATTATTTCTCTGCAGAGCAGCGAGATGAATTGCGTAGTCAGGCCATTTATGTGGGAACTGGAATTCAAACAAATGGTTTAGATTACCTTGTTCAAATGGATCACCCAGGAGATCGCATCACTTGGATTGACAAAGATGGGGTTGTGCTTTTTGATTCAAAGGCAGATCCCGCTAAGATGGATAACCACAAGAAACGAGAGGAAGTTATTGCTGCGTTTCAAAATGGAGAAGGCTTTAGTGAAAGATATTCGACTACCCTTTCGGAAAAAACGGTTAATTACGCGTTACGGTTGGAAAATGGAACCATCCTACGCATTTCCACCATAACCAATAGTCCTCTTACCCTGTTTTTTACACTTACACAACCTTTGGCAATTATTTTAGTTGCTGCAATTCTTCTCTCTGTTTTTCTTGCTTTCCAAACTGCAAAAAACATAACAAAACCAATTAATAGTATTGACTTAGAACACCCAGAAATGGCTGTTGTTTATGATGAATTAACGCCCCTTTTGCGTCGAATTGCCGTTCAAAATAAGCAGCTTTATCAGCAGATGCGGGAGTTGAAACGTCAAAAGCTGGAATTTGATACGATTACTTCAAATATGCAAGAAGGTATTTTAGTTTTGGATACTCAGGGCGATGTGCTTTCTTATAATTTAGGGGCCCTTCAGCTTATGGGGATTGAAGCGCCTAAAGACCAAGCCAATGTGTTTCGCTTGAACCGTAGCGAAGGATTTCGACGTTGTGTGGAGTCTGCTTTGGCAGGCACCCATCGGGAAGAAAATATCCAGGTTGGAGGTAAATTTTTTCAGCTTTTTGCTAACCCGGTTCATCAGGATGATACTTTGGCTGGGGCAATTTTGGTTTTGTTTGATGTAACGGAGCGGGAGGAACGGGAAAAACTAAGAAGGGAATTTACCGCAAATGTGTCTCATGAATTAAAAACGCCGTTAACATCAATTTCGGGTTTTGCGGAAATCATGAAAAATGGTATGGTTGGTGCAGATGACGTACCAAGGTTTGCAGGAAAAATATATGATGAGGCACAGCGGCTGATTCAAATGGTGCAAGATATCATTAAATTATCTAAGCTGGATGAAAAACAAACGGGTATGGATAGAGAGACGGTGGATTTGCAGCGATTGATTGAAGATGTGGTAAAACGTTTGGAGCCAATTGCCCAAGCTAAAGGAATTTCTATGACGGTGCGTGTAGAGCCTGCATATTTTATGGGGGTAAGCCAGGTATTACAGGAGATGGTTTACAATCTCTGCGATAATGCAATTCGTTATAACTATGAAAATGGTAAGGTTCACATTTCATTGGAAAACAAGGAGGAGGAAATTGTCATTTCCGTGTCTGATACGGGGATAGGCATTGCCAAGGCCGATCAGTCCCGGGTGTTTGAGCGCTTCTATCGTGTAAACCAAAGCCGCTCAAAGGAAACAGAAGGAACTGGCTTGGGACTTTCCATTGTAAAGCATGGAGCAATGCTGCATAATGCCAAAGTCATCCTGACTAGTGAATTGAATAAGGGAACAAAAATAACACTTTTGTTGCCTAAATGAAAAAAAGTATCGTAAAATACCTTTTGCTTGCATAAGCAAAAGGTATTTTTTGTGCTGTTTTTTTATAATACAGAAGAAAATACCAGTGCAAAAAAAAGGCCATATAATAAGTTATATTCTTGTAAAAAAATTGGCCATTAATGCTAGAACACCTATATTTTAGGTAGCATAAAGCATTAAAAAAAGGATGAATTTTTGTTCATTATTATACGATTTACCAATAACAAATAACTTGCATGCGAAACAAATCTGTGTTAGAATTAGCCCATAAGTAGGGAATTATTATAATAGGAAAAAAAATTTTGAAGCCAAAATTTTAAAAAAAAGTAACGTCGTATACTGTATTCAAGTGCTGCGTTACTTTTTCCGCGATATAAATAAGGGAAACCCGAAACCTTTGAGTTGTTCCGTATTGAGGGGTATGGTCAAAAATTTGATGAGGTTTTATTTTCCCCAAAAATGTGGTTTTTTCGATAGAGGAAACAACGATATTTTTTGATTTTTGACGTATGACACTCTTAAAGGGGGAGCAGGAAAATGAAAGAATTTGAAAGCAACGTACAATATATAAAATATTTAGTAAACAAAGAAGTCGCAAGCCGCTTTTTTTGTGGATCTTTGGACAAATCCATCGATTCCTATAGAGAAATTGCTGAGGCAATTATTCCTGGCCCGAAAGCTATGTTTCGTTGCTGTATTTATAAAGAAAGACACATCATTGAAGAACGGGTTCGCCTAGTTTTAGAACCATCTAAAGACAATCGTGTCATCAATGTTTTAGATTCTGCCTGTGACGAATGTCCTATTGACCGGTTTGTGGTAACGGAAGCTTGCCGTGGCTGCTTGGGGCATAAGTGTCAAGAGGTTTGTCCCAGAAATGCCATCACCATTGTGAATCATAGATCTTACATCAATCAGGCACTTTGCATCGAATGTGGACGCTGTAAGCAGGTGTGTCCTTTTAACGCAATCAGTGAAGTAAAAAGACCATGCATTCGTTCTTGCTCCGTTGGTGCAGTAAAAATAAATGAAGAAAAGAAAGCTTATATTGATCATGATAAATGTATTTCCTGTGGTGCTTGTGTGTATCAGTGCCCATTTGGTGCAATTGTGGATAAATCCTTTGTGCTGAATATCTTAAATCTTATCAAAAATTCATGGAACAATACCAGCTACCATGTGTATGCCATTGTAGCTCCTGCGATTGCAAGTCAGTTCCCAGAGGTAAAAATGGGGCAGGTTTTTGCAGCCATCAAAGAACTAGGGTTCCATGATGTTATAGAGGCTGCCATAGGTGGCGACATGGTTGCCATTGCAGAGGCCAAGGAATTTGAAGAAACCATAGATGAAAAGGGTTGGAAGACAACATCTTGTTGCCCTGCTTTTGTGGAATATATCCGCAGAAACTACCCTGAATATATGGATCACGTTTCAACAACGGTATCCCCTATGATTGCCCTTGCAAGAGCAATTCGAGAGAAGGATAAAAAAGCAAGAATTGTATTTATCGGGCCTTGTATAGCCAAAAAGGTTGAAATCAAACAGGATGATTTGGTGGGAATTGTTGATTATGTTTTAACTTTTGAGGAGCTTAAGGCAACATTTGATGCAAAAGGCCTTGTGTTGGAGGAGTTTGAAGAAAGAAGTGCAGGTGCACCTTCCTACTTTGGCCGAATTTTCGGTAGAACTGGTGGTGTTGCAGAGAGCGTTGTAAAAGTTTCTGAGCTGGAAGGAATAGAAAAAGAAATTAAGCCTATTCGCTGTAATGGTATCGACGAGTGCATTAAAAATATGAAATTGGCCTCTTTTGGCAAGCTAAATGCAAATCTTTTGGAAGGTATGGCTTGCAAAAATGGATGTACTGGTGGGGCCGCTTCTTTATCCCATGATCAAAAGGGAATTGAGCTTTTGAACCGATATGGTAAAGAGGCCACAACGGAAAATCCATTTGAGGGTTTGGCAGGATATAATTTGGATACAATTAATATGGAGAGAGAGTTTGGTTTAGAAGAAAAGTAAGAGGTTCTATCCTCACGGAGGCAATATGAAAACAAAGCAAATGGTTTTAACAGCGTTACTTTTATCAATGTGCATCGTTTTTCAGAGCATGAAGGGTATTTCGGTTTACCTTACTGGGTCTGCGGTAAATGCATTATTGGTTATGGCAACTTTATCAGTAGGAATGTCAAGCGGTATTTTTATTGCAGTTATTACCCCATTGATTGCTTATTTAATGGGGCACACACCGGTAATGCAAATGATACCCCTGATGGTAATTGTAGTTATGGTTGGTAACTTGGCTTTGGTTTTGCTGGCAGGCAAAGGAAGAAAAGGGAACCTCCCCCTATGGTTGGCAGCAGGGGCAGTACTTAAGGCAGTTGTTCTGTGGCTATTGGTTTGGTATGCTGTGCTTCCTTTCTTTGGCGGTGCGGTACCGGAAAAGATGGTTGCCGTTATTAAAACTACATTTTCCCTTACTCAGCTAATCACTGCGGCCATTGGTTGCGTTATCGCCTATGTGATTCATTCAAGAGTACAGCATATGTATTTTGCAGATCAAAAAAAGTAGATACAAAATAGAATAAAGAATTTTATCGTTTATAACAATGTTTATAGAAGTGGTAACCATATACCCAATGGTTGCCACTTTTTTTATATAAAATCATATTGGATTTCAAATAAGGGAATCAAAAAGGCGGTCCAAAATCGAACCGCCTTTTTTAAGAATGAAGATAGGGAGACAAATAGTATGATAAATCTAAAAAGATTATTTGCTTAAGTAACCGCCATCAACGGGAATTACTGCACCACTTAAGTAATCGGAAGCTTGAGATGCTAAGAAAATCGTGATACCTTTCATATCTTCTGCATTTCCCCAACGTTTAGCAGGAATACGACCTAAAATTTCTTTGTTTCTGCCCTCATCATTGATCAAAGCAGTGTTCATTTCTGTTGCCATGTAGCCAGGTGCAATGGCATTAACATTGATACCTTTGGAGGTCCATTCGTTGGACAGGGCTTTTGTAAGCTGAGCTACTGCACCCTTGGAAGCTGCATAGGCAGGCACGGTGAATCCACCAAAAAAGCTGAGCATAGAAGCAACGTTAATGATTTTACCGTAACCCTGAGGAATCATTTCCCTACCAGCCAACTGGCATAACATAAACACAGCATTTAAGTTAACGTCAATGACCGCATCCCAGTCATCCATAGGGAAGTCTTCGCAGAAATGACGTTTTTGAATACCTGCTGCATTTACAAAAATATCCAGGCTGCCACCTAGTTTTTCCATAGCTTCTTGAAAACCATTTACTAAGCTTTCTCTATCGCCTAAGTTTGCGGCAACACCGTGGCAAAGATAGCCTTTTTCTGTATATTCTGCGGCAACCTCCATCGCTTTTGCAGAAGTACCCATTATAACAACTTCTGCACCTGCTTCCATAAGCCCTTCTGCCATACCGCGTCCCAAACCTCTGGTTGAACCTGTTACAATTGCTTTTTTTCCTTTTAAATCAAATGATACCATGTTTAAAGCTCCTCTCTCAGTGTGTAAATACTACAAATAAGGAAATGCATAGGAAATCCAAAACTATGACCCTATTTGTATGTTATAACAAAGGCGAATTGCCGTTTGCTTACAAGGGTTTCCCTATGTAAGACACCCCTAGAGGGAACTTACAATGGGATATTAAATTATTTTATCGACCTTCAAAATTAAGCTAATAGCTGTTTTTGCATTTGTAATGTGAATTGTTAAGGCTTCCTTTAAAGCAGCCTCGTCCCCCGCAAGGATTGCCTGAAGGATGGCTTCATGCTCCTTTACTCCGCTAATATCTTTCACTTTTGACTGTCTGCGGAAAATGAAGTTTGAGTATAAAAAAGGATTGATATAATGAAATATTTCTACAATCTTGTGGTTACCACTACACTTTAAATAAAGCTCATGGAACTTATAGTCCAATTCGTAGTTACGAAGGTAATCTTCGATGGGGGAATCGGGAGTTAAATCGGTGACCAATTGTAAATGCTCATCGATGTTTTTGCGGAACTCTTGTTTTAAAGCATCATTAAAGCTTACAGTTAAAATAATTTGCTTTATATAATACATATCCAACATCAAACGGGTATCAAAAATCTCATCTACCTCTTCGGAGGTAACACTATGCACCTTCATGCCTTGTCTAGGAAAGTTTTCGATTATGTTTTCGGAAATTAGGCGATTCAAAGCAAATTTCACTGGTGTTTCACTAACGCCGTAACGCTTTGCCAGTTCTTTCACATTGATTTTTTCCCCAGGTAAAATGATATGCTGGGTGATGTCTTCTCTAATGTTTGTATATATGGTGTCTGCTAAAGTGAGTTTCGTTGTTTGCTTTCCCATGGCAATCCTCCGTAAAATTTTATTTGTTATTATAATTGCATTATAATTGTATTTTTTAACATTATAACAATAATAAATCCATTTTGGAATAACTAAAACGGAGAAAAATAAATTTTATAAATGTAATAAAAAATTTTTTGAATTAATTTATATATTTAATTTATGATTTAATCTGTTAACTGTCAATATAATTTATACCTAATGTTTTCACGGTATTTTTAGGTAAAAAGCTGTTGGTTATTGGAAATTCAACCAATTTTAATTTACTTTTAGAAGATTTGTACAAAAAGAAATAAGATTTATTGGTATATTAATAATATTGACGATTCCTAAATTAAAATATATACTGATATTAATAAAATATTTAAAACAACTAAAAAAATTTTTTAGGAACATAAAAATATTTTACTTTCGACAAAATAAAAGCAAAAGAACTTAGAAAGAAACCAAATGAAGGAGTGAAAACAAATGAAAGCTTTGGTTTATACTGGCCCGAAAGGTGCACAGGTTTTGGAGGTTGCAGAACCTATGCCAAAGGAAGGTGCAGTAAAAGTAAAGATGAAGTACTGTGGCATTTGCGGTTCGGATATGGGCATCTATTTAGGAACCCATCCTAGGGCAAAGGCACCTTTGATTTTTGGACATGAGTTTTTGGGTACTGTAGAAGAGGATGGCAAGAAGTTTAAAAACGGTGACCGTGTGGTTGCATATCCTTTATTATCCTGTGGGAACTGCTTACCTTGCAGAACTGGCAACCAGCATGTATGTAACACATTGGGTCTAATCGGTATTGATGTAGACGGTGGTGTTTGCCAGTATGCTTATGTAAATGAGGAAGTTATGTTCAAAGTTCCTGATGGTGTTTCCGACAAGGCAGCGGCGGTAATTGAACCTTTAGCGGTAATCGTTAGATCCATCCATCAAGCAAAATTACAGGCATTAGATACCTGTGTAGTAATCGGTGCTGGTCCTATTGGTATGATTACAGGCATGATGTTGGTACATATGGGTGCAGGCAAGGTTTTCATTTCTGATGTGGATGATAAGAAGCTGGAAAAAGCAAAATCCTTTGGCATGATTCCTGAAAATGTAAAAAATGAAAATTTGGAACAAGTTGTTAAAGCACAAACAGACGGGGAAGGTGCAGACGTATTATTCGAATGTTCTGGTGCAGAAATTGCAGCAATGCAAATGACAGATATCACTCGTGTTGGTGGTACTATCTGCATGACATCAGTACATAAGCATCCTCATTTGGTTAATTTAAGAGATTTGAACTTTAAAGAACAAACATTAATTGGTACTCGTGTTTATACAAAAGAAGAGTTTAGACAAGCTGTGGAGTATGCGGCAGTCATTAATGATGACTTAGAAAGCATCGTTTCCCATGTTGTTTCTTTAAAAGATAGCCCTAAGGTATTCGATATGATTGCTGACCCTTTGGCAGGCACTTGTAAAGTATTGGTGGATTGTCAAGATTTCTAAGGGGATGACAGGGTGAAAATTGTAGATTTAAAGCTATACCAAGTTCCTCCTAGATGGCTTTTTTTAAAAGTAGAAACGGATGAGGGGATTTATGGTTGGGGTGAACCAGTAATAGAAGGAAAAGCTGCTACAGTGGCTGCTTGTGTAAAAGAAATGTCTGATTATTTAATAGGAAGAAACCCTTTAGAAATCGAAGACATTTGGCAGACCCTTTACCGTGGCGCATTTTACCGCGGTGGTCCAATCATCACCAGTGCTATCTCCGGAATCGAACAAGCTCTTTGGGATATTAAAGGGAAATATTATAATGCACCAGTTTACGAATTGTTAGGCGGTGCTTGCCGAAAGAATATTGACGTTTATTGCTGGATTGGTGGCGACAGACCCGACGATGTGGGGGAAGCGGCATTACAGCAGAAGAACTTGGGCTTTCAAGCGGTCAAGATGAATGCAACAGAAGAAATGCATTATATTGACAGTTTTTCAAAAGTAGAAGGTGTTATCGAAAGAGTAGCAGCAATCAGGGAGACTTGTGGCAAAGATTTTGGGATTGCCACAGACTTTCATGGTAGAGTGCATAAAAGTATGGCTAAGGTGCTAGCCAAGGAATTAGAGCCATACCACTTGATGTTCATCGAGGAGCCTGTTTTAAGTGAGGACTATGAGGCATTGGCAGAGGTTGCTAAATACACCTCTACGCCCATTGCAACAGGCGAAAGATTGTTTACTCGTTGGGATTTTAAAAAGATTTTTGAACAAGGGGTTGTGGATATTATTCAGCCCGATCTATCTCACGCAGGTGGCATTTTGGAATGTAGAAAGATTTCAGCAATGGCAGAGGCTTATGACATGGCTGTTGCACCCCATTGTCCGTTAGGCCCCATCGCGTTGGCAGCTTGCCTACAAATGGATGCCTGCACGCCAAATGCCATCATTCAAGAACAGAGCTTGGGTATTCATTATAATCAAGGCAGTGACCTTTTGGATTACTTGGTTGATCCCACAGTCTTCGATTATGGCAACGGTGTTGTGAAAATTCCCAATAAGCCTGGTCTGGGTATAGAAATTAACGAAGCGTTTGTAAAGAAGCAGGCAGAGATTGGCCATAACTGGAAAAATCCTGTCTGGAGAAACAGTGACGGAACCGTTGCTGAATGGTAAGAAAATGTTGGGGGTAAGGAAAAATGAAGATTTTAGCATTAGAGTCCAGTACTACCTCTGCAAAAGCTATGGTATATGATACAGATACCGGCAATTTCCAAGTGGAATCGGTACCATACATTTCAAGCCATACCGATGTGACAATGCACGAGGCAAAGGAAGTGTTTGAGCAAACGGTATATTTAGGTAGAAAAATGTGTGAAGGTCAAACAATTGATATGGTTTCTTTAAGTGGCACTTGGCATAGCCTTATGCTCTGTGATAATAATATGGAGCCACAGACACCAATTTATTTGTGGTCCTATACGGGTGCCGCTGACATTTGTAAGGAATTAAGAAAAGACGAAGCGTATGTAAATCGTTTTTATCAGAAAACCGGTTGTATGGTAAATGCCATATACCCTGTGTTTAAAATCAAGCTTTTAAAGCAGTTGGGTTATAAGCTGGAAGATTATCGTTTTGTAGGTCAGGGCACATACAATACCTACCGATTGACAGGGCAGTGGGTTGTTACGGATAGTGTTGCCTCGGGTACAGGGTTATTAAATATTCATACCAAAGCCTATGATGAAGATATTCTAAATGAAAATGGGATTCGATTGGATCAAGTACCAAAAATTATTACATATAAAGACACATTAAAGCTGGATGAGCAAGGGGCAGAACTTTTAGGGCTTCCTGTGGGAACCCCTGTGATTGCCACGAACCCTGACGGTGGCTTGAACCAAGTTGGAGCGGGTGCAGTTGAAAGAGGTGTCATGAGCTTTTCAGTTGGCACTAGTGGTGCTTTAAGATTAAGTACCTCTGCCCCAGTTTTACCCGATAAACCTAGTACATGGTGCTACTTGTCACCAAAGTCTTGGTTAAGCGGAGCGGCAACCAGTGGTTGTTGCAACTGCATTGACTGGTTTAAAGGTAAGTATTTCCAAGGAGGAACTTCCTATAGCCAAATGGAAGCAGGATGTAAGAACATCGGGGATGTTCCTGTGTTTTTGCCCTTCCTCTTTGGTGAAAGATGTCCCGGATGGAATGACGAACGGGATGGCGGTTTCTATGGTTTAAAGCCAGGGCACACTGTCTACGATTCCTATCGTGCAATCCAAGAGGGAATTTTGTTTAACCTCTATCAGTGTTATGAAGAATTGGTAGTATTGAATGGAAAGCCAAAGAAAGTAATGCTTTCCGGAGGGATTATTCGTTCTAAGGTTTGGACACAGATGTGTGCAGATATATTCCAGATTGAAATGACCATTGACGAAGTAGAGCATAGCTCTCTTATAGGGTCTGTGGCGTTGGCAATGGAACTTTTGGGAATCATTCCCGATGCAAAGGATTTCAAAAGCAACTATTCACAGGTGATTACACCCAATCCGGAAATGAAAGATTTCTACCAGACAAAATACCAAAAATATTTGTATTGGTATAAGGTTACTAAAGATCAAAGTTAATTAGGAAAATTCCAATAAATTAATGAAACAAAAGGCTTAATTATTCCAAGGAGGGAAAAAACTATGTTAAAGATGAAAAAAGGTTTAGCAATGGCATTGGCTTCTGTAATGACAGTGGCAATGGTAACAGGTTGTGGGGGAGGTTCTTCCTCTAGCAGCAGTAGCGCAGGTAGCTCCGAAGGTGGCGAAGAAGTAGTTGAATTGGTATTCTCCAATGTTACTTCCGTTTCCGGTAAGGATGCTGGTGAAGTGTTCAAGAGAGTGGCAGAAGAAGAATCCGAGGGTTCTGTTGTAGTTAACTTGTTCCCTGACAATATGTTGGGCGATGACCGTGTAGTTATCGAAACAACAGCAATGGGCAACATTGATATCGGTGTTTCCTCTACTAGCCCATTGGCTACAATGTACGCAGATTTCTATCTGTTTGATGCGCCTTACCTGTTCTTAAGCCCAGAAGATGCATATGCAAAATTGGATGGCGAAGTAGGTCAGAAAATCCTTGATGGTATGGAAAGCATGGGCTTGAAAGGCTTAGCATTCTGGGAAAATGGTTTCCGTAACTTCACAAACAACAAAGTTGCTGTAAAGACTCCTGCTGACGTAAGAGGCTTTAAAGTTAGAACAATGGAAAACGAAGTACATATTGCAGCATGGACAGCATTTGGTGCGAACCCTACACCTATGGCATTTACAGAATTGTTCACAGCTTTACAGCAGGGTACAGTAGATGCTCAGGAAAATCCTTTGGGTATCATTGATGCAAACAAATTCGTTGAAGTTCAGAAGTATGTATCTTTGACACAGCACGTTTATACACCTTACATCGTTTGTATGAACTTGGATAAATTCAACTCTCTTTCCGAAAAACAGCAGAATGCAATCTTAAAAGCGGCGGAAGAATCCACATCTTACCAGAGAGAACGTTCTCAGGAATTGGAAAAAGAAATTCTTGAAGGCTTCGAAGCTGGCGGCACAACTGTAATCCAATTGACAGATGAAGAAAAAGCTGCATGGCAGCAGGTTGTAACAGATAACAACATCTTCGATTTGGTTAAGAAGAAAATGGAACATCCTGAATACTTGGATGAAATGATTGCTGAATAAGATAATTTTGAAAAACAAGTAGACACTTCATTTATTGGAATTCGAAGATATAGTAAACAAAAGAAAGGGCTTTGGTTAAGCAGTTTAGACTTATCAAAGCCCTATTTAACAACATACAAATTTTTAGAGAAAAAGTAGGTGGAACGATGAACTTTTTAAAGTGGCTGGATGAAAAATTTGAATTGACCGTTTGCTCAATTCTGATGGTTGCTATGACCGTATTGATTTTCGTTCAGGTAATTATGAGATACGTTTTTGGCAGCTCTTTGGTTTGGTCTGAAGAATTGGCGAGATATATTTTTATCTGGTTAATTTATCTTGGTATCAGCTATGGTGCCCGCATTATGAAGCACATTAAGATTGAAGCAGCTATGGGCCTATTCCCACAGAAGCTTAGACCTTTTGTTGTAATTTTAGGCGACGTATTATTCCTCGCATTTTCCGTTATCATTGTTTATTTAGCATACGGCGTTGTTATGTCCCAGGTTAGATTAGGTCAGAACTCTCCAGCAATGCAGATTCCTATGTGGTTTATGTATTCTGCACCAATGGTAGGTTTTGGGTTGACAGCAGTTCGCCAGATTCAGGTAATTATTTTCAGAATGAAAGACCTTAAGAAAGGAGGGGTTCAATAATGGTAATCGCAGCGTTATTTGGCGGTCTTGCCTTATTCCTAATTTTGAATGTTCCCGTTGGTATTTCCATTGGTTTGGCATCCCTTTTAGCCATCCCTTTTACAACAGGCCTCTCCGCAGGATATGTACCTCAGGCATTATTTACGGGTTGTGACTCCTTCCCTATTATGGCGATTCCTTTGTTCATCTTAGCAGGTGAATTAATGGGCGCTGGTGGTGTATCCAAGCGTATTTTGAACGTTTGTAACGTTTTCTTTGGCAAAGTCACAGGTGGTCTTGCCATTGTAACTGTAATTGTATGTATGTTCTTTGCAGCGGTATCCGGTTCTGGCCCTGCAACAGTAGCAGCGGTAGGTTCAATGGTTGTGCCTACAATGCTAGAAAAAGGCTATAGCAAGAAGTTTACTTTGGCGTTGATTGCTTGTGCCGGCTCCATCGGTGTTATCATTCCTCCTAGCATTCCAATGGTAATCTATGGCGTTTCCACCAGTACATCTATTTCCAACCTGTTCTTGGCAGGTTTCTTGCCCGGTATTTTGATCGGTTTAGCATTGATTTTCTTCTGTTATGTTTATGCAAAAAAGCAGGGATGGAAAGGGGATGAAAAAGTTTACACAACAAAAGAAAAATTGGCAGCTGTATGGGATGCTAAATGGGCGTTAATCAACCCTGTTATCATCTTGGGCGGTATCTACGCAGGTATCTTTACACCAACAGAAGCCGCTGCAGTAGCAGCAGTTTATGCTTTCATCTGTGGTGTGTTCATTCACAAAGAATTGGACTTCAAAAACCTGTTTGCAACAGTAGGTAATGCTTGCTCCACAACAGCTACAACAATGGTTATTCTGGGTTGTGCAACTGCATTTACCAAAATTCTCACAATTCAGCAGATTCCAAACATGATTACGAATGCAATCATCAGTGCAACAGATAATGCTTTCTTAATTCTGATGTTAATCAATATCTTGTTATTGGTAGTTGGTTGTTTCATGGATACCACACCTGCAATCATGGTACTTGCACCAATTTTGCTCCCTGTGGCAACATCCATTGGTATCGATCCTGTACACTTCGGTATCATCATGGTGGTAAACTTGGCAATTGGCTTCATCACACCTCCACTGGGTATCAACCTCTTTGTTGCTTCCCGTGTAGGTTCAGAGCCGCTGGAAACGGTGACGAAGGGCATTATTCCGTTCATATTAGTAATGATCGCGTGCCTCCTCCTGATTACATATATCGCACCAATTTCTATGATTCTTCCTAATCTTTTTTCATAATTAATTTGTGTGATGTATTCCGCAGTCCCTTTGACTGCGGAATACAAATTAAAAGGGGTGTGAGTAATGTATCATATTTATATAGACTCTGGCACGTCAAACTCCAAGCTTTACTTGGTAAAGCAAATGCAGTCTGTGGATACCATCATTGCAAATGTGGGTACCAAGGATTCTGCAATTTCTGGGAGCAATGACGTGCTTTTAAGCGGTTTAAAAGAAATTTACCATCAGGTTTTAGAAAAAAATGCGTTAAAAGATAGTGATATTAAAAGTATTTGGTTGTCTGGAATGGTAACAAACCCTTTTGGTATTGTTGAGGTAGAGCATATCAGCACACCGGTAGATGGAAAGAAACTGTTGGATCAGCGCTATATCCATTTAGAAGAAAAATATTTTCATAGAGAATTAAACCTCATTCGAGGGGTAAAGACTGCCCAGCCCGGACAGTTAGTAACAATGGAAAATATCGAGAAAATGAATAATGTGAGAGGGGAAGAAATTGAGGTTGTTGGCATGGTTGCCAGCGGCGTAATCCCCAAAGATCAAGACTGCGTTATGATTTCTCCCGGTTCCCATACCCATATGCTTTATGTAAAAAATGGCACAATTACCGATATTGTTTCCAATTTTACAGGTGAGTTGAACTATGCTATTCAAAAAGACACGATTCTTGGTGGTGAGTTAACCAACGAGGATATTATTTTGTCTAAAGAATATGTAATTCAAGGCTACGACATGGTAAAAACCTATGGTATAGCAAGAGCATTATATATCATTCATGCAACAAAGGTTTTTGATGTTTGTGAAAATGAAATTAGAAATTGCCTTCTTTCCGGGGTAGTTGCAGGCGGCGTAATCGATATGCTTAAGTTTAAGCTGGATAGAGATTGGAACGGCGTAAAAAAGGTTGTAATTATCGGCGGTAAGAATTATATAGAAGCATATAAAATGATCAGTCAATACCTGCTACCAGAAGTTGATGTGGAAGTTGTGTCAAGCAAAGCGGGAGAAAGTTATGGTTTATATGGTTACTTGGAGTTAGCCAGAATTTTAGAAGCCCAAGGCTAACCCATATGCAAAAGAGAAAAGGAGTTGGAGTTCATGGCAGATACATTGCAAAGAATTTTAGATGGTAAGGTGGTTGCAATTGTTAGGGGTATTTCTTCTAAATACATGATTCAAACAGTGCAGGCGTTAAAAGACGGTGGCATTACCTGTGTTGAAGTAACTTTCAGCTTGAAAAGCGAAGAAAAAAGCTTAGATACATTGAAGTCTATTCGTATGATTAAAGAACACTTTGGAGATTCTGTTGCAGTTGGAGCGGGTACAGTTTTGACTCCCGAAAATGTATATCGTGCAAAGGAAGCTGGTGCAGAATACATTATCTCCCCTAATGTGGATGAAGCCGTAATTAAAGCAACAAAAAGACTGGGTATGGTTTCCATTCCTGGCGCAGTAACCCCAACGGAAGTAATTGCTGCATATAACTGGGGTGCAGATATTGTAAAATTGTTTCCCGCAGCAACATTAGGTCTTTCCTATATTAAGGCGTTGATGGGCCCCATTGATGGAATTCCTTTGACTGCTGTTGGTGGTGTGGATGCTTCCAATTATCGTGATTTTATTGATGCTGGTTGTGTTGGTGTTGGCGTTGGTGGCAACTTGGTAAACAAGAAGCTCATCGAAGCCGGAGATTTTGAGGCTATCAAAAACTTGGCATTGGAGTATGGCTTAAAGTAAAACAGGGGGCGAAAAAATGAAGAAGGTATTAGTTACATCCAGATCTTTTGGAAAAACAAGCCCGAAGCCTTTTGAAGTTTTAGAAGCGGCGGGGATTGAATACACCCTTATGGGTGGGGATTTCGATGAGGAAAAATTTAAAGAAGTAATCCAAGAATATGATGGTTTGATCATTGGCGCCCATCCTTTTTATCCTGAGGATATGGAGAAATGTAAAAAGTTGAAAATCATCGCGAAGCATGGCGCAGGCTTGGATAATATCTACCTGGAAGATGCCAAAAGATTGGGAATTCGTGTGACCAATGTGCCTGCTATGAATGCAAATGCCGTTGCCGATTTGGCGTTTGCCCATATTTTAAATATTTCCCGAGGAATATCTATCACCAATCAAAGAGTACATAATGGTGAGTGGAAAACCTTTATTGGAAAAGATGTTTTTGAAAAAACATTGGGTCTGATTGGCTTTGGCGCAATTGCAAAAAATGTGGCCAGAAGATCAAAAGGCTTTTCCATGCAGGTGTTGGTTTATGATCCCTTCGTGACAGAGGTGCCCGAGGAGTTCAAAGACTTTGTAACACTGGCGGATTTGGACACTGTTACAGAAAAGAGTGACATTATTTCTATCCATGTGCCTTTGACAGATAGCACAAAATATCTGTTTAACAAAGAACGCATCATGAGAATGAAAAAAGAGGCTTATCTGGTGAATACAGGCAGAGGTGGTATCATCCATGAGCAAGATTTATACGAATGTATGAAAAATGGCCATTTGGGTGGCTGTGCTGTGGATGTAACAGAGCATGAGCCCATTGAAAAGGATAGCCCTTTGTTGGAATTGGAAAATTTCGTGGTAACTGCTCATATCGGTATGTACTCCATTGAAGCAATTAGTGCTGTTAGCGTTGTTTGTGCCGAAAACGTCGCAAAAGTACTAAATGGGGAAGAGCCACGTTTTATTATTGTTTAATGAACATTAGCAAGTCCATCCCTTTTTGGGACAGAGGATGTTAGCAAAGTAAAACCAGTGGAGCATCAAGCTCCGCAAATAAAAGGCTTCGGTAGAAGCCATTTGGTATAAATAGTCTTTGACAAGAGAGAGGTAATTAGATTATGGATATTAATCAGAGAATTGAAGAACTGAAAATAGTACCCGTTGTGAAAATTGATCATATAGAAGATGCAAAGCCCTTGGCAGAAGCGTTAATCGCAGGGGGCTTACCCATTGCTGAGGTAACTTTTCGTACAGAGGCTGCATTTGAAGCAATTAAGGCTATGGCTGGAATTCCTGAAATGTTGGTAGGTGCTGGCACTGTTATCAACGTTGCTCAGGCAAAGTTGGCGAAAGAAGCAGGTGCGAAATTCATCGTTTCTCCCGGCTTAAATGCAGAGGTTGTAAAGTTTGCGAAGGAAAATAATATTCCTGTTTTCCCTGGTGTTTGCACACCTACGGAAGTTATGGCAGCCATTGAGTTGGAATTGCCAGTTGTAAAATTTTTTCCGGCAGAAGCCTATGGCGGCTTGAACACCATTAAAGCTTTGGCAGGACCTTTTGGCAACATTCGTTTTATGCCAACAGGTGGTATCAGCGAGAAAAACATTAAAGAGTACTTGGCAAATCCTAAAATCATCGCTTGTGGTGGTAGCTGGATGGTAAAAGACTCTTTGATTCAAGAAAAGAAGTTTGATGAAATTCAGACCTTAACTGAATCCGCTGTAAAATTAGTGCGTGAATAATAATTGAAACAACCTAGTTGATTGAAAATGACAACGGTCGGTAGCGGGGAACCAGCCCGTGCCGACCGTTTTGATTTAGGATACTCCCTAATCCCAACGCCTATGGGGTGATAGCTCTTACGAAATGCAAGGCATTGTTAAATATCGTAAGTAATCATTATTTTGAAAAGTAAAAACATAAATGGCTTTGTTAAAACTAGGGTCAAGTCTTTTAAAAGTGCTTCCATAGTTTAAGGCAAAGCCTCAAGGATTTATCAAAAGGAGAGTATGGAATGAAAGATTTTGAAATTGCCGTTTATGGTCTTGGTGTAATGGGAAGTAGCTTGGCTAAAAATCTAATCTCTAAAGGCTTCCGTACAGCCCTTTTTGGAAAAACCCAAGGAGAGAGAGAGAGATTTCAGTCCCAGGGGGATTATGCAGTTTTTTCAACGGAGGAGGATCTGGTGAAAAGCCTGAAAAGCCCCAAAATTATTTTTATGATGGTAACGGCAGGAAATGCCGTTGATAGCGTTATTGATGGATTACTACCCCTTTTAGATGAGGGCGATATTCTAATTGAAGGGGGCAATTCTTACTTCAAAGATAGCCAAAGGAGATATCGTTTCCTTTCGGAAAAAGGCATTCATTTCTTGGGTGTAGGGGTTTCTGGTGGGGAAAAAGGTGCGCTAACAGGCCCCAGTATGATGGTGGGCGGTAGTAAAGAAGCATGGGACTCTTGCGGCCATATACTAAAAAGAATGGCAGCAAAAGTGGGTGATGAATACTGTTGTAGCTTTTTAGGCAAAGAGGGGGCTGGGCACTATGTGAAAATGGTGCATAACGGTATCGAATATGCCATGATTCAGGTGATTGCAGATGTGTATTCTGTCATGAGAGACGGCCTCCATTTAAGCCATCAGGAAATCACAGAAATTTTTCACCGTTGGAAAGATACGGAGCTAAGCTCCTATTTGATTGACATTACCGCAGCGGTTCTTGGGAAAAACGATGTGGATGGACAGCCCCTGGTAGAAAAAATACTGGATGTGGCAAAACAAAAAGGTACAGGTAGCTGGACTTTGGAGGAAGCCATTGCCCGTGGGGTATACATTCCCACTATTTGCGAGTCTGTCTTTGCCAGATATTTTTCCGCAGACCGACAGTTGCGTTTTGATGGTAGCCAAGCCTTGAAGGCAACCACAATTCCCATGACAATGGAAAACCATGAAGAAAAGCTAAAAGATGCCCTATATCTGGCTATGATTGTTAGCTATGCCCAGGGCATTGCATTAATCAAAAAGGCATCTGACGATTATGGGTGGGAGATCGATTTACCCTTGGCAGTTTCTCTTTGGAGAGAGGGCTGTATTATCCGAAGTGATCTTTTAAAGGATATTACAAAGGCATTGACGCAAAGCAATAAAAATATCCTACTTTCCCGAAATTTTGGTGACTTAGAAAAAAATCAGCAGGCGTTGCGTGAGATTTCTGCCAAAGTGGTTGAGACAGGGGTTGCAGTGCCTACTTTGATGTCGGTTATTTCATATTATGATAGATGTCGCACAGAAAAAATGAATGTAAACATTGTACAAGGCTTGAGGGACTGCTTTGGTGCCCATACCTATGAAAGAAGGGATATGGAAGGTAGTTTTCACACAGCTTGGTTGGAAGGAGAAGAATAAAATGAGTTATAAAGTATTGGTTACAGCAAGATCTTTCGGTAGTGCCGATGATAAAGCACAGAAGTTATTGGAGGCAAACGGCTTTGAATTGAAAAAGCTGGTGGCAGCGGATGGTCCTATTGCAAAGCAGTTGAAAACAGAGATTATAGATGCGGACGCCATTATTGCCGGCTTGGAAGATTACACAGCAGAATTGATTGAATCTGCAAAAAAATTGAAAGTAATTAGCCGTTATGGTGTTGGCTATGACAAGGTGGACTTGACAGCAGCAAAAGCAAAAGGAATTGCCGTTACTATCACCCCAGGTGCCAATGGTGATTCTGTGGCAGATATGGCAATGGCATTGATGCTCTCAGCAGCAAGAAATGTGAGCTATATGGATTGTTGCATCAAAGATGGAAACCAGCAAAGGCCAACAGGAGTTGAAATGTTTGAAAAAACTCTGGGTGTAATCGGTGCAGGCAGAATTGGCAAGGGCGTAGCAAGAAGATGTAAAGGTTTTTCTATGGATATTCTTTGCTACGATACATATCAAGATGAAGCATTTCAGCAGGAAACCGGCGCAAAGTATGTTGACTTTGAAACCATTATTAAACAAGCCGATTTTATAACAATTCATTCCCCTTTGAATGAGGAAACAAAAAATATGTTTAATGCTGAAACTTTCAAGATGATGAAAAATAAGGCGGTTATCGTAAACACTGCCCGTGGCGGTATCATTGATGAAGAAGCGCTATTTGAAGCTTTGAAGAATGGTGAAATCGGTGCTGCAGGCCTTGATGCAACAGTGGAGGAGCCTCCTTATCACAGCCCTTTGTTGGAACTGCCTAATTGTACAGTAACCCCTCACGCAGGTGCGGCAACTTATGAAGCAAGCAGCAAAATGGGCTTGATGGCAGCACAAAATATTGTGGATATTTTCAAATTGGGAAAATGTAGCTTTACAGTAAATTAATAGTAGTATAAAATTGAATACAAAATACGTGTTAGGGGAAGGTCGATGGCATGGAGGCTGTATTTACGGTACTAAATAAATTAATGATTATATTTTTTCTAATTTTGATTGGTTATGGCTGCCGAAAGAAGAAAATAGTGGATGATAGCTTTATGGAAGGCATTGCAGGATTTTTAACCCGAATTATTATTCCTTGCTTTGTCATTTCCTCCCTGCAAATCGACTATACCCCTGAGCTGTTTCGGGATGGGGCAACAGTATTCATTGTTTGCGTGATCATGCACATTTGGGGGCTCATTGTTGGCTGGCTGTCGTTTCGGTTTCTAAAGGTACCGCAAAGGGCTAAGGGAATTTGGATTTTTAGTTGCATGTTTGCAAATATCGGTTTTATGGGTGTGCCCGTTATCTCAATGATTTTTGGTGGGAGCAGTGTTTTTTACTGTGCATTCGCCAGCTTTGCTTTTAACATCACAGCCTATACCCTTGGTGTAATGGTGTTAGATAAGTGTACGGAGAATTCTGATAGCAGCAAGGTGAACATGAAGCAACTATTAAAGGCTCCCGTTAATGTGGCAACGGTAGTGGGTATTTTGTTATTTGTCATGAATGTTCGTTTGCCTGAGCCTATGAAGGATACGGTGGATATGGTAGGGGGGATGCTTTCTCCCCTTGCAATGATTTATATCGGTGGTATTTTAGGGAAGTTTGACTTTAAAGAAACAGTTACGGAAAAGTGGGCTTATGCAGTTTCCTTTTTTCGCCTGATTTTTATGCCCCTATCTTCTTATTTTATATTGAAGCCCTTTATTCATGATAAACTAATTCTAGGGGTTATCGTTGTGGGACTGTCCACGCCAATTGGAGCATTTTGTGCTATATTGGCGGCGGAATTTGGTGCTGATGAGGAGCTTGCCAGCAAATATATTTTTGTAACCACATTGCTTTGTATTTTTACAATGCCTGTGTTCTTTATGCTATTTCTATAAAAGAAAGGGCTTTGGGAATTCTTTTTGCAAGCTTGGCAAAAGTGTAGTCCTTCTTAAGGAATTTTCAAGCTACTTTGTTGAGGGATAAAGAGTTACTACATAATAACTGAATGATGAAATTCGCCCCTGTTTTGTTGGTGTTGAAATAGAATATAAGTAGAATGCTTTGGCACAACAAATTGAGTTAAGGGGATTAGGAGGTAAAAATGTTTATTAGAAGCAAGGATATTTTGAGCGGTCCTGAATGGGCAAATGTACGCGCTTTATATAAAAGTAGTGGTTTTACCGATGATGAAATGAAAAAGCCGATTATTGCAGTGGTCAATGCCTATAATTCTGTTTGTCCTGGTCATTTTTTGTTGCAGCAGGTTTCCCAGAGGGTAAAAGAAGGAGTTAGTGCCGCTGGTGGCATGGCAGTGGAGTTTGGCGTGATTGGTGCTTGTGATGGTGTTGCTATGGGTCATAAGGGTATGAAACACATCCTTCCTGGCAGAGAAATTCTTGCCAACGAAATTGAAACAATGATGGAGGCCCATCGTCTGGATGGTATGGTTTTGATTGGCTCTTGCGATAAAATCGTACCTGGTATGCTTATGGGGGCAGTTCGTGTAAACTTGCCCACGGTTTTCATCAATGGAGGCCCCACGTTACCGGGCAGAATGAAAGCAAACAATCCCTATGGTGGTGAATATATAGATCACTCTATTATTCAGCAGTCTGAAGGGGCATTAAAGGCCGGGCTGATTTCTCAGGAGCAGTTTGATTGGATCGAAAACAATGCGGTGCCTACCCCTGGCTCTTGCGCAATGTTGGGGACGGCAAACACCATGTGTTGCTTAGCCGAGGCATTGGGTATGGCTTTGCCTGGTGCAGCGGCGATTCCTGCTGTTTATAGCAAGCGTTTGGCCATGGCATACGATAGTGGTAGGGCGGTAATGGCATTGGTGGAAAAAGACATTAAGCCAAGGAATATTATCACCAAATCCTCCATCATCAACGCAGTGAAGGTTAACTCGGCCATTGGCGGCTCTACCAATGCAGTGTTGCATTTGCTTGCCATTGCATATGAGGCAGAAATTGACTTTAATATTTTTGAGTTTGGTGACGAAGCAAAGAATATTCCTCATTTGGTGCCCATGATTCCAGCGGGACAGTATACTTTATTGGATTTTTATGAGGCTGGGGGCGTTCAGGCAATCATGGCTGAACTTCAATCTGTACTTGATTTAAAGGGAATGACCTGTACCACAAAATCTTTAGAAGAAAATCTGAAAGATGCCAAGAATTATAATTTCGATGTTATAAGGTCTTTAGCAAACCCTGTACATAGGCGGGGCGGTATTGGCATTTTAACAGGAAACATTGCCCCCCATGGATCCGTTACAAAGCCATCGGCAATCCCAGAGGATGCATTATATTTCAAAGGGAAGGCAAAGATTTTTGAAAGTGAGCAGGACGCTTTAAGAGGTGTTCGTCATCATGAGGTTCAGGCAGGGCAGGTGGTAGTAATTCGCAATGAGGGTCCTAAGGGTGGCCCTGGTATGCCTGAGATGTATAAGGCCATGAAGCTTTTGGTAGGCATGGATCTAGGAAGTAGGGTTTGTGTCATTACTGATGGCAGATTTTCTGGTTCCAACAATGGTTGCTTTGTCGGGCATATTTGTCCAGAGGCGGCCGACGATGGAAATATTGCTTACTTGGAAGATGGAGATACCGTTGTTGTAGATGTGAAGAATGGGATCATCTCTGCCGAGGTGGATTTTGAAGCAAGACGTAGCCAAGGCAAACGAAGCAAGGCACCCCAAGCAACGGGGTATTTATATCAGTATTATAAAAATGTTAGGTCTGCATCTGAAGGGGCGATTATTCCTGTAAGAGATTAGAATAGGGTTTATTTGAACAAAATCAAAGGTTTTTTACAAAACCTGTTGTGGCTTTCGTAAAAGCTGGTTCCTTTTCCAAAATAAGAGCCGGCTTTTTTGATTGATTTAAAGGGGGATAAGGTGCCAATGTTTACTTGTATTTAAGTGAATTTTATCTATGTTGATTTGAGGATGTTGGGAGAGCCCTTTTGTATTCGATCATAGAATATTATGAATATGCCTTGGCGTGCCTTGGTAATGGAAATGATCTTTCCGTGGGTCAAAGCTAAGGCAGAAGCCTGGGCTAGAACTTATATTTTTTTCAGCAGCCACTTTTGGCTATCACAATTACAGGTTAATTCGTATATTTTTTCTGTGTTAGAAATCACACTGCTGCAAAGAAAAGAAAGGGTAGAGCTACCGCCAAATTTTGTTTTATCTGTCTGAATGATGCGCCCCACTTTCACAACAAGGGTTTCTCCGTTATCTTCAAAACGAAAGCGTACAGGGGTGACAGAACCATCTTTTGATGTCCAAGAAATCATGTCAATGTTTTTGTTTACCAGCTTCATGCTAGGCTCCTCCTCAATAGAACTTACTCTTACTATATCAGAACTTATGTTCTTTATCAAGAGTAAATTTATACTAAAATACGAATGTGCGTTTTTTAATTTTGCTAATATAAAAAAATGTATATATAAGAACGAAAAGGCATAAAAGATATTTGTATGATATAGAAGAAAAATAATCTAAACAGGGGTAGGATTTCTCCAAAGCACCAGGGGCAAAATCGTTGCAAAACCTTTCTTGCGTCTGTATAATAAAACGTATGGTAAAATTCAGTAGAAGGATGGAAGTTGACCCAGAAAGGACTAGTGTATGTACGAAAAAATTTCTATACCCGAAATTTTCGGCATGAATGTTTTCAATGACGCAATGATGCGGGAACATTTGCCAAAGCATGTGTACAAAGAGTTAAAGAACACCATTGAAAAAGGGGAAATGCTAAATTCCTCTATTGCAGATATTATTGCCAATGCTATGAAAGACTGGGCAGTGGAAAGAGGTGCAACCCACTATACCCACTGGTTTCAGCCCATGACAGGTATCACTGCTGAAAAGCATGATTCCTTTTTAGCACCACCCAGTAATGGTAAGGCAATTATGGAGTTTTCAGGCAAGGAGTTAATTAAGGGAGAGTCTGATGCGTCCTCTTTCCCTTCCGGCGGATTGCGTGCAACTTTTGAGGCAAGAGGCTATACTGCTTGGGATTGTACATCACCTGCATTTTTAAGAGAAGATGCGGCAGGTATCACTTTGTATATTCCTACGGCATTTTGCTCCTATACAGGGGAAGCTCTGGATAAAAAGACACCTTTGTTGCGTTCTGTAGAAGCCATTTCTAAGCAGTCCTTGCGTATTTTACACCTGTTTGGCAACACAACTGCCAAGAAAATTAACGTATATTCTGGGGCAGAGCAGGAGTATTTCCTCATTGACCGTAATTTATATAATCAGAGAAAAGACTTGATTTTTACTGGTAGAACTCTTTTTGGTGCGGCACCTCCAAAAGGCCAGGAGTTAGATGACCATTATTTTGGTAGCATCAAAGAAAGAGTTGCTTGCTTTATGCGTGAATTAAATATAGAGCTATGGAAGCTTGGCGTATCTGCCAAAACGCAGCATAACGAAGTAGCACCTGCCCAGCATGAACTGGCACCAATTTATGACGATTGTAACCGCGCAGCCGACCATAACCAGTTGGTGATGGAAGCCATGAAGCGTATTGCGGGACATCATAATTTAGCTTGCCTGCTTCATGAAAAACCCTTTGCTGGAGTAAATGGTAGTGGCAAGCACAACAACTGGTCTTTAGGGACCGACGATGGCCAGAATCTTTTGGATCCAGGTAAAACTCCCCATGAAAATGCACAGTTCTTGGTATTCCTTACAGCAATTATCAAGGGTGTGGATAAGTATGCTGAGTTATTGCGTTTGGCAGCTGCGAACCCAGGCAACGACCACCGTTTGGGCAAGCAAGAGGCACCACCTGCCATTATTTCAATTTTCCTTGGGGATCAGCTTTTGGATATTTTCGACCAGATTGAGCATGGTGGAGCAACAAGTTGTATTCAAGGTGGAAAAATGCGTGTAGGTGTAAATACACTGCCTTACTTGAAAAGAGATGCAACGGATAGAAACAGAACTTCTCCTTTTGCTTTTACGGGAAATAAGTTTGAGTTCCGTATGCCCCCTTCTTCGGGCTCTATTTCAGGCCCCAACTTTGTATTGAACACCATTGTTGCCGATGTTTTGGAGGAATTTGCGGATGAACTGGAAAAGGCAGATGACTTTAATACGGCTGTGCATGAATTAATTTGCAAAACTTATGCTGCCCATAAGCGTATTATTTTTGATGGTAATGGTTATTCCGATGATTGGGTAAAAGAAGCGGAGAGAAGAGGCCTTAGCAACATCACAAATATGGTGGATTCTATCCCTAGTTTGGTTGATGAAAAATCCGTTGCGCTCTTTGAACGGCACAAGGTATTAAATCGTGTGGAACTGCAATCTCGTTCTGAGATTTTGTACGAAACATATATTAAGCAGATTAACATTGAGGCAAGGGCAATGATTGATATTGCATCTAAGCAGATTCGACCGGCCATTGTAAAGTATGCAGGAGAGGTAGCAAATTCCTTGGCGGCAATGAAAGCGGTGGGCTTTGATGCATCCGTAGAAGAAGAGTTGCTACAAGAAATCAATGAAAATATTAAGGCTTTCCATGAAGCATTAAAACAATTGACAGAGGTGACGCAGGAAGCCCTTAAACTTAAGGGGAGTACTCGCGCGCAGGCAGTTTATTATCGTGATTCTGTTTTTGTAGCTATGGAACAATTGCGTAAACCTGCAGATAGATTAGAATTTTTGGTGGATGAAAAGGCATGGCCATTCCCTACCTATGGAGAATTATTGTACAATGTATAATTTTCTTGTAAGACAACAATAGCAAAAAGTTAAAAAGCCCTGTTTATCTCTCAAATTTTAAAAGAGATAGACAGGGCTTTTTTTGCATAGTAGCAAGTGTTAAAGGAATTGTAATTTTGGCTTACATCTTGTAGGACAAGTATAAATAACTCTAAAAAAATGGTGACATTACAAAGTGAAATATCTAAAATAGACAAATGTTTTGAAGATGAAAATTTTTTTTAAAGTGAAAATGAAGATATACAATGTTTTTTTTTACAAACTTGATAAAAAAATAACTGATAATATTGCAAAAGGAATGTGGATGCGCTATAATGTATACAAATAACAAAGCGTTGTTGTTTATTTATGAATTAAGATAAAAATATCTATGGGTTAATTTTTGTTTAATATAAACAAAAAAATACCCAATTTATACAGATTGCACATTTTTTAATACAAAAATCGGTGCGTATTTGAAAAATAGAGGTGAATGCGTTGATCACTGATGACAAAAGAGTTCGTATTATTACAGGTCACTACGGCAGTGGCAAAACGGAGTTTGCAGTAAATTATACGATGCAGCTCAGTCAGCAAGACCGAAAGGTTGCGATTGCCGATTTGGATATCGTAAATGTTTATTTCCGCTCTAGGGAAAGAAAGCAAGAAATGGAAAAGGCGGGTATTATGGTCATTTCATCCTCCATTGAGGGGGACGGGCTGGATGTACCTGCAGTTTCTGCGGCCATGACAATGCCAGTGCGCGAGCGTAGTTTTGACTATGTCGTGGATTTGGGGGGCAATGACGTTGGGACCATGGTGCTTGGTCGTCTAAAACCAATTTTGGACCCTGCGGAAGTGGATTTTTTTATGGTAGTCAATACATATCGTCCCAGTACGGCTACACCTGAGGGTGTAATTGAGCAGATGGAGAAGCTTGAGTGTTCGTCGGGACTGAAGGTGACTGGCTTCATTAACAACACAAACCTGATTCGGGAGACCAATGCGCAGTGCCTTTTGGATGGGGACGCCGTTTTGCAAGAAGTAACAAAGCGTACGGGCGTTCCTGTAAGGTATGTTTCTTATGTTGAGGAATTGATGACAGAGAAAGTGCCACTTGGGCTTGCCGGGGAGTTGTTCCCTATGAAGTTTTATATGAGGAAAACCTGGATGTAAATTTAAATATTTATGGAGGTGTATTTGAATGGCAAAAGGTAAAGTAACGATCAATGAATTGATCTGTAAGGGCTGCGAACTTTGTGTGTCTGTTTGTCCCAAGCATGTACTGAAGCTTTCTGAGACAAAAATCAATGCGGCGGGCTACAACCCTGCAGAACCAGTGAATGACGACTGTATCGCATGCACTGCTTGTGCGAAGATGTGTCCAGATTGTGCAATCACAGTAGAAAAGCTCGACTAAGAGAGGAGGAAAATTCAATGGCAAAGATTTTAATGAAAGGCAACGAAGCAGTTGGTAAAGCGGCGATTGAGGCAGGTTGCAGATATTTCTTCGGCTATCCTATTACTCCTCAGAGCGAAGTACCAGAATATTTATCAAGTGAATTACCTAAGGTTGGTGGCGTGTTTGTTCAGGCTGAGTCTGAAGTTGCCGCAATCAACATGGTTTATGGTGCAGCAGGTGCAGGTGCACGTGTATTAACAAGTTCTTCTTCCCCTGGTATTGCCTTGAAACAAGAAGGTATCGGCTATATTTCCAATGCAGGTTTGCCTGCTGTTATCATCAACATGATGCGTGGCGGCCCTGGCTTGGGTACAATTCAGCCCGGTCAGGCTGACTATAACATGACAGTAAAAGGTGGCTCCAACGGTGACTATCATGATATCGTTTTGGCTCCTGCATCCGTTCAGGAAGCCGTTGACATGGTAATGGAAGCTTTCGACTTAGCTGACTACTATGGCACACCTGTTATCATTTTAGCTGATGGTTTGATTGGTCAGATGATGGAACCTGTTGAATTCAACTATGTATGTAAAAAAGATTTGCCTCCTAAAACTTGGGCATTAACAGGTAAGGGTGAAGGCGAAAAGCATATGGTAGAAAACTTGGTTATCGAGGCTGCTGAATGTGAAGCTTGGAATAAGAGACATTTCGAAAAATATGCTAAAATCGAAGCAAACGAGCAGGCTTGGGAAGAATACTTAATGGACGATGCAGAATACGCTTTTGTTTCCTACGGTACATCCTCCAGAATTGTTAGAACAGCAATCGGCTATTTAAGAGAAGCTGGTTATAAAGTAGGTATGATTAGACCTAAAACATTATGGCCATTCCCTGTAAATGCTTTTGATAAATGGGATAAGAACATCAAAAAATACCTGGACGTAGAAATGAGTATGGGTCAGATGGTGCAGGATGTTGCTTATGCATGTAACGACAAAAACAAAATCGAATTCTATGGCAGAACAGGTGGTATCGTTCCTGCAGTAGATGAAATCGTTGAATTTGGTAAGAAAGTTATGGGAGGTGACAAATAATGGCAGTTGTATTTCAAAAAACAAAAGCTTTAACTGATGTAAAATTGCATTATTGTCCTGGTTGTGCACACGGTATTGTTCACAGACTTGTAGCAGAAGTTTTGGAAGAAATGGGCGACGACAAAAATGCAATCGCAGCTGTTCCAGTTGGTTGTGCAGTTTTCGCAAATAAATACTTTAACTTTGACGCTATTCAGTGTGCCCACGGTCGTGCTCCCGCCACTGCAACAGGTATCAAAAGAGTACACCCTGACAAATTAGTTCTTACGTATCAGGGTGATGGTGACCTTGCTTCCATCGGTACTGCAGAAATCGTTCATGCCGCTGCAAGAGGTGAAAAAATCACAACAGTTTTCATCAACAATGGTATTTATGGTATGACTGGTGGCCAGATGGCTCCTACAACATTGCCTGGCATGAAAGCGACAACAGCAAAAGCTGGTCGTGATCCTAAAATTAACGGTAATCCTATTCGTGTAAGCGAAATGTTGGCAACTTTAGATGGCCCTGCTTACATCGAAAGAGTAAGTGTTTCCACACCTGCTCAGGTGACTCAGGCAAAAAAAGCAATCAGAAAAGCTTTTGAAATCCAGAAACAGGGCCTTGGCTTCACATTTGTTGAAGTTGTTTCCACTTGCCCTACAAACTGGGGTCTGACACCCGTTAAAGCTATGGAATTTGTAAGAGAAAAAATGATCCCTTACTATCCTCTTGGCGTTTTTAAAGATATCACTGCAGAGGAGGGCAAATAATATGAATACACAGAGAATTTGTTGTGCAGGCTTTGGTGGCCAGGGTACTCTTTCTATGGGTAAAATTTTGGCTTATGCAGGTATGTTGGAAGGTCATGAAGTTTCATGGTGCCCATCCTACGGCCCTGAAATGCGTGGTGGTACAGCGAACTGCCATGTAATCGTATCTGACGAACCTATTGGCTCTCCTGTAATTACCAGTGATGCAAATTGTGTAATTGCGATGAACCAGCCCTCTTTAGATAAATTTATTGACATTCTTGCAAAAGGTGGCGCATTGGTTTTGAATTCTGATTTGGCAGCAGTGAAAGAGCCAAAGGAAGATATTCGTGTATTAAGCGTTCCTGCAAACACAATGGCAACACAGGAATTTGGCAGTGCAAAATTGGCTAACATTATCCTTTTGGGTGCTGTTATTCAGGCAACCGGCTCTGTCAAAGTAGAAAGTATTGATGATGCTTTTAACCATGTATTTGGTGGTGCTAAAGCAAAATTCATCCCCGATAACAAAAAAGCTTTTGAAATGGGCTATGAATTTGCAAAAAACAACAAATAATTTCATTATTTGCTAGAGATTGACGGCCTTTTGGTAGGGCAAACCTTGCCAAGAGGCTTTTTTTATTGTAAAAAAACATTTCTTACCGAGAGCAGATATGGTATAATCATGAAAGCTATATGTTCCCATAAATTAAGTGTTTTTTAATCTTGGTGTAAGCTTTTGTGAAGATAAAAATAAGAGGAAAGAAAATAGCATAAAAACTTACAGATAACAGATAGAGGTGAATTTTTGAAGGAGTTTACCTTCTGAATAGCATTTAGAAGAATGGTTCAATATGATCTGAACCTTCTAACAATAGGTAATTGTCTTTATTAAAGTAGACGTTATTTTTTTTGTAAGTTATATTTGAGTATCGTGTTTTTTCAGTCATATTTTGTAAAGGGCAGAGAGGAGTGCAAGTTCTTTGAAAAATAGAATAAAGATTTCCGTGGATGGAAAGTCCTTTACGTTAGTGGGAGAGGAATCAGAAGTACATATGAAAGCAGTGGCGGCATACATAGACGAGAAAATCCATCAAATTCGAAGAAGTGCTGTAGCAGTAAAAATGGACACAAGCCTAGCGTATGTGTTAACCGCTTTAAATGTAGCGGATGACTATTTTAAAGAAAAAGAAAAAAATGCAGAATTAGAAGGCCGAAATTTGGGCTTAAGCACAAGGCTTGAGCAACTAATTCCCCAGGTGGATCATACAAAGGCAGAGTTAGATGAGGCAAAACAGGAACTGACCCAATTAAGGGCAAAACTTGAGCAGATAGAAAAAGCAACTTCCCAAGGGAAGGATGCTGAGGAAATACCTCAAACGAATTCAAATCAGGGGCTATCCGTAGAGCATAACAAAGGAAACAATCCCATGGAACATAACCAGGAGATGCAACCTCAACATTATCCCATGGGTTTAAAGGGTGGACAGACTGAAAAAGAAATGATTCGGAAAGTCATTCGAGAAAAATATTGTAAAAAATAAAGAAATACCTTTCGTTTTCAAAGAAACGAAAGGTGATTTGCTTTTTTTTGGCAATAATAAAAATAAACAGTGAATGAAAGAATCTATCTTTGTTTATAGTTAGATTTTTAGTGGAAACAATCTCTATTTATACCAAGATATTTTATAAAAAGGATTGTTCAAAGAGAGAGGAGAATGAATATGTCTGCAAGGAATAAGCCTGAATTATTGGCTCCGGCAGGCTCCATGGAGAGTTTGAAGGCGGCGGTTAACAATGGTTGCGACGCCGTATACTTAGGTGGAAAGCTTTTTAGCGCAAGACAGTTTGCGGGAAATTTTTCGTTGGAGGAATTGGAAGAAGCTTGCAATTACTGCCATCTAAGGGGAGTGAAAGTATATGTAACGGTAAATACATTATACAAAGATGAAGAACTGAAGGCGTTTATTGCTTTTATTGGCAAGCTATACAAAATGGGAGTAGATGCCCTTATACTTCAAGATAGTGGTGCGGCCAAGCTAGTGAGGGAAACCTACCCTGATTTTCCTCTACATGCAAGCACACAGATGACAGCAAACTCCTTGGAGGATGTTCGCTATTGGGAAAGCTTAGGCTTTTCTAAGATTGTGTTAAGCAGAGAGCTTTCTTTGGATGAAATCGAAGAAATTACATCCCAAAGCCAATCAGAAATTGAAACCTTTGTTCATGGTGCTTTATGTGTATGCTATTCTGGCCAGTGTATTATGAGCAGTGTGTTGGGGGGAAGAAGTGGTAACCGTGGACGGTGTGCCCAAACTTGCCGCTTACCATATACGCTATACAAAGGGCAGGATAAGCTGCAAGAGGGATATTTGCTTTCCCCCAAAGATATTCAAACAGTAAGTATTTTACCTCAATTAATTGAAGCAGGAATTGCCTCCTTAAAGATTGAGGGTCGAATGAAAAACCCCGAATATGTGGCGGGTGTAACAGGGATTTATCGAAAATATATTGATTTATATTTTGATGACCCTGAGCATTATGAAGTTTCCTTAGAGGATATGAAAACGCTGACACAGCTTTTCAATCGTGGTGGTTTTAGCCAGGGCTACTATACCTCTGCCGGCGGAAAAGATATGATGAGCGTTGAACGTCCCAAAACTTGGGGGTTAAAGATAGGATTTGTAGATAGCTATATTCCTAAATATAACCGTGTTACCATTCGTACCCGTGAGCCATTGGTACCTGGCGATGGTATAGAGATTTGGACTTCCCAGGGCCCTCATGTGGGTACAAGCATTTCCAAGGCTTCTAAGGCTGGGGAAGTAATTTCCCTGACACTAGAAGGTGATATTGAGAAAAATGATGTTGTATATCGTACCTATGGAAAATCCTTAAATGATACCCTTCGGAAAACTTGGGAAAAAGATAATCGCAAAAAATCTATTTGGGGTCTACTAAAAGCCAAAAAAGATCAGCCTTTAGCCCTTCAACTTTGGGATATGGGTGGCAATAGTGTTTATGTTACTGGGGATGCTGTTGAAGGGGCAGAAAACCAACCAACTTCACCGGAAAAAATGAAGCAGCAAATAGAAAAAATGGGAACAACTTCTTTCGTTTTGGAAAGCTTGGATTTAGAGGCGGATGATGATGTTTATGTTAGCATCAGTGCCCTAAATCAGCTTAGAAGAAATGGTGTTGAGGCCTTGGAAGAAGGGATTTTGAAAAAATCAAAACGTCCTGATTTTGGCGATTCTGAAACAAGGGATGAGGAGAAAAAGCCCTATATACTGCATAAAAAACTCCACGCTTTGGTGGCAGATTTTATGCAGCTTGAAGCAATTGTTCGCACCAAAGACTTAAAGGTTATTTACTATGAAGCTTCGGCAGAAATGGAAAGGAACCTGGATACAGCCATAGGGCTTTGTCGTCGTTTTGGGATAAGCCTTTATGCTGCTTTACCTAAAGTGAGCAGACAATGGCGTAAGGATATTGATAATGCCATGATTGAACGTTTGAAAGAAAAAGATATTGATGGGTTCTTGGTGCGTTCAGCTGGGCAATTTGGTATGGTGAAGGATAGTGGGAAGAAAATTACTGTAGATTATACTTTAAATGTAATCAATGGTGAGGGTGTGGCCTTCTGGAAGCAACAAGGAGCAAATGAAGTATGCCTTTCTGTTGAAGCAAACCTAAAAGAAATTAACACCATGGGTGATTCTAGCTGTGAAATGGTTGTTTATGGATATTTGCCACTGATGAAAACGCAGCAGTGCCCCATTGGCAATTATGTAGGAGGCAAAGAGGGACACTTCTATTGTTCTGAAAGAGACAATACAGAGTTATACTTCTTAAGAGATAGAAAAGGATTGAAATTCCCTTTGATGACAGACTGCGAAAGCTGTGTATGTACTATTTTAAACAGCAAACCCCTGTTTACACTGAAATTCTATGATGAAATTTTAGAAAGTGTAACGGGGAGTGTTCGTTTAGATTTTACAAAAGAGGGACCGGGGCGTGCGGCAAGAATTACAAAGGCGTATGCGGAAATGACCCAAGACCCTAAAAAAATTAGTACAGAAACAAGGAACCTTTTGGAGGAAATGAAGGAAAAGGGTAATACGAAAGGGCATTTCTTCCGCGGAGTGGAGTGAGGTTATGTTTGATCTGTTGATAATTTTGAGCAGATACCTATTTATCTTTTATATTGGTTTTTTTTTATGGCAAGGCATTGTTTATATTGCGTACGAACAGGGGGGCTTCTTAGGTAGCCCCTACCGTGCGGTTTCAATTCAACGACGCCTTATTATTTTGATGCACATAACGGCTTTTCTCATTTTAGCCTACAATCGGGATACATTAATATATGATTGGAAAACTGTATTATTTGGAGGGGCAGGCTGTTTATTCTTGTTGGCAGCCATTCATTTTTTAGATCGTTTTTATTATGAAGGATGCCCCCTTATCTGGACGGGAATGCTATTTTTAATGGACTTAAGCTTGATTATGCTTCAAAGGCTCGCACCAGGTTTGGCCTATAAGCAATTGGTGTGGATGGTCATTGGTCTGATTGGTATGCTTATGCTTCCTCTTTTTTTTAGATTGATTCCCCGTTTTGAGGTTTTTGAATGGGCGTATATAATCATTTGTTACGGCTTATTGCTTTGCACAAAAATTTTCGGTGTAGAGAGAAATGGGTCTTTGAACTGGTTGAGCATTGGGGGCTTCACATTCCAGCCATCGGAATTAATTAAGTTTCTGTTTATTTTCTATCTGGCAAGCGTTTTTCGAAAGCGCATAGAATGGAAAGAATTTATAATCACTGGTGTTCTGAGTGCTGGGGTTGTGGCTCTTTTGGTGTTGCAAAAAGATCTGGGTAGTGCATTGCTTTTCTTCATGACCTATATGGTAATGCTGTATATTGCCACTGCTAACGAGTTTTTGTTTTTGCTGGGTATAGGTGCCGCAGGCTTTGCGGCTACCTTAGCCTACAAAATTTTCTCTCATGTTCGGGTGCGCGTTGCCGCTTGGCAAAACCCATGGGCAGATATTGATCGTGGTGGTTACCAAATAGTCAATTCTTTGTTTGCCATCACCACCTGGGGTCTTTTGGGTAGTGGTCTTACAAAAGGTATGCCAAAAAGCATCCCTGTTGTGGAAAGTGACTTTATTTTTGCCGCCATCTGCGAAGAATTTGGGACTCTATTTGGCGCAGGCGTTATTTGTATCTTTATTATGCTATTATACCGAGGGGTAAGAATTGCATTGGATTGTAGACGAAGATATTATAGTATATTAGCTATTGGCGTTACAACGATGATGTGTTTCCAGGCTTTTGTCATCATAGGTGGTGTTATTAAGCTCATTCCCTTAACGGGAGTAACCCTTCCTTTTGTTAGTTATGGTGGCACGTCTGTTTTGGTTAGTTTGATGATGATGGGGCTTTTGCAATGGGTTTGCGTTTATTGCGAACAGCATGGGATAGATGAAGAAGCACCTCCAATCATGGGAATGGAGGGCGGTCAAGACTATGAATAATATGAAACGAAGCATAAGACGAGTTTTTTGGCTTTTGGCGCTCTGTTTTTTCTTATTACTTGGCTATTTGGGCAAACTGGTATTGGTGGATAGACAAGGAATTTCCAGTAATGCCTATAACTCTCGCTTGCGCTATGTAGATAACACAATTCGCCGAGGCGACATTATGGATTTGGATGGTGAAGTCCTGGCCACCAGCGAGTTGCAAAGTGATGGAACTTATATTAGAAAATATCCTCGTGGGCGTATGGCAGCTCATATCACTGGGTATAGCAGTGTTGGCAAAACCGGCGTAGAAGCCGCCGAAAATTTTGAAATGATGGCGTTGCATAATGAATTTTTCCAGCGAGTTATAGGGATTGCAACTGGAAAGGAATTGATGGGAAACAGTGTTGTAGTAACAGTTGATATGGATATACAAAGTACAGCGGGTAACTTGTTGGGCAACGCAAAAGGTGCCATTGTGGTAATGGAGCCCTCAACAGGCAGAATTCTTGCATTACAGGCCTACCCCGATTTTGATCCGAATAAAGTTGCAGCCAATTGGGACTCGCTAAAAGATGATGAGGATAGCCCTTTGGTGAACCGAGGGACTCAGGGTGTATACCCACCTGGTTCTACTTTTAAGTTAGTAACGGCACTTTCCATTATGGAGAATGTAAAGGATTGGCAAACAAGAACGTATGAATGCAAAGGTGAAGCTTCTTTTGAAAATAAGGTGATTCACTGCTACAAGAATAAGGTTCATGGAACGGTAGATATGAAACAAGCGCTGACGGTTTCCTGCAATTGCTATTTTGCACAAATGGCAACAGAAATTGGCCGTGGGAAGCTACGCGAGGTGATGGCACGGGTTGGAATGGAAACACCGGCTAAGTTTGAGTTGGCTTATAGTCAAAGTAAAATTGGGCTGGAGTCGGAGGCAAGCCAGAGCGAGCTGGTTGAGACAGCCATTGGCCAGGGTAGAACGGCGGTAACGCCCTTATACATGGCAATGCTAGCATCCGCTATAGCCAATGAGGGGATTATGATGCAACCTTATATTATAGACCACATTCAGTATAACAATGGAAAAGCTGGTAAGCAGACGGTGCCAAAGAAGCTTACAGAAATCTGTACAACTGAAGAAGCTGCACTTCTGCGAGATATGATGGTTTCTGTTGTGGATAACGGAACAGGTACAGCTGCAGCAATCAATGGAGTTAAAGTAGCGGGAAAAACTGGTACCGCTGAGAATGCAACGGGCAATGATCATTCGTGGTTTGTAGGCTTTGCGCCAGCGGAGGATCCAAAGGTTGCGGTTGCTGTTGTCGTTGAAAATTCCAATGCTTATGGCAGTGCAACGCCAATCGCCGGGAAAGTAATCCGAGAGGCACTCAACCAATTCGAAGCCCAATAATGGTTTCATTTTAAAAGTTTCTACCAGAAACAGGTGGGTTAAAGTTTGATTTTTATGTAGACTTTTCCTACATGGATAGTCCATGAAATAACATTTTGTATTAACAGAGAAACAAAAGCCCTTTCCTGGGGGCGTTTCTCAGACAAAGCGGTCTCTCGGGAAGAAAGACCGCTAAATTTATGTATAATTTCATGTAAAACCGTGAAATATGAACACATGATATGCACACTTAACATGGCTTTTTTGCGTAATTTTTAACAAAAAAGTGGGAGAGATCAAAACCTACACGAAACTATGGGAGGGTTTATCCTGCTTTTAGCCTATATGCAAAATGGGGTGGGAGACAATTATTTTTAAGCAAAATTTCCTGTAAGAAAGACGAATTGCTATAATTCAAAAAATTTTTAGCTAGAAATAAGTTTTTTTAAACAAAAAATTAGGTTTTACTGCCGAGTTTTTTATAAAAATGAAGATTGATATTTATTTCAATTTTTTTTTGCAGTGAAAATACTCAAAAAAATTCAAATCATAATAAATTTTTAACAATATAGGTTGCAATAAAAATACAAAGGTGTTATAATCAAAACAGTAACAGGAAGATTCATGCAATACCTTCTATGTTACCTTTGATAAATGAAAAAGTGGCTTATATTCCTAAACTAACGTCGAATATAGGTTTTTTCTATTGTCATTGTACTTACCCTCTTATAATTAAGGTAAGTTCTCCAAGTTTTAAGGCGTAAACACGGGGTGCCTATAAACTTAAAAAATTGATATCCAACGAGTTTTTTCGCGTGGTTAATACAGAAGGTAATTTGGAGGAGGACAAAAGATGTATACAATGGGCATTGATGTCGGCTCCGCTTCTTCAAAAGTTGTTATTTTGAAGGACGGAAAAGATATTGTAGCTGCAGAGGTAGTTCAGGTGGGAACAGGCTCTACGGGTCCTCAAAGGGCTCTGGAACAGGCCTATAAGGCAAGCGGACTCACTAGAGAAGATATCTCTTATGTAGTTGCAACAGGTTATGGTAGATTTGCATTTACTGATGCTGACAAACAAATCAGCGAAATCAGCTGCCATGCAAAAGGTATTTATTATTTGGTACCCACTGCACGCACCATCATTGATATCGGTGGACAGGATGCAAAAGCAATCCGTCTGGATGACAAGGGTGGTATCAAGCAGTTTTTTATGAATGATAAATGTGCGGCAGGTACAGGGCGTTTCCTTGAAGTAATGTCAAGAGTATTGGAAACGACTCTGGATGAAATGGCCGAGTTGGATGCACAGGCTACGGATACTGCACCTATTAGCAGTACTTGTACAGTATTCGCTGAATCTGAGGTAATCTCTCAGTTATCCAACGGCGAAAGTAGAAATAACATCATTAAAGGTGTTCACCTTTCAGTTGCCAGCAGAGCTTGCGGCTTGGCTTATAGAGGCGGCGTCGAAAAAGACGTTGTCATGACAGGCGGCGTAGCACAAAACGCAGGTGTAGTTAGAGCGGTAGCTGGTGTATTGAAAACAGATGTAATTGTGGCACCAAATCCACAAACGACAGGCGCGCTGGGTGCGGCATTGTTCGCATATGAAGCGGCACAAAAAAAATAAGAAAGAGGGATTAGAATGAGTTTAACACAAGGCATGAAAGCAAAACAGTTGTTAGCCTACTACCAGAGCAAGGCTGATCAGGATGCAAGAGAAGCAAAAGCAAGAGGCGATCTTGTTTGTTGGTCCGCTTCCGTAGCTCCCCCTGAATTCTGCGTAACAATGGGCATTGCAATGATTTATCCTGAAACCCACTCCGCAGGTATTGGTGCTAGAAAAGGCGCTATGGATATGTTAGAAGTTGCAGACAGAAAAGGCTATAACATTGACTGCTGCTCTTACGGCAGAGTAAACATGGGTTACATGGAATGCCTGAAAGAAGCAGCAATCACAGGTGTAAAACCTGAGGTTTTGGTTAACTCCCCTGCAGCAGACGTTCCTCTGCCTGACTTAGTTATCACATGTAATAACATTTGTAATACATTGTTGAAATGGTATGAAAACCTTGCAGCGGAACTGGACATCCCTTGCATCGTTATCGACGTTCCTTTCAACCACACAATGCCTATTCCTGAATATGCAAAGGCTTACATTGCAGACCAGTTCAGAAATGCTATTTCTCAGTTGGAAGTAATCTGTGGTAGACCTTTCGATTGGAAGAAGTTTAAAGAAGTAAGAGATCAGACTCAGCGTTCCGTATACCATTGGAACAGAATCGCTGCTATGGCTCAGTACAAACCATCTCCTTTGAATGGTTTCGACCTGTTCAACTACATGGCTCTGATCGTTGCTTGCCGTTCCTTAGATTATGCAGAAATCACATTCAAAGCATTTGCTGATGAATTGGAAGAAAACCTCAAGGCTGGTATCTACGCATTCAAGGGCGCAGAAAAAACACGTTTCCAGTGGGAAGGTATTGCTGTATGGCCTCACTTAGGTCACACTTTCAAAGCAATGAAGGGTCTTGGCTCTATCATGACAGGTACAGCTTATCCTGCACTTTGGGATTTGCACTATGATGCAAACGACGAATCTTTGCACTCCATGGCAGAAGCTTACACAAGAATCTACATCAATACATGCTTGGATAACAAGGTTGAAGTATTGTTAAACATCATGGAAAAAGGTAAAGTAGACGGTACAGTTTACCACCTGAACAGAAGTTGCAAGCTTATGAGTTTCTTGAACGTAGAAACAGCTGAAATCATCAAAGAAAAGAACGGCTTGCCTTACGTAAGTTTCGACGGCGATCAGACAGATCCTCGCGTATTCTCTCCCGCTCAGTTCGATACACGTGTTCAGGCTCTGGTTGAAATGATGGAAGCCAACATGGCAGCAGCAGAATAAGAGGAGGAGAAAACGATGAGTAAAGTAGAAGCTATTTTATCCCAATTAAAAGACATTGCAGCAAATCCTAAAAAAGCAATGGATGATTATAAAGCTGAAACAGGTAAAGGCGCAGTAGGTATTATGCCTATTTATGCTCCCGAAGAATTGATTCATGCAACAGGTTATTTGCCTATGGGCATCTGGGGCGCACAGGGTAAAACAATCTCTAAAGCTCGTACATACCTTCCTGCATTTGCTTGTTCTATTATGCAGCAGGTTATGGAGTTACAGTGCGAAGGCGCTTACGACGATCTTTCTGCAGTATTGTTCTCCGTACCTTGTGACACATTGAAGTGCTTAAGCCAGAAATGGAAAGGCACATCTCCAGTAATCGTGTTTACACACCCTCAGAACAGAGGCTTGGAAGCTGCTAACCAGTTCTTAGTAACAGAATACGAATTGGTTAAAAAACAGTTGGAAGCTATCTTAGATGTTCAGATTACAAACGTTGCTTTGGAAAACTCCATTGCAATTTACAATGAAAATAGAGCAGTTATGCGTGAATTCGTAAAAGTTGCAGCTGATTACCCTCAGGTAATTGATGCTGTAAGCCGTCACGCAGTGTTTAAAGCAAGACAGTTCATGTTGAAAGAAAAACACACAGAACTTGTAAAAGAACTCATCGCTGAAGTTAAGGCTATGCCTGTTCAGCCTTGGGATGGCAAGAAAGTTGTTGTTACAGGTATCTTACTTGAGCCCAACGAATTGCTTGACATCTTCAATGAATTCAAAATTGCTATCGTTGATGACGACTTGGCTCAGGAATCCAGACAGATCCGTGTTGACGTGGTAAATGGCGAAGATGGCCCTCTTTATAGAATGGCAAGAGCTTGGCAGCAGATGTACGGTTGCTCCGTTGCAACTGATACAAAGAAAGGCCGCGGCAAGATGCTGATTAACAAAACAATTCAGACAGGTGCAGATGCTATCATCGTTGCAATGATGAAATTCTGTGATCCTGAAGAATGGGATTACCCTGTAATGTACAGAGAATTTGAAGAAAAGGGCATCAAGAACCTTTTGATTGAAGTTGACCAGGAAGTTTCTTCTTTCGAACAGGTTAAGACAAGATTGCAGTCCTTCGTAGAAATGCTGTAATTTAATTAAACATTGATACGATAACTCTACACTGGGGTGGGTGACTACCCCAGTGTATTGTAATAAGCAAAAGCAAAAGAATGGACTAAGATTTAGGAGGATTTTCGACGATGAGAAAAGTTCCCATTATTACCGCTGATGAAGCTGCAAAGCTGATTAAGAATGGTGATACCGTCACAACAAGTGGTTTCGTAGCAAGTGCAATTCCTGAAGCTCTTGATAAAGCAGTAGAAAAAAGATTCCTTGAAACAGGCGAACCCAACAACATTACATATGTTTATTGTGGTTCTCAGGGTAACAAAGACGGTCGTGGTGCTGAACATTTTGCACACGAAGGTCTGTTAAAAAGATTTATTGCAGGTCATTGGGCAACAGTTCCTGCTATGGCGAAAATGGCTTTGGAAAACAAAATGGAAGCTTACAACGTATCTCAGGGTGCATTGTGCCATTTGTTTAGAGACATTGCAGGTCACAAACCTGGTTGCTTTACAAAAGTAGGTTTGGGTACTTTCATTGACCCCAGAAATGGTGGCGGTAAGGTAAATGACATCACTACTGAAGATATTGTTGAATTGGTGAATATTAAAGGTCAGGACTACTTGTTCTACCCTGCATTCCCTATTGACATCGCTTTGATCAGAGGCACATATGCCGATGAATCCGGTAATATCACATTTGAAAAAGAAGTAGCTCCTTTGGAAGGCACTTCCGTGTGCCAGGCTGTTAAAAACAGTGGAGGTATCGTTGTTGTTCAGGTAGAAAGAGTAGTAAAAGCTGGTACATTAGACCCTAGACTTGTTAAAGTTCCTGGCATCTATGTTGACTATGTTGTTGTTGCTGATCCTGCTGATCATCAGCAGACATTGGATTGTGACTATGATCCTACATTGTCTGGTGAAAAACGTGCTCCTGACACATTGCCTGAACCTTTGCCTTTGAGTGCAAAGAAAATCATCGGCCGTCGTGGTGCTGTTGAATTGGAAAAAGACGTTGCTGTTAACTTGGGCGTAGGTGCACCTGAATATGTTGCATCTGTTGCTTGTGAAGAAGGCATTGGCGATTTCATGACTTTAACAGTAGAAGGTGGTCCTGTTGGTGGAGTACCTCAGGGTGGTATCAGATTTGGTTCTGCGCAGAATCCTGATGCAGTTATCGATCAAGGATATCAGTTTGACTTCTACGATGGTGGCGGTTTGGATCTTTGCTACCTTGGTCTTGCTGAATGTGATGAAAAAGGTAACATCAACGTTTCTAGATTTGGCCCTCGTATCGCTGGTTGTGGCGGCTTTATCAACATTACTCAGAACACACCTAAGGTGTTCTTCTGTGGTACTTTCACAGCTGGTGGCTTGAAGGTTAAAGTGGAAGATGGTAAAGTAAACATCATCCAGGAAGGTAAACAGAAAAAGTTTATCAAGGCTGTTGAACAAATTACTTTTAACGGTGACGTTTCCCTTGCTAATAAGCAGCAGGTAATGTACCTTACAGAAAGATGTGTATTCGTTCTCAAAGAAGACGGTATGCACTTAACTGAGATTGCACCTGGTATCGACCTTCAGACACAGATTCTTGATATGATGGAATTCGAACCTATCATTGATAGAGATGCCAATGGCGAAATCAAGTTGATGGATGCTGCATTGTTCGGCGAAGGGTTGATGGGTCTGAAAGAAATGAAGGCTTGATTCTTCTGTTTGTTGGATTGTAATTATGCTTTAAAACCCCCTGTTTTTCGAAAGAATACAGGGGGTTTTTTGCATCAATTAATTGACATCCTGGTTTATAGTAAAAGAAGTTTTTTTATGTTATACTGATTTTACAATCATTGGAACAAAAATCTATTGCATACTCATCATAAAAAAATGGATACTTTTCAAAGAAACGGAGGAGTTTTATGCTGTATTCTTCATTTAAAATAGGAAGTTTGGAATTGAAAAATCGTTGGATTATGCTGGCCATGCATACGGGTTATGCAGTTGATAGTGCCATTGGGAAAAGAGAGATTGCCTTTTATGAAGAGCGGGCAAAAGGCGGAGCTGCTGCCGTAACCATGGTGCTAGCTGTGAATGAGGCAGGAAGCCTAAAGGGCATGCACCAAGCACCAACCTTAGAAAATGAAAGTTTAAAAGCGTTGGCAGACAGAATGCATCAGCATGATTGCAAACTTATTGTGCAACTTTTTCACTGTGGGCGAAACGAAAATGAAAAAAACCATGGGATGAAACGGCTTTTTGCGCCTTCGGTTGTGGCATCGCCTATTTTTAAGGCAGAACCCCTAGAAATGGACGAGGCTGAGTTAATCAAAACAAAGGCAGACTTTGCGTTAGCAGGCGCTTTGTGTAAAAGGGCAGGGGTTGATGCGGTGGAAATTAGTGCTTCAGCAGGATATTTATTGTCAGAGTTTCTTTCTCCCATTACAAATTTGCGGCAAGATGATTATGGATATTCCACAAATAGAGGAATGAACTATCCCCTTGAGGTAATCCAAGCTGTGCGTGAACAGGTTGGGGATTATCCCATATTGTTAAAGGTTTCCGGTGCCCAGATGGTAGACGGTGGTTATGGTTTGGAGGATACCATATCTCTTTGTCGTTTGGCATCAGAGCATATTAATGGAGTTACAGTAACAGGTGGGTGGCATGAATCTCCCGTTGAACAGATTTCCTACCATGTGGCAAAAGGAGCATATGCACCCCTTGCAGGTGTTTTAAAGAAATATATACCACTGCCAGTCATAGCTTGTAATCGAATCCATGATGGAGAAACTGCAAAGAAGCTGCTTGCTGAAGGTATGTGTGATTTTGTTGGCACCGCAAGGGCATTTTTAGCTGACCCTTCCTTTGCAAATCGTGTAGAAAAAAAAGAACCTTTTTTACCCTGCCAAGGTTGCAACCGATGTATTAGTGGTGTATTAAAAGGGAAGGAATTAAGCTGTGGCTTTAACCCGGAAGCAGGCCAAGAGTACTTTGAAAACCAGCGTAGAAAGGTGGCAACGCGCAAGGAGGTTATCGTAATTGGTAGTGGCCCAGGGGGGCTTGAAGCAGCGAAAAAATCAGCAGAGCGAGGGTTTATGACAACGGTGATTTCAGAAGATACTTCTATTGGTGGGCAACTGAACTTAGCAGCAAAGCCCCCAAAAAAAGAAGCTCTTAGTGCTTATATTTCTTATATGGAGGAAACTTTAATAAATTTAGGGGTTAAGTTTATTTTAGGAGAAAAGTGCAGTGAAAAATTTTTACTAGACAAGAAACCGTACTTTACAGTGATTGCAACGGGAAGTAGACCCCAAAGCCCCCAAATTGAAGGAGCCGAAAAAGGTATATTTGCCAATGATGTGCTTTCTGGCCAGGTTGCTTTGCCAGACCAATCGGAGGAAGGGCAAATTGTAATTATTGGTGGTGGCTCTGTTGGCCTTGAAACAGCCGCCTATATAAAAGAATTGGACGCAGAGAGAAAAATAAAAATAATAGAAAGCCTGTCTTCCTTTGGAAAGGATCTAGATCAATTAGTCAGGCCTCTTATTTCTAATTTGCAGGCAAAAGGGGTTCAGTTTATGGCAGATACCAATGCAGATGCTTTGGAAGATCATAAAGTGTTTATTTCCATTGGAGAAAAAAAATTCTTCTTACAGGCCGATACAATTATACTAGCCACTGGATCCCAGCCTAATGAGTATGGGTATTTAACCCTGCCATTGATGGATGAGAGATTGTCCTATGCATTGGTTGGCGACGCAGACAAAATAGGGGATGGTGCCGAAGCCATTCATTCGGCCTATGAATTGTTCACCAGGCTGTATCTGGCATAAATTTGGCAAAGTTAAACAAAAATAGTGGAAAATATTGAAAATTATCGTCACTTGTACTATAATATATAAGGTTGTGAAGATGCTACCAATTTAGGTATAAAAGGCAATTTTAATTATTAGGAGAAGTGCAAAGGGGGAAATGAGATGGATTTTATCAGAAGAACTTGGGCTGAAATTGATATGGATGCATTGGCATATAATATCAACAGTATTAAGTCGAAATTGGCAGAAGGCGAAAAAGTGATGGGCATTGTAAAGGCCGATGCTTATGGCCATGGTGATGGTTTTGTATCTCGTGCTTTACAGGAAGCTGGCTTCCATTGGTTCGGTGTTTCCAATATTGAAGAAGGTATGAGTTTACGCAATGAGGGCATTGATAAGCCAATCTTGATTTTAGGCTATACCCCTGTTGAGACTGCAAAATTAATGGATGAATATAAACTAACACAGGCTTTGGTTGGTATGGACTATGCAAAGGCCTTGCAGGCTGAGGCAAAAAAGGCAGGGGTAGTGATTGATGCCCATGTAAAACTGGATACGGGCATGACCCGTGTTGGCTTCCAGAGTGATGAAGAAAACTTCCAGGAATCTTTCAAAGAATTGATTGAAGTTAGTAAAATGCCTAATATTCACATTACTGGAATTTTTACCCATCATGCCGTTGCGGATGCTTATCAAGGTGACAACCCTAACTTCACTGAAATGCAGTTTGCACGTTTTAATAAGATGGTAAATGCATTGAAAGATGCAGGCGTAGACGTTGGCATTTGCCATTGTGCTAATAGTGCAACAACCATCGCATACCCCGAAAAACACCTCGGTATGTGTCGCTCCGGTATTATTACATATGGTATGCTTCCCTCGGGAGAATGTAGTGGTATGATTGATATAAAGCCTTTAATGACATTAAAAACAACCATCGGTTTGATTAAGCATGTAAAAGCGGGTTCCCAGCTTTCGTATGGCAGAACATATACAGCTGAAACAGACCGCGTGATAGCAACTATCCCCATTGGTTATGCAGATGGATATAGCCGTGCTTTATCCAATAAAGCTAGGATGCTTGTAAATGGCCACTATGCACCTGTGGTGGGTCGTGTTTGTATGGATCAAATTATGTTGGATGTAACTGGAATTCCTGATGTAAAAATGGGGGACGAGGTTGTTGTATTCGGTCGTCAAAAAGACCAGATTCTACCCATTGAGGAGTTGGCAGAAATTTTGGGAACCATTAACTATGAACTTACATGTGTTATTACAAAAAGAGTTCCTCGTGTTTTCATAAAAGATGGTAGAGCAATTGGTGTTGTTGATCACGTTTTACATCAATATAAATAAAACAAAAACAGCAGGTGTTTGCATCTGCTGTTTTTTTATTTTAATAGTAAAAAGTGAATAGAGGTGAATTTCAGATTTTTCTAACATGCTAATGTGAGGATAGCAGAAAATTAACAAATTCTATGGAAGCTGTTTTTTTCTTGTAAAAGCTTGCAAGAAACCAACATCTTTATGTTTAGCTAAAAAAGCGATAACCAAAAATCTTGATTACCGCTTAATAATTTTTTAAAACTAGATATGATATGCTTCATATTTCTTGGCAAAACAAACACCAATTGTTCCAGGACCAGTGTGGGAAGCCACCGTGGCACCAATTTGAAAAGATGGAATAAACTCCATGTCTGGCAGTGCTTTTTTTAAGTCATCCTCAAACTCGGGAACATCTTCCCAAACATTTGTCGTGCCAACAAGAGAAATATAATCCTTAGGGTTTTCACCCGTTGTTTTAAAGTGCTCTAGGGTGATTTCAACTAATTTTGCAAGGCCTTTTTTTCTGCTTCGTACGGCTCCACCCACGTTTATTTCACCCCCCTTAAGGATGATGAGAGGTTTGATTTTTAGGATACTACCAGATAAGGCAGCGATCTTTCCGATTCGTCCGCCAATTTCTAAATAACTCAAATCCCCAACCATAAAGTGGATTCGGGCATCTGATTTTGCCATTTCTACATACGCAAGAACTTCGTCAATGGTCTTGCCATCTTTTTTCATTCTAGCCATTTCCATGAGCAATAAAGTTTGAGAACCTGTGATGTTCCAAGAATTCACCACATAAATCTTTGCATTTGGAAATTCCTCTTCCAGCATCTGCTTTGCAGTGGTTGCAGATTGAATGGAGCTACTTAAAGAGGGAGTAATGGTAAGGCAAATAATGTCTTTCCCTTCTTGCAACACAGGACGAAAAGCATCTATAAAATCCTGGACAGAGGGCAGGGATGTTTTTGGATAGCCTTTCTGTTCTGTCATGTATTTATAATACTCATCTAAAGAAATTTCCTCAATTTCCTTATAATATTTTTCATGGTCTAAAGAAACATAAAAAGGAATTAGAGAAATACCAAGTTCTTGTTCTCGTTTTTTACCAATATCACAAGCGCCGTCGCTGAAAATTTCGTAATCTGTCATAGCGTCCTCCTTCGGTACAATATTTCGTTATACATAATATACCAAACAAACGAATGGATTGCAATATCAAAACGCAATACGTAGTTTAAATAACTATGTTTTACGTATTATGTGTATTTCTTATAAAAGCATAAATAAATAAAGGTTGTTAGTTCTGTGATGTAAAAATTAAAAATGCATTTTGCATTAAAACAAATTTTCTCAAATGCCTATTTTATTCTATACAGATTTCCCAAATTTAATAGTCCTTTTTTTATTTATCTTCTTTAAAGAATTCCTCAATTAGCGGCAAAGAATACATAAATCATTATGTGAAAATAATAGTATTGTCTAAAAATGTTTACAACTGGCAACAGTGAATAAAATTTAGACTCTAGCTGAAAAATGTAAAGAAATTGACAGAAAAACTTAAAGACTTTAGGCAAAAAATGATTTAATATAATAAAGTCTTAAAATTGGCATAAGAATCCCCTTTTTCGGAAAAAATTAGGGAAAAGGAGGGATTCATCATGTTTCAAACAGGGCAAAAAATCGTATATCCAATGCATGGGGCTGGCTATATCGAAGATATCGAAGGAACAGAAGAGGGTGAATACTATATTATTCGTATTCCCACAGGTAATGTAAGAATCCGAATTCCGAAAGATCGTGCTGCAGATACTGGCATTCGCGTTTTAGAAGAAAAGATAACTGTCGAGGAGACTATTGTGCGTGTTGGCAAAAGTAAGCCTGCATTGTCAGAAAATTGGAATCAAAGGTATAAGGAAAACTTTAGTCGACTGAAAACAGGGAAACTTGAGCAAGCAACAGAAGTTATAAAATTACTTTGTGAGCAAGAAAGAAAGAAAAAATTATCTTCAGTAGAATGCAGATTGTTAGGCATAGCAAGGCAAATTGTACTAAGTGAAATCATATCTGTATACGAAATTAACAGTGAAAAAGCTGAAGAACTTCTTGCAAATTGGCTAGAAAATTGATAATATTATTTTATGGTAAAGTATGGGTACTATACCCTTTTGCCAAAAACCTGGGGAAGGAGGTGGAAAGGTGAAAAGACTTGTTGAGATTCTTATGAGTTTAATCGTTATGGCGGTGACCTATGCAATAATGCATATTTTATTTGTAGCAAACTTGTTCCAATGGAATGTCGCTATTCCAATTTATGTTCCCGCAGGCTTAGCAGTATTTACCGGACTTATATTTTATCTTATCTTATCTTCGCACATAACGGAAATGATTTTAAAAAGGCTTTCTCAAACGGAAGACAAATTAACCAAAATGAATGTGAAAGAATTGGCGCTGACTGTATTGGGTTGTGTTATCGGTTTAGTAATTGCAAATCTAATAGGCGTTGCTTTTAACGGATTTGGTGCGATTGGTACTTTTATTGTGGTATTATTAAATGTCATGTTTGGTCTTTTAGGTATTCGTGTTGCGAGAAGAAAAAAGGACGAATTTGATGTTAAGAATTTTCAGAAAATTTTAATTCCAGCATTAACGCCACAAGAAAAAGTTTCTGTTTATGGGCAACCGAAGATTTTAGATACTAGTGTAATTATTGACGGTAGAATTCTGGACTTATTGCAAACAGGGTTCATAGAAGGTAAAATTATTATTCCTGATTTTGTTTTGGAAGAGTTACGCCATATTGCGGATTCAGCAGATGGTTTAAAACGAAACCGTGGTCGCAGGGGTTTAGACATCCTTAATGAAATCCAAAAGCAATTGGCTGTTCCAGTTGAAATCAAAGAGTTTACAACAAAGCAACCTATGGAAGTTGACTCTATGCTGTTAAAAATGGCAGAAAGCATGGATGCCTTTGTAGTTACAAATGATTATAACTTAAATAAAGTTGCTGAGTTTCAAGGCGTACGGGTATTAAACATTAATGAGTTGGCAAATGCAATCAAACCTGTGGTTCTTCCTGGGGAAGAAATGCAGGTAACCATTATTAAAGTGGGGAAAGAGGCAGGCCAGGGTATTGCTTATTTAAACGACGGTACGATGATCGTTGTGGATGGTGGCAATAAGTTTATTGGTGAAACCAAAAACGTAGTTGTAACTAGCGTATTGCAAACAGCAGCGGGCAGAATGATTTTTACAAAAATGGTAGCAGCTGCCTCATAGTTGAAATTTATAAAAGCCCTGAAGCAGAATTAGCCCTTTGTAAAGGATTGCAAAGGGCTTTTATTTTATAAAAGGGAGAGAAGTTGCATGAGCAGTGAAACAAATGCAGCTGCAATCATTGTGGCAGCGGGAAAAGGAAAGCGGATGGGTGCGCCAGTGAGCAAGCAGTTTTTAAAGCTAGGGGGGAAAGAAATCCTAGCCCATACCGTAGGGCGGTTTGAGCATTTCTCTATGATTCAAGAAATTATTTTAGTAACAGGCCAGGATTATGTTGAGGACGTAAAGGCCATGGTGAGGCACTATGGCTGGAAAAAGGTAATGGCTGTTGTAGTTGGAGGTAAAGAGCGACAAGATTCAGTAAGGAGTGGACTTGATGCTCTATCAAAGACGATGGACACAGTTTTAATTCACGATGGGGTACGTCCTTTTGTGACAGAAGATATGATAGAACGCTCCGTAGAGGCGGCGCAAAGGTATGGTGGTTGTGTCCTTGGGGTAGCTGCGAAGGATACAATGAAGGTATGTGATGAGAAGGGTATTGTTTTGCAAACACCAAATCGAAGCACCTTATGGCATATCCAAACACCTCAAACCTTTCGTAGGGAGATTATTCAACAGGCTTATGAAAAAGCTCAGCGTGAAGGATTTCTGGGCACAGATGATGCTTCTGTTGCAGAGTTTGCAGGCGTACAAATTAAAGTCATTCAAGGAAGCTATCAAAATATCAAGATTACCACAAAGGAAGATTTGTTGGTGGGAGCTTGTTTTTTGGAGGAGGAGAAGGAATGAAAACGGTAACGATTTATACCGATGGGGCTTGTTCTGGAAATCCGGGACCAGGGGGATATGGCGTAGTAATGCTTTATGGTTCTGCTCGAAAAGAGTTATCAGGAGGTTTTCGTAAAACCACAAATAACCGAATGGAGGCTTTGGCTGTAATCAAAGGCCTAGAGGCATTAAAAGAACCCTGCAACGTAAAGCTCTATAGTGACTCCAAATATGTGGTTGATGCCATAGAAAAAGGTTGGCTTAAAAAGTGGCGAAGCCAAGGTTGGATGCGTAACAATAAGGAAAAAGCATCTAACATAGATTTGTGGGAACGCATGCTTGAATTGTTACAAATTCACGAAGTTTCCTTTATTTGGGTAAAGGGACATGCTGATAATCCGGAAAATGAGCGATGTGACCAATTAGCTAGGGCTGCAATACAGCAAAATACGTTAGAAAATGACGAAAATTACGAATCTTTGTAAACGAGAACAGTGATTTAGTGGGAAATTTGCGTTGACACTTTATGAAATATATGGTAGTATTGACTTGTAACAGTTCTTATTTATCTATGTAGGAGGATTTATTCAATGAAAAAGGGTACAGTAAAATGGTTCAACGCAGAAAAAGGTTTCGGTTTCATCTCCGTTCCTGGTGAAGACGACGTATTTGTGCACTTCTCTGCTATTCAGGCTGACGGCTACAAAACACTTGAAGAAGGCCAGGAAGTAGAATTTGAAGTTGTTCAGGGAGCAAAAGGCCCTCAGGCTGCTAACGTATCACGTGCTTAATCGATTTTGATTCTGTATTGAAAATGCCTAGGCATTGATAATATAAATTATTTTTTGGTTATGCAAGAAACAGCTCTTCATATCGTTGGGCAATGAAGGAAGCTAGACTTCCTTATGAAAAGCGCAGGATTTTTCCTGTGCTTTTTTTTGTATAATTCTTCTGTATTTTCATTTACGGACTTAAGAATTTGTGGTAATATTTTACTGTAAGTGTAATCTCGGCGTGTTGTTTTCACCGGTTTCTAATCATATCAATCAAAGAAAGGGTGTTTATTATGTCGTACTCTCCAACGTTAACCTCCGGTTTTACATCGGGTAGAAATTCTAGCAAGTTTATTTCACCGCCTTCGGGGATGTGTTCCCTTTGCACGGAGGATTGTAATGGAACTTGCGAAATAGCACTGGCAGCGGTACTTGGTGCAAGAACAGTTTACCCAATTACAACTGGTACTAACCAGATCGCAAGTGAAAAAAATTACCCCTTGGATTTTTCCCATTTCAACATAAACGGACGGGCGTTTGGCGCTTTGGGAACGGAAAAAACTTTGGAAGAAATAACTGTTTTTGATGTAAATTTAAAAACAGAATATGGCATAAAAAATAGAATTAAAATGGATTTGCCCCTAATATTACCCGCCTTGATCAAATTGAATTGGCGGGATTATTTTGGCGGAGCGGCAATGGCGGGTGTCAGCTGCGTTGTTGGTGAGGATGCAAGAAATAATGATCCAAACCTAGTTATTGAAAATGGAAAGATAACCGGGTTCCCGTATTTAAAGGAAATTATGGATAGCTATGCACCCTATTATCGTGGGTACGGGCAGCTTATTTTACAGTGCAATGCCGATGATAACTTAATGGGGGTACCTGAAATTGCAATAGAGAAATACGGCTACAAGGCAATTGAAATAAAGTTTGGACAGGCGGCAAAGGGTGTTCAACCCTTAAAACGATTGAAAAACTACGAAATGGCTTTGGAGAAACAACGGATGGGCTGCATTGTGCATCCTGATCCTTTGGATCCAGGGGTAAGGGAAGCCAATGAGAGGGGCGAATGTCCAAGCTTTTATTCTTGTGGTAGATTCCCTGTGTGGACTGAGGAAAACATCAAAATACATATTGATCATTTGCGGGAGTTAGGCGCTGAGAATATTTACTTTAAAATGGCAGGTTTTGATGTAGCAGATTTGGAGCGGGTACTTAGGATGGCCTGTGTTAATGAAATAGACATGGTTACCTTTGATGGTGCCGGTGGTGGCTCGGGTTATAGCCCATCAAAAATGATGAATGAATGGTCATATCCCACTGTTGTACTTGAAAAGAAAATTGTTGAAATTTGTAAAAAAATAGAAATAGAGGGACTGCAATTGCCTGCTATTACTATAACGGGAGGCTTTGCCAGTGAAGACCAGGTCTTTAAAGCTTTGGCTTTGGGTGAGGGATATATCACTTCTGTTGGGTTGTGTAGGGCAGCTATGGCAGCTGCCATGACTGGGAAAAAAATCGGCGATCAGATAAAGGCTGGAAACATTCCCGAATTGTTTGAAGGGTTTGGATCAACGGTTGAGGAAATTTATAGCGACTTACCAGATTTATGTTCCATTTATGGAAAATGTGCAAAAGAGTTCTCCACGGGTGCCATTGGTGTGTTCTCTTATTTAAATAAAATTGGTTTTGGTATACAGCATTTTGCAGCATTGAATAGAAAATTTGATCTATCATTGTTAAATTGTGAAGATTTAATTCCCTTAACGCCAGAGGGAGAAAATTTGTTGCAACTTTGATTTTGGAAGCTAGATCCTTTTTTCTTAACCCCAGTAAAGGAATAAAAAAGAGGTTTGCATGACGCAAGCCTCTTTTTTGTATTCACACCTGTGTCAATATTCAAAATATAAATAATTGGAACCAATACATGCAAAAGCAATCCTCAATTCCATAGGAAAAAACGTTGCAAATGATATATGGTAAAAAGTTCGTTATTTGTCTTTGCACAGCAGGAAATATAAATCGTTTACATTGGTTCCTGTAGGGCCTGTGATTACCAATGCGTCCGCAGCGGCCAATGCCCGATTAGAATCATTTTCCCGTAGAATGTCATTGATAGACATACCTAAATTCAACAGTTTCTCTTTTGTTTTACCATCAACCAAACCACCAGCTGCATCTGTAGGCCCATCTGTGCCATCAGAGCCAACAGCTCCAATCATTATATTTTCCATTCCAGCTATAGATGCAGCGGCGGATAAAGCCAATTCTTGGTTTCTGCCACCCTTTCCTTTGCCTGTAATGCGTACAACAGTCTCTCCGCCACAAATAATGGCGCAAGGGGGCTTTAGTGGGAAGCCATCTTTTTGGATTGTTTTGGCAATAGATGCAAGGAAATGTCCTGCTTCTTTGGCTTCACAATCAACAAAAGTGGATAAAATTATGGGGGTATATCCTAGAGCTTTTGCTTCCTTTGCTGCTGCTAAGCAAAGTTCGTTTACACTGCCGGTAATTTGCATTGTGTTATTATGAATTACCTTTGGTGTTTCTATGGAAAGTTGTTTTTTCATCTCTTCGGACAAAGAAAGCTGATACTTTTCAGCTATGGCAAAAGCATCCTGACAGGTGGAAGAATCTGGGCAGGTAGGACCGGATGCAATAGAATCGGGTCTATCCCCCAAAATATCACTAAGCGCAATAGTGAATACATGGGCTGGAGCGCACATAGTTGCAAATTTTCCGCCCTTTACCGCTGATAGATGTTTCCGGATTGTATTGATCTCAACAATGTCAGCTCCGCATTTTAATAGCTGATCTGTAATTTCTAAAAAATCAGCTAAGTTCAAATTTCCTGCAGGTTTTTCAAATAAGGCCGATCCACCACCAGAAACCAAAAATATGACAGTGTCCTCAGGGGCAAGATTAGCGACAGCTTTGATAATTTCCTGTGTGCCCAAAATGGTATTTTCGTCAGGAAGGGGATGAGAAGCTTCTAATATAGTAAAATTTTTGATATCGCCTTGGCTGTGTTGATATTTGGTAAGGACAATACCTTTTTGTATGCGGTTGCCAAGAAATTCGCTGGCGGCATTTGCCATGTTCCATGCTGCTTTTCCAATGGCGACAACGATAACTTTCCCCCTAAAAGATAGGCCTTCTAAGGCTCGCTTAACGGCAATATCTGGCAATACACTTTCAATGGAACTATGGATTATTTTTTGCGCATCTTCTCTGATTGTTCTCATCATAACACCTCTTTGGTGGAAATTTTCTTCTTATTATACCATAATTAACTTGATACCAGTAAAAATTACAGATTACTTTTTGAAAAGTTTTTTAATTTTTAGAAAGCAAAAGAAAAAAAGAGCCGTTTGGGCTCTTTTAAAAAGGGGAGGGTATGTATTACTATGTTATTTGCTTTATCCTTGCTTCTCTTAAGGATGATTCTATGATAAGATAGGTTTATGAATTGGGTGTGTAGGGTTTATGAACATTTTGTAAACAATTTATTTTATTTCAAAGTGTTAATTTTTAACTTGGTATTTCAATGTAAATTAGTATAATACGTTTTAAAAATTGGGCTAGAATTCCTTAAATTTTTAGGTTTTGGGCTAAAATCAAGGTTAAATCAAATGAGTTGGTATGCAAAGTGAAGTACTCATTTTATTTCCTTTTTTGTCCAATTTAGGTTTTTATGATATAATGCCTACAGTTACAATAGAAAGAGGGAAAACAAATGTACAACAAAGAAGCGGTCAGAAAATTATTGGATGCAAAAGATATTGCCTATGAGTGGGTTGACCATGAAGCTGCATATACCATTGAGGATATGGTACGCTTAGGATTAGATACAGATAAGGATGTTGCCAAGAACCTTTTTTTGCGTGATGGAAAAGGAGAGAATCATTACCTAATTGTTGTTTGTGCAGATAAAAAAGTGGACTTAAAATCTTTTGGCAAAACATTTGGGTTAAGCAGACTTTCCTTTGCTTCCGAAGAACGATTGGAAAAATACTTAGGGCTTAAAAAGGGCGCAGTTACCCCTTTAGGAGTGCTAAATGATACAGAAAAAAAAGTAAAGGTTTTCTTTGACAAAGACTTTTTTGGAATGCAACGAATTGGTATTCATCCGAATGATAATACTGCCACAATTTTCCTATCGGTAAAAGATGTTTTCGATATGATCAAAGAGTATGGCAATGAATTGGAAATCGTGGAAATTCCTCGTTAGAGCAGAAAAAGCTGTAGGGACTCCCTTTGGTGAGTATCAATGTAAGTGGGGAAAGTTTTTGGATGGAGGGTGTTTTGTTAAGGTTTGATCAGGTTTAGCCTTTTAAAACTATCTTTGTTTTAAGAAAAAATTCGTTGAGCCCATGGCGTTTGTATGGTATACTGAAACATGGCAGTTTTGCCAAAAATAGCGATGAGAGGGTAGAGCTATGAGTGATACAAGAAAAGAAATGGCTGTGGATACATCTGAGTTAACAAGACAGCTGGAATATATGCACCATATTCGTCAATTGAATGATGAGTATACAATGAAAACAGGGAATAAGAAAAAGTATTATAGTTTAGCTATGGGATGCCAAATGAACGCCCATGATTCTGAAAAGCTGGAAGGTATGCTTGATGAGATGGGTTATGTAAAAACAGATGTAGAAACAGAAGCAGACTTTGTTATCTACAACACTTGCTGTGTGCGTGAAAACGCAGAGCAGAAGGTTTATGGTAAATTAGGCTGGTTAAAGCACTATAAGAAAGACAAACCCGATACTGTTATTGCCCTTTGTGGTTGTATGATGCAGCAAGATACTGTATTAAAGACTTTGCGGGAAAAGTATCGTCATGTAGATATTGTTTTTGGCACGTTTAATCTCTATAAATTGCCAGAACTGATGAAAACACGCATGGAAAGCGGAGAAACGGTTTATGATATTTGGCAGGAGCACGAAGAAATTGTGGAAGACTTGCCGAGCATCCGCCATTTTCCTTATAAGGCATCGGTTAATATTATGTTCGGTTGCAACAATTTCTGCTCTTACTGCATCGTGCCCTATGTGCGTGGCAGGGAAAGAAGCCGTACCCCTGAGGACATTTTGGCAGAAGTGAAAAAATTAGCAGCAGATGGCGTTAAAGAAATTATGTTGCTAGGTCAAAATGTAAATTCCTATGGAAAAAGCTTGGACGAGCCTGTAAGCTTTGCAAAACTTTTGCGCTTGCTTAACGAAATTGAAGGGATTGAAAGAATTCGCTTTATGACTTCTCATCCCAAGGATTTGTCCGATGAATTAATTGAGGCAATGAAAGATTGCCATAAAATTTGTAAACACCTGCATCTTCCTGTGCAAGCAGGTAGCAGTGAAATATTACGTCGAATGAACCGTCACTATACCAAGGAATCCTATTTGGAAACAGTGGAAAAAGTAAAAGAGGCAATGCCGGAGATCACATTAAGCACAGATATTATTGTAGGTTTCCCCGGTGAAACAGAAGAAGATTTTCAAGAAACTTTAGATGTAATTCGTAAAGTTGGCTATTCAACGGCATACACTTTTATCTATTCCAAAAGGACGGGTACCCCTGCTGCAACCATGGAAAATCAGGTCAGCGAAGATGTGATCAAAGATCGATTCGACCGTTTGCTGAATGTGTTGAATCCAATCATACATGAATTAAACGAAAAAATGGTGGGTAAGGTTGTGATGGTTTTGGCAGAAGAAACCAGTAAAAACAACGAAGCTGTGCTTACAGGCAGAGCCGATAATAATGCATTGGTGCATTTTGAAGGCAATAAAGATTTAATCGGGCAGTTGGTTCCCGTTAGGATCATTGAAAATAAAACATTCTATCTTATTGCAGAAAGGGTTTAAGGTGAAAAACATGGCTACAGTTTATGAATTAGCAAGAAACTTAGGCGAAGAATTAATGAAAACTCCTCAGGTTGAGGCTTTGTTGGAAGCAAAGAAGGCTTATGAAGAAAGCCCCGAAATTGCTACAGCAGTGGAGGAATATACAAGATTGCATCAGGAGTTTGAGGCAAAGATGCAAAGAGGTGGTATTTCTGCTGAAGAACAGAAATCATTTTCTGAAGATATGGCAAAAAGAGGCGAAGAAATCAGAAACAACAAAATTGCATCTGATTTGTTTGCAGCAGAAACCAATTTTAATAATTTTATGAACTCTATCTTTACTATTGTTACTTCTACATTAACAGGTGAAGAACCTGCTCAGGGTGGTTGTAGCTCAGGCTCTTGCTCATCTTGCGGCGGTGGCTGCCACTAATCTTTTGAACGGATAAAGCGTTGAATAAATGCCCGAGCTCCCTTGCGGGGTTCGGGTTTTTCATAATGAGAGCAAGTTTAATCATAAGAGATATGGTGTTTATTTATAGCTGAAAGAAGTTTTTTAGAAAAAAGATAGTAGCAATCTTTCAAACTGAATTTTCTTGGTATTCATAAGGGGAATCAGCTTATTTGCTACATATTTTATACGGTATGGTGAAGAGGGGGGAAGCGATCATGGCAAAAATCACGCCTATGATGCAGCAATACTTTGAAATAAAAGAAAATTATAAGCATTGCTTGCTTTTTTTTCGTTTAGGGGATTTTTATGAAATGTTTTTTGAAGATGCAGTGATCGCCTCAAGAGAGCTGGAAATTACCCTTACGGGAAAAGATTGGGGACAAGAAGAGCGTGCACCAATGTGCGGAGTACCCTTTCACTCCGCTGATGGCTATATTGCAAGGTTAGTGGAAAAGGGATACAAAGTAGCAATCTGTGAGCAGGTGGAAGACCCTAAATTGGCCAAAGGCATTGTAAAGCGAGATGTTGTTCGTGTCATTACACCAGGAACTGTATTAGATAATGCCGTTTTGGATGAAAGAAAAAATAATTATATCTTGGCGGTATATGGCAGTGGGGCAGGATTTGGTATCTCTGCTTGCGATGTTAGTACAGGGGAGTTTCAGACCACAGAGTTTGCCACAATACAAGCGGCAAATAAAATTTTAGATGAGATCGCTCGCTTTTCGCCAGCCGAGGTGATTTGCAATGAGGCTTTTTTGAACAATCCTTTGGCGAACCAAATTCAAGAGAAATTTTATCTATATTTAAACGATATTGACAACCGTATGTTTGATTTTGCATCAGCAAAAGAAACAATTTTAAAGCATTTTCAAGTAAAAAGTTTAGATGGCTATGGCTTAAATAAAAAGCCTATGGCAGTGGCAGCTGCAGGGGCGTTGCTCTGGTATCTATTGGAAACCCAAAAAAACCAATTAAACCATATTTCTTCCGTGAAATATTATGCAACGGCGGATTTTATGTTGCTGGATGTTTCTAGCCGTAGAAATTTGGAGCTTACAGAGACTATGCGAGAAAAAAGTCGAAAAGGCTCTTTGTTATGGGTTTTGGATAAAACCCAAACTGCTATGGGCGCAAGGCTTCTGAGAAAATGGGTAGAACAACCATTGTTGTCGGCAATGGAGATACAAAAAAGATTAGACGGGGTGGAGGAACTCTGTAGGGATTTGTTTTTGAGAGAGGAAATAAAAGATATCCTACACGCTATGTATGATTTTGAGCGTATTATGAGCCGGGTTATTTATCAAAGTGCCAATGCAAGGGATCTGGTGGCACTGAAAAATTCCATCCAAAATTTACCTATGTTAAAAAACATTTTGGCTAGATGCAAAAGTTCTTATTTGGTTGAGCTTTGCCAAAATCTTGACCCGTTAGAAAATATATACACCTTAATTGAGCAAGCGATTGTGGAGGATCCTCCTTTTTCTGTAAGAGAAGGTGGCATGATAAAGGCTGGTTTTCATGGAGAGTTAGACACATATGCCCAGGCCAAAGAAAAGGGAACAACCTGGATACAGCAGATGGAGGAAGAAGAAAGAGAAAAAACAAACATAAAAAACCTAAAAGTTCGTTTTAACAAGGTTTTTGGTTATTATATAGAGGTTACAAAGTCTAATATCAAAGAGGTGCCAGAGCGTTATATTCGTAAACAAACCCTGGCCAACTGCGAAAGATATATCACCCCAGAGTTAAATGACCTAGCGGAAGTAATTCTGGGTGCGGAAGAAAAAATTGTAGCCATGGAGTATCAGTTGTTTACGGAAATTAGAAATGCTGTTGCTGCTGAGGTAGAACGAATCCAGTATTGTGCATATATCGTATCTGTGGTGGACGTTTTGCAATCTTTGGCTGATGTGGCACAAAGTATGAACTATATTAAGCCAACTGTGGATGAAGGAGATGTTATTTCTGTCAAGGATGGTCGTCACCCAGTGGTAGAAAAGATGATACAAAATCAGTTTATTCCCAATGATGTTTATTTGGATCAGGATGAAACACGACTGGCAATCATTACTGGTCCTAATATGGCGGGAAAGTCCACGTATATGCGCCAAACAGCTTTGATTGTTTTGATGGCTCAGATCGGTAGTTTCGTTCCTGCAAAAGACGCACATATTGGTATTGTAGATAGGATTTTTACAAGGGTTGGCGCTTCTGATGATTTGAGTGCTGGACAAAGTACCTTTATGGTGGAAATGACAGAAGTGGCTAACATACTGAATAATGCCACGGCAAAAAGTCTTTTGATTTTGGATGAAATCGGACGGGGAACCAGTACTTTCGATGGTTTAAGTATTGCTTGGGCGGTTTTGGAGCATATTGCTGATGCCAAGCAGATTGGGGCAAAAACATTGTTTGCAACCCATTATCACGAGCTTTCCGAACTGGAAGGGAAACTTCCCGGTGTGAAAAACTATTGTATTGCCGTTCAAGAGGTGGGGGAAGATATTATCTTCCTTCGCAAAATCAAGCGTGGAGGGGCCGATCATAGCTATGGGGTACAGGTAGCTAAATTGGCTGGGTTACCACCAAAGGTCATTCGTCGTAGTGGACAAATTTTAAAGCAGCTCAATGCCGCTGATATTACAAAAAAGGCAAAGAAAATAGCTGTGGAGTCTAGGGAAAATTCGGAAGAAGCGGCCAAACAGATTGATATGTTTTCCATTGCCGAAAATATTATGATAGATGAAATCTGCAAATTGGATGTCATGTCTATGACTCCCATTGAAGCATTGCAGACCCTCTTTGAGCTACAACAGAAAGCAAGAGGGCTGTGAAAGGAAGGAGGATTTCCTTGCAAAACATTAAATTGTTAGACACAAAAACGATCAACAAAATTGCTGCGGGTGAAGTGGTGGAATCCCCTAAATCTGTGGTCAAAGAGTTGGTGGAAAATGCCATTGATGCAGGGGCAACCTCAGTAACTGTTGAAATTAAGGAAGGGGGTATTTCTTATATCCGTATTTCCGACAATGGCATTGGTATCCCAAAGGATGAAGTAAAAACTGCTTTTTTACGCCATGCTACTAGCAAGATGAGCCAGATTGAAGATTTGGAGCAAATTTTCACCCTTGGTTTTCGTGGAGAGGCTTTGGCCAGCATTGCCGCTGTTGCCCAGGTTGAAATGACAACAAAAACCCAGAATGAAGAAGTGGGAACTTATATTGAGATAAGTGGCGGTGAGCTTAAATCTATTCAGGATGCTCCTTGTATGGTTGGAACAAGCATTACTGTGAAAAATTTGTTTTACAATGTTCCTGCCAGAAGAAAGTTCTTGAAAAAACCAGCCACCGAAAGTGGTTTTGTTTCTGATTTGATGAATAAGTTGGCTTTGGGACATCCAGAGGTTTCTTTTCGCTACATAAACAACGATACAACAATGCTCCATACTGCGGGAAATGGAGATCTAAAGGCGTCTGTTTTTTATGTTTATGGAAAAGAGGCATCAAATAGTATGATTTCCGTTACTTATCAGAAAGGGGAATATGGTCTTTCTGGCTTAATAGGTAAGCCTGAGCTTTCCCGAGGAAACAGAAATTATGAAAACCTATTTATCAACGGCCGCTTTATTAAAAATAAGGTTGTGTCCTCTGCGGTGGAGGATGCCTATAAAACGCGCTTGCTGATTGGTAAATTTCCTGTTTTTGTTTTGAACATGCAGGTTGATCCCAGCCAAGTGGATGTCAATGTGCATCCTGCAAAATTAGAAGTTCGGTTTAAAAATGATAATGAGGTTTATGATTTTTTCTATGATGCCGTTTCCAAAGCACTAGAGGAGTTGGTGTTGATTCCTCAGGTGACATGGGATAAAAAAAGCACAGAAAAAATAATGCCTAAGGTTAACGTTGAACAGCAAAAAATTGAAGATATACCTGCTTATAAAGTGAACACACTCCCCTTGACAGAAAAAACTGCTACGAATTTAGGTATGGGGAAAACCGTGGATCAGCTTTTGCATAGACAGACAAAAGTGCAAACCCAGGTTCGTCAAGGCACCGAGACTTTTTTTGTTGATCCAGAAATCACTGAGAAAAGAGAAGCTTTGGGCCAAAAGCCACAATTAGAACCCCAACAAGTGGGTAAGCCAATAGAAACACCAAAGGTAGAGCCATTTTTCAAACAATATAAAATCATAGGGCAAATCTTTCAGACATATTGGATGATTGAGCAAGGGGAATGCTTATATTTGATTGATCAGCATGCAGCTCATGAACGAATTTTGTATGAGGAATTGATGAATGGCTTTAAAGGGGAAAGTGTGGTTTCTCAGAGGCTTCTGGAGCCCCAAATGCTAAACTTAACCCCATCTGAAATGGAAATTCTAAAAGAAAACAGAGCCCTTTTAGAAGGCTTTGGTTTCGAATTTGAAGGGTTTATTGGTGATCAATATGCATTAAAGGCCGTTCCTTATTTATTAGAACAGCCTAGTGGAGTAGAATTTTTCACTGAAATATTGGATAGCCTTGCAGAGCAAAAGATTCGAACAGTTTATGATATGAAGTTGCTAACTGTGGCAACTATGGCTTGTAAAGCGGCCGTAAAAGGCCATGATCGTATGAGTTTTCAGGAGGCAGAGGCAATGGTGGGACGGTTGTTAAAGCTGGAAAATCCATTTTCATGCCCTCATGGAAGGCCAACCATTATTGAAATGACCAAATACGAGTTGGAAAAGAAATTTAAAAGAATCCAAAATTAAAGGGTGATAAAATGAAAAAACCTTTCGTAATTATTGGAGGACCCACTGCCTGTGGAAAAACTTCCTTGTCCATTGAATTGGCAAAAAAGATAAATGGTGAAATCATTTCTGCCGATTCTATGCAGGTTTATCGTTATATGGATATCGGTACGGCAAAAGTGACGGAGGAAGAAAAACAGGGCGTGCCCCACTATTTGGTGGATGAGTTATATCCTGATGAGGAATATAATGTTATGGTCTTTCAGCAAAAAGCAAAGGCGTATATGCGTGACATTTGGGAAAAAGGCAAAATTCCGATTTTGGTTGGTGGAACTGGGTTTTATATCAATGCGTTGCTTTTTGACAATGACTTTACAGAAACGGAAAACGATACATCATTTCGAGAAGCTTGCTACGCCCAGGCTGAAAAAGAAGGCGTCGAAGCTTTATTTGCAAGGTTGAAAGAGGTTGACCCTGAATATGCTCAGACCATCCATGCGAATAATGTAAAGCGTGTGAGCCGAGCATTGGAATATCATTATTTAACGGGAGAGAAGTTTTCTGTCCACAATGCGGAACAAAAGGTAAAATCCAGTCCTTATAATGCTGCTGTCATTATATTAACGATGGAGCGTGAAAAGCTTTATGAGCGTATCAATCATAGGGTTGACCTGATGATGGAGCAAGGGCTGCTTCAGGAAGTGAAGGGACTTTTGGATCATGGATACCATGCTGGTCTGGTGTCCATGCAGGGGCTTGGATATAAGGAGTTTATACCTTATTTTCAAGGAGAATGCACCTTGAAAGAAGCAGTAGAGCAGTTGAAAAAAGGCACTCGCCACTTCGCCAAAAGGCAGCTGACTTGGTTTCGCCGCCAAATAGATGGCCTTTGGGTAGACTTATCTAAGGCGGATTTTGATATGGCCATGACAGATGTTTTGGAATATTTGCGAGAAAAAGATATTACACATTAATTATTAAAAAAAAGAAGTGATACATGAATGTGGTCAATAGAAATAGGGGGATTTCCTTTTTTTCAGTTGTACGGCTTTTTTATCATTTACAGTTTTCTAGGTTGGCTTATGGAGTCTATATTTGTTTCTGTTTCCAATGGAAGGTGGATAAACCGTGGATTCATAAGTGGTCCTTTTTGCCCCATTTATGGTACGGGAGCTGTCTTGGTGATTGTTTTATTGGCTCCTTTTCAGCATAATAGGATGGGATTATTCCTTGGTGGTATAGTTGTTGCTACGGTTTTAGAATATTTGATTTCATTTCTGTTGGAAAAAATTTTTCACGCAACTTGGTGGGATTATAGTAATATGCCCTTTAATCTAAGAGGTAGAATTTGCTTAATTCGTTCTCTGGAATGGGGTGTATTAACGGTAATTATGATTCGAGTAATTCAACCTCCCATTCAGCACTTTGTAGAATGGATACCCCAAACATTGGGAGAATTCCTGGGGGTAATAATATTAGCATACCTCATCTTAGATACCTGCATCACTGTAATGAATATTTTCCAGTTTAAAGAAAAAATGGCAAGGCTAGGGGAAACAAGGCTTGCTTTGCGTGAAAAAATGGAAAATATCAAGCTGTTTGAGGCTAGAAAAGATGTTTTGGATTATTTAGAAAGCTTGCCAATAGCTGAAGTAGTGGGGAATATAAAGGTAAAGATAGAAGAATGTACAGGTCAATTAGTAAATTTAAAAGAAGAAGAACAATTGAGGTTGGATTTACTTATGTCAGAGTTCAAAGAGAAGCTGGATCGGCATGAGAGAATATTGAGGAAAAGCAATATTACCGAGCGTCGTTTGATGAAAGCCTTCCCAGGCTTAACGTTTAAAAAGTATAACGATGAGTTTAGAGCATTTAAAAAGGAGATCTTACAAAAAAATAAATTGGATGAAAAGAAAGGACATAGGCAATGAAAAAGCTACTGAGGAAAAAAATGACGCTGTTGTTAGCCCTAACCATATTTTTAGGTGTGGCTGGGTGCAGTAAAGAGGATGAACCATTACCAGAAAATGCGGTTAATACAGAGAACACAGAGAACACAGAAAAGACCCCACAAGAGGAAGCACAGGATGCCTCCACTGGTGATAAACCCGTGCTTCAGACTGCATTTGTTCAAGCAAAGGGCGAGCCAAGTATTGCAGCGGCGTCAGCAATTCTGGTGGAGCAGACCACAGGGACAATTTTGTTTGATAAAAATGCAAAAGAAAAGATGTACCCTGCCAGTATGACAAAGATGGTAACTGCCCTTGTGGTTATGGATCATTTTAATGCGGATGAATTGATAACCGTAGGAACAGAGATTAATGAAGTTTCTCTGGACTCCAGTAAGGCTGGACATATTTTGGGTGAAACACTAACAGTAAAGAACTTAATCCGTGGATTAATCATTCCTTCAGGAAATGACTCTGCCAATGTTTTGGCTGCTGCTGTTGCTAAAAAAGTAGAAAATGACCCCAACCTGTCTTTTATAGAAAGCCAGAATGTTTTTGCAAAGCTGATGAATGAAAAAGCAAAGGAATTGGGGGCAGTGAATACTCATTTTACCAATGCCCATGGTTATCATGATGAAAATCATTATAGCTGTGCATATGATATGGCTCTTTTTGCTCGTGCGTATTTGGACAATAGCACTCTAACAGAAATAGCAAATGAAAAAAGTTTTGCAGGTAATGGTGCAGATAATATGTTTGTGCAGAGCGAAGGTATGAAAACCCAAGATTATGCTTGGAGAAGCCATAACCTACTGATTACAGACAATGAATATAATTATAGTTATGCTTCAGGCATCAAAACAGGCTTTACAAATGAGGCTGGTCACTGTGTGTCAGCAGCAGCAGAAAAAGATGGGAACATCTTTATTGCAATTATCTTTAACTCTCCCGATCCCGGGCGTTGGGTTGATGCCAAGAGCCTGTTTGAGTTTGGTTTTAATTCCTACGAAAAAGTGCATCTTGGTAAGGTTGCAACCCCAGTGGAGGAAGTACCTCTAACCAAGCATAATCGTTTGGAAGGGGATACTTTGGGTGTAGTATTTAACCGGGATGTGATAACATATTTACCAACTGGAGCGGGAAGCAAGATTACAACAAACACCGTATATGAGGAAAAATATTTGGACGAGAATAAAGATGGAACCTTTAAGTTAAAAGCGCCCATTGCCAAAGATGAAAAGATAGGAACAGTTTCTTTTCAGGTTGACGGTAAAACTGTCATGACGGAGGATGTCTATGCTGGACGCGGGGTAACAAAGGGAACCATTTGGAGCAATATCAAATATTTCTTTAAGAATTTTACATCCATTATTTTCTCAAAAAATGGATTGATTGGTCTGGGGGTAATCGTAGGTATATGTGTTCTGCTCTTTGTTGGTTTCCGTATTTTGGGAGGTAGACGAAGAAAAAGATACTCCGGCGGATATTCATTGCGCCAGCCATCTTCCCTTCGAAGAGGACGCAAAAGCCGTAGAAGGTTTAAATAAATTTATGTTTTAGAATAGATTTTTAATATGATAGGAATGCAACATACGAATCTAAAAAAGGCTGGTATCGGTTCAACCCAATACTAGCCTTTTTTGATTGACATGATTTAAATGATTAAGCATATTCATGTTTTTTGACATAGCAAATGCCAATTGCAGTGGGACCCGCATGGGTACCGATTGTAATACCAACTTGTGTGATTGCTGGCGTTATTACATCAAATCCCTCTTGCTTTAGTTCTTCTGACAATTCAACGGCAATCTCTTTGCGCTCTTTTTCTGCGTATAGTAAAATTAGGCGATACTGATCTTTTTGGTTTCCTATTTCATTGCGGGTCATATCCATAATTGTGCGAAGAGCCTTCTTATGACCTCTTACCTTATTTTCGGGGAATAACTCTCCGTGTTGCGCAATAATAATAGGTTTAATATTTAGAATTGTGCCTGCCAAAGCAGCAGCTTTACCAATACGACCACCTTTTTGCAGATGTTCCAAAGAATCAACGGTAAAATTAATTTTTGTTGTCCCTTTGATTGCTTCAATTTTTTCTAATTGTTGATCCAGGTTGTATCCCTCATCACGCATACGGAGGATTTCCCAAACCAATAAGCATTGTGAGCCTGTTACATTTCTAGAATCTAGAACCTCAATGCGTGATTCGGGGTAGGATTCATTCAAGATATTTTTTGCATTTACTGCACTCTGAAATGACCCACTAAAGTTTGAGGTTAAACATAGGCATAGGATATCTTTGCCTTCTTTTAGGTTGGGTTCAAAAACATCCATATAATCCTGAATTGTGGGTTGGGATGTTTTTGGGAAAATAGAAGTTTCATTTATTTTATCGTAAAAATCATCGGGTGATAATTCGTAAACTTCTTTATAATATTTCTGTCCATCGAAGGAAACAAAAAAAGGAACAATCCCTAATCCTGTTTTTTCAATGTATTCTGGCGCTATATCACATGAGCTGTCAGAAATTACTTGATATGGTCGCATAAAGTACCTCCATCAAAATTTAATTGCTCCTAGAGTTATTCCATTCTAAATCAATTTTCAATTTATGTCAATAAAGCAAAGGAGTGTTTGCCTTTCTACAATAAGGGTGGTATACTTTGGAAAGGTGAAAAAGGAGGTAGGTAAATGGGCAGAATTTTAGTGGTGGCCGAGAAACCATCCGTAGCCCGGGACATCGCAAAAACACTGGGTTCTACGCAAAAAGGCGATGGCTGTTTGCTGGGAGAAAAGTATGTGGTTTCTTGGGCTATTGGGCATCTGGTTACCCTTGCTGAGCCAGAGGATTATAATCAAAATTTTAGAAAGTGGAGCTTTGCTTCTTTACCTATCATACCGGAAAAAATGGAATTAAAGGCAATTAGCAATACCCGTTCTCAGCTGAAGATACTGCATAAATGGATGAATGATAAAGAAATTGATTCCATCATCTGTGCTACGGATAGTGGGCGAGAGGGTGAGTTAATCTTTCGATATATTTATGAAATAACAAAATCAAAGAAACCATTTCAGAGGCTTTGGATTTCCAGCATGACGGAGCAAGCCATCAAAGAGGGTTTTGCAAATTTAAAAGATGGCACGGAGTACGATTTACTATATCGTTCTGCCAAGTGTCGTTCTGAGGCGGATTGGTTGGTTGGTATGAATGCTACCAGGGCTTATACGCTGCGCTATAATGTACTTCTAAGCATCGGTCGCGTTCAAACCCCCACCTTAGCACTCATAGTGGAAAAACAAAAAGAGATAGATGCTTTTGTTTCTAAGGATTATTATGAGGTACAAGCAGACTTTGGCGGTTTTCAAGGGTTTTGGATTGATCAGGAAGAGCAAACCAAGATAGAGGATGGGAGCAAAGCAAAAGAGATATCCCAAAAGGTGAAAGGGGAAGATTCTCAGGTTGTAAAGGTAGAAAAAGAAGAAAAAAGAATGCCTGCACCGTTGCTTTACGATTTGACAGAGCTCCAAAGAGAATGTAATAGAAAATTCGGCTACTCAGCAAAGAAAACATTAGATATCGCCCAAGGATTATACGAAAAAAGAAAAATGATTACTTATCCCAGAACGGATAGTCGGTATTTAAGCGATGATATGAAGGGCAAAGTGCAAAATACCATGAAGCGCTTAGGCGAGTTGGAATTGTTTCAGGAATTTGTATCGCCCTTAGGCGGGGAAAAGGGGTTACCCTTTTCTAAGCGAATAATTGATAACACAAAGGTGACAGATCACCATGCCATTATTCCAACGGATGTGCGGCACCGCTTAGATATCTTGACTGAGGAGGAAAAAAATGTTTTTCTCTTAGTTGCCGTAAGGTTTGTTAGCGTGTTTTATCCTTTCTACCGTTATGAGGTAACAAAGGCATATTTTGTCTCTCAGGAAGAACGTTTTTTATCTAAGGGGACAGTGATTTTGGATGAAGGCTGGCAAGCTCTTGAGAAAAAAATAATTCCTGCAAAGGGAAAAAAAGAAAAAAACAATGATGAGCAAAAGATTCCTCCCCTTTCAGAGGGAGAAACTTATAAGATGATTGAGGCAAAGGTCCTAAAGAAAAAAACAACACCGCCCAGACCATTTACAGAGAGTAGTTTGCTTTCAGCCATGGAAAATGCAGGCCGTTTTGTTGAAGATGAAGTCTTAAAAGAACAGTTGAAGGACAGTGGCTTAGGAACTCCTGCCACAAGGGCGGCTATCATAGAGCGTTTGCTTGCAGTTGGCTATATCACCAGAAAAGGTAAAAATTTGATCCCAACGGAAAAGGGAATGCAGTTGATTCAGGTTGTTCCTGATGAGTTATGCTCACCCCAAACCACGGGCAAGTGGGAAAAAGGTTTGGCCTCCATTGCCAAGGGTAAAATGGAGGAACAAAGGTTTATGGATAGCATCAAAAGATATGTTTCGTTTTTGGTGGGAGATGCTGCTCGTAGGAAAACTGATGTTATTTTCCCTGAGGAAGTGAAAAAAGGAAAGTTAAAAGGTCAAAAGCCATTGGGGAAATGCCCTGTTTGTAAAGAGGGCGATGTTTTGGAGAATAGTAAAGCGTATTTTTGTGGCAGGTGGAAATCAGGTTGCAAGTTTACCGTTTGGAAGGACAGCCTTGCACCCTATGGAATTAGCCTTACGAATAAAACAATACAGACTCTATTAAAAGATGGAAGAATACCCGATGTGATGGTTACATTACCACAAACAGGGGAAAAAGGAAAGGCTATCATGATTTTGTCTGCTGATGGCAGAGGGCGCATTGAATTAATGGATTTTACAAGGGCTGTAAAGAAACGAGGGGATACTTCCCCACAAGAAAATGAAGGAGAGACAGAATAAATGAAAAGTATGTACCAAGAGTTAGGAATTGCCCCAGAGGTAGAGGCATTTTGTGAAAAGGTTTTAGTTGATTTAAAGGAGCGTTTTCAAAGCATTGACTCCATTGCGGAGTATAATCAGTGCAAGGTAATTGCAGCAATGCAAAAAGAGCGAGTAGATGCGACTTGCTTTGCAGGAAGTACAGGCTATGGATATAACGATGCAGGCCGTGATACCTTGGAGAAGGTTTACGCTGCCTGTTTTCAAACAGAGGCGGCGTTGGTACGTCCCCAAATTACTTGCGGAACCCATGCCCTTGCCATTGCACTTTCTGCAAATCTCTTACCGGGGGACGAATTACTTGCTGCCGCTGGCAAACCTTATGATACATTAGAATCTGTGATTGGTATCCGTCAGGCACCTTGTTCCTTAAAGGAATACGGCGTAAGCTACCGCCAGGTGGATTTATTGGAAGACGGCACTTTTGATTTTGAAAATATTCGTAAAGCAATCAATGAAAAAACAAAGGTGGTTACCATTCAGCGTTCCAAAGGGTACCAAATGCGTCCAACTTTTTCTGTGGAGAAAATTGGAGAGTTGATTTCCTTTGTGAAGGAGATTAAACCGGAAGTTATTTGTATGGTAGACAATTGCTATGGCGAATTTGTAGAAATCATTGAGCCTTCTAATGTGGGAGCAGATATGATTGTTGGCTCACTGATCAAAAACCCAGGTGGTGGTTTGGCACCCATTGGTGGCTATATTTGTGGCACACAAGCTTGTATTGACCGTTGTGCTTATCGTTTAAGTGCACCTGGGTTAGGCCAGGAAGTAGGGGCTAGCTTAGACGTTATGCGTTCTTTATATCAAGGGTTCTTCCTTGCTCCCAATGTAGTTGCTGGGGCTTTAAAGGGTTCCATTTTTGCTGCAAATGTGTATGAAAAGCTGGGATTTGCAGTTGTCCCTAATGGCACAGAATCACGCCACGATATTATTCAGGCCGTAGAATTGGGAACTGCTGAGGGCGTAATTGCTTTTTGTGAGGGCATTCAGGCGGCTGCTCCGGTGGATAGTTATGTAAGACCAGAGCCTTATGCAATGCCAGGTTATCAGTGTGATGTAATTATGGCGGCGGGTGCATTTGTTCAAGGTTCTTCCATTGAGCTTAGTGCTGATGCACCCATTAGACCACCTTATTCTGTTTATTTCCAAGGCGGTTTGACCTGGTACCATGCAAAGTTTGGCATCATGATGTCATTACAAAAATTGTATGAAAGAGGCTTAGTAAAGCTAGTATAATAAATAATTTAAGTCTTACAAAGGCACCATCGGTTTAAAACGATGGTGTCATTTTTTTTGTTCAATATCAAAAATTTGTAGTTATAACTTCATTCCTATCTTTGAAATATGAGTGACACCAATTCTATATCCTTGTTCTCCTGGTTTTCATGGACATATATCCACAATAATCCCACCCTTGTTCAATCCGTTTTTGAATCACCTCTTCAACATTATGAAAGGTATCCTTTAATCCTTTACCAAGTCCCAGCCACAAAGGTCAGATGTTAGTCTAACGAACTCAACTTTTTTCAATTTATAAGCCCCCTTACTACTATGCCTAGGTACCCTTGAAACGAATTGTCTTTTTAGAGGTATCATAGCCCCCTGGAGGATAGGTAATCAACTAGGCAACTCTTTTTTAGATGGTCTTGAATAAAATCACATATTGTTTTAGATGTAGCGATTCCTAGTCCTTTGGTTAAGCCTTCTTTTTCTTTCCCAAAAAGGTTGCCATGTTATCTTTTGAAAAACAGCCCAACATCAAAAGGAAGACCAGATATAGCAGTCCCATGGCTGTTAAAGAGAGTAAGAAAAGCAGTTTTGATGGTGTGGAAATCCGTATGATATAGCGAATAATTAGGCCCGATGCTGCCCCTGCCAAAAGGGGTTTAATAAAACAGTCACCTAAATCGGGAAATACACCTGTGCGCTTAAACAACTTATGTAAACATGAACCAACTGAGTATGCCATACCAGCCGCCCATGAAATCAAAAATGCAGGGATTCCATAAAGGGGCATAAAAAACCAAATTCCTGCAATGGTAATTGCAGAAGTAATGAGATTGTTTCTAAATAAAAATAGTTGTTCACCCATGCCGTTTAAGAGTCCGTGGAGGGTGGTTTGGGCATATAAAAAGGGGCATAAAAATGCCAAAGGGAACAATAGCTCTCCTAGGTTTTGGCGATTATAAACGATGTAACAAATTTCTCTGGGGAATACGGCAAAAAGAGCGGCGGCACCAATCCCCACGATGAAAGTAAACAAAAATGTAACCGAAACTGTCCGGCTGATTCTCGCCTGTTGTCTGACAGCACAAGCCTCAGAAATTTCCGGTACCAAAGAAACAGAGGCAGCCATTAAGCAAGCCGAAGGTAACATAATTAAGGGCATTGCCATACCTGTTAGTTCACCATAAGAGCTTAAAGCTTGTGTGGCATTCTGTCCATAAAGTTGTAATTGACGAGGTATTAAAATATTTTCTGTTGTAGAAAGTAAGGATGCTGCAATTTTTGTTGCAGAAAGAGGCAGTGCCATGGTCAAAATCATATTACAAGTTGCAGTAGGTGAAAGTGTGGGTTTTTTAATCATTTTCTTTCTTCTCTTAAAGTGTAGATAGCTAATTGCAACGAAACCAAATGATAAAAATTCCCCCAGAACCACGCCCGCAACTGCGGCACAGCAAGCGTAGGTTAACCCCATAGGAACAAAAACACCTGCTAAAAGGTATATGGTAAGAATACGAATTGCTTGCTCAAAAACTTGAGAAAATGCTGGAACAAAGGCATTTTGAAGGCCTAAAAAGAAACCTCGAAAGCAAGAACCGGCGGCCATGAAGGGTATTGCAAAGGAAAGCAGTCGTAAGGAAAGGGCGGCTCGACCATCCTTTAAAACCACCATAGCAATTTGGTCGGCGAAAACAAACAAACAGCCAGAAACAATGAGGCTGACTAGGAGAGAAAGTAGAATTGATTGCTTTACAATGCGTCCGATATTTCCAGATTGTCCCAAAACATTCTCCTGTGCCGTAAGACGAGAAATCGTCGTGGTGAAGCCAGCGGAGGTAATACTCCAAGTTAGAATATAAATGGGTAAAATCAATTGGTATAAACCAATGCCTTCAGCACCAATGGCGTTAGACATAAACACACGGTAAAAGAACCCCATGAATTTTGTGATTAAATTGGCCGCTGTTAAAATCAACGTCCCTGTAATAATTGTTTTTCTGCTCATTCCATCACCTTATGTACGGGTATTGGTACATATTATGAGGAATTATGGAAATAAAGTAATACTTTTTTGCAAACATGATGAACAATAAAAAAAATTATCGTTACAAAAAAAAATACTAGTTAAGTATTGACAACTTTAATCTGAAATTGTATACTAACTCTACAAATTACATAAGGCCAGTTGATATGCAAGGGAGATCTTATAAGGAGTAATATAAGAACCGATGGAGCAATCCAAAAGAGCCGTTTTTGGAGAAACTTTCAGGTACAAAGAACCTTGGATTGATGGAACTCTGGAGAGAGTCTCATTTAGAGACCGCCGTCGAAGTAAAGCTTTCAGGTGAAGATACAGAGGATATATAGGCAAAATACTGTCTGTGTATCCTTTTTTCTTTGCAAAAAAACAGGCGGATTTGGCAATATTAATCAGTGTATAAACTTATTGGAGGGCGACAACATGGAAAAGAAACAAGAATTGAAAAAAAATCTTGGTATGTCCACAGCTATGGCCACAGTAGTAGGTTGCGTTATTGGCTCCGGGGTATTCTTTAAACCCCAGGCGATTTACACCGCAACCGGAGGTGCTCCTGGTTTAGGTATGCTGGCTTGGTTGATCACTGGTTTAGTTTGTATTGCAGCAGCAATGACTTTTGCTGAAGTTGCAATTATGATTCCTAAAACTGGTGGTATGGTTGTATACTTGGAAGAAGCATTTGGCAAAAAAGTAGGATTTTTAGCAGGTTGGATGCAAAGTATTTTATTTTATCCAGCGATGATTGCAGCCTTGGCTGTTATCTTTGCAGAACAAGCAACACTTTTTGTAGGCCAGGGATTGCAATTGCCTATAGCAATCGGCGCAATTATTGTAGTTATTATTTTGAATAATCTAGGTTCTGCTGTTGGTGGTGCGGTTCAGATTCTTTTTACAATCTGTAAGTTAATACCTTTGATTCTACTGATGATTTTTGGCTTTATCCGTGGATCAGGTACCAACCCTATTTTTACACCTATGGTAGGTGAAGGATTAAACCCAGCGGTGATCTTGGGCCAATTGATGATTGCAATTTTATTCGCCTTTGAAGGCTGGACTAACGTTGGGGCCATTGCCGGCGAAATGAAAAACCCCGGTAAAGACTTACCCATTGCGATTGTTGGTGGTGTTTCTGCTATTATGGCCGTTTACTTTGTGATCAACTTAGCATATTTGTGGGTAATACCAGCTGACCAGCTGATGAATTTATCTGCGCCTGCATCGGCTGTAGCAATTGCAATTTTTGGTGACGTAGGTGGTAAAATTATTTCCGTAGGTATTATGATTTCCGTATTAGGAGCGGCGAATGGTTTTATTCTCTCTGGTTCTCGTGTAACTTACTCTTTGGCGGAAGATGGAACATTACCTTTTAGTAAAACACTTTCCAGTATTAATAAAGCACAGGTACCTACAAATTCTATTTTCTTGATTGGTGGCCTGGCTTGCCTTTACGCAATTAGTGGTCAGTTCAATAGATTAACAGACTTAGCGGTATTTGCTTCCTGGATTTTTTATACGTTAACTTTCTTTGCTGTAATTCGTTTAAGGAAGACAATGCCCGATGCAGAAAGAAGCTATAAGGTTCCTTTGTATCCTGTTATTCCAGCAATTGCAATCTTTAGTGGTTTATATGTCATTTTGAACCAGTTATTTATGGCAGGTACCACAACCAGAATGTTAGCCATTGGCAGTATTGTTTTAACCTTAATCGGTTTGCCTATTTATAATTTGACAACAAGAAAGAAAGCACAATAATAACTAAAATTATGTTGCTTTCCATAATTCCCTTTAAAGACATATGGCTCCCTCCATATGTCTTTTTTTATGGTAAAAAAAGATATATGATAAAAAGAAATATATCACTAGGGGAGAGGGCAATCGTATTTTTTGACAATAGAATTCAGAGATATCTATGATAAGTTTGTTATATTCCAAATAAAATCAAAATTTACAGTCTTTTAGTTTCGAAAAATTATATTACCAAAGTTAAGACAAGATATAAAAAACTACAAAAAGTTTTCATTAAGAAAATGCATTTTAAAGTATGCTACTAGCATTATGCACAAAATAAGATTATTGGAATGAATTCAAAAAAGGTTTGACCATGGTGAGGTGATAGTTATTCATAAAATATTTGTTATCTATTCAATATTTGCAGTATTCTTGTCAGATAAGAAGATGGATTTTTGAAATTGCATTTCTGCCCGAATTCTAAGGAATCTTAAAAAAGATTTTTATTTTAAGTTTATAAAATAATCCTATAAATTATGAAAAATATACAATTAAATAATGATATTAAAGTATTTTATATATCATTTTAACGTAATAGGGGTTGTGGAAAATAAATATAGTGAAATTGAGTTGTCACTTATTATGTGTGCTTGACAACTACACCAGGATAGACCATAATATAATGGTTGGATATTGACATAAATTTTTATATTTTGGCATTTGTGCAATTATTGTGTTAAGATTTCGTAAAAATTTGCAATTAAAATTCTTGTGAAAAGAATGTTATTTGCTAGAGAATCAATTCAATTTTTTTGACAGGGGGAAAGGATGAGAGTATGTTTATACTGCTTTTTTTGTTGTGGATTATATTTAATGGGAAAATAACCGTTGAAATTGTTGTGTTTGGCCTAGCGATCTGTACGTGGTTATATTGGTTTATGTGTAAATACATGGACTATCATATGTCTAAAGAAAAAACCATTCTTAAAAATATGCCTTTATACATAAAATACTTTTTCATCCTCGTTTGGGAAATCATAAAGGCAAATATTTCCGTTATGCGTATCATTTTATCCCCAAAGAAACAAATTGAACCTACCATAGTAAAGTATAAAACAAGCTTAAAGTCCGACTTGGCCAGGGTGGTTTTAGCAAATTCCATTACGCTTACCTCGGGAACGTATACAGTTCAACTTGAAGATGATGAATATATCATTCAAACCATAGATAGGCCTTTTACTGACGATTTGGATCAGTCTGTTTTTGTGAAGGAATTAGAAAAGTTGGAGGCTAGGTCATGAGTGAAGGATTGAAATTGGTATTGGAAAGTTCGTTAGTTTTTTTTGCAATAGGAATTTGTATTGCTTTTATTAGAGCCGTTAGAGGCCCAAGGTTTACCGACCGAATTATGGCAATCAATATGATTGGTACCATGACTACAGTTGTCATCTGCATTCTTTCCATCTACTTAGATGAGGTGTGGCTAATCGATGTTGCATTAGTTTATACCTTATTAAGTTTTTTGTCAGTTGTAATTATTTGTCATGTTGTTACACTACATCATAATGGTAGGATGCTATTTCTTAGTAGAAAAGAGAAGGAGGAAAAGGAAAAATGAGGGAGGTTATGGGAGCAATATTTATCGTTGCTGGACTTATTGTTTTTTTGATTTCTATAATTGGAATTTTCCGCTTCAAATATGTTTTGAACCGAATGCATGCAGTAGCATTGGGGGATACCATGGGGTTGGGTCTAATCGTAATTGGTTTAATCATTTTAGGTGGGAATTTGTTTGCTGGCACCAAGTTATTTTTAATCATCCTATTTTTTTGGATGTCCGGGCCAATTGCTACCCATAGTATAGCAAAGGTTGAGGTATTGACGAATAAAAACTATGAAGAGAGGGTGCATGATAAATGAGTACAGCAGTTCAAATCATATTACTATTGTTTTTAATCGCCTGTGCCATAGGTGTTTCATTTGCAAAGAATTTATTTATTGCAGTCATTATTTTTATGGGATATAGCTCTATCATGGCAGTTATATGGTTGTTTTTGGAATCTCCTGACCTTGCCATTACCCAGGCTGCAGTAGGTGCAGGTGTTGACAGTGTTTTATTCTTCCTCACACTGAAAAAAGTTCATGTTTTGAAAGGTACAAGAGAGGGTTAATATGACTGATAAAAAATCACTATGGAAGCATATTCAAGCATGGGTGGATGGTGAGGAAGTCATCCTGGATGCTGACAAATACATTGTTTCTAGGCCAAAAAGGCAAAAAGGCAGCTGGCGTAGCCACTTCACAATGGCATATGTAAAAGAAAACAAAAAGCTGTATATGTTTTTAAGCATTGCTATTTCTGTATTGTTTATAGGTATTATGTTGGCGGTTGTCAATAGTTTACCTGAGTTTGGAAATGCTTCAAATCCAGCTAACAATGAAGTAATGGAGCGTTATTTGGAAAGGGGTATAGAAGAAACGGGAGCCGTCAACTTTGTTGCAGGTATGATTTTGGATTACCGAGCTTTCGATACCTTTGCGGAGGCAAATGTTTTGTTCTTAGCTGTAATGTGCGCAGTGTTACTATTGAAAAAGGATAAGAAGAATTATAATGCCAGGGAAGAACAGGAAATTAAAGAGGATGATGCATTTGACGAAGCAGACCAAAAGTCCATATTAAAAATTGGCGGCAAAGTCTTGGCACCATTGGTAATCCTTTACGGGATTTATGTAATTTTAAATGGGCATCTTTCCCCAGGTGGTGGGTTTTCTGGAGGTTCTATTATTGGTGCGGGCTTAATTCTCTATGCTACGGCGTATGGTCAGAAAAAAATGCAAACATTTTTTAGGTTTCGTACCTTTACCGCAATCAGTGTTGGCGGACTTTTGACCTATTGTGCTTGTAAAAGCTACTCCTTTTTTACAGGTGCAAACCATGTGGGGTATTCCATTCCTAAAGGCGTACCCGGAGATATTTTAAGTGGCGGTTTCATTTTGCCATTGAATATTTGCGTAGGTTTAATCGTTGCGTGTACCATGTATGGCTTTTATGCATTGTTTACTAAAGGAGATATCTAACTATGAATCATCTGGGAACAAATTTTTACGAGGCAGCTTCGGTTATCCTTTTTGGGATTGGCTTTATGAACCTGCTGTTGCAAAATAACCTAATCAAAAAATTCATTGGTCTGAATATCATGGATACAGCTGTATATCTGTTTTTAGCGGCAAAGGGATATATATTGGGTAGAGGTGCACCCATCTTATCCGATGGGATTATAGATGCATCCCATTATATTAACCCCATTCCTGCTGGGTTGGTTTTGACCGGTATTGTTGTATCTGTTAGCATTACAGCCTTTTCTCTGGCTTTGGTTCAACGGCTTTATAAACATTATGGCACGTTGAATATGGACGAAATAATGAGATTATCCAGAGAGGAGGAAGGGGAATAATGGAGCATATAAATTGGATACATAATATACCCTTTTTCAGTATTTTCCTAGCTATGATATGTGGCATTGTGACTGCACTGGTGAAAAATGGAAAGGTTGCACATATCATTCATTCTGTAATGCTTATAATTGTGTGTATCATGTCGGGCATCCTGTTGTTTAATGTTGTCACAAAGCAAGAAACATTTAGCTATATGATGGGGCATTTTCCAGCACCATGGGGCAATGAACTTCGGGCGGGTCCCATGGAAGCATTGATGGCAGTTATTTTTAGTGTAGTTATGCTACTTACAGTTAGCGGTGGTGTAGACTTTATTTTCAAAGATGTTGTGGAGGAAAAGCAACCGCTGTATTTCATAATGCTAAATGCTATTTTTGGGTCTATGCTTGCGTTAATTTATACAAATGATATTTTTACGGCGTACGTGTTTATTGAAATTAATACCATTGCATCTTGCGCATTGATTATGGCAAAGGGAACGCCTCAGTCTATGGTTGGAACAACCCACTACTTAGTCATTAGCCTTTTGGGATCTGGTTTGTTCTTATTAGGTGTGTGTATTTTGTACAGCATCACAGGGCATCTGCTGTTTCCACAAATGCAAGAGGCAATATTAGAAATCATAAAAACTGATCAATACCGAACCCCTTTGATGGTTGTAACGGGCTTTATGTTTATTGGAATTGCCATTAAAAGCGCATTATTCCCTTTCCACTCGATGTTGCCTGGTGCGTATCTTTCAGCAATACCCACCTCCAGTGCAATTTTGTCTGGTTTGGTTTTGAAAAGCTACATCATTCTAGGGATAAAACTTATTTACTGTGTGTTCTCTGAATTGGTAATGCATACTTTAAAAATTACGGAAGTGCTCTTTTTCTTTGGTTTAGCCGGTATGGTTATGGGGTCTGTTTATGCCATGCGCGAACGTAAGATGAAGCGTATGCTTGCATATTCATCTGTTGCTCAAATTGGATACATCTATATGGGTATTGGTATGGGTACTCGAGTTGGTATGACGGCGGCTTGCTTCCATATCATTGCCCACGCAATTACAAAAACGTTGCTTTTCCTTTGTTGTGGTAGTTTCGTTGAAGATAATGGGGGAAAAGAAAAGATTTATCATATGCGGGGTGCAGCGTTGCGAAATCCTTTGGCGGGGATGGGTTATACTGTTGGCGCATTGTCTATGGTTGGTATTCCTCTTTTTGCAGGCTTTATATCAAAAATTTATTTTGCTACGGCATCCGTATATTCGTCAGGTAAAATGGCTGCAGTTTTAATTGTTTTGGGGGTTAGTATGGTGCTAAATGCATTGTATTTCCTTCCCTCTGTGATTGCGATTTGGACTCCTGTGAAAGGAGCTGAGAAAAAATCCTTTTCTTCGGTTTCACCAATGTTTGCCGTTTCTATTGTTAGTTTTATTATATTAAATATTGTTTTGGGTATTTATTACCGACCAATAACTCGTATAATTCAAATGAGTCTTGGTCTACTAGTACAGTAGGTGTAATAACGGTGAAAGATTGAGGTGAGATAATGTCTGGGAATATATTACTGTTGCTACCCATAATTTTGCCATTTATTGTTGGCATAGTGATTGGCTTTATGAAAAATGAAAAGCAACGGAATACAATGGTGATTACGACAATAGCCGTCGAACTGGCGTTGGTAGCTTATTTTGCAATGGGTAACACAGCATTGACGGTATGGAATATTACAGATAGGCTTTCCATTGCCTATCATACGGATGGCATTGCAAAGTTTTTTGGGTGTTTGATTTGCTTTATATGGCTTTTGGCTGCCATTTACTCATTGGAATATATGAAGCATGAGCATAAGCCAGCAAGATATTTTATGTACTATGTAATGTCTTTGGGGACATTGGTAAGCTTATGTTTTTCTTCAAACCTAATGACTTTATATCTATCCTACGAATTTATGACCATTTTGACCATACCTTTGGTAATTCATACTCAGGAGCCTCAGGCTGTTCGGGCAGGCATGAAATATTTGGGGTATTCCATTTTTGGCGCAGGTTTAGGTCTTTTTGGGTTTTTCTTCTTAAATACTTATTGTTTTACCACAGAGTTTGCACCTGGTGGTACACTGAATATGGCCCTTGTAGGCGGACAAGAAAATCTCTTGTTGTGGGTTTATTTCTTAATGGCCATTGGCTTTGGGTGTAAGGCAGGTATGTTTCCCCTGCATGCGTGGCTACCAACTGCCCACCCTGTGGCACCGTCACCAGCGTCAGCGGTGCTTTCGGGCATCATCACAAAGGGCGGTGTGATTTGTATTATCCGTGTAACTTTCTTTTTGTTCGGTGCGGATTTTATCAGGGGCTCTTGGGTACAGATAACCTTGCTTATTCTAGCAATGGCAACTATCTTTATGGGGTCAATGCTGGCCTATAAGGAAAAGGTACTTAAAAAGAGGCTGGCTTATTCCACTGTCAGCCAGGTTTCTTATGTTTTGTTTGGTTTAATGCTATTGACACCCATTGGATTTTCAGGTGCATTGCTTCAGGTTGTTTACCATGCCATAGCAAAAAATCTACTCTTCCTTTGTGCAGGTGCCATCATTTATAAAAAGGGAACTATCTATGTAAACCAGTTAAAAGGCGTGGGAAAAGAGATGCCAGTTGTCATGGGGTGCTTTACAATTGGTGCGTTATCCTTAGTGGGTATCCCGCCAACAGCAGGGTTTATCAGCAAATGGTTTTTAGCCCAGGGAGCTTTAGGCTCACCTCTGGGGACTTTAGCCGTTGTAGGTGTTGCAATACTTATGGTGAGTGCATTGTTAACTGCTGGTTACTTAATTTCTATCGTATCAAATGCCTTTTTCCCGGGAAATAATTTCGATTATGAAGCTGTTTCAAAGAAAGAGCCCAATGGGCTTATGACTGTTCCACTGATGGTTTTGGCAGTTGCCATAGTGTTGTTGGGTGTTTACCCCAATGGTTTAGAAGCTTTAATCAGTAGCATTAGCGGCGTGATTTTTTAGGAAAGGGTGGGAACGTTTTGAGTGAATTTGCAACGATCTTACCGGTGATTTTTCCGATCATAGCAGGTGTTGCGCTGCTGCCGGTAAAGTTTAGTCATAGAAAGCAACGTGAAAGTTGGATATTATCCATTACTATCATTAACTCGATTTTTGCATTATACGCAATGTACTTCGTTGATGCTGAAATTATAACCTTGTTCCAGTTTAGTGAAAAGTTATCTCTAACCATACATATTGACGGGATGTCAAGAGTATTTGGCACAATGGTTTCCTTATTATGGGGAATCACAACGGTTTATGCTTTTGAATATATGACCCATGAGGGTCGAGAAGATAAGTTTTTCGCATTTTTTACCATGACATATGGTGTTGTTTTGGGCGTTGCTTTTTCTGGCAACTTCTTGACAATGTACCTATTTTATGAATTCTTAACCTTGGCAACACTTCCTTTAGTTATGCACGCTATGGATAACAAAGCTCGTCACGCAGGAAAAACATATATTTTCTATATGATGTTTGGTGCGGCCTTAGCGTTTATTGGATTTGTATTCCTATATTGCTATGGCGATGGAATGGAGTTTGTTTATGGTGGTGTATTAAATCCAGACCTGGTAAAGGGAAATGAGCTGACATTACAAATCATTTTTATTACTGCATTTTTTGGTTTCGGTGTAAAAGCGGCGGTCTTTCCATTTTACCGTTGGTTGCCAAAGGCATCGGTTGCACCTACACCTGTTACGGCGTTGTTGCATGCCGTCGCCGTTGTAAAGTCAGGTGTGTTTGCAATTATCCGTTTGATTTATTTTAGCTTTGGAACGGAGTATTTAGTAGGTACTTGGGCACAAAATGTCATTCTTATTGCTGCGGCAGTAACCATCATTTTTGGCTCAACTGTGGCATTACGTACGCCTCATATAAAAAGAAGATTTGCATACTCCACGGTGTCTAATCTTTCTTATATCGTTTTTGGTGTGGCATTAATGAGCCCTGCAGGCCTTACGGCTGGGCTTTTACATATGATTTATCATGCTTTAATAAAGATCACACTATTTTTTACAGCTGGCGCAATCTTGTATAAAACCCATAAAGAATATTTGTATGAGGTGGAGGGCTTTGGAAAACTTATGCCCATTACTTTCCTAAGCATGGCTTTAACAGGTGCCAGTCTTGTTGGGGTTCCTCCTTTTGCCGGCTTCCATAGTAAGTGGGCATTGGCAACTGCGGCAGTACAATCGGGTAATATGGCTGCATACATTGGGATAATCGCATTGATTATTTCCGCAGTATTAACAGCATTATATATATTCTACATCATAATCCGTGCTTACTTCCCAAGGAAAAAGGAGTATGCGGTAGGATATTATGATCATGTTGAAGACCCTAATAAATACATGACAATTCCATTGGTGATTTTGACTGTAGTTACAATGATTATCGGACTTTTCCCTTCCAACCTTCTTCGAATACTAGAGTTGGTAGCAACAGGGATTATTTAGAAAGGAGGAAAACGAATATGGACTTTAGCATCATTTTACCGTTATTGGTTTTCTTCCCCATGGTTGCAGCTGCTTTGGGCTATGTAATCGGGCGTAAAAATAAAAATGCCAGGAGTCTATGGGCAAACTTTGCAACTTGCTTGGTCTTCATTGGGGCAATTTTATTGTATGGGAAGCATGCAAGCTTTGAAATCCCTGGATTTTGTGGGTTAGGACTGAGCTTTGATGGTGACGGGTTAAGAGTTGTTATGGCAATATTAACATCATTTATCTGGTTAATGACCACTGTCTTTTCCAAGGAATATTTTGCCCATTATCATAATCGAAATAGATATTATTTCTTTATGTTAATGACCCTTGGTGCAACTTTAGGGGTTTTCCTTTCAGCGGATTTATATACGACTTTTATTTTCTTTGAAATTATGTCCTTTACTTCTTTTGTAGTGGTTATTCATGATGAAAGCGAGGTTGCCATACGGGCAGCTCACACTTATTTGGGTGTTGCGGTCATTGGTGGTTTGGTAATGTTGATGGGCTTGTTTATGATGTATAGTATGGCAGGGACACTCAACATTGATACTTTGGCTGAGTTTGTGGCTTCGCAAAAGGATAAAGGGAGAATTTATGCTGTTGGTGTTTTAATTTTGTTTGGTTTTGGTGCAAAAGCTGGTCTTTTTCCACTGCATATTTGGTTGCCTGAGGCTCATCCTGTGGCACCCGCACCAGCTAGTGCTTTATTATCCTGTATTTTAACCAAAACGGGTGTATATGGCATGTTGGTACTTGGCTGTAAGTTATTCTTATATGATGCAAATTGGGGTAATTTAGTATTAATCCTTGGTGTAATTACCATGGTTTTGGGTGCTGTGTTGGCTGTTTTTTCCGTCAATCTGAAGCGGACTTTGGCATGTTCTTCTTTGTCTCAAATTGGGTTCGTGGCAATCGCCATTGGTATGCAGGGGTTATTAGGCTCTCACAATGCTTTGGCAGCAGGGGGAACGATTCTCCATGTGGCTAACCACTCATTATTAAAACTGGTTCTGTTCATGTCTGCTGGCGTGGTTTATATGAACCTACATAGGTTAAATCTGAATGAAATCAGAGGTTGGGGGAAAGACAAACCTTTGTTGAAGTTTATTTTCCTCATGGGTGTATTGGGTATTACTGGTATTCCTCTTTGGAATGGATATATCAGTAAAACTTTAATCCATGAGAGCATTGTTGAATATATTGTTATTTTACAAGAGGCAGGACTATCAACAGGATATATGCAAACTGTAGAGTGGTTGTTCTTGTTCTCAGGTGGCTTAACTTTGGCTTATATGACAAAAATTTTCGTTGCATTATTTGTGGAAACAAATCCCCACCCAGAAAAACTTCACGCGCATAATCATGGACCTTATATGAATAAGGTTACGGCAACAGTGTTAACCATTAGTGCATTGATTCTGCCAATTCTAGGTATGTTCCCCCATGTAACAGCAGATAAAATTGCAGATGCAAGCTATCATTTTATGGGCGCCCATGCGCCGGATCATGCAGTGCATTATTTTGCATGGGTGAATTTAAAAGGGGCAGTGATTACCATTGTGATTGGAGCTTTGGTGTACTTCTTGTTTATACGGAAGGTTTTGATGTCAAAAGACCAAAATGGAAATTTGGTGTATGTTGATCGTTGGCCAAAGGGTCTAAACCTGGAAAACAAAATATATCGTCCGGCTCTGCTAAGTTGGATGCCTTTTATTGGTGGTTTTTTTGCCAGAATGATGGGTTCTTTTTCAGATGGCATAGTGGCAATTTTGCGTATGATTATTTTCAATGACGATAGTGGTAGGGTTGTACCCCCTGAAGATCAGTATTTCTCCGCATATAAAGATGAGGAAACGGAGGAAGTTGTTTATGGAGAAGGCTTTGCCAAGAGTTTATTGATGATTGGTGTTGGCCTTGCAATTGCCATGTTATATATTTTGGTTTAATCATAAGGTCGTATCATTTATTGATACGGCCTTGCTTTATTTGACAGGATGCTTTCAAACAGTTAATATATAATAAGACAAGATATTCTTAAGGAGAACCTTATGATGAAAAGAAACAAATTAATGGCTATTTTACTCTGTTGTGTGTTTGTTTTTGGCGGATGTTCAGAAAAAAGGGAAGCGGCACAGCAGATGCTTTCAAAATATTCAGAGAAAGACTTGCATGAGATGACAACCTTTGCAATGGATACAGTTATGCAGTTTACCATCTATAATGAAGATGGTGAACAACTCTTGATAGATGCTGAGCAAGAAATTCGTAGGTTGGAGAGGTTGTTTTCTGTGACGATGGAAGATAGCGAGATTTCACAGCTAAATCAGCAGGCAGGGGAAGGAGCAGTCTCTCTTTCAAAAGATACATTTCAGGTGTTAAAAAGAGGAAAAGAAATTGGAGAACTTACAAATCAGGCATTTGATATTGCAATTTCACCTGTTGTAAAAGCTTGGGGGTTCACCACAGGTGGTGAGAAGCATGTTCCCAGTCTAAAAACATTAGAAAGTCTTTTGCCGTTAACAAATGCCAAAGATCTGCAATTGAATGAAATAGATGCAACAGCACAATTGTTAAAAAAAGGTATGGCCGTTGATTTAGGGGGGATTGCAAAGGGGTACACTTCTGATGCAGTTACCGCCTTGTTAAAAGAAAAAGGTGTAGTTAGTGGCTTGTTTTCACTGGGTGGAAATATTTCTGCAATCGGAAGAAAACCAGATGGAAAAAAATGGAAAATTGCAGTTGAAAATCCATTGGATGCTAACGATTATGTTGGATTGTTAGAGGTGGAGGATTGTTCCGTCATCACCTCTGGGGGTTATCAGAGATTTTTCGAAGAAAATGGAAAGCGATATCATCACATAATTGATTCAAAGACGGGGTATCCTGCAGATAAAGGCTTATTGTCTGTTACCATAATTAGTAAAGATGGAACCAAAGCAGATGGTTTGTCCACCGCATTGTTTGTAATGGGGTTGGAAGATGCTGTAAGGTTGTGGCGTAACAGCCACGATTTTGAAGCGATTTTTGTAACGACGGAAGGGAAAGTCATCGCCACAGAGGGTGCGGCGACCTTTTTTACCTTTGAAGGTAGAGATAATGACTTTAAATTTGAAACAGTAAAAAGAGAAGGAGGGGTATCATGAAAAAAATAAGAGAGTTTTTAGACAGTTACATTGTAGAATTTGATTGGAAAGACATTGCTATTTTTAAACTTTGCCTTGCGGCTTTTGGTGTCATGATTGGTATTTCTATGCCCAAAGATAAGAAAAAACCAGTTCTGGCAATTAGCTGCGCTGTTTTTGCAGTGACAACAGTGGTTTTATTCGCCAGATTATTTGGGATGGAATGTCCATTTTGCAAAGATGATGATGAATACCAAGATTGGGACGATGAATCAGATGAAAAGGGCTTTGTAATGAAAATTACTGCTGAAGAATAAAGAAAACTTGTGAATACAATTTGAGAGGGTAAATTTTAGCTTTTCAAAAATAAGTAGAAATAAAAAAGGCTTTTCCCAATGGGAAAGGCCTTTTTTATTTCTATTTGAACGGTAAGGAGAAAGTATGAATGATTAAGGAATTAAGATAGTTTTACAGCATTCACCGCTTTTCATTAAGCGTAGGCCCTCTGCAAAGTCTTCTAAGGGCAGTGTATGTGTCACAATAGGGGAAAGATCTAAACCACCGGCAATTAGCCCTTTTGCATCCTCCCAGGTTTTATACATTAGTCTGCCGGCAATTCCCTTAATAACCTTTCCACTATAAACAAATTCGGAAAAATCAAAATCTACGGAGCCGTTAGGCAAGCCCGCAGCTGCCATTTTGCCCTCGGGTGCCATACATTCAATGGCAGTTTTGATTGCCTTTGCATTCCCTGTAAATTCAATTACAACTTCCACACCATGAGGTGTCTTTTCTTTTATTGCTTGTACTACGTCAACTTCCATGGGATTTAAGATTTCATCTGCACCCATTTTAAGGGCCAACTCACCACGGTGTTTATTGATTTCTACTGCAAATACTTTTGCTGCACCACACTTTTTGGCTACTGCCACAGCCATAACTCCAATAGGGCCACAACCATTTACCATTACAATCTTACCTGCAACAGGGAATTCCATGGCTGCATGCACAGCTACGCCAAAGGGCTCCATAATGGAAACAATTTCTACAGGAGTAGAGGGATCATACACAATAGCATTTTCGGCGGGAATTGCAATGTATTCAGCAAAGCACCCATCCCTTGCCACACCAATGGTTTTAGTGTTTGCACAAACATGCTCATATCCGTTGTGGCAAAGGATACAAGAATTGCATACAATGTGAGTTTCGGCAGAAATCAAATCTCCAATTTTAATTGTTGTTACGTTCGCTCCAACAGCAATAACTTCCCCTGCAAATTCATGCCCGATAATGGTAGGGGGGGTAATGCGTTTTTGAGACCAGTCGTTCCATTCCATAATATGTACGTCTGTTCCGCAAACCGCTGCTGCTTTTACTCTTACAAGAATATCGTTGGCACCATATGTGGGAATAGGTCTTTCTGTAAAAACCAATGCGCCAACCTCAGGTCTTTCTTTTACAACACATTTCATCATTTGGGCCATAATGTCTCCTCCTATGTATAAAAAATTTAGCAATTTTAACGCATAACTTTACTATTATTTTAGAAGAAGTATGTATATTTGTACAATACATAAATTTTGTTGTAACATAAAAAAAAGTTATTATTGAACTCTAAATACTTCAATGATATACAAAAGAACCTCCAAAAAAATATGATGATTGGAGGTTTTCACTTTCTGCTCTATGGGGAGTGCTTGGCACTGTCTTGAATAAATTCAAGGATTTTTTTGGTTAGGGGCTCCATGTGTCCATCTTTTCGATACAAAATTCCAATATCGAGAAACATTGGATCCTGAAATGGCCTTGTTACTAAAGTTTTATGGGCATAAAGGGCACGAGGAACATGGTTATGGTCTACGTTAATAATCCCTGTGCTACCGCCCAAAAGAATTTCTTCGATGTAACTTGTTTGATGGAGATGCTTTGAGGCTACTTTTAGGTGGATGTTACGTTTTGCAGCCTCCAGCTCTAACCGTTTTGGGAGATAGGAGGACGCACCTAGGCTAGTAATACGGGTGGAGCTGAGCATCTGCATTGGTATTTTATCAAATTTTGCAAGCTCACTATCTTCACGTAATAAGAGGCAAATTTCTTGCTTAAAAAGGGGAATTGATGCAACAGGAAATTCCGAAATATTCTCGGGAATAACATTAATTGCAACATCAACTTCTCCGTTTGTGATTTTTGAAATATGATAGTATGCACCGCCCTCATCAAAGTAAACCTCTTCATTGTCTGATAGAGAGGGCAGGAAACATTGGTAAATGCCATGGACAATATCTGGTGGAGCGGTGGGAGACAGACCTAGTCGCAATGTTTTAACTTGTGTTCGGCTTTTGGTCAGCATATCTGCCTCAATGGAGCGCAACTCATCCAAAATAGGGATGAGTTTTAATACAAAGGCCTCGCCCTCGGGGGTGAATAAAACTTTTTTTGGCGTTCTAATGATAAGCTTTATATCAAACTCATCTTCCAGTTTGCGAATTGCTGCGGAAATAGCAGGCTGGGAAACAAAAAGAGCTTCTGCTGCCTTTGTAAAATTTTTATATTTGTAAATTGCTTCTAAGTATTCTAATGCTTTTAATTGCATAATGAATCCCCTTTATCTTTCGTAATACAGCTTTCATAAATATGTTAATTATAGCATACTCAAACATAAAAAACCAGTAACAAGAGGGGGACAATCTGTTATAGAAATGCTAGAAAAAAAGGTTCTCATTTTGGGGTTTTTTGATGTTAGGTCGGTGTTCACTGCAAAACCTAGAAAAAATAATTCAATGATTGATGAAACCTATTAAAATTATATATGAAAAAAGGAGCATAACTCGTTAAAAAATTATAATTCATCGAAAAAAATTGAGCATATCTAACAAAATAAAGAAATAGCAATTTCACCAAAAAAGAGATTGGGAATGAAATGCGAACCTTTTCATCTGCACGGTTATATATATACAGTCGTCAAGTAAATGGAAGAAATTATATATATTTCCTACAAATTACACATATTTTTTGTGGGAGGAAAAAATGTTTCTTTGTAGACTGAATTCCCCTTTTTTCTTGGTTTTTGCCTCCTGTTGATAGAAAATAAATGGTAGTTAATTTGAATGAAGATTAAAAATTTTAAAAAAACCCTTGACAAAAGTGTTTTTTTTGTTTTAAAATAACCCTGTTTTCAATCGCATATAGCGAGAATACTTTTGACCAGTTTCTTTTTTGAAACTCAAGGCCATACGGACAGCCGGGTCAACTGCCGATTGTGAAGTTTATCTTCACATTATTGATTGCGTTAAGAGCGCAACTTTTATAAGTTGGCAACTCAATTGCCAGTTGGTTACTTCATAACCAAGTGTACTAGGGTACACACTTGTGAAACGGTCAATAATAAGGAGTAGTAAAAGTAGTTCTTACTATATAGACTCTGAAAACATTTAGGTAACAGGCGAAAACCGCTCTATCTTAAGGATAAAGGTTTAGCGTCTTGGTCTGTACCCAAATTTATTTGAACGATTTATAAGATGTGCCATAGTATTGTGTGGCACATCTTTTTTTATTGCTTGGGGGGATTTAAAGAGTGGAAAAAATGAAATTATATGGTTTTAATAACCTCACAAAATCGTTGAGTTTTAATATTTATGATATCTGCTACGCCAAAACAGCTAGAGAACAACAAGATTATATAAAATATATTAATGAGCAGTATAATTCGGAGCGTTTGACTGCAATTTTATCAAAGCTAACAGAAATGATTGGCGCAACGGTTCTTAACATATCAAAGCAAGATTATGAACCCCAAGGTGCAAGTGTAACGTTTTTGATTGCAGAGGAAAGCATGGTGAAGACCCGCAGCGGTGAAACAGTTGTGGCTCATCTTGATAAAAGCCACGTAACGGTGCATACCTATCCTGAGTATCATCCAGATACCTCCATAGCCACCTTTCGTGTGGATATAGATGTTGCAACTTGTGGTGAAATCACGCCATTGTCAACTTTGGATTTTTTGATTGGGAGTTTTGACTCAGACATTATTACCATGGATTATCGGGTTAGGGGCTTCACCAGAGATATGGAGGGACAAAAGCTGTTTATTGACCATAATATTACCTCCATTCAGGATTATATTCATAGTGATATTTTGAAAAAATATGATGCCATCGATGTAAATATTTATCAGTCCAATATCTTTCATACAAAGATGCTGATCAAAGATTTAGAATTGCAGAACTATCTGTTTAACTCGGATGTCTACGAAATTCCGCCCAAAATCCGTCTGGATATTACAAATTCCTTACGTCGTGAAATGATCGAAATTTTTAGTGGGTTTAACATTTATCAGGAGGTAAAGCGGTGAAAGATCAAAATAAAGCGCCTTTGTTGGAGGCGTTGGAGCAGATGCGCCATGAGCGATTGGTACCTTTTGATGTTCCAGGGCATAAACACGGAAAAGGAAACCCACAACTAACAGAGTTTTTGGGAGAAAAGTGTTTGTCAGTGGATGTAAATTCCATGAAACCATTGGACAATCTTTGTCATCCTGTCAGTGTAATTAAGGAGGCCGAGGAGCTAGCAGCAGAGGCTTTTGGTGCTTCTCATGCATTTTTTATGGTTGGAGGTACCACCTCTGCTGTGCAGGCCATGATTTTATCCAGTGTTAAGGGGGGAGATGAAATCATTCTTCCCAGAAACGTGCATCAAAGTGTGATTAACGCTCTAGTGCTCTGTGGGGCAGTTCCTGTTTATATCAATCCTCAGACAGATAAAAAACTGGGCATATCCCTGGGCATGTCTGTTCAGGATGTGAAGGGTGCCATTGACATGCATCCCAATGCTAAGGCAATCTTGGTCAATAATCCAACGTATTACGGCATTTGTTCTGACCTAAAACAGATAACGAAAATTGCCCATGAAAAAGGTTTGCGTGTTCTTGCGGATGAGGCCCATGGCACACATTTTTACTTTGGTAAGGATATGCCTATTTCTGCCATGGCAGCAGGTGCAGATATGGCGGCAGTGAGCATGCATAAATCAGGTGGGTCCTTAACGCAAAGCTCTATATTGCTTTGTGGCAAAGAGGTAAATGCGAACTACGTAAGAAAAATCATAAACCTTACGCAAACCACCAGTGGTTCCTACCTACTGCTTTCAAGCTTAGATGTTTCCAGGCGAAACTTGGCATTGTGGGGAAAAGAAACTTTTGAAAAGGTGAAGAAATTTTCTCAATATGCACGGGATGAAATCAATGCCATTGGTGATTATTATGCCTATTCCAAAGAGTTGGTAAATGGAGATAGTATGTTTGATTTTGATACTACCAAGCTGTCTGTGAATACATTGCAACTTGGCCTTGCTGGAATAGAGGTATACGATTTACTTCGTGATGAATATGGCATCCAAATTGAATTTGGAGATTTGGGGAATATATTGGCTTATATTTCTGTGGGAGATAAAAATAAAAATATAGAGCGGCTCATTAGCGCCTTGTCAGAAATACGAAGAAAATATAGAAAAGACAATATGGATTTGTTGGAAAGTGAATATATCAGCCCAAGGGTGATGACATCTCCCCAAGAAGCATTTTATGCAGAAAAAACAAGCCTTCCCCTTGCGGCATGCGATGGAAGGGTTTGTTCTGAATTTGTAATGTGCTACCCACCGGGAATACCAATTCTGGCGCCAGGAGAACTGATCACCAGGGAAATTATTGCCTATATTCAATATGCAAAGGAAAAAGGCTGTTCTCTAACAGGCCCTGAAAGCATGGATATTAGCCATCTTAATGTATTGAAAGGAGATTGATATGGACGATTTATGGTACAGCGAATACCATACCCCAAATGTGAAGTTTTCACTGAAGCTAACCCAACAGCTACACCATGAAAAAAGTGAGTATCAGCTGATTTCTGTGTTTGATTCCCCTGAGTTTGGCCGATTTTTGACCCTCGATGGTATCATGATGCTCACAGAAAGAGATGAGTTTATTTATCACGAGATGATAACCCATCCTGCGATGGCAGTAAATCCTGAGATAAAAAACGTACTGGTCATTGGTGCAGGTGATGGGGGTGTAGTACGAGAACTTGGAAAATATAGTGGGATTAAAAAAATTGATGTAGTGGAAATTGACCAGCGTGTTGTTGCAGTATGCAAAAAATATTTGCCCAAAACAGCCTGTGGTTTTAATGATCCAAGGGTACACCTGCATTTTCAAGATGGGTTGAAATTTGTTCGTCGTGTGATGAATCAATATGATTTGATTATTGTGGATTCGACAGATCCTTTTGGGCCTGGCGAGGTTCTCTTTACCAAAGAGTTTTATGGCAATTGTTTGAATGCGCTCACAGAGGATGGGATACTAATCAATCAGCATGAAAGTCCTTTTTACAAAGAGGACGCACAGGCAATGACATCTGCTCATCGGTGTATTGCTCATGCCTTTCCTATTAGCTGTGTATACCAGGCGCATATTCCCACCTATCCTTCTGGTCATTGGCTGTTTGGATTTGCATCAAAAAAACTTCATCCCATAGATGGGGTGAAAGAGGAACAGTGGAAGGGGATGGGAATCAAAACCCGTTATTATAACAGCCAGTTGCATAAAGGTGCCTTTGGTCTACCCACATATGTAAAGGAGATGTTGGAAGATGAATAAAAATATACAGACTTTTTTAGCTTGTGAGTCTGACTATCAAACTGCGGAAGTAGTATTGTTTGGGGCACCCTTTGACGGAACCACTTCTTTTCGTCCAGGCACTCGGTTTGGTCCGTCAGCAATCCGCAATGAGTCTTTTGGGATTGAGACATACTCCCCCTACTGTGACCGAGATCTAATTGAGTATCAAATTTTTGACGGTGGGGATTTGGAGCTGCCCTTTGGCAATACAGAAAGGGTCCTTGGACAGATAGAAAACTATACTAGGCGAGTACTTGAGGATGGCAAAGCTTTTGTGATGCTAGGTGGTGAGCATCTTATTACTTTGGGTGCAATGCGTGCTGTGCTTCAGAGTTATCCAGATGTACATATCATTCACTTAGATGCCCATACAGATTTACGAACGGAATACTTGGGAGAAGCCCTTTCCCACTCAACAGTCATGAAGCAGGTATGGAATTTGGTGGGGGATGGAAGAATTCATCAATTTGGCATCAGAAGTGGTGAAAAATATGAGTTCGACTTCGCCCAGGAGCATACCTGCCTCCATAAATTCGACTTAACAGGGTTTTCTAAAACAGTTGCTCAGTTAAAAGGGAAACCAGTATATGTTTCATTAGATTTGGATGTTTTAGACCCTTCCATTTTTTGTGGAACAGGTACGCCAGAAGCAGGGGGAGTGACTTTTAAGGAACTTTTGGAAGCTATTTTGCAGTTGCATCAGCTAGATATTGTTGGCTGCGATATTAATGAGCTTTCACCTCACTATGATCCAAGCGGAAGTTCTACTGCCGTTGCTTGTAAAATAACAAGGGAAATATTATTACAAATCACGAAATAAAGGAGATAATGAAAAATGGGAAAATGTATGATTATTGGTTGCGGTGGGGTTGCTAGTGTTGCAATCCACAAGTGTTGTCAAAACAGCGAAATTTTTGAAGAAATTATGATTGCAAGTCGTACAAAGGCTAAATGTGATGCTTTGAAAGAAAAGCTAGAGGGAACAACAAAAACGGTTATTCACACTGCACAGGTAGATGCGGATAATGTGGATGAATTGGTGGCATTGATTCATGAGTTTAAACCCGATGTAGTGTTAAACCTTGCTTTGCCTTATCAGGATCTAACCATCATGGATGCTTGCCTGATTACCAAAACGCATTACGTTGATACTGCCAACTATGAGCCCTTTGATACTGCCAAGTTTGAATATAAATGGCAATGGGCATATCGTGAAAAGTTCAAAGAAGCGGGTATTTGCGCTCTGTTGGGCAGTGGCTTTGACCCTGGCGTAACTGGTGTTTTCTCAGCTTATGCACAAAAACATCATTTTGACGAAATTAATTATATTGATATTCTTGATTGTAATGGTGGAGATCATGGCTATCCCTTTGCCACAAATTTCAACTCTGAAATTAATATTAGAGAAGTAACTGCAAATGGTAGCTATTGGCAAAATGGTCAATGGGTGGAAACAGAGCCTATGGAAATTAAAAGAGAATATGACTTTGATCAAGTTGGAAGAAAAGAGATGTATTTGTTGCACCATGAAGAGTTAGAAAGCTTAGGTTTAAACATCAAAGGCATTAAGCGTATTCGCTTCTTTATGACTTTTGGGCAGAGCTATTTGACCCACTTAAAGTGCTTAGAAAATGTGGGGATGACATCCATTGAACCTATCGAGTTTGAAGGAAAACAAATTGTGCCTTTGCAGTTTTTAAAGGCAGTGTTGCCAGATCCTGCAAGCTTGGGTCCTCGTACCGTTGGAAAAACAAATATTGGTTGTATTTTCCAAGGCCTAAAGGATGGCAAAGAAAAGACTTATTATCTCTACAATGTTTGTGACCATCAAGAATGCTACAAGGAAGTAGGTAGCCAAGCAGTCTCTTATACCACAGGCGTGCCAGCAATGATTGGGGCAATGCTTGTGATGAAGGGCACATGGAATAAACCTGGTGTATGGAACATGGAGGAGTTTGATCCAGATCCTTTTATGGAAGCATTGAATGAATGGGGCTTACCTTGGGACGAAAGCTTTAATCCCGAATTGGTGGACTGATGGAAAAGGCGTTGTATTCAGTAGAGACACCATGTTATGTTGTGGATGAAAAACGATTGCTTCAAAACCTTTCTATTCTAAAGGATGTTGCAAAGCGAGCTGATTGCAAAATTTTACTGGCTCAAAAAGCATTTTCCATGTTTGCCGTTTATCCTTTGATTGGGCAATACCTAGCAGGAACCACGGCTAGTGGTCTTTTTGAGGCAAAACTTGGGTTTGAGGAAATGGGCAAAGAGAACCATATTTTTTCGGCGGCATATATAGAAAAAGAATTTGATGAGATTGTGAAAATTTGCGATCATATTAGCTTTAATTCGATAGCACAATGGCAGAAATTGAAAGATAAGGCTTTGGGTGCAGGAAAAAGCTGTGGCATTCGGGTGAACCCACAGCACTCCACACAGGATCATGGAATTTATGACCCCTGTGCGGAGAGTTCCCGTTTGGGGGTAACTAGGGACAATTTTTTTCCAGAGCAGTTGGAGGGCATAGAAGGCTTACACTTTCATACCCTATGCGAACAAAATAGTGATGCGTTGCTTGAAACCCTTGAAGCAGTGGAAGAAAAGTTTGGTGAATTTTTGCATCGAATGAAGTGGGTTAATTTCGGCGGTGGACATCACATCACTCGTGAAGATTATGATAGGGATTTATTAATAAATTGCATTCGTAATTTCAAAGAAAAATATGACGTTGAGGTTTACTTGGAACCAGGAGAGGCAGTGGCTCTTCATGCGGGATATTTGGTAACTTCGGTGTTGGATATTGTTCATAATGGCATAGATATTGCACTCTTAGATGCATCAGCTGCTTGCCATATGCCTGATGTTATAGAAATGCCTTACCGACCACCCCTTTGGCAAAGTGGTAAACCCAAACAGAGGCAGTATACGTTTCGTTTGGCTGGGGCCACCTGCTTAGCTGGGGATGTGATCGGCGACTATTCCTTTGATCACCCCCTTTCTATAGGCGATAAGCTGATTTTTGAGGATATGGCAATTTACTCTATGGTTAAGAATAACACCTTTAATGGCATGTGTTTGCCGTCGATTGCCTTGCTGGATGAAGGAAGGACCATAAAAATGATCCGTAAGTTTGGCTATGAAGATTTTAAAATGCGACTTTCGTAAAAGCTATTGTCGTTATACTGATCAGGGATTTTCTTACCATTGAAAAAAAGAATGGTCATTCTATGATGGCGATTCAGTCTACCTGATATAGAAGTTATTGATTTACACAGCGGCCAGAGATTTCTGAACGTTCTGTGGTTTTGGTGAGGGGGGATTATACGGTGATTGTAGCAAAATTTGGGGGGAGTTCCCTGGCAAATGCCACACAATTTCAAAAGGTAAGGGATATTATTTTGGCAGACAGCGGCAGAACACTCATCGTTCCCAGTGCACCAGGAAAGCGCTATGACAAAGATGAAAAAGTGACTGATCTTTTGTTTCGTTGCCATAGGGAGCAAAAAGAGGGAATTTCTTTTGAACCAACTTTTGAACGTATTTGTCAAAGGTATTTGGATATTGCATATGGGCTTCAGTTAACCTTAAATTTGCAGCCCCACTTTGACCAAATCAGACAGCAAATTACTTCGGGTGCATCGGCTGATTATTGCGCAAGCCGTGGGGAGTACTTAAATGGCATATTATTGGCAGAGTACTTGGATTTTGATTTTTTGGATGCAGCTGAAGTGATTTTATTTGATGAGAAGGGTGTTTTTGACCCAGAGAAAACAAATATAGTGTTGGAGAAAGCCTTGAAAAATTATAAAAAAGTTGTAATTCCTGGTTTTTATGGCGGTAGCCATGATGGAAATATTCGGGTATTTTCCCGTGGGGGAAGCGATATCACAGGGGCAATCGTTGCTCGTGCCGCTCAGGCAGATTTATATGAAAATTGGACAGATGTATCGGGTTTTTTGATGGCAGATCCCCGTATAGTTCATAACCCAAAACCAATCAGCCATATTACATATCATGAAATGCATGAGCTTTGTAGCGCAGGGGCAACAGTTCTTCACGAAGACTGTGTTTTTCCTGTGCGCTATGCTGGCATCCCCACAAATATACGCAATACAAATTTTCCTGTGCATCCTGGCACGATGATTACTTGCACGGCAATACAGCGAGAGGATTTTGCAATCTTTGCCGGGGTTGCTGGAAAGAAGGGCTTCAGTTTACTTGTTTTGGAGAAAGAGGCGCCTGATCGTTCTTGGTCATTCGTACAGGGGGTATTGGAAGGGGCAAAAAATTGTGGTTTAGCCTTTCAGTACCTTCCATCGGGAGTAAATTGTGCCTGCCTTTTGGTAGAAACAAAACAGCTTTACAGCTATATTGATGGCTTCAAGGCGGAAATGGAAAAACTGGAAATGCCTCATTTTCTTGCAATTCAAAACGAAATTGCAGGAATTGTTCTTGTTGGATACGGCATCGTGCAAAACCGTGAAACAGTAAACCGCATTTATGAAATTTTGCAACGACAGGGAATTGATGTTGTAGTGATTAATCAGGGGTGTGGCGAATTGAGTACATGGGTAGGTGTTCCAGAGGATAAGATGGAGGAGGCAATTCGAGCCATTTATAGTGAATTTGTTTAACTGAGTTAAACTGAATATACATATTAAAAGACTCCTTTGCGGGTGTGAGGATCTATGGGTCATCACCAGCAAAGGAGATAGTTTTATTGTTGCCATTTTAGACATTTCTTTTCGAGGAAGGCGATGCCTTCATACATGAGGGCTGCCATGATTGCAAGAATGATGACACTAAGCATTACCCAATCAAGTTTGAATATTTGACTTCCGTAAACGATTAAGAAACCTAGTCCGGACTGAGCAACCAAGAACTCACCAACAATTACGCCAACGAAGGACAAACCAACGTTAATCTTTAATGCATTTAAAATGCAAGGGATATTTGCGGGGAACACAACTTTTGTTAGAACTTGTGCTTTGGAGCCGCCAAAGATTTGGATCAACTTTATTTTTTCTGTATCTACCTGTAAAAAGCCGTTTAGCACACTCATTACTGTTACGATAACAGAAGTTAACAGTGCAACGGCAATAATTGATGTTTGATTATTACCCAACCAAACAATGATGATTGGGGCCAATGCAGTTTTTGGCAGAGAGTTTAAAACAACTAAATATGGCTCCGCCACCTCAGAGATAAAACGATTCCACCATAATAAAATCGCCGTTAACGTACCAATTATGGTGCCTAAAACAAATCCTGCAACCGTTTCACCAAGGGTAGTTCCAATATGGGTCCAAAGGGAACCGTCTTTTACCATTAAAACTCCTGAGGCTAGCATTCTGGTGGGTTGGCTAAAAATAAAAGGGTCAATCCAACCAAGGCGAGCCGCAATTTCCCATAGCAAAAAAAAGCCAATCAAAATAATCCACTGTATACCGTGAACTGCATTTTTCCTTTTCCGCAAATGGCTTAAAAATGCTGCTTGTTCTTTTGAAACAGATTTGATATTTTTTTTATGCCACATGAACATCAAGCTCCTTCCAAATTGCGTTAAAATACTCTCGGAATTCTGGCGCTTCACGTGCCTTCATGGGACTGTATTGGTCAATGGAAAGTGTAATATCATAAATTTTTTTTACGCTAGCTGGTCGAGCGGATAAAACAACCACTCTGTCTGCCAAGCTTATAGCCTCTGAAATATCATGGCTAACCAAAATTGCTGTTTTTCCTTCTTTTCTTATAATGGTTCCAATTTCATCGGCAACAGAGAGTCGTGTTTGATAATCTAGAGCGGAAAAAGGTTCGTCTAACAGCAAAATATCAGGGTGTACAGCCAATGTGCGTATTAAGGCCACCCTCTGACGCATTCCACCTGAAAGCTGATAAGGATAATGATCTTTAAAATCACCAAGCCCGTATTGATCCAATAATGCTTCTACGTATGCAGTATTTTCAGGCGTAAGTTTATTTTGGATTTCTAGTCCTAAAAGAGCATTACTGCGAATGGTGCGCCATTCCAATAGATAATCCTTTTGCAGCATGTATCCGATTTCTCCATTTACAGAAATCGTTCCTTCGGAAGGGGTGATAAGTCCCGCTAGCATAGAAAGTAGAGATGATTTTCCACATCCACTTGGGCCGACAATACTTAAAAATTCTCCTGATGGTACAGAAAGACATAAATGGGAAACAGCCAGTGTTTCACCGCTAATGCTGTGATAACGAAGGCTGACATCATCTAAAGATACGATAGGGCGCATGGGAACGACCTCCTTATAGATTTATACTCCCATTATATCAATCAAAGGACAAAAGGTGCTTTTCCAACGGAAAGAAAGTTGAGCAGAGCAAATACATTTTTAGATAACCTTGGTAGATCCATCTGTCTTAAGAGAGTGTTTTTTTTGCAAATAAGAACTGCCATCTTATAGATGACAGTTCTTATTTTGATCTACCATGAGGTTACCTGCAAGATTGATTTCTGTGTCTGAATTCTGCGTTCTGATAAGGTTCTTCCTGGTCAAAAGCCTTCATTTCTTCCAAAATTTCAGCAAGTTCTGTTGGATCTGTAATGTTAGCTAACATAGCAGGAGTCCATCCCCACCATCTGCGGCACCTACAGCACCTACAGCAGCAACAACAACAGCAACAGCAGCAACGACGTCTGTTCCAACCACCACCAGTTTGGGTTTGTCCACTCATAATATTCCCTCCTTTCTTTTTCTATGTAAATACTTGTACAATAGACTTACTATAAGATATGAAATAAGGGACAAAATGTGAAAGCAATTAAAACAAGCTGTAATAATAATATTAGATAAATTAATAATTTAAAAATTTTAGAATAACCGTTGCGAGAAGCCCAAGCCTTTACTGATCAGTTGGTATCATATTCATAGAAAGATAAAAAACAAATGCCTTATAAATCTTTCTTGTGCTATAATAAACTGTAGGGAAAGTAGGTGATTGAGTGATTTCTTTAGAAGGGTTTGCACTTTTGGCGGATCAAGTAGCCAATGAAATACCTGCAATTTTTTATGAAGGTTTAAATGGCGGAATTCAATTGAAGGAAGAAGAAAGGTTGCATCCTTTGTCTAAAAAGAACGCCCCCGTTTATATTTTAGGGTTATATATTAAAGACGATTTTATGGGCAGTCATATTGAACTTTACTATGGTTCCTTTGCAAAGGTTTGCAGGAGTTTTACTGAGGAGCGGTTGATAAAGGAGATTAGGGATGTTTTACGTCATGAGTTGCAGCATCATGTTGAACTCATGTGTGGAAATACCGACTTAATACAGGAAGATGAAAAGGAACTAATGAAAATTAGGAAAAGGCGAAAAGGGGATTAAAAGAAGAGGCACTGCTTGTATCAAAAATCAAAAAGATGGACTAATTTTTTATCATAAAGGCAAATGAAAAACGCAGAAAGTAGGGTAATCCTGTTTTCTGCGTTTTTCATTTGCCAAGCATAACAACAAATGGGAACCAGGGGATATTACCCACTGCCTTTCATTTGGTTTTTTCGATTGGAGATCTATACTTCTTAGTTTCCGATGCAAAACTAAGTGATAAGGCAGCAAGAACATTATTTATAAGTATTTACTGGACCATTCTTCCCATAACAAAGCCATGATACATTTGATATATAACACTGATTTATAAAATACTTTCAGTTGCCAGAAGCTTTATAAAAGACTAATCTTGGAAAGCACTATATTATTTTAGTCTTGGGTGATTTGATAGACAGCTTTTTAATATCGCTACCAAGTCTACCAAAGAATAAATTAATTTTATAAAATAGTAGGCAAGGGTTATTTACTTTAATAGCCTTTCAATATATTGCATTGGAACATCCATTCTATTGGCAATTTCAGATTTTGTGAGGCCGTTTTTCAAGAAACGAAAGCAAACAGACTTCATGTTTTCGCCGACCTCGATGATGTGTTTGTCTGGATCATAAAATCGAACAACTCTTTGCCCCCATCTATGCTCAAGCATAGGATGAACATAGTGAATAGAGGGAAGTCCTTTTAATCTTTGGATAAAGGAGTCAAAATCATCTTCCTCAAAATACAACTCGGTTGCCTTGTTCCCAAAAATAACATCATCATCTTTTCCGTGGATAAACGCTAGCCAGGATTCTTTTGTTTGCAAAGCAATGCCCCCCGTTAGGGTAACGTTAGCACCAAAATCCATTGTTACCCTAAGCCCTAATACGTCTTTGTAAAATACTTTTGATTTTTCCAAATCGTTCACAACCAATAATGGATTTTTAAATTTCATGCCTTTTGCCTCCTATTTCAAATACTGAATTAGAATGTATAACCGATGCGATAAATACCAAATTCTTTATGCCCCAATTGTTCTGATTTTGTTTGTTCTGCATTAGAAACAGAGCATATTTTTTGGAAAATTTCGTTTCCCAATTCTTCAAGGGTACAACAACCTTGAATTACTTTGCCCCCATTGATATCAATATTTTCTTCCATGGTTTTGAAGGTTTCAGGGTTTCCAGTGATTTTGATTACGGGTGCAATGGGGCAGCCTGTTGGCGTTCCTCGTCCAGTTGTAAATACGATGATTTGTGCACCTCCGGCCACCATCCCTGTGATAGAGTCGATATCTTCCCCTGGTGTATCCATAAAATAGAGACCGTGCTTTTCATCAGGAATTCTTTCACCATACTCCAAAGCACCCAAAAAGGGAGCTTTATCCCCTGCCTTATGCATACAGCCCAATGATTTTTCTTCGATGGTGCTAAGCCCACCTTGGATATTACCAGGGGTTGGTTGCGAACCTCGTAAATCCTCACCAACAGCCAAAGCTCGTTTCTCTACATCTTCCACCATCCGTAAAAATTTGTTGCGCTGTTGGAGGTCAGGAAATCTTTGTGCAAGAATGTGTTCAGCACCGATCACTTCTGTAGTTTCACTCAAAATACTGTTGCCTCCCAGAGCAACTATTTTATCCGAGGCGAAGCCAATGGCAGGATTTGCAACAATGCCGCTGGTGGGATCGCTTCCGCCGCACTCCATACCTAAGGTTAAGTGGGATATGGAAAAGGGGACTCTTTTTGCCTTAGAAATTTCTTCACCAAATTTAGAGGCTATTAAAAATCCCTTGTCAATTGTTTTTGTTGTTCCACCGCATTCTTGTATGGTAATGAATGCCACGGGTTTGCCAGTTTTTTCTATCTCTTGGGCGATTTGAGAAGGCTGGATACCTTCGCAGCCAAGCCCAACCACTAAAACAGCACCAACATTGGGATTGCAGCCAAAACCTGTGAGTGTTGCAACGGTTTGCCTGAAATCAGCACCCATCTGGCAACAACCATGCTGATGGGGAAGGGAAATGGCACCATCCAATTTTTGTGCAATGCGGGTTGCAACTTCTACTGCACAGATGGAGGCTGGAATAATCAGCAAGTGGTTCCTTATGCCAAAAGTACCGTTTTTTCTTTCATAACCCATCAAGTTCATCTTAAAAACCCTCCTTTTTATCGCCTCGGCCACGGGTGCTTTCCATGTTATGCACATGAACATACTCCCCTTGTTCAATTGCTTTGGTGGCAAGGCCAATCATCTGTCCATACTTGATAACAGGGCCATGTAAAGGAATATCTACCAAAGCGATTTTGTGGTATTGGGGGATATTTTCCTTTGCAGTTATGGTGATGGTATCAACGTCAAATTTATTATTTCTGACAATTGTTTTTAGGCAGGTGCCTACATTGTCTTTTTCATGAATCTTTAGAATAGGGTTCATTTTTAGCCTCCTCTTTTGTAAAAAACTTTTTACCTATAAATTAATTATTTAAAGGACAAGCCAGAAACTTTTTTCAAAGATGCTATTGTTTGTCATTGGAAAATCCTTTACTATATAATCATATATCACAGTTATAAGCCTTGCAACAAGAACATTAATCCGAACTGGTATCAATATCAATAAGCTTTTTATTTATAAGGGCAATTAGAGCGTTTTTAGACAAAGTAGACAAACATGAAAGGGGAAGATTTATGTCGAATTTTATGGACAAAGTAGGTAGTATGGCAAAGAAAGCAGCGGATAAGACTGGAGATGTAGTTGAAATTGGAAAGTTGAATGCCAAGATTTTATCCCAACAGCAAAGTATTTCTTCCATCAAAGAAAAAATAGGGGATAAGTTATTTGAACGTTACCAGCAAGGGGAAGTGGTTCCTGAGGAGTTGGGGGAGCTTTGTAGGCAGATTGGGGAAATTCAATTAAATATTAAATCAATGCAAGAAGAAATAAAAGAAATTAAACAATAACAAAAAACCGCCGAAGCTTAAAAAGTGCCGGCGGTTTTGTTTATTTATATTAATATGCTCTGCCCCAATATACCATGTGTTTTGCTTTCTTTCCACAGCAAACGCAGGTGTCGGAGATTTCTTCCTGTTCAAAAGGCATACAACGGCTGGTAGCAGCTGTTTTTTCTTTGATTGCATCTTCGCAAGCCTGGTCACCACACCACATTGCTTTAACGAAACCGGGAGTTTCGTTTAAGGTGCATTCGAAATCTACCATATTTGTGGCAACGTAAGTTTTGGAATCTCTTCTTTCAGTGGCATTTCTTAAAAGATTAGCCTGAATTTCTTTGAGTAAGGCTGGAATTTTTTCTTCCAGTTCATCTAAAGATACAATAATTTTTTCACCTGTATCACGTCTGGCCAGAACAGCCTGATTTTTTTCCAAATCTTTAGGGCCCACTTCCAATCGAAGAGGAACACCTTTCATTTCATATTCGCTAAATTTCCAACCAGCGGACTTATCAGAGTCGTCTAATTTGATGCGGCAAACGTTGTTAAGGCTTTTTCTCAAGGCTTCTGCTTTTTCCAAGACGCCTTCTTTATGTTGGGCGATAGGGATGATAATCACCTGTGTTGGGGCCACCATAGGAGGTAAAACAAGGCCGCTGTTGTCGCCGTGGACCATAATTAATGCGCCAATCAAACGTGTTGTTACACCCCAGCTGGTCTGATGAACATACTGAAGCTGATTGTCTTTATCGGTATATTGAATACCAAAAGCTTGGGCAAAGCCATCGCCAAAGTTATGGCTTGTGCCAGACTGCAAAGCTTTACCGTCGTGCATCAAGCTTTCGATGGTATAAGTTGCTTTTGCACCTGCGAAACGTTCTTTTGCAGTTTTTTCGCCCTTGATAACGGGAATTGCTAAGATTTCGCGGCAGAAGTCAGCATAAACATTGAGCATACGGATTGTCTCTGTTTCTGCTTCTTCAGCTGTTGCGTGGGCAGTGTGACCTTCCTGCCATAAGAATTCTGTGGTTCTTAAGAAAGGACGAGTGGTTTTTTCCCAGCGAACAACGGAACACCATTGGTTGTAAAGTTTAGGTAAGTCACGGTAGGACTGAATGATGTTTGCATAGTGCTCACAGAAAAGGGTCTCAGAAGTAGGGCGAACGCAAAGGCGTTCCTGTAATTTGTTTTCACCGCCATGGGTTACCCATGCAACCTCAGGTGCAAATCCTTCAACATGGTCCTTTTCCTTTTGCAATAAGCTTTCAGGGATGAACATGGGCATATAAACGTTTTCGTGGCCTGTTTCTTTAAAACGTCTATCTAATTCTTGTTGTATCAATTCCCAAATTGCATAGCCATAAGGGCGAATGATCATGCAACCTTTTAAGCTTGAATATTCGGTTAAGTCAGCCTTTTTTACTACGTCGGTGTACCACTGGGGGAAATCCAATTCCATATCGGTGATGGATTCAACCAGTTTTTTATCCTTAGCCATTATAGTTCCTCCTAACATTACATTGAATTTATATTATAAATTGCTAAACAGAGCTTCTCTTTTGCCTTAGGTGCGTATGCGTTTTTGCCACAAAAAAAGACCTAAATACCCTTATAAAAAGGGACCAAGGTCGAATCGGCGGTGCCACCCTTATTGACGGAGAAATTCCGTCCTCTCAAACTTGTTAACGCCAAGTTACGCCGCATTTTCCCTACGGAACTCAAGAGGTAGGTTCAAAAAGGTTTGCCAAGGCTTGCATCAACCGCCTTTTTTCTGTAGACAAGATCACTTTTTTACTATTCCCTATCGCTGTTTTTATCAGCTATTATCATAAACCGAAAGGAAATGTTCTGTCAAGGGGAAGCAAGGGAAATTTACTTTTTGCTTTATTTTTTTACATACATACCCCCCTAGAATGGAGAAAATGTGCATAGATATTTGCGGGCACATGATGTATGATTATTTTATTATGAAAAAATCAACTTTTTGGAGGCGAATAAATGAAAAAGATATTAATTGTTATTGATATGCAAAAAGACTTTATTGATGGCTCTTTGGGAACCAAGGAGGCACAGAATATTGTAAATTGTGTTTTGGATAAAATCAAACAGTACCCAAAAGAAAATATTATTGCCACCAGAGACACTCATGAAGAAAATTATTTGGAAACCCTGGAGGGTAAAAATTTGCCAGTGAAGCATTGTGTGAGAGGCACAGAGGGGTGGGAGTTAGATAAACGTATTGCCCAGGCTTTGGAGGGTGTAAGAATCATAGAAAAGCCCACGTTTGGTTCGGTTGAATTGGCAGAAATTGTGTATAATGAATCTAAAAATGATGAGTTAGAGGTGGAGTTGGTTGGTCTTTGCACGGATATCTGTGTGGTATCCAACGCCATTTTATTGAAGGCAAAAATGCCAGAAATGAAAATTAGTGTTGACTCAGCTTGTTGCGCAGGTGTTACACCTGAAACCCATAAAGCGGCACTTAAAACTTTAGCAATGTGCCAAATTACTGTGAAATGAGGTGCTGTTTTGAAAGATGAGCGTTTGGAGAAATTGGCGGATGTTTTGGTCAATTATTCAACAAAAGTGAAAAAGGGAGATCGGGTGGCTATCTCAGCGGAAGATGTAGCGTTACCGTTTGTAAAGGCGGTAACTAGGGCATCCGTAAAGAAAGGTGCTCTCATTGAATACTACATTGATATACCTGAAGTGGATGCAGAAATTTTGAAGAATGGCGTAAAAGAGCAGTATGCCCGTGAGAATATTCGTTTTGGTGCCTGTGCCAAAAGCGATGTATGGATTAGTGCGTGGGGTAGCGAAAATGTGAAGGTTTTCCAATCTATTGATGGAGAAAAACTGAAAGAACGACGCCTTGCTAATAAAGAAAACAGAAAAATATATTCCGAAAGAATGGGTAACGGTGCTCTGCGTTGGTGTGGGACCCAATTTCCCACAAATGGTGATGCACAAAATGCAGGTATGAGCCTTGATGAATACGAAGAATTTGTTTACCAGGCGGGCTTTTTGTATGAAGATGATCCCGTTTCTAAGTGGGAAGAGGTGGCACAGTGGCAAGAACGATGGGCCAGATATTTGAACGAGAAAAAAGAATTGCATATCTTAACGAAGGATACAGACATTCGTGTTTCTATCGCAGGGAGAAAGTGGATCAATTGTTGTGGGCAAGAAAATTTTCCTGACGGTGAAATCTTTACATCTCCAGTTGAGAATGCTATAAATGGTTTTATCACCTTTTCATATCCCTCTATTATGAATGGGCATGAATTTGAAAAGGTAAGGCTAACCGTAGAAGAAGGGCGGATTGTAAGTGCAACTTGCCATAATAAAGAAATGGAAAGTCTGTTGCTATCCTATATATATACCGATGAAGGTTCTCGATTTTTTGGCGAGGTGGCAATAGGTACGAATTACGGCATACAGCGTCATACGAAAAACATACTTTTTGACGAAAAGATTGGTGGATCCATTCATATGGCAATCGGTGATGGTTTTCATGAGGCTGGGGGAATGAATGAGTCTGCAATCCATTGGGATATGATTACAGATATGACCGCTGAGGGCAAAATATATGCTGATGGTGAGCTTTTTTATGAAAACGGAAGGTTTCAAGAAGAGCGATTAACGAAATAACAAAGCTTGGAAGTAATCAACAAGAAATAGAATGTTTGTTATTCAAAAGTGGCAATACATTCGTAATCCCATGGGAGATTAGACCTGTGCGATTTTTTTATAATGAAATCATAGTAATAACCATCATTTATGATGGTTATTTTTTCATTGCAAAAAACCCATTGGTTTAAGAGCTTGTTCACACAACTTCTTTAAGGACATATTTTATTTATAAGAGATAGTGAAAAACCTGGATTTTTTATGGTCTTCTATATTTGCTTTGAACCAAGGAGCATGAGGCTTTGAAGGTTTGTTAGCCACAGGTTTTCAACGGGAGAGTTGGGAAGGACACAACAAAATAATAAGTATTTTAGATATTGGTGGGGGTTGTTAACATGGGGAGAAATGCAAAAACTTGGAAGGAGTTTAGGAATGAAGTCCTTAAAATTGAGGTTGATGGCGGTTTTTACCTTAGTTATCTTTTTGGTAGCAGGGATATTGGGCTTTATAAATATTAGAATTATCAGCAATAACTTGATGGAGGATGCCCATAGAGATTTGGAAACCATGGTGGTTTCTGAAGCAAAGTATATTAAAACACTGGTAAATTCAAATTTAAGATATTTGGAGGGCCTGGCGCGAAATAGCATGATTTTAGACCCAGATACGTCTTGGTCAGAAAAAGTATCTTTTTTTGAGGAAGAAGCCAAAAGAGTTGGATATGAACAATTTGCAATTGCCGATAATACTGGAAATGCACGATACTTTTCTAATGAGGCTAAAAAAGAAAATATTAGCACGGAAGATTACTTTCAAAAAGCGTTGACTGGAGAGGCTAATATTTCAGATATAATGGTAGATCCAACGACAGGCCAATTGACAGTAGTTTATGCGGTGCCAATTTATGTGAATGAGACAATTTCGGGGGTGTTTTTAGCTAAAAAAGACGGGTCTACCCTCTGTAAAATTGCTGAATCCATCACTTATGGTGCTACGGGAGAATGCCAAATAATTGATAATAAAGGGACGGTTGTTGGCCATAAAAGTTTGGAGTTAGTGTTAAGGCAGGATAATATTATCCAAAATGCAAAGGCAAACGAAGAAAACAATGATTTAAACGGGCTGATACAAAAAATGTTAAATAGGGAGATTGGTAGCGGTAGTTATATAGATCAAGGGATTGATAAAATCGTTGCTTTTGCACCTGTAGAGGGCAACCATTGGATTGTTATAATGGGGATTCAAACGACTGAAGTTTTGACCAAAGTGAGCGCACTAAAGAGTATATTAATTACTATGATTGTAGGCGCAGTTATCTTCGGCGCAATAGTCACATTTATAGCTAGCGGGGCAATATCTAGGCCCATCAAAAAGATTACCCGTGCTGCAAAACAGATTGCCAGCGGAGATTTTAATGTTGCCCTTGATGTAAAGTCAAAAGATGAAGTAGGACAGCTGGCGGAAGCATTTAATTTAACCATTGCGCGCTTGGTTAATTATCAAGGCTATATCGATGAAGTATCGGATACCCTTTTGGCTATTGCTGATGGAAACTTAACCACACAATTGCAACGGGAGTATGTTGGCCAATTTGAAAAAGTAAAAATTAACACTGAGGCTATGCTCGAGAATTTAAACACCACACTGTCACAGATCAACCAAGCGGCAGAACAAGTGGATAGTGGTTCAGATCAGGTTTCAAATGGTGCCCAGGCTCTTTCCCAGGGGGCGACAGAGCAAGCAAGCTCGATCGAGGAGATTTCCTCGGAAATTGCTGCTTTAGCTATTCAAATTAGGCAGATTGCAGAAAAAGCCAGCCTGGTTAGTGAGCAAGCCCAGGTTTCGGGCAGGGTATTAGAGAATAGTAATGAAGAAATGAAGCAAATGATTGCTGCCATGGATCAAATTAGTCTTAGTTCTTCGGAGATCTTCAAAATCATTAAGCTGATTGACGATATTGCTTTTCAGACAAATATTCTTGCTTTGAATGCTGCGGTTGAGGCAGCAAGGGCTGGGTCGGCAGGAAAGGGATTTGCGGTGGTTGCTGATGAAGTTAGAAATTTGGCAGGTAAAACCACGGAGGCCGCAAAAAGTACCACCGTTTTGATCGAAGAGTCATTAGAGGCAGTAAAACGTGGCACGAGCATTGCCAGTACTACGGCAAAATCGTTACAAGAGAGTGCTTTGGGTGCGAAAGATGTTATTTCCTTTGTATTTGAAATTGCTGATGTATCTGAGCATCAAGCCTTAGCTATAGAACAGATTAATTTAAGTATTGAGCAAATATCGGCTGTTGTTCAGACCAATGCGGCCACTGCAGAGGAAAGTGCAGCAGCCAGTGAGGAACTATCTAGTCAAGCAAATTTGTTAAGGGAGTTAGTAGCAGAGTTTGAATTAAAGGATTGTGACTACCAGCCTGACTATCAGCAAAGCACGAAAGGACATAGCAAGAAAGACAAGGGGAGTCAAAGGCAAATAAAAAAAGAGCATAAGAATAGCAAGTATTAAGTAAGAGAACCAACAAGCCCTTTTATCAGAAGGTAAAAGGGCTTGTTGATTCACAAGAACTTCTTTCAAAAATGAGAGAGCAAAGAAAAAGCAGGGCTAATGATCAAGTATTTAGAAAAATTTAAAAAATCTTAAAAACTTTGTGCTGAAAAATGAATCATATTCGTGCTTATTGCAGATTTATTTTTAATGCTGTGAAAACCTTAGATTTTGGGGGATTATTATATGCTATTTATAAAAAAATATGCATCATTATGAAGAAATACGTTGACAAAAATATTAATTTTCCTTATAATTAATTTAACAATTATGTAACAATTCCATTTAGATGGTAACGGGGGAGATATTTAGATGATAGTTTCCAATGCGCTGAAACATATTTGTATTGCAACATCGATTTTAATGATGGGGTCTACGGTTGCTTTTGCTGCTGACGCAGGACAAGCTACTGGCGCGGCTGTAAATGTGAGAAAAGAAGCAAACACAGATGCGGATGTTGTTGGCAAAATTGATAAAGGCTCTGAATATACGGTGGTTGGTCAAAATGGTGAATGGTACCAAATTTCTTATGAAGGCCAAGACGCTTTTGTTTCTGCTGAGTACTTCGAATTAACAAAGACTGATGCAGTGGTTACTGCAGATAACGTGAATGTTAGAAAAACACCTTCTACCTCTGGCAAAAGCTTAGGAAAGCTAGGAGAAGGGGAAGGGGTAGTCGTAACTGGACAAAGTGGTAATTGGTATCAAATCACTTTTAACGGAGAAATTGCCTATGTGAGTAAAGATTATATTTCTGGCGACCTTTTAACAAAAGTTACAGCTGTTGCCTCAGAAGGGATTGAAACCGCAGGTCAGGATATAGAAAGTGCATATGGTGTAGTAACAGCTTCCACAGGTTTGAAGTTACGTAAAGAAGCATCTACCATTTCAACTGTTTTAGCTGTGTTACCTTACGGCACAGAAGTGAACATCGACCGTGTCGGCCAAGAATGGGTTAGAGTTATCACCGATGGTGGTGAAAAGGGCTATGTAAGTGCGGAGTACCTTTCTATACGCAAGGGTGAACGCACCAGTAGATCCAATGAATCTTCCAAAGGGGCTGAGGTTGTTTCCTATGCCAAGCAATTTATTGGCACACCCTATGTTTGGGGGGGAACCAACTTATCAAAAGGCGTGGATTGTTCTGGTTTTGTTTATGCTGTACTGAAGAACTTTGGTATTACTTTAAACAGATCCTCTTACGATATGGCAAACAATGGAGTTGCAGTGTCCAAGTCTGAATTGCAGGCAGGGGACTTAGTTTTTTTCAACAGTGGTGGAAATAGTCGCATTTCTCATGTGGGTATTTATATGGGAGATGGAAATTATATTCATTCCACAGATGGCGCTGCTTATGGTGTAACGATAACAGCCTTAAACAGTGGTTATAGTGCGAATACATATGTAACTGCTAGACGTGTAATCAGATAATAAAAAAATTTTAGGGTAAATGGACTTTATATTTCATTTACCCTTTTCTTATTTGAAAAAAATTTTCTTTGCATTGGTTATAGTATGGCTAGAAGAAAACTGTGGCAAAAATTCATGGTATGCTATCAAGAGGATATGATATGAAATTGAGTACAAAAAAAGAGGCACGGATTCATTTACCATGCCTCTTTAAGCAAATTACGGGGATTTCTGGGTATAGTTATTTAGTACAGCGTGTTATTTTTCTTTGCCTTTTTCTACGCAATGCCCGTTGTTTTCTTCTTTTTTTTCTTTTGTAGTAGCCAACGGTGCGCGTAATGCATAACAGAATTAGGCTGGCAAGGACAATTCCTAAAAGTACGATACCGCCCATCTTCACAAGCTTCATTCTTGTTTCTTTTTCTTGTGCAATACGAGCCTCCTGTGGTGTTTCAATCATAGATGTTTGTGCCACGAGGGGGATGGTTGAAATGGTTTTTTGCCCTGATTTAACAGTTAGCGTGCCAACTTCTTGCCCTGCGCTTACTGGTGCGCTTATGGTTTCTGGGTAGTTTACATCAATAGTAATGTTAGCTAAATTTGCGTTTGTTGAAATTGTTTTATACACATCCTCTACTGGGGAAACGATAATGTTACCCAGGGAGGATGTTTTATTTTTATAGGTTTCAACTACTTCTACTGACTTGGCAAAGTCTTGGGCTGAAAGAACTTTAGCAGTTTGGTAGTTTGCAAATCCATATTCAAACAGGGCCTTTGTATCCACATAATGCTGAGCCCCGTTACATTTTAAAACAACAGCAATGAGTTCGGTATCTCCTTTTCTTGCAAAGGTAACCAGGGTATTTAGTGCTTCGGTGACATAGCCTGTTTTGCCGCCGGTGGCGTATTCGTTATAGTAGATAGAGTTTTTATTCATCATTTGGTGTTGTCCGTGTAAATACCGAATTTCCGGCTGTTTATTCGTAGGAGGAATCTCATAATATGTAGCGTTCATCATTTTTCTATACGCATCCTGCGTTAATAACTCCTTGGCAATCAAGGCCATATCAAAAGCAGAGGTGTAATGATTTTCATGGAAAAGCCCATTTGCATTTACAAAGTTTGTTGTCTCGCAGCCCAGTTCTTTCGCTCTTTGGGTCATGCGTTGAGCAAAGGCAGCAACAGAGCCGTCAACATATTCAGCAACGGCGTTAGAAACTTCGTTGGCGGAACGTAACAAAATACCATATAAAGCTTGTTCTAAAGTGATTTGTTCACCTTCCTGCATGGCAATATGAGCGCTGTTGGGCTCAATGCTATACACTGCTTCATGGGAAAAGGTAATAACATCTTCCAAGTTCCCGTTTTCCAATGCCAAAAGCACTGTCATCAGTTTTGTTATGCTGGCAGGGTACATTTTATTTTTACTATTCTTTTCAAAGAGCACCTCTCCGGTGGTTGCATCTATTAAAATTGCGGACTCTGCATTGATTTCAGGGGATTCTAAGGTTTGTGAATTCATATAAGGTTCAACATCATCCGTGGGTTGGGCAAAAGCAGAAAAACATGGTAATGCGATACAAAGAGATAAGAAAAAAATAAAAAATGAATGTTTCATTGGCTTCTCCTATATAACTTTTGGAAAATTTGTGATAGAATAATATCAGTTTTGGGGGTGTTCAAGTATATAATTTTTGTTTTGCTTTTCATTCAAAGCAAAAATCTTTTATCCTTGTTCCCAGTTTTGTGATAGAATATATGTGAAGCATCTGGCAATTTAACTTAAAATAAATAAGCATTACCGTAATATGCTTATTTTGGATTATATTTCTATACATACTTTCTAAGTATAGCAAAATATCAAACAAAACAAAAGGGGTTTAAATTAAACTTGGATAAAAAATACGAAAATATACCATCTAGAAAGAAAAGTGTCCAGATTTTATGTGTGGTTCTATTGTTTTTTGTTCTAGGACTCATCTTTTTTTCTACGAAAAGTCAAGTGCCTATCCAAATGGGTGCTGCGATTGGGACGGAGGGGCTTGAGTTAAAGTGGTCTGGAGATTATAGGCTTTTCTTACCGGGTACAATAGACAAAATAAATATTAACACCGCAGACCAAGAAGCATTACAAGCTTTGCCGGGTGTGGGTGAAAAGTTGGCCAAGGCAATCGTTCAATATAGGAAAGAAAAGGGTCTTTATCATACAGTGGATGAAATTGTAAATGTTCCGGGAATTGGACTAAAAAAATTAAATCAAATAAAAGAGTTTACCATAGCGGAATAAATAGGAGGGTTAAAATGGCGTATCATGTGTTGGTTGTTGATGACGAAAAACTCATTGTAAAAGGAATAAAATTTTCTTTGGAGCAAGATGGAATGGAAGTTACGCCTGCTTATGATGGCGAAGAGGCTTTACAGCTTATCAAAGACTCCAGCTTTGATCTTATTGTTTTAGATGTAATGCTACCTAAGATGGATGGTCTTCAGGTTTGCCAACAGGTTAGAGAGTTTTCTCAGGTCCCCATTATTATGGTAACAGCAAAAGGGGAAGATATGGACAAGATCATGGGCTTGGAATATGGCGCTGATGATTATATAACGAAGCCATTCAATATTTTGGAATTAAAGGCTAGGATCAAAGCGATTTTGCGCCGTAGCGTAAAAAAAGTCCCTGTGGATGGTGCTTCTAAAAACGTGTTAAAGGCTAGAGAGTTGGAACTTTCTTATGATAGCAGACGGGTATTTATTCAGGAAAAAGAAGTCAATCTCACGGCTAAGGAATTTGACTTGTTAGAGCTTTTGATGGAGAACCCTGGAAAGGTTTATAGCCGGGAAAAATTGCTTGATACTGTGTGGGGCTATGACTATCCAGGAGATGTTCGCACGGTGGATGTTCATGTGCGTCGCCTAAGAGAGAAAATTGAAGCAAATCCCAGTGAGCCCAAATATATATTTACAAAATGGGGAGTTGGTTACTATTTTAATTAAGGGAAAAAAGCGTGCAATGAAGAAAAAGAAATCTTATTTTCTTAGCTTGCGATGGATTCTTTTGGCAACTTATGTTGTGATTGGGATTGTTCCCTTACTTTTAATTGCCAGCACCATTCTTCATTCCGTTCAAGATTATTTTATTGAAGAAAGAAAGAAGGACCTACTGAGTCAGGCCAATGTGATTTCTGGGCAGATAACTTCTTACGATTATATGGAAAATAAGGATAATCGGGATTCTTTAGAAGAAACAATGCTGGAAATGAGCCAGCGCCATGATTTTAGGGTTTTGGTTTTAGATTCTTCTTGTTTGGTAATGTATGATACTGGTTACAGTGATGTTGGAAAAACAGTCTTGATACCTGAGGTAATTGAAGCTTTAGAAAATAAGGATATTGCTAGAGTACAGGAAGATGGCATGGTTTATGCAGCAGTTTCAATTTATGGCAGGAACAACACACGGGTTGGCGTTGTTTTGGTTTCTGACGATTTAAGCGATATCTCTAACACTGTTTCCAATATTGCAAAAAAAGGCAATTTGCTTCTGGCAGGTCTTGCTATCATCGTAATGATAATGATGGTAATCATGTCTCAGATTTTTACGGAGCCAATTAAAAAAATGATTAAGGTTATTCAAAAAATGTCGGAGGGTCATTTTGAGCAAAGGGTTCAAATGCAAACCCAAATTCATAATGAAGTTGTGGATTTGGCGTTGGCTTGTAACCAGATGGCTGACCAGCTAGAAAAGGTAGAGTCAACAAGGCAACAGTTTGTTTCAAATGTATCCCATGAGCTAAAAACACCCCTTAGTTCTATCAAAGTCTTAAGTGAATCTATTTTGTTACAAGAAGATGTACCCAAGGAAATGTATGTAGAATTTTTACATGACATTAACTCAGAGGTAGATCGAATGGCGGCAATCATCAATGACCTTTTAACCCTAGTAAAGCTGGATCAAAAGGAAATTCCTTTGAATTTTAGAGAGACTGATTTGGGTGATGTGGTAGAGGGGATTATCAAAAGGCTTCTTCCTCTGGCCCAGGTGAAAAATATTCAAGTGAATTATGCAAAGGAAAAAGATGTGACTGCCATGGTTGATGAGATGAAGTTGACCTTGGCTATTGCAAACTTAGTGGATAATGCAATTAAATATACCCCTGAAAATGGCAAGGTTGAAGTAAACTTAGACGGTGACCATCAAAATGCCTTTATTAGTGTCTCAGATACGGGGATTGGCATTCCTGATGATGAAGTTGGACGGATCTTCGAGAGGTTTTATCGTGTAGATAAAACAAGGGATAGAGAAACTGGAGGCACAGGCTTGGGACTCTCTATAACCCATAGCACAATTATGATGCACAATGGTAGCATCAAGGTGCATAGTAAGGAAGAAGAAGGTACCACTATTTTGGTTCGAATACCCATACGTCAAAATTTATAATGTTGTTGATTGGAAACTTTGAGTTTAAAGCATTATGAGTTAAAGAATGGAGGTTGTCTTTTGGCAAGACAAAAGAGAGTTTTTTTGGGTTTGTTTATTTTTATACTAGTTTTACTGTTGGTAATCCCAAGTGGTTTATTCATAAAAGAGCGTTTTTTCAACAATGGAAAAAACGAAGTAGAACTTTACTTTATGGGTTCCAATGGTAAAATGAAAGCGACAAAAAAGGATATTCAGAAGGGCGAACCTGAAGATATGATAAAATCTATATTGGAAGATTTGCGCTTAGGCATTAAGACTGATGGAATTCAACCAACTGTACCTGGAAATTTAGAGGTTAATTCTGTTGACATAGCTGAAAAGGTTGCAACCATTGATTTCACCTCCAAGTATTATGGTTTGGCAAGTGTTGATGAAGTTATTTGTCGTTCATCTATTGTATGGTCAATTACTTCTTTGGACTTTGTGGATTCAATAATTTTTACAGTTGAAGGCGCCCCTTTGCTCTCTAGAGATGGTGAACCTTATGGTGCGATGAATAGACTGAATATTTTGATAGACCCCGTTGTTTCGGCAACAACAACGGAATATGCAATTTTAAAGCTTTATTTTGCCAACGCAGATGCTTCAGATTTAATTGTGGAGGATCGTGTGGTTGAAGTAAATGCAAATCAACCAAGGGAAAGAACCATCTTGGAGCAATTAATTGCTGGGCCTAAGGAGGTTGGCAATTATGCAACAATCCCAACTGAAACAAAAATTATGGATGTTACAACGACTAGCGATGGAGTTTGCTATGTCAACTTAAGTCAGGAGTTTGTATCCAAGCATAATGGAGGTTCCACGGGAGAGCTGCTCACAATCTATTCTATTGTCAATTCCCTTTGTGAGCTAGAGAACGTAAAGAAAGTGCAGTTCCTCATTGAGGGAGAGAAGATGCAGTCATTTAAGGGTCATATTGACTTTAGCACTCCATTTGTTGCGGTGAAAAGTTTAAAGACAGTTGGCATGAATTAGAGTTATGAATCTGAAAAGACCAGCTCTTTGGGCTGTAATATTCACAATATGTGGAATTTATTTCCGGCTAGGCATATCAAAAGAGATATGCTTAGCCTTTTTTGTTCTTGTGGTTTACATAGTTACATGTTACGTGAAAAACCGACAGATAAAAGGTGCTTGCTGTCTTTTCATAATATTAATACTAAGCTTTTTCGTAGCAGGGAAGTCTGGAGGAGATAAGTTTCCTTCTTTGGATGGTGTGTCACTCTCAAATTCAATGGGTGTTATTCGGGAGACGGGAATAACAACTACAGGAAAACAAAAGCTTTTTATCAGTCTGGAAAGTTCTTTTTCTGAAGGCAGACAAAAAGAGATTGGTATCTATGCAATTTACGCTGGAGAAAGTAACTTTAAAATTGGAGATGTGATACATATTTCAGGGCAGTTAATGCCTTTAAAGGGAAAAAGCGTCCCAGGTGGGTTTGATGAAAAGCTTTATCTGCAAACAAAGGGAATCCAATATAAAATTTATCCCCATGTCCTTGAAAAAATTGGCGAAACAAAGGGTATCGCTGTTTCTTTGCAAAGGCAAAAGGAAAAAGTATTTGATATTTTTGATACTGTTTTACCACAAAAAGAAAGTGGTATTGTTAAGGCCATGGTAACAGGTGAAAAAGATGCCATCGATGATGAAGTAAGGGATTTATATATTAAAGCAGGTATTAATCATATCCTTTGTGTTTCAGGCCTTCATGTATCCTTATTTGCTTTGTTTTTGCACCTTTTCATGGAGAGGTGCTTAAAGCAAAGCAAACGTGTAGCAGCGTTGATAACCTTGATATGTTGCATTGCTTTTTTATGTTTTACCGGTTTTTCCCCCTCATCTGTACGGGCAGTTGTTATGATAGTTATTTCACTACTTGGTGTGATACTTTTTCGTAAGGGAGATTGGTTGAATAATTTATCTATAGCTGGGATTATTATTTTGTTTATTCAGCCCTTATATTTATGGAATGCTGGGTTTCAGCTTTCCTTTATTACAGCTTTTGGTATTTGGGTGGGTCTACAAATCATTCCAAAAGACAAGAGCAAACTAGTAAAACTAAAGCAATCAGTAATTCTTAGTGTTTATGCGTCCCTATTTAGTTATCCTATTGTGGCCTACCACTTTTTCAGTATTTCCTTAGTGGGGGTGTTTGTAAACATATTGATTTTACCTCTTTGTGGGCTGTTATTGTTTTTCTCTTTTTTTACTGCTATGGCAGGTTTGTTCTTTCCGCCTTTGGCAGCAATCTCTGCGGGAGGAATCTATGCTATTTTAAAGTTCTATGAGGTAGTTTGTGCTACCGCAGTTTCGATACCAAATAGCTATATGTTAGTGGGAGCACCATCCATATTATCAATGGCCCTTTTCTATTTGGTATTAATCATGTGTAGTTTTTATGGAAAAAAGTATTGTAATTATAAGGGTATTCTTTGTGTTATGATTTGTTTGGGAGTTTCTGTTTTTGGTAATAGATTGTTTTTTCATAAAAATACCATAGCTTTCTTGGACGTGGGACAAGGTGACGCCACTGTCATATCAACTTATGATGGCAAAGCAGTTGTGGTTGATGGAGGAGGATGGTTTCATGTAGACATTGGCAAGAATACTGGGGTTAACGTGGTTCAACCTTACTTGGAATATTTGGGAATAAAAGAGTTAGAAGGGGTTTTTCTGACTCATTTTGATGGGGATCATATGTTAGGTGTTCTTGAACTTTGCCAAAACGTGCCCGTAAAGGCATTATATTTAGGAGATTACCCATATAGCAATTTGGAGTATTGGGGGGCTTTGAAAGAAATATTGGAAAAAGGAGATATAATGCTGTATACTTTGAATGAAGCTGATAGTACAACTTGGGGCAACTATGGAAAATTTGATTGCTTACTTCCCCTCGACCATGTGAAGTATGTTGGCAATGATGATAATCAGGGATCATTGGTGCTAAAATATGAATATGGTGGAACAAAAGCTTTACTCACAGGGGATGCCACCGTTGAATCAGAGCAGGTGATGCTTTTAAAGGAGGCAGATGTTACAGCGCAAATTTTGAAATTGGGACATCATGGATCAAAGTATTCTAGTAGTGAGGATTTCTTAAAAGTAGTATCTCCGGAAATCTCCATAATTTCTTGTGGAAATGGGAATATCTACGGCCATCCCAATGAGGAAACACTGCAACGACTGGATCACCAAAATTCAGCTGTTTATAGAACAGATTTACAAGGAACAATACTAGCAAAATTGTCTCCAAAAGGCGGTTATCAAATAGAAACTGTTGCGGAAAGGGAAACGGTTTATGAAAGAGTTAAAAAAACAATGGAAAAATGGAGAATTTAAGGGATGTTATTTATTTTATGGCCCTGAAACATATCTGATTAAAAATTATGAAAAGGCATTAATGGATGCCTTATTACCACCCGGTGCGGAAATGATGAACCATGATATTTTTCAAGACAAAAGAGCAACCGCTAGCTCAATTTTGGATGCAGCACAAACACTACCGTTCCTAAATAAAAAGCGTATGATTACGATTCGCAACAGTGGCTTCTTCCAAAAGGGTGCCACAAAAGAGGAAGGGGAAAAGCTGGTTGATTTTTTAGGGCAATTACCTGAAAGTGTTTGCATTCTTTTTATTGAGGAAAAAGTGGAAAAAAATAATCGTCTTTACAAATCTGTGGTAAAAAATGGAGAGGTCGTTGAGTTTAAAACCCCGGGGGAAAAGGAGCTTACAATCTGGATTAAAAAGGAATGTGGTAAAAATGGGGTTAAGATAGAGGATGGTGGGGTACAATTTTTCCTCCAAACAGTTCAAAACGAGATGGAGTCTATTGAACGAGAACTGCAAAAACTCCTTTCGTATAAGGGAAACCATGGGATTGTTGAGGTAAAGGATATAAAAGAAATTTGTACGCCTTCTTTGGAGGCTAAGGTCTTTGATTTGGTACGTGCTGTGGCAGAAGAAAAACCAGAAAAAGCATTATCAATCTATCGAAATCTGTTGCTTTTGAAAGAGTCACCATATATGGTTCTTTCATTAATCACAAGGCAGTTTCGTATGATATTGTTGAGTTCATTACTGTCTAATGATGGCTTTACTAACTCTGAAATTGCTCAGAAGCTGGAAATTAGAGAGTTTGCAGTGAAAGAATATATTCGTCAAGCAAAGCGTTTTTCTAAGGCAGAATGGAAAATGGCATTGGAAGACTGTTTGAAAACGGATTTGAATATAAAAATGGGACGGGCAGCAGAGGAAAGTGCTGTTGAACTGCTTATTATGAAATATAGTAACAAAGCTTTAAATCAGAGCAGATGATATGAAAGGGTAGTTTTGTGATTTTAAAATGTACCTAAAAAAGCTAGATAAAATAGAATTATGCCGCCGAGAGGGCTTGTTGTCTGTGATGAGCAGGCAGTAAGCCCTTTAGCTTTGCCTAAAATAGGGTGGTATCCCTAATGACCTTTGTTTTCTTCGTAACGAGAGGTAATTAATTCTTTAACAAATTCCCAATTCTCCCCAATTTATTTGGGATTCCCGGTAGTGATGACTTGTATATAAAAACTTCTTGCCAATCCGTATATTATATTTTTGCAACCACGCGGCAGGGTAAACCGGACATTTCCATAAGTTTCATTGGGCAGGTAATAGCCTTAAATGTCCCCCCATGATGAATAATTTCAGAAAGATTACATAGGTTTTCGATGACAAAAGCCCCTCTGTCTGCACAATGCTGATCTTTGAGGGTATGTTCCTTACCTCGACGAATACCGGCAAAATCAACACCAATAATGGATACACCAATTTCTAGTAATTTGTCAATTAATTCATTGGAAAGCTGAGGGTGTTCCGTAAAATAGGCCTTTGTTCCATATTCGGTTTGGTCCAGAAACCCGCTGTAAAAAGCGACGAACATCCCTTGACTTACCTTGCTTAGGTCAATATCTGAACTGTTTATGTCACGATTTGCAACTGCATTCACATCAAAAACTATGGCATCTCGCTCTACATATTCCAATGGAAACTCTTTGTTCATAGCGTCAAAATGTGTGCCTAAATGACCCAAAAGGGCTTTTTTCTCATTTCCTTGAGCATTTTTTATCATATCTGTCGTGATTTTAAGGGTAATATCGATATACATAAATGTCCTTCTTTCCCCAGTTCGTTTTTCTAATGGCAATGTTTTAGTATTAAATAATCCTTGTTTACAATATACAAAATAAAAGTTTAAAACTCAAGGTTTTTGAGTTATTAACTATTATATTTTTTTTATGTGTGCATCAATCAGAAAAGGGATTTAAGTTACAAACCATAGCACCCTTTTCTGGTAATTCATAATTCATTTCATCAGCTTTGTCAGGTGAAATAAATTCTAAAAGAAAAAGTGATACCCAAAAGTATCACTTCGTAGTTTTTGCAAAATAAGCAGTTACTTATACCTCGTGGTAGGAACGTAGAATATTGTTGGCCACCTCAAGTTTACTTTGTCTGCAGTCCATTGCATGCTTTTCAATGTAACGGTGAGCCTGAGGTTCCGTCATATGTAAATGTTGAATCAACAGACATTTTGCTCGGTGTACCGTACGAACTTCAGAAAGTTGCTTTTGCAATTTCTTGTTTTTCTCCTGGATTTTTGCAATACGTTTTTCAAATGCAATTGCAAATTTTATGGCACGTTCAAACTCAGAACGCTTAAACGGTTTATACAAAGTAAGAATTCCGTACTCCTCTGTACTATATTCTTTTATATTCCGATATGAATCGGGTAACAACATAATCACAGAAGCATCTGTGCGTTGTGTCATGAAGAGGCTTAAATCTTGAGCCGATTCATTGGGAAGAGGAGCATTTATGATGATGAGTGTGGGGGATTCGCTAGCAATTAATTCCTTTGCTTGTTTACTATTCGATGCATATAGAATTTGACTGGCAGAATAGCAATCTAAAAGACACACTAAATTCTCTTTTTCAGATTCTTTTCCTGCAATAATCAGTGCCTGGTTCATAAAGCTCCTCCTTTCTAATTCCAGTTTTGTTAAAACATAGTAATATAAGCGTCTCTTTCAGCGCCAACAGAAACGTATTTGATGGGGCAACCTACAGCATCTTCAATATATTTGATATAATGAAGCGCTTCTTTTGGTAGTTCATCGGCGTTACGGCAGCTGCTAATATCACACTTCCAACCCTTCATCGTTTCGATGATAGGTTCAGCTGTTTTCAAAACAGAAGAATAAGGGAATTCTGTAACTTCTTCACCATTGATTTTATACTTTGTGCAAACAGGTATTTCATCTAAATATGATAAAACATCCATCTTTGTCAGAGCAATTTCGCTACATCCTTGCACACGAATACCATAGCGGCTGGCAACAACGTCAAAGGGGCCAACACGACGGGGTCTGCCTGTTGCAGCACCGTATTCACCGCCTGCTTCTCTTAAAGCTTCTGCTTCATTACCAAACATTTCACAGGTAAAAGGACCTTCACCAACACAACTTGAATAAGCTTTCATAATACCAATCACGCTATGCAGTTGCAGGTTGGGTACACCTGCACCAATTGGAGCATAAGCTGCGATGGTGGAGGATGAGGAAGTGTAGGGATAAATGCCAAAGTCAATATCTCTGAGGGCACCAAGTTGTGCTTCAAACATAATTTTTTTTCCAGCTCTATGCGCTTTCGTTAAATACAAACCTGTGTCAATAATGTTTTCTTTAAAGGGAGTGCCGAAGGTATCTAACCACTGCAAAATATCTTCAAATTTAACAGGAGCCTCATGATAAACACCTTCTATTACCAAATTCTTATAGTCTACCAACTTTTTCAGTGTTTCAGGGTAATCCTCTGGATGTAGCAAATCCCCCATGCGCAGACATTTTTTCATATATTTATCACCATAAACGGGTGAAATACCTCTACGGGTAGAACCATATTTTGCATCACCCAAACGGTCTTCTTCTAAGCAATCCAAAAGCTTGTGATAAGGAAGGCAAATGATGGCTTTGTCGCTAATTTTCAAATTTTCAGATGTAATTTTTACACCTGCACTTTTTAACCGATCTACTTCATGATAAAGATGTTCTAAATCTATCACCATACCATTACCCATAATATTTACAACATCTTCACGCAAAATGCCAGAAGGTAATAAATTTAAAACGAACTTCCCCAAATGGTTAATGACAGTATGTCCCGCATTATTTCCCCCTTGATATCTGCAAACGATATCATATTCTTGTGAAAGCAGGTCAACCATACGACCCTTGCCCTCATCTCCCCAGTTGATACCAACGATAGAAGTCAACATGAAGAAAGCCTCCTTTGTATTTGATATAAAAAATTATGATTTGACAGTAAGTTCATATAGAAATTTTAATAGCGTTTTCAAAGAATGTCAATGAAGCGGATATTGAATTATTATACTATATTTTGGAATTAATATACATGGAGATTTCTTTTATTTTCAGATGATTCTATTTTATTGACAGAATGGAACATTTTTTTTACTAATACTATGTCTTTTTTAAATTTTCCGTAATTAAATGGTTGGCAGGTGAAACTTTATGCAAATAGATATTGATGAAATCATTCAAATTAGGCATAGAAATTTTTTATACCTACTATTACTAAATGGATGAAAAAAATAATCGCTGGCATTAAAATTTGCCAGCGGGATATGTGGATTATGTTTTATTTTTCTTTTTTTTCTTATCAGGCCCGGGAATGTCAAAAGTATGGGCTCTGCCTAAAAAATAGGCGATTTTTATCATTCTTTTTTCTTCTGAGGATAATTCCCTTTCCATTAGTTCAGACATATGCCGTAACAACGCCGCAGTGTTTGTGCGTGGAGATTTGGGTGTGTTAATGAGCAGGGAGGATGGCTTGAAAACCGTGGGTACAAATTCCTTTGGATGGACGATTTCAAATACCTTTGCTGTATAAATAGCATCGAATAACGCATCATGAAAAGGATAGTCTATGATTATATTTAATTCGGTTACGGCATTTTTTAAGCCGATGGCCTTACCGGCCTCGTAATTTAAATGTGCCGAAGCGAAGCTTTGTACATTCAAGTATTTGTTGGTGATGCTGTCAGTATTTAGTTTGTAATAAAGTATATTTCGAAATAATGATTTAATATCATCAGCACCCCAGGTGCAAAGCGTTGCATCTTCTTCACCTATGAAAGATACAAATTGGTGAAAAGCTTCTTTAAAATTTTTCTGGCCCTTTAATTTTTCTTCTGTGATTCCCGTTATTTTCTCAACAAATGGATGCAATCTAGGATAAATTTGTGGTTGAATCATTGCATTAAACGTATCAACTTGTTGAAAAGCTTCGTTTAATTTTACAGCACCAATCTGAATGATCTCAAAGGGACATTCAGCAACGGGTGCAACGGCTTCACCTGTTTTGAAAGGAAAGGACTGGTTGAATTCTAAATCCAAAACGATATAATTCATAAGATTTCCTCCTGTCTGAACCAAGTATACACTAATTTTCATTTCAATGGAAGAAGTAAATTTGCTTGTATCAACAATAGTCAAGTGTTAAAATAGTATAAATATTATGAACAAAAGCAGAGGAGGCGTAACATGAAGCTTTTTTTTACAGAAGAACAAAAACAACAGGAGCGAAACAAAATTTATTTGGAAGAAGATGATCTTCTCTTAGAAGGGGAATATGTAGAGGGCGAAGGCAGAAATTTTCTGATTTCAGGAATAGCAACGGTTGAAGGTGAAAGATATCACGATTTCGAAGTGGTGTTTGAACTGGTTCATGATGTAGCGCAAGATCTTGAATCTATTATGAACACGGATTGGGAATGGTATGATTTTAATTTCTAATATAAAATTAGGGGGAATATAATGGACAACTTTAAATTTTTCATGCCCACAAATACTTTTTTTGGCCGTGGATGCGTATTAGCCAATAAAGACGGATTTTTGTCATTGGGCAATAAAGCAATGTTGGTTACAGGCCGTACTTCTGCGAAGAAAAACGGCGCACAAAAAGATGTTACAGATGCCTTAGCTTTACTAAACATTCCTTGGGTTTTATTTGATGAGATTGGCGAAAACCCTGATGTAGAAACAGTTGAGAGAGGGGCAAAATTGGCGATTAGTGAAAAGGCAGATTTTATGATTGGTATTGGGGGAGGATCCCCTATGGATGCGGCAAAAGCAATTGCTGTTTTGGCTGCAAACCCAGAACAGAATAGTGAGATTTTATTTACTGAGCCAAGTGTCAAGGCACTGCCTGTTGTGGCCATACCTACCACAGCAGGAACAGGATCTGAGGTTACGCAATATTCCATAATGACCCTTCACGAAAAGCGTACAAAGAGGGGAATCGTTCAGCCGGTTTTTGCTGAGGTTTCTTTTATGGATCCTAAATATATGGATGACCTTTCACCAGAAATTACGAATAATACCGCTGTGGATGCATTAAGCCACCTTATTGAAAGCTACTTGTCTGCAAACTCAAATTTTATGAGTGAAAAAATTGTAGAGTTAGGTCTTTCTTTATTTAAAGACTGCATCCCTGCCCTAAAGGCCAGAAGCTATACAAAAGAAGTAAGAGATAGATTGATGCTTGCTTCTACTTTCGGTGGTGTTGCAATTGCACAAACTAGCACCTCTATTCCCCATTGTCTGGGTTACTTTTTGACTTATGAAAAAGGGATCCCCCATGGTAGGGCAAACGGCTTGGTAACACAAGCTTATTTAGAATTATTTCCAAAAGAAGATAAAAAGGTTCAGCAGTTATTGCAATGCTTAGGGATGAAAAGCACAGAAGATCTAGGAATGTTTTTGAAAGAGGTAATGCATACTTCGGAAACTTTTACGGTGGAAGAATTATCATACTATACAGACCGTGCTATGGAAAATCCTCAAAAAATTGCAACCTTTCCTTACCAGGTTGAGAAAAGGGATATTTTTAGGGTCTATGAAAAAAGCCTTCTATCTTAATTTAAAGGGACAATTTACTATTTCTGCTTTTATTCATAAGCTATTAGAAAAAAGCGGAGGGGGATTTTATGCCCAGAGTATATTTAAGCCCGTCTTTGCAAAACTATAATCTTTTCATAAATGGCGGCACAGAGGAAGAGTATGTTAATTTAGTTGCGGATGCTATGGAACCATATTTACTTGCATCAGGAATTGAATTTTCCAGAAATGAACCTGGAATGAACTTATCTCAAGTAATTGATGAAGTAAATAGTGGTGACTATGATGTTTATTTTTCCATCCATACAAGCACGGCACCTCCTTCTATGGCAGGTAAACTTCAAGGAGTGGAGGCCTTTTATTTTGTGAGAAATCCTTATGGGGCAGAATTGGCAGAGATTGTAACGGAAAATCTTGAAAATATTTACCCCAGCCCTGAAAATGTTAAAGCAACACCAACGGCATCGTTAAAGGAATTAATACAGACCACACCACCGGCGGTGTTGCTAGAATTGGGGTACAATGATAATGCAAAGGATGCCCAGTGGATCAAAGATAATATTAGGCCCATTGCAAAGGAACTTGCTCGCTCTATAGCGGAATACTTTGCAATTCCCTTTGTAGAACCTGAAATGGGGTAAAACATTTATAGAAGTTATCCAATCATATGGCTTCGGATAGGTCTGCAAAATAGGGTTTTTGTTGCATTATGGCAAGGATTATGGCATATCAAAAAAACTGCTTTTTTGAGTGCATAATATTATGAGAGGGTTTTCAAAACAATGGTAGATTAGGCAACAACAGTTTGAAATAAATACAAATATAAATTCTTTATAAGCCGACACAATATGATGTCGGTTTTTTTGCTAAATAAAGAAGTTAGCTTTCATTTTTAGTTCGCAGTTGGTTCTCTAGGGGATGGCAAATTTACTTTTGTCATTTATTAAAAAAGGTTAAAATATGCCTAGTAGCAGAAGGCGTAAAATAAAAAAATCCTCGCAAAAAATAGCGAGGAAGGGGATTTATATGAAGTAGGGGAATCAGGAAAAAAAGGTTATTTTTTTGTATGATTTTCTAGCATTTCTCGAATCATTGGGTATAACAAGGCATATCCCGCATTACTTAAATGAATACCGTCGTACTGAAAGAAGTCTTCATAGGCTTCTTGTTTTTTTGCCCAAAGGGCAGAGAAAAAGTCAACCACAGGGCAATGGTACTCTGCAGCAATTTTCTTCATAGACTCAGCATAAAGCTGAACACGGTCTGAAGTTGTAAAGGGGAAAAAATCTGTATCCACCACTGGAGGAGGCGTTATAAAAATTGGTAAAATTGCGCCGTTGTTAAAATTTTTTTCGTGACGAAAAGAAAGTACAAGTTCAGTAATGGAACGTAGATTTTTTTCATATTCTATCAAAGGGCGGTAATAGCCCTCAAGTAAAGAGCAATCGTTGGAGCCAAAGAAAATAGTAATGATTTGAGGATGAAAGACTAGCACATCTTTTTCCAATCGTTCTAATGCTTCTCTAGTTGTATCACCATTTACTCCTTTGTTGATCACGCGCCATTTGGGAAAATCTTTTTTAATGCAAGCTGGAAAAGCAATTTGATCAAGGACACCATAGCCATAGGTAAGGCTGTCCCCAAAAGCAACAATTGTAAAAGGATCCATTATTTTTACTCCATTTCAGTCAAGGTTCATTTCATCATCATCAATACCTTGGAAAAAAGGCGGAAGTGTTTTTTTATGACTTCTGCTAACAAAGGCTTCTTTATCCGAGTCAAAAAAGAAAATACCCCAAGGTTCTTTTGATTTATCAACATAAGAAATATTGTCAAGATTGACAATAAAGGATCTATGTGTTTGAACAAAATTCTTACCAGGTATCAGACGTCGCACCTGATATAGGGGGTAGGGAACATGAATTGCCTCTTTTTTTAGATGAACAATTGACTTTTTCATAGTGCTTTCCACATACAGAATCTCATTGCATGGGAGATTATAAATTCCTTTGGGGGTATTAATTTGACAAAACTTTTGGTTTGTAAAATGCATTTTTTCGTACATGCCCTCATAGTAATGTAACAGACTACTTAAGGCCTCTTTCTTTTCGTTGTCAAAGGGTAATAGAAAACACTCACAAGAACGCCAATGAACAAAGGCAGTAATAAGATATTCAATTTTGGTTGAAAAGAGGATGATAGGGGTGTGCTGATGGTGCTCATTGCTTCTTAAATTATAAATAACACTACGCACATTCACAATATCATCTTCAAATCCAAAAAAGAAACAGTCGAATTCATGTTGTTCGTAAAGAGCGAACCATTCTTCTTTTGTACTAGCGCAGGAAACGCTGATTGGCCCACATTTTTTGCAGAAATCTGAAAGATAATCTAGCATGGGCGCGTCAAGAAAGCCTAGCAAAATCGAAAACATTTTGGCACCTCTCATAAAAAGTTTGCTTTTATTATATCACAAAACATGAATAAAAAAAAGAGAATTTTGCTAAAAAATATAAAAATATGGAAAAGAAAGTTGGTGCAACCTTGCAGAGTATTGACGATATTTGGAAATTATTGCCTGATGATGTCGGAAAAAGGATTCAACAAGATAGAGACATAATGAGTGAGCATATACAAGAAATTCGCCTTCGTGTACTTAGTCCTTTGTTTGTAAAGACAAACAAAGGACGATATTTCTTAACCGATGGTCAGAAAAATTGGATTGTTACCAATAGGCACATAAAGGAAGCTGTAGAAAAGCTTGGAGGTTATTCTCTTTATGCATTTGAAGAAGAGTTGAGGCAAGGATATCTAACTGTTTCTGGGGGGCATCGTGTTGGGTTTTGCGGTCGTGCGGTGTTAGAGGCAGGGAAGGTAAAAACCCTTCGCCAAGTCAGTAGTTTAAATATAAGAATTGCAGGGGAGGTTATAGGATGTGGAGAACAATGGATACCATATTTGTTAGAAAATAACAGCCTATGTCATACGCTGATTGTTTCTCCGCCAGGTTGCGGTAAAACAACACTGCTGAGAGATATGATTCGTTGTTTCAGTTATGGTGTAAATGGAATGGAAAATTATAACGTTGGTGTGGTTGATGAACGTGGTGAGATTGCAGCAATGAAAGATGGTGTACCGCAAATGGATATAGGCCCATGTACGGATGTGCAAGAGAACTGCCCAAAGGCAGAGGGGATGGTGTTTTTACTTAGAAGTATGACGCCAGATATTATTGCTGTAGATGAACTGGGGAAGGAGGCGGATTTTGTTGGCGTTGAGGAATTGCTTCACGCGGGTGTTACGTTGATCTCAACGGTTCACGGAAACGATATGGAAGGGCTTCTAAAAAATAAAAAAATGCAAAAGATGATAGGGCAGATGGAAAACGGAAGAATTCTATTTCTTTCGAAAAAATGTGGCACAGGAACAGTAGAACAAATCTGGGATACACAAGGGAAAAAACACTACGAAAGAGGGTTAAAGCCATGATGATTCAGCTGATTGGTGCACTTTTGATTGTTTCGGCGACAACATTAGTAGGGTTTACTTTTGCCGCTAGAGAAAAATATAGGTTAAAAGAGCTTGAGGAAATTGAAAGAGGCATTTTACTGATGAAAAACCAAATTTCGTATTTGGGTACGCCGTTGGCGCAGCTTTTAGAACAAATCAGTTGGAAAACACAGGGTGTAACAGGACAGGCATTTCAAGACATTGCAATGAAAATGATGGAACGCCAGGGTAATTCTGCGGAAGAAATTTGGGAAAGGGTATGGCTGGAAATGGGGAAAAAGTCATATTTAACCGCAGTGGACATAGAAGAATTAATTGCTTTTGGACGAACTCTGGGTTTTTTAGAAAAGGAACAGCAAGAAGGAAGTATGGATATGCTTTTGTTTTATTTGAGAGAAAAGCAAGAACAAATTAAAAAGCGATTAGAAAAGAATGGGCGTTTATATTACAGTATGGGTGTGCTCAGTGGTCTTTTAATTGTAATTACGCTGCTGTGAGAAAAGGGGAGGACTAAGTTATGGAAATTAATATTGTATTTCGTATTGCTGCAGTTGGCATTTTGGTTGCTGTTCTGAATCAGGTTTTGATTCGAGCAGGCAGAGAAGAACAAGCGATGATGACAACATTAGCAGGGCTCGTGGTTGTTTTGTTTTGGGTAATTCAATACATTAGTACATTATTTGAAACGGTGCAAACGCTATTTCAACTGTAAGGGGGTCAAGCCATGGAAATGGGGCGAATTATTGCTCTGGGGCTGGTGGGGACAATATTTGCGATTATGCTAAAAAAAGAAAATCCACAAATGAGTGTCTTAGTTTCAGTTGCAGCGGGAATCCTAATCTTTTTTACGGTCTGCACGCCTTTGAGTGGATTAATAGCACTTTTACGGGATGCTGCCGAAAAAGCTGGTGTTGGCAGTGGATATTTTGGAATTGTTCTAAAGATTATTGGTATCGCTTACCTAGCACAATTTGGTGCACAGCTTTGTGCCGACGCTGGTGAAGGGGCTATTGCCGCTAAAGTGGAATTGGCAGGAAAAATTTTGATTATGGCAGCCTCTGCACCTGTACTAACCGCGTTGCTAGAGCTTGTTATAGATTTAGTGTAGAGGAGGGGGGGAATGAAAAAAGTCTTATTGCTTTTTATTGTTTTATTTACACTGATACCCTCGCCTGCATATGCACAGGATTTGTTGGAGAGTCAATTAGATTCTCTTGGTTTGGAAAATGTAGATGCCCACCTTGATGACGGGACGAGCTTTTCCTCCCTAGTAAGGGATGTTGTTTCTGGCAATTATAATTTTTCCTTTGAAGATTTGCCTAGAACCATCGGAGATTTGGCTTTTGGTGAATTTAAAACACAAAGCCGCTTACTTACCCAATTACTTTTAGTTGTTATACTTAGTGCTGTTTTAAAACAGCTCAGCGGTTCGTTTCATGGGAAGTCAGTGGGGGAAATGGGCTTTTATGTATGCTATATGGTGTTAATTGTAATAATTATTAATTCCTTTTATAGCATTTCAACGGCCGTGGTGGAGAGAGTGGATCAAACTTGCAAGGTCTTTTTGGGAATGCTGCCTGTATTTTTAGTGCTTTCTGTCTCTGGTGGAAACTTTACCCAAACTGCATTGATGGGTCCAACCATTATGGGTGGATCCACGGTATTATCCTTTGGAATTCGGGATTTTATCGTGCCAGCAATTCTATTGGCGGTTGCCTTGGAAATGGTGGACCATATTACGGAAAAACCCATGCTTTCACGCTTTGCCCAGTTGTTTCGCCAGGGTATTTCATGGACGTTAAAAGGAGCGGCAATCCTTTTTATGCTTTTATTATCCCTCCAAAAAATTGGTGGAGGTGCACTGAATGGCTTGGCGGCAAAAACAGCAAAAATAGCAGTTGGCTCAGTTCCAATTGTTGGCGATGTTATGGGAGGGGCTGTAGAAACAGCGGCGGCAGTGGCAGGAACCTTGAAAAGCGGTACTCTAGCTGCAGCGGCAATCTTCCTGTTATTGTTATGTATCCCACTATTGATTAAGCTGGCAGTAATCCTATTGGTGTTTAAAATTACTGCTGCTGCCGCAGAGTTTATTTGTGAAGAAAGACTGGTTGATTGCATCAGTGCAGCGGGGGATTACACCGCATTATTGCTTGGGGTAGTATTTCTGACGGAAGGCATGTTTCTTTTTTCTGCCTTATTACTTTTAGGCGGGTTATAGAAAGGAGAATTGGAATGATGGAGACGTTAAGCGCATATATAAAAACTATAACAGCTTTGACTATTTTTTCTGCGCTTGCTTGTATGCTGATGCCCGATGGCTCCTTTCGAAAATATGTAGAGTTGGTTCTTGGAGTGTTGGTTTTAACTGCTGTTTTAAATCCGTTTTTACGGATTTTTGGTACGGATAAAGGACATATGGAGCTAGGTTTACTTCAAAATCAGGTTCGATTGGAAAAGGTATTCTTATCCGCGGATGAGTATGAGCAAATCGAACAGCAAAGGGTGACACAAGCGTATGGTCAGGTGCTGGAGGATAGAGTCAAGGCGGATTTGGCAAAAAAGTATAGTGATATAGATTGGATAAGCATAACTTTTTGTCAAGATATCGAGGATGAGGACTACGGCACGATAGAGGGCATTTCCATCGGCTGTGCTGAGGAAGATGCAAAAAAAATACAGACCTATGCGGCTAAAAGATATGGATTGCCAGAAGAGGCAGTCACAGTGGAAAAATGACGAAAGAAGGGTGACATGAGATGCAAAAAGACTTTTGGCGGGATTTGTTCCGGCCGGAAAATAAAAAGACAGGCAATAACATACTGTTGGCATTATTAATTGGTGTGCTTCTTTTGGTTTTGGGTAAAACATTTTTTCCTTCTGAGGAAAAAACAGCGGAAGTTAGCCAAAAAGAAGAAATATCTCAAGTGCACGGCTCAAATGACCGAGAGATGGAGGTACGGATGGCCGAAATCCTCTCTAAAATCCAAGGGGCCGGAGAAGTAGAGGTAATGTTGACTTTTAGCGCAAGTACCGAAAGTATTGTGGCGCATGAAGAAAAGACAGAAGAAACTCGTTCTCAAGAGGGTGGGAAGACCAGCGAGAACCTAAGAAAAGAAACAACTGTTGTTATGACAGAAGATGGGAAAGGAAATACCTCACCTTTGGTTCTCACACAAAATTCTCCTCAGGTAGAAGGGGTGGTTATTGTAGCCCAAGGTGGTGATAATGCAGTGGTTTGTAAGGCGTTAAATAATGCAGCTCAGGCACTTTTAGATGTGCCAGCTCATAAAATTGCAATACTAAAAATGAAATAAGGGGGAAAAAAGATGTTTGTTATTAAAAGAAATCAGGTAGTAGTTACAGCACTGGCGGTTATGATTGCGGCAGCCGGATATTTAAATTTTCAAGAAAGTAAATCTTCCGAGGGGACCCAAACGGCATTACAACTGACGGAGGAAGGGGATGCAGCGGCTGTTGTATCCGACTATGCAACATTACCTGACGATGTTGCTGCTGATGAAGTGGGCCTTGACCCAATTACTGCAGAAGTTTCTGATACGACAGGTGATGGCGCCGCTGTATTTGTAAGTGCAGAAGCCGTTCAAGAGGGGTCACAATTTTTTGCCGAAGCAAAATTAGATAGAGAACAGGCAAGAGCGAAGCAAAAAGATATTTTAACAGAAATGATGAATAATGAAAATGTTAGTCAGGGTCAGAAAGATAAATGTGGAAACAGTATGTTGCAGTTGCAAGAGCGAATCGAAAAAGAAACTGCAGCTGAGGCGATGATTGAAGCAAAAGGGTTTAAAGAAGCTTATGTGCGTATTGATGATCAAACCGTTGATGTTGTTGTGGATAAAGCCACATTAACCGATGCTGAAGTTGCACAGATTGAAGATATTGTAAAGCGCAAAACCGGATTTAAGGCAGATCAAATTAGAATTAATCCTTTGCAAAAGTAAAAAACATAGTGAAATAAAGTAAAAATATTGTAATATTATACTTATATTTGTGCATAAGCCTGTTGGATTTTACTGTGGGTTTATCTAAAATTGAGAAAATTTGATACAGCTAGGGGCTTTCTTAGGTATATCTTAATAAATTTTGCAAAAAATAGTGGTAGATTAGGCGGCCAAAATAGAGACATTGATTCACCTGAAAAACAGTTTTACAGTTGCGTAATGCAGGTATCCAATAAGATTTTCTTATGATGGGACTTGACAAGAGAGTGGCTGGAAAACCGCTGTTGGGTGTTCCTGTAATCTATTTTTAGGCCGCTTAATTTTGTTTAATTATGTATGATTAAAGGATGCATATTTATTTGCATCCTATTGCTTTTTCTGGTATAATGAAAGCCAGCAATGCTTATTGTGTATGAACTTTCTATGAATGTATAGAATCATGTATAAAGAAAGACAGGAGGTAATGAAAATGTCTGAAAATAAAATGCTGGGTGGTCAAATAGAGATTGCCGATGAAGTGATTGGTGTCATTGCAGTTACTGCGGCCCTTGAGGTTGAAGGCGTATCTGGCAATGCCTCGAAAGTTTTGGTTGAGCTTTTCGGTAAAAAAGGCCAAACACGATGCGTTAAGGTAGCGAAGGATGAGAACGAAGTTGTTCTTGATATGGATATTATCGTAAACTTTGGAACAAAAGTTCAATTGGTTGCCGAGCAGGTACAAAAGAAAGTGAAGAATGCAGTTGAAACAATGACTGGCCTAAGTGTTCCTGTGGTGAATGTCAGCGTTTCAGGTATTGTGAAAGAAAAAGCTGTTAAGATCGAAGAAGAACTATAAACAGTGAGTCGTCGGAATACCACCCCAAAATTCGGGGTGGTATTTGTCCTTTTTATTTTTGCGGAGGGTTTTTAAATTATGAGCCGAAGAAGTGCCAGAAAAAATGCGTTTTTCCTATTGTTCCAGATGGATTTTAATCAGGCAGAGGAATATGAACAGGTAAAAGAAATTTTCTTTGCAGAGAAGGAAGAACCTGTTGAAGATGAAGATAAGCAATTTATTGTTAGTGAAGTGGAGGGAGCAAGAGCCCACCTGGATGAAATCGACCGTATCATTGGTGAATGTGCCAGAGGTTGGCACACCGATAGAATGTCTAAGGTGGATTTAGCTATTTTGCGTCTGGCTGTATATGAACTTCGTTTTAGTCAAGACACTCCTGTGGGGGTTGCCATAAATGAGGCAGTTGAGCTGGCGAAAAAGTTTAGTTCTGATGAAGCTCCTGGCTTTGTAAACGGTATTTTAGGCAAAGTTGCAGCAATGTAACTGATATTTGGTAATATGGTATTCAAGAGCTAGCCTTGAAGCGGGCAAAATAAATAATATCTAGGGGTAAGTTCGTTTTTTATTTCTAAAATAATTAAAAATCTACTTGTGTTTTAGGCTGACATTTTAACCTAATCTAGAGAAATAAATCAAATTTGTTTTTACGAAAAGGGGCGAGGTTATGATTGAACCAAAGGTTTTTTCTGTGGGACAAATTAATAGATATATTAAAAACCTCATGGAAAATGATTTTATACTAAGCAGCCTTTTGGTAAAAGGAGAAATTTCAAACTTCAAAGCCCATTCAGGGGGTCACTTTTATTTTAGTTTAAAGGATGCCTCTGGGGCTATTTCCTGTGTAATGTTTCGACAAGAGGCGTGCCGTTTGCCCTTTGTTCCAGAAAATGGAATGAGTGTAATTTTGTATGGACATATTTCTTTATATGAAAAAACAGGACAGTACCAGCTATATGCTGAAATGATGGAGCCGGTTGGAGTTGGCTCCTTGCAAATTGCCTTTGAACAGCTAAAGAAAAAGTTAGAAGAAGAAGGTCTATTCGACCAAGACTTTAAAAGAGAAATTCCATCTCATATTGAAACCATTGGGGTAATTACATCACCCACAGGGGCGGCGGTGCGAGATATTATTCAAATAGCAAAACGTAGAGATCCAAGAGTTAAAATAGCAATTTTTCCAGCATTGGTTCAGGGAGAAAAGGCTGCTGAGGACATTGTTCGTGCCCTTAAGCTCGTTAATGAGTGGGGGAAGGCGGAGGTCATTATTCTTGGACGGGGCGGTGGTTCCATGGAAGATTTATGGGCATTTAATGAAGAAAAAGTTGCTAGGGCAATTTTTGCTTCAAACATTCCCGTGATTTCTGCTGTTGGGCATGAAACAGATTTTACCATTGCAGATTTTGTTTCTGATTTAAGGGCGCCTACCCCCTCTGCTGCAGCGGAGTTGGCTACGCAGCCATTGATGCTAAAGCATGAGCGGATAGAACAGCTTGAATCTCGTTTGTGGAGAAATATGAAAGCAATTTTGGATGATTCGCAGCGTAAGCTGTTGTATATAAAAGAACGTCCTATACTAAAGCGTCCATTAGAACGTATTCATAACACCCAGTTGCTTTTGGAGAAGTTTGTCGTCGATATGGGCAAAGTCATGGACCAAAGATTACTGCGAAACAGTGAAAGACTAGGTATTGCTGAGGCGAGGCTTCAGGCTTCTTCACCATTGGCGCTAATGAAGCGGGGATATATAATGGCAACAAAAGAGAATGGAAGTGTTGTGGTTTCCGCAAAGCAAGTTGAACTGGAGGAAGTCATAAATTTGAGATTTCAGGATGGAACTTTGAATGCAAAGGTATTGGAAAAGGTGGTGATAACCTGTGGCGAAGAAGAAGTTGACGTTTGAAGAATCAATGGAGAGGCTTGAGGAGATTGTTGAAAAGTTGGAGCAAGAGGAAGTTTCCTTGGATGAGGCAGTAGCTTTTTATAAAGAGGGATTAACCCTATCTGCTTTTTGCAAAGAAAAATTAGCGATCGCTGAGGGTGAAATTCTTCTTTTGCGCAAAGAAGCAGGATTGTGGCAGGAAGAACCTTTTACAATAGAGGAGCAGGACATATGAGTAAATTAAACGAACAGATGAACCAATGGATACAATATATCGAAGAGAATTTAGATAGATATATTTTGAAGCAGGATGAGTTCCCCCCTGTAATTTTTGAAGCAATGAGATATAGTCTTTTTGCTGGTGGAAAGCGTTTGCGCCCGATGATGGTTTTGGCGGCTTGCCAGGCTGTTGGAGGGGATAAAGCTGAGGCTATTCCTTTTGCTTGTGGGATTGAGATGATTCATACCTATTCTTTAATTCATGATGACTTGCCAGCCATGGATAATGATGATTACCGTAGAGGGAGATTGACAAATCATAAAGTTTACGGCGAAGATATGGCAATTCTTGCAGGGGATGGCTTGTTGCATCAAGCCATGGAGATTATGGCTGATGCCTGTTACCTCAATCCTTGTGTTAAGACTGTTGGTGCCATGCAGGCGATTGCCCATGGGGCTGGCATTCATGGAATGTTAGTAGGTCAAGTAGTGGACGTTTATTTTGAGGGAAAAGCGTTGGACGAAAAAACCCTTGATTTTATTCATTTAAACAAAACAGCAGCAATGATTCGTGGTGCATTAAAAGCAGGCGCAATCCTTGGTGGTGCCACACAGGAAGTAGCGGAACAATTTGCATTAGCTGGTGAAAAAATTGGTGTGGCTTTTCAAATTTTAGATGACATATTGGATGTAACCAGCACCATGGAGGAATTGGGAAAGCCAATTCATAGTGACGAGAAAAATGATAAAACAACTTATGTGACTCTTTATGGAATAGAAAAATCTAGAGAAATTGCGTGCAAGCTTTCTGATGAGGCTGTAGCTATTTGGGAAGAAATGGGAGAAAGTTGTAATTTTCTAAAAGATTTAACGAAATATTTAACGCAAAGAACCTTTTAAATATTTGATGAACGAAAGAAAGAAGATGGTTGTATGGGATTTGGCCAAATCGCATCAAACGTACCTTTGTGGGCAGCAATGATTTCATGGGCAATTGCGCAGGGATCGAAAATAATTTTGACATTTATTACAGAAAAACGATTTGATGCTACCAGAATTGTTGGCACAGGTGGGATGCCAAGCTCCCATTCGGCGTTAGTAATGGCCCTCACCTTTAGTGTAGGTAAACATAATGGTTTTGGCTCGCCCTTATTTGCTGTTGCCCTCATTTTTTCCTTTGTGGTAATGTATGATGCAGCGGGAATTAGGCGAGCAGCTGGTAAGCAGGCTGAAATAATAAATATGCTGATTGTGAAGCATCAATTGCCGAATATGGAAAAACTCAAAGAGCTGTTGGGGCATACACCTTTAGAGGTTTTTGTAGGAGGTATCTTGGGGATCCTAGTTGGTCTTTGGGTATAAGTTTGAAGAGAGCAGGTGAATTTGTGGGGGGATTATTAGATAGAATCCAAGCCACCGGAGATATTAAAAAATTGAAGAAAGAGGAGCTGGAAGAAGTTTGTAGAGAGCTAAGGCGATTTTTACTGCAAAATGTTTCCAAAACAGGCGGTCATTTGGCCTCAAACTTAGGAGTAGTTGAATTAACCGTGGCACTAGAATATATCTTCAATCTTCCGGATGATAAAGTTGTGTGGGATGTGGGTCATCAAGCCTATATTCATAAAATACTGACTGGCAGAAAAGATGGATTTCCTTCTTTACGCCAGTTGGATGGATTAAGTGGGTTCCCGAAACCTGATGAAAGTGATGCAGATGCTTTTGCTGCAGGGCATAGCTCCACATCCATTTCTGCGGCTTTCGGTATAGCTAAGGCCAGAGATATTCAAGGCCTAAGAAACAATGTGCTTGCCGTAATTGGGGATGGCTCAATGACGGGAGGCCTTGCGTATGAAGCTCTGAATAATGCTGGGCGTGAGAAAACCAACCTGATTATTATTCTTAATGATAACCAGATGTCAATTGATCATAATGTGGGTGCAATAAGTAAACATTTAAATAGTTTGCGTACTAGCAATCGTTATCGCACTTTGAAAGACAATTTTAAGCAGTTTAGAGATCAAGTTCCAGTACTTGGAAAAGCTACGTATTTGGTGTTGGAAAAAGTTCGGGACAGTGCGAAGTTATTGTTTATAGAAGGCGCTGTTTTTGAGGAATTCGGTTTCAAATATTTTGGCCCTGTAGATGGTCATAATATAGAAGAAATGTTGGAAATTTTCCAAAACGTAAAGGACACACAAGAACCTATTCTTATCCATGTGAAAACTACAAAAGGAAAGGGTTATTTGCCGGCTGAAAAAAATCCCGGTCCTTTCCATGGAGTTGGACCTTTTGACATAAAAACAGGAAAAGGCATTGGGAAAAGCACGGGTCTTAGCTGGTCTGCTGTGTTTGGTAAAAAAATGGTGGAATTAGGTCAAAAAAACCCAAAAGTAGTGGGGATTACGGCGGCTATGTGCAGTGGAACAGGCTTTGAAAACTTCCAGGCCGCCTTTCCGGAGCGTTTTTTTGATGTTGCCATTGCTGAGCAACATGGAACTACGTTTGCGGCAGGTTTAGCAAGTCAGGGGATGGTGCCTGTTTTTGCAGTGTATTCTTCCTTCTTGCAAAGGGCGTATGACCAAGTGATACATGACGTATGTATGGAAAACCTTCACGTTGTATTTGCCATTGATCGGGCAGGGATTGTAGGTGCCGATGGGGAGACCCATCAAGGAGTTTTTGACCTTTCGTATTTATCACATATTCCTAATATGACGGTGTTGTCGCCGAAAAATGCCTGGGAATTGGCAGAAATGTTGGAGTACGCTGTAAATGTTTGCAAGGGACCAGTTGCTGTGCGCTATCCAAGAGGGACTGCTGACGAAGGTTTTGAGCAGAACAAGCAGCCTATTGAATATGGTAAAGCAGAAGTGATTCAAAAAGGTAAAGGCATTGCAGTTTTGGTTGAAGGGCATATGCTTCAGGCTGCAAAACAAGCGGTGGAACGATTGATGGAAGATGGTTTGGAGGCACCCATGCTTGTCAATATGCGGTTTATATCTCCTCTTGATGAGGCGCTACTGAAAGAAATGTCAAAGGAGTGTAAACGCATTTTTACTGTGGAAGATAACTTGCGAAAAGGTGGTTTTGGTTCAAAGGTGTTAGAATTTTATAGTGATGAAGAAATCCAGGTTTCTGTCTCCAACTTAGCCTTCCCTAATCGGTTTATTGAACAAGGCTCTCAAAGCCAGTTATTTGCTCGCTATGGCTTAGATGGTGAAGGAATTTACAAAACGATAAAAGAAAAATTAGGAGAGAACTATGGCAGATAAAGAAAGATTGGATGTCTTGCTGGTAGAACGGAATCTGGCGGCCTCCCGGGAACTGGCTAAGGCATATATCATGGCAGGTAATGTGTATGTCGACGGTATGAAAGAAGATAAGGCCGGAACAAAGATTTTGGTGACTGCTGATTTAGAAGTAAAGGGCTCACAAATGAAATATGTGAGCCGTGGTGGTTATAAGTTGGAAAAGGCCATAGATGAATTTGGTATTTCCCTAGAGGGTAAAGTTTGCCTGGATATTGGTGCTTCAACAGGTGGCTTTACCGATTGTATGCTGCAAAACGGAGCTATAAAAGTATATGCCATTGACGTCGGTTATGGCCAATTTGCTTGGAAATTACGAACTGACCAACGGGTTGTATGCTTAGAAAAAACCAATGTTCGTTATGTTACAGAGGAGCAAGTGCCTGACAAGGGGGACTTTGCTTCCATAGATGTTTCTTTTATTTCTTTAACAAAGGTATTGCCTGCGGTCTTAGGTGTTTTAGGTGAGGAAGGCCAACTTGTGTGCTTGATTAAACCTCAGTTTGAGGCGGGTCGAGAAAAGGTTGGTAAAAAAGGTGTAGTCAAAGACATGGCGGTGCATAAGGAAGTAATCGAAAAAATTGTTAATTACGTTAAGGAACAAAAGCTTGGCATTCTAGGGTTGAGTTTTTCCCCCATAAAGGGTCCAGAGGGGAATATAGAATATTTGATTTATTTGGATAAAAAGCAGGAGGGGTTATCCACTGATGGAGTGGCTCTCCTCGTGGATGAGGTTGTGGAGAAATCCCATGAAGTGCTTTAATGGGAAATGAGGTTGGCTATGAACAAAATCGGATTGATTCCCAATATTGATAAAGATAAAGACTTGGCTGTAACAAAGCGTCTCGTGAGACATTTATTAGATAAAAACTGCATCCCTCAGCTTCCAGAAAAAATCGCAGAAATGGCTGGACTGGAAATGTATGCTAGAAAAGAAGATGAGATATATGAGCACTCAGATTTTATTATCTCTCTCGGTGGGGATGGAACGTTGCTTGGTGTTGGCAGAAGGGCCTGCCAGTATAATACACCCATTCTTGGTGTGAACTTAGGCACCCTTGGTTTTTTAACGGCGGAGGAAAAAAATAGGGCAGAGTACGCTATTGATAAAGTTTTAATGGGAGCTTATAAAAAGGAAAAGCGGATGATGCTACAAACCTCTATCGCGAAGGAAGATGGACGCATTACAGGCATTACCGCCTTAAATGACATTTGCATTAGTCGTGGCTTATTATACAAAATTTTAGAATTTAACGTTTTTGTTAACGATGAATATGTTGATACCTTGCGTGCAGACGGTGTTATCATATGCACCCCCACGGGGTCTACGGCGTACAATCTATCCGCGGGGGGGCCTGTTTTGAAGGCAGATGCAGAAATAATAGCAATTACGCCAATCGCACCTCATACATTAACCAGCCGCTCTATTGTTGTTTCTGCTGATGACGTTGTGACAGTGGAAATCAACCCTAGAGAAGACACTGCATTTACCATTAGTGCTGATGGACAAGAAAGCTGGAGTTTAACGGGAAAAAAAGTTGTTCAAATTTGCAAGGCAAAAGTGTATACAACAATTATTAAAACAAATTCGCAGAACTTTTACGATGTTTTGCGTCATAAGTTATCAAGATAAAAATCGCAGAAGAAAAAGGAGGCGTGGGCGATGAAGATTGCCAGACATGCAAAAATTCTTGAATTAATCGAAAACTACGATATTGAAACACAGGACGAACTGGCTCAAAGGTTATGTGACGAAGGGTTTATGGTTACCCAAGCCACAGTTTCCAGAGATATTCGAGAGATGAAATTGACCAAAATAGCTACGGAAAAGGGACGACAAAAATATGCCGTGATTACTGGAAATGATACAGAAATTACGGAAAGATTAACTCGTGTTTTTAAAGAAGCTGTGGTCAAGATGGATTACGCTCAGAACATTATTGTGATTAAAACATTAGAAGGCATGGGAATGGCAGTTGGTGTTGCCTTAGATAATATGCAAAATACTGAAATTTTAGGTACTATTGCAGGGGATGATACAGTTTTCTGTGTGGTTCGTACCCACAATCAGGCGGCTGTCATTATTGAGAAGCTATACCGTATTATCCATAGTGCATAAGTGCCGATAGGGGGGATGGCTATGCTGGAAAATCTGCATATAAAAAACGTGGCGTTGATTAAGGAGTGTCAGGTGGCTTTTGGGCCCGGGCTAAATATTTTAACTGGAGAAACAGGGGCGGGTAAATCAATGTTGATTGACTCCCTTCAGTTTGCATTAGGTGGAAGGCTGGGAAAAGATTTCTTACGCAATGACCAAAAAATGGCATTGGTAGAGGCACTTTTTTCTGTAAAAGACAATAGTTTTTCAGATAAATTAGAGGAAAACGGGATAGAGCCTGAGGAAGACGGAACACTTTTGATTAGCCGTACCTTGAACGATGCAGGTAAATCTGTATGTCGTATCAACGGCAGTATTGTGACAGTAAGCATGTTGCGTGAGTTGGCAGCAGATTTAATTGATATTTATGGACAGCATGAGCACCAATCCCTGTTAAACCCTTCAAAACATATCCTCCTATTAGATAGGTTTTGCGGTAGTGGTTTTGATGAAGTGAAAGAGGCCTATGCCAATTGCTTTGGAAAAAGAAAAGAAATAGATAAACAGCTGGAAGAATTAATGGGTGATGAAGCCCAAAGAGAACAGAGGTTGGATATTCTTAATTTTCAAAAGGATGAGATTGAAACAGCTGCATTGTCCCCTCGTGAAGAGGAGGAACTGGTTGACAAAAAGAAACGTTTGACTCATATGGAACGCCTGATACGTTTGACATTAGAAAGTGCAAACCTTCTATATGACGGTGCCGATGATATGCCTTCGGCTTGCGATAATGTAAGTTGCACAGTGGACAAGCTTCGGGAGTGTGCTGGGCTAGACCCTTCTTTAGAGGGCTATTATAACGATCTTGAGGACGTGTATGCACGGTTAGAAGATATCTCAAGGGAAATAAAAAGATATGCTCAAAACCTGGAGGATGATCCTGAGGAATTGGAAAGGGTTGAAGAACGCCTTCAAACAATTTATAAATTGAAACGTAAATACGGCGGAAGCGTTGATGCTGTAATTAAGTTTTATGAAAAAATTTCTGATGAGATTGCGTTTTTCTCCAATAGTCAGGAAAAGGTTGAACAGTTAACGGCACAAAGGCTAAAAATCCAGAAATCTTTGGAAGATGCAGCCAATAAGCTTACAAAAATGCGTGAAGAGGCTGCACTGAGAGTAGCAAAGCAAATAGAAGACTCTCTAAAGGATATGGAAATGAAAAATGCAAAGTTTTACATACAAATTACGCCAAGGGAAGAATGGAATGCTCTGGGTAAAGATAAAGTGGAATTTTTAATTTCAGCAAATGCCGGAGAAAATTTAAAGCCGTTAGCTAAAATTGCCTCGGGTGGTGAGATGAGCCGCGTGATGCTGGCATTAAAAGCTGTTTTGGTTGATGCTGATGAGATAGAAACGTTTATTTTTGACGAGATAGATACTGGTGTAAGCGGCAGAACCGCAGGGAAGGTTGGTAGAAAGATGAGTCTTATAGGAAAGAAAAGGCAAATTCTTTGTATAACCCATCTGCCCCAAATAGCAGCAATGGCAGACAAGCATTTTCTCATTGAGAAAGAAACAAATAACGATGAAACAGTGACTAAGGTGAAAAGTCTGGATGAAGCATCAGCCGTAGCCGAGGTTGCAAGGTTAATGGGCAATGCAACAGTAACCCAGGCCACTTTAACTGCAGCCAGAGAATTACGTGCAGGGAAAGAGCAATAAGCGAACGGGAAAGACATAAATAAAAAAAGCGGTATCTGCACATGAGTGGATACCGCTTTTTACATACAACTAAAGTTTAAAGTCTTCAGGTTTTTGGGCAACCTGAAGAGAAGTGCCTTGAAAACTGTTAGCTTCAGCATAGGGATTTTCAGGTGAATTTTCCTGACGGCTAAGGAGCCACTGGATATACAGTAGCAACTCTTTTTTTCCCCGATCTTCAAGCATTTCAAAATATTCATTAAAAATTTCTGCATCATTTATTTTTTTATCAGGTTCGTAAGGACGACGAAAGTCATTTACACCCAAGAGATAATCCATAGATACATTAAATATTGAAGCAATCTTTTTTAAATCTGAAATGGATGGTTGATTATGCCCGGATTCATAATTAGAAATCGCTGTTGCACCATAGGTCAATTCTTTTGCTAAGGCAGCTTGAGTCATTTTTCTTTCCTTGCGAAGTTGTTTAAGTCGTTGGTGAAAGTCCATAGAAACACCTCATTGTATTAGAGTGTATAATTCAAATAATCATAAGTTTTTATATAGATATAATTATAGAGTGAAAAAGAATAATGCGAAAGATGAAATCATAAAAAAGGAAACGGAAAAATTGAAATACCATGATTTATGGATTATATGGTTATTTGTGACTTATGTCAAAAAAATATGGGGAAGGTATTGACAAGTCATAAAAAAGATGATATTTTTAAATCACATAAAACATATAAGAATACTATGATATAAAAAGGAAGCCGAAAGGAGCATTTTTATGGCAACGAAAATATATATGGACAACGCAGCAACCACCCCAGTAAGAGACGAGGTACTCAATACAATTCTTCCTTACTTTAAAGAGTATTACGGCAATGCCTCAAGTGTGTATAGCATTGCAAAAGAAAGCAAAAAAGCTCTAGAAAAAGCGAGAGAACAAGTTGCAAAAGGAATTGGTGCTAAGGCAGATGAAATTTATTTTACTGCTGGCGGTTCTGAAAGTGACAACATGGCACTTAGAGGGATTGCAGAAGCATTTCAAAATAGAGGTAACCACATTATTACAACAAAAATTGAACATCATGCAATTTTGCATACTTGTGAGTATTTAGAAAAACATGGCTATGAAGTAACTTATTTACCGGTAGATGAGTTCGGTAAAATTAGTTTGGATGAGTTGGAAAAAAGTATTCGCCCCGAAACAATTTTAATTTCTATTATGTTTGCGAATAACGAAATTGGAACGATCCAGCCAATCGCAGAAATTGGAAAATTGGCTCGAGAAAAAGGAGTATTTTTCCACACAGATGCGGTGCAGGCTGTTGGTCATGTTCCTATAGATGTAGAAGAAATGAATATCGATTTATTGTCTATGAGCGGTCATAAATTAGGGGCTCCAAAGGGCATTGGTGCCATTTATATTCGCAAAGGAATTGCCATCCAACCTTTGATTTTTGGTGGAGCCCAGGAAAAGAAAAAACGTGCTGGCACAGAAAATATCCCAGGTATTGTTGGTTTGGGTAAGGCTGTTGATTTGGCAGTAGGTGAAATGGAAGTTGAAAGCCAGCGTTTAATTGCATTGAGAGATAAGTTGATTTCTGGAATTTTAGAACAAGTTCCTGAAAGTCGTTTGAATGGCCACCCTACAGACAGGCTCCCCGGTAACTGTAATATTTCCTTTGCCTATATTGAGGGCGAGTCATTGCTATTGTTGTTAGATGCTTTGGGAATCGCAGCATCCAGTGGTTCCGCTTGTACCTCAGGTTCGTTGGATCCTTCCCACGTATTAATGGCTATTGGTTTGCCACACGAAATTGCCCATGGCTCTTTAAGGTTAACGTTAGACAGGGTGAATTCCGAAGCAGATGTAGACTTTGTATTAAGCAAAGTTCCAGATGTTGTACAAAAGTTAAGGGAAATGTCCCCTTTATATGAAGAAGTAGTTAATAAAAAGGCTTAAATCGAGGATACGAAGGAGGAGACTTATATGGAATACAGCGAAAAAGTAATGGATCATTTTATGAACCCAAGGAATGTGGGTGTGATTGATGACGCAAGTGGTGTGGGACTTGTGGGTAATGCAAAATGTGGCGATATCATGAAGGTATATCTGAAAATTAAAAACGGCCTCATTGAGGATGCAAAATTTAAGACATTTGGTTGTGGCGCTGCTGTAGCAACTAGTTCTATGGCAACAGAATTGGTAAAAGGCAAAACCCTTCAGGAAGCCCTCGAGGTTACTAATAAAGCCGTTATGGAGGCTTTGGATGGATTGCCACCAGTAAAAGTCCACTGTTCATGTCTGGCCGAAGAAGCGCTTCACGCAGCATTATGGGATTATGCACAGAAAAATGGAATTCAGATTGAAGGTTTGAAACCGCCTGTAGATGATGTTGAAGCTTTACACCATCATGGACGCGAAGAATAAAAATAGATTTTTTAGTAGCGATAACTATGAATGTGGTTATCGCTACTTTTTTTGGCAAAAAATTGCATACTATATGGCTTCAGGGCAAAAGGGTAGATTACCGCTCTACCAAATGAATAGGGCGCAAGAAAAAAAGTATACCAGATTACAGATGATGGAAAGGAGATTTTGAAACAAGAACTGTTAAGACTGGAAGAATTATTACGAAATGGGAGAGCTGTAATACCTTCCCATTGAATTTGTATGCAGGGGTGATTTGGGTATTGTTATGGGGGATTCATATTATTGGATTAATGAAAGTACGTAAATTAAAAGGAACGTAACAGGGTGAACAATGTTGTTTGAATAAGTTAGATATTTTAAGTAAAGCGGTTATTATTATGTAGCGGCATTTTTGTTATAAACAAAAATAATAATTAGAAATGTAAGCATACTTGCAGAAGTGTTTTAGGGGAATTTTTCTTGATTTTGAAAGGGAATACTGGTTTAGATAGCCCAACTATTATTATACTACAAATGGTTGCAAAAAATCATTGGGTTTTATTCTGAAAAAATCCTTTAAAATAATTTTGAATTAGTGTAAAATGACGAATATTTTTTTTTATTTAAAATTTTGGAGGGAAATGGGTACAAGTGGAGAAAGTTAATATATGTATATGTTGTTAAAAAATGATATTATGAATACGCATATATACAAGACGGCTTTTTCGCCATTTAAAATTGAATTAGGAGGTTGGTATTATGAAAAATTACACTGCAGACAAAGTTAGAAACGTAGTTCTATTGGGTCACAGCGGTTCCGGTAAGACAACATATGCCGAAGCAGCTCTTTTTTACTCCGGTGCAACAAAGCGCTTTGGTAAAGTAGATGAGGGCAATACCGTTAGTGACTATGAAGCAGAAGAAATTCGTCGTAAGGTATCAATCAACACATCTGTATTGCCCGTTGAGTGGCAAGGTACAAAAATCAACTTCCTAGATACTCCAGGTTATTTTGATTTTATTTCTGAGGGAAAAATGGCAATGAGTGTTGCCGATACGGCATTGATTATGGTTTCGGCAAAATCAGGCGTTGAAGTTGGCACGGAAAAGGCTTGGGAGCAGACGGAAGAAATGGGTCTGCCTAGGATTATTTTCGTAAACCAAATGGATGATGAAAATGCAGACTTTGAAAAAACATTAGCAGATTTAAGAAGCAATTTTGGGAAGGCCGTTGCTCCGTTGCAAATTCCTTTTAATGATGAGAATGGGAAATTTGTTGGTTTCATTAACTTAATTAAAAGAGATGCCAGAAAGAAAGTAAATGGAAAATTGCAAGCTTGTGAAGTTCCTGCCGATAAAGTAGACGAAGTAGAAGTTCTCCGTTCTATGTTGGTTGAGGTAGCTGCTGAAAGCAGTGAAGAGCTGATGGAGAAATTCTTTAATGATATAGAACTGACAGAAGATGAAATTTATGATGGTTTGTTGGAAGGTATTGAAAATCGAAATATTGCCCCTGTGATGTGCGGTTCCGCAACTTTGGGCTATGGTGTAAAATTATTAATGAATACAATTGTAAGGTTCACCCCTCCTGCTATGGAAGCAAAGAAAAATTTCCATGCGTTTATTGATGGGACAGATACGGTGCTTTGTAGTTCAGAGGATGAGAATTTTTCAGCTTTTGTTTTCAAAACAATTTCAGACCCTTATATTGGACGCTTAAATTTGTTTAGAGTAATGACTGGCAAACTAGATTCCTCTATGACAGTATATAATGTTGATAAAGATACCACTGAAAAAGTTGGACACCTTTATATAGTTAGAGGCAAAGAGCAAATTGAAGTTGATGAGTTGCACACAGGTGACATTGGCGCTTTAGCAAAGCTTTCTAACACATCAACGCAAGATACTTTGGCTACAAAAGAATATCCAATTTCAATTCCAAAGATTCCTTTGCCAAGCTCTGTTCTATCTATGGCAATTCAACCCAAAGGCAAAGGTGATGAGGATAAACTTTCAGCAGCCCTTTCAAAAATTAGAGAGGAAGATCCTACTCTGAAAATGGAAGTGAATAAAGAAACAAAACAGACTATTCTTTCTGGCATTGGCGAGCAACAATTGGATGTTATGGTTAATAAATTAAAAACAAAATATAAAATTGAGGTGGACTTGATTGACCCCATCATTCCTTATAGAGAAACTGTAAAAGGAAAAGCGTCTGTGAGAGGGCGCTACAAGAAACAATCTGGTGGGCATGGCCAATTTGGTGATGTTGTGATGGAATTTGAGCCTAGTGGTGATATGACATTACCTTATGTTTTCGAAGAAAAGATTTTTGGAGGCTCTGTTCCAAAGCAATACTTCCCCGCTGTTGAAAAAGGTTTGCAAGAGTGTGTGTTAAACGGTGTTTTAGCAGGATATCCTATTGTTGGCTTAAAAGCAACTTTAACAGATGGATCCTATCATCCTGTTGACTCTTCTGAAATGGCATTTAAAATGGCAACCTCAGTTGCCTATAAAGAAGGGGTTCCTCAGGCAAAACCCACATTGCTTGAGCCAATTGAACACGTGGAAGTTCTTGTCCCCGAAAGATACATGGGGGATATTATGGGGGATATTAACAAGCGTAGAGGAAGAATTTTAAGCATGGATGCCGTTGGCAATAAGAAGTGTATTGTGGCTGAAGTACCTACGTCAGAAATGCATAAATATGCTACTGATTTAAGGTCTATGACCCAAAGCCGCGGGGAATATACCCATCGTTTTGAACGCTACGAAGAAGCTCCTATGGAAATTCAAAAGAAAATAATTGAACGTAGAGCTGCAGAAAAAAAGATTAGCTAACAAACGTTTTAAAAAGTTGCTTTAAAAATTGACACGAACCTCAAGAGTTTGATGGATTATCTTTCTTTTGAGGTAAGTGTCTTTATTTATTTTAAAATTTGTCTTTAAAGGGATATACTAAGTTGAAAATTATGCATACTAACATGAAGTGGTTTATGAATCATTGGTGCATAAGTCACAGACAAAAAAAGTAATCTGTGTTACAATAAAATAAAAGGTAATTTTTGAAATAAATATGTTAAAAGTCATTTGAATTTTAGATCCTTTTGAGTGCCACAATTTGATTGGGTTTAAAGTGTATTTTATTATTCGTTATAAAATGGAATGGTTAACTTTAAAATGATAAACAAAATTGCAGATTTTTTTAGAAGGGTTAGGAGGTTTTCTTTATGTTTGATGTTGCAGTAATTGGTGGAGGCCCAGCGGCATTGTCCGCGGCACTAAACTGCCGCCAGAGAAATAAAACTGTTTGTATTTTTGGCAGAAGCTTGGATAGTTCATTGCTATTTTCCGCCGAAAAGGTGGATAATTATTTAGGAATGCCTGATGTAAACGGTGAGGAAATGCTAAATCGTTTTTATACCCATGCTGTAAAAAATGGCGTAGAATTTCAAGAGTGTCGTGTAAGCCAAATTTTAAATGTTGGTGAATATTATATGATCAATGCGGAGAATAATTTTATTGAAGCTAAGGCCATTATTCTAGCTACAGGGCTAAGCAAAAGCAAAGGGATTGCCGGGGAAATAGATTATTTGGGAAAGGGTGTAAGCTATTGTGCTACTTGTGATGGAATGCTTTATCGCAACAAAAAGGTAGTGGTAGTAAGCGAAAACGAGGAAGGGGAGGCGGAAGCGAATTTCTTGGCCGACATCTGTAAAGAAGTGCTTTACATCCCTCTTTATAAGAATATAACCAACTTAAAAGATAATGTTGCTGTTTTGGAGGCAAAGCCAAAAGCAGTAGTTGGATCGGGAGATAAACTAACTGCTCTCGAAACAGATAAAGAAACCATTTCTTGTGATGGTATTTTCTTTGCAAAAAACACTATGCCTCCTGATAGTTTGATTTTTGGCTTGAAAACAGATGGTAAAAATATTGTAGTGGATCGTCGTATGGCTACAAATCTACCTAATGTTTATGCAGCGGGTGATTGCACAGGTGCTCCCTACCAAATTGCAAAGGCAGTAGGGGAAGGTCTGGTTGCAGCGTTGTCAGCCGTTTCGGATATTGATAAACAGAAAAAAGTATAAAGGTATGTATTGCGTTAAAAAAATGGGGCATAAACATAGGTTATGCCCCTTGTACTTGTTTTCGTTTTATCTTGTTTATATATTCGAAAAAGCAATGAATTCCGCATTTTTTATAGTTTTTTGATTAGATGAAATAAGGGATATTGATTATTTTTAATATAACTTTTAACTTTGTAAAAACAAAATCTAAATATATATGAAATTTTGAGAAATTGGAAGATTTCTTGAGAAAAAAATAAAAAAATTACAGAAATATCTAAATTTTATTGTAATTTAATCAAATTTCATATAATATAGCTAATTATAGTGTTTGAATATTCTTGTAAAAATGCTAATATAATATCAGAAATCAGCACTCGATTAAGATGAGTGCTAACAGATATAATCAAGGAGGTAAGGAAATGAAACTTTCACCATTAGGAGATAAGGTTGTATTAAAGCAGTTAGCAGCAGAAGAAACCACGAAATCAGGTTTGATTTTAACTTCTCAGTCAAAAGAGAAGCCCCAGGAAGCCATTGTTGTGGCAGTAGGTCCCGGCGGAATTGTTGGGGACACAAAAGTTGAAATGGTTTTGAAAGAAGGAGATCATGTAATTTACTCCAGGTATGGTGCTATGGAAATCAAGTTTGATGGCGAAGAGTATCTGGTAATGAGACAAAATGATATTTTGGCAGTAGTAAAAGACTGATTTTTAGGAGGCGTTTAAGATATGGCAAAGGAAATTAAATACGGTGCAGATGCCAGAAGCCAAATGGCCGCTGGTGTGGATAAATTAGCAAATACAGTTAAAGTTACATTGGGACCTAAAGGTCGTAACGTAGTTTTAGACCGCAAATTTACATCACCATTGATTACAAACGATGGCGTAACCATCGCAAGGGATATTGAGTTGGAAGATCCTTATGAAAATATGGGTGCTCAGCTGGTAAAAGAAGTTGCAACGCAAACAAATGATGTTGCTGGTGATGGTACAACAACTGCAACTGTTTTAGCACAAGCCATGATTCAAGAAGGTTTAAAAAATATTGCTGCTGGTGCAAACCCTATTATCTTGAGAAAAGGTATGCAGAAGGCAACTGAAGTGGCTGTTGCAGGAATTAAAGAAATGAGCCAAGCTGTTACAACGAAGAAACACATCTCAAATGTTGCTGCAATTTCTGCTGGTGACGACGAAGTTGGCGATATGATTGCAGACGCCATGGAAAAAGTTACGAATGATGGAGTTATCACAGTAGAAGAATCCAAGACCATGAAAACAGAATTGGAATTGGTAGAAGGTATGCAGTTTGATAGAGGTTACCTATCCTCCTATATGTCAACGGATATGGAAAAAATGGTTGCTATCTTGGAAGATCCTTTTATCTTGGTTACTGATAAAAAAATCTCTAACATCCAGGAACTGGTGCCCCTTTTGGAACAAGTAATGCAGGTGAATGGTAAAATTTTGATTATTGCTGATGACGTTGAAGGGGAAGCCTTGGCAACTTTGGTTGTAAATAAACTCAGAGGAACATTTACTTGTGTTGCTGTAAAAGCTCCTGGCTATGGCGAAAGAAGAAAAGCACAGCTTGCTGATATTGCTGCATTGACAGGCGCTCAGGTTATTTCTGAGGAAATCGGCTTAGAATTAAAAGATACTACTTTGGATATGTTAGGCCGTGCAAAAACAGTTCGTGTTGAAAAAGAAGCAACTATCATTGCTGATGGCGCTGGTTCTAAAGCTGATATCGATGCGCGTATTCACCAGATAAAGGTAGCAATGGAAGAAACAGATTCTGATTTTGACAGAGAAAAATTGCAGGAAAGACTTGCAAAACTCTGTGGTGGAGTGGCGGTAATTAAAGTTGGTGCTGCTACTGAAACAGAAATGAAAGAAAAGAAACTGCGTATGGAAGATGCATTGGCAGCAACCAGAGCCGCAGTGGAAGAAGGAATCGTTGCAGGCGGCGGTACAGCTTTGGTTCATGTAATTGAAAAAGTTAAGGCAGCTTGTGAAAACTTGGTGGGTGATGAAAAAACAGGTGCAGCTATTGTTGTGAAGGCGTTGGAAGCACCTTTGCGTCAAATTGTTGAAAATGCAGGCCTAGAAGGATCTGTCATTGTAAATAAAGTAAAAGAGATGCCTGCCGGCGTAGGCTTTAATGCATTGACCGAGGAGTATGTTGAAATGGTTGAGGCTGGTATCCTTGATCCTGCCAAAGTAACAAGAAGTGCATTGCAAAATGCAACGTCTGTTGCATCAACTTTCTTAACAACAGAAGCCGTTGTTGCTGAACTGCCTTCAAAAGCACCTGCTATGCCTGATCCTGGCATGGGTGGTATGGGTGGTTATATGTAATAAAATGGTTGTTTGACAACAATCTATGCATGATACCGAATTTAACCTAGAAAAAGGAAAAACCTCTATCTTTTCAGATGGGGGTTTTTTGTGTGCTAAAAAATTTAAATTTGCAAATGATATAGAAATAGCTCGAAGGACAACAACTTAATGTAACAGTTTATATTTAGATGACAGAAAGCAAGTCGATACTATTCATTAATTTTCCTATAAATCCTTAATTTTTCAATTATATTGAATAGTATGTTCCCATTTAATGAATAATAATAGAATGAAATTTGATCTCAAAAATTTATTTCGAAAATGAAAATAATTTTAGTTTGGAGGAATATACCAGTCAGCAAGAATTAATTAACATAACATTGTTTTTTTGTATTTTTTGGCTTATTTTTTGGATAATGTCTATGAGTAAAAAACATATGTTTAATTTATGAAAAAAATGTCCGCCTATTAAAAACTTTTTTTGGTTTTTCTATTGACTTTGTATAAAAAATTCATATATAATTGCTGTACTAAGACAAAAAGATATTTCATTCATCATTTTTTTGTCTAATATGACAAGTTTATATGGAGGGAGGAGTAAGTATGTTACAAGCTTTCGATATTATCGGTCCAATCATGATCGGACCATCTAGTTCACATACTGCTGGTGCTGTTCGTATTGGTAAATATGCACGGTCTATTTTAGGGACAACCCCTGTTTCTGCCACAATACGTTTTAGTGGTTCTTTTTCAAAGACATATAAGGGTCATGGTACAGATAAAGCGATTATCGCTGGTATTTTAGGAATGGAAACAGATGATGAGCGCATTCGTATTAGCTTTGAAGTGGCACAAAAAGAAGGGTTAGAATTCTCATTTGTGGAAACCGAGATAGATGGAGCGCATCCAAACACAGCTCAAGTTGTTCTAAAGGATGCCGATGGGAAGGAAGTCTTGGTTCAAGGTGCTTCCATTGGTGGCGGAAATATCATTATAAATCGGATTAATGATACTGCTGTTTCGATTTCAGGTAAATCTGACACACTGATTATTCCCCATGAGGATGTTCCGGGAATGATAGCCGTTGTATCAAATATTCTTGCTGAGAATAGTGTGAATATTCATGGATTTTCTCTTTGTAGAGATCACAAAGGTGGAACTGCTGTAATGACCATAGAAATTGATGGAGACATCGATGAATCCATTAATAAAGTCATTTTAGAACAACCCAACATTTTGGCTTCTACAATTTTAAAAGCTATTTGATTTTATACAGACATGAAAAGAAATTGCCATACCCGAGTTTTTTGTAGGATGAGTGGTAATTTGCGCTGGTAATGTAATTTCATTTAAATGTGTATGATAAAAATTTTGGAATGGGGTGTTTAGATTGAAATATGATTCTTTATCAGACTTGGTGAAGGAAGCTGAATCCCAAAAACTTCCTCTATGTAAGCTGATTTTAAAAGATCAAGCTGAGGTCGCAGAAACAGATCAAAAAATACTATTTGAAAACATGAAACGCTCTCTTGACGTTATGAGGGAATCAGTTGAGAATGGTTTAGATGCAGAAAAACGATCCGCTAGTGGACTTACAGGTGGAGATGCATTTAAAATGAATGAAGCCGTAAAGGCAAACAAAAATATTTGTGGAAAAATTTTTGGAGAAGCAATGGTGAAGGCCCTTGCAGTTTCCCAAACCAATGCTTGTATGGGAAGAATTGTAGCAGCTCCAACAGCGGGAAGCTGTGGTATTTTACCAGCAGCATTGCTCACAATCTCCGAAGATCGAAATATTCCAAATGATGAAGTGGTTATGGCTCTCTTTACAGCATCTGCGGTGGGCATGGTAATTGCAAATAAGGCAAGCATTGCCGGTGCAGAAGGCGGATGTCAAGCAGAGTGTGGCGCAGCAAGTGCCATGGCAGCAGCCTCTTTGGTTGAGCTTTGTGGAGGTACGCCAAAACAGAGTGAACACGCTTGTGCAATTGCCTTAAAAAATATTTTAGGATTGGTATGTGATCCTGTGGCTGGTTTGGTGGAAATCCCATGTATCAAAAGAAATGCCATGGGCGTTGCAAATGCATTTGTAGCAGCAGAACTAGCACTGGCTGGTGTGGAAAGTGCAATTCCAGCAGACGAAGTAATTTATGCAATGAAGAAGATAGGGGAAGCAATGTCTCCAGCTTTAAAAGAAACTGCAGAAGGTGGCTTGGCAGCAACCCCAACTGGCAAAAAGCTTTGTGAAAAAGTTTTTGGTAGTTGCCAAAATTGTAAGTAATAAACTTTTTATTTGTTTTTCTTTCGTACAACTAACGTAACCGCAATAATATTATAAAACTAAATAGGAGAAATGATAAAATGACTAATTTATTTCAAAAATGGAATAATATCAGCTTGGTTAAACGTATTTTAGCCGGTTTGATAATCGGTGCTATTCTTGGTGTAGCATTGCCATCCTTAAGTGTTATCGCTATCTTTGGTGATTTGTTTGTTGGTGCATTAAAGGGTGTAGCACCTATCTTGGTATTCTTCTTGGTAATGAGCTCTTTAGCACAGCATAAAAAAGGCGCTAAAACAAATATGGGCTCAGTTGTAGCTTTATACTTAATTGGTACTTTTGCTTCTGCTTTAGTTGCAGTAGTAGGAAGTTTTTTGTTCCCTGTAACTTTAACATTGACTGAGGCAGCAGCAGGTACTGCACCTCCTGATGGTGTAGGCACAGTAATTAAAACATTACTCTTAAATGTTGTACAGAACCCTATTGCATCTATTTCTTCGGCAAACTACATCGGTATCTTAGCTTGGGCTGTTGTTTTTGGTTTGGCTTTGAAGCATGCTTCCGATTCTACAAAAACTATGCTTGGTAACTTTGCTGATGCAGTTTCTCAGGCAGTTAGATGGGTAATTAGCTTTGCACCTTTTGGTATCATGGGTCTGGTATATGCAACTGTTTCTACAAACGGTTTGGAAATCTTTAAAGACTATGGTATGCTGTTAGCGTTGTTGGTTGGATGTATGGCAGTCATTGCTTTCGTTGTAAATCCTCTCATTGTTTTCTTAAACATCAGACAGAACCCATATCCATTGGTATTCAAATGTCTAAGAGAAAGCTTTATCACAGCATTCTTTACACGTAGCTCCGCTGCCAATATTCCTGTAAACATGACTCTTTGCGAATCTTTAGGTTTGGATGAAGATAACTATTCTGTTTCCATTCCTCTGGGTGCAACAATCAACATGGGTGGTGCTGCGATTACAATTACAGTAATGGCTTTAGCGGCAGTAAACACATTGGGTTATACGGTTGATATTGGTACTGCATTAGTATTAAGCGTGGTTGCAGCAATCTCCGCTTGTGGTGCTTCCGGTGTTGCTGGTGGTTCCTTGTTGTTGATTCCTTTGGCTTGCTCCCTGTTTGGTATTTCTAATGATATTGCAATGCAGGTTGTTGGTGTTGGTTTCATCATCGGCGTTATTCAGGATTCTTGTGAAACTGGTTTGAACTCCTCTACGGATGCATTGTTTACAGCAGCAGCTGAATTCAGACAGTGGAGAAAAGAAGGAAAACCTATTAAATGGTAATATATATTACACGATAAATGAAAATTAGTTGTACGAAAACTGGTTTTAGCAGTGGTGACAAGCGCGTTATTTACTGCAATAAAATGAATGAAATGTATTTTTGCAGGCAGTGAGTATACTCACTGCCTGTTTTTTCAATATTTTCTCAAATAAAAAAACCCGCACAGAGTCAGACGTACGGGTTATGGCAATAGGGCTATTATTTTCAAGGTCTTGGTATTCTTTAAAGCTTTGTGAATTTTTTCTTGAATAATCAATACTTTAAGAATCTTAAGGATCCTTCTAGTTTTCTGTTTCTTGCACCGGCGTTTGCTTCTCATTTGCTTCTATTGATTCAGTATTGAAATCATCAACAGTAGAGGATTTGATTTCTTTTTCCTGGGACTGTAATTCCGTTATATAACACTCATCAAGAGTTAGCTGTTCCCCTTCCGTTAAAAACTCGTCACAAGGGACATCATCCCAGCAAGTGCAATTGTCGTTGCAAATATCCTTCAATGCACCACATTCAGCCAAAGCGTTGAGTTTTAAATAAAGAAGATATTCCAATTGAGAAACGTTAGAAATGGTTTTATTTACTTCTCTGTTTGCAGCTAGAATAAGATCTACATTATCTGTTTCCTGCAGGATTTTTTGCATTTTCTCGCCTTCGCAGTTTAAAATGTGAGCGATTCCGGCTTCTACCAAAGCGATGGACTCCAGAATTGAGGCGCAGTGTTGGCAGCAATCTTCTGGGTCACAACAACATTCATTACAAATATTAAAGTTGCACTGGCAAGGTTGGAAAGGTAATCTATCCAAGAATAAATGGTATTTTAAAATATAAGGATAGCATCCTCTTTTTAGAATGAAGAAGTCCAAATAAATTTGATTATCATTTTTCATGCAGGGATTAAATAGTATGTTTTTAATTTTATTGTCAAAACTAAGAGGATAAGAATATTGGACTGTACCGCAAGTATCTAAGACATACACATATTGTTCGTTGTTTTTGACACCACTAATTACTAAATTAGGACATAAGCTTAGCACACTGGTGATTTGAACATAGTTTGATTTGTACATTAAAATAGAATGACCATTTTCTTTGTTAGTTCTTAGAACGCAGTTGCAAAATGAAAGAACAAGGCTGTTGGTACAACAATTAAATGAGATGCCAGTGACATCTCCTATTAAATCTAGACATCCGTGAATGGTGATACAATCAATTTCGCACATATTGCGATTTAGCTTATAGATGGCGTTACTTTGCTTTTTGGTTGTAGCCCAAAAGCATTGATCTTTTTCATCATAGCAAATGCAATCATATTCCTTACAGGTGTTGTAGCATTCGTTAATGTAGAAGCAACAATCGGTTTTGATAATTTCACAAGAGCACTGGACCGTAAAGTAATAAAAGCAACCATCAAACGCGCAGTTGTTATATTTTTTTGCGCAGGTAATGGAAAGGGCGATGGAGTCGGTCAGCTCAAACAGTTTCATGTAAACCCCCCCAATGGATATAGTCTGAGTCATTACTATATGATATGAGTGGATTGGGCGTATTGCTAATCCAATTTTCAAATCTTTTGACATTCTGTTCTAAAAATAAATATCGCCACCTTTTAGGGGGCGATATTTATTTTTAAGTGAGAGGCTCTCGTATAAAAGCTGATATCAGGTTATGCATCTTCCTGGCATAGGCACTCCGAGAACAATTCAAGTTTTGTTTGCAAAAGTACTTCTAAGCGAGTAATGGAATTAACCATATGCTTTACAGATTTATTTGTTTCTAACATATAAAGAACATCATTTGGTACTGCAGAGAGTGCAACAACCTTCTGAATTTTTTCGCCCTCGGCATTTAAAATGTGAGACAGTGCAGTTTGTTCCAACGCAATAGATTCAATAATATCTGTAATTGCTTGACTCCTTGAAATTCCACTGTTTTTGATTTCTGGCATACCCATTTAAAATTACCCCTTTCAGAATTAAGTTTCGTGCTTTGTGAAGAAATTGAATATTGAATGGATTTTATTTTTATCATAGCCATACCTGGTGCAGATAGTTTTTGTTTGGGGCATAAAAACCGAACCAACTTATTTTTCTCAGGATGTTACTTTGTTGTTATTTCCTTTTCAGCACTGGTTATGATAGTACATAGTATGACGAATGTCCCAAACTTGTGAAGTGGATATAATTTAAATCAGTCAGAATTAAGGTTGTTTTTAGAGAAATTTTAGGATAGCTAACATTTGGGCTAAAAATATATTTATAAAGATGATTTGTCGAGTTAAATCAACCATTTTATGTACAAAAATTTGCTTTAATGCTTGCTGGCTCAGACATTTATTCTTGATTTTAAAAGAATAAGGCTATGTATTAATTCAGTTGGCTTACAAAGGTGGATATTTTCCTTTGGTTAAAACTCCATTAGTCAATGTGGGAATTATTGTTGCATTTGTGTTCCAGTGATGAATTAATAATCAGAAAACATGATTAAATGGCCGGATAATGCACCCAATGCTTGGTACTATACAGCGGTACAAGAAGCAACCAATTCTCATGACTATATACGCATTGAAAACAATTTTGAAAGATGGACAAAAATTCTTCCAAATCCAGATTGGAATGCAATAGAACAGTCAAGGTGAAAAAAAGAAAATGAATTGTGGTGATGGAAGGGTAAATTTACTATGTGTATAATTATTGGATCAAAAGTGAAGCTGGTTGAAATGCAGACAACAGTGACTATGATATGGATAAAATGGAAAGGGTAAAGCTGGTTCACAATACTTTCATTTTTCAGCAGGCGAAGTTATTCATGTCTGAACTGTAGAAAATGGCCTGATTTCACAAAAGGGGTTATGGTATCCTATGCCCGACAATTGGACCTACCCCTGGGGAATCAGCTTCTATTCTTCTGGATTTGGTGATGTATTTTATTTGTTATAAACCACAAAAATAAACTTTTAATGGGAGGCGGTGAGCAAAAATGCTTGCTGCCTCCTTTTTCATAGAATTTCCATGCTGCCTGCGTAAAAGTAGTAATACCCTAAATGGCTTTATAATATAAGAGCGAGTATAACTGAATAATTTTCATGGGATAGAGGTTGATTAGTAGGTGCGTAACAGCTTAAAACTGTACAACCAATGCAGACAAACGAAAGTTTTCCTGCCTAAAAATATTACAGAATAGGTTTCATTTCTCTAACGGGTAGCTGAAATTTGGAATTGTAAGAAAGTATATCCTTATGTGTCAATGGTCTTTATGGATTTTTTCTTTGTTATGAAAAATCTCCTGAATTATGTAACGGGGTCGTTGCTTTGTTTCTAAATAAATTTTTCCTATATATTCGCCTATAATTCCTATGCTTATTAACTGTATACCTCCAATGAACCATAACGACAAAAGGATTGTGGTATACTCTTGAATGAAATTTCCCATTAAACTTGAGGCGAAAAAGTAAACTGACAAAATAATACTAAAAAGAAAAAGCAAAGAACCTAATATTGTAATAAATCGAATGGGTTTAATGGTTAATGAAGTTATACCGTTTAGTGCTAAGCTAATCATCTTACCCAATGTGTATTTAGATTTACCAGCAAAACGCTCATAAACCTGGTAATATACGATGTCACTTTGAAAACCAACCATAGGAATAATTCCTCGTAGAAAAAGATTTATTTCTTTAAAATTCATTAGCTCCTGAATAGCCTTTGAAGATATTAAACGGTAATCAGCATGATGAGGAAGCATCTCGCAGCCAAGTAAACCCATGATTGTGTAAAAACTGTTGGCAGTAATTTTTTTAAAAAAGGAGTCTGCTCTCCTTGAAGTACGAATACCATAAACAATTTCATTTCCATCATAGTATTTATCAATAAACGACTCTATTTTAGTAATATCTTGTTGCAAATCAGCATCCATAGTAATAACAGCATCACACAAAGGCCATACTTCGCTCATGCCTGCTAAAATTGCATTTTGATGACCAAAATTTTTTGAAAGGTTAATACCGACAAATATACAATCCTTCTTACATAGTTTTAAAATAAGTTGCCATGTATTATCCATTGATCCATCATTTACAAAACATATTTTACTCTCATTTGATATTAACTTTTTTTCTGCCAAGCGATTTATTTCCCGTTTTGTTCTTCTGGCCGTTTCTTCAATAACTTCCACTTCATTATAGCAAGGTATTACTAAATATATTATTTTTTCCATAGACTTATCCTCTTGGCTATATGACTTTTAGCACTTACTGTGTTCCCAATTCGCAAGAGCCATAGTCGGTGATGTATTAGATACTACGAATTTTTTAGACCCTTTGAGATATAGCATTAAAAAGCGCTCAATCAGGAAATTCCTGATTGAGCAATTGACTAGAGTTATGCTTTTAATAATCATTAATGACTATTTTTTCTTAATAACAACCTTTTGCTCTGATTCCAACCAGGTAATGGTTGCACCGAGTTTTTCTGAAATAAATCTAATTGGTGTGTATGTCCTGCCACCTTCTATAAAAGCAGGGCTTTCCAGTTTTATTTCTTTTCCGTTTACATAAGCAATTTCTGAGTTGATGTAAATAATAATAATAACTTCTTCACCAAATTTATTATTGCCCTTGATTGTAACTTCTTGTTTTTCTCCGTTCCAGGCCACCACAGCTCCCAAGTTTTCTGCTACATATCTTGCAGGAAGCATTGTTCTGTTATTTTTGATAATGGGAGCAACATCGTTTGCTTTATGTATACCAAAAACACTTGCATTTTTATTACCTATTGTGAAGACTATTTCATTTGAAGTGCTATCTTCAAGTTTAATATCTTCTTTGATCCACTTGGCAAAAAGTGTAGTCGATGCAGATATTTTTGTATTGGCATCATATGCAAATGTGAGCTCTTTATTAGCATACCATCCTTCAAATACAAAGCCTTCTTTTGTTGGTGATGGTATTTCTCCAATTGTTGAACCTTTCTTTATGTTCTTGATTCCAACAGTGGTTCCACCATCTGTATTAAATGTAACAGTAACCGTTGGTGTTGGTGTTGGAGCTGTGCTTTCGTCGCTACTTGAGGAATTTTTCCGAACAATATTGAAGTTCTTCATCATAGTACCGCTATAGTTACCCGTAAAGGTTACAGTTGCAGTTGCCGTACCAACATTGATATTGTTTGAATAAGCAACAGTGTAATCTGTACCTAGGGCAAGGGTAGTTTCACCGTCTTTTATCATAAGAGTTGGCTCTATAGCGCTGCTTCTATGAACATGATTTGGAATATCTGCAATAGTTACACCATTTGGCGTTTCGTTGGAAACGGTTTTTGTAGCTAACGTTGAAAAAGTTGATGATTCAACCGCATTACTTTCAAATCCATTTTCGTCGGCAATATGCTTTGTATAGACTTTATAGCTTGTTTCTGGTGTTAGCCCAGGGAATTCAGAGGAAGTTCCCCAGTTTAAAGAACTACTACTGCTTGTAGCCCTAATAGCGAATTCACATCCATCTAATTCATTTGTGTTTGTAACCTTTGCGGTGGTTGCAGTATATGCGATCACTGGCATTTTTGGTTCATTGTGTTTAAGAGGAACAAACTCTGAGTCAAGTAATATATCTGTATTCTCTGAATTCAAACGAAGTCGTGCCAAAGATTCAAAAGAGGATAATCCCTCATAGCAAAATCCACCTTCAGCATCTGTACCAATTGTTGCATATTCCCAATTAGAAAGAGGGTATGCGTAGGTTCTATTAGACAAGAGATTTGCTACCTTTTTGTTTGTTAAATCCAGCGTAAAGGTAGGCTTTATTTCCTGATACATAGCCTTAAGCTCACCGGCATCGCTAACTCTTGGTATAAGAGATGATGGATTATCATGGCTTACATTTGCAAGTGATACATATGTATCATCAGTTTTTTTCCAGCCATAAAAATCAAAATTGTCTAAGGAAACTTCGGGAAGCACCATACTGTCAATTGTGGCCTCTGGTGTTGCATACATTGTTATTCCAGTCAAGTCAGGTGAACCTGTATTTTCATCAAAGGTTACCTCTACGGTGGGTAAAAGCGTTAGTTTCAGGCTATACGGACTTTCGCTTTTGTCTGTAAGTACGACAGTATAATAAAGATCCGTCAAATCTGGCAAATGGTAGCCTGAATCGTTTAAAGCAGATTCAAAATCTTCACCTACATATGAACTCAGTTGTGGTATAGTAGGAAGTGTAACAGAAGAAGAAGATGAATTTTTTAACAGGGTGTCTTCTACATAAACGCTGACATTGATTTCTGCACCTGTAGTTGCAAGTGTTGTACCCGCTGGTAAGGTCATTTCTGTGTCAATAGGTACAATTTCAAGAGAAGTATCGGGGTATGCTTTGAAGTAATATGTAGTAGGATTCATAGTTGCCGAGTTGTCTTGTACTTTTTCTACAAATGTTACATGCCATGCATATGGTTTTGTGGCGATACGAAGGGAGCCAATTGTACTTGCATATCTGTCCTCGTAAATAACAGTATTTGAATCCGCAGATTCATAATAACGAATGGTTGCATAGTACCAGCCCTCTGCATCTATAGATGTTCCGTCAGTAATTACTTCATCGGTATCTTCACCAATGATAATTGTTTCAGATGCGTAAGCTGTGATGTTTGTGGATACTATGCTTGTGAACATAAGTACAAATGCAAGTAGCCACGAGAATTGTTTTGAAAAGTGATTCATTGAATTTCCTCCTTAACGATTTTATTGTTCTTTGTTATATACTTAATTTACCTTTGGGTAAAATTTAAGCCATAATGATATTAAATAATACAAAACATAAATATGGATAAAAGTGAAAAAATGAGAACCACTCCACCGGATATACCATAAAATACCATGCTGAATTTTTTATCATGATGCTTGTCCAAAAATCTTCCGAAAAGAAGTGAATTTATAATAAAAACAGGTGCAACATACCGAAAATCCATGGTGCAGCCATAGGGGTACTTTATGTTGAATATGATATATGATACCAAAAGTACTGTTGCTGACAACAAAAGATAACTTACCTCTATATCCTTATCTCGCAAGGAGCAAACAACGGAAATCATCATTAAAATGCTTAGTATTGTATATATAAAAAGCATTATGGCAGGTATAGCAACTGCAATGTGAAACCGAAATTCTCCATACAATCCACCCTTTAATAGGTAAAGCCAGAGGTTATAATCTGTGTAGGGATTATTATATATAGGGTTAAACATCTTTGTTATTGGAAATGCTAAGAACCTTTGAAAGTACGAGTAATTCTGTGATATAAATCCCGCAGAACCAACATCGAGCACATAATGAAAAGGCTGATGAAACAAAACAAAATTCCGTATGGCATAAGAAAGGCCGAGAGGTATACTTGCTGCCGCAAAAAGACACAAACCTCTAATTGTTTGAAATAAATTATGTTCTTTAAAGCTTTTTATTAAAGTACATAGCATCAAAATGCCTGTGGAAATTGCCAAAATGGCCACTGACAACTTAGATATCATTCCAAGCGCGAAGGATAGGGCGAGGATAACTGTGTTTTTTGTATTTTGATCTTGATACCATCTAATACTGAAAAGGATAATTAAAGTCATAAAGAATAATGCAATGGCATCGTTATTTACCCTACCACCCATAAGGTAAAAGTTTGGCAAAAAGCCAACCATGCTAAGGGGGATAAAGTTATTTATTTTAAGCTGGTAGCACAGTGACTTTACACAGTAAAGGGTTATGCATGAAAAAATACAAGAAACCACTCTTGCGCAGTTTATGACGTCCATATCACTTGTTAGATGTAAAATTGGTTTAAGGATCAAAATAACAAGAGCGCTTAATATATGATATAGGGGAGGGTGATAAAACTGTCCCTCGTTGCTTGTGGGCAGATGTCCCTCAAGAATATTTAGGATATATGCAGCATGCCCATCGGAATCAATGGAGATATTCTTCAAATCGTGGGGTCTGAGGGTACATGGAGTATAAAGCATATAGCCTATTCGCATAACAAATGCAATCAAAAGAATGTAGCTTGCCAGCTGTTCATGGTCAAAACTTTGGCACAGATTATATCCGCCAATGCAAGCAATGGAAAGTATGAGTAGTATCATACTTATTTGCACATTATTTTGAATGCCAAAGAGAAACACTAAAATATATAATACAAATATACATATACTTAAACAAATACAATTTATTAAATTTGTTCTTTTTAGTGATGTTAAATTCAACATTTAGTTATATTCCTTTTCGGTATTTACCTTCCAAATATTATCCTTGCACTTATTATTTTCTATAATGTTTTTCACACATTCAAAAGCCGTTAGCATGGAATGATCCATATTGTTATAGCGGTGTTGTCCATTTCTTCCTATACAATACAAATTATCAAAACTGTCCAGAAATTGAATGATTTCATGCATATTCTCATATGTTCCGAAATAGGCAGGGTATGCTTTTTCAAGTCTTTCAGTATGTGTGTCTAGAATAGAGTGCGTATCTAAAATTATTCCAGCCTTTACAAGCTCGTCTGCGGCTAACTGAGCCATTTCATTGTCTGATTTGTTCCAAAGGTGGTCACCCTTGGAACAAAAGTATTCAAGACCAAGCCATACAGTTTTTCCAGACTCCCTCACAAGGCTTTCAGACCAATTGTTAAAAATTTGGATTCTGCCCATTGTGACGCTTTTGTCTTGCATATATATCCAGCAGTCATCTGTTTTTATATCCATGCTATTAACCAGGACACCCACAGTTATAAAATCACGATAAACTAAACCATTGGATACTTTTCTTATCGCATCAGGGACACTTTCTATACCTGAAATTAGAGTTTTTATAGGCATGGAGGATATAATGATTTCCGTTTGTTCATATGTTTCCATGCCGGCGTATACATAAGAGACCTCTACAATTTGGTTTTTTTCTGTATGAAACCGGCTGACGTTGCAGTTGAATTTAATTTTACCGCCCATTTTTATAATTTCTTCTGCTACTGCATTCCATAGCTGGCCTGGCCCATAAGGGGGATAGTAAAATTCATCGATTAATGAGGTTTGTGTATTATGGGTGTTTTTTATATTCAGTGCTGACTTATAGCAATCCTTGAATACCTCAAAAATATTTAATCCTTTTACTCGCTGACTACCCCAATCAGGTGATATTTTATCAGGTGAAATTCCCCAGACTTTTTTGGTATAATCCTTAAAGAAAATCTCGTATAGCCTTTTACCAAACCGATTTATATAAAAGTCTTCTAGCGAATTTTCCTCTTTCTTTACCAATTGTGCTTTTATGTAATCTATGAAAATTAACATAAGCTCTTTTAAGCCCAGTGCAGATAAGTTCTTATAATTTAACTTGATCGGATAATCAAAAAAATTTCGATTGAAATATATTTCAGATTTTCTTTTCTTATTGAGTAGGGGAACCTGTGGAACAGTTTGCCACCATTTTGTAATGAAGTCACATTTTGAATAAAATCTATGTCCCCCTAAATCCATATAATTTTCGTTGTGGCAAACAGTACAGGCAATGCCGCCGATTCTGTTCGTTTTCTCCAGAATTGTGACCTCATATTCATCTGATTTTTTTAAAATTTCATAAGCAGCCGTAAGGCCAGCAGGGCCTGCACCGATTATAGTTATTTTTTTCATTACAAGCCTTCCGCCTTTCTATATAAAAAACCGCAGTTGTTGTTAAATACTTCAGTATACTCCGCCATTATAATCTCTGAAAGTTCAGAGGATATATTTGTATTGTTGATTGGGAAGTAAGACAAAATCCATTTTGGTTTGTTCTCCTTTACATAATAGGTACAATACTTCTCTATATCCGGGTCTGTTTTAGCCATCCATGTTTGCATTGTAAAATATTTGCAAGGCGTATATAAATCTACCTCATAAATGAACATGGAGGGCATATTGAATGCAAAGCAGTCTTTCTTTTCATCATGGGGTATTACATCATACATTTGATGTGCTTTCCTTTTATACTCCATAATATAGCTTTTTTTCTCTGCTACTTCCGTTCCCAAAAAGCTATTAAGAAACATTAATGGCAAAATCAATAAAAGAGCAATTACAGCTTTGGAATTTTTTTTGGAGTTCATTCCGAATTTAATGATAAATACAACAGAATATGAGCTTAGGGGTGCAAGTAGCGTCCAATAATATATAAATGGGCGCCTACTTATCAGTATTGCTAGGGAAATAATCGTGGAAGAAAGGATAATAAAATTTCCCATATTTATTTCGTCACTAGAATAACAAATGCACATTGCAACAATAATTAATCCAAAAGCAATAAAAAAACATAAAAGCTGTTGGTTATTGCCATTGGGAATCAGACGGAATGCTTCGATACCAACTTTGCAATAATTTATGTTGTGTAAAAATGTTGCATAAAACATATCGTATAGCGTTCCCATACTTAAATGATAAATCATTATAGGCAGCGTTACGGTTAGAAGCCCTAAACAGCCAAAAATAAATACAGTTTTGATAGAATTTCGACTTTTTTTAATAATATAAAGCCCTATGAAAAGGATAACCGATACAATTAAGGCAACATTATTTGGGCGTAAAAAGGTTACGAAAGCCAAACATAAGCCTAGTATGTATATCATAGATGGGCTCAGTGTTTTATCTCGTTGCCATTTGTCGAAAACGAAAAGGGAAATTACGCAAAAAAAATTACTATATTCTTCTGTGTAGTTTCCGCCGTTAAATAAGGTTACGGTAATCCAAATATAAACTAGAGGTGCACAAAAGGAGCAAGGATGACCTATATTCCGATTTGCAATTTTATATAGAATTGATGCGGAAATTGTAATTAGGCAAAGTTCAGTTATCCATATTCCTATAGTTCCTTCCATCAAAAGCTGGGGAAGCATATTAATAATAAAAATAATGGGGCCTTTATGATCGAAAAGGCTTGCATAAAGAGGTTCGCCTTGTGCCATTGCTTTGCCTATTACGAGATACATTCCGCTGTCTACACCCAAATATTGGGAAAAGGGGCTGGTATTATATGCAAAAAACAGCATAAACAAAGTAGACGCTACAATTAGAATGATATATGAAATTGCTGTAGTTCTATTTTTTTGCATATCAGTCTCCCGTTATGATTTGTTGCTTTTTTGATAATTCTTTTTTCTAAGTGCTTAGCTTTTTCTATCTTCCTTCATTGATTGAAAGCCCATCAAAAATCCGGGAATAAGGTTTTGAGGCTGATGTAACGCTTGGTTATAAAGCAACACAGACTGACGATAGATATCTTGGCTTCGTGTGAGAATAAATTTTATATTCTGCTCATCGCAACCGTCTATTGTCTGCAGATGTTTCCTACGGCAGGCGGACAGCTGGCTTTGTGCACTTTTCATCGTATCTTTTCTGGTTTTAAGTTCTTGATACACTACCCAAAACCATAGTGATAAAAATGCTGATGTGGCTGAAAAAGCAATGATAGAGGCAATTAATGTACTCAGGCTACATACCTTCTTTCACGTTATAGTTTGCGGAATCAAAACCATTTTTTATAATTTTATTATGCCAAAAATTTTTGGAATAGGTTTATGTTTGCGCAAAATGTCGCAGAATTTGACCTGAAATGTAATAAATACTAGAAATAATAAAATTTTTATGATAGATTTAATCTAAATATCTTAATTTTTGGGAGCTGACGTGATATGAAAATTGCAGTTTGTGATGACGACTCACAGGAACTTGCTCGAATTTCTACATTTGTTGATACATACCGACTGAATAAAAGGGTCGGCTTAATATGCAAGACATTTCAAAATGCTACAGAACTTCTGATCACTTTCAATCGTTCAGATTACGACATTTTGTTTTTGGACATTCTCATGCCAGGGTTGACTGGAATGGAGGCTGCTCATGAGATTCGTAGTTTTGACAAGGAAGTAAAAATTGTTTTTCTGACATCTTCGCCTGAATTTGCAGTAGAAAGCTATGAAGTTAAGTCATATGACTATATTTTAAAGCCAGTTTCTAAGGAAAAACTTTATTCTCTCCTGGATGCAGTGATTGCTGAGGAACAAAAACCGTTAGAGGGTCTGACGGTTAAGACGAAGTCGGGTTTGACACGCATTTTGTTCTCTAACCTTGCTTTTATTGAAGTGATAAACAAAAAGCTGTATTTCAACCTTGCAGACGGTAGTGTAAGGGAGGTGACCTCCACTTTGGCGGAATTGGAGGACAAGCTTTTGACTCTCCCTGAGTTTGTCAAGGTACATCGTTCTTATATTGTAAATCTATGGCAGGTGGGAGAGCTTAGGCCTAAAGAGCTTATTACGCTTGCGGGCAAAAGTGTACCCATTTCACGTCTGCTCAGTGGGAAGGTGCGGGAGATATATATGAAGCATTTGTTTCTGGAAAAAGGAGTAGAGTGATGACTGCTTTTTCAGGGATTTTAATATGTACCACAATCCTGTTTGGCATAATTGCCCAGATGCTTCTTTTAGATACCAACATTAAAAACCTAGAAGGTAGAAAACGAATATTTTTCGTGGTAAGCAATTTCCTGGTTTTAGGGGGAAATATGGTGCTTTCCCTTGTTTTGCCTACGAGCCAACATATGAAACTATATGTATTGGTTATTCATGTGCCCATCTTTTTTATTTTTTGGATTTCCACCAAAACATCAGCAGTAAAAGTAATTTTCGCATTACTTACTGCCGTTTTTATGATTTATCCAGCAAATATGGTGTTGACTATAATTTCTCACCCGCTGAGATGGCTTTATCCAGTAGGTCTTTATTTTATCTACATAGGTGTTTGTGTCACGCTGTTGTGGATTATAAAGCGTTTTTTCAAAATATATTTTTATGATCTAAACAGATACTGTAGCAATTTTAGCTTTATAAAGCTTTGCCTTCTTCCGTTAACGTATAATATAGGCAACTACTGGCTTGGGATGTATGGGTTTCCTAATGCTAATTCAGCAGAAATTTTTCTACAGCGGAATTTGATATTTGTAGTAACCCTTATTTCATACATTCTGATTTTTGATATTGCAAAATCAGTTCGTGAGAAGGAGGCCTTAGAGGGAGCAAAATTGGCCCTAACCATGTTGCTAGAGAGTGGGAATAAGCAGCTAGCTGCCCTCCAAGCTACACAGGCGCAGGCGGCTGTATACCGCCATGATATGAGGCATCATCTTTCTTTGATCGGCGGGTATCTGGCAGATGGCAACAGCAAAAAAGCGGAGGAATATGTTAGGCTTGCCCAAGAGGATATAGAAACAATTACGCCTAATCTTTATTGCGGGAACAATACCGTCAACCTTATTCTGAGCTCGTTTGCAGCAAAAGCGAAAAAATATGGCATCGTTTTTTCAGTGGATGCCCAACTGCCCCATTCGTTATCAATTTCCGATACCGAACTTTGTGCCCTGTTATCAAACGCTTTGGAAAACGCCACAGGAGCGGCTAAGGAAGTAATGGATGAAAAATTTAGAAATGTACGAGTCAGTTGTCATATCCATAAGAGGAATTTATTGATTTTAGTTGAGAACAGCTTTACTGGAAAAGTAACAATGGAAAATGGGTTGCCCCAAAGCCACTGTGAAGGCCATGGTCTGGGTGTGAAAAGTATAAGGATGATTGCTGAGAAGCATGGGGGCTTTTGTTCCTTTGAGGCAAGGGACGAAATATTTACCCTTAGAATTGTTTTGCCCCAAGAAAGTTGACCCATTAAGAGGGGCAGACTTGGTTAAATGTGTCAATACCGGGAGCAAGGCAACGTTTAGAATATCCTGTATTAAAATGAAAAGTTTAGAAATCAGTGGTTTTTATGAGAGGGTATTTGAAAACCTGATGTAAAAGTATATTTTTTTTGAGCTTAATGAAAGTAAACAACCTTGTCTAGGGTAGACAAGGTTGTTTGATGGTGATGATTAAAGTATGAAAAGGTCTTGAATTAAAGCCTTTTTCTTCTTTTGTAAAGGGAAGAAGATTGGTTTATGATACAAGATGGATTTTATGAATTAAGGTTAAGGTGTAATTACAAAACTATGGATATATACTCTTGTTGTGAGGGTTGTTACTCTACATTAAAACAGTAGATTTATCAAATTTAAGATGTGTGGAGAGGGAGGCGGGCAGAAACCTTAAATAGTGCTGCCCGTCGAATACTGCAATTATAGAAAACAAGTCATTTGTCTACAAAAATTGGAATTATTCCCAAATGCTAAAAATTATTAATATTGTGTCTGAAGAAAGATATCTTGTATTAATCTTTCAAAATTTTCTTTTTGGGAATGTTTATTGCCTCTGTAAGTGAGTGGTGAACTTAAGGTTTTATTCAATAAATTAGCATCAAGAAAATTTATTTGACAAAATTCATTCTTTTCATATAAATCTTTCAACGTTTTGCCTATTTCTAAAAGGGCTTCATAATGTGTACCGTTGGAAAACCCCATAATTTTTGAGTCATCAATGAAGTCACTAAAAAAGAAAAGAGATTTGGCAAGCCAACCTTCCTCGGCTGAGCTACCATCAGTAGTGTTTGTCAAAACAAAGTTCAAATAGTCTGTAAATTCTGTAAAAAAACCCGTATTGGTTTTTATTCCTAGAATAGGATACCATAATCCTTTGATTTTTCCATTGTTAGTGCCTGAAGAACTATAATATGCTAATGTTACCCGTTCAACCCCATCACTATATGAAATGGATACTTCGATTAAACCTATCATTCTAAAGTGTTTCATTGAGTATATATTAGCGCAAAAACTATTTTTGTGAATTTCCGTAATACAAGGTGAGTTATTCATAATACGCCCCCCTGTTTAAATTATTTATAATATAAACCATATGGCTTAGAAATTAATTTTCAACCATATGGTTTATCATTAAATACCGATTTCATTTTTAATTTGATTCAACTCATTCTCTATCTCTTCAATGCTCATAAAGCTATCGTCTACAGCCATAAGTTTTTTTAGAAATTTTTTTTCATGGTCAGTAATGTTAAGTTCATCAAACCAAGGCTGTTCTTTTAAGCCTAAGTCCTCATAACACGAAGTATAGAACAAATGGATTAAAAAATCTCCTAGATACCAAAAATCTGCTTGTTGAGTGTATTTTTTATGATCTATATATCTAGCTAAGCCAAAATCTATTAAAACAATATCGTTATTTTCTTTTATTATTACATTGGGTGGCCTTATATCTCTGTGCACAATATTGTTTTGTTGCAATATAGAAATAATTTCTAAAAGCTGTGAGGCAATTGTATAGATTTGACTCTTAGGAAATACATAGTCTTCATCCATTAACAAATCTTCAAGAACTACACCCGGTATATATTCTAAAACATACCCTTGCAATTCTTTCTCATCTATTTTTTCAATAAAAGTAGGAAATTTCTCATCATTTAGATTTTTTAATATCTCTTGTTCGTAAAACAATTTACTTTTGCTAGACTTTAGCATATCATTCTTAAGTTGCTTAATTATACATTTGCCTAATTTATCAGTTTCTGCTAAATAAACGATGCCATATCGTCCTTCGCCAACTATGCTTATTATGGTGTAATCTTTTATTTTTTCCCCTGGAGCATAATACTTATCCATATGGCAGCACTTCTTTTATCTTTATAAAACTATCTGCTGTAGCTATAGGAGCGACTGGATCTACTTGATGCACTGGAGCGACTAGCCCTTCTGTAGTAAACATGGCCTTTTGTGGATTCGGATTTTTCACTTTTCATAATAACCCTCCTTACATTTATTATTCAAGTTAAATACAGTTGACTTATAGACTTCTATTCTGCATTTCAGATTTGGATTAGCTATACTTTATTTTATGTTATTCTTGTACATTTTGTTACTATAGGGCCTCTAGCTGGCTTTAGTCCATTTGTGTCTTACTGATATAGGAATTTGATCAGTTCAAATGGGGCTGATTAATGAGGAAATGGATGTTTGATGGATTATGAAAACTAGAAATTTACATCCCTTATAGTTATAAAGGACTAAATATATAAACGACTCCACAGGAACTGTCATTATAAATTTGAACCTAAGAGAGGCTATTTAACAGGATAATGATTTAACATTCGTAGTTATACTAGGTTATTTGAACCCTAACTTTCAATTTGTGAGTTGGCAAGTAAAAACATATATAAAGAACTTTTTTTAGAGGCGATATTGCTATGTTTTAATCAGGATGTATGTAAAAATGCGACATCATGCAGGGAGGGGCAGAACCAATTAAATTGGTTCTGCCCCTCTGAAATAATGACTAGTCTTTTTAAAAGTTTTAGACTCCATGGTACATAATGTGCTTATCTTGTCCCTAAAAAAGTTTGCTCATTGACTCGGTTTAAGTAATTTAAAACGAAAGATTACAAGACTTACCAAATGGGCTTTTCTTCGTCTACCAAAATAATATCTGTGTGTACACCTCTTAATTTTGGTGTTATAACTTGATCAACATGCATATGACCAAAGTACCATTTTTTAAATCTTGAGGATTTCTCTATGAAATGATACCACTCCTCAAGATGTGTGGGAAAATTATAGTCTTTGTCAATCTGTTTAAACCTAGAGATGTATTCTCTGGCAAATAAAGGTGTTTCATGAGTAATGATATAATCAATTTCACTATATTTTTCAACAAGTTGTTTTCTGCCATGTTGGATTTCTTCTAGGGTAGGTTCTTCTTCTTTCCACCAGCTTATTCCTTCCTCACGCCTATCTTTATCAACTGAGCGGGCGCCGCCAAATGTGAAAAAATTACTACCGTAAATAGAGTAAACTTCACCACGCATTAAGTGGTATACGCGTTCGCCTACTCGGTGCACCTTTCCACCATTCCACTGGCAAATTTCCAAATTATTTAATAGCGCATGATTTTCATGATTGCCATCAACAAATACCATCGTGCCAGGGAAAATCTGCTGTAAAGTTTCGATTCCATAAGAAAAATCCTCATTCCAAACATAACCTGCATCTCCGGTAATAATTAAAATATCATGTTTCTTTAATTCTGCTTTTTCGGCAAGACTAAACAAAGGAAGAAATGTTCCGTGTTTATCTCCCGTAATTAAAATTCTTCCTGTCATACATTCCCCCAAATTATTTTCTATAGTAATATATCCCATTTTTTTCTTCACGCTTGATTTTACCTGTGAAAAACAAATATTGCAAATGAGAGATGGCTTCCCCTGTCGCAAACCATTTTTGAGGCTGAGGAAAATCCTCCCAATCCTTGCAGTCTATTTCCCATGTCATATCTCTTGCAACCATGTAACTTGTTTTCCATTGAGTGCCTAAAACTGTCAGAACTTCTTCCAAGCGTTCTTGGTGATGCAGTTGTAATTCCTTAATACGTGCATACATATCATCTATTGGTGTTCCATGGGATGTAAGCAACAACTGTACATCTAGTTTTTCTATCTTTGCAAGGCTATCTAAATAATCTTTTAATGGGTTTTCTACACCCAATTCTATACAGATATTTGGTGTAATGGTACCTAAAATATGGTCACCACAAAACAAAATTTTCTTGTTAGCATCATATAAACAGGCGTGTCCAGGTGTATGACCGGGTGTCAAAATCACCTCAAGCTCCAAGTCAGCATATTGTAACACATCCCCTTCAGTGACATATTTAAAATCTACTCTTGCATCGTGACAATATTTTCTGCCTGGGTGGATGTCTGTATTTCTTCCAAACTCTGCCTTGGGAAAGCCGTATTTTACAAACAAGTCATCTAATATTCGCCAATAAAGGTTTCCTACTTCAAAATTGATCAGTTCTCCATCTGTTTCACTAGCGAAAATTTTGCTTGATCTTGTAGAAAATTTCGGAACCAGACCACAATGGTCTGAGTGCAAATGGGTAATGAACAAATCTGTGTTGGTGATTCCTAACTCCGAAAAGGCGGTTTTCAAAGCCTCCTCGCACTCGGGTCTATTGAAGCCTGTATCGATCAAAAGATTTTTTTCCCCTGTGATAATATAGGCGTTAATTTCACGCAGTGGATTATTTGGTAATGGCACTACTTTTCTGTAAACATTATCCGCTACTTGTGTAAGCATAGTACTCCCTCCTGAATCTAATGGATTTCTTATACAAAGATGTAACGCTAATTATAACATACCCGTCAACTTCTGCATAGCATTGGTGATTGTTAATTGAGGTCTTTTATTCTTGTGTTCCACCTTTGCCATATTGGAGAGCTTTGACGGTCTTTATGCTTTCACTTCTTGCAGATTATTCGCAAACATTCACATTTTGGTCAAGACATAAAGGGAAATATTTACTCTGAAAATTAAAACCTTTTAAATCCTATACAGAATTAAATGAACAAAACTACTCTGCAAGCTTTTGTGAGACAACAAAGGCATTTTTTTTTGCAATCCCAACATTAGGACTGTACATTTGAAATTTGGGATATTTTTGTCTAAAAACGATAGAAAATGTTTCTTAACCATAGTAATATTTCTTTTAATGAGAAAAATTAAGGCAAAACAATTATCTGAAAATTATATTTTAGGAAGGAAAGAAGTATAAAAAAATAAAAAATGGTATTAAAGGAGTAGAAAAATAGCATTTTCAGATTATTGCCACTTTATTGTATATATAGTATAATAAACAAACAAAGAAGGGGAATTTAATAGTGCAAAAAAAGGGTTTATTTGATTTTATAAAATAAAATACATATTAATTTTACATAAAAAAGTCGAATTTTAAAAAATAATGGTTAATTTTTTTACAATTCCTTAAATGAAAAAGTACTCTTTTATCTGTAAATGATTCTAAAATAAAGTTTACTTTAGAGAAACAAAAAAGGGTCTAAATTTTCTAACCAATAGATGGGATAAATTTCAAAATGGGCTTATGGCAGAAAAATTCATTTGTCCATGATAGATGCTTACATCGAAATGTGAAAGGATGGGTTATTCTGAATACAATCGATAATAACGACTTTATGATTCTAAATAGCATTGTTTATAAAATACATACCAATACTGATTTTTTAGCAATGAGAAAAGAACTTTTGGAACAATTAAAAATGATAATGGACTTTGACAGTGCAGATTTTCACCTCTCAAAAGGTGATGGTAGCACGTCTTTGGTATCTCGTGTTTCCTATAACAACAATAGTTCTCTAGACTTTTCTAGAGAATATGAAGCCATTGATTATAGTCAGGGGATACTGGGGACTGGAAAAAGTATGGTCTACCGTGAAACAGACATCATATCTGACGAGAAAAGGGTTGAAACGGAGTATTATAAAAATGTATACGAAGTGAATAATTGGCACTACTCATTACAACTCATACTGGGTTATGACGAACGTTTTCTGGGAGTGATCACATTTTACAGAAATAAAGAAAAAGAAGATTTTAAATATATGGATGTATTTAAAATGCAACTGGTAAAGGATCATCTTGCCTATAGAATATTTAAAGAGCAAGAAAGTGCAACAAAGTATGGAGATAAAATATCCATACAAGATGCAGTGGAATTATTCGGATTAACGAAAAGAGAAAGTTCCATATTGGAATTGTTAATGAGTGGCTATAGCAACGAGGAAATTTGCAATCAGAGTGCCATTTCCAACAATACATTAAAAAAACATGTTTTGAATATCTATCGAAAGCTAGGCATTAAAAACAGAGTACAATTGTTTCGCATGATAAAAGAAACATAAGTCAAAGAGTTTGGATAAATGAGATTTGTGTGTCATTGCAATCCATTTTCAATGGAGTGAAATGAGTTCAAATAAGATCAGAGGGTTATGAACCATGAAATGCCATAATCTTCTATGGGGTGAAATTCTATTCGCATTTAAATCAAATTGAGGTGATAATCCCAGAGAAAAAGTACCGTTTATCTTGTCTATGATGAAAAGAGTGGAGGGGTAAAAAACATTTATAGGATCAGCGTGTAAATAGATTGCGTTACACAAAGAAGATGTGCAAGGTATTTAGGTGACTATAGTATAATGACTAGGGAGGAATACATATGAAATTTGAGGAAACAAGCAAGTATTTAGAAAGAATTTTAGGTTATATTCATTCAGACGAAATCGATAATGCAGACAAAGAATTGATGACAAAAGAAACAATGCACCACTTTGATAACTACGTTAGTCCTGGTTGGTTAAAATATCGTAAATCTGTATCTACAAATTCAGCTATGTTAGAGTGGCAAGACCATGATAGTAGCGTTGAAAGTTTGTATGGCGAAGAATTCATTGACTGCTTGGGTGGTTTTGGTATATATACTTGTGGACATAGAAATCAATATATTGTTGATACAGTAAAAGCCCAGCTGGATCACCAGGCACTTCATTCTCAAGAGTTATTGGATCCCCTTCGTGGCTATCTTGCAAAAGCTGTTTCTGAAATCACACCTGGAGATTTGCAATATTGCTTCTTTACAAATGGTGGTGCAGAGGCAAATGAAATGGCATTAAAATTAGCAAGAGTTGCAACAGGTGGCCGTTGGTATATTTCTACTGTAAATGCCTTCCATGGTAAGTCTATGGGTGCAGTTTCCATGGGCGGTAAAGGTACATATAGAACACCATATACACCAATGGTGCAACAGGTTGTTCATGTTGAATATGGTAATGCAGAAGATGCAAGAAAAGCAATTAAAAACTTAATTGCTGTTGGAGAAAAGGTTGCTGCGTTTATTGTGGAACCTGTGCAAGGTGAAGCGGGCATTATCATTCCACCAGCTGGATACCTAAAAGAACTTAGAGAAATTTGTGACGAATACAATGTGGCACTGATTTTTGACGAAATTCAGACAGGTATGGGACGTACAGGTCATATGTGGAGATGTGAGGGAGAAGACGTTGTTCCTGATATTTTGACTTTTGGTAAAGCATTTGGCGGTGGCGTTATGCCAATTACAGGTTTGATTTGCCGTCCTCATATGTGGACACAAGATTTGATTGACAATCCTTGGCTTCTTGGATCTCCTACATTCGGCGGAAACCCTGTTTGCTGTTCCGCAGCGTTGGCAACCATCAAATATATGATCGACAATGATATCCCCGGCGAATGTGCAAGAAAGGGAGAATTGTTCAAAGTTGGCCTTGATGCATTAAAAGTTAAATATGCTGATTTAATTGATGATGTACGTGGCATTGGTTTAATGCTTGCAGTTGAATTTAAAACTTCTGAAATCGGTTATGAAGTGGCAAAGGGCATGTTTGCTCGTAAAGTAATCACAGCTGGTACATTGGTAAATGCGAAATGTGTTCGTTTTGAACCAGCTGCAGTTATTACAGAGGAGCAAATTGCACAGGTTCTTGAACGCATGGATGCTGCTTTGGCAGACACAAGAGCATCCTTATAATCCTATTAAAACATAATTGAAAAGAATCTCATCCCCCACAGGTAAGCAAATATTTTCATGTGGGGGAGATAGTAAAATTTCGATAATTCCGATTGAATTTTTTGCCGTTCTTTTTTCTGAATATATCTATAAAAAAGGGTGGGAGAATTGCAAAATGCAGGAAAAGAAAGGGAGAATGAACATGACAATCCAAGAACAGATTGATAATGCCAGAAAAGCATTAGATCAAATAAAGAATTATACTCAGGAACAGGTTGATGAATTGGTATATGCCAGTGCAAAAATAATCTATGACAATGCGGTACCTTTAGCTAAACTTGCAGTTGAGGAAACTGGCTTAGGTAAGTTTGAACATAAAATTGCAAAAAACACAGATACAGCTGCTGTTTTCTACGACTACCTAAAAGATAAAAAATCTGTTGGTATCATCAATGAAATTCCAGAAGAGGGCATTATTGAAGTGGCTCATCCAGTAGGTGTTATTGGTGCAATTACACCAGCGACAAACCCTACTGTTACACCCTTGGGCAATTTTATGCATGCTATCAAAGGTAAAAATGCTATTATCATTTCTCCAGCACCCCGTGCTGAGAAAACGACTACAGATACAATCAACTTAATTCGTCAAGCTTTGGTGGAAAAGAATGCTCCTGCAGACTTAATTCAGGTGGTTTCTGGTGCGACAATTGAAAAATCTGTAGAACTGATGGAAAAATGCGATTTGGTTCTTGCGACAGGTGGCCCTGGCCTAACAAAAGCTGCATACTCTAGCGGAACACCCGCTTATGGTGTAGGCCCTGGCAACCCCCCTGTTATTTTAGATAGAGATTTTGATCTTACAGAAGCAGCAAAGATTACATTAGTAGCTGTTGGCAGTGATAATGGTATCCTTTGCGATGGCGATAACCTACTGTTATACCCTCAGGAAACAGAAGGGAATTTATTTGATGAATTAAGAAACGTAGGCATAGTTGTTTATGAGGATGCTAAGGACGTTGAAAAATTCCGAGATGCCCTGTTCCATGACGGGAAAATTGATGGAGATTTAGTTGGTAAGGATGCGGCAGTTATTGCGAAAGCTGCGGGCTTTGACCTTCCCGCTGAAACAGAAGTAATTGCTCTTAGAATTGAGGGTGTAGGCAAGGATGATATTTTAGGCAAGGAGATCATGGGCCCTATTGTTGTTATGAAGGCTTATGAAACCTTTGAAGAAGCCGTTGATATGGCAGTCAGAAATATGGTTGAAGCTGGCGGTGTTGGACATACCGGAGGGATTCTTACAAACAATAAAGATCATGTTAGATATGCAGGTGAGAGAATTCCTGTGGCACGTTTGTTGGTAAATCAACCTACGCCAGATGCATGGGGCCCTGCTACCAATGGTCTGTCTCCAGCAGTATCTGAAGGATGTGGTACTTGGGGAAATAATATTCTGTCTGCAAACGTGGATTATCTACACCTGGTTAATGTTTCTCGCATTGCGATGCCTCTGGATGTTAAGCCAGTTGTTGCAGAAGAAGTTTTTAAAGATTGACAGTGTTGGCAATATAGGGTGGCTAATAACAGGTTAGACTAGAATAATCATGTGAACACAAGTTTTTTTGTTGTAATATTTGTTAAAATTGCAAAGTAATCGTGGGGCTTTTTAAAACTCCTTTTGCAGTTTTTTTAGACAAAATCGATACTGTAAGACGGCAAAAACCGTTTACTGGTGGGTAAATTTAGATGGTTTTGACAGTAGGCTAAAATATGGATTTATTGATTGATTTTGCAGACACTTCGTTGTTCGGCGAAGGTATTCTGTAAGTAAAGTCACATCTTCCCTCCCAAATTTTAGCTACTGTCGATATCAGCTAGGGTTTTTAACAGATTTCGAATATGATTTGGACAAAAAGACAATAAATTGTAGTTTCAGAAAGCCCCTACTACAAAAAAAGGGGTTTGGTCTATGGAAAATATACCAGAATTGTCAAATGTGGAAAATATAACAAAATTGTCAAAAAAAGACCAGATGAGGCAAAATATAATTGTGTATGGAATTTTGCTTGCTTCATTTTTTATCGTAGGGATGTTAATGCCCGAAAATCCAGCTGACTTCGGAGTACTTACTTGCATTCCAGCTACATTCTTAATTATTTTTATCTTTAAAACAAAAAGAATTGTAGAAGGACTTACATTATCAGTAATATTATGCTGTATCATGGTATACAAAATGGATTTTTTATCTGCATTTGCTGAAATAGCAATGAATACCATGATGGATGAAGACATTGCGTTCTTAATCATTGTATGTGGTTTGATGGGAAGTCTGGTTTGTGTTATTGAGAGAAATGGTGGCGGATTTGCTTTTGGTAACTTAGTTGCTTCTAAAGCAAAATCTGAGAAATCGGCTCTTTTTGGAACTATGCTTTGTTCAGCCATGTTCTCTATGGATGATTACTTAAGTTCACTAACATCAGGTATAGCAATGACACCTGTAACGGATAGATATAAAACACCTAGAGAAATGACTGCTTATGTAATAGATACAACAGCAGCGCCGGTTACTGTTTTAAATCCAATTTCTACATGGGCGGTATTTATTGGTGGTCTTTTAGTTGCAAACGGCTTGGCAGAAGAGGGTAAACAATTACCTGTTTATTTGAAAACCTTGCCATATAATTTCTATGCTATTCTAACTCTGATCGTTTTAGTACTTGTTGTTCTTGGCGTAATTCCTAAATTTGGTCCAATGAAAAAAGCTTATGAGAGAGTAGCGGCTGGTGGCCCTTTGGCTCCTCCGGGATCAGAAAAAATCGATATTCGTGCCGGTCAGGATACAGTTGAAGTTCCAACAAATCCTAAACTACGGAATTTCTTTGTTCCAATCATTTTATTAGTAGCTGGGACTTGCTTCTTTGATTTTAATATGCAGATGGGTGTAATAACAGCTATTTTTGGTAGTTTTATTTTCTTTGTTGCACAGGGAATGGATCCAGAAGAATATGCGGAAGCGGTTATTCAAGGTTTGAAAAATATGCTTCTTCCTATTTTGCTTATGATTCTTGCATTTTGTTTTGCAGAAGCAAGCGAACAAGTTGGATTTATTAGCTATATTATCGATGTAGCAGTAAGAAATATTACACTTCCTTTCTTACCTGTAACTGTTTTCTTAATCTTTGCAGCAACAGAGTTTATTATGGGTATTAACTGGGGAATGTACATCATTGCAATTCCTATTGTTGCACCAATTACCCTTGCTTTAGGCGGAGATATTGGCGTAACGATTGGTGCAGTTGCAGCTGCAGGTGTTTGGGGAAGCCACTGTTGTTTCTATTCAGACGCAACCATATTAACTTCCGCATCTACCGGTTGTGATAACTTTAGGCATGCCATTACTCAGATTCCTTTTGGTCTAATTGCCGGTGTAATTTCTGCAATTGGTTATTTGATTTTAGGGTTTGCAATATATTAATCAGAATATGATTGCTACCTTATAGCGTTTTAATCATTAACGATTGGTTGTCCGTTCTACAATCAAGATGAGATACATAAAGTAGCCCAGGGTAAAGGTGGTTTTTGCGATTATGCAAGAATCACCTTTGTTATGTTTTGACTTACAGATTAGAACTTGAGGTTTTTATCTGAAGCTTTGGGTAAAAAAGCAATATGTTGTATGGAGGTTGTTTTGAAGCCACCTCCAATTCATATTCATTTGTATTCGTTAACATGTGTATGTTACAAATGTTATGAAAGATAATTTTGGGGAGTTGGTATTTCTTTGGAATAAGAAAAAAAGAAACATTATTCCCTTTGAGAAAAACAGAGTGTTAAAATAGTAGGCTATTTCGAATAGTTTTAGGATCTTCATTAGGTTTCAAATTTTTATTATATACAGATTAAAATAAAAAGTAGACTAGTGGTAAAATGACTAGTCTACTTTTCATGTTTTACCTAATCATGATGATGGTGATATAGACGTGTATCCATAAAAAATTGCTCGGATTAAACCATGGTTTTATAGATCGTTCCCTTAAACAAAGGTTATTTTCTATTTTCCATCCTCTATTAACAAGGCTTGCAGCTCTGGCTCTTGGCCTACAAGACCAATTGCATATACTGTATAGAATTTTTCCTTGCTTAGGTCAACATTAGGTACTGTAAGAACTACGTTATCGGTTCCGGCGACTCTAACTTGTAGGGTATAATTCATAGGCAAAACGTCAATATAAGACGTGATGTTTTCAAAGGGAATATTGCTGAAAATAACAGTTCCATTGGGCAAAGTGATATCCACTGCAGGGGCATTTGGGGAGAGATGTAAAAATCTTACCATAGCTTTGCCTGTTTTTTTGGCTTGATCAGAATCGTTAATTGCTCGCAATTCAATTTCACTGAGGTTCCCTGCTGCTGCAACAGTAGTATAGGAATTTCTATTGACCGATAACATATCAGTGATTACTGGAGAATCTTTTGTTCCAGCAACATAGAGGGAAATGCTATAGTTACCCTCAGGTATGGCTAAATATTCAGTATACTCTCCAAATGCAAGGTTGCTTACAATTAGGTTGTCATTTGCATATATATCAACATTAGGGGCATCTGGAACAGTATGAATTACGCGTACATAACTTACGGGCATTTCTGTTTGGTTGTTTTGGCTATTTTTATACATGTTTTAATTCACCTCAATCAAAGTATGTTATAATATATGCATAAAAAACATCTTTGTTGCAGGATAAAGCTTGGCAAATTTAATATAATCTTTGATATTTTTCGCCGCAATAAAGGTTAATAGTCAGTTGAGGATTGGACATATTTATAATTTTTATCTATTTGATTAAACTATGTTCTGGCTTAGTTCCAATTTTCTTATGGGCAAAATACCTTGCCGACTAAAATTGCTTATATTTTTAAGTTTTGAGAAACCTAAATGAAACAGTCTATAAAGATGATTTTGCAAAGTTTTTGTTGTCTTCAATTTGAAAGGATGCTACATTCACTTAATAATGAAGGATATTAAAATTTTTCTGAAGTTTTTGCAGGGAGTTTGAATACATTTGCTTGTTATTATAAATAATAAACACAAAATGTTAGGGAGGTTTTAATATGGGTGTTGTAACAACAGCAGCAGATAAATTTCGAGTATGTATTGATGCTTGTGTAAAATGTACACAGGCTTGTTATGAATGCTATGATGCTTGCTTGAAAGAGTCGGATTTGAACAAGAGAAAAAGATGTCTAGCATTGTTAATGGAAAGTGCAATGATGTGTCAAATGTCAATTGCTTTAATGTCAATGAATAGGGAAGAAGCCTATGATCATTGCGAACTGTGTGGTAAAGTTTGCGCAAAATGCGCACAGGAATGTGCCGATATGGAAGGAGAATATTGTAAAAAATGCGCTGAAATCTGCAAAATGTGTGCGGATGAATGTATTAAGGTTTCTTCAACTTGAAAATTTAAAAAATAGGGCACAGATAACGTGCCCTATTTTTTTTTGTAGTTTTTTAAATATCTATAAGAAAAAGATATGTTTTTATAGTTGCTTTAAGGCATAAGTGTTGAATGCAGGTCTATTTTTAAGAATCAAAAGAGCTATTTGTTCAATAGAGACATTTGAAATTCAATTGGTATTTTTTCAGTTGTTTATTTATGTTTTTATAGAGTTGAAATTTTTTGTTAGTTTTTTAAAATAAATGCCATCCCAAATTAGCGGATAGTGTGTGATTGATGGGAAGTCATGATATTACTTGAAACATTATGAAATATAGATAATTTTCATTAAGGGAAGTTTTTTTCCAAGTATTTCTTGTAAAAAAACTTCAGCTTCTTTGCGACTATCTTCTTTATAGCAATATTTTCCTCTTCCTCTACCAGTCATAAGTTCACGGTCGAAAATTTGGGTGGTATTGGGAAAAGCTTCCGTATTGATAGCATTTTGCACAAAGCTATATGTCATCAATATAATTTCGATAAAACCAGTGGTTTTTACTTTATCGCTTAGTTGCTCAGAGAGCTGTTGTATTAATTCGGAATATAGAATTTTCCAATTTGGCAACAAAATTACCGGTGCAATTAACATCCCTACGGGGTACTTAGCATCTGCCATATCATTTAGTGCTTTTATCCTTTCTGAAAGCATGGATGTGCCAAATTCAACTTTTCGAATGATTTCATCTGGGTTTACGCTCATTCTAAATATTGTTTTTCCTTTATGATTTAGCCCTAATAATGGTTCTACCATATCAAATTTTGTTGGGAAAGTAAGTTTGCCTCGGCCTTCTTTTGCGAATTTTTCAATGGTCCAAGTTAAATTATTGGTTATTTTGTTTTCTAACACTAAATCACTATTGCTTCCAATCTCAAAAGTTTGGGCCGAGGGTGCCTTGGCATCAAACTTTAATAGTTTATTTAACATTTCCTCTCGATTTACAAACAACCTTAGGTAAGAACATTTGTTGTAGTTACATACAAGATAACAGTATAAGCACATGGCTCGGCAACCAGAGGAAGTATAGGGCACTAGCCAGTCAGAAATTTTATGATTTTCAGTATACTTATGTGTTTTCCGTATCCCTAGAACTAAGTGCTGTTTCAGTTTTGGAAAACTCTTATTGTCTAAATTACATAATTCAGGAATTCGATTATGGGAGTCAATTTCTATCCAAGGTAGGGCTTCATATTTTGTTTTAAGAAACATACCCAATTCATAGTTGAGAATTTGGGGTTCATAATAAACAGCATCAAAATCTATTTTCACAATTTGCACCTCCAAAGAATGTTAAAGTAATAAACAAAGCTAGTAGCTTTTCAGCTATTTGAGATAAGTAGAATACTTCTTGTAATTTCATGCTAATTAGGCTGTTTGTTTTTTATAATTGAATGAACTACTTGCGTTGCATTTTTCATTACAATCGAAACACCGTTTCCTGGATGAATAGAACTTCCCACAAAATATAAATTTTTTATAGAAGGTATTGAATGTTGTGGACGAAACATCATATTTTGAAAACGGGTAGGTGCGATTCCAAATGCAGCACCTTTCGTTAAATTATATTTATTTTTTAATGAGGTAGGAGTCAAACATTCTTCATATACAATGGACTTTTCAATTTGATGACATTGCGTTATTTTTTCTAAGGTGTTCAAGCAGATAAAGCGAAGCAAAGCAATGGTTTTTTTGTCCCATCGTATATTTTTATACGATAAGTTGGGTACCCGAATCATGATATTCATACAGCTATATCCTTTACTTGCAAAGTTATCATCAATGCTAGAGGGATAGTAAATGTATAAAGGTGGGGATTTTGGCAGTTGCCCTTTAAAAATATAGTTTATCTCTTTTTTAAATTCTTCATTTATATAAATGTTATGCACGCTGAATGTTTCAAACTTTTTATTAAGGCATAACCTAAGAATGAAAACTGAGCATGTATGATGATAAGCTTTACAGTTCCTTCTTATTTTTTTCAACCCCCTCTGTTTTTTTAGTAATTTAGAAATGGTATAACAATAGTCAGCATTGGAAATTACATATTCACTAGGGATTTTTTTGCTGTTTACAATAACTCCAGTTGCTTTATGATCAGCCATAGTTATACTTTCTACGTTGGAGTTCAGGTGAATCGAACCCCCCAATTGTTCAAACACTTGTTTCAATCCTTCTATATAAGCACCCATACCACCTTTTATGTGATAGATACCTTTTGACTGAGCTACAGCAGGAATGATAGAATAGGTTGCCATCAATTTGTAAGGGGAAATCCCCATATAAAGGCATTGGAATAAAAGCACCTTTTGAAATTCTTTGTTTTTAATATAATGACGAATGAGAAAAGACGCACTTTGAAAAGGTTTTAGGACGTAAATTTTTTTAAGCATACGGGGTGATACAAAGCTTAATTTTTTGAAACGAATAAATGGTTTGGTTAAAAATTCTTGTGTTGCTATTGTATAAACGCGGTTTAACTGTTTAACAAACTTTACGTAGTGGCAAAAGGGCTCGTGAAACATTTGCTCAAAATTCTCTTTTTGATGATATAAATTTCTAGAGAGTAAAAAAGTCTCATTGTTATAAAAAAATACTTTATATAAATTTTGTAAAGGCATAAACGTAAAAAAATCATCTGGGTTTAATTGTATGTCATAAAAAATCTTCTTGTATTCATTGGGTTCAATAACAATGGAAGCACATTCATCAAAATGAATGTTTAGAGGTGGTATTATTTTTGTTGCTGCCACACCCCCAACTTTGCTTTCCTTTTCAAAGATTTCAACCTCAAAGCCCGCGTGTAACAACTTGATTCCACAATATAGACCACCAATTCCACTGCCTATAATGATTACTTTTTTGTTTACCTTCATGAGACACCTCCAAATTAATAAACTGTGCATTACGATCAATGAAAAGTGGGAAAACTTTAACCACCGATGGGTGGAATTTTTGACAGAAACAGTCAGTTTCTTTTTTATTACTATCAGTATTGCCCATTTTACAAGAGAAATCCAAGTTATGTTTTATGTTCAAAATTGTTGATGTTGGTGTTAGAATTGGTATTATAAAGTGTCGAAGACAATAATGCATAAGTTAGCTACCTTTCTATGAAATAATAAGTAGTGATTAAAATCCATTCTTTTATCAAAGAGTTGCCTCATTAATAAACGAAAACAAAAATTGAAGTCACATTTTAGGAATCGAAGAATAAAATCTTAGTAATGAGATTTGGGGTGGTCGAAATCATGAAAATACTGGATCCAAGGAAGGTTTTTGTTCAATATAGGGATGACATGAACCCCTATGAACCTATTATGGAAAGGAAATATACCATAACACATTCAGATTTAACCGCTGATCTTTTTGTCTTTATAGCAAGCAATTATGCGGAGGATCAGATTTCGAAAACGAGGGACGAAGTGAGAATTGCCTGGGAAGAGGCCCCAAAAGGTCTTATGTTAGTGGGCTCTGTGCTTGTTGATGATATTAATATAGAAGGGATTTCTTCTATTAGAAATAGGATTTTCTATCATGAGATGCCTACTGCATTACAAGCATTGCGACAAGCTGATAGATTCTTATTTATAAATAGACCTGAGCTGGATAAAACACCAGTATTTATTCATTTCATTTCTAATGATCCTGAATTTTATAGAATATACCGATTTGGTGAAATCGGAAACTTTCAGTAAAAAACTAAGGACGTTGTCCCAAAACTTATCGTTTGCGATTCATATTGTTTCTATGACCAAAAAGTCATAAGAGATTATTAAGTGGTCATTCTATGGTTTCTGATATTTTTTGGAATATTTGATACCAAGTTGAAATAGATCAAAGGAATCTCTATGTGGTTTTTGTTGACACAGAATATGATATATATTATCATATTCTCAGATTAACTATGATCAATAAATACTAATGAGGTGTATAATGAATAAACTCAAAGGAGTACGAATCGGTGATTTAGAAATAAAAGTGCCGATTATACAAGGCGGTATGGGTATAGGTATAAGCCTTTGGCGTTTAGCTGGGGCTGTTGCTGCCCAAGGTGGAATCGGTGTTATTTCTGCAGCACAACCTGGTTTTCTGAAAGAAAATTTTGCCAAAGAGCCTTTAAAAGCCAACCTAGAGGCTTTGGCGGATAATATAAAAAAAGCAAAAGAGGCGAGCAAGGGCGGCATTATTGGCGTAAATATAATGCGAGTTTGTAGAAATTATGACCAGTATGTGAAATGCTGTGTTGAAAGTGGCGCTGACGTTATTATTTCTGGAGCAGGGTTACCCTTGGAACTGCCAGAATTACTTAAAGGCACAAAGGTTAAATTTGCGCCAATTGTCTCATCTTTAAGAGCTACCCAGCTTATGTTTAAAAGATGGGACAAAAAATGTGAGCGAGTATCCGATTTTGTGATTATTGAAGGACCAAAAGCCGGGGGTCACTTGGGCTTTACAGCTGAAGAAGCCCAAGATCTGAGCAATGAGGAATACGATCAAGAAGTTGTAAAGATTGTTGATTATGTAAATAGTTTTGAAGAAAAATATGGACATATACCTGTATTTTTTGCGGGAGGGGTATATGACAGGGCAGATATTGATCGCTATTTAAGCCTTGGTTGTAGTGGTGTGCAAATGGCAACCAGATTTGTAGCCACAGAAGAATGTGATGCGGATGTTGCTTACAAACAGGCTTATGTAGATGCAAAAAAAGAAGATGTTATGATTGTAAAAAGCCCCGTAGGTTTGCCTGGTAGGGCCATACGCAATAGTTTCACTAAAGAAAGACAAACAAGTCGTCAGCCAGTAGAAAGGTGTTTTGGATGTATCGAAACCTGCGATCCAGCAACAACGCATTATTGCATTTCTCGTGCCCTAATGCAAGCAGCGTTGGGAGAGCGAGAAGACTCACTACTTTTCTGCGGTGAAAATGTATGGCGTGTAGATAAGATTACCACCGTGAAAGAAATTTTCGATGAATTAAATAACTAATGAAAGCAAACTTATAACCTTAGGAGTAATTTTAACAGACTCCTAAGGTTTATTTTTTCCTTAATAAGAAGTAAAAAAAGTTATGACTAGAGTGGGTTAAACAACAACCACAGTGACTTTTATAGAGTATTGGAAAGAAAACAATTTGTAGGAGTGCGTCATAAGGAGAACTTATGTCTTAGACAGTTTTAGTGAATGGTTAATAGTTGTTATTGGTATTGTTCATGATAATCGGAGAATTGGTGAAACTCTCAGTTCATACCCCCTTTCATTGATGCAGAGGAATATAGCTGGGATGATGCCACAGCCATGTTGAAGGAAGGATGCCATTGGGGTATACCAATGGGTGAAATCTACAAAACCCAGGGGGAACGAATCTCTAATTTCATGGATGGTAGTATAGATTTCATTTGTTTATATTAAAAAACCTTTACTTGCCCATTAGGGAAAATAAGGGAAAATACTTTCTCAAAAAAAGTATTGGGAAAATATTTTAGCTGGAATTACTTTATTCAAGGCCCTCAAACTGCAATTGCGTTTATTACCTCACAATGGTTAATCAAAAGAAATTTGAAATAGAAATGTTACTACTAATAAATATGTACCATTTTAGAGAAAAATTTTCACTGAGAATGCTGTAATATTTTTAAAATTGCGGGACACAATAATATCGAAGTAAATGCAAAGGAGGGATTGAACATGGAAAAGTGTAATGAATGTATTAGATGTACAGTTGAAAAATGTAGACATCACCACAATACAAAAAACTACTGTACACTTGAAGCAATTCAGGTAGGTACTCACGAAGCAAATCCGACAATGGATCAGTGTACAGACTGTAAATCTTTCGTTTTAAAGTAAGATAACCGGTTATTTTTTGATAGCGGGCGCCTTTTTATGAATTTTCGTAAAAGGGTGCCCGCCTTTCAATGTGAAACAATATGATTTTTTACTAACAAGGAGTGCGTAAAAATAATGGGTGATTTGAAAACACAAAAATGTTTTTTCCATTAACTTAACTAGACTTAACTTTAAATTTTCTTGCTAGGATAAGCAACTTTAGCGTAAAATAGAAGTGGGGTGATAGAATTATGAAGGTATATCTGATAAGACATGGTGAAACAGACTGGAATTTGAGGGGTATGTTTTATGGCTGGACGGACTGCGATATTAATGAAAAAGGAATAGAGCAGGCAACCAAGTTAAAAAACTATTTTAACACGGTTTCATATGATAAAATTTATTCCAGTGACTTATTGCGGGCTGCCCATACCGCACAAATCATTGCTTCTGATAAAGGGATAGAAGTAGAGAAAAAAGATTGCTTTAGAGAACTTTTTTTTGGGGAATGGGAAGACAAAGAAGGTACTTACATAAGAGAAAATCATGGAGATGTGTTAAACTTATGGATTAAAGAGTGGAAAACCAGCTCTTTGCCTGGAGGCGAGGCTTTTCAAGATTTTTATCAAAGGGTCACTGAGGGACTGGCGCGGATTATCCAAGAAAATAAGGGGAAAACAGTGGTTATTGTCTCTCACAATGGACCTATGAGTGCTATGCTTTGCTATCTAACTGGAGTTGGACCTGATGGTTTTTGGCGGTTTTTTTCTGAACAGGGTTGTTATAGCTCCATATTAGTTTCTGAAAGGAAGATAACCATTGAGAAAATCAATTGTCCAATTGTAATTTGAAAAATTCTTGAAGACTGTAAAGGGAAAATACTTGACAGCCTGCTTTTTTTTTAGTATGATAGTTCAGGTGGTTGTAAAGTTAATTTCCTTTACAGGGGGAATGAAAGATGGATGAAATTCTAAAACTGACTTTGCTCTATGATTTTTATGGCGAGCTTTTGACAGAAAAACAAAAGCAAGTATTCGAGATGCATTATCAGAATGATCTTTCTCTTTCTGAAATCGGAGAAGAATTATCAATCAGTCGCCAGGCTGTACGAGACCAATTAAAGCGTACAGAAAAAATCTTAATTCAATATGAAGAGAAACTTCGTTTGGTAGAACGCTTTCAAGAGCAGCAAAGAGCTGTTCGCAAGATGAAAAGTATCCTTGATGAAATTGGCACAGGAGAAATCAGCTTAAAAACAACACAGGCGATTACTATAATGAAGCAGATTGCAGATGCAATATTATCCTAAAAAGGAGGGCGATCTATGGCATTTGAAAATCTTTCCGCTAAGTTGCAGGAAGTATTCAAACAACTCCGCGGGAAAGGCGTTTTAACCGAGGATGATGTAAAGGTTGCTATGCGAGAAGTGAAGATCGCACTTTTAGAAGCGGACGTAAACTTTAAGATCGTCAAAGACTTTATTAAAAAGGTCACAGAGCGTTCCGTTGGCGTTGAAGTTTTAGAAGGGTTAAACCCCGGCCAACAGGTTATTAAAATTGTAAACGAAGAGTTAATTGCACTGATGGGTAGCACACAAAGTAGATTAACATACTCAAACCGTCCACCCACAGTTTATATGATGGTAGGCCTGCAAGGTGCAGGTAAAACTACCAGTAGTGGTAAGTTGGCAGGACAGCTTAGAAAGCAGGGAAGAAACCCTCTTTTAGTAGCATGCGATATTTATCGTCCAGCCGCTATCAAGCAGTTGCAGGTGGTAGGGAAAAACTACGGTATCCCTGTTTTTGAAATGGGAACAGAAGTGAGCCCTCTTGAAATTTCCAAAAAAGCTTTGGAATTTGCCGCCGAGCAGCATCATGATGTCATTCTAATTGACACTGCAGGTCGTTTGCACATCAACGAAGAGTTGATGCAGGAGTTGCAGGATATTAAGACAATTGTAAGGCCACAGGAAGTTCTTTTGGTGGTTGATGCTATGACAGGTCAGGATGCAGTAACTGTGGCAAGTAGTTTTGACAGCCAGTTGGGTGTAGATGGTATTATCATGACTAAGCTAGACGGTGATGCCAGAGGTGGTGCCGCTCTTTCTGTTAGAAGTGTTACCAACAAACCCATCAAATATATTGGTATGGGCGAGAAGATGGAAGACCTTGAACCCTTCTTCCCTGACCGAATGGCTTCCCGAATTTTAGGGATGGGGGACGTGCTTTCTCTGATTGATAAAGTACAGCAAAATATTGACGAGCAAGAGGCAATGGAGATGCAAAAGAAAATGCGCTCCAATGACTTTACCTTAGAAGACTTCCTTGTTCAGATGCAACAAATCAAAAAAATGGGTCCTCTAAAAGATTTAATGGGGATGATACCCGGTATGAACGGGCTTAACTTGGACAAGGCAATGGAGGGCGTTGACCCTTCTAAGGAGATGGTAAAAGTGGAAGCTATTATCCAGTCCATGACCAAAGAGGAACGCGCAAATCCATCCGTTCTCAATGGCCCAAGAAAAAAACGTATTGCCAATGGATGCGGAAGAAGCATTGCAGAGGTAAATCGTCTGCTAAAACAATTTGAAGAAATGAAAAAAATGATGAAGCAGATGAACAATATGCAAAAGGGTAAGAAAGGAAAACTTCCTTTTTTCCGATAAAATAACGGATGCTAAGAAAGAAACCCCCTTGATGGAGGTGCTTCCTTGCATTTTCAATAAAGGGTGCTGGTAACTGTTTGTTGAAAATGGGCGTGGTTTAAACACCATCTGTTATATGTATTTTTGTAAGGCAAAAATGCAAAAAAGTTTTAATTATCATTAGGAGGTGAAATGACATGGCAGTAAGAATCAGACTGAAAAGATTGGGTGCTAAAAAGGCTCCTTTCTATAGAATCGTTGTTGCGGATTCCAGAACATCCAGAAACGGTAAATCCATCGAAGAAATTGGTTACTACGATCCTACTAAGGAACCCGTTGTTCTGAATGTTGATGCACAAGCAGCTAATAAATGGCTTGCAAACGGTGCACAGCCTTCCGAAACTGCAAAGGCTCTGTTGAAAAAAGCTGGCGTAATCGGCGAATAATCCGAAGGCGGGAGGCTTGACTATGAAAGAATTATTAGAGGTCATTGCAAAAAATCTTGTGGATCAACCAGAGAAAGTTCAGGTTTCTGAAACCGAAAGCGAACGCGCATTAGTGCTGGAGCTAAAGGTTGCCCCTGAAGATATGGGGAAGGTTATCGGAAAACAGGGCAGAATTGCAAAAGCAATTCGTACACTGGTAAAAGCTTCTGGCGTTCATGAAGATAAAAAAATTATCGTTGAAATTATTCAATGAAAATCTACCCCGATTTATTTTGGGGCGTATAAGGGCGTAGACTTTGTCTACGCCTTTTATAAAAGTACAGTTTTGTAAATTGATAGTAGACAGCAATATTGACCGTTGCAAAAAGCTGCCTATGGGAGCTTGATTAGAGCTTTTAATTATTTGCTTTTTATAAAAAGGTTTTTGTTGCTGTTTTGGCATGGTGCTTGCACCTTGCCTCATTTTCTTGTATAGAATTTAATTTTCGAGGTGTATATGGAACAGTATTTTGAAATAGGAAAAATTACTGGTACTCATGGAATTAGAGGAACAATGCGCGTTTTTCCAACAACCCAGGATCCCACCAGGTATGAGCAGTTAAAAGAGATTATCGTAGAAATCCGTGGGAAGAGGGAAACTTTTCACATACAAAAGGTAGCATATCATAAGCAGTTTGTTTTGCTCACTGTAAAAGAAATCACAGACATTAATGTGGCGGAACTGTATAAGACAGGGACAATTTTAATTCCTGACTCCGCTGCCATTCCTTTAGAGGAAAATGAGTATTACACCAGAGACTTGTACGGCTTAAAAGTTGTGACCGATGATGGAGAAGATTTGGGAGAGTTGACCAAGATTTATGTTACTGGCGCAAATGATGTTTATGCTGTGCAAAAAGATCCTGGGGACAAGGAACTTTTAATTCCTGCCATAAAGGATTGCATTAAAAATGTTGATTTAAAAGCAGGGGTCATGACAGTAAAGCTTTTGGAAGGATTGAGATAATGAAGAACTTTTTTGTTTTGACGTTATTTCCTGAAATGATTCAAGAAACATTGTCCCATAGTATTTTGGGTAGAGCGCAAAGGGAGGGCTTTGTTTCAATAGAGGCTATTAATATCAGGGAATTTTCCAATAATAAGCATTTGCAGGTAGATGACTATCCTTATGGCGGTGGTGCTGGTATGGTTATGCAGCCTCAGCCTATCTACGATGCTTATCAGAGCATAGTGCCAAGGGCGGGAAAAGCTAGGGTTCTTTATATGACACCCCAGGGAAAGCCATTTACCCAGTGCATGGCTAAAAAACTGGCGCAGGAGGAGAACCTTGTTTTTTTATGTGGACATTACGAGGGTGTGGATGAGCGCGTCATTGAAGAAATCGTTACCGATGAAGTATCTTTGGGAGATTTTGTATTAACGGGAGGAGAGTTGGCGGCAATTACTATGATTGATGCCATTTCTAGATTAATGCCAGGTGTTCTTGGCAAAGAGGCTTCTTTTGAGGAGGAGAGCTTTTCAGAGGGCCTTTTGGAATATCCCCAATATACAAGACCTCCTATTTTCATGGAAAGGGAAGTGCCTCCCATATTGTTGAGTGGCCACCATGGAAATATTGAAAAATGGCGTCGAGAGCAGTCCCTTCTTCGTACTGCTTCTAAGAGGCCTGATTTATTGAAAAAAGCTGAGTTAAGTAAAAAAGATTTAGAAACACTTCAAAAAAATGACATTGAACCATGACCTACAAAAGAAACTGATCATCCAGCGGCTCAAATAGCAAAAGTTTGGGCGGCTGGGAGATTGGTTTAGTAAACAATGGAAAAAGTGAATATTAAGGAGGAAATTTTATGAGTAACCACGCCAGTAATGTAGCAAATCCGGCACCCTTAGGCCTATTGGGGTTTGGTATGACTACTATTTTATTGAACTTACATAACGCAGGTATCATTTCTTTATCCGCAGTAATTATTAGTATGGGTCTCTTCCTTGGCGGCTTTGCCCAGGTTGTGGCTGGCATTATGGAGTTCAAAGCAGGGAATACTTTTGGTGCAACTGCTTTTACTGCTTATGGCGCGTTTTGGTGGTCTTTGGTAGGTATTTGGGTATTGCCCTTTATGATACCACAAGGTGGAGTTCAAGGTGCAGATGAGATTTCTATGGGATTCTATCTGTTACTATGGGGTATTTTTACACTAGGTATGTTTATCGGCACTTTTAAACATAATATTGTTACCAGAGTCGTATTTGGTTCTTTAACACTATTATTTTTCCTGTTAGCATTGGGTGACTTTACAGGAAGTCATTTTATTAAGACAATTGCCGGTTACGAAGGCATTTTCTGCGGGGCGAGTGCTATTTACTCTGCTCTTGGCCAAATTATCAATCATGAATTTCAATCAGATGTACTAAAGCTGTAATCATTTTGCGGTGGGTTTAGGGCATGTTGTCTTCTTTTGAGAGAATGGCCTTTTACGTACAAAGCTTATTTTGCAAAGCAACAGGCGTTTTTAAATAAAAAAATAAAGCGTCCTTTTATGCCATTATAATGGTTACGAAGGCCGCTTTTTTTCTTGTCTATTTATTCATATTTCGTATATGCATATAAACAGTGTTCTTTGAAATACCTAGATGTTCTGCAATGGTGATTACAGAATCCTTTAAATTAAAAATGCCCTTTTGATATAGGAGAGAAACAATTTCCTTGTTTTTATTGGAGGATGAAATGGAAAGATTGCTGTAAACTGTTTTCTTAGCTTCCTCTAAAGCGTGCAACATAAGCTCTGTTGTATTTTCCACAAAAGTTTCAGAAATGTTCTCTTGCTTTGCATTTTCCCCCGGAGTCATGCATTGAATCAAAGAAGAAATAGGTGTGGCAAGATACATATTTAAGCAAAACAGGCCAATGATATTACCTTTTTCACCGACAATAGCTGAGATAGAAGCCTTGAATGTTTCGCCTCTTTTATTTTTTGCAAAATAGTAAAGATGTTTTAAGTCTGGTTCAGCCATCATACGATTCAAAAAAGATAGGGTAACTTCAGAAATTGCAGCACCAATTTGTCTGCCTGAAAGATGTCCATTAAGAATATGCATAACGGAGTGATCCATATTCTCTAGGTTATGTATTACGACTTCGCAAAAGTCACCCCAAAATTCCGCCACTCCATTCGCAACATTTATATAGGAATACAAAATTTCTCTATCTCGCTCTGACAATGTAGAGATTGGACTTTCCATGGTACACCTCCAATAAAGTTATATATTCAATAGTATACCTAAAAGCGTGTACCATTTCAAGTACAATGAAGAATTTTACATAAAAACACTAGTATATGTGTAATTAATTAGAATATTCTATAAAAAAAATGGAATGGCAATGTATATTAAAAAGAATTTGCATATAAAAGTTAAAATAGTTCAGTCTCCTTTGGCATACGTCGAACCACTTGTGCCAATGTTGGCACAAGAAAGATCAAAGAACCCACCCAAGCTAGGGGGTTAGAGGCACAAGCACCAGAATAGCCCAAAAGCTTTGCTAAAATAACTACGGACAAACAACGCATAATCAATTCTGATATGCCTGCCAAAGTTGGAACGAAGCTGTAACCCAAGCCTTGCAAAGAATAGCGAAATACAAATAGCAAAGCCAATAAGGAATAACAAGCACCATTGATAATCAAATACTGATGAGAAAGGGCAATTGCCTCTGCATTATCTTTGAGGAACAATGCAGATAGAGAATCTCCCCAAAATATATCGATATAGCCCATCAATAGAGCAAAAAATACGGACAATAAGCTACATTGGAAAATGCCTTGACGAATTCGGGCTGGCTGATTGGCACCATGATTTTGACCGACAAATGTTGCCATGGCAATGCCGAATGACATCAATGGCAAGATGCCGAAAGCATCAATTTTTTGTGCCGCTGTATAGGCAGCAACCGCTTGAGACCCAAGGTTGTTCAGTGCATATTGAACAACGATGGTGCCGATAGCAATAATGGAAGACTGAAAGCCCATAGGTAAGCCTAGACGCAAATGGTGGTGCCAATCCACTCTATTGAACTTGAAGTGTTCCTTGCTTAAGCGAAGAATAGGGATCTTTTTGTTGATATAAATGATACATAATAATCCGGAAATAAGCTGAGCGGTCACTGTGGCTATGGCAGCGCCTCGCACACCCATCTTCATTGAAAGAATCAGAAAATAATCTAATACAATATTTAAAATGCAAGCGATAATTAGGAAATACAGGGGGCTGTTACCATCTCCCACAGCACGCATTGCATTTGATGTTAAATTAAAGAGCATACAAGTTCCAATGAATCCCATAATGATGATTATGTAGCCATAGGCGTCTTCCATAATTTCTGCTGGTGTATGTAAAGCTACTAATAATGGCTTTGTTATCAACAAACCAAAAATTGTGAGAAAAATTGTAACAACAAGCCCAATTAAAAGGGAAGTGGCAAAGCTACGTTTTACACCTTCCTCATCCTTTGCTCCAAAACGTTGTGCGGTTATGATGGACATACCTGAGGTTAGACCAGTGGCGAAGCCTACCACAAGAAAGGTCAATCCACTGGTGCAGCCAACTGCCGCCAATGCGTCAGAACCAAGTATTCTACCAACGATAAAAGCATCAGCCATATTGTAAAACTGTTGAAATAAATTCCCAATTAAAAGGGGTAGTGAAAAAAGAAAAATTTGCTTTGCAGGATGCCCTACAGTCAAGTTTCTCATGAAAATAACCTCCTTTTTTAAGTTATTATTTATAAAAAAATATCAAAGCAAAGAAAAAATACCTTAAAAAAGGTATTTTCTTTTTGTAGTGAATTATTCAATTGAAATTTGGGTTTGAAAAATGAGTCACTCGGGGCTCGAACCCGAGACACCTGGATTAAAAGTCCAGTGCTCTACCAACTGAGCTAGTGACCCACAACGAAACTTAGTATACAAGATAAAATGCTATCTGTCAATCACTTTTTTTAAAGTTACTAGAAAAAATTTTATCTTTCTTTTATTGGTGGATTAGGATAGAATAAAAAGAAATTAAGAATTATGTAAGGAAGTATGTATAAATTTGTAAAACAAATTTGCTATGATAAAATAGTAACTTTGTGTAAAAAAAGGGGGTTCCTTGGGATGGATAAGTTTAATATTCTTGTTTGTGATGATGACAAATCTATTGTTGATGCAATTGAAATTTATTTGAGGCAAGAGGGCTATAATATCATTAAAGCCTACAATGGTCTTGAGGCATTAAAGGCTCTGGAGAATCACGAAATTCATTTAATTTTACTAGACATTATGATGCCCAAGTTGGATGGATTGAATACTACGGTAAAAATTAGGGAAACATTAAACATCCCTATTATAATACTCTCTGCAAAGTCAGAAGATACGGATAAGATTTTGGGCTTGAATTTTGGTGCAGATGATTATATTACGAAACCGTTTAACCCATTAGAGCTATTGGCTAGGGTAAAAAGCCAGATGCGCCGTTATACAGCCCTGGGAAGCATTGCTGAAAAAAGTAATGTCATTAAAATTGGAGACTTGGAATTGGACAAAGACGCTAAAGAAGTCCGCGTGGGTGGAGAACCTGTTAAGCTTACAGCCACAGAGTATGGCATTTTGCAGCTTTTGATGGAAAACGCTGGAAAGGTTTATTCAATTGATCAAATTTATGAAAAAGTTTGGAATGAACTTTCCTTTGCCCCTGAAAACACGGTGTCAGTTCATATCAGACGTATCCGTGAAAAAATCGAAATTAACCCGAAAGAGCCCAGATATCTAAAGGTGGTGTGGGGCATTGGATACAAAATTGAGAAAATATAGGAGTTATCAAACCAAATGGAAGATAGTCGCAGTTGTAGTGCTTTTTATATGTGCGATGGCAAATTTTTTCTGCGGAATCGTAACGGCCAATATCTCTAGTCATTGGGATAAAGATATTATAGAGGCGGGTTCTGTGTATGAAACCTACGAGTTTAGAAGTCAATTTGCCCAGGTTTTAGATGATGTCATTATGACAGAGGTTTATTATCGAAATGAAAACCGCATTCTAAGCGGTGAGTTGGTTGATCGGGATGAATTGATTGTTGACTTTAAACGATATTATGGCATCAAAGACGGTATTATAACAGGCAATACTTCCATCAATGAAGATTTTGATGGGCTTGTGATTCATGGAAGTATTCCAAATTCTTTAAAAACCAATTTTAACGAGTATAAAGAGTTAGTGGAGAGTCGATTGCCTTTATACCGAAAAATGTATATACAGAATCAGTTGGATGAATATAAGCGTAGTGTACGATTTTTAAGCGGGTTAACGAATTTTGTTTATTACGTTGAAGATGCATATGGAAATGTTGTTGCAGGAAACACAACCCGAGGGGAAATGAGCAATATTGATCGTACTGTTGTTCTTTCAGCTGGCTTTAGCAATGATACCATGGGTGTTATGCCTTTTTGTCAAAAAAATGCCTTGATGGAAAATAGCGACTACAAAATATATGCAGGTATTCGGGAGCCTTTTGCATTTGGTGATGATTTTTATGATCTTGGGCAAGAATATACCTTTGCAAAAACGAGTCTACCAATTTTATTTGGTGTATTTACGGTCTCAACGATAATCATTTTACTATGCCTTATTTATTTATTCCGTGTTTCAGGGCAAGGTGAAAAAGGTGGAAAAGTTACATATTTAGCGGTAGATAAGATTTATAACGAGGTACACTTTTTATTAATATGTGGATTAATAACGTCTTCTACACTATTTGGATTTGCCCTACTATCTAATATTTTAAGGGAAACAGCTATTTTTTGGGCATATATTTTCACCACTATCCTTGGTGTAGTGTATATTGCTAATGTTGCAGCAATTGTTTCATATATTTGTTCTGTTGCAAGGCAGATAAAGGGCAAGATTTTCCTACGAAATACGTGGGTGTCTGTAACCATTCGACGGATGGCAGAATTATTCACCGGTAAGACCTTTAGGGGATGGATGATTTTTGTTATGCTCTGTTACGGTTTAGGAAACTGTGTAATTATGGGAGCAATCATTTTGACAGCACAGCTGGGGCTTATTTTTATTTGCTTCTTGTCTGCACTGGGTTTACTAATTTTCAACGCTTTTTGTATGTTTTTATTTTTAAGGGCATTGCGTTCTTTAAAAAGAATTATGATTTCTGCCAGAGAAACATCAAAGGGCAATTTGCAATTCAAACTGAATCTGCAAGAAATCTCTCCATCATTTTTAAATTTTGCTACTGATATAGCAAATATACAAGATGGATTGAAAAACTCTGTTGAAGATGCAGTCAAAGGCGAGCGGATGAAAACGGAGTTGATTACAAATGTTTCTCATGATTTAAAAACCCCCTTAACCTCCATTATTTCCTATGTTGATTTACTGCGCAGTCTGAAGTTGGAGGATAAAAGAGCTTCAGAGTATGTAGATATTTTGTATGATAAATCCTACCGGCTAAAACAACTTATCGAGGACTTGATAGAGGCAAGTAAGGTTTCTAGTGGTAACATTACTGTAACAACAACAAGGGTGGATTATCGACAGATAACTTTGCAGGCTATTGGAGAATTGGAAGAAAAGATTGAGGCAGCTGGGTTGGAAATCAAAGTAAGTTGCCCGGAGCCCCTTTATATTTCTGCAGATGGTAGGCATTTATGGAGGATATTGGAAAACCTGGTTTCGAATGCAGCAAAATATTCCATGCCGAATTCTAGGGTATATATAGATATCTTCCAAGCTGAGGGGAGAGGGATTTTGGTAATGAAAAACATTTCTGCCAGCCCTATCGACTTTGATGAAACAAGATTGACAGATCGCTTTGTGCGGGGTGATGCTTCTCGTACGACTGAAGGCTCAGGGCTAGGTCTTTCCATCGCTCAGAGTCTAGTTGAGGCACAAGGCGGAACTTTTGGGATTAAGGTGGATGGAGATTTATTTAAGGCTATCGTAAGTATGCCTCTTTGGGAGAGAAAGAACGAGCCCTATTATATGGAGGATGACGATACAACAGAACAAGCTACATCAGAAAAAGAGTAATCTTACATGTATAGTGATTAAAGTGATATGGTTTTTCCATATTGCTTTTCTTTTTGTAGTCTTTCAAATCTTTCTGACAAAGATGTAGTTTATAAGCTATAAACCATAAGAAATATAACTAAATTTATGGTTTTTCGTGGAAATATGCTCTTGATTGTCTGAATGACAGTGTTGTATACTGATGAATGGGTTTAAAGCCTTTCTGAAAACTCCATTCGTCTATCTTTTTTACTACTTTCTAATGTTAAAAGTTTCCTTAGATTAGAGTAAGTATCAATTTTACCATTAATTATTGAGTGATAACTTACGGGATGGGGTTTTTAAAAGTGCATTATTATTATAGAAGGAGGGATTAATTTGTGGGGAAATTTGAAGGCCCACATAAGCGGTGGTGAAAGTGCTTTTTTGATTTTTCTAAAATGGGTAATTATTGGGGGTATTGTTGGGGCGGTTGTTGGTACCATTGGTATTGCCTTTCATTGGGTGCTAGAGGTGGCAACCTCTTTTCGAATGGTACATCCTGTCATAGTATGGTTTCTCCCAGTTGCTGGTCTTTTGATTATTGGTCTTTATCATCTTTTGGGCATGAAAAACGACAGGGGAACAAATTTCATTTTGGTTGCAGTTCGACAAAATGAGGAAGTATCCCTTAGAACGGCGCCGCTGATTTTTTTAAGCACTGTATTGACCCATCTTTTTGGGGGTTCGGCAGGTAGAGAAGGTGCGGCATTGCAATTGGGTGGAAGCATTGCCTCTTATATGGGGCGCATTATAAATCTTAATGAAAAAGATAAAAGAATTATTACTTTAAGTGGAATGGCAGCAGGGTTTTCGGCTCTTTTTGGCACACCCCTAACAGCAGTTATTTTCTCAATGGAGGTAATTTCTGTGGGAATTATGCATTATTCTGCCATTGTCCCTGGAACTGTTGCAGCTTTGGTTGCCGCGGGTTTAGCCCAAAGTTTGGGGTTTCATGCAACTGCCTTCACTCTTTTTGGCGTACCTCAAGGGTTAGACCTAAAGATAGCATTTTCTGTGGGGGTTTTGGGCATTATTTGTGCCATGGTTAGTATGATGTTCTGCATCGTTATGGACAAAATGGCTCATGGATATAAATTATACATAAAAAGTCCATATATAAGGGTTTTTATAGGCGGAGCCTTAGTAATTGGGCTAACCCTCCTTTTGGATTGTAATGACTATAACGGCGCAGGTATGGATATCATTCAGAAAGCAGTAAATGGGGAAGCAAAGTCAGAGGCGTTCTTATTGAAAATTTTATTTACTGCAATCACATTGGGTGCAGGCTTTAAAGGCGGAGAGATTGTTCCTACATTTTTTGTTGGGGCAACCTTGGGGTGTGTATTGGGGCCTATTTTAGGGATTTCCCCCTCGTTTGCGGCTGGGTTGGGCATGACAGCCGTTTTTTGTGGGGTGACAAACTGTGCAATCGCATCGGTAGTGCTTTGTATTGAGTTGTTTGGCGCCACGGGAATTGCATATTATGCTCTTTGCTGTGGAATAAGCTATATGTTATCTGGTTATTATGGGCTATATAGCGAGCAGAAAATTATGTATTCAAAGGTTAAGCCAGAATTTATAGACAGAAGTGTAGTTTAAATAAGTGAATGCACGAATATACAGTGTTTATGCAAATATATATTCATGCTTAAATCTTAATTTTAAATTAGTAACCTTCCTTTTAAAAGGGTATTTCATGGCACTTATAATGTCAAAAACGGCATGAGGATGCAATATGCACAAAAAATGAGTGAATATTATAAATTTATAGTGAAAAAATATTATTGTATTTTATGCAATAATAGAGTATAATTCCTAATGTAGATAAGCACAAAGAAATGTGCCAAAGGAAACGTGAAAAAATGGGAGGAAGAAGAATATGAAAAAAATTTTAAAAGGAATTTTGGCTACAACAATGGTAGTTACAATGACAGCAGCATTGGCTGGCTGTGGCGGCGGTTCTGATGATGCAGCCCAGTCAGATGCAGCTCAGGATGGGGCAAGTGATCAGAAGGAAACTCTGATTATGGCAACGAATGCAGAGTTCCCTCCTTATGAATTTTATGAAGGCCAGGGCATTGTAGGTATCGATGCAGAAATTGGTGCTGCCATTGCAGAAAAATTAGGATTTGACTTTACAATTGAAGATATGGCTTTTGATTCCATTATTCCTGCTGTTGCAAGCGGCAAGGCAAGCTTTGGCATGGCTGGCTTGACAGTTACACCTGACCGCTTGGAAAGTGTAGATTTTTCTGATTCTTATGCAACAGGTGTTCAGGTTGTTATCGTAAAAGAAGATTCTCCAATTACAACTGTTGATGATTTGTTTGCTGAAGGTGCGAACCACACTGTAGGTGTACAGACAGGTACAACAGGTGATATTTATGCTTCCGATGATATCGAAGGTGCGGGCTTAGGTACAATTGAACGTTACAATAAAGGTGCTGACGCAGTTCAGTCTTTGGCGACAGGTAAAATTGACTGTGTAATCATTGACAATGAACCTGCAAAAGAATTTATTGCAGCTAACGAAGGTTTGAAAATTCTTGAAACAGAATATGCAGTAGAAGATTATGCTATCTGTTTTGCTAAGGATAGCGAATTAACAGAACAGGTAAATTCTGCTTTGAAAGAACTTATTGCTGATGGAACTGTTCAGGCAATTGTTGATAAATATATCAGTGCAGAATAAATTTTATTACGCTTTAGAAATAGGGGCGAACTTCGCCCCTATTTTGGTCTTTAAAAAGAAGGAGGGTTTCTATGGCTGAATGGCTGGAACAACTAAAAGCCCAGTTTGAATTAAACTTTATAAAGGACGACCGGTGGCGTTATATTCTAGATGGTTTGGCTGTGACGCTAAAGGTAACTTTTTTTGCCGTAATTTTAGGTATTGTAATTGGTGTTTTCATCGCAATTATACGTTCTACCTACGATAAAAATAAAAAAGAAATGCGCCCTGGCTTTGGGAAATTTATTTTAACTTTTTTGAATGCAATTAGTCAGGTGTATCTAACCGTGATTCGTGGTACCCCTGTTGTTGTACAGTTAATGATTATGTACTACATTATTTTTGCTTCCTCCAATAACAAAGTAATGGTAGCTGTATTGGCATTTGGTATCAACTCAGGTGCGTACGTGGCCGAAATCGTACGAAGTGGTATCATGTCAGTGGATGGAGGACAGTTTGAAGCAGGACGCAGCTTGGGCTTTAATTATGTGCAAACCATGCGTTATATTATTGTTCCACAAGCCTTTAAAAATGTATTGCCAGCTTTGGCAAATGAGTTTATCGTTTTATTAAAGGAAACATCTGTTGCGGGTTATGTTGCGTTGCAAGATTTGACAAAGGCCGGTGACATTATTAGAAGTAGAACTTTTTCTCCCTTTATGCCCTTGATTGGTGTAGCACTCATTTATCTGGTTATGGTAATGTTCTTCACCTGGCTAGTAGGTAAGTTAGAAAGGAGGTTGAGAAATAGTGAACGCTAATGAAACCTTGATCAAAGTTGAAAATGTGCAAAAGTATTATAATAACGGTGCTATTAAGGCGCTTGATGGCATCAATACAGAAATAAAAAAGGGTGAAGTGGTAGTTGTAATTGGTCCTTCGGGGTCTGGCAAGTCAACGTTCTTACGTTGTTTGAACTTATTAGAGGTGCCCACAGGGGGTAGCATATACTTTGAAGGTGTTGATATTACGGATGTAAAAACAAATATCAATACGCACCGTCAGCGTATGGGGATGGTGTTTCAGCACTTTAATTTGTTTCCCCATATGACTATTTTGAAGAATATGATTATTGCTCCAATGAAACTTCAAAAGAAAAGTGAAGAAGAGGCAACTGCATTAGCAATGGAACTTTTAAAAAGGGTTGGCTTGGAGGACCGTGCCAATGCTTATCCCTCTCAGCTTTCAGGAGGGCAGAAACAGCGTATTGCCATTGTACGTGCGTTATGTATGCAGCCCGAGGTTATGCTTTTTGATGAACCCACTTCCGCTCTAGACCCAGAAATGGTAGGCGAAGTTTTGGAAGTAATGAAACAGCTGGCAAAAGAAAATATGACTATGGTTGTTGTTACCCACGAAATGGGATTTGCAAAAGAAGTCGCTTCTAGAGTTATGTTTATGGCAGACGGGAAACAAGTGGAAGAGGGTATTCCTAGAGAAATTTTTGAAAATCCGAAAAGTGACCGTTTACAGACTTTTCTTGCAAAGGTTTTGTAAGTTATTTTAAAACGATATCAAATCAAACATAAAATAGACCTGCTTTCGTTTATCTGAAGTAGGTCTTTTTTATGAAAGATGTAGAGATTTAAACAATGTTTTCCAGTGGGGAAATTCCAATGAATGGTAATGACTTCATTTGCTAGAAGTATTTAACTTATTAAGGGTTTTCGCTTTTACGCCACCGGGTTGCTAGTAATAATATAGAGACATTGCTTTTCTGGCTGACTTAAAATGCAGTAAATAGGCGCCTAAAAACTGGTAATTGTAATATTTTAAAAGAGGATGGGTTGACAGGATGATCCAATGGTATTACATTTGAACATAAGACCTTAGAAAAATTGATAGGCTATAACAATTTTCAAATATTTGCTATGTTGAAGAAAAATTTTTAAGGTTTCATGCGCTAATGATATATTTATTGGTTAAGGTAGTAGACAGTTGCTATACTCAGTGACTTTCACATGGATAAGCCGATTTATATCAATTTATGTAAATGCCCCTTTTGTTTGCCTGTGTTCTTTCTAGAGTTTAGGGGTTTTAAAAGAGGGAATTATAAAATAAGGTAGAAAAGAATTTGAAAAATAATATCGTGGGAAGGCAACAGATCACATAGTTGCACTATGACATTGATTTTGTTGTAACCGATGAAACCTAATTACCAAAATGGCATTAAGCCGTATATATAGGAAAAAATCAGGGAAGAAAATGAGTTTGAATTATTTATAATAACAATGATAATAAAAGTCAGAATTAGGAGGTATACTATGATTTTAGTTAATACAGATTATATTACGGGAAAGGAATTGCAAATGATTGGATTAGTACAAGGGGCTACGATTCAGTCTAAAAATATTGGGAAGGATATTGGTGCAGGACTTAAGGGACTAGTTGGCGGGGAGTTATGCGGATACACAGAAATGATGACAGAGGCAAGAAATATTGCAACCCAGCGCATGATAGACATGGGAAATAGCTTGGGAGCAGATGCCATAGTGAATGTTCGTTTTACAACTAGCTCGGTTGCGGCAGGGGCAGCAGAGGTGATGGCCTATGGCACAGCGGTTAAGTTCAAATAAAAGTCGCATCTTTAGTATATATAAAGTTGTTCAGCTGGGTTAATGTTTTGAATAGCTTTATTTTGGAGGGAGCAGTTTGCTGTGTTTATGACAATTGGTGATGGGGACTATCAAATAAGCCAGTTCCTGGATAAAAGTCAGGCAAAGGATACAGAGTTTTTATCTGTGTCCTCCTATGATGAAATGGAAAAAAGATCCAAATCTTGGGGGATCTCCATGACGATTCTTGAGGAGGCCCGTCGTTTTGGTTATGCAAAGTATGATTCTTTTGAAAACTTTGACTGTATTAGTTTGGAAATGCCGGACTTTCATAATATATTGATCAGCTATGGCAGCGTCATTATTTATCTTGAGAAGGGCAGGGCGTTTTTTTTTACTTCTCAAAAACAAAGAGTTATGGATATTCTTGAGGAAAGTGCTAAAAATTTAGGAGAAAGAATTTCCTTAAATCGCATTATTTATTTATTTTTTGAATCACAAACTAGGCAAGATTATGAAGTTTTTGATACCATCGAAAAGGAAATTATGGACTTAGAACAGCTTTTAATTACTTCGCAAAATCACAATTGTGTCAGTGATATTATAAGTTTGCGAAAAAGGCTAATGTTTTTAAAGAGGTTTTATGAACAGTTTTTAAATGTCCTTGATATTTTGGGGGAGAACGAAAATGGTATTTTTGATGGAAAGACCTTGCGTTCTTTTAAAATGCTAAACCGAAGAACAGAACGAAGATTTCAAAGTGTTTTAAACCTACGGGACTCTGTCACTCAAGTCAGGGAGTCTTATGAGGCGGAAGTAGACATAAATTTAAACTCTACCATGAAAGTTTTCACCGTAGTAACTACTATTTTCCTGCCTTTAACGCTTATTGTAGGTTGGTATGGTATGAACTTTAGCATGCCGGAATATAGCTGGAGATATGGTTATCACTTTGTAATTATCATTTCAATAATTTTTATTGTGGCAGGAGTTTATTTTTTTAAAAAAAACAAATGGTTTTGAGATGTGGAATTTTCTGAAAAAGTGTTGACAGAAATGATTTTGGTGCTATAATCATAAGTGTTTCAAAATGAAGATTTCAAAGCGTTGATGAGGATAGTAGTCTTTTCGAAACGGACAGAGAGGGACATCTGATTGAAAATCATGGGTGGAAATGTCCTGCGTTAAGAATGTGTACGAATACCACCTCGGAGTGGCTCTAATAAAGCCCGTTGACTACGTTACAGTCCTAAATGAGAGGTTTTTTAACAAAAAGGGTGGAACCGCGGGAGATAGTTGCTCTCGTCCCTTTCCGGAAGGAAAGTGGATGAGAGTTTTTTTATTGCAATCTGCTTTCTGTTGAAACTTTTATTTTCGAAAAGGAGAGGAAAATCATGAAAATTACATTAAAAGATGGCGTTGTAAAAGAATTTGATCAGGCAGTATCTGTATTGGATATTGCAAAATCGATTAGCGAAGGCTTAGCAAGAAATGCGTGCGCTGGTATTGTTGATGGAGAAGTAAAAGATTTGCGATTTGTTGTAGATCAGGATGCAGAGGTAAGCATTTGTACATTTGAAGATGAAGCAGGTAAAATGGCATTCCGCCACACAACTTCTCATATTTTGGCCCAAGCTGTAAAAAATCTTTACCCTGATACAAAATTGGCTATAGGGCCTGCAATTGCAGATGGTTTCTATTATGATTTTGACCGTGAGAAGGCATTTACTCCAGAAGAATTAGAAGCAATTGAAGGGGAAATGAAAAAAATCGTTAAGGCTGATTTGGCTATCGAACGCTTTGAATTGCCTCGTGCAGAAGCAATTCAATATATGGAAGAAAGAAATGAACTTTATAAGGTGGAATTGATTCAGGATTTACCTGAGGATGCAAACATTTCTTTCTATAAGCAAGGGGATTTCACAGATTTATGTGCAGGCCCTCACTTGATGAGCACAAAATATGTAAAAGCCATTAAGTTAACTTCTGTTGCAGGTGCATACTGGAGAGGTAGCGAAAAAAATAAAATGCTCTCTCGTATTTATGGTACTTCCTATCCTAAGGCTTCCGAATTGGAAGCATACTTAACAATGATGGAAGAAGCAAAGAAGCGTGACCACAGAAAATTAGGCAAAGAGTTAAAACTATTTGCAATGTTGGATGAAGGCCCTGGTTTCCCTTTCTTCTTGCCAAAGGGTATGGTTCTGAAAAATACTTTGTTAGAGTATTGGAGAGAAATCCACAAAGAAGCTGGGTATGTTGAAGTTTCCACACCAATTATCATGAACAGACAGCTTTGGGAAAGAAGCGGTCATTGGGATCACTACAAGGATAATATGTATACAACAGTGATCGATGATATGGACTTTGCCATTAAACCAATGAACTGCCCTGGTGGTATGTTGGTGTACAAGCAGGATATGCACTCTTACAGAGATTTGCCGATGCGTGTTGGCGAAATCGGCTTGGTTCATAGACATGAAAAATCCGGTGCTTTACATGGTTTGATGCGTGTTCGTTGTTTCAATCAGGATGATGCTCATATTTTCATGACTGAAGAACAGATTAAAGATGAAATTAGTGGCGTTATTCGTCTGATTGACAGCGTTTATAAGCTGTTTGGTTTCAAATATCATATTGAGCTTTCCACAAGACCTGAAGACAGTATGGGTTCTGACGAAGCATGGGAAATCGCTACAAGTGGTTTAAGAGATGCTTTGGATGAAAATGGAATTCAGTATGTGGTTAATGAAGGCGATGGTGCATTCTATGGCCCTAAGATTGACTTCCATTTGGAGGACTCTATCGGCAGAACATGGCAGTGTGGCACAATTCAGTTGGATATGCAGATGCCTGAACGCTTTGAATTGGAATATACAGCAGCAGATGGCAGCAAAAAACGCCCTATTATGATTCACCGGGTTGCGTTTGGTTCCATTGAACGTTTTATCGGTATTTTAATTGAGCATTTTGCAGGCCAGTTCCCTACATGGTTGTCCCCTGTACAGGTTAAGGTGCTACCTATTTCAGAAAAATTTGCGGATTATGCAAAACAGGTTGCAGGTTCTTTGGATCAAGAAGGAATTCGTGTAGAAGTTGATTATCGTGCTGAAAAAATCGGCTATAAAATTAGAGAAGCAAGAAACGAAAGAGTGCCTTATATCATCGTTGTTGGCGAAAAAGATGTAGAGGTAAACAAAGTATCCTTGCGTTCTAGAAAGAATGGCGAAGAAGGCCAGGTAGATTTGACCGATGTCATTGCCAGAATAAAAGAAGAAATTGCTACAAGAAGCATGGATTAATCATATTCCGGGCATAGATAAAGCGTATCTCTGCCCGGAATTTTAAAAAAATAAAAAATATGTTGACGAAGCTTACATAAAATGATATACTACTACGGTAATAAAGAAGAAGTTCCGCTTCTCACCTTATGGCATGGGCTGAATAGGGTTAATACACGATTTGTAAAACAGGGATGTTGCTCTGTTTTTCTGTGTGCGGCGGATTTCTTCCGGCGCATTTTTTTTGCGCACTTGCGGAATAACGGTACAATAATTTGGGAGGTGCTTTGCTATTACAGACTTAATGATCAACGAGCAAATCAGAGACAAGGAAATTAGATTGATTGATGAAAATGGGGAACAGCTGGGAATTGTTTCTTCTAGAGACGCCCAGAAACTTGCAGATGAAAGAAGGCTGGATCTGGTTAAGATTGCGCCTACTGCGAAGCCTCCAGTTTGTCGAATCATGGACTATGGAAAATATAAATTCGATCAGGCTAAGAAAGAAAAAGAAGCCAGAAAGAAACAAAAGACCGTAGATGTGAAAGAACTTCGTTTGTCTCCAGGTATCGATGCCCATGACGTTCAGGTAAAAGTGAAAAAAGCAAATGAGTTCCTGAAGGACGGGGATAAGGTAAAGGTTAGCATTCGTTTTAGAGGCCGTGAAATTGGTAATTCCAAAGCAGGCATGGTCATTCTGGAAAACTTTGCGAAAGAAACTGCAGAGTTTGGTGTGGTTGAAAAAGAACCCAAGATGGAAGGCAGGAGCTTAGTAATGTTCCTTGCGCCAAAGAGCTGATCCGCAGGACGGAAGAAAGCAATAAGACACAAGCAGGATTACCTGTAATGATTATTTTAGGAGGATTAACATTATGCCTAAGTTAAAAACAAAAAAAGCAGCAGCGAAAAGATTTAAAATCACTGGCACAGGTCAGTTGAAAAGACAGAAATCTAATACACAGCATATTCTTGGCAAAAAGTCCAGAAAGAGAAAAAGAAACTTAAGACATGCTACAACAGTTGATAAAACTGTATTGAACAGTATTAAGAAGAGATTGTTACCATACGCATAATTTTGAGTATATTTTTTAGGAGGACTTTACCATGGCAAGAGTGAAAGGCGCGTTAAACGCGAGAAAAAAACATAAAAAAGTATTAAAGCTGGCTAGAGGTTACCGTGGTGCTAGAAGCAAGCAGTACAGAGTTGCAAAACAGTCTGTAATGAAAGCTATGGCATTTGCATTTGCTGGCAGAAAACAAACAAAGAGAGAATACAGAAGCCTTTGGATCACAAGAATCAATGCAGCTGCAAGAATGAACGATATTTCTTATAGCAAATTGATCCATGGTTTAAAAATGGCAGACGTTAACATCAACAGAAAGATGTTGGCTGACTTGGCTGTTTCTGATCCTGCTGCATTTACAACATTGGTAAATACAGCAAAAGCAAAACTGTAATTCACATTTGAAAATCCGACCTTTTGTTTCGAGCAAAAGGTCTTTTTTCATGCCTACTTATGGCATTGCAACATACAGCAAAAGAAAAATCGGAGAGGTGGCTCTGAGATGGAAGTGGTTTTAACAAAAGCCTTTGGGTTTCTTTTTATGATTGCAATGGGCTTTGCCTTAAAACGGGGAGGACTATTTTCCCAAAAGGATACGGATCTATTATCAAGGTTGGTTATGAAGATCACACTACCAATGGTTATCATCAGTAATTTTCGCAATTTGGACTTAAATTCATCTTTTTTAATTGACATTACCCTTGGATTTCTGACTAATTTTTTAGTAATAGGGTTTGTACTTTTACTCACACGAAGAAAACAACCTGCACAAAGGTCATTTTTTATTATAAATGGGTCTGGCTATAATATCGGCCTTTGTACCATGCCTTTTATGCAAAGCTTCTTTGAGGCAGAGGCGATTGCCATTGTTTGTATGTTTGACGTGGGGAATGCAATTATGGTTTTTGGAATTACGTTTACAATTGCAATGATCATTGCCAAAGGGAGAGGAAATATAAGAGGGAAAGAAATATTAAAGACTCTTTTCTCATCGATGCCTTTTGTTGCTTATGTGGTCATGATTTTGATTAGCATATTGAGGGTAAAGCTGCCAAGTATTGTTTTTGATTTAGCAGCAATGATGGGACAAGCAAATACATTCTTAGCAATGATACTAATCGGTATCATGTTTGAGCCTAAGATTGAAAAACGGGTGTTAAAAGATATGGGAAGTGTGTTGATTTTGAGGCTTGTTGTGGCTTGTATCTTTTCTTACCTTATTTATCACTACTTGCCAGCTCCCTTATTACATAGGCAGGTACTGTCCATTGTAGTTTTCTCACCAATACTAAGTATTGCGCCCATTTATACAGAACGCTGTGGTTACGACCGTTCTGCAGCAGCGGTACTAAATTCTTTAATGCTACCTATTAGTTTAGTTTTAATGACAATATTGTTAATTGCGCTGCAACTATACTAGCAAAACAAGCCAGGTTTCACAGGGGTGCTATGAATAACTAAGAATTCATTGATAGATCAAGTGTATTTTCTTTGAACTTGTATAAATACTGTGATATAATTATATTAAAAAAATGAATTAAATTTAGGTATGTCCAAAACAATCAAAAGAATGATAGGAAAGAATACGAAAAAGGAAAGTTCTTGAAATTGGTTCCTGCTAAGATTGCTAGAACCGCAAAAATAACTGGGGGGATATCATGATAGGCGAAAAAATTAAATCTGTAAGAATGGAAAAAGGAATCACCGCTAAAGATTTAGCTGAAAAAGCTGAGGTAACCCCGGGGTACATCTCTCAGATTGAAAGGAATTTAATCAGTCCATCTTTATCTGTTTTAATGCGAATTGCAGAGGCAATTGATATACCGTTGGTTTCTCTCTTTTCTCAAGAGGAGCAGGAGCAAGTTACCGTTATTCCAAAGGACAATAGAACTAAAATACAATTTGCAGACATTAACATGGAGTATCAATTTGTAACACCTTATAGTAGAAGTAAAAACGCCTGTACGCAAATGGAGATGCTGTGTTTCAAATTAGGACCCAAAAGTTGGGGGAGCACCATGGTTCAGTATCATGAGGAAGCAGCAGAATGTACTTTGGTTTTAAAAGGTACTTTAGAATACCATATTGGTGATGATGTTTATGTTCTGAAAGAAGGGGATAGCATTTATGTGCCGCAGCAAACATATCACCAGCTTTATAATCCAGGAGATGAAGATGTGGAAGCAGTAGCTGTCATTTCCCCTGCGCTATATTAATACCACTAATATTAAGAGGGAAAAGCAGGTATCTGACCTTCAATATGGAAAAGGCAAAATAGTGTTTTTGGTCCATATATAAATATACTAAATTAAATTTAGTAGAGCTTATTATTGTATATTAATTTATACAAAAGATAAGCTCTTTTTTTTATTTATTTTGATAAAAGCAAGATATAAAGAGTGTAAAGTATACAAAAAGAACTTTGACACATAAGAAATTTACAAATGCTAAATTTTGTTTAATATATAATTGACATTTAAATATATTAAATATAGAATTATATTAAATAAAATTTAGTATAATTAATGTGTGGCGAAATGAAAACGAGTTTTGAAAATTTAAGGAGGGATATTATGAGTATTTTATCATCAAAAAAGTTTCAAAAGTACTTTGTTCCCGGTATCGTTTTTCAATCTTGCGTAATTGCCGGAGGATATGGAACAGGAAGGGAATTGGTCGAGTATTTTATGGGCTATGGCCCTCTGGGTGGTATTTTAGGAATGAGCATTGTATCTATGCTTACTTGGTCCATCATCTGTGGTGTATCCTTTGCGTTTGCCCATGCATTTAAAAAGTATGACTACAAAAGCTTTATGAAAAAGCTGATGGGCCCAGGATGGGTCGTATTCGAGATTGCTTACATCATTTTTATTTTGATCGTTTTGGCTGTGGTGTCAGCTTCGGCAGGGTCGATACTCCATGAACTGTTTGGTTTGAACAAGTGGTTTGGGATCATTGGTATGTCTGTTGCTGTATTTTTGTTAGTAATGAATGGTTCGGAAATGATCGAAAAGGTGCTTTCATTGTGGTCCTTTGTTCTATATGGCGTATATATTCTTTTTTTGGTTTTGGTGATTTCAAGGTATAGTTCAGTGATTGGGCATAATTTTGCTTCCGTACCCATCAATGGCAATTGGGCAGTGGGCGGTTTTCAATATGCATTTTACAACCTGGCTATTATTATTGCTGTACTTTACACCATAAGGCACTGCGACAGTGAAAAAGAAGCCTTTGTATCAGGCTTAATAGCGGGCGTAATTGGTATTTTACCAGGGATCATCTTATTTGTCGCTATGTGTGGGTTCTACCCATTGATTATTGAGCAAGAGCTTCCTGTGGATTTTATTTTGACCCAGATGAAAATGCCTTGGTTGCGCTATATGTTCCAGATTGTTTTGTTTGGCACACTGATTGAAACTGGCTCGGGCTTGATTTATTCTATCACAGACCGTATTGGGGAGGGGTATAAAAGCAAGGGAATGCAAGTGCCTAGTTGGACAACACCCATAACTGCACTTATTCTTTTGGTATCAACAACATTTATTTCTTCGTATGGACTGATTAATCTGATTGCAAAAGGTTACGGCACGTTAGCGTGGGTATTCTTTTTTGTATATGTAATTCCTATTATGACACTTGGCATATTTAAGCTATTGAAACGAAAATGAGAAAGCTTTAAGGGCAACAACAAGGAGATGAAGATCATGAGTTTGACAACAACAAAATGCAATGAATGGGTGGAGCGTGACAAAAAGGTAATTGCTCCCTGCCAACATTTATCCTACTATCCACTTGCTGTGGCAAAGGTAGAGGGGGATACAATTTATGACGAAGATGATAATAAGTATATCGACTTTCTTAGTAGTGCATCCTCTTTGAACTTGGGTAGCTGCTTTCCCGTTGTAACAGAGGCTATCAAAAAACAATTGGATCAGTTTGCTCAATATACACCTGCTTATACATATAATGCAACCAATATTGCCTATGCAGAGCGTTTGGTTTCAGTTTTTCCAGGGGGGGGTGAAGCAAAGGTTTGCTTTGGAAATTGTGGATCCGACGCCAATGATGCTGCAGTAAAGTTTGCCAGAGCTTATACTGGTAGAAGTAAAATTATCACTTTTATTAATGGCTATCATGGCAATACCTATGGTTCAATGTCTTTGAGTGCTGTTACAACCAGAATGCGTTCTAAAATGGGGCCTTTTTTGCCTGAGATTTATAGTTTTCCTTTTTTCGGTGATGACGTGGATGATATAACTTGTGAACGTGAGTGTATCAAAGAAATTGAAAGAGCATTTGCCACCTACTTGCCGGCAGAGGAGGTTGCAGCGGTAATCATCGAGCCAGTGCAGGGGGATGCAGGGTTAATTGCTGCCCATAAGATTTTTATGGAAAAGCTGTTTGACCTTTGCAAAAAAAATGGCATTCTCTTTATTTCCGAGGAAGTACAACAAGCCTTTTTTAGAACAGGTAAATGGTTTGCCATTGAGCACTATGGTATTATTCCCGATGCTGTGGTATTGGGGAAATCAGTGGGAGCCGGGCTAACATTAGGTGCATTTATGGCAAAGGCGGAGATTATGGATGCACTACCTGCTCCTGCCCATTTATTTACCTTAGGTGGAAATGCGTTGGCTTGTGCCGCTGGATGTGCAGCGTTTGACTATATGCAGAGTAGTGAATTTCAAGAAATTTTGATGCAAAATGAAAGCATGATGGAGCACTTACTGGATGAAACATTAAGAAAGTTTCCTGGGTTTGTAACTGGAAAAAGAGGCATTGGAATGTCTAGAGGGTTGGTTTTAATGACCAAAGATGAAAAAACAGGAATTCAAATGCCTGATGATATGGGGACCTATAAGGTTTTATATCGTGCTTATGAAAAAGGCCTGGTTATTATTTCCCTAGGAGAGAATGTACTGCGTATTCAACCTCCTTTAAATATCAAAGCAGAGAATCTGCAGCGTGCTTTTGAAATACTTTGGGAATCTATGGAAGATTACTTAGATGGAAAGATTTCTGATGACGTAATGAGATTTAGAAACGGTTGGTGAGTGTGGGATAAGGGGTTTTTGGTATTCTAAAATTAGAAAAGAGCAGTTTAACACCATATAAACAGGGCGGTAGTTTTTATAAACTACCGCCCTATTCTATGGAAAATTTCTTCTTTCATGTTCGAAAAAAGACTGGAGAATTAAAAATTAAAATAATTGAATATTTTTTTAGCAAGTCTATTTGCACAAAATTGTAATTTGCGTTATATACTCATCCATACTGGAAATGGCCATTTCATTTATTCCTTCTTCAAAGGCATAGCCTTGAAGGCTAAGGCCCTTTTCCTTAGCAAAAGTCCTTATCTGATCATAGGCAATGGAAAGATTATCCCAATTCCCTTTGAAAAAGGCCCGAATATAAGTGCCCTTTGGTTTTAAAAAGTAATCCTTTTTGTTTAAACAAGGTTCAACTTTTGTGAAAAAACAATAATATTCATCTAGCTTATCTTCCATAATTTTTTCAACAGCGATCATACTACCATAGCTTTTATTAAAAAGTCTGTGGGGCTGAAGTTGGTTCATGTGTTCAAGTAAAACAGTATAGTCCTCATAGTCATATGTTCCTGTGATGGACCGGCTGAGAAACAAATACTCTTCTGGGTATTCCACAATTTCTATGGTGGATAGATCTGATTTTTGACTCAGCTGTAGCAATGCTTTCTTTTTTGCAAAAAGGCTCTGAATTTCTTTTAATTGCTGAATTTTTTCATCAATTTCCTGGGATTTGGTATCTATCAGTTGGGAAAAAGCCAAAACAGAAGGATTTTTCATATATCTGGATATTACCTCAATGGACATTCCTAATTCACGAAAGGCCAAAATCATTTCTAATGTTGGGCTTTGTAAATAAGTATAGTATCTATACCCATTATTCCCTTTTTCCAATGGAGAAAATAGTCCAATTTCATCATAATAATGAAGTGTCCTTTTATTGATATTATGGAGTTTTGCAAACTGACCTGCTGTAAAAAGTGGATCATGATTATTCATGATAAAACCTCCTATTGACATTACAGTTACTGTATAGTTTATGGTATATCACGGAGATAAGAATGTCAATTATAAGGAGATAATTTTAATGAAAATTCAGGTTAATTCTAGGCCTATAAAACCATTATTTTGTCAGGCTTTGAAACAAAGTCTATGGAAAACATGGAGTTACGAAGGATTTACAACGAAAAAAAATGTTAAGAGAATATCAAAATCAAAGACATATCTATGCGCCTGCTTAATGAACCGGAAATTTGCCTGTAATGCCTTAACGGATAATGAACCTATAGATATTTTTATGACAAAGGCTAAGAGGAACGAAAGTTTCGCTTTGCGGTACTTGTTATCGTATGTAAATTCCATTTTGGGAGTCATTGTAAGCAAAGAAGGACGTAAGGTTATCAGTAAGTTTAAGGTGATTGCATTCATGGATCAGAAATTTTTTAGCCAAAGTAAATTACATTTTGGTGGAGAACTGGATTATGTAGGAGTAAGAACAGATCAACGGGGTGGGGGTTTAGATAAGAAGCTTTTCCATAAGTGTATGGAATATTTAGACAGACAAAATATGAAAAGCTTTTATTTCTTTACAGATAGCACCTGTAACGTGGGTTTTTATAAGCATCAAGGAATGAGTCAAATTGGAGGGCAGAGAGATGCATTAAAGTTTCTTGAAAGAGGAGAATTAGCGTTATATCTCTTTGCATCAAATTCTCCTGGGAGGTTGTGTCAATGAATCAAAGAAGTATTTATCAAAAGCCAGTTGATTTTAAGATGGTAATGAAAATTACATTGCCCACAATGCTTATGGTGGTCATTCAATCCATATATTCTATGGTGGATGGCGTATTTATTGCAAATATAATAGGGACAGATGCATTATCTGCGTTAACCCTGATTGCGCCTTACTTCAATTTTCTAACTGCAATCGCCGCCATGGTTGCCGCGGGGGGAAGTGCAGTTGTCCTGAGAAAGATGGGCGAAGGGAGGGGGGAAGAAGCAAAACAGGATTTTACAATGCTGATGGTAACCATTCTCATGATTGGGGGGGGTTAACAGTGGCAGGGCTAATCATTTTGCCTGAACTGGTCAGTATTTTTGATGCCTCAACAACAGTGCGTATTTATTGTCAGGAGTATCTATTTGCCTATTTATTTTTTGTAATTGCTAATCTACTTTTCATAAATTTACAAACTTTTGCAATTGCTTGTGGTGGTTCAAGGCTAGCAATGTTGAGCTCCCTTTTTGGCGGCATATTTAATATTGTACTTGACTTTATTTTCATTAAAGTGTTGGGATTTGGTATGCTTGGGGCATCAGTTGCCACTGGGTTAGGAATGTTGATTCCCTGTATCATAATGGGCGTCTACTTTTGTAGCGAAACACGATTCATACACTTTGTTCGGCCTAGGTTTAGAAAGAATGTTCTTTTCAAAACTATAACGAATGGAATGTCTGAGTTTTCAACTAATTTAGTTAGTGGAATTGTTATATTGTTGTTTAACCAGAAGATGCTCCAAGTTGCTGGTGCAGATGGGGTTGCGGCTAGTACCATTATCTTTTATGTGTTTAGTTTTATGGGGGCAATCTATATGGGGTATATGTTTGGAATTTCCCCCTTGATAAGCTTTTTTTATGGGGAGAATAATAAAGTAAAGTTGCAGAAACTTAGAAAGATTAGTGTCATTTTTGTTGGATTGACAGCCATCATAACAACAGCGCTGGCAGTTTTGGGCACAGATGTCTTGGTAGGAGTTTTCGCTGAAGAGGGAACCGCTCCCTACCAATTAGCACTATATGGAAACAAACTATTTTCGCTAAGTTTATTGTTTGTGGGATTCAATACCTTTGCCAGCTCACTGTTTACAGCGCTTTCCAATGGGGTAATTTCGGCAGTCATTTCCTTTGGCAGAACTTTTGTGTTTTTGGTGGGTTCTATCCTCATTTTACCATCCATTTGGGGCATTGATGGTATTTGGCTTTCCGTACCAGTTGCTGAAGCACTTTCTCTCATTCTTTCGGTTTTCTTCCTTGTGAAGTATAAGAAAAGATACGGCTATTAAAAGGGTGGAAATGGAAAGTTAATTTTCTTCGCATAGGCATCAAATACATAATGGGCGGAAATTATAAAAAACAAGCCTTTGTTTAAAGTGTGATATTTTGAATGAAATAAGAGACGGATAAGGTATTCCCTGTTCGTCTCTCTTTTTATATTTTTTAACCCAATCCTTAATTGTTGCAGAATTTAAATCCCATTGGAGCTATGAAATCATTTCAGCACCAATTTCATAGCTCCAACTTCCATTTTCTTTTTTAGCCAAACAATCGTAAAGGGTATATGCTCCCAAGGAGGACCTCCATTTTTCTGCTGTGAAGTGAAAACTATCTTTATCCAGCTGGGAGGTTTCTAGTAGAAGTAAAAGGCCAGCTTCCAAGTGGGAAAATCCTGTGTTTGCATCCTGAATTATCAGATTTTCAGAAAGCAGACTTTCATAGCTCCCTTGTCTGGTTTCTATTTGAGTGTGATTGCCCAGTAAATAAATGAGGGCATTTTTTTCACTTTCTGTAAGAAGTTTATCTTTTGATAAATCCACGGCGATAAAATGAATGTCGGCATTTAGTCCCGCATCTTTTTCTAATAAATCTTGCAAAATGCCATGATACACCCCAACCAGGTTATCACCATTTTCAACAAGCTTGATGTAATCAGGGTTTGCAATGATTGGGGGGTATATTTCTAAAACCAACCCGTCAAACCCTATCTCTACTTTATCACCAGGTTTGATTTGTGAAGTATCCTGGGCAAGAGCATCCAAAGAAACTTGGTAAAGCCCATGCTCGTCCTCTAAATTGGCGACTAAGGCGGCTTCATCCCAAATCCCAATTACCTTACATAGCATAGGCACTTCAGATTTTTCAATGGAAGTTGTGCCTTCATTTGCAGCGAAAGGGCCATGCTCCCCAGGAGGCAGACGTGCTTCTTTTTTTGCACACCCTCCCATAAAAAGAGAAAAACAGATGATTGATAGGAACAGACAGCGTTTTTTCATGACTTCAACTCCCTTTGGTCTTATTAGTTAGACGGAATAAAAAGGAAATAGTTGCAATCATGACATGTTCTTCTGTGAATTTTTTGTTTTTGTATGTGGTGACAAGTTAGATTAAGGAGTAAAAAATCTCATTAGCAAAGGTTGTTTTCCATTTTCACAAATGCTTCTAGGGCTACATAAATTTCATTCTGTTCACCTTGCATTGAGAGAGACTCCCCGTCTACATAATTACCAATGCTGTCGGAGGTATCTCCTTCATATGCTACAACATTATTTAAGATGGAAGCGGTCTGTACCCCTCTCAAATGGCCGATTGTAAATAAGGCGGCAGTCTCCATGTCGCAACCAAGAACACCTTTTTTTGACCAGAACGCATCAATGGATTCTTCTTCGTCGGTATAAAAACTGTCATGGCTTCTGGCAATACCTATATGATGGGGAATATTTTTTTCTTTAGCTGTTTCCATACAAGCAAACAAGAGGTTTGCATCAGGCACAGCAGGAAAGATAGGATCCACATAGGTTTTTGATGCGCCATCATCACGGACTGCGCCACTAACCAAAATGATATCCCCCATTTTTACCTTTGGCTGTAAGCTACCACAGCTACCAATTCGAATCATTGCCTGGACACCAATATTATGCAGTTCTTCCACGGCAATTCCGGCGGATGCACCGCCGATGCCGGTGGAAATGGCAAGCACTTTCACACCTTTATATGTGCCCATTAAGCTTCTATATTCACGGTTGAATTTTAATTCTATAACATTTTCTAAAAATGGTGAAATACGGTCTAGCCTGGCTGGATCTCCGGGTAGAAGTGCATATTTTATTCCAAGGGAACCGTCCAATTGGATATGGGGTTGTAAGTTTGACATAATGTTCCTCCTTTGTTTTCAGTTCTTTTGATTTTAATTTACCCCAAAAAATGAAAAAATGCAATGTTGGTCATCTAATAATTTGAATCTACAAGAAGAATATGTTAAAATCTTTGAAAGAGAGGGAAGGATAAAATAGATATCCTTCGAGGAGGATAAAATGATTTATTTTGTGTTTTTAATTTTGGCAGGTGTTTTCCAAGGGTTTATGGTATCTTTAAATGGTCAATTGGGGAACTACTACAGTCTTTTTGGTATTTGTTTTTTTGTTCACATGATAGCAGCAGTACTTCTTTTCTTTTATATTAAGTTCAAAGAGAAAAAGCCAATCACCTTTCGTGGGGTACCTAGATATGTGTATGCCGTTGGCTTTATGGGGGTAGCCATGGTTTCTACCAGCAGTTGGTGCACATTGCACATTGGTGCAACGGCGATGCTAAGTCTATCAGTAATTGGACAAATGATTTCTTCCGCCATAGTAGACCATTATGGTTGGTTTAATGCACCGAAGAAACCCTTTCGTCTTAAGCAGTTACCGTGCTATTTATTAGTTGTGGTAGGGGTTTTCATTGTTGTTTACGGTTAAGGGGGCAAAAAAATGATATACTATATGGTAGCGATTGCCAATGGGTTTTTAAATACCATTAATAAAATGGTTAACGTAAAGGCGGGCGAGTGTTTAGGGACTGCAAGAGGTGCTTTGATTAACTATATAGAGGCAACAATCATTGCCTTTTGCCTTGTTTATATTACAGGCAAAGGCGGAGAATTTCGAATAGAATACATCAAAGAAGTTCCTGTTTTGTTTTACTTAGGTAGCGTTTGCGGCTTGGCAGCAATGATATTTTTAATCATAGGCACAAGGAAAACTGGAGCCATGACATCAACGGTTTTGATGTTATTAGGCCAGCTTGGAACTTCAATTGCGTTAGACTATGTCTTTTTTGATACCTTTCGACCCATCCAAATTTTGGGTATTTTCCTGATTTTGGTGGGCATCGCATGGAAAGAAAAAATTAGGGAGACTGGTAATCAGAAAGAAGTGGTAATGATAAACGAGGAGGAAATAGAATGAAAATTTTGAATTTCGGTTCTTTGAATATGGATTATGTCTATGAGGTAGATCATTTTGTGGAGCCTGGTGAAACCATGTCCTCATTGGGTTTATTTGTAAATTGCGGGGGAAAAGGATTAAACCAATCTATCGCAGCAGCAAAAGCGGGCAATGAGGTGTATCACGCCGGTTTGATTGGTAAAGGTGGAGAGGCTTTGGAACAAAAGCTTTCTGAAAACGGTGTGAATATCTCTTTGCTTCATAAGATGGATGAAAGCTGTGGACATGCTATAATTCAGGTTGATCAAAAGGGTCAAAATTGTATTTTACTTTATGGCGGCACCAACCAGTTGCTGACCAAGGAATATATCAACGAAACTCTTGATAAGTTTGGAAACGATGGCCTTGTTTTGTTGCAAAATGAAACAAACCTGGTGGGTTATATCATTGAAGAAGCAAATAAAAGAGGGTTGAAAACGGCATTAAATGCAGCACCTATGAATGAAAAGGTATTAGAGTATCCATTGGAGCTATTGGATTGGTTTATTGTCAATGAAGTTGAGGGAAAACAGATTGCAGGCTCAGATAGGGAAGAGGATATTTTACCGATTCTAAGAGAAAAATATCCCAAGGGAAATGTTCTTTTAACCCTTGGCAGTCGAGGTGCCATGTGTGATACACAGGGTGAAATTTACAAAATTGGCTGTTTTCAGGTAGAGGTGGTGGATACCACAGCGGCAGGAGATACTTTTACAGGCTACTTTTTATATGGTGTGTTAAATGGAGCAACAATACCCGAAGCCCTTTTGTTGGCAACAACTGCCAGCACTCTGGCCATTGGTAAAAAAGGAGCATCAGATTCAGTTCCCCTAAAGAAAGAAGTAGACCAAGTTTTAGAAGAGAATAGGTTTGGTTCATTAAGGGTTGAAAAAATAAATTAAAAGGAAGTGTTACCTTGAAAAAAGTATTATTTGTTAACTGTTGTATTCGCAGAGAAGCATCTCGAAGTAAAAAATTAGCGGATTTTTTCTTGAGTGAGCTTCAAAAAAAAGGTTCTTATGAAATTACAGAGATTTGCCTAATGGACGAAAACCTATCCTATATGTCCGAAGGCAATTTTCATCAAAGGGATGTGTTATTAGCCAAAAAAGACTTCTCTCATCCTCGCTTCCATTATGCCCATGAGTTTGCCCAGGCAGATAAAATTGTCATTGCTGCACCTTTTTGGGATTTGAGTTTTCCTGCTTTATTAAAGACATATATTGAAAATTTGTGTGTGGAGGGAATCACTTTTGGTTGTAACGAGCAGGGGTGTTTTGGCAGCTGCAAAGCAGACCATATGGTATATTTGACAACCCGTGGAGGGTTTTATGATGGCTCTCCTATGGAGATGGGCTCTAAATACATGGAGGCCATGAGCCAGTTTTTCGGGATAGAAAAATATGACTGCGTTGCAGCGGAGGGACTGGATATTGGGATTCGTCCTGTTGAAGTCATTTTGGAAGAAGCAATGGAAAAAGCTAAAGTAGTGGCAATAGAATTCTGAAAATGTTTCTTAGGGGAGACTATAGAGAAGATCATTGCGCCTTCATTGACAGAAAACAGGGTAAAGAGAAGGGAAAGCAAAACGTGTGTTGAAAAATTATTTGCACAAAAAGAAAAGTTTTTTTATAGAATCGAGGTCTTTTAAAAATGGAAAAAATGATGAAAGCAGTGGTTTACAAAGGAAATGGTCAGTTGTGTTTGGAAGATCGTCCTATACCGGTAATCTTAGAAGACACAGATGCCATTGTCCGTGTTACCAGATCTTCAATTTGCTCCAGCGACTTACATATTAAGCATGGTTCTGTGCCTAGAGCCAAGGAAAATACGGTGCTGGGACATGAGTTTGTAGGTGAGGTGATTGAAGTAGGCAGGGGCGTTTGCCATTTTCAAGTAGGCGATCGTGTGGCGGTGAATGTGGAAACATTTTGTGGTCAGTGTTTTTTCTGCAAACAAGGCTATGTAAACAATTGTATTCATGGTGGTTGGGAATTGGGGTGCCGTATTGATGGCGGTCAGGCGGAGTTTGCCCGCATTCCCATGGCTGACCAAGGTTTGACTAAAATTCCTGACAATGTATCTGATGAAGAAGCCTTATTTAATGGGGATATTCTGGCGACAGGTTATTGGGCTGCAAGCATTGGGGAAATCAAGCCTGCAGACACAGTCGTTGTTTTGGGAGCGGGGCCAACAGGGCTATGTACATTGATGAGTATTCGGCTGTATAGCCCTGCAACAGTGATTATTGTTGATGTTAGTGAAGAAAGAATGGCATTGGCAAAAGAGAAAGGTTTGGTAGATGTTTGCCTAAATCCTCTTAAAGTAAATGTAGAGGAAGAAATACTAAGGCTGACACAAGGCAGAGGTGCAGATAGGGTGTTTGAGGTTGCTGGTGGCGATAACACCTTTCAATTGGCTTGGAAAGTGGCAAGATCCAATGCAATTGTAGTTTTAGTTGCGCTTTATGCAAAAGAGCAAACTTTGCCATTACATCAGATGTATGGTAAAAACCTGGTGTTCAAAACAGGCGGCGTTGATGCCAATAGCTGTGACGATATTATGAAGATGGTGCAGTGCAAGAAAATTGACACTAGCTGTTTGATTACCCATCGTGCGCCCTTAAATGATGTTATGGAAGGCTATCGTATTTTTGAAAATAAATTGGATGGTTGCATCAAATGGGTAATTACTCCCTTTGAACGGGATTAATTTGTTAATGCATTTACTTTTTGCAACGAACAAAAATGTTTTATAAGTTTTTAGTATCATACTTCTTAAGATATGGAGCAGGCATCTATGTTGGTGTCTGCTCTTAATCCATTGATTTGAATGATAAACTACTTAGAGTTCATTTAGATAAGGAGGCGAGGATATGAAGTTTTTCCATATTGGTGATTTACACTTGGGAAAGAAAATATATGATTTTTCTATGATAGATGATCAAAAATACATCCTTTCCCAAATCCTACAAAAGGCACAGGAAGAAAAGATTGAGGGAATATTAATTTCAGGGGATGTGTATGACAAAGGGGTACCACCTGTGGAGGCTGTGCGTCTGTTGGATGAGTTTTTAACGGAATTATCCAAGTTAAAAATTGCAATTTTCATGATTTCGGGAAACCATGATTCTGCTTATCGTCTGGATTTTGGCAGTCGCCTTTTTCAGGATCATAATGTTCATATTTCTGGCAGCTTTAGGGGAGAGCTTAGCCCTATTTTAATGAAAGATGAATTTGGCGAAATTGCTATTTATTTATTGCCTTTTATAAAACCAGCTTTGGTAAGCCCCTATTTTGATGAAGACATACCAACCTATCAAAAAGCAGTTGAACTTGTATTGCAGGAAGTGAAACTAAACAAAGAACATAGAAACATACTGCTAGCACATCAATTTGTTACATGGCATGGCCATGCAGAGCAAAGTGATTCGGAAACGTATACCTTGGGTGGGGTGGACGAAGTGGATGCCTCCGTTTTTTTTGACTTTGACTATGTTGCCCTAGGGCACTTGCACAGCCCACAAAAAATCGGAAAGGAAGAAATCCGCTTTGCTGGTTCACCTTTAGCATATTCCTTTTCAGAAATTCGGCGAAAAAAGACCATAACAATGCTGGAATTAAAGGAAAAAGGACAGATTCAGTTGGACTTTATTCCCCTTTTACCCAAACGACCTTTGCGTGAAATCAAAGGACCCCTATCAGGGTTACTTGAGGCGGCAAGGCAAGAGGGGGTATCACAGGATTATATTCGAGGAATTCTTACAGATCAAAGAATACTAAATGACCCAATGGGACAGCTACGTTCTGTGTACCCAAACATTATGGCCATAGAGATGGAAGCCCAAGAAAAAAGGGAAGCAGAAGCACTTCAATATTCCGCTGAGGATATGTCACCTCAGGAATTGTTTGAATTGTTTTTTCAACGGCAAGCACAAAAGGAAATGGACGGTATTCAAAAACAAACAACCAAAAAGGCTTGGGAAGAATTGGAGAGTGAAGGTGAATGAAACCAATTAATTTAACCATTTCGGCGTTCGGTCCCTTTGCAGAAAAAGTTGAAGTTCCCTTTTCAAAGTTGGGGGATGGTGGGCTTTTCCTTATAAGTGGCGATACAGGAGCGGGTAAGACGACGATTTTTGACGCCATTTGTTTTGCCCTTTTTGGCGAAGTTAGTGGATCAAACCGTGGAATTGATAGTGTACGCAGTGACTTTGCTGATGCCAAGGTGAAAACATATGTGGAATTAACGTTTCAACATAAAGGCAAAATTTATGTAGTCATTCGAAACCCTGCCTATCGCCGCCCTAAAAAAAGCGGAGAAGGAACAACCACAGAGGTGGCAGAAGCCACACTATCCAGTGAAGGACAAACCTTATCCACCGGCTTTGTCCAGGTGCGAAAGGCAGTAGAGGAACTTTTGTCTGTGGATGCCAAGCAATTTAAGCAAATTGCCATGATTGCCCAAGGAGAGTTTTTAAGGCTATTATATGCTGAAAGCAGTGAAAGAGGAACGATTTTCCGCAAAGTGTTTCACACAGATGTTTTTTCTAATTTTCAACAGAAACTGAAGGAGTTGGAAAAACAAAATCGAACACGATATGAAGATAGTGAAAAGCGGTTACTATATTTTTTGAAACAGCTTTGTCCTGAGGCGGATTGGGATTGTAAGGGTACTGCATACCAAGGGGAGGTCATTGTATCGAAACAAGAAATTGCACTTTTCGATTCACAAAACCGAATAACAGTACTGAAAGTTGATAGAAAGAATTTAGCCAAGAAAGAACAGGAGTTGACAATCCAAATTGGTAAAGGCGAAATTAATAATAAACGGATTGCTGATTTTCAGGAAGCAAAGGGAGAGTTAGCACTTTTATTACAGCGAAAAGAGGTGGAGCTGGTTAAAAAAGATTTTCTTGCAAGACAGAGATTGGCTCATGACTATGTTTTGCCATTTGAAATAGCTCTGTTGCGCGAGGTTGAATCTTACGAGGAGGCAAAAAAACAAGTTGGGGATTTAACGAAGAAATTAAACATTCTTTACCCCGTGTTAGAACATATGGCGCAAGAGCACAATAAGCATGAAGAAGAACTGCCCAAATTGAATGAAGAAAAAATTCGATTGAAAAAAATGCAAGGTGACCTATTGGCATATACAAGAAAAGAGGTATTACAAAAAGAAAGAGGGCTCTTAGAGGAAAAAAAAATAAGGTTGGCGAAGCAAGAAAAAGAACAAAAAGAGAGCATTATCGTTACTGAACAAAGCATCAGTGAAATAAAGGACAAGCTAGAAGGAAAACCTGATTTAGAAAAAAAAGAACTTGTCTTAGCCCAAGAAATGCAAATGATAAAAGAACGGCAAGGGAGAATGAGACGTATTGTTGTTATGCAAGAGGAACGAAATGCGCAACTGAAGCAATTAGCTGCGTTACGGGTTAGATATAAAAAGGTAGACTTGGCATGGAAGGAAGCAAGGCGTTATCGTGAAGATGTTGAGTCTGCTTTTTTGGCAGAGCAAGCTGGCATTTTAGCAGAGAAACTAGAAGAGGGTGTTCCTTGTCCAGTTTGCGGCTCTTTGGAGCATCCCCAAAAGGCAATCCTCTCTCAATGGGCACCAACGGAAAGTACTTGGAAAGAGGCCAAAGAAAAAGAAGCAAATGCCTACACTGCATTACAGGAAGTTTCTGCAGAAGGGAAGGGTCTTTCTACAAAATGTGAAATGAAACAAGAAGGGATTTTAAAGGCGTGCATGGAGGAAGGTACATCTGAGGAAACACTTCAGAAAAAAATAAGACAGCTAGAGATGGAAATGAAAACTTTAGAAGAAGGCTGTTTGGATGTAAAAAAGAAAATTACTGAGCTTAGGGCCCTGGATGAAAGACAACATGAGAAAAATAATGTGTTAGAGAAATTAAAAGGGAAGCTGGAGGAAACGCAGGAGAGTATCAGACAGACGATAGAACAGGATAGCCTGCTACAAGGTGAATGTGTAGCCTTGGAGGAACGTTTAGAAAAAGATACTTCTGCCCAGCAGGCCAAAAGTGCAGTGGAAGCCTTGGAGAGATATATTGAGAAAGCAGAAAATGAATATAACCGCATCTTAGCCATTTTTCAGGAGAAAAAGGATGAAGTGCAAAGGATGCAAACGCGTCTGGAAGAAGGAAAAAGCCATGAACTACAGGGGAAACGGCGTGTAGAGAAAGCGAAAAGCAAATGGAATGCTATGATGCTAGAAAAGGGCTTTGCTACAATGGAGGCATATCAATCTGCTTTACCCCAGTCTATAGAAAAAATGGAAAAAGAGGAGCAAGAAAACCGCGAATTTTTCAATCGTATAAATAGATTAGAGGACTTTATAAAACGTACCAATTTAAACAATGATATTGTAATGATAGATTTAGAGGTGCTGGAGAATAAAAAAGCAGAAATTGCCCAGCATATTACCCAACTAGATACTACGATTGAGAAACTAAATGGTAGTCTTATTATGAAAGAAGCAGCATTAAAAAATGCAAAGGAAGAATTGGATTTGCGACGCCAAATAGAGACAGAATATCTGCCTATTATGGAACTTTCAAAAATTGCCAATGGTGAATTAACAGGAAAGGATAAAATTACATTTGAGTCCTTTGTTCAGGCATTCTACTTTGAACGGGTGCTAAGAGCAGCCAATATGCGCTTAGGTGAAATGACGGAGGGCAGATATCGCTTGATGCGGGCAGAGAACGCCACAGATAAACGAAGCCAGAGCGGATTGGAAATGGAAGTTATGGACTATTTCACAGGTAAAAGACGCTCCGTTAAGTCCCTTTCGGGAGGGGAAGCCTTTAAGGCATCGCTTTCTTTGGCATTAGGTCTTTCTGATGTTATTCAAAGTCATGCAGGAGGCGTTCAAATTGATGCAATGTTTATCGACGAAGGTTTTGGTGCATTAGATGAGCAATCAAGGGAACAAGCAGTTCAAGTGCTGCAACGTCTTTCTTATGGAAATAGATTGGTGGGAATTATATCCCATATCACAGAGTTAAAAGAAAATATTGAGAAAAAAATTCTGGTTCATCGGGGGACTTCGGGAAGTTTGGTAGAAGTCTTAGGTTGAACATTTAAAAAAGGAAAAATTAAGCCCTATTTTAGGGCTTAATTTTTTTAAAAAAACAAGCGAACTCTATTTTTTTTATTATTCCAGTAAAAATTAAAACAAGTGAAATAAGTTTATTTGTATACCCGGGCTATTTTCTTTGTAAGAACCTTCCATGGTTTTGCCCTTGGGTTAAAAGAAAGTTTTTTCTGTCCCTTTGATACAAACACACCATTTTAACCTATGCATATTTTAATAAAGATGGGAGGCGGAATAATGAACTGGACAAATAAAAGAATTCTTGTGATAGGTGGAGATCAAAGGCTCCTCTTTTTGGCAAATTTTTTGAAAGATAGTTGTAGACAGGTTCAAACCTATGCATTAGAGGGTGGGGAAGGCCTATGTGGGGCTGTATGTGCTGCCTCGTTAGAGGAGGCAATGCAAAATGCAGATATTATTGTTGCGCCAGTTCCGTTTACAAAGGATGGGATTCATTTGTTAACCAAGGATAACACCATTGTGTACCTAACTGACTTTTGCGCAAATCTAAAGCAAAATCAGGTACTCTTTGGAGGTAACATTTCCAAAGTGGTACTAGAGGCGGCTAAAGAAAAAAATGTAGTTTGCTATGATTTTATGAAAATGGAAGATGTGGCTATGGACAATGCAATTACCACTGCAGAAGGAGCAATTGCAGAAGCTATAACCTTGAGTAAACAAAATATCAACCAAGAGGTTTCTTTGATTTTGGGATATGGACGATGTGCCAAAGCCATTGCACAAAGACTGAAAGGCATGAATGCAAAAGTGATTATTAGTGCAAGAAGGTTAGACGCACGACAAGAGGCGTTGGCTGAGGGGTATGGCGTGGTTTCCTTGGAGGATTTGGCAAGCTGCACTTCCCAGGCCCAGTTTATTTTTAATACAATTCCAACTATGATGTTAGATGCGAGGCTAATAGAAATCATGCATCCTGATGCAGTGATAATTGACATTGCCTCTGCTCCTGGTGGAACAGATTTTGACGCTTGTAAGAAAAAGGGAATTACAGCAAAGTTATCCCTTGGGCTGCCAGGAAGATACTCACCTAAAACAAGTGCCAAAATTTTGTTGCGAGGAATGATGTCCTCACTAGAATAGTAAAGCAAGGGGGAATTTATTGTGAAATTAGAAGGGAAAAATATAGGATTTGCAATAACAGGTTCGTTTTGTACATTTGACAAAATTCTCAAAGAACTTGAAAGATTAAAAGAAGAAAAAGCAAATATTATTCCGATTTTGTCTACCAATGCTGCAACCTTAGATACACGTTTTGGTAAAGCTGAGGATTTTGTCAAAAAAGTTATTGAGATTACGGGTAATACACCGGTTTTTACAATTGTGGATGCTGAACCCCTTGGTCCTCAAGGGATGCTGGATATTCTAATTATTGCACCATGCACAGGCAATACCATTGCAAAACTTAGCAATGGTATTACGGATACTTCAGTTCTTATGGCAGCAAAGGCTCATATGAGAAACAATAAGCCTTTGGTTATCTCCATCTCTACCAACGATGCATTGGGCTTAAATTTAACAAATATTGGACAGCTGATGAACACGAAGGGTATTTATTTTGTGCCTTTTCATCAGGATAATTATGAGGGCAAACCAAAATCTATGATTGCAAAAACAGAACAAATTGTTCCAACTTTAGAACTGGCTTTTGAGGGGATTCAAATTCAGCCTTTGTTACAGTGAGAAAAAAAGGGAGATTCTAAATCTCCCTTTTCCTAAAAATTTTGCTGGGTTATAAGTTGATCATAAAGGGTTGCTATTTGAAGCCATGTGTTAGCTCCCACAACCCCTGATTCTTTTAGTCCCCATTGTCTTTGCATTGTTTTTACTGCGTCATAGGTCTCGTTATCAAAATAACCGCTAATTTCCACGTCAAGTGCCCAAGGGTAATACTCGGCAATGGTGGCAAGGTATGTTTGTAGGTTTTCAACATCTTTATTCCGCGTTCCTAAGGAAAGAATATATCCGGGATAGAGGGAGGCTTTGCCTTGCAGGATTTGGGGAGACATTGAGTTGATGAGTTTCACATACCTATCATTTAAGGCTTTCCATGTGACTGGATCTACGATTCCATTAGGAGGTATTCCGTATTTCGTTTGAAAAGCGATGACTGCACTTTCGGTTTGTGGCCCATAAAAACCATCAACTTCAATTTCAGGAATGTCGGGATCGAAATAGGAAAGCATGGTTAGCATGTATTGTATTGTTTTAATACCGATTCCTTGACTTCCAATTTTCAAAGCTTCTTCATAAAGTGGTCTAAATTTCTCATAGGTAAGTGCTTCAGAAGCCAGCTGACCCAGTTTGTTAACACTATTATATAGATTTTTTAGTTTATACCACGTGCCCTTACCAACAACCCCATCCGCTGTAAGATTGAAAATCCTCTGGAATTCTTTCACTGCTTTTTCAGTTTCCATATCGTATAAATCATTATAGCTTGTGATTTTTGGTATTTCAGGATAATTTTTTCGGATACGCTCCAGTTGAACTTTTATGGTTTTTACGCTGCTCCCACTACTTCCTAATTTTAGAGGAAAACCGGGGTAGGAGTCTTTTAGACTTCCAACAGGCACATCTGTCTCAATATTTATTTCATCCCCATAGTAATAACGTAAAATATCATAGGGTATGTAACCACTTTCAGCCAGATATACCGTACCCCATTGGGAAAGGCCATCACAAACAGTGGTTGTTCCATTGCAATATTGGGCAAAAAACGGGCCAGCACTTCCTTGCTTTACAATATACGAATCAAAGATATCATCCACAATGTTACTGATGCTGTCAAAAATCTCCCGTCCTTCTATATAATTTTGGTCATATGTTGGTGAATTGCTGATATCAAAATCGTAACCCTGTTTGCGGTAATGCTCTGCATAAATACGGTTTAGGGCATAGCTGATTTGGGCGTAAATATTGGCTCGAATTGCTCTTTCTGGCCAGGTTGGATAGATTTCACTAGAAGCAACATTTTTTATATAGTCGATAAAGGGAACTGTAACATTTCTTGCATATTCGTTTGGATTGCCTAAATGCACTGTAATAGACTCAGGAATAAAGGGATAACCTGTTTGCATGTTATATCCTCCTTAGATTTTAAGTGTTTGTTCGTTAATTTTAATGGGTTTGGAGGGATCCGTTGAAACTGATTTTGGAATCATGTCAACGTGTTGGAGAGATAAAATACCTTCATAAACGGGAACGTTGTAATAAACCATTGTTAAAAAGTCAGGATGGGTGACAGTTATTTTATAGCTATTTTTGCTTACAATATTTTGAAAATCTATACTGGGGCTAAGGGCGTCAATTGCTTTTATGCCTGCTAGGGGGATAGAAGGAATTTTCCCAGAAGCATTGGTGTTGCCTTTAAAAAGTATGATTTCACCCTCGGGGGTATCCTTAGAAATGGTAACTTCAGCAAGGGGAACAGGGTAGCTTCGTTTTGCTGTATACGTTTGAACCTGTAAACTGCCGTTGTATTCTTTTTCATCCATGGAGGGAGTAGGTTGTTTGTCACTGGTTAGGTTCATTACATTCGCTCCTTTGATATTTGAATATATATATTAGTATTATCTTATTCTTTCTCATGAGATTACAGTACGCTCAATCGGCTACAACTGTGGATAGATAAAACGTAAAAAAATATGTAATCTATATTTATTTTAGAAATTTTTTATTGACAAACAGGATTTGAATGCTATAATAAAACAAACAAAATACTAAAGGCTATGACGAAGAGGGCTGAGCTGTTAAGTTCACAGAGAATCGGGATTGGTGCGAACCGATAATGAGACTGCTTAATGCCTATGGCTTCTGAGCTGAAGGTTCGAAAACATGAAAATGTAAGTAGGCTCCTTCCGTGATTGCTGCGTAAATGCATAGGACTTGTTTGAGTCTGAGAGGTGGCATTATTTTTAATGCAATTTGAGTGGTACCGCGGGAATAACCCGTCTCAAAGTATATCTTTGAGACGGGTTTTTTTATTTTCAAAATTAAACTAGAGGAGGTTATATGTAAATGAGTGATTACAGAATGGAAACAAAATGTGTACAGGGGGGGTATACTCCAAAAAATGGTGAGCCTAGACAAATACCCATTATTCAAAGCACAACTTTCAAATACGCATCCAGTGAAGAAATGGGAAAACTTTTTGACCTTGAAGCAAGCGGGTATTTTTATTCGAGATTGCAAAATCCTACCTGTGATTATGTTGCTGCAAAAATTTGCGAGATGGAAGGTGGTACTGCGGCAATGCTGACTTCATCTGGGCAGGCAGCCAACTTCTATGCAATTTTTAATATTGCTACTTGTGGAGATCATGTGGTTGCATGCTCCACCATTTATGGTGGCACATATAATCTTTTTTCTGTAACAATGAAGAAGATGGGTGTGGAGTTCACATTTGTTACGCCTAATTGTACGGATGAGGAGTTAGAGGCTGCATTCCAGCCTAATACAAAAGCTGTATTTGGTGAAACCATTGCAAATCCAGCTTTGACAGTGCTGGATATTGAACGCTTCGCCAATGCCGCTCATGCCCATGGGGTACCCTTGGTAATTGACAATACCTTTGCCACTCCTGTCAATTGTCGTCCCTTTGAGTGGGGAGCAGACATTGTAACCCACTCTACCACAAAATATTTGGATGGACATGGAGCGGGAGTAGGTGGATGTATAGTTGATTCGGGAAAGTTTGATTGGCAAAAGAATGCAGAAAAATTTCCTGGTCTTTGCACACCTGACCATAGTTATCATGGAATTACATATGTTGAAAAATTTGGTCAAGGGGGTGCCTTTATTACAAAAGCAACTGCCCAATTAATGAGGGACTTTGGTTCTGCACAATCACCACAGACAGCATTCCTCTTAAATTTAGGGTTAGAAAGCCTTCATGTGAGAGTGCCCCGCCATTGTGAAAATGCCCTTGCCGTGGCAAAATTTTTAAAGGAGAATGAAAAGGTTTCGTGGGTGGTATATCCTGGCCTAGAAGGAGATCCGTTTTATGAAACTGCAAAAAAATATATGCCGAATGGCACCTGTGGAGTTGTAAGCTTTGGTGTAAAAGGGGGCAGGGAAACAGCAGAAAAGTTTATGGATAGCCTGAAGCTAGCATCTGTTGCCACCCATGTTGCAGATGCCAGAACCTGCTGTCTGCATCCTGCAAGCGCAACGCACAGGCAGATGAGCGAAGACGAACTTATTGCAGCGGGAATTTCAGGTGATTTGGTCAGATTTTCCTGTGGCCTTGAAAATGCCCAGGATTTGATTGAAGACATCGCCCAGGCGCTGGAATCAATTAAATAAGCCTGTGGAATCATCAGTTTTTATATTGTTATAAATATAGGTGATGAAAGAAAATGGGGGATGACAAGGGATGTTTGTCGTTCTCCATGGTTAATTGTAAAACAAGCAATTGCAGTACGTATTTAATTTAATACAATTCATAGAGGAGAGTACCTCTACGAATTGCATTAAGCTGATCAAAACGCAACGAAAAAATACTATGGATAGGTTTGAAAATATTGCAAATATGACTTTACAAAAGGTTACGTGTTGTAAAGATAAGAGAGTTAAAATTGCAACTTTATGTTTGAAGAATTAGGATTAAAGAAAGCGGTGAAAAGTAGATGCCAATTAAAATACCCAATGAATTGCCAGCGGTTAAGGTGCTAACCAATGAAAATATTTTTGTGATGACAGAGCATCGGGCAATAACCCAAGATATTCGCCCGTTGAAAATATTATTATTAAATTTGATGCCAACAAAAATTGATACTGAAACACAAATTTCAAGGCTTTTAGGAAACACACCTTTGCAAATTGAATTAGAACTGATTCATATTAAGTCTCATAATTCCAAGAATACTTCAAGTGAGCATTTGTTGGCTTTTTATAAAAGCTTTGATGAAGTAAAAAATGAAAAGTTTGATGGATTTATTATTACAGGCGCCCCAGTTGAAAAAATGGAGTTTGAGGAAGTGGACTATTGGGATGAGCTAAAGGAAATCATGGAGTGGAGTAAGACCAATGTACATAGCACATTTCATATTTGCTGGGGAGCACAGGCGGGGTTGTATTACCATTATGGCATTCCCAAATATCAAATGGAGGAAAAGCTGTTTGGAGTCTTCCCACATGTGGTTAACCGTAAAAATTCCATGTTGTTACGTGGTGTAGATGATGTGTTCTTTGCGCCGCACTCTCGCTATACCACGGTGAATGAAGATGATATTGCGAAGATAAAGGACTTGGAAATTTTATCAACATCAAAAGAAGCTGGTGTTTATGCAGTTTCATCTCTAGATGGAAAGCAGATTTTTATAATGGGCCATTCAGAGTATGATCCACAAACTCTAAATAATGAATATATTAGAGATAAAAAAGCTGGTCTTAGTACTTCAATTCCTGCCAACTACTTCCCCAATGATGATGACACGAAAGAGCCCCTTGTACGTTGGCGTGCCCATGGAAATCTATTATATTCAAACTGGTTAAATTATTATGTGTATCAAACAACCCCTTATGAGTGGGCAAAATCATTGTAAATTAAAAGATTTTCGGGTAGTTAGCAGATTAAACTTGGTTGAATCATTCTAATTTATTATCAGAAACGGCGTAAGAAATGAGTTTTTGTGGCGTAAAATCTTACCTTTATTTCATGTGCTACGAAAAGAAAAGTGTTATATTATTTTGATATATAAGCATTAATTTTATCTTTGAAAGAAAGTAGGTGGGGAGCCTTCTTACCTGCTTTTTATTATGGTCAAAATTTGTAATTTTTTATTCCTAGAGGTAACACCGATGTCGAAGATGCATGAGGGGAAAGGGGAAAGTTTATAATGAAAGGGTTATGAAATTTTGCCGCTAAGCAGCATTTACATTGAGGTTTCGATTTAGGTTGTTTGTCATTCATACACGGTGGCCTTTGTCTTTTTAATCTACCCAATAAAAAACAGACATACCAAACACATTTTGTGGGTGTAGGTATGTCTGAAAATATATCTATATTCTTAAAAAAAAGTTTAGCCCTGCTGACGAGGGTAAGTCATATTGGCTTCGTTTAGGCAATCCAATACTTCGTCAACATATTTTTTACACTCGATCTTTGTAATGGCTAAGTTATGATCCAAATAGTTTCCACACATTTCTGACTTTGCAGCAGGAATTTCTTCGTTAAAGTTAGCCATATATTCGTAGCATGCTTTCATGATTTCTGCTATGTCCTTTGACTCCAGGTCGCCTTTGAAAATAACATACATACCTGTACGGCACCCCATCGGACCAACATAAATAGTTTTTTCAGCCCAAAGAGGGTGACTACGGAAAAATGTTGCCATTAAGTGTTCAATGGTATGCATTACAGAAGTGTCCATAACCATTTCTCGGTTAGGTTCTTTCATACGAATATCAAAAGTGGTAAGAACTCCATTTTCTACTGTATCTTTTCTGGACACATAAATCCCTCTTAAAAGTGTATCATGATCAATGCCAAAGCTAGTTACGTCCATATTTTTCGTCCTTTCTTTATTGCGTACATCAAATAAGGTCATTTTACTCGTTTTTCAAGGTAATTTCAAGTGAAAGTTTATTTTCTAGGGTTGATACCTTTGGATTTTTCCTGTAAAATGTTTAGATATATATACAATTATATTAGGAAAAGGGGTATGAAAATGTCAAGACAATTAACAAGAGATGAGGCTTGGGAGATTCTCACAAAATATAACAAGGAAGCTTTTCACTTACAGCATAGCGAAACAGTAGAAAGTGTAATGCGTTATTTCGCAAAAGAACTAGGCTATGGAGAAGAGGAGGAGTTCTGGGGGAATGTTGGTCTGCTTCATGACCTTGATTTCGAAATGTATCCTCAGGAACATTGTTTGAAATGTCAAGAGCTCATGAGAGAACTTGACCTGGAGGAACGATTGATTCATGCAGTGGCAAGCCATGGTTATGGCATCTGTTGTGATGTTGAACCTACCCATGAAATGGAAAAAGTTCTTTTTGCTGTGGACGAGCTTACCGGTTTGATTGGTGCTGCAGCTTTAATGAGGCCCTCCAAAAGCGTTCAGGATATGGAATTGAAGTCTGTAAAGAAGAAGTTTAAAGATAAAGCATTTGCAGCTGGGTGCAATCGAGATGTGATCAAAAGAGGAGCGGAACAACTCGGGTGGGAGTTGGACATATTGCTATCAAGGACACTTGATGCAATGAAAGCTGATCCCAAAAATTGATTGTAAAATGGAGTAAACAACTCAAATTTGATGGCATTTTGAAGCTACTGCCACCTTACCTTATTTGTAGGAGGTCAATTCAATGATTGTTGTTAGATGATTCTAACTGGGGCAATATACTTGTTTTTTATATGCCAGCACTCTTGCATTAAAACAGAGGTATGAGGTAACCATGGTAGCGCCCGTTAGGCCGGAGCATGGGGTAGAAGACATACCACAATGGACGCAATTATGAAAAACCAAAGGAAAACTGTAGGATTTGGTTAGGCAATACAAATCAGTTTCGTATGTTTTAACGACTTGAGTAAATTGCCTATACTTGGATAAAAGAATGTACTGATTGTGGAAAAATAATAATTGGCTCTACTGTGAAAATTATGCCTGCAGTATCTGTATGGGCACCCTTAATCAGAGTTTTTTATAAAAAAGTAACCTTGATGGAGGATTGTACATGAAAAAAATCTCATAGGCTGAAAAAAATCTCATTGCAGAACTTGACTTTTGCCATACACTGTGATAAAGTGTTTTTGATATCATAATGCGTTGAAGGAAACGAGTAGAGCAGGGAAAGTTTTGCAGAGAGCATCCGGTTGGTGAAAGGGTGTAAACTGACTGTCTTGAATACATTCTGGAGCAGCTGCCCGAAGATAGTTATTATTTGTAGGGTTAGACGGGGACGCCCGATATAGCGTAATGTGTGTGTTTGCACACAAAAAGGAGTATTTTGCGAGAAATACTTAAACCAGAGGTGGTACCACGAGTTTTCGTCCTCTGTCCCTTTAAAAAGGGGCAGAGGATTTTTTTTGTACAAAATTATCGGAAAAAAGGTTAGAGAAAAGGGATTAGGGAGGATTGCAATGGAAGTAAAAAAGAAACAAAAAGCAGTAGGGCTTATGAGTCGGTGGGGATTTATTTTGGCTTCTGTGGGTTCAGCAGTAGGTATGGCTAATGTTTGGGGTTTCCCAAACAAAATGGGAAGCAACGGTGGCGGTGCCTTTTTGCTGGTGTATTTATTTTTTATTTTTATTTTTAGTTATGTGGGCTTACCTGCTGAATTTGCCATTGGGCGCCGTTCAAAAACAGGTACTTTGGGTTCCTATGAGAATGCTTGGGCTACACGAAGCGAAAAAGCTGGGAAAGTTGGTGGTATCCTTGGGTGGCTGCCGCTGGCAGGATCTATGTGTATTGCCATTGGTTATGCTGTTATTGTTTCGTATGTTTTGAAAGCATTGTTTAACTCGTTGGACGGCACGTTAATGAATGTGAATACTACAGCATGGTTTGAGGCTTTTTCATTAAAGCAGCATTCTGTCATTCCATTCCATGTTGTTGTCGTAATCGGCACACTACTGACACTGTTTTTGGGCGCAAAAAGCATTGAAAAAACAAATAAAATCATGATGCCGTTATTTTTTATCATTTTTATTATTTTAGCAATCCGAGTTGCCATGCTTCCAAATGCATTTGAGGGATATTTGTTTATGCTTATCCCTCGTTGGGAGGCACTTAGAGATCCTATGGTTTGGGTTTGGGCAATGGGGCAGGCGTTCTTTTCTTTGTCAATTACGGGTAGTGGTATGATAGTTTACGGTGCTTACCTGGGAGAAGATGAAGATGTTATTTCAGTATCACGTAAAACTGCCATTTTTGACACGATTGCAGCTTTTATAGCTGCCTTGGTCATTATTCCGGCGTGTTTTTCTTACCAATTGAACGTTAGTGCAGGTCCAAGTTTACTATTTGTAACACTACCAACCATTCTGCAAGATATTCCTATGGGCAACACTTTTGCCATCATATTGTATGTAGCCATGATTTTTGCAGGCATCAGTTCGTTGCAAAATATGTTTGAAGCAGTGGGTGAGTCTTTGTTACATAAATTTCCTAAGCTCAGCAGAAAAGCAGTTCTCTGTATTTTGTGTTTGATTTGTTTGGGCTTTGGTATTAATATGGAGGCAATTTTCCAATGGGGTCCTTGGATGGACTTAGTATCCATTTATATTATTCCTATCGGGGCAACTTTGGGTGCTATTTCATGGTTTTGGGTAATGAAAAAGGATGACTTGTTATTTGAAATCAATAAAGGCGGTATAAAGAAACAAGGGGAAATGTGGTACTTTATTGGACGTTATATTTATGTACCGTTTGCAATGATACTTTGCCTTGTAGCACTTTTTATGAAAGTGGCGTTTTGATTAGCTCATGATTTTTTACAGCACTTGCAACTTCTGATTTTAGAAAAGAATATAAATAGTGATAATGCAAACAAAAACCATTTCTACTAGTAAAGGAGTGGTTTTTTTTAATAGAAAAGGGATGTTAGTGATTCACTTAGGCTTATAACAATTTTTAATCTATTTGGTTAAATGCCACTATAACTTTTGATAGCCAAGCTGTATACAAGGTATTCCTGAAAAAAAGTTATTTATCCTCGAAGGAAACAAACGTGAAAGGGATAAAACTATATGAAAATCTAGGTTTAAAAAAGATTTCAGGATTTTTAAGGAGAATGATTCAATACCAGAAAAAGGGAAAATGAACTCAATAAATAAATGTTTCCTAAAGTTCAGGTAAGTTTAAAGGGAAGTATGCCCCTTGGTATGGAATTTTGTATACAAAAATCCGTCTATCTTCGGCCGTATTTATAATGGTTGGGGATTTTTTTGTGGAATTTTATAATCTCTTACTGAAAAATTTTCAAGCATTTCGAATATAGAAATAAGAATATCCATTTTTTGGAATGTGAAAAGATTTATCAACTAATATTTAAGAGGAATAATTTTTGAAGATGATATGTTATGACTCTAAATTAGAAGTTAAACACATTTGGTAAAGTTGAAATGGGCAATCCGCTTTATTTATTTTCATGAGGAATACGTGTTAAATTTGTAAACTGATTTTTTGATGCACAAGAAGAAAATTCAAAATATATTTTATGTAAATCAGAGTGTTTGAAACTAAGGTCTAATAAAAATATACAAAAACTGTTTAAACAGGAAAATGAATAGCAACAAAAAAACAATGAAAACAAGGGCGCATAACCATAAGTGTTAAAATTATATCAAAAATGTACCAAAAAATAGCTATTAGATGCAATAAAATAGGTATTTTAGATAAAAATTATAGTCATAAAAGAAAAAGATAGTATACCTAAAATTTTTTTACTCTGATACAATTAAACCATAGCTTAGTTGTCGTACCGAACAGATGACTAAGTTGTAATATCTAAAAACTTAAGTATTGGGTATTAAATGTAAACCATTAAAAGCTGTATTACTGGAATGAGACAAGAGAGGGAGGAAACTATGAAGAAAATTTTAATTTTAGGTGTTGGCGCCCAGGGCTCAACTGTTGCAAAACGTATGGACGAAGAAAATGAGGTTTCTGAAATCATCTGTGCTGATTATGACAAAAAGGCAGTCGATGAATTAGTAAAGCTTTTGAAAAAAGGTAGAGGTGTGCAGATAGATGCAACAAACAAAGATAGCATTGTTGCCGTAGCTAAAGATGTTGATTTATTGGTGAATGCTTTACCAATTAAATATGGTTTGACTGTAATGGAAGCTGCCATTGAGGCCAAAACAGATTACCAAGACTTTGCAGCAACGGATGTTTTATTTCCCGATGATTGGGTAAAATGTGTTGACTATTTATATGATGAAATTGGTCCACGATTTCAAGAAATCGGAAAAACAGCAATTATAGGAACTGGTTCTGCTCCGGGGATGATTTGTGTGGTGGCCAGAGATGCAATGAGGTACCTAGATTCCTGTGAAACAGTAAACTGTTTGGTGTACGAAGGTGTTGTAGCTAAAAGGTTTTTGCCTTTCTGGTGGTCTCCTGTTACTGCCTTAGGCGATATGACAGATACAGCCTATACATATGAAAACGGCAAGGTTATTCCAACCGAGCCCCACAGCAGACCATATTATAGAACGTTTAAGGGTGTTGAGGGCGTTTGCGAATTAGTGGAACACGCTCATGATGAACCTTTATATATCGGACATAATGCCGATAAGTATTTTAAAGGTGCAAAAAATGCTGCATTTAAATATGGCGGGGAGGGCATTAAGTTTGCAAAGCCTCTCTACAGGGCAGGCTTACTCTCTCGTGAGGAAGAAGAAATTAATGGACGAAAGGTTGTTCCATTTGAAACCATTTTGGCCCATATTCCTCCAGCACCAAAGTATAAGGCAGAATTAGAAGAAATCCTTACGGAAGGTTTGGTTTCTGATACAGGTGCTATGGTTGTTGAAGCGTTTGGAAAAAAAGATGGAAAAGATGTTATGGTTGAAACTTATGTTTATGCCCCCGGCATGGTTGAGTCCTTTGAGAGATCCGGTCTTTCTGCTGAAATGTACTTAACAGGACAGTGTGGTTCATTCTATACTACAATGCTCGTTAGAGACCAGTTTACACAAAAGGGCCTCATTTCTTCAGATATGTTGGAGTACCCACAGGTCGACTACTACTTGAACCTAGCAAAAAATTTTGACATTACACTGGAAACAGAAGTGAAAGAAGTAAAGTAAAGATAGGAAGCTGTTATAATAATATGTGGTATTTAGATTAAAAATGGGATGTCTTTTCACATGGCAGTTAATTTAATGAAATCACTGCCATGTGAAATATAGTTACGAAATGCTCTTTAAATAGCCATCTAAATATGCGTTAAGAGTTTTGATTGCTTCACCATAATCAAAGTCCAGGTTTATGATTTTTGTGGATCCACTTAGATCTGCAAGTACGTTTTTCCTATAATTTGAAGGTGTTTTACCAAACCATTTTTTGAAATTTTTGCACAGGTGATACCTGTTTGCAAAACCCAGTTCCATGGCAATTTCATCAATGCTTTTTTGGGTATTGATCAGAAGAAGCTCAGCTTCATCGCAGCGAGCCAAAGATAGCAGTTCGGTGAAACTTAAACCAGCATTATTTTTGATATAACGGGATAGGTAGGCTGTACTTAAAAATTCCATTTGGGCTATATCTGAAAGACTTATTTCTTCCTTACAATGATCGTAAATATAGTTAATGATTCGATAGGTTCGGTTATTTTCGTTGGTATAGGGAGCCATTTCAATTTTTCTGTGCATTTCATATCTTCCTGTATAATTCGTTGCGTAGTAATAGTTGCTATATTTTTTAATCAGCAATGAAATGATTTCCTTCGTAGAAGCGTTTAGGTTAAAGTCATTTACACTATCAGAAGAGTATTCAAAAAACAGCTTTGATAATAAAAAGCGTAGCTGGTACAGGTCGGAGGAGTCCTTTTCTTTGCTAGCATAGGAGTCGCATAAAAAATATGCATCCACTAGATCCGGAAATGCTTCGGAAAAGAAGTCAATGTCGATGTGAACTGTGAGAATAATATTATGTATGTTAGAGGAAAGCTTATGTCCCTCTTTTGCATTAAAGATATAAATATCTCCTGCGGATAAAGGTCGATGTAGTGTGCTATCAAAAATATCGACTTCACCATCTAAGACAACAATGATTTCGATTGCATTTTTGTGCATATGGTATGGGTGATACTTTGTATTACTAAGGGATGCTCGTACCTTAGTTTGGTACTTAAACCCTATAAATTCATTAAAATACATACAAGACAGACCTCCTAACAAGTAAATATTATATATTATTATTATATAGCAGTTGCTGCCATATTGAAATTGGTACATTATTACTAATATTTGCCAACTAAATTAGGGAATATGCTTATAGACTTATATTTCCGGAAAGGATAAAAATATGTCCGATAAAGAAATGAATGTTGAAGGTATAGCAGGGTTAAAGAAGTACGATGTTAAAACAATGGGGGTTGTTTTTATGATATTCTCATTGGTTGCTGCAGGTGGATTTGGTGCGGAGGAGATGATTTCTTCTACCGGGCCTGGGTTATCACTCATTTTATTAATCATTTTACCATTTATATGGGCTATGCCCATAAGCAATACTTGCTCTGAGTTGGGTGCAATTCTTCCTGAGGAGGGCGGCGTCTATGTTTGGGCACAGAAAGCATTTGGTGAGTTTTGGGGTTTTCAAGTAGGCTGGTGGAATACAGTAGGTTTTTATGTCTCAAACAGTATTTATGTTGTACTTGCAGCTGGTTATGCAAAGCAGTTCATACCAATGTCCGCAACGGCAGAGCTTGCTTTTAAAATTGGGGTTGTGGTAATTTTCCTGATTATCAACCTGATGGGGATTGCCGAGGTTTCTAAAGTGAATAGCATCCTTACGGTAACAATATTATTGGTTTTTGCTTTGGTTGCAGTTGTTGGTATTATCAATTGGAATACAAACCCAATGGAGCCTATTATTCCAAATGATGTAAGCCTCTTTGAAGGTATTACAGGAGGTCTTAGCATTGCTGTTTGGATGTATTGCGGCTATGAATGTATAGGAACAGTGGCTGGGGAGCTGAAGAGTCCTCAGGTTATTCCCAAGGCACTTATAATTGCCCTTCCCATAGTTGCCCTTACATATATTCTTCCGCTATTAGGGGGATTGGCTTCTTTGGGCGAAGGAAATTGGGCGAATTGGGCAGTAGATGGAGGACTTGACGGTAACTCATTTGGCTATAGTGATGTATTGACTACCTATCTTGGGCCAATTTGGGGATATGTATTTTTGCTAATCGCCATGCTTTCTCAGTTGGCAATGTATAATATGTATATTGCATCTGGTTCTAGAGGCTTCTTTGTTATGGCGGATGATAACTTGTTCCCTAAGTTTATGTGCAAAGTCAGCAAAAAGAAGGGTGTACCTCATGTTTCCATTATTGTTTTATCAGTGGCTATTTTGCTCCTAATGAATTTTGACTTTGAAACTTTGGTTATGTGTGATGTTGTATTTATGATGGCAATGTATATAACCATTGTGCTTGCTTTGGTGAAACTGCGAAAAGTGTATCCTATTGAAGAAAGACGAAAGCAAGGTCTATTTGTTATCCCTGGAGGAAAGATTGGGTTAACTTTATCTGTAATATCACCTATCATTATCGCTATTGCAACGTTAGTGTTAAATGGCACAGATTATCTTTTGGTAGGTATTATTGCCATTGGTTCTGGTGTTATTGCCTATATCATCATTAAGACAATGCAGGGCGGACTTGCTGTAAAGGATCCTATTGGCCACCCCCTAAACCCGAAAACAAAATTAGCTGTTGGTGACACCTTTCGAGTTGGTTTGTTTTCTTTTCTTATCGGAGCCCTTGCTTTTTTAGGTCAGTATGTTCTGGTTTGGTATGAAGGTGACTGGGGCCCAGCTTATTATTTAGAGGAAGGTGCCGGTGGCATATTTAGTAATTTCTGGGGTATGATTGACTTGCTTAAGTGGGGTGGAGCCGTCGTTTTAATTTTTGGCATTTTCCTCATGGCAATGAGCAAAAAGCTGGAGCCACGGAATGAAAGTAAGAATGTTGATACAAATACGTTCAGTATCTAATTGTTTAAATGGATTTGGTTCATATATGTGTTTAAATGCACCTAGGTGCTATTCATATTAAGAAGGAGAATGAATATGACAATTCAAGAAAAGATTGAAAATGCCCGTAAAGCTTTAGAATTAATTCACGATTACACTCAGGAACAAATTGACCATTTGGTTTATGTAAGTGCAAAGACCATTTATGATCATGCAAAGCCATTGGCAAAATTGGCTGTTGAAGAAACGGGTCTTGGAAAATATGAGCATAAGATTGCAAAAAATACAGATACAGCAGCTGTTTTTTACGATTACCTAAAAGATAAGAAGTCTGTTGGTATTATCAATGAGATTCCAGGAGAGGGTATCATTGAGGTTGCACATCCCATTGGTGTAATTGGAGCTATTACTCCTGCAACAAATCCTACTGTAACACCACTAGGGAATTTCATGCATGCATTAAAAGGCAAAAATGCCCTTATCGTTTCCCCAGCACCCCGTGCAGAAAAAACAACAACTGACACAATTGAGTTGATTCGTCAGGCTTTGGCGGCGAATGGGGCACCTAAAGATTTGATTCAAGTGGTTGAGGGGGCAACAATTGAAAAATCCAGAGAGTTGATGGAGAGATGCGACTTGGTTCTGGCCACGGGTGGTCCAGGGTTAACAAAAGCTGCATATTCAAGTGGAACTCCTGCTTATGGCGTAGGGCCTGGTAACCCTCCTGTTATTTTGGACAGAGGCTTTGATCTTGATGAAGCGGCTAAAATTTCTTTGGTTGCTGTAGGTAGTGATAATGGTATTCTTTGTGATGGTGATAATCTATTGCTCTACCCTCAGGAATCCGAAAAAGAACTATGTGATGCATTGAAGAATGTAGGGATTCTTGTTTATGATGAAAAAGAGGATGTAGATAAATTCCGTGAAGTTTTATTCCATGACGGTAAAGTAAATGCTGATTTGGTTGGTAAGGATGCAGCTGTCATTGCGAGAGAAGCAGGATTTGCAATTCCTGACGCCACGGAAGTCATTGCACTGAAGACGGAGGGTGTGGGCAAGGAAGACGTTTTGAACAAGGAAATCATGGGGCCTATTGTAATTCTTAAGGGTTATGATACCTTTGAAGAAGCTGTTGACATAGCAGTAAGAAATATGAAAGAATCTGGAGGAATTGGACATACTGCCGGCCTTCTCAGTAATAACCAAGAGCATATTCGATATGCAGGTGAGAGATTGCCAGTGGCTCGCTTGTTGGTGAACCAACCGACGCCGGACGCATGGGGTCCTGCTACAAATGGTCTTTCACCAGCGGTATCAGAGGGGTGTGGAACATGGGGGAATAACATTTTGGCTGGCAACGTGGATTATATCCACTTAATCAATGTTTCTAAAATTGCAATGCCTCTTGATGTAAAAGTACCTTCGGCTGAAGAAATTTTTAGCAAGTAATATACATTAAATATAGTCCGTTTTTACCACTTAAATGGCGGTTGCGGTTTTGATCATTGAGATTATATTGGTCGGCCTCAGCCGCTATTTTTATTAGAAGATAGTATAAATAGAATAAAAACAAGATGATACTTGGGGCGAATTTTACCAGGGTTTTTTTATTTGAGAAATAAAAAAACCCTAAAGCATTGAAATGAGTTTATGGCCTTAGGGAAGTATAGATAAAAAATGGGGTAGAAAGGAACTTATTGACAACAGATCATTCGTAAGGAAGGAACAGGGCTATTAATTTTTACGCTCATTTCCCCAAAAGAACAGAGCAACCGTGCCTGGGCCGGTATGGCTACCAATGGTAGTCCCTATATTAAATATTTCCACGGGACCGTTTATATTTTGAAATGTGCTTTCCACCAGATCAGCAACCTGTTTGGCGTCTATAAAGCAATCAGAATGAGAAATATAGCATTTTCCAGTATAATCGAGTCCACCTGATGCATGTTCCACCATTTTATTTACAATTGCTTTTATAGCTTTCTTTTTTGCATGAATTTTGCACCTGGGGATCAGTTTTCCCTCGGAATTCATATTTAGTAGAGGGCAAATATTTAAGATATTCCCAATCATACCTTCTGTTTTAGAGATTCTGCCACCTTTAATATAGAAAGAAAGGTCAGATGAAAAGAACCAGTGATGCAAATTGAGCCTATTCTCATCGACCCAACGCTTTAAATCATCTATGGTTTTCCCTTCATCCCGCAAATCAGCAAGGCAATCCATTAACAATCCGTAACCAGAGGAAGCACCCAACGAGTCGACAATATACAGTTTACGATCCGGGAATTTTTCCAGTAAGTTTACCCTTGCGATATTTGCTGAATTGACAACGCCGGAAATGCCTGACGATAGACATACATGTATTATATCCAAACCTTCTTTTAAAAAAGGTTCGAAATAAGCTTCAAACTCTTCAGAATTCACCTGAGAAGTCTTAGTAGTTGCACCTTGCTTGAGTTTGGTATAAAAATCATCAAAAGTTAATGTGTCACCTAGATCATCAATATATTCTTTTCCGTCTAACTCATAGTGAAAACAGATGTATGAGATGTTTCTGTTTTCGAAATGTTCTTTGGTTAAATCTGCGGTAGAGCAGCAGCTTAGAATATATCTTTCCATTTGTTTCCCTTCCCTTCGTAATTACGATTTTATACCATTATACCACGTATACTAATTTAATGATACATTTGCTTCAAAAGCAAGCATGATTCCGTCCATTTCAGCATAATAGCTGCATAGTCCTCCGGTAGGCATGATTTGAATTGCACAAGCTGGGAATTTTTCTTCTAATTCTTTTTTTAAGTGGTTTGCACCTGCTTCGTTAAAACAATGGCTAATTATAACTTTTCCTCCATTGTAACCCGTTTCAATCATTGTGTTAAGCAACGCCTCATAGGCCTTTTTTCGGCCTCTGCATTTATGCAAAACTTCTAACTCGCCTTCAACGCTGGCACGACCTAAAATTCGTATTCCAAGCATACCTACAAGTTTTCCAATATGTTTGTTAACACGCCCGTTTCGAATGAGGTTTTCTAAAGATTCCAGTATAAACAAAAGGTGGGTTTTTTCTTGGTATTGGGTTATTTGGTCTACAATTTCACTGAAAGATAGTTCTTTCTCCATTAATTCAGCCAATTTATAAACCAAAAGAGTAATTTCCGGTCCAGCAGACAGACTATCAATGATATGTATTTTTTTGGTAGGGTCTTTTGACAAAATTGTTTCTTTTGCAACCTGCGCACTATTGTTGCTTCCTGATAAAGTGCTGGTTATGGTGATGGCAATTATTTCATCTGCTTGTTGGAAAGCATCAATCCAAGCCGCTGGACTAGGTGCGGCACTACGTGTATGGGAGGTGCAATTTTTCACATCATCCATATATAATTTGATATCTAATGATGTATCATCAACATATTCTCTTTCTCCAACACGAAGAGTAAGAGGTACTCTTTGAAAGAGGACATTTTGTATTCCGTTTAGTTCAGTCAAGTCACAACCTGAATCAGCTATTATTGCGTATCTCATGAAAAGCAACATCCCTTCTTTACATATGGTATTTAAAACTACATTATATTGTAATATATAAAGTATCATGTTACAATTTACAAATAAAATAAAATTGTAAACACATGTCTGAATGATGAAAGGTTTTGGGTATGAGGGAATTAAATGAAAACAAAAATGAGCGAAATCGCTTCACAAGGATGTGTATAGGGGATGCGCTTATTGCATTAATGAAACAAAAAGATTTTAAAAAAATATCGGTGTCCGATATTTCAAAAAAAGCGGGACTCTCTAGGGTAACTTACTACAATTATTATGTAAAAAAGGAAGACATAATCAATGACTATTTGGGTGAGTTAGTTGCAGAATATATCCTTGAAGTTAATCAACATCCAGAAATAGGATCAATGATGAGTTATAGGCATATTTTGTTTTCACTAAAATTTTTTGACAGATACGCAGATTTTTTTAAGACTCTTGAAAGCTCAGGACTTCACTCACTTATTATCAATGCCATGAATGATTTTATGGAGGAAAAAATTTTTAAGGAGTATCCTGGGTCTATTTATGAGCTGTATTGCTACGGTGGGGCCTTATTAAATATGTTTTTGAAATGGGAGAAGAATGAAAAAAACATTACGGCTGAGAATTTAGCTCAAATTATTGAGGATTTTGTCACGAAGGAAGCAAATGTTTAAGCATAAAATAACCTAAAAAATGAGCATAGATAAAAGGTTGGTGCCTTGTAAAAAGCCATTGAATTAAACAATTCGGATTTATAGGTGAAAACCTAAACAGGAGTGCGTAATGGTTGCTTACAAGAATTATGGTAAATAAAAAAATAGAAGATAGAGTTGTTTTACCCCTTTTAGAGTACAATTTGGAACATCAAAATTTACAATAAATAGGAGCACTCACTGTGTAACTGATGGAAAATTGGTAATTTGGATTTCTTCAGAAAGACATTGAAAGATGGGCTAAATAAATGTAATTCATCAGTTACGATTGGGAAGCAACTCATTTCCTTGATCAAAAGAGAAGAATGGAAGGCTATAAGTATAAAAGAATAACGCCGGTAGCTACGAGGAGTGACCGGCAAAAGAATATTAATCCTGAATTTGTAGCCATATCTCCATGCTTGTAGTCGTGGGGGTATGGCTTTTATAACGCTCTGCACAAAATGCAGCCGTTTTTAGCTTATGCTTGGGAAGCCAAGTTTTAAAAATATATTGTTGTGTTTTATAAAGAGCATCCATTACAAGAACCTCAAAATCCTCAGCTTCAAAGGTACAGACGATATAATTCCCTGCTGGCATTTGCCATGTTTCGTACCCCTGGGGCACATTTGCTAAATGGGATTCACTGCCTGCAAAATAATAAAAATATCTGGTGTCTGAACAGGGATAGGAAACTCCAATTTCCTGAGAACTATCATTTAAATATAGTTCTGAAGTCTTTTTGTGATGGAAGTCTCTCCAGAGGGTATCTAAGGGGTCTATACCTGATTTTGTTCCCAGGCCTTCTACAAACTGCACTGGCATCTTTTTCACCAGACCTATAAAGTGCTTTGGTTTTACTAGCTTCTGCCTGTTGATTTCAAGAACAATGCCATCTGTAATAAGGGGTACCCCTTCATCAATCAAAGTGTAATGGAGTAGAAGCTGAGGTTTTGTCATGCGGTTTAGTGTTTGGGCATTTTTACGGTATTGAGCGGGCGTCATTCCAAAGGTTTCTTTAAAGTTTCTAGAAAAGTGTTCGTGGGAAGTGAAACCAAGCTCTAAAGCAATATCCAAAATCCTTTTGTTCTTTTGTAACAAACTTTCTGTCGCTTTTGCCATACGTCGAAGTTTTACATATTCCGCAACAGGTTTTTTAACCAATCGGCTAAAGAGTCGTTGATAATAAAAAGGTGAGAGTGATGCCATCTTTGCTAGGTTTTCGATGTTTAGGTCTTCGTCGAGGTGAAGTTCAATAAATTCTATGGTTTGCTGTATTTGTTCCCATGCGTGCATTATAAGCACCTCCTTTACCTATAAGTTACTATATCATGTTATATCCTGCTTGTCTGTGAATACTCTGTTTTCAAAGTTTAAGGGGTGTTTCTTTTCCTTGGAATGATTTTTAAAAGAAGTAAAATTGGAATGTTGTAGACTCTTTAGGGATTATGCTCCGTGATTTTATAGAGTTACGAATAAGTAGTGTTTGATGGTGGACAACCTTTATGCCACGGAGGGGGAGCAGGATAAGAATCAGTTTTTATAGCAATTCATAAGAATTGTGTTATTAAAAATTTGTTTGGGAAGTTAGACAACCTTGTGTATTTGTTTTTACTTTTCACAGTTCCTTTCACAGCTAAAATGATAAAAAATACACAGCTGACAGCTGACATTTTTGCTATTATAATAGGAATGAAATATAAGTGTGATAATAAAGGTTAGAGAACAGAAATTTTTGTATGCATATCTAGGGCAAATCATTTTTTTCAACGGTTTTCCGGTGTGCTCGTGGTAATTTAGAAATTCTGATTTTAAATTTCTTCTGAAAGGATTAATTCAATAAAAAAATATTGCCATAGTTTAGCTGCCATTTATGTTAATTTTAAAATTAGAAATGGAGAGGGAAAGAAAACGATGAGAGGTTCGGGAAAATTATTATCAAAAAATAAAAGATTTTTGGAATGTTGTCTATGGAGGAAGAAAATCCTTGTCACTGCATTGATGGTTTTTATGGCAGGTAGTGTGGTTTTTACCGGATGCGCAGGGGAAAATATTGCAAATTTAAGTTTAACCCACCGGGAACAGGCAAAGGTGCTTGCTTTGTTGGGTGATCTTCATGAAGATGTTTCACAAAAGGTGGTATACAAACTAAGCCAACTTGTACATAAAGGGGAAGCATTGAGGACGGAAAGAGAGGAAAAAGAGAATTACGAAATGATGGATGAGGAGTATGAATTATGGCTGGAAATTACAGCTTTACTTGATAAAGAAACGATACGGCAATTCGGAGAGAATAAATTTGAGGAGGAAAGTAAGGATTTTGACTTAGACTACGGAGAAAATACCATGGAAAACCTCAGAAAGATACTTACAGAAAAGGATTGGAATGAGCTTAAGGAAATAAGAGATGCTTATTTTTTGACAGCAGAAAGTGACGAGCAGGATTCCTACGATGAAACCCAACAAGGGATAAATAAAATAATTTGCAAATATAAAGGGTTGGACGTAGACGCAATATCTCTAAACTTATTGGATGATAAGAATCAACAAAATTTTGGTATGTTTACAATTACACCTGAGCTTGAAGTGAAGTATCAAAATGGAGCAGAAAATGGTTTAAAGGTTTTAAATCCAGAGGAGCAAGAAGCATTAAAGTTGGTTTGGAAGCAAACAACAGATATTTTACCAATAAAGCTGTTTGCCAATTTTAAATATTTTAAAGTTGGCGGGGATGGCGAATTAGGGACGTATGCTTATGTGATGCCCGTAGATTCAGAAGGAAAACTATGGTGTATGACGGTAGATCCGGCAGACATTACGGAGGATGGACTATTTCCATATACAGTGGTGCATGAAATGGCACATTATATTACCTTGAATGAAAAACAAGTGGAATATTTTAAGGAGGATAGAATTGCTTACCCCTCAGAAAGGTTTACTGACGGGCAATGTGTAGCAAAAGAGGACTCTTACCTTCAGGCTTATTACAAGACGTTTTGGGAGGATATTATAAATGATTGGTCCACAAATCCAGATAATCCATATTTTTATTACCGCCATCAATCTCAATTTGTTACAGGTTATTCTGCAACGGAATGTGCAGAAGATATGGCTGAAAGTTTTTCGGCATACGTTTTCTTAGACAGAGCCCCTACAGCTGAAACGCAGAAAAAGTTGAACTTTTTTGATAGCTATCCGGAGTTTAAAGCTTTGAAATATGACATACTAAAAAAAGTAAAAGAGAATAAGGTTTATGTTAACCCGGAAATCGAACCGGTTTATAATGAGAATTTGAAATCGGTTGCATAATTTTGCAATCTAAAAACAATAACTGATTCAAAAGGGGAATGATCAGCATGTTTTGCAATGATTTGCTCCGGCTTATCAACTTCTTTAATTATAACGCTTCAAGACGTTTTTATAGAAATAGAGATTTCATTCACTGTGTTGTTACTTCAAGGAGCAAAAATAAAAATAGTAGGTTGGAGAAAGTAGGGATGAGTTATGACCATTCGACATCTTAAAATATTTATTGCTGTTGTGGAATATAGAACGATGCATCAAGCAGCAAAGCAGCTTTTTGTGTCCCAACCATCTATTAGCCAGGCAATTACTGAGCTAGAATCCTATTACGGTGTTAAGCTTTTTGAAAGGATATCTCAAAGATTGTACCTTACAGAAAAAGGGAAAAACTTGCTGCCCCACGCACAACACGTAGTTGATGCCTTTCAAAAATTAGAGGAAATAATGAAAAATTCTGGTGAGAAAAGCAAAATACGAATTGGTGCCAGTGTTACTGTTGGTGCTTGCATTTTGAATGATTATGTCAAAAAGCTTGAGGAGATGATCCCGGGTATTGAGGTGGAAGTAGTTGTCAATAACACCTCTTTTATAGAGGATATGCTACGGAATTGTGCCATCGATGTGGCTGTTGTTGAAGGAATTATTATGGGTACAGACATTGTGAAAGTGCCATTGTTTGAAGATGAATTGGTAATTATTTGTGGGAAAGATCATCCTTTTTACAAGAGAGAGGGACTAGAAATTGCTGATTTGCAAAATCAACCGTTTATTTCTCGTGAGGAAGGAAGCGTAGACAGAAATCAATTTGAAAACATTTTAAAACAAAACAATGTCACTATTAGAAGAAAATGGATTTGCAGCAATGTAGACACAATCAAGAACGCTGTGTTAAATGGCCGTGGACTGGCGATTGTTTCACAGCTGATGATTGAGAAAGAATTGCAGGATAGGACTTTGAAAAGCATACCAATTCACAATGTGAATCTAAAAAGAAATATACAGCTAATTTATCATAAGGATAAATATTTATCTCTGGAATTAAAACAATTTATAGAGGTTTGCCAAACAAATTAAAAGTTACAAAGGGGTTGTCCATTTGAATGGATAACCCCTTTTATTCTATAATATTTTACATTTTGTGGTGATTTCAAGCCTACAGCACATAATACATGCTAGTTCCAATGATTCCTGTTCCAAAAATTACAGCAATGGGATTTGCCTTAAATTTTCTCAAAGTAATTAAGCCAATGACGAATAAAAAAAGTTCTATATAGCGGATATCTTCCAATTGGAAGCCTTTTTCAGATCCAAATAGCCCTAGAAAAAGGATTGACAGCCCAGCTGTTGCAATTAAGGCAACAACGGCAGGTCTTAGGGCACCAAGAATAATCTGTACACCTCCTAATTTTCTGAATTTATAGTATATATAAGCCAGGGTTAGACAAATGAAAAAAGAGGGAATGATGCAACCCAAGGTACAAATAAGTGCCCCAGGAATGCCAGCAAGCTGTGTGCCGACAAAAGTTGCAGAGTTAATTGAAATAGGCCCGGGTGTCATTTCGGCTATGGTGATTAAATCTGTAAATTCTGCCAGTGTCATCAAACGATAGGTATCCACAATCTGATTTTGAATAAGGGGGATTGCTGCATAGCCGCCACCAACACTAAACAGTCCAACCTGAAGGAAGCTAAAAAATAGTTTTATAATTAACATTTAGAATTCCCACCTTCCTTTGCTTTTTCTTTGTATAGCTGAACAAATAGATGAATAAATCCGGCTATTAAACAGCCAAGTATTATATACATTGCACTAACTTCCAATAAGAACGCTAAAACAAAAGCAATGACCATAAGCGTAATATAAAAAACGCTTTTTGTTCTGCATACATTTTTTGAAAGATTTGCAACTACATCAAAGATTACAGCGGCAACACCTACACGCATAACTTGAAGTGCTGTTGCAATTACCTCATTTTGTCGAAACTGGGCGTAAAAAACAGATATGATGGAGATTATAATCATTGGAGGAATGATAGTTCCTAGAATAGCAACAATAGAACCAATTACACCATAAATACGATAGCCTAATATGACTGAAGCGTTGACTGGAATAGGCCCAGGGGACGACTGTGCTATTGCAGTAATATCTAACATTTCATCTTCTTCTAGCCACTTTAAATCTTCGACAAACTTTTTTTTCATTAAAGAAACGATAACAAACCCACCGCCAAAAGTAGAAGCACTTAACATAAATGTACTAAGAAATAATTGCCACAGTATTTTAGGGGAATGTTTCATTTTTTTCAACTCCTTCATGTTTTAAGTATAGTGAAATTATAGTTGGGATTATTTAATTTGTAAAATATATAAGATTTATTAATCCGATAATAAATTCATTATCAACTTTTAAGGGCATCCGCTTTTTGGTTTAGAGGTATTATCATAATGAAGTTTTAGCTTCAGTAGGGGAGAGCTAACGATAACCTAGAGTAAAAGAACAGGGATTTACTAAAAAGATATTTTAGAAGGTCGAACTGCTTTGCATTTTCGTCAGTAGAGGCGTAATTTTCACATCAGGGTTCAGAAATTTCGATTCGTGAATATTAACTTTGATAATTCTTTGTGGTTTTATGTTTCATATTTCCTGAAATTTTCTTATTTTTATAAAGCAGCGTCAGGTAGGGTTATTTACAAAAAACTTTATGATTCGATATATTTTGTGGCGAATTTTAGAGAAATATGGTAATGTATATATACAAGCTAAAGCTATTTAGGGTGGGATTAAAAATGTTTAAAGTTGCAATATGTGATGATAATGAAGTGGTTTGTATTGAAATTGAAAGAAATATAATAGAATTTTTTGCAACAGAAAATATTCAATACGAGATTGACGTGTTTTATTCTGGAGAAGAACTCATTACTAGCTTGAAGGAGGAAGAAAAATATGACCTTATTTTCTTAGATATTGAGCTGGAGGCCGTAAATGGCATAATGGTAGGTCGCTTTATCAGAGAAGAACTTATGGACGATAATACGCAGATTTCTTTTATCTCAGCACAAACATCTTATGCTTTAGAACTTTTCCAAGTAAGACCCATTCATTTTTTGGTGAAACCGGTTGCGAAAAGTCAAGTACATAAAGTTTTAGAAAAAACATTACAGTTACAAGGAAGACAAACAAAGTATTTATGCTACAAAAGTGATAGAACGGAAAAAAAGGTACCCTATAGAGATATTTTATATTTTAGCAGCGAGGGCAAAAAAATTTATATCCATATGAAGCAGGGGGAGGATTGCTTTTACGATAAATTATGTAACCTAACCATACCAGCTACAGATTTTATTCGTATACATAAATCCTACATCATAAATCAGCAATATGTGATTCAGTTTAAATTTGACAGGGTTTTACTAAGCAACTCGGTAGAGTTGCCTATTAGTCGTATGTATCGTAAAGATGTGAGAAAACAACTTAGTTTGTGGCGAAGAGAGGATTAATATTATGCTTTCCTTAGGATACAGTGAGATAATTTACTTGGTTTCTAATGTTTTTCGAATTTTTGCAATCAACCTTTTTTTGGACGTATTTTTTGCTAGGAGAAATTTAAGATGGTCAAAAACGGCGCAAAGAGGAGTTTTATTTGCATACTTTATAATCAATAGTGGTGTATATTTGTTTGCAAAAAATCCCTTACTTACAGTCATTACAAATGCAATTTTGTTTGTTATCCTGACTTTGCCTTACAAAAGCTCAATTTGGCGAAGGATATTTGCTGCCAGTTCAATCTTTATGATAGGGGTAATTTGTGAGGGTATCGTTGCCAGAACGGCAATATTACTTTACGGCCCATCTCCTAGGATTGAAATCATTACATACGTTTTGAGCAACTTCCTCTTATACCTAATCGTTCTGGTGTTGCGTAGGTTTTTGGGAGATAATGATGAGATTATACTACCTAAAATTCACTGGTTATGTATAACAATTATACCTTGTATTTCATCAGTGGCGGATATAGCTTTAATTTTGGGTGGCTATGAACAGTGGATAAATGTAACTGTCATTTCATGCCTGTTTTTAATTAACATTGCATTTTTCTACTTGTATGTGCAGTTGGTTGAAAAATATGAGGTTGAAATGCAAAATCAATTCCTTGCCCAACAGAATAGGGCATACCTTCAGCAGATACAAGTGATTGGTGCCGCTGAGGATAACATTAAAAGACTTCAGCACGATTATAAAAACCATTTGATTGCTTTAAAAGAGATGACAAATGGTAAGAATGAAAGCTTTAAAGAATATGTACGTGTTTTAGAAGAAAAGATGTCTCTGGATTCAAACTATGTTATGACGGGAAACAAAATATTAGATGGATTAATAAACTATAAGGTTCGAATCCTTTATGACTTGGGCATTGATGTAGATATTAATATTAATATACCTGATAATATCGGTATACAAGATTTTGATATAGTTGTAATTTTAGGCAATTTACTGGATAATGCAATTCGGGCTTTGCAGCACCAGGGAAAAGGTAGTTTTGCAATCAAATTTTTCTACGATAGAGGAACTATTTTCTTGCAAACAAGAAATACTTTTAGTGGTGAATTAAAGAGAAAAGGAAATTCATTTTTTACTACGAAAAAAGAAACAGATGAGCCTCATGGACTGGGGTTAAACAACGTGAAGCGGATTGTAGAGAAATATAATGGAGAGCTAGATATTACAACTGAGAATAATTTTTTTGACGTAGAAATCGTTATGTATATCTGATTAAAAAAACACATCTTTTGATCCAAAGATGTGTTTTTTGTTGCCAATTTTGGAAGAAGCTTTGCTTATTTTGGCGTTTTATGAATTCTATCAAATATCGTGTTAAAATCAGCTTGTACTTAAAAAATAATGAAATGGGGTTTGTTCTATGAAAAACAAAATGGGTAAGTGGAAATTAGAATTATGGAAAGCAATTACTTCTTTGGCTATGGTAATTACTGTGGTATCAGTGAACTCTACTTGTATGTTTGAGTATTACCAACCTAAAATGCCTAATGGTAGCGAGAAACTGAAAAGAGACTAAGAATTTGCGTTCGGGGTGATTACAATGACTGAAAGATTGCTAGATGGCGTGTGGAAACAAATGCAGCTGGCAAAGGGGCTGGATGATAGCGACAAGGATATTTACATTTTTGGAATTTACCAAGGTGCAATATTGCTGTTGAATATTGTTACAGCTTTGTCTATTGGGATCATCCTGAACATGTTTCTTGAAATAGTTTTATATCTGATTTTTTTTCTACCACTACGAATTTTTGCCGGGGGATATCATGCAAAAACCCAGCTGAGATGCTATATTATGTCCACAGTAACAAACGTGTTTATTTTACTGGGAATTGGATTTTTACAGCATAACAAAAGTATTTGGGAGCTGCTTTATTTCATAATTTCATTTTGTGTCGTTTGGAGGTTAGTTCCAGTTGCAGATGCAAACAAACCTTTATTACCAGAGGAGCACTTAAAATATCAGAAAAAAGTTCGGGGAACACTGGTTTTGTTAGCCTCAATAGCAGCGTTGGCTTATGTTTCAGGTATAGAGGTGGTTACAGCAGTAATAGAAATGTCTGTTTGCTTTTTGGCCATTATCCTTTTAATGGGTATTCTTAAAAATAGAAAAATCTTAAAAACACGGGAAAATGAACCATTATATGTAGATTAGCAGGGTTTTTTACTATTTTTGTTACTAGTCTGGGATAATCGGGTTATGGTAAATCGTATGATTCCTTTAGAAGTTTAAAGCCAATTTGGCAGCAAAGTTAGTTTTACAAGTAAAATGTATCTTTGTTTAAATTTGACTTAATTGACAACTGCTTCTTAGTACAAACATTTCATTATCTTTGTTTGTGTGTATTTAATCAAGGGTTTTTAAAGCCGATTTTAATACAATTAAAAGGTGGTATCATTCAAATTTATCGAAGAGGGAGCATTACTATGAATCATAAATTTTATAATTCAGTTTGGGTGCTTTCATGTATATATGCAATTTCAATCGTTTATTTAGGGAGTACTGGCAAAATGCATGGCTTTGCTTTAGATATAAGTAGAACCATCGTCTCTATATTAGCAGTTTCTTTTACATTTTATAGCTGGTATGTAAGGAAGTAATACATCGGATGATGTGCCCTTTACGGGGAGGTTAAATGATGAACATAATTATAGTGGCTGAAAATCAATTGAAATTTCAAGCTATTTTCAAACGATCTTCTAGAAGCATAATTTAAATATACGTATTTAAATAGATTTGTTTGACGCGATGCAGAAGGCTAGCGTCTTTTTTTAGTTATATGCCATTCTAGTTTCATTGGTATTAAAAGAGCTGCATATTTCCCAGTAAAGACTAAACAGTTCATGTGTTAGTATTGAACCAAAATAATTTATGAGGTATTCTGTAAATATTAAATTTACTAATTAGATTATGATCAAAGTAGATGAGTTCGTAATAGCAAATCTGCTTTATTAGCATGTGAGATTTTAATAGGACGTTACACATGGATTGCATTGCTTTATTTCTATTTGAAAAAACAACAAATGGTATTTAATACTGGTGGACTTCTAAACGAAATATTTTATGCCTCTATCCACAATAGTTAAACATTTTGAAGGCTAGCAAGTTTAAATAAAAGGGTCTATTATCATTGGCAACCAATAAGTTGAGAAGTGGGAAATGAAAAAGGCGTTCAATAAAGGGTAATAAATAAGAAGGAATAAGTATTTAAACAAATATAATCTAAAAACATAGAAAATAGAATTGAGGTTTGGGACCATGGAGATCAGAAAGATTGGACAGCTTTCCAGTATGCCATTGGATAAAGTTACTGGAACAAATAACTGGTATTATTCTGCTGAATGGACAGGAGATATTTATGAGGCAGAGGAGATGATACAGAATGGCTTACATTTTGAGGGAACGAATATGTACCTAATTCGCTACCCTCATGGCGAAGTTATTAAACCTTTTGATCGAAAGAAAAATATCTATATCCAACGTCCTGTATGGAATCAAGATGGAATAGCTTTTTTGGTGGTTGACTTTGTTTGCAGAGAAATATTAATTTATCATTTAAATGTGGATAGCCATATAATGTTGTGTATCGCTAAACTTCCATTAGCTACTGTAACCGACTGTTATAATTTGCAGCTAAGCATGGCCCCTCTGACCTTATATAGACACGGGTCTGATGGGTTATTCGAGTTGATTTGGCCTGAACGATTTTCGTTTATGGTGGATTCTTCGGAAAATTTGGTTCACAGGGATGGGGCTGAATTATATTTTTCAAAGTGGAAAGAGGATCCAGACTATAACGAGGAGATTTATGTAAGAAGTGTTTTTACAGGTGAGGTAATAAGACATTTTTCCGGCATCTTATATGATATGCCTGATGGAACTTGGTGGCTCATGTAAAAAAATTAAAGCCTACTAATATAGAGAAAAGGTTGAGAATTGGTTGGATTTTATCCTTCAAATGCTTAATCTTTTTTTCTTATTTTAAAAGGAGTTACGTAGCTTTTTTCTGAAAAATTATTGGCAGTTTGATCTAGGAATATTACTTACACGGAGAATTGGTTTGTTGTATATTGCTGCATTTATTATTTCAATCATCCGCGAGGTAATTTTTTTGCAGTAAATAGATTAAAATCGTGGTGCAAGAGGGGTGAACCCTTTATCAATGTTACTTCTTTGTTGTGCTAGGCTATGGTTTTTAAACAGCAAAAATGCGCCTATTATTTTTTTTGTTTGACTAGATATTATGATAAGAACGTTTTACTTATTTGGATTTACAGTGGGGAAACACACAATAGTGAGCCAAGCATAGAATAAATTAGGAACCGAGCATTAGAAATTTTTTAAATATAAGGATAGGAGGCGAAAAAAACATGAAAAATGCTGTTCCAATCTCGATAAAAAAATTTGATACCTTTGGTATAGTGTATTTTAACATTGAGAACTTTTTTGATTCCGAGAATGTAGAATCAGCCTATTTATCACTTGAGGTTTGTGGTAACACTGATGGAGAAGAAATTCAATGTTATTTAAATGATGATTTTAATAGTTGGGTTAAGAGAGATTTAACAATGAAAAAAAGTAATGATTTTAAAACCCCGTGGCGAAAGGAAGTTTTGCTAGACATCTCAGAAAACTATCACTTGTTGGCATCAGGTATAAAAGAAAACAATGGGATGATTGTTGCGTATGGTAATAACCAGGTGATCTCATCTCAGCTTTTAATTTGTTATAAAAAGGATATTATTGTGCCGAAATTTTTGTGTGAGCCATATTTTGATAAAAAACTCTATATCTCCAGCAGACAAAAAGAGGCGTTTTCACCTTATTTCCTAATGGCAACTGTCAAGATGCTTACTATTTGGGTGGAAAATTTAGGCGAGCACCCCATAAATGTTGCTTTGGCCAATAGCCCTGATGCAAAAAAGTCTGCTACTAGCTTGCAATGGACTGAGGTGGTACCTAATGAAATTATAGTGTTGAATCCAAAATATTTTTCAAAGTATGTTAGGGCAATTTTGAATAGCTCACAAAAGGGTATTATTGCCAATGTTTGGTTCCAATCTCAGCTGGCGAGGTAAAGCAGTAACCAATTTCAGCTCGTCTTCATACTATGTATTGAACCGGTTTGCAACAAAAGGTACCTATATGAGTCTAAGTTGTAGTACAAGCCTAAGTTCTAGTACAAGCCACTAATATAATAAGGAGTGTTTTAACTTTATGAATAACTTGATTTTCAATACCACGGCTTCCGAGTTAAAGTCCTCGATTTATGGTTATAATCAGAGTTCCCTTACTTTACAGCTGCTTCAGCTAGATTCTGCTGGTAATATGTTAATGACAGGTAGTGTAACGGTGAATAATGCCATTACCATTGCCAACGCAACATTGACAGTAGACGGTAGTGTAACGGTAAATAATGCCATTACCATAGCCAACACAACATTAACTGTTCTGATTTCTGGACAAACTTTTACCTCTGCAACAGCAAATTTACCAAATGTTACGGGTACTGGTAATGTATTTACGGCAACAAACATTTCTACACTTACTACAGCGTCAATGTTTATCAACAACACTGGTAGTAACACAGTAACATATTCATTAATGTTGAGTCCTGATGGCACCACATATTTTGCTGATCCAAACTATACAAGCAAAACTGTTATAGGTGGTGGGAAAGCAGTAATCCCTATCGATATTTTTGCACAATATGTACAATTGCAATATGAATTAGGTACGAATACAGCAACATTTAGTGCTTACTACAACGGCCAAGCATAAGACAATATAATTCAACAAGCCATAAGCCTATCTAGAGTCGCAGTGCACATGCGCTGCGACTTTTCATATCATGTATTATGTTGGGAGGTATTGGGATGGTGAAAATTAGTCTTTGTATGATTGTGAAAAACGAAGAAAAATATATTGAACAATGCCTTAGAAGCGTTTCTTCCTTGGTGGATGAAATAATTATTGTTGATACTGGATCAACCGATAATACCATTGAATTGGCTAAACAGTTTAATCCTAAAGTTTATCAATATCCTTGGGAAAATGATTTTGGCAAGGCAAGGAATTACTCTCTGGCGCAGGCCACTGGTCAGTGGATTCTTGTGTTGGACGCGGATGAGGCATTATATTTGGAAGATATTCAAAAACTAAGGGGCATTTTAAAAAAAACAAAAGCAAATGGAATTGGACTTAAATTTCATAATTTTATAGATGAGGACTCAGAGGAGAATTATAATACCCATGTGGGAGTAAGGATTTTTAAAAACCATTATTTTCATTATGATGGTGTCATTCATGAGCAGTTAGTACCTAACCGCAAGGCAATTGTTATTAACTTGGAAACCACAGATGTAAGGGTGCGCCATTATGGCTATCTAAAGTCCAACGCAGGGAAGAAGAAGCGGGAAAGAAATGTTCCAATGATACAGAAGCTTTTGGATCAGAACCCTGATGATTCTTTTCAGCTTTTTAATATGGGAAACGAATATATGAGCGATGAAAATTATGCCAAAGCTTTATATTATTTTGACAAGGCATATAAAAATAAAGATACATCCCTGGCATACTGCCCCCATTTGATTTTTCGAAGAGCAGTATGTTTAAATATCTTAAATAAAGATGACGAAAGTTTGTTGACTTTGGGAGAAGGTATTATGCTTTATCCCAAATGTACAGACTATGAATACTTGAGAGGACGCATCTATAAAGCGCATAAACAATATTCTCTTGCAATTGCTAGCTTTGAAAAGTGCATTGCAATTGGAGCAGCACCTCCAAATTTAACATTTCTAAGTGATACAGATGGATTTCGAGCTTATATCGAATTGGGGCATATATATTTTTTGCAGGATGACTTTGTAAATGCGTTATCCTATTATTTAAAAGCAGTTAGCATCAAGAGCAGTCACTATGAGCTGATTTATAAAATTGGTGCAATTCTAAACAAACTATATTTAGATAAGAACATGGTTGCCATAAACTTGGAAAATTTATTTGCCGATAAGTACTATATTAATAATGTGTTAGTCATGGTTGATATTTTGCTTAATGAAAGACTTTATAAACAGGCAGAAACATATTATGCCAGAATCCAAGATAAACAAGGGTTTTTGGATGATATTCACTGGCTAAAAGGCAGAATTTTATTCTATCAAAAAGAATATGAAAAAGCCTTGGATGAGTTTATCAAAGTATTAAATTCTTCAAGTGATAAATATTTATTGCCTGATGTCAAGAGAAGATCCTTAGAATATGCAGTGATATGTCATCTGGTTGCCAAGCAGAAGGGTATTTTGGGGTGTCAGAAAGAAAAGGTAACTCATTTTATCGATACCTTATCAGATATCAGTGAGCAACGTATACTCCAATATTTTGTGGATAAAATTGATGTCACCTTTGAATGTGATGAGAAGACAGCTATTTACCGTGTATTATCTGAAATGTTACAAATCGAAGCATTCGAATTGTTTGAAGAGAGCCTACAAATTTTGAATCGAATCAACAGCAATGAAGTTTTGTTGGACTTAGCAAACATTTACTATGTAAATGGTTATAAAGAACTGGCGATTAAAAATATTATCCGCTCCATGAAAGAATTGGATGTTATCAACGCCAATGCGGTGCTAATATTGAATAAAGAATTTCTTTTGCCGGAGCAGTAAATTAATTTTTTAACACCATGAGTGGGTCATAGATTGAAAAAAGTCACCCTTTTATATCTCAAGAAAAAAGATATAAAAGGGTTTTTTCATAGGCTTCAAGAATGAGTGACTGAGAATTAAAGAAACCATTCGTTCTATAAAAGAATTTCCTTTAAAATTACAAACTATATTTTTGGTTGGTTATGCAATGCTATAAAGCTTAGAAAGGAAAAATGATTGTGAGAAACCAACGTTTCCTAGAATATGAATAGGGACTTAATTACAATTAGAAAAAAATGAAAAAATAACCCCCAAAAATAATATGCTGTTTTGAGGGAAAGGGTTATTAGAATTGGGTTCTTTATTTCCGGATACAAAACAAATAGTCTTTGGTTATAAGTCTTGGTAGTGCAATCTCTTTAAAACTTGGGGAGATAACATTTTCGCTCACTACGTCAAGGATTTTTGCAGCATCGGGATAAAGAGGTTCTTGCATAACTAGGATTTGATGCAACTTTGCACCCATTTCCTGTATATATTCATGTATGCTTTCGAAAGAAATACACAGTGCGGATTCTTCTAAGCTGCACTTTTCAATATTTCCTAGGGAATACATAAGATTGTTTTGGTTAGAGGTGTTTCTTAGTTTAAAAAGGAAAGTTCCGTTGTCTTTTATCAGAGAAAAAAGCTTTTCTAGAAGATGAAACGGTTTATCATAGGTATTGATGGGCTCCCCTAAAATCATATAATCAAAGCTATTTTTCTCATAATAATCATATAAAAAGTCGATTCTATCACAGGTTACTTTTTCGCATATGGTCTGCAGGTCTAAAAAATACTTTGCTTTAGTTGTAAATGCGTAGGAAGCAGTTTGGGTGATACCAAATTCCCGAAGCTTGTTACGAACATCCAGTATTGGGGTTCCGCATCGTGTATCGATACCTAGAATTGAGGGTACCCACGTGGTCTTGTTGGGTTTTTCTATAAGAGAGGTCACTTCCATTTCATAATTTCTGAAATCATCCCATGCATCTAAGCCAAAATATTTTTCAGCAAAATTTTTTCGTCCCATCGTTAAAGAGGAGTTCAGTTTGGCGGTATCTTGAGGAGTAGAATGATAGATATGGTCGTGGTGTACCCAAGTATCTTTACAAAGGATGGTTTTGTAACCTGCTCTGTTCATCCTTCTTGCCATATCATCGTCTGCAAAGTCGTGGAAAAAGCCATAGTCAAAGCCTCCAACAATATCGATACATTCTTTTTTGTAAAAGAAGATGGCGGGCATTAGCATCAGTCGTTCCTCCCATTTTAGAGGATTGGATATGTTATAGGAGGTAGCAACATCATTCATTTCTTCTATAGAATGAAAGGGTAAGAGAACCTGTTGTCGGTTTGATATGTTAGAACAAACGGGGGATACCCACCCGATATTATTGGCGGATTTGATACAAGTTAGTAGATTTGCAATTGCGTTTTTGGTTACAACCACATCATTTGAAATAATTGCGCAATATCTGCTATTTAAGTGTTGCTTTGCCACCCAAAAGGAATAATTTGCATTAATATTATTTGTAATGCGAATAATTGTTTTTTGCGGGTGTTTCACAGCTTTGTAATACTCTAAGACTTCAGGCCCTGAACCGCTGTCAATCAAAAAAAGGTGGTAAGGGACCTCTGTGTTACGAATTAAATGCTCAACGCATACTTTGGTTTTATCTAACCGATTGTAAGTAATGACTGCAATAGATAGTTCATTACCGCTATTGTTGGCAAAGGATTTAGCTGCCCCCTCCCTTGAGTCACAAATGGAATTGGCCTCAGTGGGCTTAGAGACATTATCTGTGTTAATTTCGATATAATCATACATACGAACTACTCCTTACTCATTTCAATGATCATTTCTTTAACAGTGGGAATTTCTAGTTTGGAACACAAAGATTTTTCTGTTCGTAAGGTTCGGTCAACTTTTTTTGGATAAGCCTTTGTGATATCAAGGTTGAGCTTAAAAATTTCATTGAAATATTGCAACAGTTGAAATTTACTTACATCATCATCGGAAAAAATATGAAATAGGCCAACGTCATAAAATTCTTGAAGTATAATTTTTTCGCACACTTTTGCATACCATTTTGTGGTTAGGCCATTCCAAAGGTGGGTTTGGTAGCCGTCGATGCTTTTGCCAGCTTGAGATTTTGCCCAGGAGAAAAGGCTAACAAAACCACGAATTTCTGGACCAACAATACTCGTTCTAAGAACCATAGCATTAGTAAAACATTCGCCTAAAGACTTACTTTTGCCATAAAAATCTAAAGCATCTTGGGGCGCAGTCTCTACATATTTTCCCTGGTTACCTGAATAAACGCAATCCGTTGTAATATGAATGAGCCGTATGTTATTTGACTCACAAAAGTTTGCTAGTTCCAAAGGAAACACTGAATTAATCTTTAAGGATACAAGGGGGTTTTTATCTATAAAAGGTGTTATTATACCAATACAGTTTATCATGTAGTCAAAATTTTTAGGAAGGGTTTCTACGCTTTGGATCAAAGGATCGAAAAAAATCCCTTTAGTTGCATGGGAAAGGGGATTTCGTGTGGTAGGTGTTACAATAAAATTTGGATTTTTTTCAAGATAGCCATATACTGTGTTGCCTAACATTCCTGTTGCGCCTAGAACTAGAATTCTTTTTATCATGATCTAGCCCTCCAATTAGCGAGTTCATTTTGAATAAAATCAAGCTGAAGTAGCTTTTCTTTAATTTGTGAAATACTAAGAATAACGGTATTGTTAGAGGTATATTCTTCGCATTCTAAAGTTTTCCTATTTCCTAACGTAAGGTATTGTTCATAATTTAGATTTCGATGATCCATTTCAATTTTAAAATACTTTTCTAGCTCTACTGAACGTGCCATTTCTTCTTTTGTTACCAAAGTTTCGAATAACTTTTCGCCATGTCTGGCACCTATGGTGGTAATTTGGTTGGGCGCATCAAAAAGTTCTTTTAAAGCTTGTGCCAAATCTAAAATGGTGCAAGCGGGTGCTTTTTGAATAAAAATATCACCTTGACTCCCGTAATGAAAAGCAAATAGGACAAGGTCTACGGCTTCTTCTAATGACATTAAAAAACGAGTCATTTTGGGATCAGTTACGGTGAGAGGATGCCCTGTCTTTATTTGTTCAACAAAAAGGGGGACAACAGAGCCCCTTGAAGCCATAACATTACCATACCTTGTACAACAAAGGCTTGTTTTATCAAGGGCAACAGTTCTTGATTTGGCAGTGACGATTTTTTCCATCATTGCCTTAGAAATACCCATAGCATTAATGGGGTATGCGGCTTTGTCTGTAGATAGGCAGATGACCTTTTTCACACGTTGATTAATGGCACTGGTTAAAACATTATCTGTACCTAAAACATTTGTTTTTACAGCCTCAAGGGGGAAAAATTCGCAGGAAGGTACTTGTTTAAGGGCAGAGGCATGAAAAACATAGTCTACCCCACGCATTGCAACATCCACACTTTGCAAGTCTCTTACGTCACCAATATAGAATTTTAATTTATCATTCTTATATTGTTTTCTCATATCATCTTGTTTTTTTTCGTCTCTGGAAAAGATTCTAATTTCTTTTATGTCATTATAATATAAAAATTTTTTTGCGACTACATTACCAAAGGAACCAGTCCCTCCTGTAATGAGCAATATTTTATCGTTGAAATTCTCTGACATTACGACTCCTCCAAAAAAACATATCTTTATTATGATATGATGAGACTTTTTTTGTGTGTACACAATGTTGCAGAATGTCTTTTTGTGGCTGAAAAATTAAAAGTAGCATTTGAAGGTCAAAGGGGAAGTGCAGAAATGAAGGGACATTCCTTATCATGAAAATAATAAAAAGACACCGTTACCATTTTGGTGAACGGTGCCTTCTTTTGAAAGTCTTTGTATGAAGTCCTATTGTATTGAAAGGAATAAATATGGTTTTGTTAATAGGTATTTTATTTCGGAGTATTTTTGCATTAAATACTGATAAGCTATTATTAAATCACATAATTATCCCCTGGTTTATGGGACTCCATTAAATCAGCAATTGTAATACCATCTAGATATTCGGCAATCAGTGCATCTAGGCCTTGCCATATTTTAATGGTGCGGCAGTCATGCATTCTATGGCACTGTTCTGACTTTTCATCCAGACAGGCCACCGGGGCAAGGCTACCTTCAGTTATGCGTAAAATACCGCCAATGGTATAAGCGTCTGGAGCTTTATTGAGACGATAACCGCCGCCTTTTCCCCTTTGACCCATCAAAATCTTTTCTTTTACTAAAGATTTTATAATTATCTCTAAATATTTTTCTGAAATATCCTGACGTTCGGCAATTTCTTTTAAAGGGACATAGCCTCCTGCGTGTTCTGCTAGATCAATCATTACCCGTAATGCATATCTACCTTTTGTTGAAATCATCATAAGTTATCCCTCCATATTAAAACCTATTATATATTAGGGTAAATAGGAAAGTAAATAAAAAAGTTTAGAATGATAAATAAACATTGACAGTATGAAGATGTAGGAGTATTATACCTATAAACATACTAAGGAGATAGGTATATGGATGAATATTACGAATTTCGATGTTGTAGTCGTTGAGTAGCTTTGGATAATTAGGATCAGAAAACATAATTATGGAGGGATTTCTTATGCGTAACATTTATACATCAGTAGATCAATTGGTTGGTAGAACGCCACTTGTAGAACTTATGAACTTAGAAAAAGAACAAGGGCTTTTGGCAAAAGTTATAGCAAAGCTAGAATATTTTAACCCAGCTGGGTCTGTGAAGGATAGAATAGCAAAAAGTATGCTGGAAGATGCAGAAAAGAGGGGGGTACTGAAACCCGACACCGTAATCATTGAACCTACGTCAGGAAATACTGGTATTGGCTTAGCAGCAATGGCAGCGGCAAAGGGATATCGTATGATTATTGTTATGCCAGAAACTATGAGCATTGAACGACGTCAATTGATGAAGGCCTATGGAGCAGAATTGATTTTAACCGATGGAACGAAAGGGATGAAGGGTGCAATTGCAAAAGCGGAAGAATTGGCCAAGGAAATTCCCAATAGTTTTATTCCAGGGCAGTTTGTAAACCAAGCTAACCCTAAAATACATATTGCAACCACAGGCCCGGAAATTTGGGAAGACACCGATGGAGCTATTGACGTATTTGTTGCAGGCGTTGGAACAGGAGGTACGGTAACAGGGGTAGGAACTTATTTGAAATCAAAAAATCCAGAAATAAAGATTGTTGCTGTGGAGCCAACAGCATCCCCAGTGCTAAGCGGAGGTACCGCAGGAGCCCATAAAATTCAGGGAATTGGAGCTGGTTTTGTGCCGGAAGTGCTGGATACAGATATATTTGATGAGATTATTACTGTTGAAAATGAGGATGCCTTTGAAACAGGCAGATTAATTGCCCGCTCTGAGGGGGTTTTGGTTGGCATTTCATCAGGCGCAGCGGTATGGGCGGCAATTCAGATAGCAAAACGCCCTGAATATGCTGGCAAAAATATTGTGGTGTTACTGCCTGACACAGGGGAGCGCTACCTCACAACACCAATGTTTGGTGAATAAGCTGTACAAATTTATAGTAAGCCTAGCTTAAATTTGCTTATGATGAGTAATTGCTGAATCCTTCTTTATTGAAACTAAGGTAATGTAGAGCAAAATGGAGGGAAAACAATGGTCAATTGTTATGAAATTTATGTTTTGTGGCAATTGGCCGTGTTTTGTAATAAAAGTAAGAATCAGCAAGGGTTGAAACTTACTCAATTCTAGTGCAAGGGAGTAACAAAATGGAAAATAAGGAAAAAATAAAAACCGCTTTGATTGCCATGAGTGGTGGTGTGGATAGTTCAATAGCAGCTTATTTAACGAAGGAAAAAGGATTTCAATGCCAAGGAACGACAATGCGTTTATACCGGAATGAGGACATTGGACAATGCGGATTTCATACTTGCTGTTCTCAGCGTGATATTGATGATGCCAGCGAGGTCGCATTTCAATTAGATATTCCCTATGATGTGCTAGATTTTACTATGGACTTTCGTAAGCAAATCATAGAAAATTTTATTCGTGTTTATGAAGAAGGAGGTACACCAAACCCTTGTATTGATTGCAATCGTTATATGAAGTTTAATAAGTTATTGAAATTTGCAAGGGAGAAAAAATTGGATTATGTTGTGACGGGGCATTACGCTAGGATTGTATTTGATAAGGAATCGGGTCGCTATTTATTAAAAAAAGCCGTAGACGAGACCAAAGACCAAAGCTATGCTCTTTATGCCATGACCCAGAATCAGCTTGCTCACACCTTATTTCCATTGGGTCATTTACGTAAAACAGAGGTAAGAAAACTGGCTGAAAAACTTCGCTTTGTTAATGCTGCAAAACATGATAGTCAAGATATTTGTTTTGTTCCCCATGGGGACTATACCAGATTTATGGAAGAACATAGGGGAAGGGCATATCCCGAAGGGGACTTTTTGGATGAAAAGGGTAATATTGTTGGGCGACATAAGGGGGCTGTTCGCTATACACTAGGACAACGAAAGGGATTGGGGTTGACTATGGGGAAGCCGGTATATGTTTGCGCAAAATCCATGGAAAATAACACGGTTACCGTGGGATCCGAGGCTATGCTTTACTCTTACGCATTAATCGCTGAAGAAATGAATTGGATTTCAATTCCAAAATTGGAAAGACCTATGAGGCTTATGGGTAAAACTCGTTATGGACAGGCGGAACAATGCTGCACTGTAATTCCTCTTGGAGATGGGAAAATCAGAGTGGAGTTTGATGTTGCGCAACGTGCAGTTACCCAGGGGCAAGCTTTGGTTTTATATGATAAAGATGTGGTGGTTGGTGGCGGGACAATTCTGAATGTTGTTCATGATGGGTTGCAGTTACTAAATCATAAGTATAATAAGTTACCATAGTATATTGGAGGAAGAGTATGATTTATTTGGATTACGCAGCAAATACGCCTGTAGCTATCGAAGTGTTAGAGCGATTTTGTCAGGTTGAGAGCAATTTTATTGGTAACCCAAACGCTTCCCATCAGTGTGGTAAGGCATCGAAGGAAGAAATGGCGAAAGTCACTGAGGGCATTGCTCGCTTATTAAAGGTAAGTCCCACAGAAATTATCTATATCTCAGGAGCAAGCGAAGGGAATAATTTGGCCATTAAGGGAATTGCCCATGCCTCAAAACAAATTGGACGTCATATAATCTCAACTCCTTTGGAACACGCTTCGGTAAGTGGTTGCCTTTCCGTGTTAAAGGAGGAAGGCTTTGAAGTTGATTTGGTGAGTGTGAAAGAAGATGGTACAATAGACTTGAATCATTTAAAGTCATTAATGCGTAATGACACTATTTTAGTAGCAATTTGTGCGGTAGATAGTGAACTAGGAAGTAAACAACCAATTTCTAAAATCAAGAAAATTCTGAAGGATTACCCAAGTTGTCACCTCCATGTGGATGCTACCCAGGCGATTGGGAAGGTACAAATATCATTTGAGGGGGTGGACACCATGTGCTTTACATCACATAAATTTTATGGTTTAAATGGATGCGGCATATTACTCAAACGTAAAAATTTAGAGATTGAGCCTTTGATTCATGGGGGAGCTAGTATAACACGTTATCGTAGCGGCACACCCACTTTGGCCCTTGCAGCTGCAATTGAGGTAGCATTAGGCTTAGCTTTAAAGGAGGAAAAAGCGAGGAATGAAGTGGTAAAGGTTTATAATCATATTTTACGAGAAAGGCTGAAGGCCTATCCCAATGTGTGTATAAATAGTCCTGAACATGGGGTACCTCATATTTTGAATTTAAGTATAGGAGGAGTAAAGGGCACTGTTTTTCAAAGGATTTTAGATGAAAAAGGGATTTGCGTATCGGTACGGTCTGCCTGTTCCATGGATGGGGAGTTTTCAGGGGCAATATTTGCAGTTTGCCAGGACAGAAGGAGGGCATTATCTTCATGGAGAATTAGTTTAAGCCATTTGACAACGGAGAAGGAGATACAAAAGTTTATAGAAGTTTTTGATTTATGTTATCATGGCTTAGTCAGAAAGTAATGCTTTTTTGTGTTGAGAAAGTGATGAATGAAAAACAATTATTAAGATTTGAATTCTAAAGAATAAAACCCTAAAAATAATAGAGAATAGGATTGATAAGTAAAGATATAAAAAGACTGGAAAATTGTGTTGACAAAAGGAAACTATTATGGTAAAGTTAATATCCGTTGGCAGACAGCCACGAAATGCATAAAAACGTCACAAATATCAAACTACTTTTGAATAGATAATACGAAAGCTGAACTGGTTGT